>CAVTHP010000005.1:0-464256 GCA_963734515.1 uncultured beta proteobacterium | reverse complement strand
CGTGACCGTGGTAGCCGCGCACGATCTCGGCGATCTCGGCGAGATAGCGCACCCGCGGCGCGGGCACGATCGCGCGCTGCTGCGTCGATTGCCGCGTGGCGACCACCGGCAGCGCGCCGGGAGCCAGCGCCAAGCCGCGGCTGCGCAGCGCCGCGGCCAGTGCGCCGTAGAGAGCGGTCACGCCGTCGTCGTTGAAGCGCGATGCGATCGTGCCGAAGACCGGCATCTCCTCGGACGGCGTCTTCCAGAGCTCGCGGTTGCGCTGGTACTGCTTGCGCACGTCGCGCAGGGCATCCTGCGCACCCTTGCGGTCGAACTTGTTGATGGCGACGAAATCGGCGAAGTCGAGCATGTCGATCTTCTCGAGCTGCGAGGGGGCGCCGAACTCGGGCGTCATCACGTACAGGGAAATGTCGACATGGGGGACGATCGCCGCATCGCCCTGGCCGATCCCCGAGGTTTCGACGATGACGAGGTCGAAGCCCGCAGCCTTGCATGCGGCGATCGCATCGGGCAGCGCCTTCGAGATCTCGCTGCCCGCTTCGCGGGTCGCGAGCGAGCGCATGTAGATGTTCGGCGCATGGATCGCGTTCATCCTGATCCTGTCGCCCAGCAGCGCACCTCCCGATTTGCGGCGCGAGGGATCGATCGAGACGATCGCGATCTTCAGCCGGTCGCCCTGGTCCAGGCGGAAGCGCCGCACCAGCTCGTCGGTCAGCGAGCTCTTGCCGGCGCCGCCGGTGCCGGTGATGCCCAGCACCGGGGCCTTCGATCGCGCGGCCGCGGCGAACAGTGATTCGCGCAGGGTCGCCGACACGGCGCCGCTCTCCAGCACCGTGATGGTCCGCGCCAAGGTTCGCGTTCGCAGGTGGCGATCGTCGGCCGTAAGGGCGTCGAGGGACGCAGGTGGCGATTTCGCGAGGTCGACGTCGGCGGCGGCGACGATCTCGTTGATCATGCCCTGCAGCCCGAGCCTCTGGCCGTCCTCGGGGGAGAAGATGCGCGCGACGCCGTAATCGTGGAGCTCGCGGATCTCAGCGGGCACGATGACGCCGCCCCCACCGCCGAAGACCTTGACGTGTCCGGCGCCGCGCTCGCGCAACAGGTCGAGCATGTACTTGAAGTACTCGACGTGTCCCCCCTGGTACGACGAGATCGCGATGCCCTGCGCGTCCTCCTGCAGCGCACAGTCGACGATCTCCTCGACCGACCGGTTGTGGCCGAGGTGGATCACCTCGCAGCCGGTCGACTGCAGGATGCGGCGCATGATGTTGATCGATGCGTCGTGGCCGTCGAACAGGCTCGCAGCCGTCACGAAGCGCAGCTTGTTGCGCGGCTTGTACACCAGCGGCTGGCGGGTCGTGTCGTTCATCGCGAACCTCGCGGAAGCCGGACGCGCCCGTGGGCGACAGTCGCGGTGGCGCATTCAGGATCGGCCCGCGGGCGGGCGTCGCAAAGCTTACCGGAACCTCGGGCGGGCCGGCAGCGCGTGTCCGGATCCCGGGTCCGCGAGGCGCCGGACACCGGTGGCGCGTGGCTACCCGGAAGCGTAGCCCCACCGTACATTACGTTTACGTAAACGTCAATTTCCGCAGGACGAGATCGCGCAGGGACAGGTTTGCCCGACCACAGGTGGCGTGCTAAAGTCATTCTGCAGACATGCGTTCCACATGTTGGGACTTTTGCGATATCACCGGGGGGAAGTACATGAGCAATTCCATGCTTCGATTGGTCACGAATCTCGCCGCGGCGATCGCTTGTGCGTTCCTCACTTCATCCGCCGCATCCGCGGCGGATTCGGCGGCGCCGGGCGGCACCGTCACCGGCGACACGATCGTCCTCGGCCAGACGGCGGCGCAATCGGGACCGCAGGCGCCCATCGGCGCATCGAAGTGGGGTCTCAGCGCCTACATCGCCTCCGTGAACGCCCGCGGAGGCGTCGCCGGAAAGAAGCTTCGGCTGATCAGCTACGACGACGGCTACCAGCCCGCGCAGACGACCGCGCTCGACAAGAAGCTCGTCTACGAAGACGGCGTCTTCGCGATCGTGGGCAGCATCGGCAGCCCGACGACTGCCGCGGTCTACAAGGTGCTGAACGAGGCCCACGTCCCGCTGGTCTCGATGGGCAGCGGAAGTCCGCTCTTCTATCAACCCGGATTGAAGTACGTGTTCCCGTCGTGGCCGATCTACACGACCGATGGCAAGACGATGGGTGCGTTCGTCAAGAAGCATTTCAGCGGCCAGCCCGCTGCGGTGATCTACCAGGATGATGCCTTCGGCAAGCCGATACTCGAGGGAATCAAGAGCGAGCTCGGCAAAGTCGACATCGAAATACCGTACGTGCCTTCGCAGGTCGATTTCAGCAGCGCCGTCATCAAACTGAAGTCGGCAGGGGTGAAGGTCGTGATGCTGGCGACCATCGCGACCTCGGGGGCGCAAATTCTCAATCAGATGGCAAGCCTCGACTACCATCCAACGCGCATCCTGACCTCCTCAGCCTGCGGATATGGGGGAATCTTCGACGCGATCGCATCGCTGGACGGCGCCTTCTGCACTGCGTTCCTTCCTCCCCCCGGCAGTGCCGATCCGCAGTGGGCCGAATTCGCCTCCGCCATGGGCAAGTACGCTCCCGGCCACGCGCCCGATATCTACGCCGCCTGGGGCTGGCTGGCCGGCCAGGTCACGTACGCAGGTCTCGAAAAGATCAAGGGGCCGATCACCCGCGACGCTTTCGTCGCGCAACTCGAGACGCTGCACAATTTCGACACGATTGCAGGCAAGATCAACTACTCGCCGCAGCACCACGAAGGTGGCTGTTGCCAGTTACTGTGGCAGGCCAAGGGCGGCAAATGGGGGATCGTTCCCGACAGCGCGTTCAACGGCTCGACGGCCGTGACCAAATAGCGCGGCGCCCGCCGTGACGCAGTATCTGCTCCAGATCTCGCTGGCGGGACTGGCCCAGGGCAGTCTGTACGCGCTTACCGCGCTGGGGCTCGTGGTGATTTACAACGCGAGCACCGTCGTCAACTTTGCGCACGGGGCGATGGGAATGGCCGCGACATATGTCGCGTACGTGCTGATTTCCGAGCTGCACGTGCCGGTCCCACTCGCCCTCCTCGGCGCGATCGTGGCAGCGTTCATCCTCGGCGCCGCCGTCCAGGCGTTGCTCCTCGAACGTCTGAACGGCGCGCCGATCTTGACCCAGGTCGTCGTGACGCTCGGCTTGTTCATGTTCCTGGAGGGCGTGCTGGGCCTCGCATTCGGCTACAACCCGCGCCCGATGGCGCCTCCGATCGCGATCGCGCCGGTGACCCTCGCGGGTCTGGTCCTGCGGCCGCAGGACATCGTCCAGCTGGTGCTGCTCGTCGCGCTCGGCCTCGCGCTCGCCGCGCTGTTCGGGGCGACGAAGCTCGGTCTCGGCATGCGGGCAATAACCGAGAATGCATATGCCGCCCGTCTGATGGGAATTCCCGTCGGACGCGTCCTCGGTACCGCCTGGGGCCTCGGCGTCCTCCTGGCGGCGGTCGCGGCGATCCTTGCCGCGCCGACGACGTCCGTGACCCCGAACATGATGGACACGATCGTCGTTTACGGATTCATCGCCGCAATCGTCGGCGGCTTCGGCTCCCTCGTCGGCGCGGTCGTAGGCGGACTGATCCTCGGGGTTATCGTCAATATGATCGATGCGTTCCTCGCACCCGAGCTCGCCATGTCCATCGTATTCGGGCTTCTGCTGCTCGTGCTGTACGTCCGGCCCGACGGTTTGTTCGGTCGCAAGGCAGTGCAGAAGGTCTAGCGAGACTCGTTCGTGCCACGATATGCGGTTACCGTACCGGTCGTGATCGTCGCGGCATTGCTGCCGCTCGTCCTTCAGCTGATCGGCGAGCGCCAGGTCTACTGGCTGTTCGTCGTGTCGGAGTTCTTCATCTTTGCGATCGTCGCGATCAGCCTCGACCTCCTGATGGGCCGGACCGGTCAGATCTCGCTGGGACACAGCGGGTTCGTGGCGGTTGGCGCGTACACCGCAGCCATACTCGACGTGCGCTTCGGGGTCGGTCTGCTGGGCGGTGCGCTCGCTGGCGGTTCCCTTGCGGCAGTCGCGAGCCTGCTTCTCGGCATCCCCGCGACGCGCCTGCGCGGACACTACCTCGGCATCGTCACACTGGGATTCGGGATCGCAGTCGACCAGATCGCGCTCAAGTGGGACGCGCTGACCGGCGGCGACCAGGGCCTGCACCTGCACAAACCGACCCTGCTCGGCCTCGACGTCGGCGCCCCCGTCCCGATGTACTACGTTGCGTTGATCGCCCTCCTCGTCGCGACGCTCCTGGTCTGGAGCTTGACCCGGACTCGCCTGGGGCGCGCGTTCGCTGCGGTCAAGGACAGCGAGATCGCCGCGGCCGCAATGGGAGTCCCGGTCGCCGGCACCAAGGTCGTCGCTTTCGCGTGCAGCGCATTCCTTGCGGGCGCCGCCGGTGGCATCTATGCGTTTCTCGCGGGATTCGTCGCGCCGGAGGACTTCGGCATCGACAGCTCGCTCCTGTTCTTCGCGATGGTAGTCATCGGGGGAATGGGCTCGATCTCCGGGGCGATCGGCGGCGCGGTCATCGTGGATGCGGTCAAGAACGCAGCGGCGACCATAAGCGGTCTCTCCCTCACGATCCTCGGCGGAATGATCGTGCTGGTGGTGCTCTTCTTCCCGGGCGGACTGAAAGCGCTGCTGCGCCGTCGCACCGCGAAGCGCAGGCCGCGCGACCGGGCGCGCAATGCAACGGTGCCCCTCGATGCTTGAGGCACGTGGCGTGACGGTTCGCTTCGGAGGACTGGTCGCCGTCGATCGACTCGATCTCGACGCGCCGGACACCGGGGTCTTCGCGCTTGTCGGACCCAACGGGGCCGGCAAGACCACGCTCATCAACGCGCTGAGCCGCGTCTGTACGATTGCGAGCGGCAGCGTCCGCATCGATGGGACCGAGGTGATGGGGTTGTTGCCTCATCAAGTCGTCAGCGCCGGCATCGCGCGGAGCTTTCAAAGGGCCGAGCTCTTCCCGTCGCTGACGGTGCTCGAGAACCTGCTGGTCGGCCTCCACAGCGAGATGACGACCGGCCTGGAAGGCGCCCTGATGACGGCTTCCACCCGCAGGCAGGAAAAGACCGCGCGCGCACGCGCCGAACGGCTGTTGCGGGAGCTCAACCTGTGGGAGCTGCGCGACTTCTCCCCGGCCGACCTCCCGTACGGGCACCAGAAGCTGCTGGACGTTGCGCGCGCACTGATCTCGGAGCCGAAACTCCTGCTGCTGGACGAACCATTCGCAGGCCTCACGGAGGCCGAGACGCCCCGCCTCCTCGCGTGCATCGCGGATGCCGGCAAGCGGTGCGCGGTGCTGATGGTCGAGCACCACTTCGAGCTGCTCGAAGGCATCGCCGAGCGCGTGACGGTGATGAACTTCGGTCGCAAGATCGCGGAAGGATCGCCCTCCGGCGTGCGTCGCGACCCGGAAGTCCTGCGATGCTATCTGGGCACCGGCCGTCGCGGGCAGGCGGAGACTGCTTCGTGCTGAAGCTCGACCACGTCCACGTCCACTACGGTCACGTGCACGTGCTGCGCGGCGTGAGCCTCGAGATTCCCGACGGTTCGGTGGTCGCACTGCTCGGTGCGAACGGAGCCGGCAAGTCGACGATGCTGAAAGCGATCTCCGGGATCCTGAAACCGTCGCGCGGAACGATCCTCTTCGACGGCGAGGAGATCTCGCGCCTCGACCCGTCCGCAATCGTGCGACGCGGCGTTATCCATTGCCCGGAGGGCCGGCAGGTCTTTCCCGGATTGACCGTACGCGAGAACCTTCTGCTCGGAAGCTATGTTCGGGGCAATCCGAAGCTGCAGTTCGACCGCGTGATCGACATCTTCGAGGCGCTCGGACCCCGTCTCGGCCAGCTCGCCGGCACGCTGTCGGGTGGCGAGCAACAGATGCTGGCGATCGGCCGGGCGCTGATGGGTGAGCCGAAGCTGCTTCTCCTCGACGAGCCCAGCCTTGGCCTCGCGCCACTCATCGTCGAGTACATCTTCAAAGTCATCTCGAAGTTCCACGAGCACGACATCTCGGTACTGCTGGTCGAGCAGAACGCCTCGCTCGCCCTCGAATTCGCCAATTGGGCGTACGCGTTGTCGCATGGGCAGATTCGCTTCTCGCAGGCAGCGGACGAGCTGCTCGATTCCGACCTGGTCCGCAGCGCATACCTGGCCTGAACGGGGCTCCTGGCTTGACCCCTTGGCCCGCGATTGATATGATTAACATATAGAATTTAGGTCCACATGTTGAGACTTTTCGGAGGCCAAGTTCGATGATCCGAAACACTTGGTACGTCGCCGGGCTGTCGCGCAACTTCAAGTACAAGCTCGACAAGAAGGTCATCACTGCGTTGCCGATCGTCATGTGGCGCGCGCAGGACGGCACGGTCGTGGCATTCGATGGACGCTGCTGCCACAAGCGCTTTCCGCTCTGGGACGGGAAGCTGCTCGACAACGGCATCTTGCGCTGCGCCTATCACGGCCTCTGTTACGACAGCTCGGGCAAATGCGTCGATATTCCGATGCAGCGCGACATCCCGATTTCGCCGGCGGCGCAGCTGCATCGCTATCCGGTCGTCGAGCAGGACGGCCTCGTCTGGCTGTGGCCGGGAGACCCCGCGAAGACCGGTGACGTGAAGCCGCCGCGGATACCGGAGCTCGCCGATTCGCGCTTCGAAGCGGTCATTGCCGACCCGCCGATCAGGATTCGCGCCAATTCCCGGCTGCTGATCGAGAACCTGCTGGACATCACCCACTTCTTCCCGCTGCACGACGGCAATATCGGAGACCTCGCCAACTCGATGATCCCGGTCGGGCTGGTCGAAGGCATGGTGGACGGAAATCCCAAGGTCATGACCACGCGCAGCGTGCAGGACTACCGGCTGCCCCCGTACTATCAGCGCTGGTTCGGCCTCGAGGTGGTGGATCGGAACCATACCCACGCAATGATCGGCCCCGGTCTTGTCCGCGTTCAATTGCACGTCGCTCCACCCGGCAAGCTCGGAACGGACGACGAAGCCGGTTACATCCTGTGCCACACCGATACGCCGATCGACGAGCATCACCTCGAGTGGCACTGGATCATGATCGCGAAAGCCGGGGTGCGCTTCCCGCCCGATCGGTCGATGACGCTCGCCCAGGGGATGGCGTTCGAGTTTCCCGAGGTCGTCGCCCAGGACGAGTGGGCACTGGCCAAGCAGCAGGAAATGCTCGATTTCTCCGATTCCCTCTCCGACAGCACGACATATCGCGAGATCAACCTGCGTTCCGACGTCGGTGTCGTCCATGCGCGCCGCGTGCTCGCTCGCATGGAGAAGGCGGAGAACAACGAACCCCTCGGGTTGTCGGCATCATCGCTGGAGATGGCGAAATACGCGTCCAACCTCAGAGCACAAGGAGCCGGATGATGAAGGTGATCGTCGACTTTGATGCATGCATGAGCAACGCCCAATGCGTGCTCGCTGCACCGAATGTCTTTGAAGTGCGCGAGGATGGCATGCTGTACGTTCTGCAGGAGGAGCCGCCCGAGAGTCTTCGCGCACAAGTCGAAAACGCGGCACGGCTTTGTCCGACGCAGGCGATCACAATCGAAAAATAGCGGCGTGCGTTCCGTCGTCATCGCCGGCGCATCGCTCGCCGGCTTCTCCGCCGCGCAGGCGCTGAGAAAGCGCGGATTCGACGGAACGATCACCGTCGTCGGCGAAGAGCCGCATTTGCCGTACCAGCGCCCACCGCTGTCGAAGCAGTTCCTCTGCGCCGAGTGGGACCGCCCCCGACTCGATCTGCGCATCGCCGACGGGCTGCAGCTCGAGTGGATTCTGAACGCCCGCGCCATCGCCCTTGACATGCACCACCGCGAGGTCGTGCTTGCCGACGGCCGCCGTCTCCGATTCGATGGTCTCGTCGTCGCGACCGGTGCGCACGCATGCAGGCCGGGCTGGTGCGTGAAGCTGGACGGAGTCTTCACGCTGCGGACCGTCGATGACGCGCAGGCGCTCCGATCCCACCTCGCCTCGGGCACCCGCAAGGTCGTGATCGTCGGTGCCGGGTTCATCGGGTCGGAAGCCGCAGCGTCCCTTCGAAAGCTCGGACACGACGTCACCCTCGCAGATATCGATTCCGTGCCGATGCGTCGCGTCCTCGGGGAAAGGCTCGGCGGCGTGTGCCTGCGACTGCACGAATCGCACGGCGTGAACCCGCTATTCGGCGTCGCAGTGGACGCGATCCTCGGCTCGACGTCGGTCGAACGGGTGCGGCTCCGGGACGGCAGAACGATCGAGACCGACTGCGTCATCGTCGGAGTCGGTGTCACTCCGAACGTCGAATGGCTGCGAGGCTCGGGCCTCGTCCTCGACGATGGCGTGGTGTGCGACTCCGCATGCGCGGCGCTCGGCGCCGAGCGGGTGGTCGCCGCCGGCGACGTCGCAAGCTGGGCGCACCCCCATTACGGGCAGCTGCGAGTCGAGCATTGGGACAATGCGATCGCGCAAGGGGACGCCGCCGCACGGACGCTCCTTGCCCCACCCGGAACACGGCAGCCGTACGCGCCTGTTCCGTTTTTCTGGTCGGATCAATACGACTGCAAGCTTCAACTGATCGGTTCCCCGCGACCCGGGGACACGATGCGCGTGGTCGAGGGCGCCCTGGACGACCGGCGTTTCGTCGCGACCTTCGAGCGCGACTCCCAGCCTACGGGCGCGTTTCTTTTCAACAGCATGCATCGCATCGCCGCGTATCGACAGGCAGTCGAAAGCGCCGCTGCAGGCCTGTTGGCAGGAGCGGACACATGAGCAGCAGCGCACCGCACCTGCCGCTCGCGGGTCTGCGAGTACTCGAATTCGGGCACATTGCCGCGGTCCCGTTCTGCGGAATGCTCCTTGCGGACCTCGGCGCCGATGTCGTCAAGGTCGAGGCACCGCAGGGCGACGGTCTGCGCACGTGGCCGCCGATCGTGGAAAACGCCGCGGGAGAGTCCTTCAGCCTGAACTTCGCGTCGCTCAATCGTGGCAAGCGCAGCATCGTCGTGGACCTCAAGGACCCCGACCAGCTTGCTCGCGTGCGCGAGCTCTGTTCCCGAACCGACGTGATCATCGAAAACTATCGCCCGGGCGTCCTCGACCGGCTCGGAGTCGGATTCGATGACGTGGCCAAGCTGCACAAGTCGATCGTCTACTGCTCGGTTTCCGGATACGGCCAGCACGGCCGGTACGCGAAACGCGGCGCGTTCGACGTCGTGGTTCAGGGTGCATCCGGGCTCATGAGCGTTACCGGCGAGTCCGACGGTCCGCCGGTGAAATGCGGCGTCCCGGTGGCTGACTTCACGGCGGGCCTCTACGCGGCGTATACGATCCTCGCCGCACGAGGCGAGGCCGTGCGCGACCAACGGGCCATCCACCTCGACTGCTCGATGCTCGATTGCCTGCTCGGGATATCCGCGCTGCAGACCAGCGAATATTGGGGGACCGGCGTAGCGCCACGCCGCCTCGGGTCGGCGCATCCCCGCAATGCGCCGTACCAGGCATTCGATGCGAGCGATGCACAGATCGTCATCGCGGCAGGCAACAACGAACTCTGGCGCGAAGTCTGCGAGGCGACGGGCAAGCTGGAGCTGCTCGACGATCCGCGCTTCTCGGGGATCGCGCAACGCGCGGAGAACCAGGAGGCTCTGGCCGCCGTCCTGCAGGAAGTGATTTCCACGCGCACCGCACGCGAATGGCTCGACGAATTCGAGCGGCGCGGCGTGCCGAGTGGACCGATGAACACCTTCGCCAGCATCCTCGGCGATCCCGAACTGACTTCGACCGGGCTCATCCAGGAGATGCCCGTACCCGTGGCCGGCACGACGAAGACGACCGCATATCCGGTTCAATTCAACGGCAATCGCATTCGCGCCTCCCTGCCGCCCCCGCGTCTCGGCGAACACGGCGAACAGGTCTTCGCGGACTGGTTCGCCGACCGCCGCACCGCGAGCGCCGCCTCCCGTGACTGATCTCCTCCGGGTCGAGCGAGACGTCCCGCGAGCAGGATCGTGGCGCATCGTGCTCGACGACCCTCTGCACGCCAACGCCCTCTCGGCGCGTCTGGTCGAACGGCTCCATGCGTCGTTGCGCAACGCCTTCGATAGCGGCGCCCGAGCGATCGTGCTCGACAGCTCAGGCGACCGCTTCTGCGCCGGGTCGGATCTCAGCGGCGCCGATGAGCAGGACGATTGCGAGCTGCGCGAGCGTTTTGGCGAAATCGAGGACCTGCTCGAGACGGTGCGCCGCGCTCCAGCCCTCACGATTGCCGTGGTCCGAGGCGCTGCGCTCGGCGCCGGCGCCGATCTCGTGGCCTCGTGCGACTATCGGATAGGCACCATGGGCGCGCGATTCGCGTTCCCCGGATGTCGATTCGGCCTGGTGCTCGGAACGAGGCACCTTGCAACAGTCGTCGGCAGACAGGTCGCCCGCGAGACCCTGATCGAGGGAAGGACGCTCGGTGCGACAGAGGCGGTCGGTTGCGGGCTCCTGAGTTCGCTTTGCGCCGAGGACGAGATCGCGAGTCGCGTCGATGCGATCCTGCAATCCTCGGAGGCCATCGACTCCGAGACCCTGCGGGCGATTCTGCGGCTCACCCGGGACCCGCCTTCGGAGCGCGACCGCGACGAACTCCTGCGGTCGACCTCGCGCGCGGGCCTCGCCGAGCGTGTGCGCGCGCACGCCCGGCGCGTGCGCGAAGCGCGCGCCACCCGCCGAACGAATCAAGCTTGAAAACGAGCGCAGCGCGCCTCAGCGCGACCAAATCCGCGAATCCGCGCATGAGTTCGGTCGCAAAGGCGCTCCTCGTGCTGGAGTGCATCGGGCTGTCGGAGCGGCGGACCCTCGCGGACATCGCGAAAGAGGTCGGGCTCCCGAAGTCGACGCTGTTGCGCCTCGTCCACATTCTCGTCACCCGTGGCTTCCTGCGGCGAACTGCGCATGGCGAGTACGCGGTGAGCCTCAAGATGTGGCAGATCGGCTGCAATGCATTCAACGCCGAAGCGATTCGCGACGAGGTGATGCCCCTGCTTCGCGGGCTCGTGGACCGTACGGGCGAGACCGCGCATTACGCAGCCTACGAGGACGGCCATTCGATCTATGTCGAGAAGGTCGACGGCCTGCACCCGATTCGCTCGTACACCGTCGTCGGAGGGCGTTCGCCGGCATATGCGACCGCGACCGGGAAGGCGCTGCTGGCTTGGCGCGACGAGGACGAAATCAGGGAAGTCGGTCGCACGGCCCAGCGCTGGACCGAAGCGACGACCGTCGGTGCCGACGAGGTCCTGCGTGCGGCGGCCGAAACGCGGCGCCTCGGCTATGCGGTCAATCGCGGTGAGTGGCGCGCGTCGGTTTGGGGAATCGGCGCGCCGGTTTTCGATCGTCACGGGAAAGTGATCTCCGCGGTCGGGATCTCGGGCCCACGGGAGCGCGTCGAGCCGAACATCGACGCCTTTGCCGAAGCGGTCTGCGCTGCCGCCAAGGAGTTGTCCCGCCGGATGGGTGCGTCGAAGCGACCGTCTTAGCGGTCCTCACGGGGGCATCGACCGAGGGGATTGCGGGTGCGGGGCCCCACCCTTCACCGGCCTTCGACAAACGCGTCCGTTTCAGGCACGATTTCCCCCCGCAAAGGAAACCCGCCCTGCTGGCCGCCGGCCGACGGTTCGTTCGCCGGCGCTCGCTGCGCGCGCGGATTGCCCAGGAGGCGCCGATGCTTCGATGGATGCTCGCAGTCGCGCTCGTCACCAGCGTCGCGCCGCAGGCCCTTGCGGCCGACATCGGCCAGATCAAGGTTTCGAAGGGCGCGGTGACGATCGACCGCGCCAGCCAGGCGATTCCGGGCAGCCTCGGTGCGCGCGTGCAGCAGGGCGACGTGGTCAAGACCGGCGCCGACGGGTCGGTGGGCATCACGATGAGCGACAACTCGCTGCTGTCGGCGGGGCCGAACAGCGTGCTGGCGCTCGACCAGTATGCGTTCGACACGACCACCAACCAGGGTCGCTTCGAGGCCTCGCTGGCCAAGGGTACGCTGGCAGTGGTATCCGGGCGGCTCGCCAAGCAGGCACCGGGATCGATGACGGTGCGCACGCCGTCGGCGATCCTCGCGGTGCGCGGCACCGAGTTCGTCGTCAGTGCCGATGCAGACCATCCTGCCCGCTGAGCAGCGGTCGATGCCGCACGCTCGGACTCGCGCCACCGGACCGCGGTTGCCGTCGACGCCCCGCGGCGGCCGCCCCGTCCTGCTCTGGCTCGCGGCCCTGGCCGCCGTCCTCGCCGCGGGCTGCGCGACGCCCACCGGCGAGGTGGTGCTGCTGCCCGCGCAGGACGGCCACAAATCGGTGCTGGCCGTGAAGCAGGGCGAGCGCGAGGTCGTGCTCGACAAGCCCTATGCGGCCGCGGAGACGACGACGCAGGGTCCGCGCGCATTCGAATCCAGCGCGAAGGACGTCGAGGCCAAATTCGGCAACGCGCTCGCCGCACAGCCGGCCCGCCCGCAGGCGTTCGCGCTGTACTTCGTCGAAGGCAGCAACGAGCTCACCGACGACTCGAAACAGGTCTTCGAAAGCGTGCTGCCCGACATCGCGAAGCATGCGGTTCCCGACATCGTCGTCATCGGGCACACCGACAGCGTCGGCACCGATGCCTACAACGACAAGCTGTCGCTGCAGCGCGCCGACGCCGTGCGCGACGCACTGATCGCGCGCGGCATCCCGGCCGGGGACATCGTCGCCGAGGGCCGGGGCAAGCGCGACCCGCTGGTGGCCACGGGCGAAGGCGTGTCCGAGGCGCGCAACCGCCGCGTCGAGATCATCGTCCGGTAGCGGCCCCTCGCCAGCTCAATGCGAGCACCGTGATGTCGTCCGCCGGCGCCGCGCCGCGGGCGAACGCCGCCACGTCGGCGCCCAGCCGCTCGACGGCGCCTTGCGCCGTTGCGGCGCCCGCCAGCACCTCCGCCACGCGTTCAGCGCCGTAGAGCGCCCCCGCGACATCGCGCGCCTCGGTGACGCCATCGCTGACGACGCACAGCACGTCGCCTGGATCGAAGCTCGCCTGGGCGCTCTGGTACTCGTAGCCCTCGACCGCGCACAGCGGAGGGCCGCCGCCATCGACCAGGCGCCGCAGCGCGCCTGTCGCCGGCCGGATCAGGTACGGATTCTCGTGCCCGGCGTTGCAGTAATCGAGATCGCCGGTGTCGAGATCGAGGACGCCCGCGAACACGGTGACGAAGAACGCCGACGGATTGTCGCGCGCGACCTCGAGGTTGGCGGCGGTCATCAGCGCACCGACATCGACGTCGACCGAGCGCAGCGCGGCACTCTTGTACAGCGCCTTGCTGACCGCCATGAAGATGGCTGCGGACAATCCCTTTCCCGCCACGTCGCCCAGCATGAAGAAGAAGCGCCGGCCATCGAGAGCATAGAAGTCGTAGAGATCGCCGCCCACTTCCTGCGCCGGCTCCATCGACGCTGCGAGCTCGATGCGAGCGTCGCGAACCAGTTCCGCATGCGGCAGCATCTCCTTCTGGATGCGCTGCGCCGCCTGCAGCTCGCCCGCCACTCGCGCGGCTTCCTCGCGCTGGCGCTGCAACACCTGCTCGAGCGCCTTGCGGTTGCGAGTCGCGTCGGCCAGCGTCAGCGCGAGCAGCGCGCCCGACAGCATGACCAGCGCGGCGACGGGCGTCGCGGCATCGAACAGCAGCCGTTCGCCCTTGAAGACGCCGAACGCCGCCGCGAGAGCAGCGACGACGCAGGTGAGCGCGAGCAGCGACGTGTAGCGCATCGGCCACCGAGGGACCGCCCAGACCAGCAGCGCGCCGAGCAGCAGGAACGCCGCGGCCTCGGCCAGCGGCGCCCACGACGGGCGCACCAGCAGCGTGCCGTCGTACATGTTCTCCAGCAGCTGGGCGTGGATTTCGCTGCCCGCCATCTTTTCGCCCACAGGCGTCCACAGGTCGTCGCCGAGTGCGGCGGCCGTCACGCCGATCAGCACGAACTTCCGGGCGAAACGCGCGGGACCGACATGGCCTTCGAGCACGTCGACCGCCGAAACGAACCGTCCCGGCTCGTGGCGCGAAAACCAGATCCGCGCGCGACCGTCGGCCTCGGTGGGGAAGTACTGATCGCCCACGGCGACGCCTTTCACGTCTCCGTCGGCGGTGGCGAGCCGAACCGCGGGCGCGTGCAGCGCGACCCGCCACATCTCGACCGCCAGCGCAGGCGCCAGCGTCCCGTCGACGTTCGCGACCAGCGGCACGCGCCGCAGGACGCCGCGGGGATCGTCGGCGGAGACGAAACCCCAGCCCGATGCCGCATTGTCGAGGATCGGAAGGCTCGCCATCGCGCCGGGGAACTCGAGGAGGCGCGCCACCGCGTGCGCCGCGGATGCGGCCGATGTGCGCTCGTCGCGGACGACGATCGGTGCGACGCGCAGCGGATTGACCGAGGGCCCGGCCGACCCGGCGATGGTCAGCACGGTCGGCGCGGTGGCAAGCGCGCTCGCGAGCTCCTTGTCGGTCGACGGCAGCTCGCCGAGCCTGTCGGATAGCGCGGCATCGGCATCGATTCGCGCCAGCAGCGTGTCGGGAGACAGCGGGTCGGGCTCGGGCATCGCGATGTCGACGCCGATCGCGGCCGGACCGCTGCCGCTGATCGTGTGGATCAACTGGGCGAGCCGCGTTCGCGGCCAGGGCCAGCGCCCGAGCGTCGCGAGACTCCTGTCGTCGATCTCGACGATCGTCGCCGGCGACGATTCCACGCGACGCGGAGACATGGCCTGATACGCATCGAACCACTGCGTCTGCAGCGGCAGGCGATCGGTCCAGCCCGTCGCAAGAACGATGGTGAACGCGACGAGGATCGCGCCGCCGATGACGCGTACGCGGGCGGTCCGGAGCCGGGGATCCTCCGGCGCGCCGGGGGTCACAACCTGATTTCCAGCCCGTCGTAGGCCGTGGAGACCTTGAGCGGCGTGCCGGTCCGCGTGATCTCCTCGAAGCGCCGGGTCTCGGCGAGCACCCTCGAGATCGCGGCATCGTCCAGCGCCGGTTCATGATGGAACATGCACAGATGCTTCGCGCGGGCGAGCTGGCACAGCTCGACGCCGACGATGTTGCTCGAATGTCCCCAGTCCGCCTTGACCGACGTGGCCTCCGCGAGCGAGTACATCGCATCGAAGATCACGACGTCGGCATCGCGGAAGAAATCGGCGAAGCCCGTGCTCTCGTTCGAATCGGCGAGCTTGTGCTCGGAATCGGTCGTATAGATGACCGTGCGGCCGTCCTTCTCGAAGCGATACCCGTAGGAATCGCCGGCGTGGTGCTGGCGCTTGAGCGTCACGCGCATGCCGGCCACATCGTGCGGCCGCCCGGGCTCGAGGTGGACGAACGAGATCGACGCGCCGAAGGCCGAGAACGGCACCGGGAACGACGGCGGCTCCATCTGCCTGCGCAACGCACTCTCGAGCCCGGCGTGCGCGCCGTAGAAGATCACCCGATTGCCCGGAATGTAGGCCGGCGTGAAGAACGGCAGGCCCATGATGTGATCCCAGTGCAGGTGCGACAGGAACAGGTGATAGGTCTGCGGGGACGCCGGGCCGTGCCGTGCGATCGCGGCCTGGCCGAACGGGCGCAGCCCGCTGCCGAGGTCGCACACGACGTAATCCGCGTCGCCGGTCTCGATTTCGACGCAGGACGTGTGCCCGCCGTAGGTGCCGGCGACGTCGAATGCGAGGCCGTCGACGTACTCGTCGATCTCGCCGTCGGAAGCGAAGGTACGGCCCGACGCGTCGCGCAGCGCCGACGCGACCTTGCGCCTGACGTCATGCGCGGTGAGCGCGACCGGCAGCGATCCCCGCGTGCCCCAGAAACGGATCAGTCGCATCGCCTGGCGCGCGCTATCCGGCGTCGAACGCGTCGCGCGCTTCCGGCGACAGCGCACCGAGCGCAACCCTGATCGAGGGAAACACCTCGACGACCGCATCGAAGCGGCTGATCTTGAAGATCTCCGCGACGATCGGCTGCAGGGCACTGACGGCGATCCGCGCATTGCGCCCGCGCATCTGCTTTGCCGCGATCATCAGGACGCGCAGGCCCACGCTGCTGATGTACTCGACGCCGGTGAAGTCGAGCACGAGTCCCGCCGCCGCGGCGTCGCCAAGGAACGGCGTCAGTGCCTGCTCGAAGGGGGCGGCCGCAGTGTGGTCAATGCGACCCGATGGCGCGACGACGACGATGTTGCCGTACTGGCGGCTTGCAAGTTGCACGAGGATTCCCCCGTTACCGGAGCGGCGATCCGGCGGTCGGCAAGGGAATTATACGGCGGGAAAACGGCCGTCCCGAACGGAATATTCGCTTGCGCCAACACGTCCGGCGGCCGCGGCCGCGACCCACCCCGGGGTCGCGGAAGTCCTCGGGCGGCGCATCACGCGAACCCCATCTTCTTCAGGAACGGGGGCCAGCGCGGATCGCCGTGCAGCGGGATCAGCAGCAGGTCGGTCGCCAGGTTCGCGAGTCCCGGATCGCGCTGCGCATAGGCGGTTTCGAGCCACTGGTACGCCGTGTCCACCTCGCCGCGCCAGGCGTGGACGTCGGCAACCTGGTACGCCGCGGTCCAGCCGAAGCCGTCGGTGAGCGCCTTCAGCGCGGCGTCGGATTCCGCCGGGTGCTCCAACGCATGGTGGATCATGGCGAGGGCCATGTTGCGGAAGACATCGTGCGATTCGGCCGCGGCCAGCGCCAGCGCCTCTTCGGCGCGGCCTTGCACCACGCGCGTGATCGCCAGAAATGCGTGGCTCAACCCGGAGTTCGGGCTGAGGTCGAGGGCGAGCTGAAACGCCGCCGCCGTGTCGTCGAGGCGATTCGCCTGGTAATACAGCAGCGCGGCCTGGCGATGCGTGCGCGCCGAAAGCGGATCCAGCGCGACCGCCTTGCGCATCAGCTCGAGTCCCTCGTCGAGCCGGCCCAGGATCCCCGCCAGCCCGGCCATGGCGCGCAGCGCCTTGGCGTCCCCCGGCGCAAGCTCCAGCGCACGCCGATACGATGCGTCGGCCGCATTCCAGTTCCAGTCGTAGTTTTGAAGTACGTGCCCGAGCTCGATGTGGCCTTCGGCGAGGTCCGGAGCCAGCCGCAGGGCCTGCTGCGCAGCCGCCCGGGCGCGCTCGTAGCCGTCGTCGATCGGTGCGAAGCCGAAGCCTGCCTGCACCTGATGTATCCGCGACAGCTCCGCCCACGCCAACGCGAAATCCGGATCGATCGCCAGTGCCCGCTGGAGCAGGTCGATCGCCTTGTCCGTGTCCGCCTGCGTGGTCCGCTCGCCGAAGAACTTCCCCTGCAGGTAGAGCTGGAAGGCCTCGGGATTGTCGCCGCGCCCGGTGGCCGCCCGGCGCACGTCGGCCGCCGCCGCCGTGCTCGCCGCGGTCTCGATCGGCTGCCCGAGCAGCGCCGTTCGAAGTTCCTTGACCACCGACTGCGCGATGTCGTCCTGCACCGCGAAGATGTCGTCGAGCTCGCGGTCGTAGGTCTCGGACCACAGGTGCGAATCGGTCGCGACCTGGATCAGCTGCGCGGTGATGCGCACGCGCTTGCCGGACTTGCGCACGCTGCCTTCCAGCACCGTCGCGACATTGAGCTTCTGCGCGACCGTCGGGATGTCGACGTCCTTGCCCTTGAACGAGAACGCCGACGTCCGCGAGGCGACGCGCAGCCCGCGGATCTTGGCGAGCACGTTCAGCAGCTCCTCGGACAGACCGTCGGCGAAGTACTCGTTCTCCTCGTCGCGGCTCATGTTGATGAACGGCAGCACGGCGATCGACGGCGTCTCCTTCTCGATCGGCGTCTGCGTCGTCTTGAGCGGCGCAAAGCTCTGCGGCAAATCGGGATGGCAGAGCTGGAACACCGCTTCGCGGCGCCCGAGATCCTTGAGACCGTGCTCGCCCAGCGCCTTCGCCGAAGCGAGCGGCGGCAGGTGATCGCGCGCGAGATCGTGGGTCGACTCCGACAGCAGCGTCTGGCCACCGTGCCCCACCGCCAGCAGGCGGGCGACACGATTCAGCGGCGCGCCGAAGTAGTCGCCATCGCGACACTCGACTGCGCCGGTATGCAGCGCCATGCGCACCCGGATCTTCACCGGATCGGGCCAGGGCTCGGAGTGCAGTGCGCGCTGCGCTTCGAGCGCGGCCGCGACGGCATCGGGGGCGGTATGGAACGCGGCGCAGAAAGCGTCGCCGCCGGTCTTGAAGACGTGCCCGCCGTGCCCGACGACGCACTGGCGCACCAGCGCATCGTGCCGTGGCAGCGCCGCCTGCATCGCCGGCTGCTGCGATTCCCACAGCCGCGTGCTGCCCTCGATGTCGGTGAACAGGAACGTCACCGTGCCGACCGGCAGCGGCTCGGTCGAAGCATCGGGGCGAGGTGTGGACGGCATCGAGTCGTGTGCGGACCGCCGCGGCGTCGTTTGCGAAGCGAGGGCCAGGCGATCGACCCCGGGAACCGTGCTGCGAATCAGCGTATCACGGGGCGGGGCGGCCGAGGAGACGCGGGAGGAGACGCGGGAGGCGCGGCGGGGTCGGCGCAATCACCGGCGCACTTGACCCGCCGGTGCCGATCGCGTGTACTGGCCCGGTCCGGGTCACCGTGTCGGGGCAGCACCATGAGCGAATGGGAGGTCATTGCACGGACGTTCGCGGCCCTCGTCGCCGGCGGCGCGATCGGTCTCGAGCGCAGCATGCACGGCCGCGCCGCGGGCCTGCGCACCTACGCGCTGGTGTGCTTCGGCTCCGCGCTGCTGGTCGCCGGAACGCTGTTCGCCTACGCGGGCAGCTCGGATGCCGCGACCCGGGTGATCCAGGGCATCGTGACCGGCATCGGCTTCCTCGGCGCGGGCGTCATCGTGCGGGAGGGCTTCACCGTGCGCGGCCTCACCACCGCGGCCTCGGTGTGGGTCGCCTCCGCGATAGGAGTCGTGATCGGCAGCGGGTCGTACCTGAGCGGCAGCGAGGCAGCGGTGGTCACGCTGGTTGCGCTGACCCTGCTGCGCCGTTTCGAGGATCGCCTGCCGACCCAGACCTACGCCCAGTTCGAAGTCGGTTTTCACCGCGCGCAGGCGATGGACGCGGGTCAATTGCAGGCGCTAGTCGAGCGCCACGGCTTCGGCCTGCGGGACCTGTCGTACCGGCTGCGCCAGGACGAGCAGCTGCTCGAATACCGCATGGTCATCTGGTCCGGCGACCCGGAACGGACGGGTGCACTCGAACAGAGCCTGCTGGCGCTGCCCGAGGTCGTTCACTTCAGGATTGCGCCGAGCCGGGACTGAACGCCCCTGGCGACCACGGCGACGTCAGGCCGCGGCGCCGGCGCTCGGTGCAAAGCGCTGCACCATGTTCGAAATGCTCGCCGCCTGGCGGGCATCCCCGCAACAGGGCTCGCACCGGGTACGACGCCCCGATCCGACCGGCCCGCTACAACACCAAATAGGCGGCCAGCGCAAGGCCGAGGGCAGCGAGAAAAAGCGCGAGTGCAATCGGGTACCGTGGATCGTGCGATCGCGGCACGTCTTCTGCGGGCAGCGTCGACACATAGCTTCGATGCTGAAACGCGCCCAGGACCATGCAGGCGGTGCCCACCAGTACAAGCGCGATGCCAACAGCGTTCGAAAGGTTGTGGTATTCCGCATGACCGGCTGAGCGGGCATCTTGAATTGCAAGGAGGCGCAGGAACAGGCCGAAACGGGCGACAACGAAGCCGAAAGCCATGACGGTGAGGCCGGTGCGCACCCACGCCAGGAGCGTCCGCTCAGCGGCGAAGAAAACGCGAGGATCGTGCATGCGAGCCACCCTTCACCGTCAGATTTGGCGCTTCGTACGAAGTACGACGCACCGAGCAGCGCCAGACCCGCTCGGGATTCGATCGTAGCACCAGGAACTGGGCTCCGAGCGCCAAATGCTAACCAATGGCGTCAGTGCCTGATGCCGAATCATCGAGTCCGGGCGCCGCGCGAGCCGCGAGCCGCGAGCTGCGAGGTGTGAAGTGCCCGGTGGCCTACAATGCGGTGACGCACTCAACCATGCTAAGGGAGATCCCATGAACCGATTCGCTGTCGTTCTGCTCGCTGTCACCCTGGGGTTGGCCACCCCCTTGTTCGCTGCCGACAAGGACGCCAAGGCAACGGCCATGCCCGCCGCTGCCGCGCCAGCCGCCGAAAAGATCGACATCAACAGTGCGACACCGCAACAGCTGATGACATTGGACGGCATTGGCGACGCACGTGCCAAGACCATCATCAAGGGACGCCCCTACAAGGGCAAGGACGATCTGGTCGCGAAGAAGATCGTTCCGCAGGCCGTCTACGACAAGATCAAGGACAAGATCATCGCCAAGCAGAAGTGACGCCCCGGGGCGCCGCGTTCGGCTCCCGGCCCCTGGCGCCGGGCCCCGCGGGTCGACTCGCTGGCCGGCCCTCGGCGCCAGGCGCTGGGGAATGAACCGGTCCAGGCCGCGGAGCGCGAGCCGACCCCCAATCCGGCACAGCCGACCAGCCCGGCCTACGAGCCCACCGCCCGCCCGTGGCCAAGATGTGCCGGTGCCGGGAACGCGCGTCGCGTCGCAAAGCTGCGCGTCGCGACGGCCGGTGCAGACGAATCGGGTTTCCGCTGCGGCAGCAAGCGCTCGAACTCGGTCTTTACGACCGCGTAGCATTCACAGACGTGCTGCTCCAGTCCTGGCCGATCGAGCACCGTGATCCTTCCGCGACCGCAGCGAATCAGCCCGGCTGCCTGCAGGTTTCCTGCCGCCGCCGTGACGCTCTCGCGGCGCACGCCCAGCATGCGGGCAATCAATTCGTGCGTCACCGTCAGCTCATTCGTCGACAACCGGTCGAGGCACGACAACATCGAGCGACACAATTGCTGCTCGATCGTGTGGTGGTGATTACATACGCCGGTCTGCGCCATCTGCGTAATCAGCGCCTGCGTGTAGCGGAGCAGGAGGTGTCGCAACGAACTGCGATTTTCGAAGGCCTCGGCCAGCACGTCCACGTGGAGCCGATAGGCAAAGCCGGCGCTGCGCACGACCGCGCTGCCCATCCAGGTATCGCCGCCCATTAGCAGCGACATGCCGACGAGGCCGTCGTTGCCGGTGACGGAGATCTCGACCGACGAACCGTTTTCGAGGTCGCAGAGCAGCGACACGATGCCCGTTGTCGGAAAATATGCGTGGTGCGCATGCGCATCGGCGCTGTACACGACCGAGCGCAGCGGCAAGTGAACGCGTTCGAGATGCGGCGCCAGCCAGGCGTAATCCGTAGTGTCGAGCGCCGCGAGCAAATGGTTCTGCTTCGGACTTGCCAGCATCAACAGCCTTGAATCCCGCGTACCTTCGGACATGTGTCACCCCCCGCCTGATGACGGGTATGCTGGACACGACGGGCGGTGCTACCAATAGGACGGTGTCGCAATTGAATGTAGGACGCCGATCCAAATGCGTCGGAGAACCGGAAACTAGGGAAGCGATGAGGTGCGCGACTCTCGGGACCCTGCCCGTCGGTCGCGGCTCGAGCGCAGCCATCTCCGGAAATGCGCTTCAACCGAGGCCGGGCATGGGTCCTGCGCCCGATCTGTGGTCACGCCCCCACTCGCCGAAGCGCGCCACAAGGACGACACAATTGCCACATCCAATCGGGACTCACGCCAGCAGCGTGTAACCCTTTTCGCGGAAGAGAGCCAGGCACGCATCGACGACCGCTGGATCATAGAGCGTACCGCGGTTGCCCTGTATCTCGTCAAGTGCGCGCTCGATTCCGAGTGCCGGACGATATGGTCGATGCGAGGACATTGCCTCGACCGTGTCCGCAACGGCGAGGATCCGGGCTTCGAGGAGTATCTGGTCGTCCTTCAAGCCCTGTGGGTAGCCGCTGCCATCCAGCCGCTCATGATGCTGTCGTACGATCTCCGCCACGGGCCACGGGAAATCCACCTGCCTGATGATTTCGTAGCCTGCCTGCGCATGCATTCGGACCAACTCGAATTCCAGCGCCGATAGTCGCGACGGCTTGACGAGGATTTCTGCAGGGATCCCAACGTTGCCAATGTTGTGAAGGTAGCTGGCGACGCGAACGCCCTCGACCGTCTGCGCATCCAACCCGATCTGCACTGCGATTGCTGCCGCCAGCTCGGCGACCCTGCGCTCGTGACCGTGGGTGTACGGGTCGCGCAATTCACCAATGGCCGCCACCAATTCCACCGTCTGATGAAACACGCGCTTCAGCCGTTCGGCAGATTCGATCTCCTTCCGCTCGGCTTCGCGTTTCTGCGTGATATTCGCCAACATGCCGACTGCCATGGCGCGTCCGTGCAGTTCGATCGTGCGTGTCTCGCCCTCTACAACGATCGTGCTGCCGTCCTTGCATCGCCCGCGAAACTCGAGGCGAACTGCGGGAACGCCCAACTCGAACTGGGCGCGTAACTTCTCCTGTGCGTACTCGAGATCCTCTGGGGCGACCATGGCGCGCTGGTCCATGCCGATCATTTCGTCCGGCTCGTAGCCAAAGGTGTCGGCCAGGCACCGATTCACATAGACGATTCGATTGAACTCGACCAGGAAAACTCCAACCAATCCCTGTTCTACCATCGCACGAAATCGCGATTCGCTTTCCTCGAGCGCCCGGCTCTGCGCCGCGAGATCGGCGATCTTCTCGTAGAGCTTGCGGTTGACGGAGTGTTCGTACCTGGAGATGAATTCTTCGCCGATGAGAGGTTTGGTCTTGCTACCCACGTCGCCTGCAACGAGGGCGCTGACCGCTTCCAGGACGGACTCGCGACTCACGGGCTTTGCAATGGCCAGATCGGCGCCGATCAGCTTCGCGAACTCGAGATCATCCTGTCCGCTGTAGTTGGCGCTGTAGACGAGCACGGGAACGTCACGCAAGCGTGGATCGAGGCGCCACTGCCGGCATAGCTCGAACCCGTCCATCTCCGGCATCAGAAGATCCGCAATCAGCAGATCCGGCATCCTTGCGCGTGCCAGCGCGAGCGCGTCAACTCCATTGACCGCCTCGGCCACGTCATGCCCGGCATTTTCCAGAATCGTCCTCAGGAGGAATCGCTCCTGATTCAGGTCGTCCGCGATGAGTATCGTGGCCATTGCTTGGAGTCGCTTGGGTCTCACTCCGGAAGCCGATACCCATTCACCCGAAACAACCGGAGGCAAGCGTCGACCACGGCGGAATCGAAAAGGGTCCCACGATTTCGCGCAATCTCTGCCAGGGCGGCATCCACCCCGTAACCGGGCCGGTATGGGCGGTGCGAGGCCATCGCCTCGACGGTGTCCGCGACCGCGAGGATGCGCGCCTCGAGAATGATCTCGTCGCCCTTCAGGCCGCGCGGATAGCCGCTTCCGTCCAGCCGCTCGTGGTGCTGCCATGCGGCCTCCGCAATCGGCCAGGGAAACTCCATGCCCTTCAGAATCTCGTAGCTCTTCTGGGCGTGCTCCTTCACGATTTCGAACTCGGTCTTCGAAAGCCGAGTCGGCTTGGATAGTATCTGGGTGGGGACCCCTATCTTGCCAACGTCGTGGAGATATCCGGCAACGCGAACGCCCTCGATGCAGTCAACCGGGAGCCCCATCTCTTCGGCGATGGCAGTGGCGAACTGACCGACGCGGTGCTCGTGGCCATGCGTGTACGGATCGCGAACCTCGCCGATCCTCGACACCACCTCGACTGCGCTCTGGACGGCGCGTCGGAGTTTGGCGACGGTACGCTGCAACTCGTCTTCAGCGCGCTCCAGGTCGGTGACATCGTGGATGGTCGCGATCACGACCCGTTTGCCGGCATAGGACCCGGGGGTTCCTTGTGCCCCCAGCATGGCACGAGAGCCGTCCTTCCGGATGGCGTGAAAGCTGTAGTGCGCGCCATCGGTTTCCCCTTGGATGCGGCGGCGAAGCTCTTCCGCAACCATTGCGTGATCTTCCGGCGCCACCGAGTCGAGCAGCGGTCGGCCCACGAGCGACGCAGGCGACTCGTATCCGAGTATGGCTACCAGTCGCGGATTGACGTAGACAAGGCGGTATTGGGCATCTATCACGCAGGTGCCGGAGATCGACTGCTCGATCATGGCGCGAAAGCGTCCCTCGCTTTCCAGAAGCGCTGATTCGGTTCGCTTGTACTCCGTGATGTCCTCGGCGATGCCCGCCACTCGGACGATTCCCCGATCGTCGTCATGCACAGGGAACCCGCGGTCCCGGATCCATCGCACGCTGCCATCGGGACGCACAATCCGGTATTCCTCGTCGTAGCCTCCTCTGGTCTGCGCCGTCTCCGCTGCCTCGCGCACTCGGTGCCGATCTTCGGGGTGCATCGCTTCGAGCCAATCGCGCGGCGATGAATACAGTGACTCCACACTCCGTCCCCAGATCCTTTCGTACGCCGGGCTGACGTAGAGCATTTCGTTCTTCGACGGGTCGGTGAGCCAGAAAACCTCGCTGATGTTTTCGGTTACCTGGCGGAACCGGAGCTCCGTCTCGCGGTGCTCGTCATCGGCCTGCTTTTGCGCGGAGACGTCATGAAGCAGTGAGATGAAATGTACCGGCCTGCCGTCTGCGCTGCGAATGAGCGAAGTGCCAATGTGGGTCCAGATCTCGGCTCCGCCCTTTCGAATGAGGCGTACGTCGCGCTCGTGGTCGGGACGCTGACGAGCGAGCATGCGTGCCCTTGCGTCGATGGTCGTGCCAATGTCGTCCGGGTGCGTCAAATCGCGGATGTGGAGCGCGAGTGCTGCTTCGCGCGTATAGCCCAGCATCTCGCAAAACGTCCGGTTTACGTCGAGGATTCGGCCATCCAGCGTCGTATGCGCGACGCCGATCGTGACCTGCTCGAAAATCGCCCGATAGCGCTCCTCACTCTGGCTGATGTCGCGAATCGTGCCGAGGACGAATGTCCCCTCACTGGTTTCGATTGGGCCGAGGCTGATCTCTACGGGGAACTCGGTGCCGTTCTTGTGCAGTGCACTGAGCGTCAATCCCACGCCCATGCTACGAGCGCGCGGTCGTGCGAAATAGTCCGAGCAGTGTTCCGAATGGACGTCCCGGAAGCGCGCTGGAATCAAGGCGTCGATTTGCTGGCCATGCAGCTCGTCGGTTTCGTATCCGAATAGTCGCTCGGTCAAGGCATTGACGAGCGCGAGTCGGCCGGCCGAATCGGCCAGGAAGGCAGCGTCCGGCAGCAAATCCAGCAGCCCCCGGAGGGACGCATCCAAGAGTTTCGGATTGCGAATCGTCCCGGGCGGATTCGCGATTGCGTCGTGCTGCGTAAGCGCAGCATCTGTCACCTTGCGCAGCACCTGGTCCGCATCCTTTCCCCCGCTACCGTTCCTGCCACGTAGCTTGGGATCGCGCGCCAGGGTCTTCGTCCGCGACGAAGGCACGATGCTGAAAAGCAAGGATGGTGCCACCGGTCGTACGGTTGGACCAATCGGTCCGCAGGATTATGTCGTGCGCGCTCGGGGCCAGTACCCATCTGCGATGGCAATATGCTTTGCCCTTGATTTATCAGGGGATTGTGTGGATTGAGAGTCCAAGCGGACCTCCGTTGGGTTCGCGCAAGCCGAGAAGGCGGAAGCCAGATCCTCCACGGGCGGCGGCAACCGCCGTCAGACCAGGCCCATCCCGGACCTGGCCCCCCACAAAAGCTCGTCGAGGTCGTGGCTCTCGGGCAGGATCGCGCAGAACTCGCGGACCCCTCCTGTGCGCTGGTCTTCGTCGCATGAATGAACAGGCGACGTGGGACGCCGGGGACGGACAAAGAACCGACGCGCTACTCGAAATCGGGGGAATGTCGATTCGACGACTGTCTCGATGTGGACCTTGCGACCGCGCCCGGGAATGATCGGTTCGACGTTCCGGCAACAGGGCACGCGCAGCGTCAAGCTCGAATGGAGAGGCATGCTTCCGCGGATTCGGAGACTGGAAATGCCTACTTGAGCGGGGTGCTTGCGGGAAACCGGACAAGCAAACAACACGCAGAGCCGCCGGTTCATCGATCGCTGTACACCAGACTTGACACCGCATCGAGTTACTCAACAGAATCCGCTAGTGTTGGCCCTGACGATTGTTCTCGAGGCCGGCCAATTGTCGCGCAGTTGCTCGACACTTTGCAGGGATCTCGTCAAGTTTCCGATCCCGAGCGGTCGGGATCGGGGTCATCCGGGCGTACGGTATCCGGTACCGTATCCCAGTCAGATGAAAAGCAAGTCAAGGGAGAACATAGTGACCAGAGCACGTTGCCGCTTCATGCTGATGTTGTTGTTGAGTGCCTTCTTCTGTCTGCCTGCATTTGCGGCAGCGGCGGGGTTTACAGGCACCTACGATTTTTCGACATGGACCAAGACCTCGACCTTCGGTGACGCCGTCGTGTCCTCCGTCGACGTGACACAACAAACGCTGACCATTCTCGAACCCAACAATAGCGCCGGCGGCGGGGCACCGCAGGAATACGACGTGTCACATGTCGTTCCAGCTTCCGGAACCGTATCGTTCGACTGGAGTTTCGATGCAACGATCGATCCCTGCTGCTCGGGGTTCAACTTCTATGTCAATGGCGTTCTCCACAACTTGATAGGCGGAAATTTCACCAGTCCAAGCAACTTTCCCGCCACCACGGGTTCCGGCAGCTTCAGCATCGCGGTGAACGCCGGGGATACCATCACGTTTGGTGGGTTCAGCGAGGATGGTTGTTGTGGAGCCAGTACGAACGTCATCACCAACTTCAGTGCGCCGACTGCGGCTGCGATCGCCGTTCCAACCCTGTCCGAGTGGGGCATGATCATGCTCTCCTGCCTGCTTGCACTCGGGGCCGCGTTCTCACTGCGCCGTCGACGTCAATAACCGTTCGGCTTCGATGCCCACCCCGCTTGGGGTGGGCTTTGTTTTTGCAGATCGTCGCTCGCCGCGGAGGAAATGCAGCGGCTCGAGGCGCTCGAAGCGCGGCTAGCTGTCGATCTCGGCATACCCATCGCAGATCGCGTTATAGGCCTGGGCCCACTGGCGCTTGGAAGCGAAGGCATACGCGTGTCGCATGTCCGCGTCTGCCTGTGCATAGCTGCCCGCTGGGTTGAGCGAGCGTTCGCGCGTCAGTACGCCCATGACGACCCAGTACGCTTTGGCGACTCCGCTTTCGGTCCGGTACACGACCAGCGTACTGCGCCCGGCAACGTCCGCTTCGACTCCCTTGCACACGGCCAGCCTGCTCCGGTACATGTCCACCGCATCGAAGATCGCAGTGATCACTTTCGGTATCGCCTCGAGGACACCCTTCACAGGGTCGCCGGCAACGGTTCCGCCTTCGCCAGCCGCCACGACGACAGTGTCACCTGGCAGGAACCCTGCAACGATATCAATACCAGCACCGACCGTCTGCAAGCCTGTATGTATCTGGGCGAACCGCACCGGGTCCATCTTTTCGCGGTCGCCCTTGGCGCAGAAGTATTCAGTGGGCTCCGTCGGAACGACGAAGGCCAAGGAGACGGCCGCCTTGGTAACCGCCTGGCTCTGTGACGGGAGCACGCCGGAGAACGCATCCGGATTGCCGACCGCATCGTAGAGGTAGCCCAGTTGCATCGGGACGTCCTGCCAGTGCGGAATCCGCTGGAGAATCTGATAGGGACCGAACAGCGCCAACGGCGGCGCTGCGGCAATCAAATCGCCAAGAAGCTGGCCGTGCCCGAATCCAGTGTTCGCGATCTGCGGGAATACCGGCGCCAGAGCACCCATGTCGAGGACGAAGTTCTCGAGATCGTTGCGAAACTGGAAGCAGGACGAGCCTTGCCCGCAGCGTACCGTGCCCCCGTCGACGAATTGCTGCAGCGGCGTCTGAACGGCCTGCAGAACTTGCAGGGAATCCGCGACCTTGTCGATCAGTAACGTGCCTTGGTTATGCAACTGCTTGACCTGGTTCGCGAGGTCCGCCGCCATTGTCGTGACGTCGCCGGTGATCTCGTTCCATATGGTCTGCACGTTGTTGACGACCGCGCAGATATTGCTGTCCGAGTCAGAGCAATCCGCTCTTGCCTGCACCGAAAACGCGAGCAGGCACATTGCCAGCAAATATCGAGTGCATTTCATCGCGTTCCTCCCAGTAACTGTCATGGACGTCGTGGACAGCGTTTCCGGTCCAGGCGACGAGGGGGTTGAGTCCCCGGGGACAAGCCGCAAGCGCGTGATCGAACGAGTTGTGGCCGCCCGCAATTCGGCGCTCGGAGGTGCGACTGTCGCAGGCTCCGGCGTCGCAAGCATCATGCGAGCCATCGCAGCGAAATGATTGCCAATCAACCACTTGGTAGCCGTCCCGCCGGCTTGTCGCACGCGGCCTGTAAAACTGACCGACAGTGCGACGTGGTGCAGAACGCTCCGTGTCTCGTAATCCGATGCAACTCGGAGGGGCCGCATTACGACGCATCGGCGCGCTGCGTGCCCGGATTTGGCGCGTCGCGCAGCTCGCGCCGCAGGACCTTCCCGATGGGCGACTTCGGCAACGCGCTGCGGAACTCCACATGGTGCGGCAGCTTGTAGCTTGTGAGCTGCGTCCTGCAGTGCTCGAGCACCGCTTGTTCGGTGAGATTCGGATCCTTCTTCACGACCACCACCTTCACCGCCTCGCCGGTCTTGGGATGTGGCACGCCCACGACGCCGCATTCGAGCACCCCCGGATGGGCCGCCACGACGCCTTCGATCTCGCTCGGATAGACCTTGAATCCGGAAACCACGATGATGTCGTTCTTGCGGTCGGTGATCGTGAAATAGCCATCGGCGTCCATGTGGCCCACATCGCCCGTCTTCAACCAGCCGTCCTGCATCACCTTGGCCGTTTCCTCGGGATTGTTCCAATAGCCCTTCATCACCTGCGGCCCGCGCACGCACAGCGCGCCGGTGTGTTGTTCGAGGTCGCCTGCGCCGGTCCATGCCGGCAGCTCGTTGAAGCGTTCATCACGTATCGAAACGTCGGTGGAAGGAAACGGCAGGCCGATCGTGCCCCTCCACCGAGCATCGAGCGGATTTGCGCAGACACCAGGCGAGCTTTCGGTCAGGCCGTAAGCCTCGGTGATCGGATGACCTGTCACCTGCTTCCACCGATCGGCCACCGGCTTCTGTATCGCCGCACCGCCGCCGACGACCACTTTTACAGCGGAGAAATCGAGCCGGTCGAATCCGCGCGCATTCAACAAGCCGTTGAAAAGCGTATTGACGCCGGTCATGACGCTCCACTTCCACTTTCCCAGTTCGCTGACGAAGGCGCGGATATCGCGCGGGTTGGTGATCAGCACGATCAGGCTGCCCCAGGTCATGAACGACAGCGTCGAGGTGAGGGAGAAGATGTGGTAAAGCGGCAACGGCGCAACGACGATTTCGGAGCCTTCCTTGAAGCTGCCCGACACCCACACCCCGGTCTGTTCCACGTTCGCGAGCATATTGCGATGGGTCAGCATCGCGCCTTTCGCCACACCGGTGGTGCCGCCGGTGTACTGCAGGAACGCGATGTCGTCTCGTGCGACATCGGCCGCCTTGAAAGAGGACCTCGCGCCGCGGGCCAGCGCCGTGCGGAACTTGAAAGAGCCCTCGATGCGCCACGCCGGAACCATCCGCTTTGCGCGTTTGACGATGAAGTTGAGGAGCCAGCGCTTCCATATCGGCAGCAGGTCGCCGACCTGGGTCGTGATCACATGCTCGACCGGCGTGTCCGGGAGCACCTGCTGCAGGGTGCGCGCGAAGTTCTCGACGATGACGATGGCCTTGGCGCCCGAGTCTTTCAGTTGATGTTCGAGCTCGCGCGGCGTGTAAAGTGGATTGACGTTGACCACCGTCATGCCGGCGCGCAGGATCCCGAACAGCGCCACCGGGTATTGCAGCAGGTTCGGCGACATGATGGCGACCCGCTCGCCCTTCCCCATGCCAGGCAGTCCCTGCAGAAAGGCCGCGAAATCGCGTGACAGCCGCTCCAAGGCGGTGAAGGTCAGCGTATAGCCAAGATTGTGAAACGCCGGTCGATTGGGAAACCTGGCGACCGTCTTGCCGAGCAAGTCCGGGATCGAGCTGAAGCGGTCCGGATCGATCTCCGCCGGTATGCCGGGCGGATAGTGTTTCAGCCAGATTCTGTCGACCATGATCCCGCCCTCCCTCGCCTCGCTCGACTGCCCCAATGTGGGCCAGCCCCGCGCGCTGACGTCCCCCCATAACGCGTCAGTTTTGAATCAGAGTTTGGCCGCTTCGACGCTCCGATTGCCGACCTCGTCGGGCAAATTCGCCGGCGGACAGAAGGCCCAGCGAACCATGGGGTCATGGATGATTGTAATCGTCCTGCCACGCCGCCAACGTGGCCGGGGCGTGACCCAGCGATGCGAAGCGCGAAAAGATCAAGGGCCTAACGCATCTGCGTTAAGCCCTTGATGTAGTTGGTAGGCCGTGTAGGGATCGAACCTACGACCAACGGATTAAGAGTCCGCTGCTCTACCAGCTGAGCTAACGGCCCGGCGACGCATCGAATCCACCGCGTGCCACCTGCCGGCCGGCGCGCGATGAGGGGCGGATTATAGCCGGCTGCGGGGATCCCGGGCAATCCGAATCGCGCACGAGTGCCCGTCTCGCAAGGCACAACCGGGCATCGGGCGAAGGTCGAACGAAAATGGGGCCGGCAGTTGCCCGCCGGCCCCATGACACGAAAGGCGACTGCGTCAGTTGTCGTGCTTTTCGAGGTACCAGTAGAGTCGCTTGCGCACTGGCGGCACCGGAATCGGGGGTCTGCCGCCGCCGATCGACGATGTCGAGTCAGGTCCGCCTCCCTCGGGATTTCCGCAGCCAAGGCAGAACGGCACCAGGCGATCGACCCCATCGACAGGTACATCGACCAACCCTGCCACCGGCGAAGGTGGCAGCCCGCCGGTCGTGAAACTGACGCTCGCGTTCGCTCCCGTCAGGAAGTTGATCTGGTAGCCGCGCGCGGTTCCCAGGTTGTTGCACGCGAGCGAGGTGGGCGTCGGCGGCGTGCTCGTTCCAATGTAGGTGAACCCGCCGACCGTCGTCGGTGCGTTGACGGCCTTCTCGCCGGCGTTCGGGAACGTGATGAAGAACCCGTTGTTCGCCGTCGTCTGGTCGTAGGGCGTCGACGATGCATCGGTGAGACCGGTGACCGGCGTCGTGTTGGTCGTGTCGCTGGTGCTGTCGGTGATCGTCGCCGTCCCGGAGGCAACGCTGGATCCGACGTTTGGATCCTTCAGCCCGTAGAAGCGATTGATGATCGAATACGACTGCGTCGTGTTCGCGCTGTACAGCGGATGCTCGCGGTCTCCGGTGCCGGCCAGGACCATGTCGAACGTCTTGGTCGCGACCACATCCGGCGGGTAGAAGAACTTCCGCTTGGTCGGATCGGTGCTGGCCCCGCCTGCGGCGACCGGCGCCGGTCGCGCCGCAGGTATCGAACCAGTCGGTGGCGACATAGGCCCCAAAGACCGTCGAGAACCACAGGAGACCCAATCGCTTCATGAAATCTCCCCTATTTATCAATTCAAAAGCAAGTCAATCCCGGCGAGTATCTGTGATTGCCTGTCTGTCAGCAGGCAAATGCGTGCAAATGGATGATGGATTCAGCGGCGTTGTCTCTACCGCGTGCAACAACGCCGTCTGCGATCGCTTCGGACGTCCCACGCTGTACTGGATCACTGCGAGGGGCGGAAGGAGGCACCGGAGCACTTGACCGCGTAGCGCCGATCGCGTGTACTCGACTGGTCAGGAGCGCTGCCGCGGAGCGGATCGATGAGCGCGTGGGACGTCGTTGCCCCGACTTTCGCTGCCCTAACAGGCTGTTGAAATTCGCCGCATTTTCGCCGCACTATTCTGGCGGCGGATGGTCGATGTCGTAGTCATGTTTGGACCCTCTGGGTGACGGCGATGCGTGGTGCAGATGCGATGCAGGAAAGCCTGTTCACGGTGGCGAAGCTGGATGACTTCGTGCCCGAGGACCACCCGCTGCGCGCGGTGCGGTTGCTGGTGAACACGGCGCTGACGGAGATGAACGCCCGCTTCAACGAGATCTACGCGCCGAGCGGGCGTGACTCAATCCCGCCGGAGAAGCTGATCCGGGCCCTGCTGCTGCAGGTGTTCTACTCGATCCGCAGCGAGCGGCAGCTGTGCGAGCAGCTGCGCTACAACCTGTTGTTTCGCTGGTTCGTCGGCCTGGCGCATCGACGATCGCGATCTGGGACCACTCGACCTTCTCCAAGAATCGCGACCGGCTGCTGGCACACCAGGTGGTGGAAGACTTCTTCGCCGAGGTCCTGCGGCTGGCCGAGCGGCAGGGGTTGCTGTCCACGGAGCATTTCTCGGTCGACGGGACGCTGATCCAGGCGTGGGCGAGCCACAAGAGCTTCCGGCCCAAGGATGGATCGGACGACCAGCGGCCTGGCGGTGGCGGGCGCAATGCCCAGGCCGACTGGAAGGGGCGGCCGCGCAGCAACGACACCCATGCCAGCACCACCGATCCGGACGCCCGCATCTACCGCAAGAGCCACCACACGGCGGCGATCCTGTGCTACCAAGGTCATGCGTTGATGGAGAACCGCAACGGCCTGGTAGTCAGTGCCATGGTGACCCACGCCGACGGCTTCGGCGAGCGTTCCGCGGCCGTCGCCATACTCGATGCCTTGCCGGCGACACCCAGTCGCCGCAGCGTCGGCGCCGACAAGGCCTATGACACCGCCGACTTCGTGGCCGCCTGCCGCGAGCGCGGCGTCACCCCGCACATCGCCTGCAACGACAGCGGCACCCGCAAGAGCGCCATCGATGGCCGCACCACCCGGCATGCCGGCTACCGACTGAGCCAGATCGTGCGCAAGCCGATCGAGGAGCACTTTGGCTGGAGCAAGACCGTGGGCCGCATTCGGCAGACCGTGTTTCGCGGTCTGCGGCGAGTTGATCAGCAGTTCAAGCTCACCTTGACGGCCAGTAACCTGATGCGACTCGCCCGAATGCCAATCGCGGTGCTTGCCGGAGCGGCGCCATGAGATCGTTGATGAGCGCCACAAGCGTCGATTGCAACCAGATGATGCAGGGCCGACAACTGAACCGGTTGCCGAACCAGGCCGCGACCGTCTCGAAATCGATGCGCTCATCATTTTTCGGGCGCTTTTCAACAGCCTGCTAATCGCCACCGGCACGATCGGCCCCTCGTGCGGATGCTCCACCGACGCGCCGCCGAGGTGCGGACCTACGCGCTGGTGTGCTTCGGCTCTGCGCTGCTAGTCGCCGGAACGCTGTTCACGCATGCGGGCAGCGCGGATGCCGCGACCCGCGAGATCCAGGGCATCGTGACCGCCATCGGCTTCCCCGGCGACGGCGTCATCGTCAAAGAGGGCTTCACCGTCCGCGGACTGACGGCCGCGGCTTCGATCTGGGTCGTCTCCGCGATCGGGTTGGTGATCGGCAGCGGATCGTATTTGAGCCGCAGCGAGGCCGCGGTGGTCACGCTTGTCGCGCTGCCATTGCTGCGCCGCGTCGAAGTTCGATTGCCGACCCAGGCCTACGTACATTTCGAGATCGGATTCGATCGCACGCAGGCGATGGACGAGGCGTAGCTGCGGCAACTCCTCGAGCGCCATGGATTCGCGTTGCGCGACCTCTCCTACCAGCTCCACCGCGGATCGCAACTGTTCGAATACCACATGGTCATCTGGTCGGGCCGGGCGGGCGATGCCAGCGCTCTGGAGCAAATCCTGCTCGCGCAGCCCGAGATCGTGCATTTCCGGATATCGCCAAGCCGGGATTGAGCGCCTGCGCGCCTGGCGCGACGTCATCGGATGAAATGAAAACCCCCGAGCTTCGCAACTGCGGGGGTGGCGTGTAATCGCCGGGCCTCCTGCGGGACAACCTGCCTGCGGCTGAGGTCTGGCGTCAGTTCAACTCGCGCCAACCGACACGATGTGGCGACGCGCTCGCCGACGGCGACACGGGCACGCTTGCCGACTGAACTGTCGCATCCGATTTCGACACCAACGCCACTACCTTGCCGCCAGGCAACTGAATCAGGCTCAGACCCACCGTGAGCGCGTTGCCCATAAAGGTCCCGACGATCTGCTCGTTGCCGCTGACGCCTCCCATCGCCGCCGTCGATACGGGGCCGCCGGTCTGGTAGTTGAGCGCGTAGAGCCAGCTCGTTCCTCCCACCTTGCAATAGCTGTCATCCGGGACGTTGGATGCGACGACGAACGTGCCGAGTTGCAGGGCGGGGTCGACGTCGACGCGTTCACCGATCGGCAAGTTCACGTACCAGCCGTTCTTGGTCGCCCAGTCGACGGCAGCCGGGGTGGCCATCGTGCGCGGAGAGGTCGTGGCGTTCAGTGTCTGCGCGACGAGCTTCGCCGCTGACGACTGCAGCGCACCGAGATCCGTGCCGGTGTCCTTGACGCATAGATCGTCTGCGTCATGGACCCCGACGGTGAAGTCGAGGCAACGTCGCTGAACCCGAGGTAGCGGCCGGTGCCGAAGAATATCGCCTTGTAGGACGTGCCAGTGCCGTCCTTCACCAAACCCAACTCCGGCTTTACGGTGATCGGCTGGTTGCCGGCGACCGAAGATGTCGAACCCAGGCGCTGGACCGCATCCGCCGTCAGGTCGAAGCGCCAGATATTTCCGCTCAGATCGCCCGCATAAACGTACTGCGTCGAGTTGTTGATCAGCGTGTCGTCGACCCAGTTGGCGATCTTGGCGATTCCATCCACATTCGGGTCGGTCACCGTGCCGTTGGCGATGATCTCCTGCAGCTTCACTCCGGTGAAGGCGTCGAGCACGTACAGGCGAGCCTTGCCGTCGCCCGGCGACGTGTTGTTGTATCCTGAGGCGAACACGACGACCCACCTGCCGTCGGACGCCCGCTTGGTCAGGACGGGATTGCCGAAGCTATACCCGATGTCGGAGTCCTGGGCCACACCGAACTCCCACAGCGCAGACGGACTCGACGGATTGGTGATGTCCAGCGCGTAATAGCCGCGTCCGCCGGCCCCCAGTCCGCCGATGAGGATGGTCCTCCACGCTGAACCGTCGTAGGCGTCGCCCGACACCAGCGAACCGTCGGCGTAGAACTGGTGCTGGGTCGCATAGTTCTGGTCGGCCAGATCGAAGAGTTGGGGAATGACCGCGCTCGGAACGTACGCCCAGGATTCGGCGCCGGTCGTCGCGTCGAACGCATGCAGCATGCCGTCGTTCGCGCCCACGTACACGCGGCCCGCGCGGCTCGTCTGCGCAGTGTAAAAGGCCGCGTAACCCGTGTCGTTGTACTTGAACGGCGGAATCTTCACGTACACCGGCTTGGCGTCCACGATGTCTCCCAGCACCGAAACCCGAGCCCTGAAGAGCTGCGTGGTGTTTGCTGTCGACATTTCGTATTGCGACTGCCCGCGCAGGTAGCCGATCATCGCATCGGACGTCGCGGCGCTCTTCTGCGCGGACGTCCAGGCGCCGTACTGCGACAGCGAGCCGGTGGGATTGGCAGGCGAGGACGTCGTCGACGACTGGAAATACCCGGCTGCTTTCTCGGTGGTGAGACTGGACGAGACGAAGCTCTTGAGCTTGTTGCCCGCCGTGGCGCTGAACGTGTAGATGTTCCGCGAATCGGAGTTCGCAGTGACCATCGACTGCAGTTGGCTGCTGGCCGACCATATTGCCGTCGCCGAGACCGCACCGGTCGAAAGGTCGATCGCGCGGGCCTGCAGGTCACCAGTCCATTGCGAAGTGGTGTACTGAGGCACGTAGGCGAAGTTGTCGCCGGCCACAGGCTCGAGGTTGCTGGTCGCCGCCGCAGCACCGGCGCCGTTGATGACCGAGATGGACGACAGGGCGTTGCCAAGCGCGGAGGTCAGTGAATCGGGGGTCTTGACGTTCAGATACTGGCCGCGCCCGTTGACCGCCGCATGCCAAAGATCGTCGAGGCGTGCGGGCACGCTCTGGCTCGAGTTGTTCGTCTGCGGGTCGGGCCACTGCTTCGTTCCCTGGAGGATGGCGTTGTAATCGGGCGATCCGCCTTGCAGATAGTTCGGCGCGTAGGCGAGTACGCCCGGCACGCCGAGCGCGACGGCGAACGTGTCCATGTGTTGCCAGGTCGCCTTGTCGACGCCGGCCGTCGGCACGTTGTTTTCGGTAACGTCGGTCGGCGATCCCACGATCGGCTGGCCGCCAAGCGGATAGTTGTTCCAGGAGAAGGAACCGTCGGAGGGCCGCAGATCGGTGTTGTAGTAATACATCGCGATATCGGCGAGCGAATTGCTCGACTTGTTCTTCGGGTCCTCGGCATAGGGCGCCACCTGGGGCGAGCCATCCTGGTCGCCGACCTGGCCCGACACGACCTTGCATGCGCCGTACATCTTGTTGCCTGCGCACGAGCTGGTCGTGTCGAGCCCTCCCTCGTTCCAGTATCCATCCGGTGACGATTACCGAGAAGTTCTGCTGACACGAATACTGCACGGGATCCGCGACGTTGGCGCTGTTGAACTGGCCGGCGAAATAGCGTCCCGCCTTGGCCAGCGCACCGCGGGTCGGCGTGCCGCAGCCGGAGGGGCAACCCGCCGCGTGGAGGTCGGTGAAGAACGTCTGCTTGTGAGTGGCGTCAAACGAGTCGATCGGGAGGAATTTGGCGCTGCTGGTCGGCATTCCGGGCTCGCTCAGCACGGTGAACCCGACCCGGAACTTGTCCGTAAGCGCGCCGAAGGCCGCCCCCGCCGACGACTTCGCCATGTCAATCCGGGTGCGATAGTAGGAGTACCAGTTCGCGAAATTCTGCGCCTCGGCCGAGCTCGCCGTAACGATGACCTTCGTGTACTTGCTGTTCTTGTCGCAGGAGTCCGGCTTCGTCCCCGAGTAGGTGTAATAGTAGGGTTGTTGCGGGTCATCGGAGGCAGCCGTGATGAACGGGTAGCTGCTGCCGCCATGAACGTATGCCCGGAACTGCGCCGACTTGTACCTGGTCGGGACGATGCTGAGATCGGTGGTGCCGTTGTTGCAGTTGGAGCCGCCGGTGCAAAAGCCATCGTTCTTGGCATTGTCGAACGGTGAGTTCGGGTAGTAGTTCAGCGTCCCATCGGCGTTGACGCTCTGGATCGGCGGGTTGTAGGTGACCGACGGGTCGTAGTACATCGCGTTGTATCCGGCGTACGCAAAGCAGGCACTGCCGGCATCTTCGCTGACGGAATCGGGGACGTACTCCCAGCTCATGCTGCTCGAATCGTCGAGGATGAAGAGCACGTTCGGCGGGACCGCCTTCGTGGCGCCCGTGACCAGCGGCGTCTGCGTAATGTCGACGGTCGCGGCAAAGGCATGCCCGACCACCATTGCCGTCATGATAACGGCGGGCACGAGTCGTAGGTTGCGCTTGATGGGGATCATGACGCTACTCCCTAGATGACGACGAACGCTTGCGTGTAACGCACCGTGTTGCGCGGCCCGGTGGTTCGCGTGGTGATACGGTAATAGTGCTGGGGCAGGCCGCTAAGCGGCGCGGAACCGTAGGACGCACCGATCTGCGTGCTGCCGGTTTTCGTCGACGGACTCACGTAGCTGGCGCAGATCATCGGCGTCACGCCGTCCGCCGCAGCCACGGCATTCGGGTCACCTGGCGCATTGCAGATGCGATTGATGACGTACTCCACCGTGTAGCCGGTCGCAACGCCGTTGGCGGAGGATGCAAGCGTCGCGGGTTGCATGTTGCATCCGGCAGCAGATCCCGCGCCGAGCCAGTCGACGTAATTGGTCGCCCCGGCGCTAGACAGCGCCGTAAGGTTGCAGCTGTCGGCCGAGGTCGAGTAATAACCGGTCGCAGGAATGTCGGCGAACAGCGTGGTGCCCGCGGAATTGGAGGCCAGCCATGCGATTGCCGCCTCGGTGCCCGCGTTCCCCGACGCGAGCGCGGCTTCCTGGAACTGGAGGTTGCCGGTTATCAGCGTGCTCGTGTCCACAGAGCGCAGGAGAGCCAGGCTCGCAAAGGTCAGCAACACGACCGCGATCAGCGTGATGAACAGCGACGTGCCGCGCTGCGACGCGCGACCGACCCAGCCAGAAATGGATTTCACCCTCATACGTTGGCCCAGATCATGTTGATCAAAGGAATCACCTGATAGAACACCTGGTAGCGATAGTGCTGCTGCGCGGTGCTGAGCGTCGTCGTCTTCTGCGTCCCTGTGGGGCTCGTGCTCGCGGGCCACAGCACCAGCGTCGACGGGCTCACCGCTGTCTTCTCGTACTTGGATGCACGCGCAACGATGGCAACGCGAATCGCCTTGATGCGAAGCATATTAGCTGCCGATGGCGCGCTCCACGTGGCCCCGGTGGCGTCGACCCAATCGGTAACCGTGCCGGTCGCGTCGCCGGCCGCCGCGATGCCGTACTGCGCCTGCATGTCCACGACCTGCGACGCGACGTGATTGAGGTTCGCGTTGGCCCAGTTGATCGTCGCGCCGGCCGTCACCGGGTTGTACTGGACGAGATCGCAACTGTTGGCGTCCGAAGGCGCTGCATTGTCATTGCACTGGATCGCGTAAGTCGAAATCCCGAAATTCCCCATTGATTGGACGACGTCGCCGACGACATACGTGGGTGCGTTGGTGAACACATTGTTCGGATTGGACGGGTTCCACGGATAGCTGCCGCCGGGGTTGTGCTGCAGGTTCCAGCCGTTGCCGGTCGCCTGCGGATCCTGGCTCATCTGCATCAGTGTGCAGACCTTCGAACCGTCGGCAGCGCCCACGAGGAACATGGCGCCTTGAAGCAGACCCGCCCCTCGATTTGCGGTGACGATCGACGAGGCATTCGGCATGTTCTTAAGGATCGTCGTCGGCGCGAGGCCGTAGGACGAATCGCTGCGAGCAAACCGAATCGTGTCAGGCACACCCGAGGCGCCATCGGCTATCAGGATTGGCGAGAGCACTTGCCCATCTGACGCCGTCGTGCCGTTGTAGTAGATGTTGATTCCCAGTGGGCACAAGAGGCCGGTCGGGGACATCAGGCCGAACCCAGCCATCCTTGCGTCGCGTCCGACCTGGAACAATGCAAGTGCGCCGTTGATCGAAGAATCGCTTCCGCCAGTGGTCGCACGCTTCTGGTTCTCGAAAACTGCGAGCGCCTGCATGACGATGACGACGACAACGATGGCGATGACGATGCCGACCATAAGCTCGACCATCGAGAACCCGACTTGACGACGGCGCATGGTCAATTCCCAGTGATAGTGGCAGTGGTCGAGAACCGCCGCGCCGTAGTCCCGCCCGGCGGCGTCCAGTTCACCGTGATCGTTACCGCCGGCAGTTTGCTCACATCGACAGCCATCGTTCCGCCTGGCAGGCCGGCGAGCGTCGTCGTCCCCGAGTACGACGCAAGATTGGGACGATTCACCCACATGCGCCCCAGCAGTTCGTCAGCCGCGAACACGGCAGCGGCGCGCATGTTGGCTTCGCGCGCCGCCTGGATCGACTGGCCCTGAATAGCCAGCAGACCCAGTACCCCGAGCGAAAAAATCAGGATTGAGATGAGGGCTTCGAGCAGCACGACGCCCCGACTAGCGCGGGGGCGATTGAATCTTCGACGGTTCATACGCATGCCCTCGGGTCGCTCGAGCCCACCGCTGGATCACACAGCTTCACCGCACCTCCCGTTTCGACCAGCACGCGCAGAGGCCGCGAATTCACCGCCGAGCCGTTCGGGACGTCGAAGTCAACCTGCGTCAGCGCGGCGCTGTTGTCGACGGGACTCACTGGAATAATTCGCCCGAACGAATCGAATGCGACACGCGTCGCCCCAGCAGGCGTCGCGGTCGCCGTCACTTCGCTCGTTCCTTCCTTGCCCGCTCCCTGGAACAACACCGCGGCATTCCCTTGGACGCAATTCGACGCGATGCTGTCCGTCACGGCGCAGACGAGCCACCCTGACGACATCACGAATTCGACCGGCTGGTTGAGCTTGACGGCCTCAGTGCGGGCCTGCGCGACCGCATTCGCGAACGCCTCGGCTGACGTGCGGATACGCGAATTGGCGACGAAGGTCGAGAATAGCGGTACGCCCAGCACGAGCAGGATCCCAACGATCGCCAACACGACCATCAACTCGATCAGGGTGAAGCCGGCAGTACGGCGGATCAGCAAGCATCGCCCTTTCGGAAAATCCAGCAATTGACAGTGCCGGACACCCACGGTCCCTGGCTGGTCTTGAGGTTGGACTGGTTGATCGTATAGATGAAACCGCTCATGTCCGCATTACCGGTTGCGGTGATCGTGTACGTCGTCGCGGTGATGTTCGAGCAAGCAACCGTGAACGACTGGGTGGATGTCGGACAGGAAAACGTGGCGTAGGTCAAGTTGTCGTTGTAATACTGCTCGGCCTGAACGCGCCCATCGCCCAGGATGCTCGTGACCTCGGACACCTTGCCGCGCTGCACGTAGGCAAAATACGACGGCAGCGCGATCGCAGCCAGGATGCCAACGATAGCCACGGTGATCATCAGCTCCATCGCAGTAAACCCGGCATGGGCGGAACCGGGTGCGGCATGTCGGCGGCATCGGGGCGTCTCGGCGATGGCGTGAACTGCGCGATCAGGCGGATTTTTCATGGCGTCCCGGCTAGGTGACTGAACAGGCCCCGACTGCAATTCATCGTGGGCTGGATCGACCACCCCACCGCGCTCACGGCGTCGTGCGAGCGAGGCGGCCGACAGCAAGTCGTGGGCGAAATGCATGCTGCCGCGCAGATGTCGCGCCGACCAATGAATCAGGACCATTCGCTTACTCCGTTGCGTGTTCATGCGCCAAGCCTCAAACCTCGGAAGCCGGTCGATATGTGCCGACCCAGTGGACGCATCCTACGTCCTTGAATTGTGAATGTTTTTCCCGATTCGATAGACGGTCAATTTAGACCGATGAACGCTTCCTGGATACGATCGTCGGAGTTGAAACAGCCGGGGCGACATTTCATACCATACAAACCGGCGTTGCCCGACTTCGATGCATGCGAAGCCAATCGCGGGACCCCGTACGCCGGAAGGCGATATCCCCGCCTGCCGCGCCCGGAACTGACTCCAGAATTGCCTCCGTGTTGCGGTCCGTCGACGACAGCGGAAACGTCGCATGACGACAGGGCCAAGGCGCCCAGCGGTCACGGCGGCACCCAGCGCGCGCCCTGCGCCGAGCCGCGTGGGGAGCGGGGGGTGGGCCCGTGCGGTTCCCGGTCCGAGGCGCCTTCCCGCCCCCTGCCGTGGGGTTCGGCATCGCCGCGAGGGGCACCGCGGGCGCCGTGCTCCGGGCGTCGCGAGTGGCACTCGGACCAGATCAATCGATTGCCTTTGCTGGCCCACAGCCGCCCAGGTGTCCCACAATCAGTCTATGGCACAGTCGGTGACCGCCGGGCCAGCGCTCGAGACTCAGCTGCGCCAGGCGCTCGATAATGGAGCATTCGTGCTGCACTACCAACCCATGGTGACCGTCGCCAGCGGCGGCACCCTGCGCGCGGCCGGGGCACCGGTGTCGACGATCGTCAGCCTGACGCATGCGCTTAAACCCGGCGGCGTCGCAGACGGAGCCGGCTCCGACGACCGATCTCGGCTGTTGCCATTGCCGAAGTGCGACGAGATGCAAGGCAACCGATTGCGCAAGGCGGCGCCGCGAGAAGTCTTTGAGACGCCGCGCCTCGCATTGTCTGCGACCATTTGATGAACGCGATCCGGTCCAGCGCAACGCCCGACTCGATCGAACGCGATGGCACGTCGGCAGCGCGCAGGCGAATGGCCTACGTCGCCGTGTTCGCGGTCCTTTTCCTGGGCTGCTTCGGCGTCCGATCGTCGTCCTGGCACGGCGATATCGAGTTGCATACGCTGATGGAAACGGTCGCGACCGTAGTATCGCTTGCCGTCGGCTCCCTCGCGCTGGTCCGGTATTACAGCAAGAGGAACAACACGTTCCTGTTCATCTGCACCGGCTTCGTCGCCACCGCCTTTCTGGACGGCTACCACGCGGTTGTCAGTTCCTCCCGATTCGTCGAATCGTTTCCGTCGACCCCGCCGTCGCTGATTGCCTGGAGCTGGTTCGCCTCGCGCATCTTCCTGTCGCTGCTGCTGTGGCTGAGCTGGATGTCCTGGAAGCGCGACGACGAGCTCCGCGCGCCGGGCTCGATCGGCGACCGGCGGGTATACATGACCGTCGCCGCACTGGCGCTCGCCTGCTATGCCATCGTGGCTTTCGTGCCGTTGCCAACGGCTTACCGTCCGGCGCTCGCGTTTCCGCGGCCGCAGGAATTCATTCCCGCACTGTTCTTCCTGCTTGCGCTGATCGGTTACTTCCGAAAAGGCGAATGGAGAACGGATCCGTTCGAGCACTGGCTGGTGCTGAGCCTCATCGTCGGATTCATGGCGCAGGCCATGTTCATGTCGCTCTCCGCCAGGCTCTACGACACGATGTTCAACGCGGGCCACGTGCTGAAGATCGTCTCGTACCTCTGCGTGATGGTCGGCCTGCTGTTCAGCATGCAGCGTCTGTTCAGCGAATCGCTCGCGCGGCAGGAACTTGCATTCACGAACACCCTGCTGGCGACGCAGCTCGAGCTCTCGCCGGACGCGGTCCTGGTGGTCGATGACCAGGCGAAGATCATCTCCTACAACCGCCGCTTCGTCGACCTGTGGGGCCTGACGCCGGAGACGGTGGCGGCGCGCGCCGACGCACCGGTTCTGCGCTCGGTCGCTGCGCAGGTGCGGGACGCCGAAGCCTTTCTCGCCCGCATCGATCATCTGTACGAGCATCGATCGGAGGAAAGCCACGATGAGATCGAACTCAGGGACGGCAGGGTAATCGATCGCCACTCCGCGCCGATGCGCGGCGAGAACGGCAGGTATTACGGCCGGGTCTGGTTCTTTCGTGACATCACCGGGCGCAAGCGGACCGAACAGGCGATCGCCGACGAAAGGGCTCTTTCCAACACGCTCATTGCAAGCCTGCCGGGCGTGTTCTACGTACTCGATTCGACGGGACGGTTCAATCGCTGGAACGACGCGATGAGAGACCTGCTGGGACTCACCGACGCTCAAATGGCGACATACAACGCGCTGGCCGCCATCCACGAGGCCGATCGTGCATCGGTGGCGCGAAAGATCCAGGAGGGGTTCGAATCGGGTACGGTGGCCATCGACGCACGGGTCGTCGCAATGCGCGGCCCACGAGACTACAGCTTTCAGGCGACGAGGACGGACACTGCAAAAGGCACCTACCTGGTCGGTGTCGGCACCGATGTCTCTGAGCGCAAGCGCGCGCAAGAGGGGCTGCGGCGCAGCGAAGTGCAGCTCGCCGAGGCGCAGCGCATTTCGAAGGTGGGCAGCTGGGAACTGGATCACGCGACCGGCCAGGGCAGCTGGTCGGCCGAGGCCCACCGCATCCTCGAGCTGGATTCCGCGTCGTCCATGGCGTCGATGGAACGGTTCCTGGCCGCCGTGCATCCGGATGACCGCGCAGCGCTCGCCGATGGGTTCGGGCGCTCGCTGCGCGAGCATGCCTCCTTCTACGAAATCGACCATCGGCTGCGGATGCCGGACGGCCGCATCAAGCACGTCCACGAACGGTCCCAGACGTCTTTCGACGAGCTTGGCCGACCACTGCGCACCGTCGGAACGATTCAGGACATCACCGACCGTGTCCGCTCCGAGCAGCAGATCAAGCTGTTTCGAACCCTGCTCGACAGCGCCCCCGACGAAATACACGTCGCGGACCCCATTACTCTGCGCATCATCGACGTCAACGAAAGCGCCTGCGTGGCGCTGGGCTATACCCGCGACGAATTCCTCGCGCTGCGCGTGCCCGACTTCGACACGGGCGACCCGGAGATGCACAAGGGAATCGGCGAACGCCTGCTCAGGGATGGCAGCGCAACCTTCGAGACGCATCACAAGCGCAAGGACGGCGTCACCTTCCCGGTCGAAGTGAGCGTTCGGCTCGTCACGCTGGATCGACCCTACACCTTCGCCATTTCCCGCGACATCACCGAGCGCAAGCGTGTCGAGGAAGAGGTGCAGAACCTGCAAGCGCAGCTCCGCGATCAGGCGGTGCACGATCCGCTGACGGGCCTCCACAATCGCCGCTACCTCGATGAAACTATGAGGCGCGAACTGGTCCGCGCGGCGCGCTACGACCAGCCGGTCGGCATCGTGATGTGCGACATCGACCATTTCAAGGTCGTCAACGACCGGTACGGCCACCCGGCTGGTGACGAAGTGTTGCGGGCGGTTGCCAGACTGCTGAATACCGGTGGGCGCGGCAGCGATGTCGCCTGCCGCTACGGCGGCGAGGAGTTCGTGCTGCTCTTCCCGGACATGCCGAGGGACGCCGCGTACGCGCGCGCCGAGCAGTTGCGCGTGGCGCTTGCGGCAAAGCGGATCACCTCCGGCGCAGCGGCTATCCAGATAACCGCCTCCTTTGGCGTCGCGGTCTTCCCCGAGAACGGCACGACGGTCGACGCGCTGATCGGCGCCGCGGACCTGGCAATGTACGAAGCGAAGAAGGCAGGACGCAACCGGGTCGTCGTGGCATCGGGAGGGATCGCCCCTTTGCCTGCTGCGGGACGGTCGCCCGCCGCGTCATCGCCCGCAGGCCGGGAATCCACCTGACGCTCCGATTTGCGTGGTAGGCCGTGGCGGACTCGAACCGCCGACCAACGGATTAAAAGTCCGCTGCTCTACCAACTGAGCTAACGGCCCGCCGAAAACCTGCAATTATATGCCAAGTGCTTGATTACCGTGGCGCTTTTGGGCACGGCAATCGGGATGGCAGCCCGGGCGAGCGTCAGTGCGATTCGCGCGTCAGGAACCGGGGCAGGGACGTGAACTCGATGCCCTCGTCGGTGAGCGCCTTGGCCTCCTCGCGCGAGGCCTCTCCGCGGATCGCGCGCGCCGGCATTTCCTTGTAGTGCATCTTGCGGGCTTCTTCGGGAAAGCGCCGGCCGACGTTCTCGGTGTTGCGCACGAGTTCGCGAAGCTTGGTCAGCGCCTCGACGGGCAGGCCCATGGCCGCGGCATCGGTGTCCGGACGCTCCTCGACAGGCTCCGCCGCGGGCGCGTTGTCGCGGGCGGCGCCCTTGGCGACGCTGACTCTCGCGGAGGGCAGCCGCTCGATATGCGCATCGTCGCAGATCGGGCAGGTGACGAGCGAGCGTTCCTGCTGACGCGTGAACTCCTCGCCCGAGGCGAACCAGCCTTCGAAACGATGTCCGTGCGCGCAGCTGAGCTCGAAGATGATCATGGCTGTTCCAACGTGGCCGGCCGGCGACAGGTCGATCCCGACGTCTTGCGACATCCTACAGCAGGCGCGAATCGGCCTCCGGACGCGGCGAAACCAGTTGGCGATTGCGTCCCGCGCAATCGGTGGGGGTCGCTCGTTCACGGCTGCCACGGATCGACTACCTCGACGCCACAATGCACGAAATCTTTCACATTGCGCGTGGCGAGCGAGGCGCGCGCCGAAAGCGCAATCGCGGCGATCTGCGCATCGAAGCTCGACATCGGCACACCCACGCGCTGGCGTGACGATGCAATCCGCGCATACGAAAGCGCCGCATCGCTGCCAAAGGGAAGTATCCTCTCGGCGAAATCCTCGCTGAACATCGCCTCGACCCCAGCCTCGAGCGCAGCGCGGCGCTTGCCCGCGGGAAGCAGCATCACACCGTGGAGTATTTCGGCCTGGGTAATGGTCGTCGTGTAAAGACTTTCCCCAGGTTGCGTGGTAATCCAGCGGACGACGGCCTCGGCAGGTTCGGCCCGCATGAGCTCCGACAGGACATTGGTGTCGAGGACGATCACGGCCCAGGCTCCGGCGCCTTCCGAATCGCCTCCCTGGCCGGCAATTGAAGCTCGATGCCGCCGAGACGCGCGAAGCGCCGGTGAATCACCTGGCCGAGGTCGAACGATGCTACCGCTGTAGCCGCGAGCGCGGCGCGCAGGATATTGCGTGCCTCATCCTCCATCGAGCGCTTGTTGTGCGCCGCCCGCAAACGCAGCCGCTGCTTCGTAGGTTCGTCGAGCTTTCGAATCGTGATGCTCGCCATTGGAGTCCAGTATATGCAATCAATGCATTCATTGTAATCAATGATGCTTCACGAAGCAATGCCCGCGCAATCACCCCGCATCCGCGTCAAGGTTCGGGCCGGCGACGCCGCGACCGCCGACTACCCGACGCTCCGTTCGACGCGCCACCCCTGGTACTTCAGGGCGACGACGCAGCCGGCGATGATCGACGCCAGCGCAAGGAACGACCCGACGGCGAGCGTCGACACCCCCGTCAGGCCCTGGCCGATCGTGCAGCCCAGCGCCGTGACCCCGCCGAAACCCATCAGGATGCCGCCGATGATGTGGTTTGCCACGTCCTCGACCGAGCCGAAGCCCTCCCAGCGGAAGCTGCGCGTGGCGAGCGCCATCGCCGCCGACCCGGCCAGCATGCCGAGCACCGCGGCGACGCCGAAAGTGATCACGCGCGACTGGTCGGTCCACAGCAGCAGTTGCTCGAGCGTGTAGGCCACCGGGGCGACGAAACTGAAAGATTCCATGCGTCCGGAATCGGTCGCGTAGAACTTGGCCTCCAGCGTGTTCGGATCCTCCGGCAGGTAGCCAAGGTGCCCCGATACGTACCAGCCGGCGACGACGACGGCGCCGATGACCAGCCCGCCGATGATGAATGCGGGAGTGCGACGGAAATCGCGATTCGCGAACACCCAGATCGCGAGCAGCGCGGTCATGACCAGCGGCAGCCAGAGGCGGATCCGGCTCGAGAATCCGACCACCATCCCCAGCGTCGGCAGGTCCGAGGTCGCAGCCTTGACGTTCCAGCGGAAGATGTCGAGGCCGTTCGCCCGCCACAGCGCGAACGCGCCTTTCAGCGTCATGTACGCCGAGATCCCGAGGAAGACCAGCACGATCAGCGACTTGAGGTTGCCCGCGCCGGTGCGTATCAGCGTCTTGCTGCCACAGCCCGAGCCAAGCGTCATCCCGATGCCGAACAGCATGCCGCCGACGATGTGCGACAGCCAGGGAACGCTCGCGCCCGTGTAGTAGGTCTTGGCGGTGTCGATCTGCCCGGCGGCCTGCAGCAGCGCAGTGCCGAGGATCGCGACGGCGATCGCGAGCATCCACATGCGCATGCGTCCCCAGTCGCCGATGTTCACGATGTCGCTGATCGCGCCCATCGTGCAGAAGTTGACGCGCTGCGCGACCGCGCCGAACACGAAGGCGAGCGCGAACGCGAGGCCGGTGACGAGATTGGGGATGTGGGCAGGATCGATCATGGTCGAAGGGCGTGGGCGTCGATGTCGGCGCGGTCCGGATGGGCATCGTGCCGGACGATGGGCCGGGTCCGGCGCCGCGCCGCTGATACTAACTCCGGGCCGGGAGCCGGACATCGCCCGGAAGGAGTACCCAGGGGGCCCGCGGGAGCCGGATGTTGCATCCGCGGCCCTGCGGGGGTTCCGGTCGTCGAACCCAGACGAGGATGCCTAGAGCCGCGCTCGAACGCTAAATTTCAGGGACCTGCAGATCCCGGCAAATCTTTGCGGCCAGAAAATCATTGATCTCCGCGGTGCCGCGGAACCGTCGACGATTTTTGCGTGGCCCGGTTGACATAGACCGAGTGCCGGCCACCCTCACGCAAGAGAACGCATCCGTGCCGCTCGATTTGCCTCCAGGACCATTTCGACGGCCTCGGCGAGATTGACGCGCGCTTCGTCGATCGTCGCAGCTTGCGTGTTCGCACCCGGGAATTCCTCGACAAACGCGATGAAGCCTTCCGGAACGCGGCGAAATATGGCGGTGAACTGCATGACGGAGCCCGATCGGTTACTGACACGGTCAGCAGTATAGCGAGCGCGCCAATCCTGAAATCAGGCAAATGGCCGATGTGCCCTCGGCAGATCCAGCGTCTGAAGCAGCTTCCGTATCGGCGCCGGCACCGCAGCCGCGATTGCGGCCTCGCGCGCGAACCATTCGATCCCCGGCATCCGGACGCCCGCCGGCCAATCGGCGACCGGAAGACGCAGCGGGTGCATCGTCAGCGCGAAGTGTGTGAAACCGTGCGCGATCGGCGGGAGCGCCTGCGCAACGCCGGTGATGGCGCCGAACCGGCTCGCGACATGCGCCGAGACGTCGCCGGCGACCGGCATTTCGGGCAGGCTCCACAGGCCGCCCCAGATTCCGAGCGGCGGACGCTGCTCGAGCAGGACCATGCCGTCGCGTTCGAGTACCAGCACGCGGACCTCGCGCCGCGGCAGCGCCTTGCGCGGACGCGGCGACGGCAACGCGTCGACACGGTGTTCGCGCAGTGCGACGCAGTCGTCCGCAATCGGGCAGGCGTCGCAGCGCGGCCGCGCGCGCGTGCACACGGTCGCGCCGAGGTCCATCAGCGCCTGCGTGTAGGTGGCGATGGCGTCCGCATCCGCACCCGCGTCCGTATCCGAATGCACATCGGTCCCGGCCCCGGCGCCCTGCGGCAGCAGCGCTTCGGCGACGAGCCAAAGCTGCGCCTCGACACCCGGCGTGCCCGGCCAGCCGTCGATGCCGCGATGGCGTGCGAGCACGCGCTTGACGTTGCCATCGAGGATGGCGCCGCGTTCGCCCGACGCGAACGCCGCGATCGCCGCCGCGGTCGAGCGGCCGATGCCGGGAAGCGTCGCGAGAGTCGCGGCGTCGGCGGGGAAGCTGCCGCGGTGGTCGGCGACGACCGCGCGCGCCGCCGCGTGCAGGTGGTGCGCGCGGCGGTAGTAGCCGAGCCCGCTCCACAGTTCGAGCACGCGCGCGAGCGGCGCCGGCGCGAGCGCATCGACATCGGGAAACTCGGCGACGAAGCGCGCGTAATACGGCAGCACGGTCGCGACTTGCGTCTGCTGCAGCATGATCTCGGAGAGCCAGATGCGATACGCATCGCGCGTCCCCTGCCATGGCAGGTCGCGGCGGCCATGGATGCGCTGCCAGTCGATCAGGCGCTGCGCGAAATCGCGCGGCAGCTTGCGCGGGGCTGCGAACCGCGAGCTAGCGGACGCCGAGCCGCTGGCGGGCCTTGGTGGCCGCATCCGATTTCGGATACTTCCTGATCAGCTCCTCGAGCGTCCTGCGGGCGGCGGCGTTGTCCCCCATGTCGCTCTGGGCGGACGCGATGTTCAGCATCGCATCGGGCGCCTTGCCGCTGTCCGGCCAATTCAGCAGCAGCTTTCGCTGCGACGCGATCGACGCGCGATAGTCCCGTCGCGCGTACTGTGCGTTGCCGAGCCAGTACTGCGCCGACGATGCGAGCGTGCTCGTCGGATACGCCTTGACGAATGCGCCGAAGTCGGTGATCGCGCGTGGGTAATCGCCGCGCTTGAACTTGTCGAGCGCGGAATCGTAGGCGCGCTGCTCGGCGACAGCGTCGGCGGGAGCGCGCGCGGGCGGCGGTGCGGGCGTCACGTTCACGGGCGCCGCGACACCCGGCACGGGGCCGGGTAGTCCCGCGGGCGCAGGCGCGCCCGGCACCCCTGCAGTGGGCGGCGGCATGCCGCCGGTCGCCGGCGCTGCGGCAGGATTCGTTGCATCGCCGCCGGCGGCAGCCCCCGGCGCGGACGCCGCGGCCGCTGCCGTCTCGAGCTTGCGCAGGCGGGTGTCGAGGTCGACGTAGAGATCGCGCTGGCGCTTCTGCGCCTGGTCGAGCTCGTAGGTCACGACCTCGACCTGGCCCCGCAGCTTGGCGAGGTCGCTTTGCAACAGCTCGATCTGGTTGGCGAGGTCGGCGAGACCCCGCCCCTTGAGCTGCTGCTCGACGGCGGTGAGGCGGGTCTCGATCTGCTGCTGCAGGTCGGCGAGCCGCTGGTTGGTGGCGTCGATGCGACGCCGCGCCTCGTCGTCGTCGAACAGGGCGGCGTGCGCGGCGTGCGCGAACGTCGCCAGCAGGGCGACGACGACGAATGAAGCGCGCTTGCTCACTCGCCGGCGTAGACGATGTCGTCGCGGCGGTTCTCGGCCCAGGCCGCTTCGTCATGCCCGGGGTTCTTCGGCTTCTCCTTGCCGAAGCTCACCGTCTCGATCTGGCCGTCGCCGGCGCCGAGCAGCACCATCATCCGCTTGACCGCATCGGCGCGCTTCTGTCCGAGTGCGATGTTGTACTCGTGCGAGCCGCGCTCGTCGGTGTTGCCCTGGATCGTCATCCGCGCATCGGGATGCGCCTGCAGCCAGCGCGCATGCGCCTCGACCAGCGGCTTGTACTCGTCCTTCACGACGAAGCTGTCGTAGTCGAAATACACGCTGCGCTTGGACAGGATGTTGTTCGGGTCACGCAACGGGCTCGTCGCCCCGCCGGTGGCCGATCCGGAGACCCCGCCGGCGCCCGCGCCGCTGGTCTGCGCTCCCGCAGCCCCGGCTGCGGCCGCCCCGCTCTTGTCGACCACCGGTGCCTCGGTCGTGGGCGTGGTCGAGCAACCGACCAGGGCAGTTGCGATCAGTGCGACGAACAATAGATTGCGCATGGCGTCTCCTGCGTGGATGAGTGGTGCGCACGATCGTGTGCGCAAAGTAAGGAAATCAACCGGATCACGACCGCGGAAGCGGTCCCCAGGCGGGCTCACGCACGTCGGTCGCCGGCGCGACGAGCCGCTGTTTCACGCGACCGTCGCTGGAGACCGCGGCCAATGTACCACGCCCTCCCGCCTCGTTCGCATAGATGATCATCTTGCCGTTGGGGGCGATGCTGGGACTCTCGTCGGCGGGCCCCGACGTCAGCACCTGCATCTGGCGCGTCGCGAAATCGAGGGACGCGATCTCGAAGCGCCCGTTCTCGCGATGCACGAACACGATGCCCTTGCCGTCGGGAAACGGCCGCGGCGACACGTTGTAGTTGCCGTCGAACGTGAGCCGCTCGACCTGGCGCGTCAGCAGGTTGGCCCGGTAGATCTGCGGCGTGCCGCCGCGATCGGAGGTGAACACCAGCGACTGGCCGTCGGGGGTGAACATCGCCTCGGTATCGATGCTCTGCGAGGTCAGCACCCGGGTGACGCCGCTGCCGTCGGGGTTCATCAGGAACACCTGCGAGCCGCCGTCCTTGCTGAGGGTGACGACCATCTTGCGGCCGTCGGGCGACCAGGCCGGCGAGCTGTTGCTGCCGCGGAAATTGGCGACCGGGCGCCGCTGCCCCGTCGTCAGCGACTGCAGGTATACGACGGGCTTGCGGTTCTCGAACGACACGTACGCGAGCTGCGTGCCGTCCGGAGACCAGCGCGGCGACAGCAGGGGCTCGTTCGACGAGACGATCGACTGCGGATTGAAACCGTCCGCGTCCGCGACCATCAGCTGGTAGCGCCGCCCCTGCTTGGCGATGTAGGCGATGCGCGTCGAGAACACGCCGGGGTCGCCGGTCAGCTTCTCGTAGATGACGTCGGCGATCTTGTGCGCGGTCGCGCGGAACTGGGCCTGGGTCACCGTGTACGCCATCGACACCAGCGTCGTCTGCTTGACGACGTCGACCAGCGCGAAGCGCACGTCGACGCGCCCGTCGGGCCGCGGCCGCATCGAGCCGACGACGACCGCGTCGGCGTTGCGCGCGCGCCAGACCGCCGGCTGCACGTCCTCGGCGCGGGCCGGGCGCGGCACGATGCCGTCGGTGTCCACCAGGCGGAACAGGCCCGAGCGGGAGAGGTCCGCGCCGACGATGCCCGAGATGCCCAGCGGCCAAGTCGCCTCGGCGTCGAAAGGCACGATCGCGATCGGGATCATCGTCGCGGCGCCGCCGACGATCTCGATCGTCAGCTGGGCGCGGGCCGCGGACAGCGGGACGAGCGCCAGCAGGCATACGGCGAGCCAGCGGCCAAGCGAACGAATCATCGAGATGCGGAATCCGGGAGTGGCGATGTCGACCGACGACGGCATCGGCGCCATGCTCGGTGCGCGCCGCGCGTGCGCGACGCAATGCGACCGCGACGCCCGCGCATTATAACGATCGAATCCGCGCAGCGGATGATGATCGCGCTCAATTCGGCGCGACCGTCGTCGGGAAACCAAAGGCCTGCGTGATTCGCTCCCCCATGCGTCGGGCTTCGTCGCGGCCCGGGTACGGTCCGATGTACACGCGATAGAGGCCTCCGGCCTGCCGGATTTTCGGTTCGACCTGCGCCTGAGCGAGTTGGTTCTGCATGTGCGCGAGGAACGCCGTCGCGTTTGAAAAATTTGCAAACGCGCCGAGCTGCACCGCGAAGCCGGCAGGCGTGGCCGCCAGCGGCGGCGCATCGAAGCCCGGCTCCGGGGCGTACCCTGGGGCGGGCGGCGCAGAAGCGGTGATCACCGGCTCCGGCGCGAGTGGCGCCGTGGTTGCGGTGGCACCGTTCAGGGAAGGCGCATAGGGCGGCGTGATGGCCGGCGCGGCCGCGACCCGCGCCAGCGCCGGCGTCGCGCGGACCTGCGCCCACTGCGCGATCTGGCCGGGCAGGATCGAGTCGACCGCAACTTCGCCGCTGCCGTTCTTCGCGATGCCCAGCCTGTACGCGGCGGCGTAGGAGAGGTCGATGATGCGCCCGTTCAGGAACGGCCCGCGGTCGTTGACCCGCACCACGACGCTCCTGCCCGTCGCGACGTTGGTGACGCGCGCGTAGGACGGCAGCGGAAGCGTCGGGTGCGCCGCCGTCATCGCGTACATGTCGTAGATCTCCCCGCTCGAGGTCCGCTGGCCGTCGTACTTGCGGCCGTACCAGGAGGCGATGCCGACCTCGTGATAGGGCCTGAGGGTCGTCGCCGGAATGTATTCGTGGCCGAGCACCGCGTAGGGCTTGTTCGCCGCCGCGCGCAGCGACTCGAGGCGCGGCACCGCGTCGGGAATCGAATCGAGGTTGGCCGGCGGGTTCGCCCCCGGCCCGTCGTCCAGATAGTAGCCGCCCGCCGACGGGCCGGCGCCCGGCGCGCGCCCCGAGGGCCCGCGCATCGGGACGCTCGAGCAGGCGGCGAGCGCCAGCGCGAGGAACAGCGTCGGATAGCGGTACCGTTGCATCGTGTTCGCGGGTCGGCCGGCGCTGCCGCCGATCGTGGTCGCTGAAATGCCCGCCAGAATCTACCATTGCACCGCGATGGGGCCAACCTCGGGCCGACCTCGGCGCCGTGGCCGATCGCGCGGAGGGAAACGCTTGGGAACGTACGTATTCGCGTGGAATCCGAAGCTGTGGAACTGGCCGGAGCTCGGGCGGGAGCGGCGCCGCATTGCGGCCCGGGGCCACGTCGACATCGAATGGGCCTGCGGACGCACGCGCGCGATCGAGGCCGGATCGCGGGCATTCTTCGTTCGCCTCGGCGTGCCGCCCAAGGGGCTTATCGGTTCCGGGTACACGCTTTGCGAGCCCTGGTCGGATATCCACTGGATCGCCGAAAAGGCGGCGCAAGGCGGCACGACGCACTACCTCAAGCTGCGGCTCGAGTTCCTGAGCGACTTGCCGCTGATCGGCCTCGACGAGCTCGCGCGGCCGCCTTTCGGCCGCTTCCGCTGGGCCGTGCGGCAATCGGGGATGCGCATGCCGTCGTCGATCGCCGACGCCCTGGAACCGTGGTGGGAGGAGCGCATCGCCGGCGCCCGGAGGTAGCATTCGGCAGGCGTGGCGGCAGGCGAAAGCGAAAGGCTGCACATGAACAACATCGTCTTCGGCATCATTTCCGGCGCGTTCGGCACCGCCTATTTCATCTACGGCAAGCGCCAGGAGCGCTTCGTCCCGCTGATCGCGGGCATGCTGCTTTGCGTCTACCCGTACTTCGTCAGCAGCATGCTGTGGCTCGCGATCGTCGGGGTCGCGCTGCTGGTGGCGCCGTTCCTGATCGATTTCTGACATGAGCCGCCCGCCTTACGCGCGGGCACTGCGCGGCGAATGGCCTCTTGTCGTCGCGCTGGCGACGACCGTTGCATTCGTGGTCCTGGGTGCGGGCTCGCGCGCCGATTTCTCGAATCCCATCTGGTTCGCGCTGGTGCTGGGCTGGCTGTTCGCCGCCATCCTGACCTGCGCGTTCGCCGTCGTGCGCCACGCCGAGGCGATCGCCGTGCACCTCGGCGAACCCTTGGGCACGCTCGTTCTGACGCTGACGATGAGCGGCATGGAATTGATGATGATCGCCGCGGTCATGTACACCGGCCAGGGCGGCGCCTCGCTCGCCCGCGACACCATGATGGCGATCGTCATGATCGTGCTGAACGGCCTGGTCGGCCTCTGCCTGCTGGCAGGGGGATTGCGCTATCACGAACAGACCTACAACCTCTACGGGGCCAACTCGTTCCTGGCCGTGATCATTCCGCTGTCGGTGTTCGGGCTGGTCCTGCCCGAGTTCACCGTGACCACGCCGGGCCCGGTGCTCTCGCCGCTGCAGTCGGTGTTCCTGATCGTCATGTCGATCGCGCTCTACGGCGTGTTCCTGGCGATCCAGACCTTGCGCCACCGCGACTATTTCGTCGCGCCCGGTGCGCCCGACCTGTCCGCGCACGGCGGTCGCACGCAGGCGCCGGCGGCCTCGCTGCCGCTGGCCCTGCACGCGGTCCTGCTGCTCGCCTACGTCGCGCCGATCGTGCTGCTCGCGAAGCAGATCGCCGCCCCGATCGACTACGGCATCAGTGTCCTCGGGGCGCCGCCTGCCCTCGGCGGCTTGCTCGTCGCCGTGCTGATCCTGTCGCCCGAGTCGCTGGCGGCCGTGCGCGCGGCGCTCGCGAACCAGCTGCAGCGGTCGATCAACCTGGCGCTGGGCACTGCGCTGTCGTCGATCAGCCTGACGATCCCCGCCGTGCTGGTGATCGGATTCGTCACCGGGCGCACGATCATCCTCGGCCTGGGCAGCGTCGAGACGCTGCTCCTGTTGCTGACCCTGGTCGTCAGCATGCTCACGTTCGCGCTGCAGCGGACGAATGTCCTGCTCGGCGCCGTGCACCTGCTGCTGTTCCTGGCCTACCTGATGCTGATCTTCGAGCGATGAAGCAGCCGATCGCCGGTTACCATCGCGACCAGCACGCAGCACCCGACCCGCGGTCCGCGGCCGCCCATGCCGGATGCTTTTCGATGGCCCTGTCGGCACAGCTCGGCGAGGCGGGGCTCACCGCGCAAAGCATCCGGACGACCGCGACCGTCTCGCGAAGCTCGAGGCCTAGCTTCGGGAGCACCGGGGTCACGCCTGGTAACACCTTGCCCGGTTCACCGGTCGCGCCGAAGGAGTAACATGGTTTCGACCCGTCGCGCCGACCGGCTCGACGGTTTCGCGAGAGTGCAGGCGTGCCCGAACCATGGAGCCGCTCGTCGTCCTGGTCGTGTTGCCGATCGTCGTCGGCCTCGTGTCGGAATTCGCGTTCCGCGACACGACGCGTGCGTCGCTCGCGGCGGCGCTCCTGTCGTCCCTGGCCGTCTACGCCTGCCTGGAACTCCTCGATCCCGGCGGGACGTGGAATGGGCTCGCCGGTTTCCTTGTTTCGCCGTTGGCGATCGCATTTTCGCTGGCGACGGTGCTGACGTGCTTCGGCGTGCTCCAGAGCCGCCGCCCGCGGCGAAGGCGCAGGACCTGATGCGGCGGCCGGCAGGCTGATATCCCATGCGGCGAACCCCGATCTACAGCAGCTCGAGCACGTCGCGACCCGTCGCGGGGGCGACCACAGCCGAGACCCCGGCGCCCGGCGGAGTTTCCGCGCACCCGCGCGATGCGACTCGGCAGGCCGGAGCACGGACCGCTGCTGAAGACGCGGGCGCCGCCCGCCGCGTCTGGGCACCGCTCGGCGCGTCGCTGCGCCGCGCGCGCACCACGCTGGCGCGGGGCGGCGCGTTCGTCCGACGCCACGACTGGCTGCTGGCGATGGCCGCGGGCGCGCTGGTCGCCGCGGCGATGCTCTACGGCTACGGCGTGCTGCACCCGGCGACGCCACCGCTGACGCAGGACGACATCGACCACGCGGTGCTCGACACCCTGCAAACCAGGACCCTGCCCTCGCAGGCGGCGCGAGCCTATGCCGCGGTGCGCGAATCGGTCGTGCGGGTGCGCGAGTTCGAGAGCAGCACCGGCGAAGGCGACCTGCAGACCGGCGTGGGCAGCGGCGTGGTCATCGTCGACAACGGGACGATCCTCACCAACCTGCACGTCGTCGCGGGCGCCAAGCGCATCGGCGTCGAATTCGCCGACGGCACCGAATCGGAGGCGAAGGTGATCGGCACGCAGCCCGAGAACGACCTCGCCGTGCTGAAAGCGGTGACCGTTCCCGACGACCTGCCGGCCGCCACGCTGCGCTCGACCAGCGACCTGGTGCCCGGCGACGAGGTGATCGCGGTCGGCTTTCCCTTCGGAATCGGCCCGTCGGTCACCTCGGGTGTCATTTCCGGATTGAGGCGCCAATACCGGTCACCCGAGGGTAAGCGCTTGCTGACCAACCTGATCCAGTTCGATGCCGCGGCCAATCCCGGCAATTCCGGAGGCCCGCTGGTCACGATGGACGGGGCGGTCGTCGGCATCGTCACCGGTATCCTGAATCCGACCAACCAGCGCGTGTTCGTCGGCATCGGATTCGCCGTGCCGATCGAGAACGCGGCGGCTGCGGTCGGCATGTCGCCGTTCTGAGGCCATCTTCCGCGGCCGTCACCCTCCTGCCCAAGGATCCCATGGACCCCCGAGTCAGCACCGTCCCCCATGTCTCCTCGTTGATGGAGCGCATCCTCTACGAGGTGAAGAAGGTGGTCGTCGGCCAGGACCATTTCCTGGAACGCGTGCTGGTCGCAATGCTGGCGCAGGGGCACCTGCTGGTCGAAGGGGTCCCGGGACTCGCCAAGACACTGACGGTCAAGACCCTGGCGCGAGTCATCCACGGGTCGTTCCGCCGGATCCAGTTCACGCCCGACCTGGTTCCCGCCGATCTCGTGGGCACCCGCATCTACAACCAGAAGACCGGCGAGTTCGCGACCTCGCTCGGGCCGGTGTTCACCCACCTGCTGCTGGCCGACGAGATCAACCGCGCCCCGGCCAAGGTGCAGAGCGCCCTGCTCGAGGTCATGCAGGAATGCCAGGTGACGATCGCCGGCGAGACCCACCGCGTGCCCGAACCTTTCCTGGTGATGGCCACCCAGAACCCGATCGAGACCGAAGGCACCTATCCGCTGCCCGAGGCACAGGTCGACCGCTTCATGATGAAGGTGCTGGTCGGCTATCCGAGCGAGGAGGAGGAGTTCGTCATCGTCGAGCGCGTCACCGGCGCCGCGGTCGACGTGGCGGCGGTCGCGACCACCGAGGAGCTGGGGGCGCTGCAGCGCCGCTGCCGCAGCGGCTATGTCGACCCGTCGCTGGTTCAGTACGCGGTGCGGCTCTCCGCCGCAACGCGCGAGCCCGATCGCTACGGCGTCGCCGATACGGCGAAATACATCTCGTACGGCGCGAGCCCGCGCGCGTCGATCCACCTGATCGAGGCGGCGCGTGCGCTGGCGTTCCTGCGCGGGCGCGACTATGCGCTGCCGGAGGACGTGAAGGACGTCGCGCCCGACGTGCTGCGCCACCGCCTGGTGCTGTCGTACGAGGCGCTCGCCGACGGCGTGACCCCCGACGACCTGGTGCGCAAGGTGATGCAGCGGATCGCCGCCCCCGACAAGCCCCTCGAGACCCATGTCCGCATCGCCGCGCAATCCTGAGCGCATGCTGCGCCGGCTCGAGTGGACGGTGCTGCGCCGTCTCGATGGCCTGCTGCACGGCGATTACCGGACGCTGTTCCGCGGCTTCGGGCTCGACCTCGCCGACCTGCGCGAATACCAGTACCACGACGACGTGCGCCACATCGACTGGAACGTGACGGCGCGCCTCGCCACGCCTTACGTGCGCCAGTATCACGAGGATCGCGACGCGACCGCGTGGTTCCTGCTGGACTTGAGTCCCTCGCTCGATTTCGGCTCGCAGCACGTCCGCAAGGCGCAGCTCTCCTGCGATTTCGTCGCCGTGCTCGCGCGCGCGCTGACGCGTCACGGCAATCGGGTGGGCGCGGCGTTCTACGGCGAGACGATGGACACGGTGATCCCCGCGGGCGGCGGGCGCGCCCACGTGCTGCACATCCTCCACCGGATGCTCGAGCGGCCGCGCCCCGAGCGCTCGCGGGCCACCGACCTGCGGGCGTTCCTCGAGGCCGCCGGGCGGCTGATCGCGCGCCGGTCGCTGGTTTTCGTCGTGTCCGATTTCGTCAGCGTGCGCGCCTACGCCGATGCGCTGGCCCGACTGTCGCAGCGCCACGAGGTGGTCGCGGTGCGCCTGCTCGATCCCCTGGAGTCGAAGCTGCCCGACCTGGGCCTGCTGACGATGCAGGACGCCGAGACCGGCGAGCAGGTGTTCGTCGACACCCACGACCGCGCGTTCCGCAGGCGCTTCGAGCAGGCGGCGCAGCGGCGCGAAGCGGCGCTGCGCAGCGCGTTCCGCGACGCGGGCGTCGATGCGCTCGAACTCTCCACCGACGCCGACCTCGCCGACGCGATCCTGCGCTTCGCCTCGATGCGCAAGCTGCGCAGCCGCAGCGCGGCTGGCGCCGTTCTTCCACGCAACGACCGGCCGCGCAATGCGCTTCCTGTGGCCTGAACTGCTGTGGCTGCTGCTGCTGGTGCCGATCCTGGTCGGCGCCTACCTGTGGCTGCTGCGCCGGCGGAAGAAGTCCGCGCTGCGGTTCGCGGATCTCGCGCTGGTCAGGGAGGCGATGACAGCGGGCGGGCGCTTTCGCCGCCACCTGCCGCCGCTGCTGTTCCTGCTCGCGCTGACCCTGCTGATCTTCGCGATCGCGCGCCCGGCGGCGGTGGTCACGCTCCCCACCGACCACGAGACGATCGTGCTCGCGATCGACGTCTCGGGCAGCATGCGCGCGGACGACATCAAGCCGACCCGACTCGAGGCCGCGCAGGCGGCCGCGCGGGCTTTCATCAACGACCAGCCGCGCAACGTCGACATCGGCATCGTGTCGTTCGCGGGGACCGCCGCCGTCGTCCAGGCCCCCACCCAGAATCGGGACGACCTGCTCGCGGCGATCGCCCGCCTGCAGTTGCAGCGCGCGACGGCCGTCGGCAGCGGCCTGCTGGTCGCGCTGAAGCTGATCATTCCCGACGTCGAGTTCGATCTGCGCTTCTCGGACCCGCGGGCGACGACCCGCGAGGAGCGGCGCGACTTCCCGCTGGCGGGCAAGCGCGATGCGGCGAAGGCGCTGCCCAAGCCGGCGGTGCCCGGCTCGAATGCGTCGGCGGCGATCATCCTGCTGACCGACGGCCAGACGACGACGGGGCCCGATCCGGTCGAGGCCGCGCGCATCGCCGCCGATCACGGCGTGCGCGTCTACACGGTGGGGCTCGGCACCGCCGAAGGCGCGATCATCGGCTGGGAAGGCTGGTCGATGCGCGTGCGCCTCGACGAGGAAACGCTGAAGATGATCTCGGGCATCACCCGCGGCGAGTACTACAGGGCGGGCACCGCCGAGGACCTGCAGAAGGTCTACCGGGGCATGAACGCGCGCATGGTCCTGCAGCGCAAGGAGACCGAGGTCACCGCGCTGTTCGCCGCGGCGGCGGCAGTCCTCGCCGTCGCGGCTGCAGGACTCTCGCTCGCGTGGTTCAGCCGCGTCCTGTAAGCCGCCGTTTGCCGATTACCGGGATTGCGGCCGCGTTTTCATCCGTGGCTGCGGACTTGAACCGCATCGAGCATGGACGCCCGCCACTTCGCGCGTGAGATCGCCATGGCCGCCATCGCGCTCGGTTCGCTTTCGACCGCAGCGCCGGCACCTCTGGACTATCCAGCGCGTCCGATCCACCTCGTTGTTCCGACCGCTTCGGGCGGCGCCGCCGATCTCGTTGCCCGCCAACTTGCCGAACGGCTCGGGCACGCACTGCGCAACACGGTGGTCGTCGAGAACAAGCCAGGTGCGTCGGGCGTCATCGGCAGCGAACTGGTTGCACACGCTGCTCCCGACGGCTACACGCTGCTTTTCGCCACCTCCGCGACGCAAGTCATCAATGCCTATGCAATCGGCAAGCTTCCGTACGATCCGTTGCGGGACTTTGCGCCGATCATCAACCTCGGGTATGTGACTTCGGTCGTCGTCGTCAACCCGGCGCTTCCCGTCCACACGATTGCCGAGCTCATCGCTTACGCCCGGGCGCGGCCGGGCACGCTCAACTACGCGTCGTCGGGCACAGGCTCGGCGAATCACATCGACACCGAGGTATTCGCGGCACTTGCCGGCATCCACCTGGTGCACATTCCCTATCGCGGCACGGCGGACGGGTATCGCGCACTGCTCAGGAACGAAGTTCAGCTCATGTTTGGTTCGATTACTTCCGCACTGCCCTACATACGGGCCGGAACGCTCCGCGCGCTGGCGGTGCTCGTCGACCGACGCTCCCCGCTGCTTCCCGACGTTCCGACGATCGCGCAGGCCGGGCTTGGCAGCGTCGACGTACGCAAGTGGTTCGGGGTCCTGGCGCCCGCAGGCGCACCCCCGGAGATTGTCCAGCTCCTCAACGGCAGGCTGGACAACATCCTTCACGACCCGGAAATGCGCGCCTGGCTTGAACGCCAGGGCGTCGATCCCGGCGGCGGGTCGGCTCAGGAATTCGACGAGGTGCTGCGGGCCGACCATGCCAGATGGGGCGCAATGGCGCGCCAGCTGAACATTCGATCGCGGTAGGATCGCGGTCGTGCCGGGCAGTCGAGCCGTCGATCGGGGAGGTTGCGGCAGCGCACGCATCCAGTTCCACGCATGGCAAAACTCCGTCTGCTGATACTTTCGGTGGGGACGCAGGTAGGTCAGAACGTCCTGACCACCCTCGCGCGCCGCCGCCGCGCACTCGAGCTGATCGCGACTTCGTCGGTAGCGCGCGAGCCCGCCATTTTCGACGCGGACACCGTTTACCTGGTGCCGCCGACCGCGGCCGAGCCCGACGCCTTCGAGCACCGCCTGATCGACATCATCGCGCGCGAAAGCGTCGACCTGGTGATCCCATGCCGCGACGACGATGTCGCGTTCCTGGCGTCATTGCGCGGCCGGCGCCCCGATCTCGCGCCGCGCCTGCTGTGCGGCAGCGCAGGGGCGGCGCGGGTGATCGCCGACAAGTGGCTCAGCGCGGAATTCTGCGCCCGAAACGATCTGCCATTCGCGCCTTCGATCGCCGAGGGAGGGGCGTACGAGCGCGCGGAGTTCGCGCGCCAGCACGGCTATCCGCTGGTCGCGAAGCCGCGCCGCGGCTACGCCTCGCAGGACGTGTATCTGATCTCGAATGACGCACAATTCGAGCGCGTCCTCGCCCGCGAAGGCTGGGTCGTGCAGAAGTATCTCGGCGACCCGCGCGGTGTCGCCGAGTACCTCGCCGGACTCGAGACCGGCGGCATTCCGCTCTATCACACCTTCCAGGGCCTCAAGCATTCGGTCCAGGTGCTGATCGCGCCCGACGGATCTGTTGCGCACGTCATCTGCACACGTAACGCGTTGGTGATGCGCCGCTCGAAATGGGTCGAAGCCGATCGCGAGCCGGCGTCGCTAGAGATCGGTGCTCGATGCGGGCGGGCATTCGCCGCAGCGGGTTGGCGCGGTCCGCTCAACATTCAGTGCCAACGCGCCGCGGATGGAGTGCTCCTCATCCACGAGTTCAACGGCCGCTTCACCGGCGCGACGGTCGATCGCTGGCTGCTCGGCTTCGACGAGGTTGGCCCAGCGATCGAGTGCTTCACCGGGGTCCACCTCGACGGCGAGCCCGCCTCGGCCCCGGCCGCGCTCGAGGTGTTCGAGTCACTGGTGGCGCGCGGCGCTGATCCGCGAAACGTCGAGGCACTGACTCGCGACGGCGTATGGAGGCCCACCAGGTGATCCCTGAAGTTGGCCTGCGGGTCGACATCGGCGGCGCTGGACAACACTCGCGGGATTGCCTCAGCATGGGCTGGCAACCCGGCGCCGACGTGCCGTTTCATCCCGGCGACGACTTTCCGTTCGACGACCGTGCGCTCGGATTCATCGCCTGCGATGACTTCGTCTACGATCTCGACCGCGCCGCCAGGCTTCATTTCCTGCTCGAGTGTCGCCGAACCCTGCAACCGAAGGGGCGGATCAGCATTTCCGCTCGCGGCGAGCTTGCGTCCGCACCCGGCGCCAATCTGCGACGCCTGGCGGCATTGGCGGGCCTCGAGCCCGCACCGGACGGCTTCACCAAGCCCGACCGCGGCCTGCGCGACGACCCGCTGGTCTCGATACTGATCCCGGCTTACAACCCCCGCTTCTTCGCCGCCTGCCTCGACAGCGCGTTGGCACAGACGTACAGGGAGATCGAGGTCGTGATTTGCGACGACTCGCCCGGTCCCGACATCGAAGCAATCGTCCGCGCCCGTGCGGGCAGCTTTCCCGTTCGCTATGAGCGCAACGCCACGTGCTTGCGGCCTCGCGGCAACTTCACGCGCTGCTTCGAGCGGGCGCGCGGCGAGTTCGTCAAGTTCCTTTGCGACGATGACCTGCTTGCCCCGACCTGCATCGCATCGTTGCTCGACGCTTTCCGCCACGCGCCTGACATTGCGCTGGCGACCTCGCGTCGGCAATGCATCGACGCGAGCGGATGCGCGATTGGCGACCTGCCGGCCACGATGCCGATCGTCGATGAAGACGCGGTGGTCGCCGGACCCACCCTGGCCAACGTGATGATCATGGCCGGCCTCAATACCATCGGGGAGCCAAGCACCGTGCTGTTCCGCAAGGCCGACCTGCTCGACCAGGCGCCCAGATATTTTCGTTTCGACGGCGTGGCCGGCCACGGCATCATCGACATGGTGACCTGGGCCGCGCTGCTGCTCAAAGGAGACGCGGTCTACAGGCACGACGCACTCTCTTCCTTTCGCGTCCATGCCGGGCAGCGCCAGCACGATCCGGCCAAGGTGCAGCGCAACGTCGACAGCATCCGGAGCTTGCAGGCGGCATGGCTCGATCTGAGGTTGCATCAGCGGCTGCAGCGCGATGTCCTGTGGACCAAGCCATTCCCGCCACCGCGCGGGCTCGATTGGCGCAAGCAGCCGGTGCTCGGGTTCGCGGCGCGCCCGGTGGCGGCTGAGTGAGCGCGAGTCGGGAAGGCTGACGCAGCCAGCGCGTGGCCATCGCACCGTCGATTCTGCGCAACTCCTGGCCTGACGCCGCTCGGCTGAGAAGTGCCCGCGTCTCGTGGCCAATCGGCCTCATGAAGGGCGGCGACGATCAGGACGTCAGTCTCATCCGCGCCGCGACCGGGGGCGCGATTTCCACTTCTGGCCGCACTCGGCCGGATCGTCGACGGTCGCAATCCGACCCGGAGCGGTCGTCGGCGAGCGCCCGGTCTTATTCTTGGGTACGCCCCTTAATGAAACAGCTCCCGCACTTTGCTGAGAAACGAACCGGAGCGCATATGCTTTAAGTTTGTAGCCCACTTGTCTTCTGCGAGCAGTTTGCTTTGCATATCCGCTTCCTCTTTTTTCATCAGTTCTAAGACTCTTGTGTCTTCGTCATCCTCCAACCAGTACCCGTGTTGATTCTCGCAAAGCTCCATTTCTAGATCGTAGAGCCTGTACCTGAATCTCTTGAGGAGAGCGTTACACTCGGGGCATTTGGCGGTTGTGGGCGCAGAACTGAAGACCAGTGTTCCCTTCGCATGTTCGCCGAGGTCAAAGACCTCATCTTCCAGTTGCTCGAGCTCCTGACGCTCCAGCCACATCCCTTTGCAGGATTGACAGTAGTTGACCTCGATCTTGTGCCGCATTGTTGGCATCAGGTCCGAATTGCATTTAGGACATTTCAATTCTGCCTCCGCCTAATTCAGGTTATGGCTTCAACTCTAACCATACTACGCCACCCAGCGTGACTCCGCCGTCGAGTGACTGCTTCTGGCCGGAGTGTGACTGTCGTGGCCCTTCAGTTGAGCCTCCACACATACACCGGGCTATCGACATGCCGAACCAGTATCGCGAGATCAGTCGCGCCGAACGAGGCAATCCGAAACCGTCCGAAGACCTGCGACATGTTCACCGCAAAGCGGGACTGGCTGGCTGCATCGGCGATCGGCCGAAGCGAGTCAGCCACCGGTTCGCAGGCATGCCACATCCATTCGTCATCGAATTTGCCGCCAGGACGTCGCGCGTTCGCCGCCGCGATCGAATAGACGATTCCATCATCCACTGGCGAGAAATAGACGAGTCGGGCGAGGTTTGCTGCGTACTCCAGTGCCGCATAGGGCCGCAATCTGGGTCTTGCTCCCGCCGACCGGAGGCGGACGATCGCGCGTCCGGGATCGGCCGGATCGATCGCGTGTAATTCGTTACGGGCATGCACCGACACGACGATGATGTCGTGGACGGGCTCGATCCGCATGGCGTTGTGATTCGCGACCCCGGGGAGCTTATTCGGGAAACGATCAGTCCAATGTCCGAAGGTCCCGTTTCCGTTGTCGCCATCGGGGTGAAAACCAACGAAGGCATTGCCTCCGCCATCGTCGCCCGAGTGACCCCAAAGCACGCGGCGTGATGCGTCCCAGGTCGTGCAGCCGCCGGAGTTCAGGATCGCCGTCGGATGCTCCGGGCCGCGCCGCCAGCGCAGCGTGCCGAGGTTGAGCATATGCGGGATCGCAACCGCCTTGACGTCGGGGCCCAGTTCAGTCTGGCCTTTGAATAGGAGGTAGTCGTTGCCGGCCGCGTCATATTGGACGTAGTCGTACGTATGGGGCGGGAGCGGCGAACCGTCCGGATACACGGCAGCAGAGTAAACCGCCCCCGCGCCGTACGCACCCTCGGCCCCCGATACATAGCCATCGACAATCCTGCGCCACTCTCTGGTCGCCAGATCGAAGGCGTGGACATCGGAACCGAAATAATCGTTGTGCCCGCCTCCGAAGACGATCATCGATCCGCTAGCGCCGTATCGCGATGCGTAGGCGGCGCCATTCCAGCCCTCGGTGATCGCGCTGAAACCCGCAATGCCGTTCCAGGGCGACTTGGGCACGCGCCCCAGGATCCGTCGCGCCCGCTCCCTGACCGTACGTGCCGGATTCAGCCTGGGATCGCGTGCCGGATCGTTGTCCACGAGATATCGTGTCCCTCGGGGAGTCGGGGCCAAGTCCAGTCCTGGATGATCTCCGGAGATTGCGTACCAGCGATTCAGGCCCATGCGTTCGAGCCAGGGAGGGCTTACCGGTGACATCGATCAGATTGTCCAACCAGCACGGCCAATTATGGGCGAGTCCATCCGGGCGTCGTATTGAACAGCACGACCGCCATGATTCGCGACGTGACCGTGGCGGCAGCTCGTAAGCGGGACTACTTCACGCAGGCCGCGCATCCCGATGGACCAGGCCAACGCCCACCTTTCGACAATTGACGATAACGCAGGTCCACCGCTCACGGCCCTATCCCGCCTGATCATCGACGGTCGCAGTTCGACCCTCTCCGGTCATCCCACTGTCTCGAAAGCGGACACCCTTCGCATCGGGTGCCCCAGCTACACTCGCCTTCACCGTTATTTCGCATCAGTGGGGACTTCGTTGAGAAACGCGAGGATTGTCTCCTTCGGCATGACGCCGTGCCTGGCACGCGGAACCACACACAGTTGCGCGTTAGGAATCGTCCTGAACATCTCGACAGCATGTTCCGGCGTGACGATGTCGCCGTCGCCGATGACTATCAGGGTTGGCGCCTTGATGCTCTGCAGCTCCATGCGCGAGAAGTTCGGTTCTGCGATCCACATGCGTTGCAGGCGTCCGAGAACGATGGGCCAATGCGCCCCACCATCAGGAGACAAGCGGGCATACGTTTCTGATATGGGTTCCGTGGCAGGAATGAAGCTGCGCGCCCAGATCTGGCTCTCCTCGGTGTATCCATCAATCCGAACGTTCACTCCGGTCAGCGCGAGCTTCGTCACGCGCTCGGGATGGTGAACTGCCATGTCGATGCCGATGATTCCCCCGTCGCTATATCCGACCACGACAGCGCTTCCGATTTGCAGTTGGCGCATCAACTAGACCGTATCCTCCGCCATGTCATGGTAGTGGAACGGGCGCGCTACACAGTCAGCAGTACGCCCGTGTCCCATCTGCTCAATCGCGATCACCTCGAACTGGGTCGAATAATATGGAATCCATTTCGCGGGGATCGAACCGGACCCTCCGTGAAGGAGCAACAATGGCGGACCGCCACCGTGAACTTCGTAGTACATGTTTAGCCCATTGACGGCGGCGTAGGCCACAGCGCTGCTCCTGCGGTTAGCGCTACAAGAAGAATTGCTACGAGGGGACCTGCCGGTGAAGCCCTGGAGCCAGCATCGTTACATTATTCGCTTGTCTTGCGAAGTGTCTGCTTTGTAGTGCGAATCAGGGGCTTGTGTCGCGCGGCGGCTTGTGGCCGGTTTGCGACCTACCGGTAACGGTGTTACAAATCGATGCGCCTTGCCGCATGTCAAACGCGTCCGCCCTTTAAAGGAACCCCAATGATCAAGTGGGCCATTATCTTCTTCATCATTTCGCTCGTTGCCGGTTTCTTCGGGTTCACCGAAGTCGCCAAAGACTCCAAGACCATCGCCAAGGTTCTGTTCTACATTGCGCTTGCCATCTTCTTGATCGTGCTCGTCTTCGGTGTTTTGTTGGGCGTATTAGTGTTTTAGGGTCCAGCATGCGGTCATCGTTTTCCGTCGTGCTTGTCCACGGGGACAACGGCGCGGGCGCCATGGGGTTTTACTTGGCCCCACGAATTGGCAGGGAAGCACCGGACGTGTCGACCGGAGGGCGTGCCCGGTACCGACGACACTCGAATCAGCGACGTAAGGAGATCTGCGAAAGTGCCGGCTGCAACGGGTGGTATGGGGCTCGCAGTCGCACGGCGGCGGCAGAGGCGGCGAATGCGACTTGAACGCTAGCGAAACTAGCGTCAAGCGCGCGAGGACAACGGAAATGGGAAGATCTGCAGCGATCGCGTTCTATGTCGTGTTCATGGCAGTCGTCGTGGTCGGCGTGGATCTGCTGTTCTTTAGGAACCGGTTCTGGGAACGGCTGATGGTAAACGTGGGAATCGTGCTGGTGTTCGCCGCGTTCTATTTGAGGTTTCTGAAACATCGGTGAGCGGGAGGTTACGAGCAAGTGCAATGGAGGACGCTATGTCTGCAGCAACAAAAGCACGCGCCGTCGGGTTCAATCACATCGCTATCGAGGTCGGTGAAATCGACGCAGCACTGACGTTCTACGGTCGCTTGTTTGAATTTGAGCTTCGCAGCAGAAGCGACTCTATGGCGTTCATCGATCTGGGGGACCAGTTCCTCGCACTCCAGAAGGGACGTACACAGTCCGCCGACGATGGACGTCATTTTGGACTTGTAGTCGATAACAAAGAGGCGGCTCACAAAGCATTGGTCGACGCAGGCATCGAGATGCTGCCTGGACCGTTCCTCGACTTCCTCGACCCTTGGGGCAACCGGGTGGAGATCGTCGGATACGACAATATCCAGTTCACTAAAGCGCCGAATGTGCTGCAGGGCATGGGTCTCGCACATCTGTCAAAAAGCGAGACGGCGATCAAAGAGCTTGCAGACAAAGGCATGGCGCCAAAATGATGGCCGACAATCATTGGCGATAGACGGGCGCTCGATGACCGATCGTGTGGCCGTAGGGCAACCTTGGCGACCGACGGAAACCGACCCATAGCGGCTACTCGCAACAGCCGACTCGATCATGCGGCTATTGGTATGCGGTCACCCATTCGCCGCAAAGGGAAATCGCGTGATCATTTTCGTAAGGGTGGCCGGTCTCGTGGCCGGCGCGACCGTCACCGAATAGCCGAACGTCGCGTTGGCGGCATCCTCGACGCGAGCGTCGCCGTGCCGACCGGATTGGCCGTGACCTGCGCCGCGTTGAACGCGGCGAAGCGTCGAACCCGCAGGCACGACCCTGAGCCGCCTCCTCAGGCCGCCCTGTGGTCCCTGCGCAGCACCAACACTCCGGTAGTGAGGAGAAGGATGGCTGCTGCCCACTGCGCCCAGTCCAACGGAACCGCCGTCGACGCAGTGCCGAGCGGCGCCACTGTGACATTGTCGATCACCGCCCCTGCGTTGGAGACAAAGCCGACATTGCTTACAAACGCAAGTGTGCTGCTGCTCGAGGTCGCAGTAAAGGTAAACGACTTGCGGGTCCAGCCCATATTGGTTGCGCTCTTGCCGGTCGTGTCGAAGGTGTAACTCTGGGTGACGCTCGCGACGGTGACCGTCAAGGGTTTCACCACCGGCGCCCCGCCGTAGTTGCCGGCAAGGTCGAATGAAACGCTGTATGTCGAGCCCGGAATCGTGTCGAACGTTTGCTGGATACCTCCGGTTGAGCCTCCTTGGCCGAGAAGGTCGATGCTGTTGCTTCCGTTCGACGCTACCCAGCCGCAGGGGCTAGGCCCCTCCCAATCGATAGCACCTTGGATGACCGTCCACCCAGTGATGGTCGTGCTGCCAATTGGCAGGTCATAGACGTTGCAGGTGTTTGGGACCGAGCCGCTCTCAAAACTTCCGTTCTGAAACGGGGCAGCTTGAACGACGCTGCACAGCACGAGCGCGGGCAGCGCGCCCAGGATTCGATTCATAGCGTTTCCCCCTGTCGAAAAGAGCAGCCGCTTAGTGCAGCGTGGAACACTATCGTCGACACGAGTCGACTGTCAAGGCAATGGCCCCGGGGCCAAGGCGCCGACGATCCGAGAGTCCTGACGCATCGAGAGACGGGGAGATTTCGATACCCGACTCGGAACCAGGAACTGCTCCTGTTTTAAAGACGTTCCCACGCCATTTGAAGGGCACGAACGACTGCTTCTGGGCGTACTCGGACCTCCAGTTGCTCAGCTATGGAGCCGCCGGCGTCGCTGCTGCGCCCAGTCCTCGCGCCTTGTCGGGGCGCAGCGGAAGAGCTGACCGGGTCGTTCTCGGGGAGCGGCGGGAATCGGGCGATCAGTCGGCAGCGATCGCGGATCGCGGCCGAGTTCGAGCAGCGCAACGTGATGGCGCACATCATCGCCAGATCGATTCGCTGTCGTTGCTGATGAACCGTATCTACGACGGCATCGGCACGACGATCGAGCCGATGGCGGCGATCGTTCTCGAGACCCAGCGCGGACGCAAGTGGCGCGCACTTCCGATTTCCGACGCCGGGCCGATCCGCCGCAACTACCTCTATGCGCTCGCCCCCGAGCGCCTGTCGACCGCCGCCGCCGCCGTCGCGGCCAAGCTGCGCGCCACGGCCCTCGAGCTCGTTGAATCCGGCGCCCTGGTCAGGGGTCGAGGCCGTCGCCCGCGCGCACGCCTGAAATGAAAAGGGCGGAGCGACGGGCCCGCGGCGCCGGAGGTTACGCCGCGAGCCCGCCTTCCGCTGCCTGCAACCCCGCGAAACCCGGGACGCACCACGTTTTAAAACGTGGTGCGTCCCGGGTTTTCGATGTTCGGGTCAGTCGTCGCTTCCGCCACCGCCTTCGCCACCTCCCGAGGCCCCGGCAAAGAACGGCAGCGTGCGCACCCGCGTTCCGGTGAGCCTCGCGTAGGCGTTCGCCAGCGCCGGCGCCAGCGGCGGAACGCCGGGCTCGCCGATGCCGCTGGGCGGGTTCGTGCTCTGCATGATCTGCACGGTGATCTGCGGCATGTCGTTGATGCGCATCATCCGGTAGTTGTTGAAATTGAGCTGCGCCGCCTTCCCGGCGGCGAAGGTCATCTGACCCCACAGCGCGGCGTTCATCGCATGGACGATGCCGCCCTGCATCTGCGCCTGGACCGAGTCGGGGTTGATGACCGTGCCGCAGTCGACGACGCAGGCGATGCGGTTCACCTTCAGCGATCCTGCCGACGGCTGCGAGATGTCGACGACCTGCGCGACCCAGGTGCCGAAGGACTCGGCGATCGCGACGCCCCACGCGTGCCCGGCCGGCAGCGAGTTGCGCCACGACGAGCTCAGGATGTCGGCCGCCCACAGCACCGCGTGGGCGCGGTCGTCGGTCATGTTGTCGTAGCGGAACTGGAAAGGATCGGCGCCCGCGGCACGCGCCAGCTCGTCGATCATGCTCTCGACGGCGAAGGCGTTGATCGACGACCCGACCGAGCGCCAGAACCCCACCGGGATCCCGGCGGGGAGCGGCACCCATTCGACGATGTGCGTGCCGAGGTTGTAGGGCAGGCCGGTCGAACCCTCGGTCGCCTGGGAGTCGACGGCGCCGGGCGGCAGCCAGCCGCGCTGCCCGAGGATCGCCTGCGAGACGTTGCGGTACGACCACGCGGCGATCCTGCCGGAAGCGAGCGTCGCCTTGACGTTCACCAGGGCGAACGGGCGGTACTGGTCGTGCGCGAAATCCTCCTCGCGGCGCCAGGTGAGCTTGACCGGCTTCTTCACCGCCATTGCGACCTGCACGGCCTGGCTCACGTAGTCCTGCTCGATCTTGCGGCCCAGCCCGCCGCCGAGGAGCGTCGTGTGGACGGTGATCTGCGCGGGGGCAAGGCCGGTGAGGCCGGCCGCCGTCTGCTGCACCCAAGCCGCGGCTTGGGTCGGCGCCCAGATCTCGCAGCTCTGCGCGACACCGGTCGACGCCCAGACGATGTTGACCGCGCAGCCCACCACTTCCATCGTCGCGTGGGCGAGATAAGGCAGCGTGTAGGTCGCGTCGATCGTCGGCGTGCCCAGCGCCGCCTTGACCGCCGGCTCGAGTTGCGAGGCGTAGCTCGCGGGTGTCGTGCCCGTCGGCGGCTTCGGCTCGGCGCACAGCGCCTGGCCGCTGGCCATCAGGCCCTGCGCCTGGGCCAGGATCGCCGCGCTGTCGACCCCGGCAGTCGACGCCGGCATGGTCCAGCTCACCGACAGGTTGTTGGCGAGACGCATCGCGAGCCAGGTGTTGCTGGCCACGACGGCGACGGCGTTGACCGAGCCCGCGATGACCGCGCCGCGGGTGTCCGACGCCTTGCACGGAACGACGGCGATCGCGCCCGAAGGCTTGGACGGCGTCCTGGCGAGCGTGCCGCCGATGACCGGGCAGTGCTTGATCGCCGCGAACACCATGCCCGGCAAAAAGGTATCGATTCCGTACTTGGCGCTGCCGTCGACCTTGGACGGAATGTCGACGCGCGGGACGGGTTGGCCGATCAGCCGGAAGTCGGCCGCAGCGGTGAGGCGCAGGTCCGCGGGGACGGTCTGCGAAGCGGCAAGCGTCGCGAGCGCCTTGTACGGCCAGGTCGTCACCAAGTGCGAGTTGGGATTCGTGTACACGACCGTCGCGCTCTTCGCCACGTAGTTGTCGCGGTTGGCGTCCCCGGTCGTCGCCATCGCGGCGGCGATCAGCAGCTCACGCGCGGCCGCGGCGGCATTGCGCAGCGTGCCGTAGCGGCCGCTGACCGCGCTGCTTCCGCCGGTCAGGTAGGACACGATCGGGTCGACGCCGGCCTGCTTCACCGTGACCTGGTTCCAGTCGACCATCAGTTCCTCGGCGAGGATCTGCGCGAGACCGCTCATCGCGCCCTGCCCCATCTCCGAGCCGCCGAACCACAGCGTGATCGAGCCGTCGGTCCCCACCTGCACGTAGGCATTCGCAAGTTGCTGCGTCGTCGGCGGCGTCGCGGCCTGCACCGCAGCACTGCGTCCGACCAGCGGCATCGCGAACGCGACGACGAGTCCTTTGGCGCCGAGAGTCAGGAATCCGCGGCGGTCCATCGCAGGCGCACGCGCGCCTGCCAGAATTTCTGCTGGCAATGTCATGGTTTCCTCCGCTGTCACAGGCCCTGGACCGCGTCCTTGATCCGCGCATACGTGCCGCACACGCAGATGTTGTTCATCTCGGACAGGATCTCCTTGCCGTGATGGCCGGCCTGCATCGCTCCCGCGCAGGCCATGATCATTCCCGACTGGCAGTAGCCGCACTGCGGAACCTGGTGGTCGATCCACGCCTTCTGCGCCGGATGGCTGCGGTTGGCCGAGAGCCCTTCGATCGTCACCACCTTCTTGCCGGCGGCCTCGGAGGTGTCCATGTCGCAGGATTTCTCCGGCTGGCCGTTGACCAGCACCGTGCATGCGCCGCAGGCCTCGATACCGCAGCCGTACTTGGTGCCGGTCAGGCCGAGCACGTCGCGCAATACCCACAGCAGCGGCGTCGAGCCGTCGACGTTGACGCTATAGCTCACCCCATTGACGTTCAGTGCATACATCGACTTTCTCCCCTAGAGCGGCGCGAAGAGCGCGTATGCGAATGTCATATACAATAATGCCGCTGTCATATTTTTCCGACGAGCGGTTGCGAATTCCGCGTTGCGGAACTGAGGAAATTGGGGTCAGAGCTGTAATAAACGGGGATGGCGGCCGGACGTCGCCTCCCCGTTTATTACAGCTCTGACCCCAATTTCAGCTGATGACGAGCTTGCGGTGCGCGTGGACGCTCATCAGGATGCCGAGACCGATGAACAGCGAGATCAGGGCGGTTCCGCCATACGACACCAGCGGCAGCGGAACGCCGACGACGGGAAGGAGCCCGCTCACCATCGCCATGTTGACGAACGCGTAGGTGAAGAACATCAGCGTGATCGCGCCTGCGAGCAGGCGCGAGAACATCGTCGACGCGTTGGCGGTGATCACCATCGCCCGGCCGATCAGCAGCAGGTACAGCAACAGCAGCACCGCGTTGCCGATCAGGCCGAATTCCTCGCCGAACACCGCGAAGATGAAATCGGTGTGGCGCTCGGGCAGGAAATCGAGGTGCGTCTGCGTCCCGTTCAGCCAGCCCTTGCCGACGATGCCCCCCGACCCGAGCGCGATCGACGCCTGCATCGAGTGATAGCCGGCACCCAGCGGGTCGCGGGACGGATCGAGGAAGGTGAGGATGCGCGCCCGCTGGTAGTCGTGCAGGTGGGTCCAGACCACCGGACCCACGGCGGCGGCGAGCAGCAACAGGCCGGCGATCACCCGCCAGGACAGTCCGGCGAGGTAGAGCACGTAGAAACCCGCCGCGCCGATCAGCAGCGCGGTGCCTAGATCGGGCTGGCGCTTGATCAGGTACACCGGCACCGCGATCAGCAGCCCGGCGAACGCGAAATCGCGCCAGCCGATGCGGCCTTCGAATTTCTGGAAGTACCAGGCGAGCATCAACGGCAGCGCGACCTTCATCAGCTCGGAAGGCTGGAAACGCGCGAGCCCGAGGTTCAGCCAGCGCCGTGAACCGTTGACGACGACGCCGAACAGCGCGACCGCGACCAGCAGCGCCACCGCGACGACATACAGCGGCACCGCCCCGCGCGCGAGCGTCTGCGGGGGGATGTTCGCGAACAGCCACATCAGCGCGATCGCAAACGCGAAGCTCAGCGCCTGGTTGGTCACGCGGGCGACGCTTTCGTCGGATGCCGAGAACAGCGTCACCAGGCCCACGCAGACGATCGCGAGCGCGGCGCCGAAGAGCATCGAATCGATGCGCCTCGTCAGCACCTCCCAACCACGCTGCAGGATGTTGCCGATCGGATTGCCCATCGTCAGTCGCCTTCGTCGCCCGGGGTCAGCGGCGTCACCCGGGCGGGCCCCGGAGCAGCCTCACCGAGCAGGTAGAAATCGAAAACCTTGCGCACGATCGGCGCGGCCGCCTCGGCCCCGAATCCCCCGTTCTCGACCAGGACGGCGATGGCGATCTTCGGATGGTCGGCCGGCGCATACGCTTCGTACCACGCGTGGTCGCGCAGCCGCTCGTCGACGCGGTGCTCCGAGTATTTCTCCCCCTTGAGCGAGAACAGCTGCGCGGTCCCGGTCTTGCCGGCACTGACGTATTTCGCATCCTTGAACACGGCCGCGCTGGTCCCGTCCTTCGCGACGCCGACCAGCGCGCTCTTGATGAGCGCGAGCTGGTCTGGCCGGACGTCGAGCCGCGACGAGGGCTCGCTCGCGATCGACGTGATCGCGCCCGACTTCGTGTCCTGGACCGACTTGACGAGGTGCGGCGTGTAGCCGACGCCGTCGTTGGCGAGCATCGCGATCGCATGCGCGAGCTGGATCGGCGTGAATGCGTTGTAGCCCTGGCCGATGCCCGCCGAGACCGAGTCGCCGAGATACCACTTGCGCGCGTCATCGCGATAGTTCTTGCCGGCGAAGCGCTGGCGTTTCCATGCGCGCGACGGCAGCACCCCGGTCAGCTCGCCTTCGATGTCGATCCCCGTCTTCTGCCCGAAACCGAACTTCGACAGGAAGCGCGCCGTGTCGTCGATGTCGGTCTCGCTCGCCAGCGTGTAGAAGTACGTGTCGCAGGACACGACCAGCGCCTTGTACATGTCGACGACGCCATGGCCGCCGGGCTTGTCGTCGCGGAACTTGTGCGACTGCCCCGGGATCTGGAAGTAACCCGGGTCGAAGATCGTCTGGCCGGGCGTTCGCTTGCCCGAGTGCAGCGCCGCCAGCGCGAGGTAGGGCTTGATCGTCGAGCCTGGCGGGTACGCGCCGCGCAAGGGTCGGTCGAGCAGCGGCTTGTCGGGCGACTCGTTCAGCTCCTGCCAGTTCGCGGAATCGATGCCGTCGACGAAGAGGTTGGGGTCGAATCCCGGCTTGGACACGAACGCCAGGACGTCGCCGTTGGTGGGGTCGATCGCCACCAGCGCGCCACGCCGGTCGCCGAACGCAGCCTCGGCCACCTGCTGCAGGCCGATGTCGAGCGACAGCCTCAGGTTGTCGCCGGCGATCGGCGGGGTGCGCTTGAGCGTCCGCACCGCGCGCCCGTTGGCATCCACCTCGACGTCCTCGACACCCGTCGTGCCGTGCAGGTCGCGTTCGTAGGACAGCTCGACGCCGGCCTTGCCGATGGTGTCGGTTCCCTTGTAGTTCGCCACCTGGTCCCACGAGGCGATGCGCTCGACGTCCTTGTCGTTGATGCGGCCGATGTATCCCAGCACATGCGACGCGATCGCGCCGAACGGGTACTGGCGGAACAGGCGGGCCTTGATCTCGACGCCCGGGAATCGATAGCGATTGACGGCGAAGCGCGCCACCTCCTCGTCGGAAAGGCGCGTGCGCAGCGGCAGGGTCTCGAAATCCTTCGATTCCTCCATCAGCTTGTGGAAGCGCTTGCGGTCCCGCCCGTCGATGTCGACGACCTTCGACAGATCGTCGATCGTCCGGTCGAGGTTCCCCACCTGCGACGGCGTGATCTCGAGCGAGTACCCGGAATAGCTCTGCGCGAGCACGACACCGTTGCGGTCGGTGATGACGCCGCGGTTGGGCGGGATCGGCACGATCGCGATGCGGTTGGTCTCGGCCAGCGTCTCGAAATGCGCGTGCTGGACGACCTGCAGGTAGAAGAAGCGCGCGAACAGCCCTGCAAACGCGAGGCCGACGACCACCGCGGCGACCGAGAGCCGGCGCCTGAACCGGCGGAGCTCGCGCTCGGGATTGCGCAGCTCCGGCGCGCCGAAACCATTGCTCCCGTTTCGGTCACGCCGGGATTGGAAGAGCAGCCGACGAGGCATCTTGAAGCGTCGCCGGTTATCGGCGAGCGTACGAACGCCGCGGCCGCTGCGGCGCCTGCAGTAGCACCGAGAGCAGCGGCCAAAGGAGGGCGCCGACCAGCGGCGGCGCCGCGTAGGTCCAGTGCGGCAGCGGCGCGCCGCCCACGTAGCGGACCAGGAGCACGAGCAGCGCGCACAGCATCAGCAGCACAGCGACCTGCACCGCCTGCTGCCACAGTGGAAAGCGCAGCACCCGGCGGCGGAAGTATTCGGCGCCGTAGGCGAGCACCGCATAGGCGAGCGCATGCTGCCCGAACACCGTCGAATCGGCGACGTCCATCAGCAGGCCCACGAACCACGAGACACCGACGCCGACGCGGCGCGGCTCGCGGATGCACCAGTAGAGCAGGACGAGGGCGAGGAAATCCGGGCGCAGGACCGCAGCGACCCCGGACAGCGGCGCGATGTTCGCGAGCAGCGCGACGAGCAGCGACAGCGCGACGAACCACGGCCTCGCCGGGCGCAGGATCTCCTCGGGCGAGGCCGGTGCGAGCGACGCGACATTGGGCAGCAGCACTCTCATCTCATCCGCGGCGGGCCTTGGGACGGATGGCGTCCTTGGGGCGCCCGCTTTTCTTGACAGCTTCCGGGTGCGTCGGTTCTTCGGGGCGCGGCGGCATCGTCGCCGGGTGCGCGAGCACCAGCAGGTATTCGCTGCGGTCGACGCCCGCGATCGGCTTGCAGGCGATCCTGGCGAACATCTGCCCGGTGTCGCGGACAATGTCGACGATCCGGGCCACCGCGAGTCCCGGCGGGTAGGTCCCGTCGATGCCCGAGGTCACGAGGCGATCCCCCACCTGCAGGTCCGCCGACGGCGCGGTGAAGCGCAGCTCCGGCGCATGCCCGGTGCCGTTGCCGAACATCACGCTGCGTGCGCCGCTGCGCTCGACCTTGACCGGCACCGCCTGGTCGCGGTCGGTGATCAGGGTCACTTCGGCCATGTACGGGAACACGCGAGTCACCTGGCCGACCACGCCGGTCTCGTCGATGACGCCCTCGCCGGCCGCGATGCCGGCCATCGAGCCCTTGTTGACGAACAGCTTCTGGGTGAAAGGATCGCGACCCGCGTAGAGCACCTGCACGGCGGTCGCGGCGCCGGCGTACTGCTCGCGCAGGTCGAGCAGCGCCTTGAGCCGCGCGTTCTCCTGCTGGGCGACGGCGTAGCCCTGCGTGGCGGGTCCGCTGGCGACGAGCTCGCGCTTGAGCGTCGCGTTCTCGTCGGCGAGCTGCCGCTTGGACCCGAAGTAACCCTGGACGTAGTCCAGCGCCACGCCCGGCATCAGCAGCGCGCGCTGCAGCGGGTAGAGGCCGACCGCAACGACCTCGCGGACGTTCTCGAGATAGCGGTAGCGCGTGTCGGTGAACAGCAGGACCAGCGAAAGCAGCCCGAAGAACGCGAGGCGCGCAAGCGGACTGGGGCCCCGGTTGAAGAAGGCGGGAGTATCGACCGGAAAGGGACGCATCGCGCGGTGTAGGGCCGCTCCGCCCGGCGACGATCAGTCGCTCGTGAAGATTGTCTGCAGCTTCTCCATGTTCTCGAGCGCCTTGCCGCAGCCACGCACGACGCAGGTGAGCGGGTCATCGGCGACGATCACCGGAAGCCCGGTCTCTTCCATCAACAGCCGGTCGACGTCGCGAAGCAGCGCGCCGCCGCCCGTCAGCACCATGCCGCGCTCGGCGATGTCGGCGCCGAGCTCCGGCGGCGTTCGCTCCAGCGCACTCTTGACCGCCGACACGATGCTGTTCAGCGGGTCGGTGAGCGCCTCCAGGATCTCGTTGGACGACACGGTGAAGCTGCGCGGGATGCCCTCGGCGAGGTTGCGGCCCTTGACTTCCATCTCCTTGACCTCGGACCCCGGGAACGCGGAGCCGATCGTCTTCTTGATCAGCTCGGCCGTCGTCTCGCCGATCAGCATCCCGTAGTTGCGCCGGATGTAGTTGACCACCGCCTCGTCGAACTTGTCGCCGCCGACGCGCACGGAGCCGGCGTAGACCATGCCGCCCAGCGAGATGACGCCGACCTCGGTCGTTCCGCCGCCGATGTCCACGACCATCGAGCCCGTCGCGTCGCCGACCGGGAGGTCGGCGCCGATCGCGGCCGCCATCGGCTCCTCGATCAGGAACACCTTCGACGCGCCGGCGCCCAGCGCCGACTCGCGGATGGCGCGGCGCTCGACCTGGGTCGATCCGCAGGGCACGCAGATGATGATGCGCGGGCTCGGGGAGAACAGCCGCGAGTCGAGCACCTTCTTGATGAACTGCTTCAGCATCTGCTCGGTCACGGTGAAGTCGGCGATGACGCCGTCCTTCATCGGCCGGATCGCGGTGATGTTGCCCGGCGTGCGGCCCAGCATCTGCTTGGCCGCGAGACCGACTTCCTGGATCACCTTCTTGCCGTTCGGCCCGCCTTCCTGGCGGATCGCGACCACCGACGGCTCGTCGAGGACGATGCCCTTGCCGCGAACGTAGATCAGGGTGTTGGCGGTCCCGAGGTCGATCGCAAGGTCGCTGGAGAAATAGCCTTTGAAAAACTCGAACATGAAATGCGGCCGCCCATGACGTCCGGCGGACATGTCTCCGAGGGTGGAGCAGGCGTCCGTACCGGTCGTTAAATGCCGAATATGATACCCTAAGATGCGTTCCTTCCGCACTGATTTGATGCGTTTTTCCGGGTCGATGAGCGACCGGCCCGCAGGCGCGGCGCCCGTCGCCTGCGCCCCTCGCGCCGAACCGCCGCACGGTCGGCCCGCGCGCGTTCACCCGACACCGACACCCGCATGGCCCTGACCTTCGACGACGTTCAACGCCTCGCCCGCCTTGCCCGGATCGAGATCGATGCCGGCGCGACGCGCGACGTCCAGGCCAAGCTCGACGCGATCTTCGCGATGATCGACGAGCTGCTGTCGATCGACACCACCGGCATCGTGCCGATGGCCCATGCGCAGGACGCGATGCTGCCGCTGCGCGAGGACGCAGTCACCGAAACGGACCGCCATGCGCTCTACCAGCAGGGCGCGCCGTCGGTGGCCGGCGGGCTCTACCTCGTTCCCAAGGTCATCGAATAACGTGAAGTCCATCGGCGAGCTGTCGCAGGCGCTGCAGGCGCGCACGGTCTCGAGCGTCGAACTCGTCCAGGATGCGCTCGCGCGCGTCGCGTCGGCGCAGGCGCGGCTCAACGCGTTCATCACCGTCGACGACGACGCGGCGCTCGCCGCCGCCCGCGAGGCCGATGCCGCGCGCTCCCACGGCGGGGCATCGGCGCTGACCGGCATCCCGATCGCGCACAAGGACGTGCTGATGACGGCGGGCATGCGCACGACCTGCGGCTCGCGGATGCTGGAGAATTTCGTCGCGCCCTACGACGCCCATGTCGTCGCGCGGCTGCGCGAGGCCGGTACCGTGCTGGTCGGCAAGACGAACATGGACGAGTTCGCGATGGGGTCGTCGAACGAGAACTCGTACTTCGGCCCCGCGCGCAACCCCTGGAATACCGCATGCATCCCCGGCGGCAGCTCGGGCGGATCCGCGGCGGCGGTCGCCGCGGACCTCGTGCCGGGGAGCACCGGCACCGACACCGGCGGATCGATCCGGCAGCCGGCGGCGATGTGCGGCATCAGCGGCCTCAAGCCGACCTACGGGCTGTGCTCGCGCTACGGCCTCGTGGCCTTCGCTTCCAGCCTCGACACCCCCGGCGTGTTCGCGCGCGACGCCCTGGGCTGCGCGCTGCTGCTGGATGCCATGGCCGGGCACGATGCCCGCGACTCGACGTCGCTCGACCGCCCGCGCGAGGATCGCGCCGGCGCGCTGAAGGCGCCCCCGGCCGCGAAGCCGCTCGCCGGCCTCCGGATCGGGCTCCCCCGCGAATATTTCGGCGAAGGCGTCGACGCTGCCGTGTCCGCCGCGATCGATGCCGCGCTGGCACAGATGCGCTCGCTGGGCGCGACCACCGTCGACATCGAATTGCCCGCAGTGAAGCACTCGGTCCCGGTCTATTACGTGATCGCGCCGGCCGAGGCATCGTCGAACCTGTCCCGTTTCGACGGCGTCCGCTACGGCCACCGCGCCGAGCGCTACAGCGACCTGACCGACATGTACTGCCGCACGCGGGCCGAGGGTTTCGGCCCGGAAGTGAAGCGCCGCATCCTGGTCGGCACCTACGTGCTGTCGCATGGCTACTACGATGCCTACTACCTGAAAGCGCAGCAGGTTCGACGCCTGATCGCGCAGGATTTCGCGCGCGCCTACGAGCGCTGCGACGTCATCGTCGGCCCGACGGCGCCGACGGCGGCGTTCCCGATCGGGGCCAAGGCCGACGATCCGGTGCAGATGTACCTGAACGACATCTTCACCATCGCCGCCAACCTGACCGGCTCGCCGGCGATGTCGATTCCCTGCGGCTTCACCGCCGATGGCCTGCCGATCGGGCTGCAGATCCAGGGCCACCATTTCGACGAAGCGCGGATGCTGCAGGTCGCGCATCGGTTCCAGCACGCCACCGACTGGCACCTGCGCCGGCCGCCGGGAACCGGGGCATGAGGATCGCGGCATGAGCTGGGAAATCGTCATCGGACTGGAGACGCACGCGCAGCTCTCCACGGTCTCCAAGATCTTCTCGGGGTCATCGACCGCTTTCGGCGCGGCGCCCAACACCCAGGCCTCCGCCGTCGACATCGCGCTGCCGGGCGTGCTGCCGGTGCTGAACCGCGGTGCGGTCGAGCGCGCAATCCGCTTCGGCCTCGCGGTGGGTGCGACGATCAACCGCAGGAGCGTGTTCGCGCGCAAGAACTACTTCTACCCGGACCTTCCGAAGGGCTACCAGATCTCGCAGTACGAGATCCCCGTCGTGCAGGGCGGGTCGCTGACGATCCCTTCCGGCGCGGGCGAGAAAGTCGTGCGGCTGACGCGCGCCCACCTCGAGGAGGACGCCGGCAAGTCGCTGCACGAAGGACTCCCGGCGGGCCTCGCCGACGTTTCGGGGATCGATCTGAACCGCGCGGGCACGCCGCTGCTCGAGATCGTGTCCGAGCCCGACCTGCGAAGCTCGGCCGAGGCGGTCGCCTACGCGCGCAAGCTGCACGCGCTGGTGATGTGGATCGGCATCTGCGACGGCAACATGCAGGAAGGGAGCTTCCGCTGCGATGCCAACGTCTCGGTGCGGCGTGCCGGCGAGCCGCTGGGCACGCGCTGCGAGATCAAGAACCTGAACAGCTTCCGGTTCCTGCAGCAGGCGATCGACTTCGAAGTGCGCCGCCAGGTCGAGCTGATCGAGGACGGCGGCAAGGTCGTGCAGGAGACCCGGCTCTATGACCCCGACCGCAACGAGACGCGGTCGATGCGCAGCAAGGAAGATGCGCAGGACTATCGCTATTTCCCCGATCCCGACTTGCCGCCGCTGACCATCGACGACGCATGGATCGAGCGCGTGCGCGCCGCCCTGCCCGAGCTGCCCGAGGCGATGCGGGCGCGGCTGGTCGCCGAGCACGGCATCACCGATTACGACGCCGCCCAGCTGACCGCGTCGCGCGAGCTCGTCGATTACTACGAGGCAACTGTCATGGCGCCGGTATCGACGGCCCTTGGCCCGGCCGTGGACAAGCTCGCCGCGAACTGGGTGCTGGGCGAATTCTCCGCGGCGCGCAACCGCAGCGACCTCGCGGTCACCGACGCGCCCGTGAAGCCGGCGCAGCTCGCCGGCCTGCTGCGGCGCATCGGCGACGGCACGCTGTCGGGCAAGATGGCGAAAGAGGTGTTCGACGCGCTGTGGGCAGGCGAAGCCGCGGGCGACGATGCCGTCGATGCGATCATCGAGCGCAGGGGCCTGCGCCAGGTTTCCGATGTCGGCGCGATCGAGGCGCTGGTCGATCAGGTGATCGCTGCGAACCCCGCGATCGTCGCCGAATTCCGCGCCGGCAAGGAGAAAGCGTTCAATTCGCTGGTCGGCCAGGTGATGAAAACCTCGAAAGGCAAGGCCAATCCCGCGCAGGTCAACGACATCCTGCGCCGCAAATTGGGGTCAGAGCTGTAATACTTCATCGACGCGGTCGCGCCGATGGACGAAAATCCGGGACGCACCACGTTTTCGCCGGCTTTGTAGCAACAAACTCCGGCGGAAAACGTGGTGCGTCCCGGATTTTAGGGGGTCAGGAGTGCAGCGGCTTGAAGCGCGGCCGATGCGGCCTGGCGCCGTCCTCGCCGAGGCGCTTCTTCTTGTCGGCCTCGTATTCGTGGAAGTTGCCTTCGAAGAACACCCACCTGGAGTTGTCCTCGGCGGCGAGGATGTGAGTCGCGATGCGGTCGAGGAACCAGCGATCGTGCGAGATGACGAGCGCGCTGCCGGCGAATTCCTCGAGCGCTTCCTCGAGCGCACGCAGCGTCTCGACGTCGAGGTCGTTCGACGGCTCGTCCAGCAGCAGCACGTTGCCCCCCTTCAGAAGCGTCGAGGCCAGGTGCAGCCGCCCGCGCTCGCCGCCCGACAGCGCGCCGACGTTCTTCTGCTGGTCGCCACCCTTGAAGTTGAAGCGGCCCAGGTAGGCGCGCGAGGGCATCTCGAAACGTCCCACGGTCAGGATGTCCTGGCCGCCGGAAATCGCTTCCCACACCGTCTTGTCGTTGGGCAGCGATTCGCGCGTCTGGTCGACGACGGCGAGCTTCACCGTGTGACCGACGACAATGCCGCCGGAATCCGGCTTCTCGGCGCCGGTGATCATCCTGAACAGCGTCGTCTTGCCCGCGCCGTTGGGACCGATGATGCCGACGATCGCTCCTGCCGGAATTGCGAAGCTCAGGTCGTCGATCAGCACGCGTTCGCCGAACGCCTTGCTGACGTTCTTGAACTCGATCACCTGGCCGCCCAGGCGCTCGGCGACCGGGATGAAGATCTCCTGCGTCTCGTTGCGCTTCTGGTGCTCGTAGCTCGACAGCTCCTCGAAACGCGCGATCCGCGCCTTGCTCTTGGCCTGGCGCCCCTTGGGATTGCTGCGCACCCAATCGAGCTCCTTCTGCATCGCCTTGATGCGCGCGACGTCCTGCTTGGCCTCGGTCTCGAGGCGCTGCTCCTTCTGCTCCAGCCACGACGTGTAGTTGCCTTTCCAGGGAATGCCCTGACCGCGGTCGAGCTCGAGGATCCATTCGGCCGCGTTGTCGAGGAAGTAGCGATCGTGGGTGACTGCGACGACGGTGCCGGGGAACTTCTGCAGGAACTGCTCGAGCCACTCGACGCTCTCGGCATCGAGGTGGTTGGTCGGCTCGTCGAGCAGCAGCATGTCGGGTTTCGACAGCAGCAGCCTGCACAGCGCGACCCGGCGCTTCTCGCCGCCGGAGAGCTGGCCGATTCTTGCGTCCCAGGCGGGAAGCCGCAGCGCGTCGGCCGCAATCTCCATCTGCACGCCGGAATCGGCACCGGCGGCCGCGATCACCGCCTCGAGGCGCGCCTGCTCGGCAGCGAGCGCATCGAAATCGGCGTCGGGCTCGGCATACGCCGCGTAGACCTCGTCGAGGCGCGCCTTCGCTGCGAGCACCTCGCCCATGCCTTCCTCGACCGCCTTGCGCACCGTCGCTTCGGGGTCGAGGGTGGGCTCCTGCGGCAGGAAACCGATGCGCAGGCCGGGCATCGGCACCGCCTCGCCTTCGAATTCGTGGTCGACACCGGCCATGATCTTCAGCAGGCTGGACTTGCCCGAGCCGTTGAGGCCGAGCACGCCGATCTTGGCCCCGGGAAAGAACGACAGCGAGATGTCCTTCAGGATGACGCGTTTGGGCGGCACGAGCTTGCCCACACGGTTCATCGTGTATACGTATTGAGCCATTGGATTGGCGGTCGCCGGGCTGCGGTCCAACCGACCGGAGGGGCGGGCCGCATCGATCGCGGTTAAACCGGGATTATCGCAGACCTGCGGTGCTGCCCCGCCCCGCGATGGCGGACGCCTGGAATCAGTAGCGCGAAGCCCCGGCCGCGGACAACCGCGTCGCGTTCGGCGAGGCGTCATCCGCCACGCTGCTCTTCAGGTCGTGGAAACGCCGCTTGTCCGCGTCGTAGCGGGCGGCGACCGCCGCCGCTTCCTTCTGCTTGCCGACGACGAATTCGGCCTGCCGGGCGAGATCGGAGTCGATCGACGCGAGCTCGCTCCGGATCGATGGCGGGACGGCCCCGGGCGCATAGCTCGCCTGCTTCGCCTGGAGCTCCCCGCGGCGCTTCGCAATCTGCGCGATGTATGATTGCGCCGACGTGATCTGGCCTTCGATGGTCGCGAGGGCGCGCGTTTTGGCGAGGTCGATGTCGCTCTCGTTCGTGTAGGAATCAAGCAGCGCGCGATCGCGGCGCTCGGTGAGCATGCGTTCGCGGTCGAGCGCGTGTTTCTGCTTCTCCGCCGCCTGGCGCGCCTGCAACTCGGCCGCCGTCGGCGCCTGACCGATCTTCTTGACCGCAATGCCTTCGCGATTCAGCTGCGTGCTGGCGCGGTCGACGGCATCGGGCGGAAGGCGATCGCTGTAATGGACGAGGCCGTGCTGGTCGACCCACTTGTACAGGGCCGCATGCGCGCTGGCCGCGATCGCGAACAGCAGGACCCCGACGAGGAGCGCGGGCAGGAGCCACATCGATCCTGAAGCCTCGGTGATCGCCGAGCGCCCGGTGCGGTCCGCGTCGTCGCGGCCCGTCCCGTCGTCGAATGATCCAGGTCCTGCCACTGCACTCATCTCGATTCCTGTCTGGTCACCGCGTTCGCGTCGGGCTCAGCGCGCCCCGTAGCGCTCGCGATAGGCCGCGATCGCAGGTCGCACCGCCGCAAGCTCCGCGCGGCCGTCGATGAACGTCATCACGTCGTCGAGCGTCGCGATCGCGACCACCGGAATGCCCCAGGTGTCGCGCACATCCTGCACCGCCGACCTCTCGCCCTGTCCCCGCTCCATCCTGTCCAGCGCAATCAGTACGCCGGCGGGCTTCGCGCCGTGAGCTTCGATCAGCGCGACCGATTCGCGCACCGACGTGCCGGCGGTGATGACGTCGTCGACGATCATCACACGGCCCGCGAGCGGCGCACCGACGACCGACCCGCCTTCGCCGTGATCCTTCGCTTCCTTGCGGTTGTAGCTGTACGGCAAATTGTGCCCCATGGCGGCAAGCGCGATGGCGGTCGCGGCGGCAAGGGTGATGCCCTTGTACGCCGGCCCGAACAACTGGTCACAGCCGACTCCCGACGCAAGCAGCGCCTCCGCGTAGAACTCGCCCAGCCGACGCAGACTGGTCCCGTCGTTGAAAAGGCCCGCATTGAAGAAATACGGACTTCTGCGCCCCGCCTTGGTCACGAACTCTCCAAAACGTAGCACTTCGCGTGCCAGGGCGAACTGCAGGAAATCGTGTCGGAAATCGGTCATGGGGGCGCAATGGCCAGGGGGCCGGCGCCGAGTATAGCGTTCCGGCGGCGCAATCCGGCCCGCCTGGGGTAAACTCGCGCCCTTTTCGCGCCCACGATGCGAGTCATCACCCTCAACGTCAACGGACTGCGCTCTGCCGAGCGCAAGGGTCTCGCACGCTGGCTTGCACGCGCCGAGCCCTGGGACATCGTCTGCGTGCAGGAGATCAAGTGCCTGCCCGGCGACGTGCCGAAATCGCTGGCGGCGCCGCGCGGATCGCGTGCGACTTTCCACCCGGCCGAGCGCAAGGGCTACGCAGGCGTCGCGCTCTATTCGAAAGTCGCGGCGCCGACTCGCTCCGGATTCGGCCACGCCGAATTCGACGCCGAGGGCCGCTACCTGCAGGCCGATTTCCGCGACGTTTCGGTCGTGAGCCTCTACCTTCCATCGGGATCCAGCGGCGAGCACCGCCAGGCCTCCAAGTTCCGTTTCCTCGAGGCGTTCCTCCCGCATCTCGCGAGCCTCGTCCAGAGCGGCCGCGAGGTGATCCTGTGCGGCGACTGGAACATCGCGCATCAGCCGATCGACCTTCGGAACTGGCGCAGCAACCAGAAGAACTCGGGTTTCCTGCCCGAGGAGCGCGCCTGGCTCACGCGGGTGTTCGACGAACTCGGCTTCGTCGACGTCTTCCGCCGCCTCGATGCGCGGCCCGAGCAGTACACGTGGTGGTCGAACCGCGGACAGGCGTGGACGAAGAACGTCGGCTGGCGCATCGATTACCAGATCGCGACGCCGGGCATCGCGGCGAAGGCGCGCGCGACGTCGATCTACAAGAACCGCCGCTTCTCCGATCACGCCCCCCTCGTTGTCGACTACGACTTCGAGCTTAGTTGACCGATCCCGCGCAGCCTCGCCCGGCTCCGCGCTCCATTCGACATCCGACGCACGCCGCCGCAGGATCGACGGCAACACCCGCCTCCCGACCCGCCGCCACGATGATCCGCATCTCCAACCTCACGCTCGCGCGCGGCAACAAGCGCCTGCTCGAAGCGGCGAACCTGACCGTGCACGTCGGTCACAAGGTCGGCATCGTCGGCGCCAACGGCTGCGGCAAGTCGAGCCTGTTCGCGGCCATCCGCGGCGAGCTGCTGCCCGACGCAGGCTCGATCGAGCTGCCGCCGCGATGGACGCTCGCCCACGTCGCGCAGGAAACGCCGGCCGTCGCGATTCCGGCGATCGAGTACGTGCAGGACGGCGACCGCGAGCTGCGCGACATCGAGCGGGCGCTGGCCGCTGCGGGCGCGGCGCACGGGCACGCCGAGCGCCCGGGCAGCGGGACCGCGGACGACGGCAGCGCGGCTCGCGTTCCCGCGCTCGACGGCGCTGCCGCGGGCGTCCCGGCGCTCGACGGCACCCGCCTCGCCGAGCTCCATCATCGCTTCGAGGCGATCGGAGGCTACAGCGCGCGTGCCCGCGCCGCGACGCTGCTCGCGGGGTTGGGTTTCGACGAGCCTGCGCAGGCGCGCAGCGTCGAGAGCTTCTCGGGCGGTTGGCGGATGCGCCTCAACCTCGCGCAGGCGCTGATGTGCCGCTCGGACCTGCTGCTCCTCGACGAGCCGACGAACCATCTCGATCTCGATGCCGTGCTGTGGCTCGAGGACTGGCTGCGCCGCTACCCGGGAACGCTGCTGCTGGTCACCCACGACCGCGATTTCCTCGACGCCGTCGCCGATACGATCGTCCACGTCGACGCCGGCAAGCTCACCGCCTACACCGGCAACTACGCGCAGTTCGAGCGCGAACGGGCGCAGCAGCTCGCACAGCAGCAGGCAGCACACGCGAAGCAGCAGCGGCAGGTCGCCCACCTGAAGGCCTACATCGACCGCTTCCGCGCCAAGGCCACGAAAGCGCGGCAGGCGCAAAGTCGGATCAAGGCACTGGAGCGCATGGAGCTGATCGCCGCGGCCCACGTCGACAGCCCGTTCTCGTTCTCGTTCCCGGCGGTCGACGCGAGCGCCCGCCAGCTCGTGCGCCTCGAGCATGCGAGCCTCGGTTATGCAGGCGCCGCGCCGGTGCTCGAGGGCGTCGAGTGGGCCGTGCTGGCGGGCTCGCGCATCGGCCTGCTCGGCGCCAATGGCGCCGGGAAATCGACGTTGCTGAAGTCGCTCGCGGGTACGCTGCCGCTGCTCTCGGGCGGGCGCCACGCGGCGCAAAACCTGCGGCTCGGCTACTTCGCCCAGCACCAGGTCGAGCAGTTGCGGGGCGACCAGACCCCACTCTGGCACCTGCGCAAGCTCGAGCCCGACACGCGCGAGCAGGAGCTTCGCGACTACCTCGGGGGCTTCGACTTTCGCGGCGACATGGCGACCGCCGGCGTCGGGCGATTCTCGGGCGGCGAGAAGGCGCGGCTCGCGCTGGCGCTGATCGTCCGCCAGCGCCCCGACCTGCTGCTGCTGGACGAACCGACCAACCACCTGGACATCGAGATGCGCGAAGCGCTGACGGAGGCGCTGCAGGACTACGCTGGCGCGCTGATCGTCGTCGCGCACGATCGCCACCTGCTGCGTGCGACCGCCGACGAGCTGTGGCTGCTGGCCGACGGCAGGCTCTCGCCGTTCGACGGCGACCTCGACGACTACAAGGCGTGGGTGCTGGGACGCGAGCGCCGCGCCGGACGGCGCGACGACGACAGCGTCGATCCGGCGAAGGCGCCCGCGGACCGCCGCGCGCAGAAACGCGAGGAAGCGCTGGCGCGCCAGAAGCGCTCCGACCACCGCAAGCCGCTCGTCGCGAGGCAGGCGGCGCTCGAACGCGACATGGAGTCGCTGGGTGCGGAAAAGAGGTCGCTCGATGCGTGGCTGGCCTCTCCCGATGCGTACGCCGAGGAAGCGAAACCCCAGCTCGTCGCAGTCCTGGCCCGGCAGGGGGACCTGACGTTCAGGCTCGCGCGGCTGGAATCCGAATGGCTCGACATCGCCGAGGCGCTGGAAGCCCTGCCATGACCGCCCGCAGGCACCGCAATCGGCGCCGCGATCAGCCGACGTACTGGCCCGGACGGTAGAACAGGTAGGTCGCGAAACCGAGGGTGTCGCGGCCCCACCGCAGATAGACGTCGCGCCAGCGGCGAACGCGGTCGAGCATCGCGGGGACATCCGGGTCGTCGGGCTGCTCCCGGGCATAGCGCTCGATCGAACGCAGGTATTTCCACTCGTACTCGTCCCACTCGTCTTCCGAGGCCGTCGTCGCGTGCATCGGGATCAGCCCCGCGTCGACGCCGGCCTTCACGTTGCCGGCGTGATCGAGATAGTGCACATCCCCACCCAGGAACGCCAGGTATTTGGGGTGCGGACGCCGCCGCCAGTACCCCTCGCCGATCAGGACGTAGCCCCCCGACTTGGTCCAGGTCCGGAGTTTCCGGCAGATGCCCGCCATCCCGCCTTCGATGCCGCCGGCGCCCAGCATCACCGACAGGTGGAAGGTCTCGGGGTCGGCCTCGAAATCCGCGATGTCGACGTTGTCGAGGTGCAGCCTGCCCAGCGCACCCGTCCATTCGGCGCGCTCGCGCGCGGCGTCGAGCATCGGCGACGAGTTGTCGATCGCGACCGCCATCGATCCGTAGCGCTCGATGATGCGCAGAGACAGCTCGGCGCGCCCGCAGCCGAGGTCGAGCACCCGCGACGACGCGTCGAGCGGCAGCAGGTCGAGCAGGCGCTCGATCTTGGCCGCCGACACCGGGTTGCAGTAATCGTGGTCGCGATGCGCGATCGCGCTGAATTTCTTTGCATCCATGGTTGTGTCGTTGCGAACCTCGATCGGCGACGCGAGGGCGTCGCCGGTGCATGTCGGCGATGCTATGCCTTTTCCGCATCCTTCGGGGAATCGGCACCCCACGGTGCCACACGCAAGAGCAGTGCCATCCCCGGCAATGCCAGTGCCGTGCACAGCAGGAAGAATGCGAACCACCCGGTGTTCTCGACGATCCACCCGGTCGATGCATTTATGATCGTCCGCGGCACCGCCGCGAGGCTCGTGAACAGCGCGAACTGGGTCGCCGTGTAGCGCGGATCGGTGGTGCGCGCGATGTAGGCGGTGAATGCCGCGGTCCCGAGGCCGACGCCCAGCGCTTCGAAGCCGATCACCCATCCGAGCATCCACAGGTCCGGGCGCTGCGCCGCGGCCAGCCACGCGTAGCCGAGGATCGACACGACCTGTACCACCCCGAAGAGCCACAGCGCGCGGTTGATGCCGATCCTGACCATCCACAATCCGCCGAGCAGGCCGCCGATGACGCTCGGCCACAGGCCCGCGTTCTTGGCGACCAGCCCGATGTCGGTCTTGCTGAAGCCCAGGTCGAGATAGAACGGCGTCGCCAGCGCGGTCGCCATGCTGTCGCCGAGCTTGTACAGGAAGATGAACGCCAGCACGGTCAGCGCCGCGCGGGCGCCGCTGCGCGTGACGAACTCGTGGAACGGCTCGACCACCGCCTCGCGCAGCGTCAGCGGCCTGCCCGCGACCAGCGCCGGCTCGCGCGCGAACAGGGCGAGACCGATGCCCGGCAACATGAACATCGCGGTGATCGCGTAGACGCCGGACCAGGGCATCCGGTCGGCCAGGATCAGCGACAAGGCACCGGGGACCAGGCTCGAGATCCGGTAGGCGTTGACGTGGATCGACGTGCCGAGCCCCAGCTCGGCGTCGGGAAGGATCTCGCGGCGGAACGCGTCGAGCACGATGTCCTGGCTCGCGGAGAACAGCGCGACCGCCGTCGACAGCGCGACGATCGACCAGATGTCGCGCTGCGGATGGAGCAAGCCGAACAGCGGAATCGCCGCGAGCAGCGCGAGCTGGGTCGCCAGCATCCAGCCGCGGCGGCGGCCCAGCATGGGCAGCGCGTAGCGGTCCAGCAGCGGCGACCACAGGAATTTCCACGTGTAGGGCAGCTGGATCAGCGCGAAGAAGCCGATGGTCTTGAGGTCGACACCTTCGCTGCGCAGCCACGCCGGCAGCAGATTGATCAGCAGGTACAGCGGCATGCCCGACGAGAAGCCGGTGAAGACGCAGATCAGCATCCGCCGGTTGAACAGCGCCTCGCGCCAGGACTCGGCGATGACCGGACGACCTTCGTGCTGCGCACGCCGGTATTCGCCCTCGGGTCGGCCCTTCGGGGTCACTGGGCTACCTTCGGGCTCATGCCTTGCGGAAACGGTAGATGGCGAGCTCGCCCGTCAGGTTGGGGAGGATCTTGACCGGACGGCCCCCGGCCAGGACGACGCGGTCGACGATGCGGTGGCCGCGCCGGGCGAGGAAGGCGTCGAAGTCGGCCACCGTGCAGAGGTGGATGTTCGGCGTGTCGTACCACTGGTAGGGGAGTGACGAGGACACCGGCATGCGACCGCGCATGATCTGCAGCCGATGCGACCAGTGGCCGAAATTCGGGAACGTGACGATCGCCTCGCGTCCGACGCGCAGCATTTCGGCGACGATCGCCTCGATGCGCCGCATCGCCTGCAGCGTCTGCGACAGGATCACGACATCGAACGCCGCATCCTCGAATCCGGCAAGGCCGCGCTCGAGGTCGCTTTGCACCACGTTGGTCCCGTTGCGCACGCTCGCCAGCACACCCTTGTCGTCGATCTCGATGCCGTAACCCGTCGCCTGGCGCTTCGCGGCGAGATAGGCGAGCAGCGCCCCGTCGCCGCAACCCAGGTCCAGCACGCGCGCGCCTTCCGGAACCCAGCCGCCGATCGTCGCATAGTCCGCGCGCTGCACATGCGGCTGTGCCGACTCCGTCGAAAAACCGGGACGCACCACGTTTTCCCCGACATCCCCGACGGGGGGTGACGCCTGCGGGAAAACGTGGTGCGTCCCGGTTTTTCCTGTGCCGGACTGCGCAGTCTCGGCAATGCGCTCGAACCAGGCGCCGACGACGGCGTGGTACTGCGGATCGTCGAGCAGGAAGGCATCGTGGCCGTGCGGCGCGGCGATCTCGGCGTAGGCGAGGTCGCGGCGCTCGTGCACCAGCGCCTTGACGATCTCGCGCGAGCGCGCAGGCGGAAAGCGCCAATCCGTCGTGAACGAAACGACGAGGAACCTGCAGACGGCGTCCGACAGCGCCTGTGCGAGATCGCCGCCGGTGCGGGTCGCAGGATCGAAGTAGTCGAGCGCCTTGGTGATCCGCAGGTAGGTGTTGGCGTCGAAGTAGTCGGCGAACTTCTCGCCCTGGTAGCGCAGATAGGACTCGATCTGGAACTCGGGCGCGAACGAGAAGCGCAGGCCCTCACGGAGCTGGCGGCCGAACTTGGCCTCCATCTGCTCGTCGGACAGGTAGGTGATGTGGCCGATCATCCGTGCGACGCGCAGGCCCCGTCGCGGCTTCACCCCGTGCGCGTAAAAATGGCCATCGTGGAAATCGGGGTCGGTCATGATCGCCTGGCGCGCGATCTCGTTGAACGCGATGTTCTCGGCGGAGAGGTTGGGCGCCGCCGCGATGACCAGTGCGTGCCCCACGCGCTGCGGATAGCGGATCGCCCAGTCGAGGGCCTGCATGCCCCCGAGGCTGCCGCCCATCACGGCCGCCCACCGCGCGATGCCGAGGCGGTCGGCGAGGCGCGCCTGCGCGTCGACCCAGTCTTCGACGGTCACCATCGGGAAATCGGCGCCCCACGGCGCCCCGGTGGCGGGGTTGACCGACAGCGGCCCGGTCGACCCGAAACAGCTGCCGAGGTTGTTGACGCCGACGACGAAGAACCGGTCGGTGTCCAGAGGCTTGCCGGGACCCACCATGTTGTCCCACCACCCGACGTTGTCGGGCTCGCCTGCATAGCAGCCCGCGACGTGGTGGGAGGCGTTCAGCGCATGACAGATCAGCACCGCGTTCGAGCGCCCGGCATCGAGCGTGCCGTAGGTCTCGTAGGCGAGCTCGTAGCCTTCGAGCGAGCGCCCGCAGGCGAGCGGGAGCGGCGCGTCGAAGCGCATGCGCTGCGCGACGACCACGCCGACCGAGCGTCCGTTCGCGGCGCCGGCCGCCTGCCCGCCACCGCCGGTCGTGTCGGAGAACGATGCCATGGACAGCAACAAGGGCAACAAAAAACCCGACCAGCTTCGAAGGCTAGGTCGGGTTGGCCTGGTGCTGCGGACCGCTCCGCTTTAGCCGTATTTGTCCGCCGGAATCCCGGCGCGCGCCCGCAAGCTGGCTCAAATCGGCGCGTCGGGGGATTCTAGCGCATCGCGTGATCAGGCGTTCAGGCGGTCGAGCAGCGCGACGAGCTTCGCCGGGTCGTCGGCGCGCCGGATCCGCTCGACCATCGCCGTGCCTGCCGCCACGTCGCTCTGCAGCACCCGCTGCTTGACGCGCAAGAGATGCGATGGGTGCATCGAGAAATCGCGCAGGCCGACGCCCAGCAGCAGGCGCGTCAACTGCAGTTCGCCGGCCATCTCCCCACAGACGGCGATCGGGACGCGAGCCTTGTGGGCACCGGAGATCGCCAGCGCGATGAGCTTGATGACCGCCGGGTGCAGCGGGTCGTACAGGTGCGACACCGCCTCGTCGGCGCGGTCGACCGCCAGCGTGTACTGGATCAGGTCGTTGGTGCCGATCGACAGGAAGTCGAGGCGCTTCAGGAACGCACCCATCGCGAGCACTGCGGCTGGGATCTCGATCATGCCGCCGACCGCGATCTCCGGGTTGAACGGCTCGCCCTGCTCGCGCAGGCTCTCCTTGGCGCGCTCGATCAGCACCAGCGTCTGGTCGATCTCCGACACCGACGCGAGCATCGGGATCAGGATGCGCACATTGCCGTAGTGGCTGGCGCGCAGGATCGCGCGCAGCTGGGTCAGGAACAGGCGCGGCTCCGCGAGGCAGAAGCGGACAGCGCGCAGACCCAGCGCGGGATTGGGCGCGACGCGCGTCAGCCCGGCGAGCCCTTCGTGCTGCTTGTCGGCGCCCAGGTCGAACGTGCGAATGGTGACCGGCTTGCCCTGCATCCCCTGCGCGACCTTGCGGAAGGCCTCGAACTGCTCGTCCTCGGACGGAAGCCCGTCGCGATCGAGGAACAGGAACTCGGAGCGGAACAGCCCGATGCCTTCGGCGCCGTTGGCGAGCGCCTGCTCGATGTCCTCGGGCAGCTCGATGTTCGCTTGCAGTCCGATGCGTATGCCGTCGATCGTCTCGGCGGGCTTGCTGCGCAGGCGCTTCAACTTCTGGCGGGCGAGATCGAGCTCGTTCTGCCGCAGCCGGTATTCGGCGAGCACCGCGCGATCCGGATTGACGATGACGACGTGGCTGCCGCCGTCGACGATCAGCATTTCGCCGTCGCGTATCAGCTGCCGCGCGTTGTGCGTGGCGACCACCGCCGGGACGTTGAGGCTGCGCGCGACGATCGCGGTGTGCGAGGTGATGCCGCCAAGATCGGTCAGGAACCCGCCGAAATGGTGGTGCTTGAACTGGATGACGTCGGCCGGCGACAGGTCGTGGGCCACGAGGATGGTCTGCTCCTCCGCGCCCGGCGCCGGCAGCACGCCCGGGCGCCCCATCAGGCGTTTCAGCACGCGCTCGCCGACCTGCACGACGTCCGCCTTGCGCTCACGCAGGTATGCATCGTCGATCTGCTCGAACTGGTCGACCAGCACGCCCATCTGGACGGTGAGCGCCCACTCGGCATTGCAGCGCTGGTCGGCGATGATCCGCTTCGGGATCTCCGACAGCGTCGGATCGTTGAGGATCATCGAATGGACGTCGAGGAACACGCTGAACTCGCCCGGAACGTCGCCCGACGTCATCGAGCCGTGCAGGCTGTCGAGTTCCTGCCGCACCTCGGCGACTGCCGCGCTGAAGCGCTCGATCTCCGCTGGCACCTGCTGCTGGGTGACCGCATAGTGCGCGACCTCGAGGGTCGCGTGCGACACCAGCTGCGCACGGCCGATGGCGATGCCGCCCGAGACACCGATGCCGTGCAGCGCGAAGCTCACCATGCGCGCGGCTCCGCGCGCCCGGGTGCCTGCGCTAGACGCGCGTGTCGAAATCGCTGTGGATCACGTCGACGATGGCCGTCATCGCAGCCATCTCGTCCGGGCCGCTGGTCTCGACGCGTATCGTCGAGCCGAACGCTGCGGCGAGCAGCATCACCGCGACGATGCTGTTCGCGCTGGCGCGACGGGCGCCGCTCGACAGCAGCACGGTGGAACGGAATTTCGACGCGACGTGGACGATCCGCGCGGAGGTCCGAGCGTGCAGTCCCTGTCGGCTGGTGACGACGATTTCGCGAGCTTGCATGGCAACGATCCGATCGCAGGAATTGGACGGAGCGATCCCCGCCGTCGATGGCGGGAGCCTCGATATGGAGCCGGATCGTTGCGCGTTGGTTCCGCGATTTGTGCACCGCACACGCAACAAAATGCGTTTCCGCGCACACCCGGTACCCGTCCATCGCGCCTATTGCCCCTCCCCGAAACAATCGTGGATCAACCCGCACAGGGCGTCCATCGCCTCGCCTTCGTCGGGCCCGTCGACCTCGAGGACCACTTTCGAGCCCTTGCCCGCCGCCAGCATCATCACGCCCATGATGCTCTTGGCGTTGACCTTGCGCCCGTTGCGTCCGATCTGCACCTCGCTCTGGAACCTGGCCGCGAGCTGGGTCAGTTTCGCCGACGCCCGGGCGTGCAGCCCGAGCCGGTTGACGATCTCAACCTCGCGTTGTTGCATGGCGGGGCGTCGCGGGAACGTGCAGCACGCCTTCGCACCCGCCCGAGATGGCCTTGGTGAGCAGCGTTTCCATGCTTCTCGTTCTGTAAGTGAACGCTCGCACGAGCATCGGCAGGTTGACGCCGGAAACGACCTCGACCCGGCCCGGATGCGCCAGCTTGATCGCGATATTGCAGGGGGTGGCGCCGTAGATGTCGCAGAACACGGCGACCCCGTCGCCGGTGTCCACGGCGGCGATGGCCTCGCGTGCCCTCGGCAGCAGCCGCGTCGGGTCGTCGGTGGCCGTGATCGACAGCACCCGCAACTGCGGCGGCCGCGAACCCAGCACGTGGGTCAGCGCCCCCACCAGGCTTTCACCCAGCGTGCCGTGCGCGACGATGAGAACTCCGATCATGGGGGTGGCGAGGTGGGTCGCCGCGAAAATGTTAGCACGCGCCGATCAGCGCCGTCGCGAACAGCCCGCCGACATCGAACCCGCTCTGCTCGGAGATCTCGACGAAGCACGTCGGGCTGGTCACGTTGATCTCGGTCAGGAACGACCCGATGACGTCGATGCCGGCGACCAGCATGCCTTCCGCCCACAGCGGGCCGGCCAGCGCCTCGCCGATTTCCCGGTCGCGGGCCGACAGCGGCTGCGCGACGCCGCTGCCTCCTGCGGCCAGGTTGCCGCGGGTCTCGCCCGGCTTGGGAATGCGCGCGAGCGAATACGGAACGACCTCGCCCCCGATCAGCAGGATGCGCTTGTCGCCGTCGCTGATCTCCGGGATGAAGCGCTGTGCCATCACCGTGCGGGCACCCTCATGCGAGACCGTCTCGACGATCACGTTGCGGTTGGGATCGTCGTGCCGCACGCGGAACACCGACGTCCCCCCCATGCCGTCCAGCGGCTTGACGATGACGTCGCGATGCTCGTCGATGAAGGCGTCGATGACGCCGGCGTCGCGGGTCACCAGCGTCGGGGCGATGAAATCGCGAAAGCGCGCGATGGCCAGCTTTTCGTTGCAGTCGCGGATGGCGCGCGGGCGGTTGAAGACCCGCGCCCCTTCGCTTTCCGCGGCTTCGAGCAGGTACGTCGAGTAGACGTATTCCATGTCGAACGGCGGGTCCTTGCGCATCAGGACCGCCGCGTAGTCCTTGAGCGCCCGGGTTTGCGGCTCGCCCGCGGCATACCAGTCGTCGTTGCCCAGGCGCAGCTCCAGCGGCCGGGCGCGTCCGCGCGTCGCGCCATCCTGCCAGTGGATGTCGCCCTGCTCGAGCGCATGGATGCGATGTCCGCGCGCCGCGAGCGCGCGCATCATCGCCACCGTGCTGTCCTTGTACGCCTTGACGAGCGGCAGCGGGTCGAGGATGAAGGCGAAATCCATGCGGGGGATTGCGGGGTGCTGACCGGAGGGTGATCGTACCTCATTCGCGCGCGCAGTCGCGGCGGACCCGGCGCGAACGCTCCCTCTCCCGCTTGCGGGAGAGCGCTGGGGTGAGGATCTGCGCCGCCCGCTTCAGGCCGGCGCGTCGCGGCCGGTGTCCCGCCAGGGCATCAGGTGGATGGCGTCCGCGAGCAGCGACGCGCCGGCGCGCACCCCGACCGCCAGGCCGTTGCGACCCGCGACGTGGGTCGGGACGCGCAGCGTGATCTGGGCGCCAGCGGGACCGTCGACGGCGAGCCCGACCGTCGTGTCGTCGCCGAGTGCCAGGCATTCGACGACCGTGCCCGCGACCGGATTCTCGTGCTCCCCGCGCGAGGGCCGGTCACGGCGGTGCAGGACCACGCCGCCGACGGGGATCGTCCAGGCGACGCGCGTGCCCACTGCGAACTGCGGCGCATGCGCGGCCTCCAGCACGATCCCCTGCCATTCGAGCAGCGTGCGCCCCTCCGGCGCGTCCTGCGCGCGGACGACGCCCTCGAACACGTTGCGCAGGTCGACCAGCCGCGCGACCAGCGCGTCCACGGGCCGGGTGCGGATTTCGTGCGGGGCGCCGATCTGCAGCGTGCGTCCGTGATGCAGGATGCACATGCGGTCGGCGAGCATCGCCGCCTCGTCGAGGTCGTGGGTCACGAGGACGATCGGCATGGCGAGCTGCCGGCGCAGCTCGGCGAGCTCGCGGTAGAGCTTGTGCCGCGTCACGCGGTCGACGGCGGCGAAAGGCTCGTCCAGCAGCAGCACCTTGGGATCCCGCGCCAGCGCGCGCGCCATCGCGACACGCTGCTGCTGGCCGCCGGACAGCTCGGCCGGGCGCCGGTGCTCGAGCCCCGCGAGGTGGACGCTCGCGAGCAGGGCGCGGGCGCGGGGTTCGCGGTCCGTACGCGGACGATGGCCCAGCGCCGCGATCACGTTGCCCAGCGCGCTCATGTGGGGGAACAGCGCGTACTGCTGGAATACCAGCCCGACCGAGCGGCGCTGCGGCGACACGCCGATCCGCGCCTGCGTATCCAGCCAGACCTCGCCCGCACACTCGATCCTGCCGTCGCGAGGCCGCTCGAGCCCGGCGATGCAGCGCAGGATCGTCGACTTGCCGCTCCCGGAAGGGCCCGTCAGCGCGAGCACCTCGCCGGGGGCGCAATCGAAGGTCGCGGCGAGCGGAATCGGCGCGCGCTGCACGAGCCGGATGAAAAGGCGGCCCTCAGCCGCCACGTGCAGGCTCCGTCCGGCGGTTGGTCGAATACGCGACCGCGATCGCGGCGAGCGACAGCGCCAGCAGCACTGCCGCCATCAGTCCGGCGCTGCGTGCGTCGAAGGCCTGCACCCGGTCGTAGATCGCGATCGCGATGGTTCGCGTCTCGCCGGGGATGTTGCCGCCGACCATCAGAACGACGCCGAATTCGCCCAGCGTATGGGCGAAGGTCAGCACCATCGCCGACAGGACTCCCGGCCAGGCGAGCGGCAGCTCGATCTCGGCGAAGATGCGCCACGGGTTCATGCCGCAGCACGCGGCCGCCGGCCGGACGTCGGCGGGGATCGCCTCGAACGCGCGCTGCATCGGCTGGATCGCGAACGGCAGGTTGAAGATCAGTGACGCGACGAGGAGCCCGGCGAAACTGAAAGCCAGAGGATGGCCGACGACGGCGACGAACGTGCGCCCGAGCGCCGAGTTGGTTCCGAACGCCGAAAGCAGGTAGTAGCCCAGAACGGTCGGGGGCAGGACCAGCGGCATGGCCAGCGCCGCTTCGACGAGTCGGCGCCCGGCGAAGCGCTTCCAGGCGAGCACGCGCGCGATCGCCAGCGCGGCAGGCAGCAGCAGTGCCACGGTCCAGCCGGCGAGCTTCAGCGACAGCGCGAGCGCCTGCCATTCCATCATCGGCGGCATCCGGCGTCGCCTGCCCGGCGGCCCGCGGCGCTGCGCAAGCCGCGGCTCATCGCGGGCCCGTGCCCGCGCCCGGCGCCTCGAAGCCGTAGCGGTCGAAGATCGCGCGGGCCTCCGGACCCTGCAGGTAGCGGTAGAACGCGCGCGCCGTCGCGCCAGCGTTGTTCAACAGGACCATCCGCTGCATCAGCGGATCGTACATCGACGCCGGCAACAACGCGTATTCGCCGCGGCCGACGAGCGCCTTTGATCGCAGCAGCGAATACGCGACGATGCCGCCCTGCGTGGCTCCGCTGACGGCGAACTGCGCGGTCTGGCTGATGTTCTCGCCAAGCACCAGCTTCGGCTCGATCGTCTGCCACAGCCCCGCGCGAATGAGCGCCTGCCGCGCCGCGCGACCGTAGGGCGCGTGCTCCGGGTTGGCGATCGCGAACTTGTGCAGGGTTCCGTCGGCAAGCGCGCGGGCGACGCCGCGCAGCTGCGGATCGACTGCGACCGGTGATCCCCACGGGACGATCAGCGCAAGCCGGCCCACCGCATAGACGACGCCCGCATCGACGCTGCGCCCTTCGCGCACGAGGGCCTCGACATACGACTGGTCGGCCGAGAGGAACAGCTCGAACGGTGCGCCATCCTCGATCTGGCGACGGAAATTCCCCGACGAGCCGAACACCAGCCTCAGCGACTGGCCAGTCTCGCGCGTGAATTGCGCGGCGATGTCCGGCAACGCGAACTGCAGGTCCGCGGCTGCCGCGACGACGGGAACCTCCGCCGCCGGCGCAGCCCACGCGCAGGTCAGCGCCGCGACGGCGAGCAGCCCCGCGACGAGCGCGCGGCGCAGCGGCTTTCGCATCGTTGCGGCCATTCGTCGTATCTCATCATATATAACGAGCTGCGCACTATAGCGCAATAGATGGGGGCCAATAAATGGGGTCAGAGCTGCAATACGCCGTTATCCCTGCCGCGGCTGCGACTTGGCCGCAAGGCGTATTACGGCTCTGACCCCATTTATCGGACCCCATTCATTAGAATGCGCCTGTCCCGACTCCGGCGCATCGCGATGGATCCCGTCACCGGCACCTCGTACTTCCCGCGCTGGACGCTGCGCCGCGACGGCGTCGTCGGTCCCGGTGAGCGGCTCCCCGCCGCACAGACCCTCGTTCTCGGGCTGCAGCATGTCGTCGCGATGTTCGGTGCCACGGTGCTCGCGCCGCTGCTGATGGGTTTCGATCCCAACGTCGCGATCCTGTTCTCCGGCATCGGCACGCTGATCTTCTTCGTCGTCGTCGGCGGGCGGGTGCCGAGCTACCTGGGCTCGAGCTTCGCGTTCATCGCCGTCGTCATCGCGGCGACCGGCTATGCGGGAAGCGGGCCGAATTCGAATCTCGGCGTCGCATTGGGCGGCATCGTCGCCGCAGGTCTGCTGTACACGGCGATCGGCCTGGTCGTCATGGCGATCGGCCATCGCTGGATCGACCGACTGATGCCGCCGGTGGTCACCGGAAGCATCGTCGCGGTCATCGGGCTCAACCTGGCGCCGATCGCAGTCAAGGGCATCTCCGCAAGCCCGTTCGACACCTGGGTCGGGATCGCGACCATCGCAGCGGTCGGCATTGTCGCCGTCCGCGCTCCCGGCCTCGCGCGGAGATTGCCGATATTGCTGGGTGGCGTCGCGGGTTACCTGCTCTACGCCGTCTGCGCGAACGGCCTCGGCTTCGCCAAGCCGATCGATTTCTCGGCCGTGGCCGCCGCCGCGTGGATCGGCTGGCCGAAGTTCGTCGCGCCGGTGTGGAGCGCGAACGCGATGGCGCTGGTCGCGCCTGTCGCGATCGTCCTGGTCGCCGAGAACCTCGGGCACGTCAAGGCCGTCGCTGCGATGACCGGTCAGAATCTCGACGCGTGGCTGGGACGTGCATTCGTCGGCGACGGACTCGCGACCATCGTCGCTGGCGCCGGGGGCGGCACCGGCGTCACGACCTACGCCGAGAACATCGGCGTCATGGCCGTCACCAAGGTGTATTCGACGCTGTTGTTCGTCGTCGCCGCAGCGGCCGCGATCGTGCTCGGCTTCTCGCCGAAATTCGGCGCGCTGATCATGACCGTTCCCGGTCCGGTGCTGGGCGGCCTGTCGATCGTCGTTTTCGGGTTGATCACTGCGACCGGCGGGCGGATCTGGGTGCAGAACCGCGTCGATTTCTCGCGCTCGCGCAATCTGGTCACCGCGGCGGTCACGCTGACCGTGGGTGCCGGCGACCTCGCGCTGAAGCTCGGCGGCTTCACGCTGGGCGGCATCGGCACCGCGACCTTCGGCGCCATCGTTCTCTATCAGTTGTTCCGCGACGACGCCGACCGCGCGGAACCGGGGTCGGAGTCGTGATATTCCGGAGCTGTCAGCGCAGCAGGGCCGCCAGCGCCGCGAGATCGGTGGCGCCGGCTTTCGCCGCCCGGGCCTCGACGCTGCGATAGCGCCGCACGACCTCCGCGCCGAGCGTCGTGAGGCGCGCGCCGCCGCCGCGCGCGCCTCCCGTCTCGGCCGCGACCACCGGCTGCGCGAAACACCGATTCATGGTGTCGACGAGCAGCCATGCGCGGCGATACGACATGCCGAGCGCCTTCGCCGCTGCGCTGATCGAGCCCGTCGCACCGATCGCCTCGAGCAAATCGACCTTGCCGGGACCGAGCGCGATGTTGTCGCCGCTGATGATCCGCAGCCGGAACTGCACCTGGTGCTTGACCTGCCGCATGACGCGTCGAAGGATACCGCAGCGCCGTGCCGGACCCACCGGAAAAACCGGGACAGACCACGTTTTCAAGGAAAACGTGGTCTGTCCCGGTTTTTCCCATCCCGGTTTTCTCGCGTCCCGGCTATTCCGGGTCTTTCGCTAACCCGGTGGCGGCAGGTCCGGCGCGAGCTTGCGTTCCACCAGCTTCATCAGCGGCGAAATGACATCGATCGGCAGCGGGAAGATGATCGTCGAGTTCTTGTCGGCGGCGATCACCGTCAGCGTCTCGAGATAGCGCAGCTGCAGCGCCTGCGGCTGCTGCGCCAGGATCTTCGCGGCTTCGTAGAGCTTCTGTGCCGCCTGCATCTCGCCTTCGGCGTGGATCACCTTGGCGCGCCGCTCGCGCTCGGCCTCGGCCTGGCGCGCGATCGCGCGGATCATCGTCTCGGTGATGTCGACATGCTTGATCTCGACGTTCGACACCTTGATCCCCCACGAAAGCGTCTGCGCGTCGAGCGTCTGCTGGATGTCGATGTTGAGCTTCTCCCGCTGCGACAGCATCTCGTCGAGGTCGTGCTTGCCCAGCACCGAGCGCAAGGTCGTCTGCGCGAGCTGCGAGGTCGCCATCAGGAAGTTCTCGACCTCGATGATGGCTTTCTGCGGATCGACGACGCGGAAATAGACGACCGCGTTGACCTTCACCGAAACGTTGTCGCGCGAGATCACGTCCTGGCTCGGGACGTCGAGCACGACGGTGCGCAATTCGATGCGAACCATCTGCTGGATCCCCGGAATGAGCACGACCAGACCCGGCCCCTTGACCTTCCAGAAGCGCCCGAGCTGGAATACGACACCGCGCTGGTATTCGCGCAGTACGCGCAACGACGAGGCCGCGATCGCGACGACGATGACGAGCACCACCAGCGGACTGATCAATCCCATTTCATGCTCCTTCGACGGGTGCGACGCGCGGCAGCATGCCATCCATCGCGATGACGCGGATCTTCTGGCCGCGGGCGAGATGCCCGCCGGCGCGGACCTGCCAGGTCTCACCGCGGATGGTCGCCCACCCCGTCGCGGCTTCCCCGGTGTCGTCGACCATCTCGCCCTCGGCGCCAACGAGCATCGTAACCCCGCTCGCGATCGGGGCGCGACGCGCCCGCAGCGCCAGGCGCACGACGACGATCACGAATGCCGCGCTCACCAGCGCGAGCACGACGATCAGCGAAAGCGGCACGCCGAATCCCGGGACGTCGGTGTCGATCAGCATCGTCGCGCCGACGATGAACGCGACGATGCCGCCCGTGCCCAGCGATCCGTACGCGGGCACGAACACCTCCGCGACCATGAACGCGATGCCGAGCGCGATCAGCGCGAGCCCCGCGTAGTTGATCGGCAACAGATGCAGCGCGTACAGGCCGACCAGCAGCGATACCGCGCCGGTGACCCCCGGAAATAGGTAACCCGGATGGCCGAACTCGAAGATCAGCCCGTAGATGCCCACGAGCATCAGGATCATCGCCACGCTCGGATCGGTGATCACGGCGAGCAGCGCGGATCGCCAGTCGGGCGAGACGACGACGACCGGCGCGCCCGCGAGCTGCAGCGTCCGCTCGCCATCTGCGGTCGCGATCCTGCGCCCGTCGATCCGGTGCAGGAGATCCGACTGGTCGTTCGCCACCAGGTCGACGACCCGTTGCGACAGCGCTTCGTCCGCCGACAGGCTCGCCGCGTCGAAGACGGCTTTCGCGCCCCAGTCTGCATTGCGTCCGCGCAGCTGCGCCAGGCTGCGGATGTACGCGGCGGCATCCTGCATCGCCTTGCGCTCGTGAACGTCGGTGCCGGCCGACGGAGACTTGCCGTCGCTCGCAGCGCTCCCCGACCCTGGTGCCGCGGCGGTTCCCGCCGGCGGTGCCGGCGCGGTCCCGCCGATCCCGATCGACACCGGCGACGCCGCGCCGAGGTTGGTCCCCGGCGCCATCGCGGCGACGTGACAGGCATAGAGGATGAACGTGCCTGCGCTCGCTGCCCGCGCCCCCGAAGGCGCGACGAAGCCCGCGACCGGAACGGGCGATGCGAGGATCGCCTGCACGATCTCGCGCATCGACGTGTCGAGGCCACCCGGAGTGTCGAGCCGCAGGACCACGAGCTGCGCGCGGTCCTTCGCGGCTCGCGCGAGGCCCCGCTGCACGTACTCGGCGGTGGCCGGGCCGATGATCCCGTCGACCGCCAGCGTCACGACCGGCGCGGGCGCTGCGAACGCACGCAGCGCCGGCACGAGCACGAGCATCAAGAGCGGAATCACGCGCACATCGGCCTCCGCGGCGATCGGCTGCAGCAGATCGGCGCCGCCGTGTTTCGCAGCGGCAGCCAGTGCTGCGAGCCCGATCCATTATCCCCGCGCTGCGCGCCCGCGGGAAATGGGGTCAGAGCCGTAATATTTCGCCGACGTCGGGGGCGCGCCTCGCGAATGCCAGCAACGAAATATTACGGCTCTGACCCCATTTTCCGGTCAGCGGCGCGGCGGCAGCGGCTTGGTGCCCAGGTTCGGGCGCGGGCCGAAAGCCGGGCGGGTCGGACCCTCTGCGGCGGCGGTCTCCAGCGCCGTCGCGAGCGCGGTCTCGAGCTGCCGGTCGCGCCCGGCCTGTGCATCCTGCGGCGCATTGTCGATCTCGATGTCCGGGTCGGTGCCGTAGTTCTCGACGCTCCAACCTACGTCGCTGAACCAGAACGAGAACTCGGGCTGCGTCGTCTCGGTGCCGTCGACCAGCGGGTGCCGCGGGTTGATGCCGATGACGCCGCCCCAGGTGCGCGTTCCGACGAGCTTGCCGATCTTCATCAGCTTGAAGCAGTGGGAGAAGATGTCGCCGTCGGAACCCGCGTGCTCGTTGGTCAGCGCGACGACCGGCCCCGCGGGCGATTCGCTGGGATAGGGCTCGGGCTGTCCCCAGCGCGACAGGTCGTAGCCCAGGCGCTTGCGCGCGACCTTTTCCAGCAGCAGTTGCGATACGTGACCGCCGCGGTTGTAGCGCAGGTCGACGATCAGCGCTTCGCGATCGCACTCGCCGCCGAAATAGCGATGGAACTCGGCAAAGCCCGCCGACATCATGTCGGGCAGGTGCAGGTAGCCGACGCGATTTCCGGATCGCTCGTGGACGAAGCGGCGATTGCGCTCGACCCACTCGCGGTAGCGCGCAGCGCCTTCGTCGGCCAGCGTCGTGACCAGCACGCTGCGCGGCGCCGCATCGGAACCGGAGCCTGCGGGCGGCGCCAGCGTCAGCTCGACTTTCGCGGCTGCCTGGTTGACCAGCAGCGCCTGCGGCGGGCGGTCGCGCGCAACGGCCTGGCCGTTCACGGCGACGATGCGCTCCCCCGGACGCGCCCGCACGCCGATGGCGTTCAGCGGCGAATCGCAGGCCGCATCCCAGGGATCGCCATCGACGATGTCGACGATCTCGTAGCCGTCGGCGTCCGGCGCCGGACGCAGGTTCGCAGCGAGATGGCCCAGTGCAACCGCGGGAGGGCGCCGGTAGTCGCCGCCGCCTTCGTAGGCGTGCGAGGTGCCGAGCTCGCCCTGCATCTCCCAGATCAGGTCGGAGAGCTCGCTGCGGGTCGCAATCCGCGGAAGCAGCGCCGCGTAGCGCCGGTACTGTGCGTCCCAGTCGACGCCGGACATGTCCTGCACCCAGAACTGGTCGCGCTGCAGCCGCCACACTTCGCGCAGCATCTGTTTCCATTCGCTGCGCGGATCGACCGACAGGCGGACCCTCCCGAGGTCGATGTAGCCGGATTTGCGCGAAGGCTCCTCGGACGGCGCGACCGCGCGCTCGCGCGGATCGGGCGCACGATCGGCGCGCACCGCGCGCAGCTTGCGGCCGTCGCGAAGCACCAGCGTCGCCCGGTCGCCGGCGACGACGAACTCGTCCACGCGGTCGACCAGCGTGTCGCACTTCATCGTCTCGAAGTCGAAGACCTCGAGGCGGCCCGGCGAATCCTTGTGACCGCCGCGACCGTGCGCGCCCGCGATGGGCATCAGCGTCCACACGACCTTGTCGCTTACGACCCCGGCGACCTGGCCGTAGCGCCCCTCGGGCACCGGAAATGCGGCGATGCGGCGGACGATGCCGTCGAGGTCGACACGCGTCGCCGCCTGCTCGTCGCCGGGCTTGGCCGCGGCGCCCTTGCGCTCGTCCTGCGCGAGCCCGTGCGGCGACATCTCGAACGGCGCCTTCGCATCCGCCGCGAGCGCGATCAGGTACGGGCGCGCAGCGCGGGGGAACGAGAGCTCGAACTGCACGGCGTCGTACACCGGGTCGAAGGTGCGCACCGACAGGAAATACAGGTACCTGCCCGCGGGGTCGAATGCCGGGCAGTAGTCGCGGAAATCGGGCTGGGTGACCAGCGTGCCCTGGTTCGTCGCGACGTCGTGGAGCTTGATCGCGCAGCGCCGCTGGTTGATCCAGTGCGTGTATGCGAGCCACTGGCCGCAGGGCGACCACGCCAGGTCCTCGCTGCGGCCGGCGTCGCTGCGATCGATCACGTTGAACGCGTTCGACTCGAGGTCCGCGATCATCACTTCGTGCCGGTGATTCGCCAGCGCGATGCGCTTGCCCACCGGCGCCGCGGACATCGTCAGCACGCGGCCGATGTCCCAGGGCATCGTCGTCACTTCGCCGTCGCGGATGACGACGACGCGCTCCTCGCCAGATTCGTCGCTGACTGCGACCAGGGTCCTGCCGTCGGCGAGCCACTGCCCCTGCCGGTACCGGACGCCGTCGGCAGCACCGTGCTGGCGCACCGCACCTTCCCACAGCGCGAAGCTCATCAGCTTGCCGCGCATCTCGACCGCGAGGCTGTGTCCGGCAGGATGCAACCGGAAACCGGCGAGGTTCTCGGCAGCCCCGACGAACCTGCGCGTCGCCTGCGTCCGGGGCGACGGAACGTCGATCGGCACCCGCGCGCTCGACGCGGCCGTGCAGTCGAACAGCCAGACCTGTCCTGCGCACTGGTAGACGATGCGCCTGCCGTCGGTCTGCGCGTGCCTCGCGTAGTAATCGTCGTGGTCGGTGTGCCTGCGCACGTCGGTCCCGTCGGGACTGCAGGAGTACAGGTTGCCCACGCCCTCGCCATCGGACAGGTAGTAGATCCGCTCGCCGATCCACATCGGGCTGGTGATGTTGCCGGCGAGCCCGGTCAGCCGGTGGAACGTGCCGCTGCCGGTCGCATCGCACCACAGGTGACCCGCCGTGCCGCCGCGGTAGCGCTTCCAGCGCGCCGGGTCGGCGGTGTTGCGGCCGATCACTTTCGCCCCGCCCGGGCCAAACGCCAGGTGATTGATCTGTCCCAGCGGGATCGGCTGCGGCACGCCGCCATCGACCCCCAGGGTGAATGCGCGGTAATTGCGGAAGAACGGCTGCCCCCAGGTGGTCACGAACAGGATCCGCCCGTCGGGTGTCCACCCGCGCACCATCACGTCGGGGCCGAGCCAGGTCATGCGCCGCGCCGGGCCACCCTCGGCGGGCATCAGATACACCTCGGGGTTCTGCTCGTCGCGGCCGACGAACGCGAGCAGGCGCCCGTCGGGCGACAGCGCGGGCGTCGACGGCTCGCCCAGTCCCGCGGTCAGCCGCCTCGCAACGCCTCCCGATGCGCTTGCGCACCAGATGTCGTCGTCGCAGACGAAGGCGATCGTGTCGCCCGCAATCGTGGGTTGCCGCAGGTAGCCGGCTTCGTTCATCGTCACGCTTCCTGAATGATCGTGATGCGATTCTGCCCCAGCCGGCGCCGACCGGTGGCACGCGGCTGCCCGGCGGAGGCCTGAATATTCGCCTTTCCGGGCTGGCGCCTTGGCCTGCGGCTTGCATCGCAGGGTGCCCGCCGGCGCCCGTGCGGTGCGGCCGCCCGCAACGGCAACACGAATTCCCGGCGCGCGGACCTGGCCGCAGCCTCAGCGCGTCCTGGTGTCGATGTCGATGTAGCGCCAGTCGGCGAGCATCACCGGATGCGCCTTGTAGCCGATGACTCGCCGCTGCACCAGGGTGTTCTGGTACTGCGCGACGCCCAGCCGCCACGGCGAATCGATCTCGAACTGCCTCGCCATCTGCTCGTAGAGCTTGGTGCGGTCCGGCGAGTCGGGAAGCTGGCGCGAGCGCTCGTAGAGGGCGTCGTAGGTCGGCGACCGGTAGCAGGCGACGTTGCTCTGGTCGATGTTGCCGCCGTAGAGCAGTTGCATGAAGTTGTCGCCGTCGGGGTAGTCGGCGATCCAGCCGTAGGACCACATCTGGTAATGGCAACCTATCGCGGCCTTGATCTGGTCGTTGAAGCGCCCCTTGTCGATGGCGAGGTGGATGCCGATCGAATCCATCGCCCTCTTCCACAGCACATCGGATTCGCGCGCGGTCGCATCGGTCTGGCTGGACAGCGTCAGCTCCAGCGGCTTGCCGTCGGGCAGCCGGCGCCAACCGTCGGAGCCCTTCTTGTAGCCGAGCCTGTCGAGAAGCTCGTTGGCCCCGACGGGATCGTAGCGGACGCTGCTGCGATAGCCGGGGTCGTACCCGGCCACGCCCGGCGGGATCACCATCTGCAGCGGCGCCGCCTGGCCCTGGCGCAGCACCTTGATCTCGGCGTCGGTGTCGTAGGCCATGACGATCGCGCGGCGCAGCGCGATCTTCTCCTTCGACGCCCCCCCGACCACGGGATCGCGCATGTTGAACGCCGTGTAGGTGATCGCGGGCAGGAGTATCCGGGACAGGTAGACGCCCTTGTCGGCGAGGTCTTTCGCCAGCCTGCCATCGGGCAGCGCGATCGGTGCGAAGTCGTTCGGAAGGTTCAGGATGTCGAGCTCGCCGCGCTGGAAAGCGAGCCAGCGCGACTGCGCCTCCTCCATCACGCTGATGTCGATCTCGCCGACCTGCGGCAGCCTCTTGCCGCGCATACGTGCGGCGATCGTCTTGTCGGTCGGGTCGTCGCCCGGGGCGAAATCCCAGGTTTCGACGCGAAAGCCCGGATTGGCGGTCAGCGTGATCTTCGACGCAGGGATCCATTTCCGCAGCAGGTACGGCCCCGTGCCGACCGGATGCGCGGCGATGTCGCTGCCGTAGAAATCGACGACCTCCCGCGCGACCGCGGACAATGCCGGCAAGGCCAGCACCTGCGCGAACGTGTAGTCGCTGCGCGTCAGCGTGATCTGCAGCGTGCGGCGGTCGAGGGCCTTCAGCCCCGCGACCGGCGCGTCGTAGTCGAACTTCCCGGTCTGCTTCGCCCTCGCCGCCAGCGCATCGAGGCCGACGATCTTGCCTGCGACGTAGAAGGCGTTCGGCGACCGGTTCTTCGGATCGACCAGACGCTCGATCGAGTACACGTAGTCGGCGGCGGTCAGCTCGCGCCGCTTGCCCTTGAACGCCGGATCGCCCGCGAAGTAGATCCCTTTCCGCAGCTTGAACGTGTAGCGCCTGCCGGCGTCCTCGACCGAGGGCAGTGCCTCGGCGGTCAGCGGCACGACCTTGATGGGCCGCGCGAGATAGTCGAAGTTCAGCAGCGGCTCCATGATCGCCGCGATCACCGCACCCGAGTAGACCTCGCTCGCCTGCGCCGGGTCGAAGCCGGTCTCGGCCTTCGGCAGCGCGATGTGCAGGACCTTCGCCGTGTCGGCCGCGGAAACGCTCGCAGTGGCGGCCAGTGCCAGCACCGCGAACGTCCCTGCAAGCCAGCTTGCAGCAACCGCTTTCATTGCAATCCCTCGTCCGCCCCGAGCGATCATGATGCCACGCCTCCGGCGCCACCCGGATCGCGACACGCATTCGCTACAATGCGACGGACCGCTCGAACGCGATCCTCGTCTGCTCGGCGCTGACCGGCACCCACCATCGCCTCGACTTCCTCATCGGCGACGGCAAAGCACTCGACACGACGCGCCATTTCATCGTCGCGACCGATCCCATCGGCAACGGGCTGTCGAGCTCGCCGTCCAACAGCGTCGCGCAGCCGGGCATGCAATTCCCTCGCTATGGCGTGCGCGACATGGTCCAGATGGTCGCGATGACCGCCATGGCCGAGACGCCGCCGTGGACCGCGCTCGTCGTCGAGGCGGCGCGCGCGCTGATCATCGCGGCGCCGTCGACAGCCGAGCGGGCGCGTAACGTCGCTAGCCTCGCGGCACGCCGTCTTCGCCGACGCTGATCGTCCGCCCCGGCGGCGCGCTCATCCGCACGCGGTGGAGCATGCCGCGGAAGCGGTAGCTGACGTCCCAGTAAGCGGGGCGGGCATGGGGCTCGACGCTCGCACAGCGCTGGACTTCCTGATCGTGGACGCGCGGTCCGCCGTCCACGTTCGCCCCGATCGCCGCACCGGCCACGGCGCCCCCGGCGGTCGCGATGTCCCGGCCGTGGCCGCCTCCGACCTGGTGCCCCAGCACGCCGCCGATCACCGCGCCGACGATCGCGCCGGGAACATTGACGCCTCCGCCGCCGTCATCGACGACCTGGCGACGCTCGACCCAGCAGCGCCGTTCCGGCGGGCCCATCACCGCACGGACTGAATCCACGCGCACGGCATAGAAGCGCTCGGGCGGCGGTTCGCGATAAGCCGGTGGCGCCGCGACGTAACCGACGGGCCCGTCGCCGTCGCGGTCCCCATGCTCGCGGTCGCCGTATCCGTGCTCGCGATAGCGCGGCACGTAGACGTTCTCGTACCAACGGTCCTGCACGAAGTAGACCGGCCGGTCGCAGGCGCGGTACTCGCTGCAATGCCTGCTCCAGTGCCTCGCGTGGCCGGGCGGCACGCGCAAATAGATCGGCGCCGGAACAACGCCGACCGGCGCAGGCACGACCTCGATCGGGCGCGCATAGATCAGCGGCGGCGGCGGCATGCCGCCGATGTCGATGCGCCCGTAGAAGCCGGGCTCGCCGACGCTGACCGAGACCCCGGCGTGCGCGACCGCCGGCGACGCGCCGGCGACCAGCAGGACCATCGTGAACAGGAAACGCTTCATCGTGATGCCTCCTTGGAGCGACGCGCCCATTATGACATTGGCATCGCCGCTCGGGAATGCCGTCCATCGCGGTCCCTCATTTCCTCACCCGAGCCCTCTCCCCGCGTTGCGGGGAGAAGGAGCTGAGCGGGAGCGAGGCCGGTGAGGGGATGTTCGCCGCCGCGCAGAACTTTTTCGCGCGAAGGATCGTCGATAGGCAGTCGCGGCACGACCGATGCGGTGCGCGCGGCGGCCGCGCCGCCGGCGGGAAGAATTTACAAACGCAGCCGGCCCGCGCCCCGACAACCATCGCCACGCAACATCCGAGGACTCGACATGATCCAGGCAGAGCACCTGACCCGCCGCTATGGCGACGTGACCGCGGTCGACGACGTCTCGTTCCGAATCGAGCGCGGCGAAGTGGTCGGACTGCTGGGACACAACGGCGCGGGCAAGACGACGATCATGAAGATGATCACCGGCTTCCTCGAGCCCAGCAGCGGGACCGTGCGCATCGACAACCTCGAGATCGGCCGCGACACCCGCGCGATCCAGATGCGCATCGGGTACCTGCCGGAAAACTGCCCACTGTGGCCGGAGATGACGGTGATCGACTACCTGGATTACGAGGCGACGCTGCACGGCGTCGCCGAGGCGCAGAGGCCGCGCGCGATCGCCGAAGCGATCCGGCGCACCGCCCTCGCCGAGAAAGCGACGGCGCCGATCCACACGCTGTCGCGCGGCTACCGGCAGCGCGTGGGCGTCGCGCAGGCGCTGCTGCACGCGCCCGACATCATCATCCTCGACGAGCCGACCAACGGCCTCGACCCGACGCAGATCCGCCACATGCGCGAACTGATCCGCGAGCTCGCGAAGAGCGCCACGGTCATCGTGTCGACGCACATCCTCCAGGAAGTGCAGGCAGTGTGCGAGCGCGTGCTGATCCTGCGCGCCGGAAAGCTCGTCGTCGACGCGCGCATGGACGAGCTCGCGCAGCCGGCAGGCCTGCTCGTGAGCGTCGACGGCGATGCGCGCGAGACGCTGCGGCGCGTCGCGGGGGTTGCCGGGGTCGAGGAACGCGGCGTCGAGGACGGCCATGACCAATACCGGCTCGACGCGCCCGCGGATGCAGCGCCGGCGGTCGCCGAGGCGGTGACGCGGGCCGGACTGAAGCTGCATGCGCTGCGCGCGCGGCGCCGCGACCTCGAGACGATCTTCGCCGAGGTGAACGAGGAGGTGGCCCATGGTTGAGACCCTGCGCATCCGGCCGACGGAGGCTCGCCATGGCTGAGGTCCTGCGCATCGCACGCAAGGAATTCCGCGGCTTCTTCGCCTCGCCTGCGGCATGGCTGTTCATGGGCGCGTTCCTCGCGGTGACGCTGTTCGTGTTCTTCTGGGTCGAGACATTCTTCGCTCGCAACATCGCCGACGTGCGGCCGATGTTCCAGTGGATGCCGATCCTGCTGATCTTCCTCGTCGGCGCGCTGACGATGCGAAGCTGGTCCGAGGAGCGCCGCGCGGGGACGCTCGAGAGCCTGCTGACGGCGCCGGTGCGCCCGCTGAACCTCGTGCTCGGCAAGTTCGTCGCCGCGCTGGCGCTGGTCGCGGTCGCGCTGGCGCTGACCCTGCCGCTGCCGGTGACCGTGTCGTTCCTCGGCCCGCTCGACTGGGGGCCGGTCGTCGGCGGCTACGTCGCGACGCTGTTCCTCGCCGCCGCCTACGTCGCAATCGGCGTCTACATGAGCTCGCGCACCGACAATCCGATCGTCGCCCTGATCCTGACGACGCTGGTGTGCGGCGCGTTCTACCTGATCGGCTCCGACACCCTCGTCGACCTGTTCGGCTATCGCGTGGGCCACGTCCTCGCACTGCTCGGCACCGGAACGCGCTTCGAGTCGATCACCCGCGGCGTGCTCGACCTGCGCGACCTCTATTACTACGTGTCGATCGTCGGCATCTTCCTGGCCCTCAACCTGTTCACGCTCGAGCGCCTGCGCTGGGCCGGCAATCCGGGCGTCGCCCGGCACCGCCTGTGGGGCTGGATGCTCGGTCTCGCGGCGGTCAACTTCGCCGCCGCCAACCTGTGGCTCGCGCCGATCGGCTGGGCGCGCGCCGACATCACGCATGGCCACATCTACACGCTCTCCGCCGCAACGAAGCAGCAGCTCGCGCGGCTGAAGGAGCCGCTGCTGATCCGCGGCTACTTCTCCGCCAGGACCCATCCGCTGCTCGCGCCGCTGGTCCCGCAGGTCGAGGACCTGCTGCGCGAATACGCGGTCGCCGCTGGCGGCAAGGCACGCGTCGAGTTCGTCGACCCGACCCGCGACCGCGCGGCCGAGGACGAGGCCGCGGCGAAGTACGGCATCAAGCCCGTGCCCTTCCGCACTGCGAACCGCTACCAGTCGGCAGTCGTCAATGCGTATTTCGACGTCGTCGTCGCCTACGGCGACCAGTTCCAGCACCTGGGATTCCAGGACCTGATCGAAGCCAAGGCGAACGGCGAGCGCAGCATCGACGTCGTGCTGAAGAACCCGGAATACGCGATCACGCAAGCGATCCGCAAGGTCGTCGACGAATATCGCGCCGGCGGCAATCCGTTCGAGAGCCTGACCGAGCCGGTGACCTTCCACGGCTACCTCTCCCCGGACGACAAGCTTCCGGCATCGCTGCGCAAGCTCCACGGCGACCTGCAATCGCTGCTCGATCGGATGCAGCAACAGGCGGGCGGCAAGCTGAAGGTCGCCTTCGAGGACCCCGACGCCGGTGGCGGGAAGCTCGCCACGCAACTGAAGCAGCGCTACGGCTTCGGTCCGCAGATCGCGAGCCTCCTCGACACGCATCCTTTCTGGTTCTACATGGTGCTGACCCGCGACGGCAGCTCGGTGCAAGTGCCGCTGCCCGACACCCTCGACAAGACCGCGCTCAAGCGCTCGCTCGAGGCCGCCATCGAGCGCATGGCGCCGGGCTATCTGAAGACGGTCGCGCTGTTCGCGCCGCCGGGCTACGGCCCGGGCGGCCTGCGCTACACACGGCTCAGCGACGCGCTCGCCGCCAACGAGCGCATCGTCGACACCGACCTCAAGAACGGGCGCGTGCCGGCCGACGCCGACCTGCTGCTGGTGCTCGCACCGCAGAGCCTCGACGACAAGCAGCGCTTCGCGATCGACCAGTTCCTGATGCAGGGCGGCAGCGTAGTGATCGCCACGTCGCCTTTCGACGTTCAGTTCGGCGACAGCCTAACCGCGACCAAGGTCGACTCGGGACTGAAGGACTGGCTCGCGCAGCTCGGCGTGGGCATCGGCGACACCATGGTGCTCGACACGCGCGACGCCGCGCTGCCGATCCCGGTCCAGCGCGATCTCGGCGGCATCCCGGTGCGCGAGATCCGCATGCTGCCGTATCCGCAGTTCCCGGACCTGCGCGGCGCAAGCCTCGATCCGCGGAACCCGATCACCGAGAACCTCGGGCAGCTGACGCTGAACTGGGCATCGCCGATCAGCATCGACGCGACGAAGAACAAGTCGCGCTCGGTCGCCGAGCTGCTGAAGAGCTCGCCGCAGAGCTGGGCGTCGGCGGGCCTCGACGTCGTCCCCGACTATCGCGCCCATCCCGACACCGGATTCGCGGTGACCGGCGAACGCAAGCCGAGGCTGCTCGCCGTCGCGCTCCAGGGCCGCTTCGACTCGTTCTATGCGGGCAAGCCCTCGCCGCTGGCGACGGCGGCCGCGCCGAAGAGCGGGATAGACGCGAACGGCGGCAAGCCCGTCGACGCGGGTGCCGCGCAAGGCGCGAATGCGGCCAAAGGCGCGGGCGCAGCCGCCGACGCGGTGCCTGCCGGCGGCGTCATCGACCGTTCGCCCGAATCGGCGAAGCTCGTCGTCATCGCGAGCAACACCTTCGCTTCCGACGGAACGATCGATCTCGCGTCGGCGGGACTCGGCACGCTCTACACCAAGCCGCTCGAGTTCATGCAGAACGCGATCGACTGGTCGCTGCAGGACCCGGGACTGCTCGCGCTGCGGGGCCGCACCCAGCTCGCGCGCACCCTGACACCGATGCCCGAGCGCGAGCAGCGGATGTGGGAGTACGCGAACTACGCGCTCGCGCTGGTCGGACTGCTGGTCGTATGGTTCTGGCGCAGGCAGGTCGGCAAGGCCGACCGTCGGCGCTACCAGCGCATACTCGCGGAGGTCCAGGCGTGAAAAAGACCATCTCGTTGCTGGGCGCGCTGCTCGTCGTGCAGCTGCTGCTCGCGTTCGGCTTGAGCTTCACCGGTCCCCGGCTCTCGGCCCGCAGCGCCGACAAGCCGCTGTTCTCGCTGGGCGGCAGCGAGGTCGACCGGATCACGATCGAGGGCCCGGACAAGGCCAAGGTCGTGCTCGCCAAGGCGGGCGGCGCCTGGCAACTCCCCGACGAAGGCAATTTTCCTGCGGACAAGGCGCGCGCCGACGCACTGGTGAAGACGCTCGAAAGCCTGAAGGAGGGCCTGCCTGTCGCGACGACGTCGCAGGCGCTCGCGCGCTTCAAGGTCGGTGACGACCGCTTTGAGCGCCGCATCACGCTGGCCGGCGCGGGCAAGACGCTGGCGACGCTCTACTTCGGCACGTCACCTTCGATGCGCGAGATCCACGCGCGCCGGTCCGGACAGAGCGACGTCTACTCGGTCGCCTTCGCCACCTACCAGGCCCCGGCGAAGGCCGGGAACTGGGAAGACAAGACGATCCTGCAGGTCCCGAAGAAAGACATCGAAGCGATCGACGTTGCTGGCTTGCACATCGCCCGGGTGCCCGCGCCCCCGCCACCGTCTCCGCCGACGAAGGTGGGTGCGCCGGGCGCGGCCGGCACTTCCGGCGCAGTGACGAGCGCGACGACCACATCGGGCAGCACGGTCGCTCCCGTCGCCCCCGAAGCCGCCCAGCCCGAATGGGCAGGCGACCGGCCTGGCCAAGGGACAGGCGCTCGACACCGAGGCGGCCGACAAGCTCGCCGGCCTGCTCGCCGACCTGCGCATCGACGCCGTGCTGGGCAAGGACGCGAAACCCGACTACGGTCTCGATCACCCGGTGCTGGCGCTCTCGCTGGTCAAGGCGGGCGGACAGAAGATCGAGTACGCGCTGGGCAAGGCGAAGGACGGCAAGACCTACACCCTCAAGGCGTCGACGCGCGACGAATATTTCCGCCTTCCGGACTACACCGCTTCGCCGCTGCTCGACGCCGCGAAGCGCGACAAGCTTCTCGGAACCCCGACGACGAGGCAGGAACCGGCGGCGAAGCTCGGCAAGCCCGAAGCGAAAGGTTGATGGCGCCCACGTTTGCGGCCAAGATGCGCTCGATCGCCTGACGCTCCCCGGGCGCGCGAATTCGGGAGCAAGCCCCGGAGTGCGCCGTCACGCGGCCAGGTCCAGACTCCGGCCATCGATCGCCGATGACCGGAAAAGATCCCGATGAACATGACCGCCCGAGCCGAATTTCTCGCCGCCGCGACCGTCGCGGACCCGCGCTGGGCCAGCGTCGTCGCGCGCGACCCCGAGGCGGACGGGCACTTCGTCTACTCGGTGCGCACGACCGGCGTGTACTGCCGTCCGTCCTGCGGCGCGCGCAGGCCGCGACCCGGGAACGTCGCCTTCCACGCCACGCCAGCGGACGCCGAACGCGCGGGTTTCCGGCCGTGCAAGCGCTGCATGCCCGACCAGGCGCCGCTTGCCGCACGCCATGCAGCGAAGGTGGCGGCGCTGTGCAGGCTCATCGAAAGCGCCGAGCACGCGCCGAGCCTCGACGAGCTCGCGCAGCACGCAGGGTCGAGCGTCCACCACCTGCACCGGATGTTCAAGTCGGTCACCGGGCTGACGCCGAGGGCCTGGGCCGCAGCGCATCGCGCGAAGCGCGTGCGTGCCGAGCTCGATCGCGGAACGAGCGTCACCGATGCGATCTACGGCGCCGGCTACGGTTCCAGCGGGCGGTTCTACGAGGAATCCGACCGGCTGCTCGGCATGACGCCGTCGACCTATCGCGCCGGCGGCGCCGACACCGACATCCGTTTCGCCGTCGGCCTCTGCTCGCTGGGTTCGATCCTCGTCGCGGCGACCGGGCGCGGCGTATGCGCGATCCTGCTGGGCGACGATCCCGACGCGCTGACGCGCGACCTGCAGGACCGTTTCCCTCGCGCGCGGCTGATCGGAGGCGACGCGAAATTCGAGGACCTGGTCGCGACGGTCGTCGGCTTCGTCGAAGCGCCTCGGCTGGGGCTCGACCTGCCGCTCGACCTGCGCGGCACCGCATTCCAGCAGCGGGTCTGGCAGGCGCTGCGCGCCATCCCCGCGGGCGAAACCGCGAGCTATTCCGAAGTCGCGCGGCGCATCGGCGCGCCGAAGTCTGTGCGTGCGGTGGCGCAAGCCTGCGCCGCCAACCCGCTGGCGGTCGCGATTCCCTGCCACCGCGTCGTGCGCAACGACGGCGCATTGTCGGGCTATCGCTGGGGAGTCGCACGCAAGCGCGCGCTGCTCGACCGCGAGACTCGCGAAGAACAAGACGCAGCCGCATGAACGCAGCGGACGCGGACTGAGCGATCGTCAGCTGCCGAGCACGAGGCTGCGCACCGGCCGCGCCGCCGCGATCTGGCCCCGGGCGAAACTCTCGTGGTTGGACTCGATCGATTTCGGCTCGTACAGGAAGTTGACCATCAGGCCGAGCGACTCCCGCAGGCCTCTCCTCGAAGCGTTTGCGAGCCAGTCGATCCGCTCGAGCCTCGCTCCGTTGTGGAGGTGGAACCGCGCCACCGGATCCCGCGTCGGCTCGCCGTCATCGCCGGGTTGCAGCAGGTAGGTGGCGCACAGCGCGGTCAGGGGTTCCTTCAGTTGGGCGAGGCGCCCGGCCGCGCTCTCCGGATCGCCGGCGATCCTGGTGACGTCGTTGCCGAGCTCCGCGGCGACGGCCTTCAGCGCCTGCGCCAGCGCAGGCGGTGCAGGCGCATCGGCGGAGTCCCGCCTGAGCTGCCGATTGAGCCAGGCGCAGAAGCCGGGGATCGGCGACAGCGTGCAGAACCTCTTGAGGCGCGGGAACTCCCGGGACAGCACCCCGACGACGTTCTTGATGAGGAAGTTGCCCAGCGACACGCCGCGCAGCCCGGGCTGGCAGTTGCTGATCGAATAGAAGACCGCCGTCGTCGCGCGCTGCGGATCGCTCGCCGCCGATTGCGCATCGAGCAGCGGCGCCACCGCGTCGGCCATGCGGTCGATCAGCGCCACCTCGACGAAGATCAGCGGCTCGTCCGGAAGCGCGGGATGGAAGAATGCGAAGCATCGGCGATCGACCTCGAGCCGCCGGCGCAGGTCGTTCCATCCGCGAATCTCGTGCACCGCTTCGTGGACGATGATCTGCTCGAGCAGGTAGGCGGGGCTGCGCCAGTCGACGCGGACCATCTGCAGGAAACCCGGGTTGAACCACGACGACAGCAGGTGGCGGAAGTCGGCGTCGACCGCCTCGAGCTCGCGTTGCTCGCCCTTGAGTTCCAGCAGTCGTTCGCGCATGTGCAGGATCGTGCCGGTGCCCCCCGGCGCGCGGTTCAACCGCCGCAGCAATTCCTGGCGCGGCGCCTCGACGGCGGCGCCGAGCCGCAGCAGATTGGCGACGGTCGGCGCGTCGGCGTAGGCCTGGGAGGCGGCGAGCACTTCGGCAGGATCGGGCGAGAATTCGGCGAGCAGGCCCGCGACGAATCGCCCCTGGTTGCGCTTGTCGAGCTCGCGATACTGATCGAGCGTGATCTTGGCCAGCGACACCCCCGCTGCCTCACCGCGCTCGGACAGCAGGTTCCTGCAGCCCTGGACGAGGCGCCGGACCTTCAGTCCGTCGCGAGCGATCGCCGCGGCGTGTTTGTGGACGGATTCGAACATGTACTGGTCGCGGCCAGGTGCTTCGGGCACCGGTCACCCGATATATTGCCGATCGTTGATTATGATCCGCAGGAACGGCGAATGGTGCCGATGAACGGCCGGGGATTTTCGGCGTCGCCGGAGCCCGACGAAGCGCCGAGAGCGGCGAGCGAGGACCAGGAGCCGACCGGGCGTCGCCGCACGCCGCGGGACGCTCGCGTCCGCTGCGCAAATGCGGCACCATACTTCCTTCGCTCCGGCTCTTTCACTCGGACCCATGGATCCTCTCATCCGCACGACCCTGATCGGTCTCGCCGTCGGCGTGGTCGCCAAGTTCATGACCGCCGGCCGCACAGCCGGCGCTTTCATCGCCAGCGCGCTGATCGGCGGCGTCGGTGCGATCGCCTCGACGTACGTGGGCGAGGGGTTCGGCATCTATCACTCGGGCGAGTCGGCAGGGGCAATCGGCGCGATCGTCGGCGCAGCGCTGCTGGTCGCGCTCTACCACCTGATCGTCCCGCACAAGAACTACTGAGCGGGCGCTGACGCGATGGAGCCACAGCGCGGCGATTCGCCCTCGGGCAGGCGCGCCAGGTAGCCTTGCTGCCTTTCGCCATGCAATTCATTCCCCTTACCCATCGAGTGCACAGGAGAGACCCATGTCCAGCGTCGGCCTTCATGAGCCCGTCGAGGAGCTGTCCGATGAAACACGCGACATGCACAGAGCGATCGTGTCGTTGATGGAAGAGCTCGAGGCCATCGACTGGTACAACCAGCGCGCCGATGCGTGCAAGGACGAGGAGCTCAAGGCGATACTCGCGCACAATCGGGACGAGGAGAAGGAGCACGCGTCGATGGTGCTCGAATGGATCCGACGCAAGGATCCTGTGTTCTCGAAGGAATTGAAGGACTACCTGTTCACTGCGAAGCCCATCGCGCACAAGTAGGCACCAGGTCGCGCCGCATCGACGGGGTTCGCCTTTGCGAAGGGACCCGCAGCGGGGACCGGGGCACACCGAATGCTGTTGTGGATAATCGGATTCAGCGTACTGGGCAGCGTCGGCACCGTTGCCGGTGCTGCGCTGATGCTGCTCTTCCCCGAAAGCACCCGCAGAACCCTGGTCCCGTACCTCGTCAGCTATGCGGCCGGAACGCTGCTCGGCGCCGCCTTTCTCGGCATGATTCCCGCCGGTCTCGAACAGGCCCCGGCGACCACGATCATGGCAACGGTGCTGGCTGGCATGGTGCTCTTCTTCGTGCTCGAGAAGCTGGTGCTTTGGCGCCACAGCCACGAGGCTGCGGGTGCGGAGGACGGTCGCGCAGGCCCGCTGATCCTGATCGGCGATGCGTTCCACAACTTCGTTGATGGCGTGGTGATCGCCGCCGCTTTCCTCACGTCCATCCCGCTCGGCGTTGCCGCCGCGCTCGCGGTGATCGCGCACGAGGTCCCACAGGAGGTCGGCGATTTCGCCATCCTGCTCGACAGCGGCTATGGCCGCATGAAGGCATTGGTGCTCAACGGACTTTCAGCCACCACCACGTTGCCAGGTGCCGTGCTGGCCTATTTCTGGCTCGGCGAGACGCGGGGGCGGTGCCCTACATCCTCGCGATTTCCGCGGCGAGCTTCATCTACATCGCCACCGCCGACCTCATTCCGAGCCTGCACCGGCAGGCGAGCACCGCCGCGTCGGTGCGCCAGCTGGTGCTGCTGCTCGCGGGGATCGGCACGATCGCGTTCTTTCGCTTCGGACGTTGATCCTTGGACCCGCTCGCCGAAACTGAAATCAGCGCGCTCGACGAGGCGCTCGACGACGAGTACCGTGCGTGGTCCACCTACGATCAGGTCATTGCCGACTTCGGCGACGTGCCACCTTTCAGCAATATCCGCCGTGCCGAGGCGCGCCACATCGAGGCGCTTTGCGCATTGTTCGGTCGCTATGGGCTTCCGGTACCCTTGAACCCCTGGCCAGGAAAGGTCGAACGGTTCCCCAGCCCGCAAGCTGCCTGCGAAGCGGGAGTCGCCGCCGAGATCGCCAACGGCGCCATGTACGAACGGCTGCTTGGCGCGAGCCAGCGACCGGACATCCTCGCGGTGTTGCGCAATCTCCAGCAGGCATCGCAGCAGCGCCACCTCGCTGCATTCCAGCGCTGTGCGCAAGCTTCCGCGGGTGGTGGAGGCGGGCGCGGCGCGAAGCGCCATCGGGGTGGCAGGGGGCGAGCGTGAGCGCCAAGGCGGAGAAAGGCGGCGGCACGTTCCAGGCATCAAGCTGCTGCTGTGCGAAAACCCTCTGCCGCCGATCGACGAAGCCATCGCCGCCGCACGGGCCGAAGTGCCGCATGGCAACTACTACACGGAGGCCCTATTCGGCGCCGCTGCGCCGCATCATCAGCGAGCAGCTCGGCGTTCCCGAGCGCCTCGTTCACATCAACGCGGGCTCCGAGCTCATCCTGCGCCAGCTCTTCGACCGCTTCGGCCAGCAGGTCCACCTGCTCGTGCCCACCTATGCCCTGTTTCCCGAGATCGCCGCGCGCTACACGGAAACGCGACTTTCCCCCGAACACGACTTCGCCTTCGATCTGACCGACCTGCCGATTCCGGAAGGCACAACGCTCGCGGTCATCGTGAATCCCAACAACCCCAACGGCGGCATCTTCGACATGGCGCCCTTGCCACGAATGTTGCGGCGCCACCCCGAGACGCGCTTCCTGATCGACGAGGCCTTCATCGGCCTGGCCGGGAAGTCCGTGGCGCAGCTGGTGCCAAGCCATTCCAACCTGCTGGTGACCCGTACCCTGTCCAAGGCCCACAGCCTGGCAGGCTTTCGGGTCGGCTACGCGATATTGCCCGAGGCCATCGCCGACGACCTGAACGACCACAATGACGCCTACCCGCTTGCCCGCCCCAGCCAGGCTGCGGCCATCGCAACCCTTCAGCACGAGGACAAGATCCGTGCCCGCGCTGCGCAGTTGCGCGCCTGGACCGACGATCTCGCCGCACAGCTGCGCACCCTGGGCGTGCGCAGCTTTCCGACCGAGACATATTTCTTCCTCGCCGACTTCGCGCCACATCGCGCCTCGCGGCTGGCAGAGGCCCTCCAGACAAAGGGGATCCTGGTCAAGCCGCTGAACGATCCCGTTCTGGGGGACGGGTTCATGCGCATTACGACCGCGAGACCCGAAGACAATCGTCGCTTCGTCGCTGTGCTTCGGGAGCTCGTGGCGCCCACCACCCCGCTCGAGGAACGGCCGCGCGGAAATTGACGGGCCGTTGCGCTCCGCGCCCGCTGGACGGCATCGAGCGTCGCATCGATGCCTTGGACTGCGAATCGGAGAACCGCGGCGCGCCAATGCCTTGACCAAGATCACGGTTTGCGAAGAGCGCAGAGGTATGATCCCCCGCTGACCGGCATCGCCTCACGAAGACCGGCCCGCAGCAGCATTTCAAGAGGGGGTGCCTGCGCGATGTTCCTGTCCTGGATCACCGGCGTTCTATCTCGTCTACCTGGCGATCCCGATCGCGCTGCTGATCATCGGCTCGTTCGGCGAGCTGTGGCTCAACACGCTGCTGCCGACCGGCGTCACCGGGCGCTGGTACGTCGAAGTCGCCGACCGACCCCAGCTTCCGCCGCGCGTTCGTGGCGAGCCTGTCGGTCGCCGCCATCACCTGCGCCGCCTGTGTCGCGATCGGCCTGCCGCTCGGCTACGCGATGTTCCGCGCGCAAAGCCGTCGCGGTGCGCGCGTTCGCGCGCGTGCTCTACCAGTTGCCGGTCGCGCTGCCGCCGCTGGTGCTGGCGTTCGGCTTCATCCTCGTGTTCTCGTCGGACACGCTGCCGTGGCTCGGCAGCATCTGGCTGCTGGCTGCCGGCCACGTCGTGCTCGGCCTGCCGTACTTCCTGCAGACCGTCGTCGCCGACATGCAGCGGCTGGGACTGCGCACGCTGGAGGACGCCGCCGAATCGCTGGGCAGCAACGGCCTGCAGCGCTTCATGCACATCGTCGTGCCGGCGCTGCGGCATTCGATCCTCGCCGGCCTGATCATCGTGGCCGCGCTGTCGATCGGCGAGTTCCAGTTCTCGAACCTGGTCGCGGGCTTCCTCAACCGGACGTATCCGGTGGTGCTGCTGCAGGCGTTCTACGGCGCGACCGGCTTCGCGTGCGCGGCGACGGTGATCCTGCTGTCGCTCGCATTCCTCGCGGCGGTATCCGGCAGCCTGGTCGCCGGCGGCGCAACGCGGATGAAGGTGAACGTCAGCATGACGACGCCCGGCGGTTTCGCTGTCCGGCGTCACGTTCCGCTACCCCGGCTCGAGTGCGGGCGTGTTCGACATCACGCTCGACATCATGCCGGGCGAGCTGATCGTGTGCATCGGTCCGAGCGGCTGCGGCAAGACGACGCTGCTGCGCCTGATCGCCGGCTTTCTGAAGCCCGATGCGGGCACGATCCGCCTCGACGGCGACGACGTCAGCGCGTTGCCGCCGCGCGCACGCGAATGCGGCGTCGTGTTCCAGGCGTACGCGCTGTTCCCGCACATGCGCGTGTGGGAGAACGTCGCGTATCCGCTGCGCGTGCGCGACGTTCCCCTTGCGGAACGCCGCCGGCGCGCGGAGGAGATGCTGAAGATGGTCGGCCTCACCGGGCTGCACGACCGGCTGCCGGCGCAGCTTTCGGGCGGCCAGCAGCAGCGCGTCGCGCTCGGCGCGCGCGCTGGTGTTCAAGCCGCGCGCGCTGCTGCTCGACGAGCCGCTGTCCGCGCTCGACGCCGCGACGCGCGTGGCGATGCGCGACGAGATACGGCGCATCCAGCGCGGACAGAACATCGCGACGATGCTGATCACCCACGACCAGGACGAGGCGCTGTCGCTCGCCGACCGCATCGTCGTGCTGCGCGACGGGCGCCTCGTCCAAGTCGCACCGCCGCAGGAGATCTACGACCGGCCCGAGAACGCTTTCGTCGCGGCTTTCGTCGGTCGCGCCAACCTGCTCGACGCCACGGTGCTCGACGACGAGACGGTCGACACCCCGATCGGGCGCCTTGCCACCCGCCCGCACGGCCAGGCACGCGGCAATGCGATCCGGCTGCTGGTGCGGCCCGAGCGCATCGAAATCGCCGCGGAGGCCACGGGCGAGAACATCGTGCCGGCGCAGGTGCTCCGCGACCGCTTCTTCGGCTCGAGTCGGCGGATCGAGGTCACCGCGGGCACCGGCCGTCTCGAAATCGAAACCGCGGCGCGCGATCGCGTCGCCAACGTGCGCGTCCCGCGCGACGCCATCCAGTTCCTGCGTAGCAACTGAAGGAGAACGTCATGAAACCACTGCATCGCCGATTCGCGCTGTCCGCTGCCGCCATCGCCCTGACCCTGCTGTCCGCCGTCGCACGATCCCAGACGGTCCTCGATTCCCCGGAGCTCTATGCCGGCGAGAAGCAACTCTACGAAGCCGCCCAGAAGGAAGGCCTGGTCGTCAGCTTCGACACCGGGCCGACCTGGGCCAACTGGGCGGCCGAGTTCGCCGCGTTCAAGAAGCGCTATCCCGAAGTCGAGATCGTCTACAACGACATCGGCTCGGCGCCACCGTCGTCGCGCTCGACAAGGCGCGCAACCGCCCGCAGGCCGACACCGCGTACTACTTCGCGGCCTCGGGCATCGATGCGATCGCGAAGGACGTCGTCGCGCCGTTCAAGCCGGTGAACTTCGACAAGCTGACGCCGGTGTTCCGCGATCCCGACGGCAAGTGGTTCACCATCCACACGCTGACCATCGCCTTCGTCGTCAACACCAAGCTGGTCAAGAACGTCCCGCAGTCGTGGGCCGACCTGCTCAAGCCCGAGTACAAGAACACCATCGTCTACCTCGACCCGCGCTCGACCGGCGTCGGCCAGGTGATGGCGTTCGCCGCCAACTTCGGGATGGGCGGCGACATGAACAACCTCAAGCCGGGCATGGAGTATTTCGCCAAGCTGCACCAGTCGGGCAACGTGCTGCGCGTGCTCGGGACGACGCCGTATGCGCAGTTCGTCAAGGGCGAGATCCCGATCTGGATCTCCTACGAGAACGACGGGCTCAAGGCGAAGTACACCGACGGCCTCGGCGACGCGGTCGCCGTCGTCATTCCCAAGGAAGCCTCCGCCGCAGCGCCGTACGGCATCAGCCTGGTGGAGAACGCGCCGCACCCCGAAGCCGGCAAGCTGTGGCTCAACTTCATCATGACCGACATGGGGCAGGGCATCTTCGCGCAGGGGTTCGTGCGGCCGTCGGTGCCCGGCGTGAAGCTGCCCGACAACGTCGCCGACAAGCTGCCCGCAGCGCCGCAGGTGCGTCCGCTCGACGTCAAGGCGGCGGCGGCGAAGAAAGCCGACATCGACCGGGGATGGGCCGCGGCCTCCGGAACGAAGTGACCCGTGGCACTGCGCTCGCGTGCCAACTCGCCCTCGTCGCACCGGGGGTGGTGTTGCTCGCGCTGTTCTTCGCGCTGCCGGTGCTCGCGGTCACCGTCGATGCGTTCCGCGAAGGGGTGCAGGCGTTCGTCCGCGTGTTCGCCACGCCCGGCTTCTGGCGGGCGCTGGCCGGCAGCACGACGCTGACGCTGGTCGCGGCCACCCTGTCGACGGTCGTCGGCATCGCCGTCGCGCTGCACCTGTCGCGACTGTCGCAGCGCCGGCGCACGGCGCTGTCGTTCGTCATCGCGCTGCCGCTCACCTTCTCCGGCCTGATCGTCGCCTACGGATTCATCCTCGGCTATGGTCGCGCGGGCTTCGTCACGCAGCTGCTCGCGACGTCGGCTTCGATGCGGCGACGATCGGCGGCGCGCTGTTCACGCCGATGGGGCTCGCGTTCGCGTCGTCGTACTACCTGATTCCGCGCGTGGTGATCGGCATGCTGCCGGTGCTGGTCAACTTCGACCGCGCGCAGCTCGCCGCTGCGGAATCGCTGGGCGCGACGCCGGCGCAGGCGTTTCGCCAGGTGCTGCTGCCGCAGGTCGCGGCGCCGATCGTCGCGTCGTTCTGCCTGGTCGCCGCCGTCGTGTTCGGCGCCTACGGCACCGCGCTGGCGCTGGTCGGCACGCAACTGCCGATCCTGCCGCTGCGCCTCTACAGCCTGATCTCGGAGACCGGGTCGGACTTCCCGGCGGCGGCGGCGCTCGCGCTGCTGATCACCGCGGTGTGCTCGGCGTTCATCACCGCCGGCGAATGGGTGGGGACCCGTCATGAGCGCTACCTTTAAGCTCGATCGCGCGCGCGGCGCACTGTTCGATGCCGCGGGGCGACGCTTCGATGCGGCTGACGCGCACGCTGGAGTGCCAGCGGCGACACGTGCGCAGCCGCGCGCAGCGTTCGAGACCGGTCGACGCGATCGGCGCGGTCACCTGGCTGCAGCGCGACAGCGGCCACCCGCTGCGCGTGCCGATCGGCGTGATCGGCCCGCGCGACGCGACGCCTGCGCAGATCGCGGCGGCCTTCGAGGTCGGTGAACGGCTCGCGCGACGCCGGCTTCGTCGGTCGTCTGCGGCGGCCGCCAGGGCGTGATGCAGGCGGTGTGCGAAGGCGTGGCCCGCGTCGGCGGGTTGTCGATCGGCCTGCTGCCCGACGCCGACGCGTCGCAGGCCAATCCGTTTGTCGGCGTGGTGATCGCGACCGGCATCGGCGAGGCGCGCAATGCGCTGATCGCGCGCGCGTCGTTCTGCCTCATCGCCATCGGCGACAGCTACGGCACGCTGTCCGAAGTCGCGCTCGGCCGCCAGTTCGGCAAGACGGTCATCGGCCTCGAAGGCGCCGCCCACGTCGACGGCGTCGAGCACGTCGACACTGCACGCGACGCGATCGCGCGCGTGGCGGAGCTGGCCCTCAGCGCCTGAAATCGCGGAAACCGGCGGCGCGCGCCAGATCGGCCTTCACGTCCTCGCGGCTGCGCTCGTAGACGATTTCGCGTCCGCCGACCTTGCCGACATAGGCCGAGCCGTTGCGCGTGAGCGTCAGATCGCATCGCACGTTGTGGACGCCTTCCCCGAGCACGACCGTAATGACGTCCAGACGCTTGTTCAGTACCACGACATCGAGCGTCTGGCCGGTGCTCGTGACGCGTACCTGTATTTTTTCGTCGTTCATGTGAGCTTCGGTTTGGTTACGGACAATTCCCGCTGCCTGCATTCATCCAGAGTAGCCTGCCGCCGGTGAAAGGGCAACGAACGGCGGCCGAGCCGTCACTCATGCCACCTGTCCCGCGGCGTGCCCGGACGACCACGCCCACTGGAAGTTGTAGCCGCCCAGCCACCCGGTGACGTCGACGACCTCGCCGATGAAATGAAGGCCCGGGACGCGCGTCGCGGCCATGGTCCTCGACGACAGGTCGCGCGTGTCGACGCCGCCCAGCGGTGACTTCGGCCTTGTTGTAGCCGAGCGTGCCCGACGGCAGCACCTCCCAGCGGTTCAACTGCGCACCGATCGCCTGCAGCGCGCTCGTCACCGAGCTCACTGCATCGGCAGCGCGACGCCGTGGGCGGCGCACCACTGCTGCGCGAGGCGCCTGGGGAGCCGCTCGGCCAGCAGGTTGTCGAGCCGCGCTGTCGATCGCGTGCTGCGCGCGCAGCCACGCGGCGGCATCGAGCTCCGGCAGCAGATCGATCGCCAGCGGATCGCGGCCGTTCCAGTACGACGAAACCTGGAGGATCGCGGGACCCGAAAGACCGCGGTGCGTGAACAACAGGTGTTCGCGGAAACGACCTGCGCCGCAGGCGACCTCGGCGTCGACCGAGATGCCGGAGAGATCTCCGTAGCGCGCCAGCGCGTCGGGGCGCGAATGCAAGCGGCACCAGCCCCGGCCGCGTCGGCACCACCGCCAGCCCGAACTGTTCGGCGATTCGGTACCCGAACGGCGTGGCGCCGATCTTCGGCACCGTGAGGCCGCCGGTCGCGATCACCAGCGACGCGCAATGCACGCCGCCCTGGGTCGTTGCCACCGCGAACCCGTCCCCCGTAGGCGTGATGCCCTCCACCGCGCAGGGCATGCGCCATTGCACGTGGCCGCGCTCGCATTCGGCCTCGAGCATCGCGATGATGTCGAGCGAGGAACGGTCGCAGAAGAGCTGGCCGAGCTTCTTCTCGTGCCAGGCGATGCCGTGGCTTTCGACCAGGCGCACGAACTGCGCGGGCGTGTAGCGCGCCAGCGCCGAGCGGCAGAAATCGGGGTTCTGCGACAGATAGTTCGCCGGCCCCGCGTTGACGTTCGTGAAGTTGCAGCGGCCGCCGCCGGAGATGCGGATCTTCTCGCCGACGACGTGGTAGTGCTCGATCAGCAACACCCGGCGACCGCGCTGCCCGGCCTGCGCTGCGCACATCATGCCGGCCGCACCCGCACCGACGACGACGACGTCCACCGTCGCCGTCAAGACGTCTCCCTGGCGGCGGCCGTAGGCGCGTTCCTACGCGCGAGCGGGTGCCAGTCCGGTACCCCCGAACGCGCCGTTGCGATTAGTATCGGCGGTGAGCCGTTCGATGTCGACGCGGCATGCCAATGGGAGGACACAGGATGCGTACCGTACTGATCGCGTTGTCGTTGCTGCTGTGCTCGGTCACGTCCGCACTTGCCCAGGTGAGCATCGGCATTGCGGTTCCCGGGGTCAGCATCGGATTCAACGTGCCGGCGTATCCGCGGCTGGTGCCGGTGCCCGGCTACCCGGTCTACTATGCCCCGAGCCTGGGCGCGAACTACTTCTTCTACGACGGCATGTACTGGGTGTACCAGTACGACAACTGGTACGCAAGCTCCTGGTACAACGGACCGTGGGAGATCGTGAGTCCGGACTACGTACCGCTGGTCATCCTTCGCGTGCCGGTGCGTTACTACCGGCGTCCTCCCGTTTATTTTCGTGGATGGGCCCTGAACGCCGCTCCGCGCTGGGGCGAGCATTGGGGTCGTTCCTGGGAGGAGAAACACGGCGGCTGGGACCGGCGAGACCGCCGCGCCGTACCCGCGCGCGCCCCGTTGCCGACGTACCAGCGGCAGTATTCCGGCAACCGGTATCCACAGGCGCCTCAACAACGCAGCCTGGAGTCGCGCAACTACCGCTACCAGCCACGCGACCCGGTCGTTCGCCAACGCTACGAGACGCAGCGCGGACGTCCCGGTCCTGATGCGGCACCGCCGCGTGGAAGGGCGCCTGATCAGAATCGCGACCGCAGTTCGGGGCCCGGCCAGGGTCGAGGGCCGGAGCGCGGCCACGATCGCGGGAATTAGTCGGGCGATGGTTTATCCTCGCCGACATGCCGCTCTTCCGACAGCTCTTCGATCCCCAATCCTCGACCTATAGCTATCTTCTGGGCGATCGCGCGAGCGGCGAAGCGATCCTGATCGACCCCGTGTTCGAGCAAGCGGCGCGCGACGCGGCGCTGATCCGGGAGCTGGACCTGCGCCTCGTCGCGACCGTCGACACCCACGCCCATGCCGATCACGTGACCGGGGCCTGGCTGCTGCGCAAGCGCCTAGGAGGAAAGATCGCCATCTCGGCGGCGAGCGGCGCGCAGGGCGCCGATATCCGGCTCGCCGACGGCGACCGGGTCCGCTTTGGCGCGCGCCATGTCACGGGACTCGCGACACCCGGCCATACCGACGGCTGCATGTCGTTCGTGCTGGACGACGAAAGCATGGCTTTCACCGGCGATGCCCTGCTGATCCGCGGCTGCGGACGCACCGACTTCCAGCAGGGAAGCGCGCGCAATCTCTACCGGTCGATCAAGACGCGCATCTTTACGCTGCCCGACGACTGTGTGCTCTGGCCCGGGCACGATTACCGCGGGTTGACGGCGACCAGCGTGGGCGAGGAGAAGCTGCACAACCCGCGCCTCGGTGGCAATATCTCGGAGGCCGATTTCGTCGGCTACATGCAGAATCTCGGCTTGCCCCATCCGCGGCAACTCGACGTGGCGGTGCCCGCCAACATGGTCTGCGGCCGGCCCTCGGACGAGGGCCTCGCGACAGGCGACCCGGGCTGGGCGCCGCTGACCTTCACCTTCGCCGGATTCTGGGAGATCGAGCCCGCGTGGGTCGAGGAGCACGGTGCCGAATTGCAGATCGTCGACGTGCGCGAGGCGGACGAGTTCGCCGGACCTTTCGGCCATATCGCCGGCGCCCGGCTGCTCCCGCTGGGCGATTTGGGGAAACGCGCCGTAGAGCTGGCGAAGGACCGCCCGATCGTCACCGTCTGCCGCTCGGGCGCACGCTCGGCGCAGGCCGCAGTGATGCTCAGGAAGGCGGGCTTCGAGAAAGTCGCCAACCTGGCCGGCGGGATGCTGCGCTGGCGCACCCAGAACCTGCCGGTCCGGGGCGCGCGGGACTGAACGACTGCGACGCGGCGCCGTCAGCGCGTCAGCGCGGTGCTGCCTAGCGCTTCGTCCATGCCCATCCGGCGATGCGCCAGCCGGCCCCGCCTTTCTGCAACGCAAGCGTCATCGTCGCTCCGGTCTCCCTGACCGGCTTCCCGTGCATCTTGTACGCATAGCTCGCGGGCACGACGACGTACGCACGATCCGCCGTGATGTCGACGCGCCGCGGTTTGCCGATCGTGACCAAGCCGTCGGTGATCCCGTTCTTGTTCGCGTCGGTGCCGAAATCGCTCGCCCAGTTCGAGCACGCCCCCGCACCGTGCCACTCGTGGGGCGGGAAATCGTCGATGATCGACGCCTGGTCGGTGCATGCTGCCAACGCCATCTTGACGTCGCCCTTGTTGAATCCGTCGACGAATTGATGCACGGGCACCATCGACATCGGTGCGCTCCGATGCGAACGCCGGCGCGACGCATCAATGCCGCGACGGCGAGTGCGGCCAGGATCTTGTTCATATGTTCGCTCCCCCTCGTGAGTTGGCTCGTGCAGGCGCGTGAGGCCTGACGGCGAATCAGCCTATCACGGGGAGGCGCGGCCGCGCCGTGGCACAGGAGGCGCGGCAATTTCAAATTCGCAGCTACCTCAAAGCAGTACCGACGCCGCCGCTCAGGGGTCCTTGGCTAAGGGCGCGCCGTCCAGGCGCGCGACAATTCGTCGATGGCCACGATCCGCGTGCCGTCGAAATGAAATGCGTAATGCGCGGACTGCCGGCACGCCGCCAGCACCGGCGGGCGCAGCACCGCTGCGCACAGCCCGCCTTCGTGGCGAACGCTTCGATAGAGAACGCCGTCCGCGCCGGCCTCGCGCAACATATGTCCGAGTCGCTGGCCCGGTGCGTAGTCATCGGGTCGATGGAATTCGGGGTGCTTTCGTACATCGACGAGCTTCGCGTCGAGGTCGCTCAGATACAGGCGCAATTCCAGCTGCATCGGACCTTCGCGGGTGCGGCGCAGGAAGCGCTCCTGGTGATGGCGGACCTCCGCCAGCGCCGTGTCCAGTGCCTGCGCGCAGTAGTACACGCCGAACGATCCGTCCGAGAACCGGCTGCCCTCGGGATTGAGGTGGGTGAACGCCGCCATGATCGGCGTCGTGCCGGGGCCGGCGATGCGATCCTTCGGCAGCACCAGGCGCAGGTCGCCGGCCTCCTCCCGCACGCGGTCGTTGGTCAGCGATTCGAGCGCGTAGACGGCCTCGAGGTCCCTGGCATCGGCCACGCGGTCGAACAATCCGATCGGGGGAAAGCGACTGGGGATCAGCCGATGGCTCGGCCGCCAGATCGTGTGCCGCTTGCGCAGCGCCTTAGCTCCAGCCGCCGCGCTGGGCATCGAGGTACTGTCTGACGACGTAGAGGTCGGCGACGTTGCCCGAGAGCATGCGTTCGAGCGCCGGCGCCCCGCCGAACAGCGGCGCCGCGTTCGGCTTGCGAATCCACGCATCGGCGGCCTCCGGCTGAGGAAGCAGGATCTGCAGCGCCTTGTAGATGCCGAGAACATAGGACACGCGCTCGAGCGTATCGCGCGACAGCTGTCCCTCGCCGGTGCGCTTCCAGAGGAAGAACGTCGAGCGCGGCGGATCGCCCAGGATCCGGCGCGCCTCGGTGGCGGTAAGCTTCCACGCATCGCAGATGCGGAAGAACGTCCGCAGGGCCGGGCCGCTCAGCTCGGCGGGGGACCATTTGCGCGGGGCGGGGGCCTGGTGTCTTCGAGGGGTGGCGGTGACGGTCATCGGGCGGGTAGTCCAGTTCTGGACTCAGCGGTGCATTTTGTATCAGTATAGACTCAACAGGAAACCCGCGCCACCGGGCAGCGACCCGTTCCGCAACGCGAAGGAGGACCCCATGTTTTCCAGGATGCTGCAGGCCCTGATGCTCGTCGCGGTCATGCTCTCGATCACGCCCGCGTACGCCGCGGACGCGGCATCGGCCGAGAAGGTCGAGAAGGTGGTGTGGCATGTCGACTTCGCCGATCCGCGGCGGCTCAGCGCGATGATCCAGAGCGTCAACAACATGGTGACCGCGTACCAGAACGACCTCGCCGACTACGACGTGCGCGTCGTGTTCGTCGGCGCCGGCATCCGCTTCCTCACCAAGGACCCGCTCGCCGGGACAGCATTCGCCGAGGATGCCGAGCTCAAGGCGCGCCGCGCCGAGCTGATCCAGCGGCTCGAGCAGCTACGCGACGTGCAGAAGGTCAAGCTCGAGCTGTGCGAAATCACCCGCGAGTCGGTCAACCTGCCGAAGGACAAGATCATTCCCGGCGTCGCGCCGGTCGCGTCAGGCGTGGTGCGGATCGCGGAGCTCGAGCATCGGGGGTACGCGTATCTGAAGCAGGAATAGCCGCTCATGGATCGCGAGGCCGTTACCCGGGCGCCCTGCCGGGCTCCCCTGGACCGATGTTCCTTCGCGTCAAGACAGGGGGCTTTGCAGCGGCCGGAAGCCGCTGGCTTTCAGATATGCGTAGGTGTCATCCAATTCCACAAGCGACGGGATGAAGACAACCGTCGCATCGCGTGCGCGCGTGAGCAACACGCGATACGCATTCGCCCGCAGTTGCCAGGGGTTGTGCACCGCCGGACCGCCGCGCTTGTAGCCTCGGGCTCGCCCGATATCCCAGCCGGATCCGTCTCGTCTGAAGTCGGTTCCCCAGGCGAGCAGGACTGCGTCGAGTTCGAGGCCCTGCGCCCCGAATTCGGTGACACAGTCGCGCAGGTGGCGGCACGAGTAGCCACCAGCGGCCCGCTCGTCGTCGCCATACCAGGGCCCATAGCGCAGCCGCTTGGTGGACTGGAAGCCGTTCGGCACGCCGAATCGCTCGAGGTCGCGGTCGCGGCTTGATGCAACGAGCCCAAATCTCGCGTCCTGGTCATCGGCGTAGCGGTCCCGCAGATACGCCATCGCAACGTCCAGGTCACGCGTGATGCGCAGATCGTAGCCTTCCGCGGCGAGTTGTTCCGCGAGCCTTGACTGCGCGTCGATCGATATTGGGTCTGCAGCGACCAGACCCGCCACGTACTCGTGGACGCGGGACGACAAGTGCGATCGCAGGCTCTGATCCAGGTTGAGCGCAGGTTCACTCGTGAACGACAGCTTGCTGAAGGTTTCGGCCAGTGCAGGCGGACAGTGCACGACCCATTCGTGGCTGCCTGGCGATCCAGCGATCGCACGCGCCCACTGGATCGTTCCGGCCTCTTCTCCTGTATGAATTTCCTGACCGCCCCCGATCAGGCCCACGACGACGCACCACTCCGGAATTCGCTCGGCGAATTCAACGAACAGTTCGGGCTCCGATCGGGCGGTCTGTGCCATCTCCGGATGTTTGGCAGCCACCATCGCAGCGTCGTAGGCGCGCTGCGCCTCGTCGTAGACGAGAACGTGTTCGGACGGCACGCGTTTCCCCGCACCGCTGTGATGCTTGACGTAATCCTTTACGCCACGAACGAAGGTCTTGCCGCTGCCGCCTGCGTCCCGCAACTCGTATTGCAGCACCTCGACCAACGGGCCGTTGCCCGACAGGAAGACCGCAGGTGCCGTCGGCTTGCCGTTCGCACGGGGAACGGCAAGATCGTCGATGAAGTGCGAATGGACCAATCGTAGTCCGACGAGGGTCTTGCCGGCGCCCGGCACTCCGGTCAGGAGTACCAGGTGACGGGTTCGCGAGCGCGCGGCTTCATGCACGATTCCAGACACCGCATCGGCGGCAGCGTCCGTCGCGGCGGCCGCGCGCTTGATCCTTCTCAGCGTGCCGTGGAGGAAGAGCTCCCGCGCCGCAGTCACGAGAGTTGGGAGCGGTCGATAGGCGTCACTCGACAGGAAGCGACGCGCGTCGATGATCTCACCGACGTCGTGGACATCATATTCGGCGACAATCGCGTCGAGGACATCCGGTCCGCATACGCGAACGCCACGGACGTTTCCTCGATCACCCCGCGCGCCCGTCGGTACGAGCAGCGCGTGGACCGCACGGTTTTCGCATTCGGCGTGGTAGCAGCGCAGATCCCGCGCATAGGCGTGTGCCTGATCCACGTCGGCGTCGGACGGCTGCGACTTTCCCTTGAGCTCGATGACCAGGACGCTTTCGCGGAGCAGGAAGACAGCGTCGGCGCGCCGGGACTCCATCGGCAACTGGTATTCGAGGATCGCCGTGTAACGCCCGGCCTCTTCCCTGACTTCGCGGACCTTCTCGACCTCGGTCTGAAGACGTGGAATCGAATCGTCCCAGGCCCGCACCTGCTCGCGCGAGGCATCGTTGAGGAATTGACGCAGCTTGGCAACGATGGCGCTCGACGGCGTTACCGCGAAGCGCACGAAATCCGAGTCCCAGCCGCGCAACGCCTCGCCAGGGGGGATCTCTGGCTCGGTCACGATTTCGGGGACCCGTTGGTCATCGTCAGTGCTCTGGCTAGATCGGGAGCATCACGCCGCGCGGATATTGCCGCGTCTCACCTTTTCGAATCCAGAGCAGGGCGCCCGCCTCCTCGGCACGATGGTAGGCCCAGCGTGCAATTCCCTCGGTGGCTCCAAGGTCGGCGACGATCGCTTGCTCTTCCATCGCCTCGGCCAACTCCGCGCCCCGGCGATGATTTCGATCGACCCAGCGCTCGAGATGCGGTATGTCGGCCAGCAGGTCAGACTTGTTGCCATTGCAGCCCGCATGCGCGAGCACCAGGTTGTGCGCCTGATTCCCAGGGTACAGAGCGTAGGGGATGAAATGGTCGACGTGCGCAGTCGCATCCATGCTCTGTCCGCAGTAGAAGCATCTGCCGCTCTGCATCGGCAAGAGGATGTCGCGGACCTTGCCGAGGGGCACGCGATCGTCGCCGAACAGGAATGCCTCGAGATTCGCGCCATCACCGATCAGGTAGGCGTTCCGTGCGTTGCGCCGGATTTCGCTCAACCACGCACTGCGGACCATCAATCTGATGAAGCCCGAGAACTGCCGGAGGCAGAACGCGACGCCGTCCAGCAGTTCGATCGAGTTGTCTTGGATCCTCTCTTCGTACAGGAAGATCAGGCGCGAGTCGTTGCGTAGCCGCTGGAGCTTGAACAGCGGCATCTCAACAACCAATCCGGCAACACGTGCCAGGAGACCACGCCACGCAGCGCTGCGGCGCGCCTCGGCAATGGTTCCCGCTTGCCCCTGGACCCGCTCGAGCAAGCCGAGCATCGCGATGTTCCGGCCCTTGTTTTGCGACAGGACGCCTCCCCGAAAGGGTTTCGTGTGGTCCCAATAGAGTTCGGCGAACTTCTCGGCGATCGCACGCAACGGTATCCGCAGCCGGTTTGCGTCGTCGCGTCCGCGCTCGACAGCGATATCGACTAGCGCGCTGAGCAGGGCAAACTTGTATGTCGCCGTGAACTGCCCCTCCTCCACGAGGCGTTGCAGCTTGGTGAGGAACTCGAGCTGCGCCGAATCGGAGGGCGCATCGACACTCATGCGCGCGAAGACCAGTAATCGGCCGCATCGGGGAGTACCCAGCGGACACCCCCGCGCGGGTCCGGCCGGTCGCCGAGGTATCGCGGAATCAGGTGCACGTGTACGTGCATGACCGTTTGGCCCGCTGCCCGTCCATCATTGATCCCGATGTTGAACCCGGCGGGGTGATGCTCCTTGGCGAGCCCGTCGTGTACCTCGTCGACGAGCCGCATGATCTCCTGGCGCTCGGCCTCGCCGGTCTCGAACCACGACGCGACATGCCGCTTGGGAACGACGAGACAGTGTCCAGCGCTCACCGGAAATCCGTCCCGGAATGCAATGGCGAGGGGCGATTGCGCCACGATGCGCGAGGCGTCGACTGCGCAGAAGGGGCAAGGCACGCCGGCGTCCATTGCGCGATGGCTCGATCGATACGGGTTCGCCTACTGTTGCACGCGTAGGCGAACCGCCACCGCCGCTACTCCACCGTGACCGACTTGGCCAGATTCCGCGGCTTGTCCACATCCGTCCCCCGCAGCACCGCGGTGTGATAGGCGAGCAGCTGCAGCGGCACGACGTGGACGATCGGTGACAGCAGGCCGCGGTGCTCTGCGATGCGGATCAGGTGGATGCCGTCGCCCGCGGTGAGGTGCGAATCCAGGTCGGCGACGACGTAGAGCTCGCCGCCGCGCGCACGGACTTCCTGCAGGTTCGATTTCAGCTTTTCGAGCAGCGCATCGTTGGGCGCGATGGCGACGACGGGCATCTCGGCGTCGACCAGGGCCAGCGGTCCGTGCTTCAGCTCGCCGGCGGGATACGCCTCGGCGTGGATGTAGGAGATTTCCTTGAGCTTCAGCGCGCCTTCGAGCGCGATCGGATAGTGCAGGCCGCGGCCGAGGAACAGCGCATGCTGCTTTTTCGCGAATTGCTGCGCCCAGCCGATCAGGTGCGGCTCGAGCGCCAGCGCGCCGCGGATCGCCGCTGGGATGTGGCGCAGGTCATCGACCGCCTTCGATTCCTCGTCCGCCGACAGCCGCCCGCGCAGCTTGGCCAGCGTCAGCGCCAGCAGGAACTGGGCGGCGAGCTGGGTGGTGAACGCCTTGGTCGAGGCCACACCGACCTCGGTCCCTGCCCGCGTGAGGAACACCATCTCGGTCTGGCGCACCATCGAGCTGGTGGCGACGTTGCAGATGGCGAGCGTGTGCTTGTGGCCCAGCGATTTCGCGTGCTTCAGCGCCGCCAGGGTGTCGGCGGTCTCGCCCGACTGCGACACGACGACCACCAGCGTCTTTTCATGCGGCACGCTGTCGCGGTAGCGGTATTCGCTGGCGATCTCGACCGTGCAGGGAATCTTCGCCAGCGTCTCGATCCACTGTTTGGCGACGAGGCTCGAGTAGTAGCTGGTGCCGCAGGCTAGGATCAGCACCGAATCGACGTCGGGGAGGATGGCCGCGGCCTTGGGCCCGAACAGCGACGGCGAGATGGTCGCGATGTCCTCGAGCGTGTCGGCGACGGCGCGCGGCTGCTCGAAGATTTCCTTCTGCATGAAGTGCCGGTAGGGTCCGAGCTCGACGGCATCGCTGCTGCCCTGCACGTCGATGATGGCGCGTTCGACGGGCTGGCCCGCGGCGTCGTAGATCGCATACGAATCGCGCTGCACGTCGGCGACGTCGCCCTCTTCGAGATACGCGACGCGGCGCGTGACGGACATCAGCGCGGAGGCGTCGGAGGCGAGGAAATGGTCGTGCTCGCCGATGCCGACCAGCAGCGGGCTGCCCTGCCGTGCGCCGACGACGCGCCCGCGCTCACGCGTCGAGATGACGGCGATCGCGTAGGCGCCCTTGAACTCGGCGATCGCACGCTGGACGGCGACGAGCAGGTCGCCGCCGCGTTCGGCGTGCCAGTACGCATGGATGAGGTGGGCGATGACCTCGGTGTCGGTCTGGGTGCGGAAGACGTAGCCGTGAGCCTTCAGCCTGTCGCGCAGTTCCTCGTAGTTCTCGATGATGCCGTTGTGGACGACGGCGACCTCGCCGCCGGACAGGTGCGGATGCGCGTTGTCGGGTGTCGGCGCGCCGTGCGTCGCCCAACGCGTGTGCGAGATCCCGGTGAACGCCTCGAGGTGCATCGACTCGGCCTGCGCGGCGAGATCGGCCACGCGCGCCGTCGACACCAGACGCTCGAGCACCGCTGTGTCGCCGTCCCCGCCGTCGACGACGGCGAGCCCGGTCGAATCGTAGCCGCGGTATTCGAGGCGACGGACGCCCTCGATCAGGATCGGAACGACGTTGCGATTGGAGGTTGCACCGACGATGCCGCACATGATCCTGGATTCCCTGGAGTTATCTCGTGCGCATCGAGGCCTGCGCCTTGATGCAGGCCTCGAGGTCGGCGCCCGCCTTGCCCTTGCAGGGCGTCGCCATGTACATCATTCGGCTGCGCTGCTCGCAGCTCAGCCTCGCCCCGCCGGCGAGACTGGTGCAGTCCTCGCCCGCGGTGGCGTAGTCGATGTGCCGCTGCTCGCAGTGCTTCCTGCCTTCACCTGTCAAACCTCCGCAGACTGCTTTCAGCTTCGCTGCCTGCTCGCAACGCGCGCGGGACTGGTCGGGAACGCTGCTGCAATCGGTCTGCGCGAATGCGCCGGCCGCGAACAGCATGGCCGCGAGCGCCAGCGTCGACGTCGAAAGCTGCTGCATCCTGCGAACTCTCATGGCTTCTCGGTGGGGTCGAGCACCTTGCGCGGGCGCTGCCACTCCTCGACGACGACCTGCCGCGCGCGCGCCACGGTCAGCTTGCCGGCCGGCGGCTCGCCGGTGACGGTGCTGCCGCCACCGATGGTCGCGCCTGGGCCGATGGTGATCGGCGCGATCAGCACACAGTTCGAGCCCACGTGCACGTCGTCACCGATGACCGACCGATGCTTGTTCGCGCCATCGTAATTGGCAGTGATCGAGCCGGCCCCGTAATTGACCCGGCTGCCGACGGTCGCGTCGCCGATGTAGGCGAGATGGTTCGCTTTCGACCCGGCCCCCAGCGTGCTGGCCTTCACCTCGACGAAGTTGCCGATGTGAACATCCTCCGCAAGCTTCGTGCCGGGACGCAGGCGCGCGTAGGGGCCGATCCGGCAGTCGTGCCCGATCGACGCGGAATCCATGTACGAGTACGCCTCGATGCGTGTTCCGGGCCCGACGGCGACATCACGCAGCACGCAGTACGGGCCGACGCGGGCGCCGTCGCCCAGGTGCACGTCGCCCTCGAACACGCAGCCCACGTCGATGGTCACGTCGCGCCCGCAGGTCAGCCTGCCGCGGACGTCGACGCGTTCCGGATCGGCGATCGACGTTCCCGCGATCATCAGCGCCTGCGCATGGCGCCGCTGGACGATGCGCTCCAGCGCGGCGAGTTGCGCCCGGTCGTTGACGCCCGCCACCGATGCCTCGTCGGCGGTGACGTGCGCGACGACCGGCACGCCGTCGGCGACGGCCATGGCGACGACGTCGGTCAGGTAGTACTCGCCCTGGGCATTGTGCGGGGTCAGCCGCGCGACCCATTTCGCGAGCAGCGCGGTCGGCGCGGCGATGAAACCGGTGTTGATCTCGTCGATGCGCCGTTCGTCGTCGGTGGCATCGCGCTCCTCGACGATCGCGCGCACGTTTCCATCGGTTCCGCGCAGGACACGCCCGAGGCCGAAAGGCTCGCGCACCCGTGCCGTCAGCAGCGCGAGACGTCCGCCGCCGGCGAGATCGACCAGACGCGCAAGCACCTCGGGCGGCACCAGCGGGACGTCCCCCAGGCCGACGAGGGTGACGCCGTCGGGCGGAAGCACGGAGAGGGCGATGCGAGTCGCGTCGCCGGTCCCGCGCGGCGGGTCCTGGCGCACGAAGCGAATGTCGGCTGCGGCGAGTGCGGTCTCGACAGCCTGCGCGCCGTGCCCGGTGACCATAGCGATGGCGCGCGGACCGAGATTGCGTACGGCAGCGAGGACGTGGGCGGCGAGCGGGCGGCCCGCGAGCGGGTGGAGGACCTTGGGCAGCGTCGAGTGCATGCGCTTGCCCTGACCGGCGGCGAGGATTGCGACGTTTGGGGCTGCGGCCATCAAGCGGGGGACACCAGGGTAGGCAACGATGATACGCCAGCGCCCGGCAGGCCCGGCCGGGTGCGGGGACGGGGGTCGGGAGTCAGTTCTGGATGATCGTCGGCGGACTGGTGGCGAAGAGGTCGATGACGTTGGCCATGCCCATCGCGGCCAGGTTCCTGGGGATCGCCGCCTCGCGGCATTCGAGGACCTCGCAGTGGAGGTACATCTGGCGCAGCCGGCGCTCGGCGTCCCTCTGCGAGCCCGCGATGATCGAGACGTTCTCGATGCGCTGCCCCGTGCGCGTGCGAATGGTGAAACCGTAGCGGATCATGTTCGTTCCTCCCTGCGCGCACGCCCGTCGCCCGCGCTCGACCCCTGGTGCCGTCCCGGCACGGTCGCTCCCGTGCGAGGGATTCGCATTTCAGCAATTTGCATACCCCGCGATCGCTCGGAAGGCGATTCCCTGACGAAAGGCGGTCACGACTCCGGCTCTACGCCGAGAGGCGCAGTCAGATGTCAGCGCCAGCTGCCGCTTCTGTAGAAGGTGAGTGCTTGCTTCTTCGGCCGACCGAACAGGATCGGGAATGCGACCGACCCGTCCCCGATGCGGGCCCTGCGGCCCGCTTTGCTGCGGAAGTGCTGCCGATGGCCGACCCGGAAAGGCCGACCGCCGGCACCCCGCGACGTCAGTCCGCGACCCCCGCCACGGGCGCGACGGCCTTCTTCGCCGGCCGTGCCAGCCAGACGACGCCGATCAGCAGCACGAACACCACCGCCGAGAGCCGGAAGAGGTCGTCCGCCGACATCGTGAACGCCTGCTGGTCGATCATGCGGTTGATCACGGCATGGCCTTGCCCGGCGGCGAGGCCATTGGCGTGCAGCCCGGCGAGCGCCTGCACCGACGTCGGGTCGTAGGGGCTGATGTGCTCGGCGAGCTGCGCGTGGTGCAGGCTCGCGCGCCGATCCCACCACGTCGTCATGATCGAGGTGCCGAACGAGCCCGCGGTGATGCGCGCGAAGTTGAACAGCCCCGACGCCGCGGCGATGCGCTCGGGTTCGAGTCCCGAGATGCTGAGCGTGACCAGCGGCACGAAGAACAGCGCCATGCCCGCGCCCTGGATGATCGTCGGGATGAGCAGCGTCTCGATGTCCGCGTTGGTGTCGAAGCGCGAGCGCATGAAGAAGACGATCGCGAAGATCGCGAAGGCCCCGGTCGAGAACAGCCGCGGGTCGACCTTGTGGATGCTCCTGCCGACCCACGGACTCAGCAGGATCGCGAGGAAGCCCACCGGGGCGAGGATGGTGCCCGCCATCGTCGCCGTGTAGCCCATGTACTGCTGGAGCCACAGCGGCAGCAGCACGAGGTTGCCGAAGAACGTCCCATAGGCCAGCGACATGGCGAGCGTGCTCGTCCAGAAATTGCGCCGCGCGAACAGCCGCAGGTCGACGACCGGGTGGCGGTCGGTCAGCTCCCACACGACGAACACGGCGAAGCCCACGCTCGCCACGATCGCCAGCGCGACGATGAACGGCGAGCCGAACCAGTCGAGGTCCTTGCCCTTGTCGAGCATCACCTGCATGGCGCCCACCCAGAGGACGACGAGTCCGAGGCCGACGCCGTCGACCGGGACCTTGACCGCCGGTGTCTCGCGGCTGCGGTAGATCAGCCACGTCACCGCGACCGCGAGCAGGCCCACCGGGATGTTGATGTAGAAGATCCACGGCCACGAGATGTTGTCGGTGATCCAGCCGCCGAGCAGCGGCCCCGCGACGGGTGCGACCAGCGTCGTGATCGCCCACATCGCCAGTGCGCTGCCGGCGCGCTCCTTGGGGTAGCTCGACAGCAGCAGCGCCTGCGACAGCGGAATCATCGGACCGGCCACCGCGCCCTGCAGCACCCTGAACACGATCAGCATCGGCAGTGATGGCGCCAGCGCGCAGAGGAACGACGTGATCACGAACAGCAGCACCGACGCCGAGAACAGGCGCACCTGCCCGAAGCGCCGGCTGAGCCAGCCGGTCAGCGGCAGCGAGATCGCATTGGCGACGCCGAAGGACGTGATCACCCAGGTGCCCTGGTCCGGCGACACCGCGAGATCGCCCGCGATCGCGGGAATCGACACGTTGGCGATCGACGTGTCGAGCACGTTCATGAAGGTCGCGAGCGAAAGCGCGATCGTGCCGGCGACGAGCGCGGCGCCCTTGAGCGGAGGCGGCGGGGTCCACGTGGCCATGGCTGCGGTCGCGCGCGACGGCGTTACAGCGTCTTGCTGGGGGCCGAGGCGATGCGCCTCACCGCGCGGGCGCGAGGGATATGGCGGCGGCGCTCGGTGTTCGCGGCGACCGGGGCAGTCGCTGACCTCGGCCGCAGCGCCTCGTTGGCCGCGATGATCGCCTTGACTCGCGCGTCGGCGACGGCGTCCTGCACGTGGAACACGTCGGTCGCATAAGGCGGGGAGGTCTGCGCGATCTCCGGCAGTCGCACACCGCTGCGGTCGTGCGTGTCGACGTCGGCCTGCATCGAAAGGCCGATCTGCAGCGGATGCGCCGCGAGGTCCTTGGGGTCGAGAGCGATGCGCACCGGGATGCGCTGGACGATCTTGATCCAGTTGCCGGTCGCGTTCTGCGCCGGCAGCAGCGCGAACGCCGAGCCGGTTCCCGCGCCGAAGCCCGCGACCTTGCCGTGGTAGTCGATCTTGCCGCCGTAGAGGTCGGCGGTCAGCTTGACCGGCTGCCCGACGCGCATGTCCCTGAGCTGGGGTTCCTTGAAGTTCGCCTCGACCCAGACCTGGTCCAGCGGCACCACCGCCATCAGCGGCACGCCGGGGGCCACCCGCTGCCCGAGCTGCACGGCGCGCTTGGCGACGAAGCCGGAGACCGGCGCCGGCAACTCGGTGCGCGCGTAGGCGAGGTAGGCCTCGCGCACGTGCGCAGCGGCGGCGAGCACATCGGGATTGGTATCGACGGTCGTGCGGTCGATGCGGGCGCGATTCGCGGCGAGCTTTTCCTGGGCGGCGAGCAGCGCGGCCTTGGCGTTGTTGACGGCACCCTGCGCGTGCTGCAGCTCTTCGCGCGAGATCGCACCCGAGCTGGCGAGGCGGCTGCGCCGTGCGAGATCGTCTTCGTAGCGCGCGAGGTCCGAGCGGTGCATCTGGACGGTCGCATCGAGCTGCGCGGTGGTCGCGAACAGGCCGCGCACGTCGCGCACGGTCTTCGCGAGCTGCGCTTCAGCCTCGTCGAGCGCGACCTTGGCGTCGGCGCGGTCGAGCTGGACGAGGAGCTGGCCCGCCTCGACGAACTGCGTGTCGTCGGCACCGATCGCCACCACCGTGCCCGCGATCTGCGGCGTGATCTGGACCACGTTGCCGCTGACGTAGGCATCGTCGGTGGTCTCGTCGTAGCGCGCCGACCACAGCCACCACGCGCCCCAGGCAATGCCGGCGATCAGCACGATGCCGAATATGATCGCGAGCCCGCGCTGGCGCCGCGATCGCAATATCGATGGGTCGAGGGAATGGGTATCGTTGCTCATGCTGGAGATTTCCCGCGATATCCGCCGCCGAGCGCGCGGATCAGGTTGATCGAGAGTGCGAGCTCGCGCGAGCGCAGGTCGACGTCGAGGCGCTGCTGCGCGAGCAGCGGCTGCTCGGCGGACAGCACCTGGAGGTAGTTGCCGACGCCTTCGCGGTAGCGGAGCAGGGCGAGGTCGTAGGCTTCGCGTGCCGTCGCCAGCGCCTGCACCTGCTGCTCGCGCTGCGCCTCTACGCTGCGGAACGACGCGAGCTGGTCGACGACGTCGCGCAATGCATCGGCGAGCGTCTGGTCGTACTGCTCGACGGCGGCGTCGTAATCGGCGTCACGCGCCGCGAGGTTGCCGCGCAGGCGGCCGGCATCGAAGATGGGGAGCGTGATCGCCGGCCCGAAGCCCGCCATGCGGCTGGCGGACGAAAAGAATCCCGAGGCGCCCAGGCTTTGCAGGCCCGCGAACGCCGCGAGGTTGACGTTGGGATAGAACTGCGCTTTGGCGACGTCGATCTGCTGGTGCGCGGCCTCGATGCGCAGGCGCTCCGCCACGATGTCGGGCCGCCTGCCGATCAGCTCGGCCGGAACGGTGGTGGGCAATGCCGGCGCGCCCAGCGCATGGGCCACGGGGCGCTCGATCGCGAGGCCGCGATCGGGTCCGCGGCCGAGCAGCGCGGCGATCTGGTTTCGCGCGCGCGCGATCGTCTCGTCGATCTGCACGATCTCCTCACGCGCGGCAGGCAGCGCTTCCTCGGCTTGCTTGAGCTCGAGCCGGGAGTCGATGCCCGCGGCGTTGCGGTCGCGGGTCAGCGCATAGACCTTTTCGCGGCGGTCGAGCGTCGTCGTTGCGATGTCGCGCTGCTGGTAGGCGCGCTGCAGCTGCACATAGGCCTGTGCGACGTTCACCGCCAGCATCAGCCGCGCGGCCTCGGCGTCGACGGCCGCGGCCCGCGCTTCGCCCATCGCGGCCTGCCACGCTGCGCGGTTCTTGCCCCAGAAATCGATTTCCCAGTTCAGGGTCGCCTGCAGCTGGTAGGTCGTCTCCCAGCTTCCGCCCACCGGAGGCGGAATGAGCTCGGTCTGCGCGAACCGCTCGCGCGTCGCATCGAAGCCCGCGTCCGCCCGCGGGGAGAGTGCCGAGCGCGCGACCGCGGCATAGGCCAGCGCCCTGCGCGTGCGCGCCGCGGCGAGCTTGAGCGTCGGGCTGTCGGCGAGCGCCTCGTCGATCAGGCGGTCGAGCGCGGGATCGCCGAAGCCTTTCCACCACGCAGGGTCCGGCCAGGCCGCAGGCGACACCCTCGCCGTCGCGAGCGAGCGCTGGCTGGCGAGGGCGTTGGCGCTCGCGGGCGCTGTCTCGGGGGCGAGCCCGCGCATGCTGGCGCATCCCGCGGCGAGGAGCGCGGCGATGACGGCGACACTGCGCGCGATCGACGTGTTCATGGGTCAGGCGTTGGCGAGCATCCGGCGCAGGAACGCTTCGAGCTGCTGCGCTTCCGCCGCGCTGAAATCGCGCAGGAAGCGGTTCAGCACCCGCACGGCGCCGGCGATCAGCTGCGGGTAGACGGCGCTGCCTCCGGCGGTCAGCTCGACGATGACCTTGCGGCGATCACGGGGGCTGCGCACGCGCCTCACCAGCCCCTTGCGCTCGAGGCGGTCGATCATCCGGGTCATCGCGCCAGGATCGTAGGAGACGCCCTTGCATAGCGTCGATGCCGACGCGGTCGCGCCGGTCGCGAGCTTGACCAGGACCACGAACTGCGCGGCGGTGATGTCCAGCGGCGCGAGCTCGGCGTCGAGCGCCTCCATCAATGCGCCCTTCACCATGGTCATCAGGCGACCGATGCTGGTCGACGGGTCGAAGCTCTTCGGGTCGTAGATGACGGTCATGGGGATCGGCGGGCTGCGACGGGACGGCTGCGCGGAGCAGAATTGCCCATACAGTAACTGCCTAGGCAGATACTGTCAAGGCTTGGGCTTGCCGGGGACTCGACGACGGCCGGCTACGCGCCGGCGAGCAGGAAATCGGCGAGCTCGGCGAATCCCGCGCCGGCTTCGCGAGTCGTGATGTAGGCGGGCGGCTGGGCGATCCGGTCGAGGAAGCGCCGAAGGTTGGCGACGCCGACCGCGTTGGGGAAGAACGCGAACATCGGCGCGTCGTTGGGCGAGTCACCGGCAAACACGAAGGCATCGCGCGCCGCGTCGACGTCGGTCGAGAATGCCTCGCGCATCAGCATCCGCGTCGTCGCCAGCTTGTCGTAGTCGCCGAACCACCCGTTGACGTGGATCGAGCTCACCTTGGCCGTCATTCCCTGCGCTTCCATCAGCGCGGCAATGCGGTCGACCGCGGCCCGCGGCAGCGCCGGCACGTCCTCGCACCAGTCGATCGCGAGGTCGGTCTCGCGATAGAGCTGGTCGGAGGCGAGCGCGCTGCCCGGCACGTCCTTCAGGATCTGCGCGCCGATCGCCGCGATCCGCGCCCGCTGCGCCGCGCGCTCGGCGTCCGACGCGACGAAGCGCCGCAGCAGCTTGCGCGTGCCCTGGTCGTAGCGCATGTAGAACGCGCCGTTCTCGCCGACGACCGCGTCCACCGGCCACATTCGGGCGATGTGGTCGCACCAGCCGGCCGGTCGGCCGGTAACCGGAACGACGACGCGGCCCGCCGCGTGCAAGCGCTGCAATGCGAAGTACGCCTCGGCCGTCAGCTTGCCGTCGGAGCTCAGCGTGTCGTCGATGTCGGTCAGTACGAAGCGGATGCCGCGGCGCACGGCGTCCGGCATGCTCGACAAGGGCGCCGGCGCGTTCACCGAAAGACCGGGTCACCAAAAACCGGGTCAGACCCGGTTTTCGTTGGAAACCGGGTCTGACCCGGTTTTTTCCGTTGCCTCATGAAAAAGGGGGTCAGACCCCGATTAAAAACGTGGTGCGTCCCTGTTTTCATTACGATCCGAGGTGCGCCGCGACGCGGGCGCGCTGCGCGGCGGACATCGGCAGGCCGCATTTGGTGCGGCGCCACAGCACGTCGTCGGCGCTCAGCGCCCACTCGTCGCTCACCAGGTGCGAGACCTCGCGCTCGGTGAGCTGCGCGCCGAAATCCTCGCCGAGGTCGGCCGGCTTGCTCGCATCACCCAGGATTGCCGGCGCCCGCGTGCCGTGGCGCTTCGCGAGCGCCCGCAGCAGCTCCGGGTCGAGTACCGGGTAGCGCCGGCAGAGATCGCCGAGCCACTCGGCGCGGTCGCCGCGGGGCAGGTCGCCACCCGGCAGCTGCGCCGTGGCGGTCCATGCGCCTTTCATCCCCGGAAAGAACGGCCTCAATTCGACCAGCGCCGCCTCGGCGAGCTTGCGATAGGTCGTGATCTTGCCACCGAACACCGACAGCACCGGTGCGCGGCCCGCCTCCGCCTCGACCGGCTTCTGCGCGTCGACTTTCAGCACGTAATCGCGCGTGATCGCCGACGGGTCGTTCGCGCCGTCGTCGTAGAGGGGACGCACCCCGCTGTAGGTCCAGACGATGTCGCGCTGCGCGAGCGGGCGGTCGAGATACGCGTTGGCGAGCTCGAGCAGGTAGGCCGTCTCCTCGGCGCTGATCGACGGATCAGCGTAGTCGTCGACGGGGACGTCGGTGGTGCCGATCAGCGAATACCGGTCCTGGTAGGGAATGACGAAGACGATGCGGTTGTCGGCGTTCTGGAGGATGTAGGCGTGGTCTTCGGCGTGCACGCGCGGCACGACGATGTGGCTGCCCTTGACGTGCCTCACGCGCGCGCCTGCCGGCGCAGCCGCGACCATGCCAAGCACCTCGCCGACCCATGGGCCGGCGGCATTGACCAGCGCGCGCGCGCCGACCTCGGACTTCGTTCCGTCGTGCGCGGCGAGGGTTGCGCGCCACAGCCCGCCCTCGCGCCTGGCACCTGCCAGCGTCGTGCGCACGCGGATGTCGGCGCCACGCGCTCGTGCATCCATCGCGTTCAGCACCACCAGGCGGGCGTCGTCGACACGCGCGTCGGCGTAGACGAAGCCGTTGCGAAACCGCGGCTTGAGGCCCGCGCCGTAGCGGCTGCCGTCGAGCCGCGTCGCGAAGGATTTCGGCAGCGTCATCCGTCCGCCGAGCCGGTCGTAGAGGAACAGCCCGGCGCGGATCATCCACTTGGGGCGCAGGTGAGGCTCGTGCGGCAGCACGAACAGCAGCGGCTCGATGATGTGCGGCGCGGCACGCAGCAGGACCTCGCGCTCGGCGAGCGCCTCGGCCACCAGCCGGAACTCGTAGTGCTCGAGATAGCGCAGCCCGCCGTGGATCAGCTTGGTGCTCCACGACGACGTGTGCGCGGCGAGATCGTCGCGCTCGACCAGCAGCACCGAGAGCCCACGCCCCGCGGCATCGCGGGCGATGCCCGCGCCGTTGATGCCGCCGCCGATCACCAGCAGGTCGTAGGTGCGCGTCTCCATGGGCGAAGCCTGCGATTTTACCGGATGCAGGCTGGACGCAGCAGGGGTTGCGGACCGGGCGCCCCGCGTCGGCGATGCTAGGATTGGCGCAGATCCGCGAGGAGAGCCGCATGAACATCGTCCCCGAGGTCGCCGCGCTCGACACCGAGATGCGCCGCTGGCGCCACCACCTGCACGCGCATCCGGAGACTGCGTTCGAGGAAGTCGCGACCGCCGCCTATGTCGCCGAGCGCCTGCGCTCGTTCGGCCTCGAGGTCCATACCGGCCTCGCCAAGACCGGCGTCGTCGGCGTGCTCTCGAACGGCAGCTCGCGCGAGGCCATCGGGCTGCGCGCCGACATGGATGCGCTGCACGTCGAGGAGCAGACCGGCGTGCCCCACGCGTCGAACCACCGCGGCCGCATGCACGCCTGCGGTCACGACGGCCACACGACGATGCTGCTCGCCGCCGCCCGTGCGATGGCTCAGCGCCGCAACTTCGACGGGACCGCCTATTTCATCTTCCAGCCCGCCGAGGAGAACGAGGGCGGCGGCCGCGTGATGGTCGAGGAGGGCCTGTTCGACCGCTTCCCGATGCGCGCCGTCTACGGCATGCACAACTGGCCGCGGTTGCCCGCCGGCAGCTTCGCGATGCGCGAAGGCCCGCTGATGGGCGCCTACGACGTCTTCGAGATCGTCGCGACCGGGAAGGGCGCGCACGCGGCGATGGCCTACCAGGCCAGGGACCCGATGCTGTTCGCGGCACATGCGATCCAGGCGCTGCAGACGATCGTGTCGCGCAACATCCATCCGCTGGAAACCGGCGTGGTCAGCGTCACGCAGGTCCACGCCGGCGACACCTGGAACGTCATTCCGGAGCAGGTCGTGCTGCGCGGGACCGTGCGCACGTTCGAGCACTCGGTGCAGGACCTGATCGAGGCGCGGATGCGCGGAATCGTCGCCGGCATCGCCGCGACCTTCGACATGCAGGCGAGCCTGCGCTACGAGCGCCGCTATCCCGCGACCGTCAACAGCGCCGACGAAACGGCCAGAGCCGCGCGCGCCGCCGCCGCCGTCGTCGGCGATGCCCACGTCGAGCGCAACCCGACGCCCGAGATGACCAGCGAGGATTTCGCGTTCATGCTGCAGGCGAAGCCGGGATGCTACGTGTGGCTGGGCGCCGGTGCGAGCGCGGACCCGCCTGGCCTCCACAATCCCCGCTACGATTTCAACGACGGCGTGCTGGCGATCGGCGCGAGCTACTGGGTCACGCTGGCGGAACAGGAGCTCCCGCTCGCGCAGACGCTGCGCAGCGCCGCGTAAGTCCCTCACCCGCCCCGCCTGAAAAACAGGGACGCACCACGTTTTAAAACGTGGTGCGTCCCTGTTTTTCAGGCGGGGCGGGTCATGGCGGCGGGATCCACCCAGCGATCGAAGTCCTCGGCACTTACGAGGCCGAGCTCGAGCGCGGCATCGCGCAGGCTCAGGCCCTTGCGGTGCGCGGTCAGCGCGATCTTCGCGGCGTTCTCGTAGCCGATGTGCGGGTTGAGCGCGGTGACGAGCATCAGCGAGCGCTCGACGTTCTGCCGGATGCGGACGAGGTCGGGCTCGATTCCCTGCGCGCAGCGCTGGTCGAACGAATCGATCGCGTCGGCGAGGAGCTCGATCGATTCGAGCACGCCCTGCAGCATCACCGGCTTGTAGACGTTCAGCTGGAAGTTGCCCTGGCTGCCCGCGAACGCGACCGCGGCGTCGTTGCCGAACACGCGCACGGCAACCATCGTCAGGGCCTCGCATTGCGTCGGGTTGATCTTGCCCGGCATGATCGACGAGCCGGGTTCGTTGTCGGGGATCGTGATCTCGCCCAATCCGGCGCGCGGGCCGCTCGCGTGCCAGCGCACGTCGTTGGCGATCTTCATCAGCGCGCCGCCGAGAGTGCGCAGCGCCGCGCTGACGTTGACGATCGCATCGTGCGCCGACAGTGCGGCGAACTTGTTCGGCGCCGATGTGAATGGCACGCCGGTCTCGGCGGCGATCGCGGCGGCCACCGTGTCGCCGAAACGCGCGTGCGCGTTCAGGCCGGTGCCTACCGCAGTGCCGCCCAACGCCAGCGGCATCAGGCCCGCGCGCGCATAGCCGATCGCCACGCGCGCATCGTCGATCTGCGCGACCCAGCCCGAGATCGCCTGTCCGAGCGTGACCGGCGTCGCGTCCTGCAGGTGGGTGCGCCCGATCATCACGACGCCGGCGAAAGCCTGTGCCTTGGCGTCGAGTGTGGCGCGCAGGCGCTCGAGGGCGGGCAGCAGGCGGTGGTCGAGCAGGGCGACGGCAGCGATGTGCATCACCGCCGGAAACGTGTCGTTCGACGACTGGCCGCGGTTGACGTCGTCGTTGGGGTGGATCGGCTTCTTCGAACCGACGACCCCGCCGGCGAGCTGGATCGCGCGATTGGCGATCACCTCGTTGGCGTTCATGTTCGACTGCGTCCCCGAGCCGGTCTGGAACACGACCAGCGGGAATTCCGCGTCGAGCCTGCCGTCGATCACTTCCTGCGCGGCACGCGTGATCAGCGCGACCTTGTCCGGCGGCAGCTCACCCAGCTCGCCATTGGCCAGCGCCGCGCATTTTTTCAGCACGCCGAAGGCGCCGATCACCGGTCGCCCCCAGCGGAAGCGGTCGACGCCGATCGGGAAATTGTGGATCGAGCGCTCGGTCTGTGCACCCCACAGCCGGTCGGCGGGGACGCGCACCTCCCCCAGCGCATCCTTTTCGATGCGTTCGGCGGGGCGCGGCGGCGATTCGTTGCCCATGTCCGCCATGCTACTCCGGCGCCCCGCGTGGCACTCGGCGGGACACTCCCCGCGATAATTCTGCGGCGACGCCGCGCGCCTGTCGCGGCGGAACCTAGAGAGCCGTCAGTGCGCGCGCGTGGCGCGCGATCATCAACGCCTCGTCGGTCGGCACGACATAGGCGACCGCTGGTGAGTCGGCGCGCGTCAGTCGCGTCGCATGCCTCGCGTTCGCGTCCGCGTCGAGTGCAAAGCCGAGCCAGGCGGCGCCTTCGACGATGCGCGCGCGGATTTCCGCGGCGTGCTCGCCGATGCCGCCGGTGAACACCAGCGCGTCGATGCCGCCGAGCGCGGCTGCGAGCGAGCCCAGCTCCCGCAGCGCGCGGTAGCAGAAGAGGTCGACCGCGAGCACCGCGCGCGGCTCGCGCGAGGCGAGCAGCGTGCGCATGTCGGAGGAGATTCCCGACACGCCGAGCAGGCCTGACTCGTGATAGAGGAGCCGTGCCAGCGCGGGCGAGTCGAGGGCGAGCTCGGACTGCAGCCAGAGCACGACCCCCGGGTCGAGGGTCCCCGGCCGCGTGCCCATCATCAAACCGTCGAGGGCGGTGAAGCCCATCGTGGTCGCGACGCTCCTGCCATCCAGCAGCGCGCACATCGATGCACCGTTGCCGAGGTGCGCGACGACGACGCGCCCGCTCGCGGCGCGCGAATCGATCCCGGGCAGCCTCGACGCCACGTATTCGTAGGACAGCCCGTGGAAGCCGTAGCGGCGCACGCCGCGATCGGTGATCTCCGGCGGCAGACCGAACGCCTGCGCCAGCGCAGGCTGCGTGCGGTGGAACGCCGTGTCGAAGCAGGCGACCTGGGGCAGTCCGGGGACGCGTTCCCGCAACAGGCGTATCGGCGCCAGATTGTGCGGCTGGTGCAGCGGCGCGAGGGGAACGAGTTCGAGGAGGGCCGCCAGGACATCGGCATCGATCACCACCGGCGCGGCGAAGCGCGTGCCGCCGTGGACCACGCGATGCCCGACCGCGGCCAGGTGCCTGCCCGGCGCATCCGCTTCGACGAGCTCGAGCAGCAGGCCGATCGCGCCGGCGTGATCGAGGTCACCGGGCGCGGCGTAGCTGCGCTCCCGGATCAGCGCACCTTGCGCGTCGTGCAAGGCGAGCCGCGGTGCGGTGCCGATGCCCTCGATCTCGCCGCGCAGCGCCAGCGCGAGCGCGTCGCCCTCGATGTCGAACAGCGAGAACTTGACGCTCGAGGAGCCGGCGTTGACGACCAGGATCGCGTCGCGCATCGTTTCCTTCGCGTCAGGCCCGCCGCTTTGCCGACCCGGCGCGCTTGCGGGTAGCGACGGCGGTGCGCTTGCGCTTGGTGCCTGCCGTGCGCTTGCGCGTGTCGGCGGCGGCCCGCTTGCGGGCGGCGACGGCGCTGCGCCCGGATGGCAGCGTCGCCGGCAGCGGCACCAGCGTCCGCAGCTCGCCGAGCAGGTTGCGCTGTCGCGCGTCGAGGTCGGCGTCGGCTTCGAGCGAATCGAAGACCTCGTGGAGCTTGACGCGGTCGGCAGCGCCGCGCACGAGCTTGCCCAGCGATCGCTTGGCCTGCAGCGGCTCGAATTCGACGACCAGCGTCTCTTCGTGGAGCAGACGGCGCAGCTCGTCCTCGGAAAGGCCTCGCAGCACCCCGGTGGGCGCCAGCACCTGGCGCGTGTGTTCCATCTGCGCAATGCTACGCTTTCCGCCTCCCGCCTTGACGATCAGCATGCCGGTGCGGATGACCGCTTCGGGCAGGCCGCCCTGGTCGATCTCGTCGAGCACCTGGCGCACTGCGGGAAGTGCGCGCGCATCGAACGGCGTCTGGCGGCGGATCACCGCACGCTGGTCCGCCATCTGCAGCGACAGCATGTTGCCGTAGACCTGGAAGAACGCCGCCTCGCGCGTCGCGTCGCGCAGATCGCGGTAGAGATCGAAAGCCGCGCTGACGCACTCGGAGAACAGCTTTTCGACGCGACGGCCGGCATTGTCGGGAGCGCGCGGACGGCGCCAGGCGCGTGCCATCGACGCCGCGACCGGCAGGCCGGCGAGCAGCGGGTTCCGGTCGGAGAATCCCCAGCGCTGGACGCGCAGCGGATGCATCTCGCGCAGCAGCCTCGCGGCCCATTCGGGCGTCGCGTCGCGCACCGCAGGGCGCACCAGCAGCTCGTAGGCGCGCTCGGTCAATTCCGACAGCGCCGCCACGGCCTCGAAAGGCTTCTCGTCGACGCGGTCGTATTTCTGCATGCGCTTCAGGTGCTCGAGCTTGCGCTCGTGCAGCGTCACGTCGTACTCGACGCTGCCGTCCCTGGCGATCTTCTCGTGGATCTCCATGCCGTAGAGGCCCGGAGGGAGTGCCTGGATGTATTTCAGCACCTCGATGATCTGCGTGTGCTCCTTCTTCGCGACCTTGCCGGACACGAAGATGCCGAGGTGGCCGATGTCCTCGTGGATCAGGCCGACGATCGTCTGGCCGTTCGCCTTGATCTCCTCGGTGCTGGAGTACAGGTCGCTGATCCAGTTGAAAGCCTGCTGCGGCGGCGTGATGTTGTCGCCCATCGACGCGAACACGATGATCGGCTGCTTGATCGACTTGAGGTCGAAATAGCGCCCGGGCCCCAGCCGCGCCTCGCCCTGAGAGAGCTTGTTGCCGACGAACAGGTTGTTGACGATCCAGCGGATCTCCTCCTCGTTCATCAGGTAGAAGCCGCCCCACCAGCGCTCGAACTCGAGAAAGCGCTCCGCCTCGTCGTCGACGTCGTCGAACAGGTGGTAGTACTTCTCCCAGAACGTGTTCGCCGGGTTCAGGTTCTCGAAGCTCTGGACCAGGTGCGCACCGTCGAACTTGCCGGCGCCGAGGTCGCTCGCCAGCAACGACAGCCACGCGCCGCCGACCAGCCCGCCCGCGTAGCGCATCGGGTTGTCGCCGTCGTTCCCGGCCCAGTACGACATCGGCGCGCCGTTGATGACCAGCGGGCCCGTCATGTCCGGGCGCGCGGCGGCGAGCATCATCACCGCCCAGCCGCCCTGGCAGTTTCCGACCAGCACCGGCTTCGCGCTCTGCGGGTGGCGCAGGTCGACGATGCGCACGAACTCGGCTTCGGCGTCGGTGATGTCGGCGAGCGTCTGCCCCGGCTCGGGATCGGGATAGAACACGACGAAATACACCGGATGCCCGGCCTTCAGCGCAACGCCGACCTCGGAGTCCTCCTTGAAGCCACCGATGCCCGGGCCATGGCCGGCGCGCGGGTCGATGATGATGAACGGGCGCAGCGTGTCGTCGATGTCGACGCCCTTCGGCGGGATGATCCGCAGCAGCGCGTAATTGACCGGCCGCTCGTACCCGCGGCCGTCGGCGATCACTTCGTACTTGTAGGCGAGCAGCGGCGGCTTGCCCGCTTGCTCGTGCGCGATCCAGTTGTTGCCGCGCTCGCGCAAGCGTGTCCCAGAACAGGATCGAGCGCTGCGCGAAATCGACGCCGTATTGCCACCAGTCCTGCCACAGTTGCTGCGGATTGACGCCGTGGCCGGGCACGCCGGACTGCACGAATGCCGACTGGGCGCGACGCACGCGGTCGGTCCAGGCTTGGTTGGCGCTGCGGACGCGACGGTCGAGCAGCGTCGAGACCGTGCGCGAGATCGTCAACGACCGCTCGATCGTCTGGTTCAGGCTGGGCATGGGGAAATCCTTCGGGAAACAGCGATGCTGCAATGCAGCATACTACCAGTGGGCCCGCGGGGCGGGGGCGGCCCCGGACGAACAAAGGGCGGCCCGGAGACCGCCCTTCGTCCGTTCCTGCTGACCCTGCCGGCTACGCACGATTCCGCAACCTGCGGATCGCCTCCAGTTGTGCAACGGCCATGGCGAGCTCCGCCTCGGCAGTCGCGATCTCCTCCTTCGACGTCTTGTTCTGCATCGCTTCCTCGGCGGAGCGCTTGGCTTCGAGCGCCGCCTTTTCGTCCAGGTCCTTGGCGCGGATTGCCGTGTCGGCGAGCACCGTCACCAGGTTCGGCTGCACCTCGAGATACCCTCCCTGCACGAACACGAGCTCCTCTGCAGCCCCGCCAGCGGGCTTGATGCGCACCGAGCCGGGCCTGATCTGGGTGAACAGCGGCGTGTGGCGCGGATAGATGCCGAGCTCGCCCATCATGCCGGGGAGGATGACGAACTCGGCGTCGCCCGAGTAGATCTGCTCTTCGGCGCTGACGACGTCGACGTGGATGGTGTGGGCCATGGATCAGGTTTCCCGCGTGGCTCGTCGCCCTTACTGCAGCGTCTTCGCCTTCTCGAACGCGTCGTCGATCGTCCCGACCATGTAGAACGCCTGCTCGGGGAGCTGGTCGCATTCACCGTCGACGATCATCGAGAAGCCCCGGATCGTGTCCTTCAGCGACACGTACTTGCCGGGCGAGCCGGTGAACACCTCGGCAACGGTGAACGGCTGCGACAGGAAACGCTGGATCTTGCGCGCACGCGCGACGGCCAGCTTGTCCTCGGGCGACAGCTCGTCCATGCCCAGGATCGCGATGATGTCGCGCAGCTCCTTGTAGCGCTGCAGCGTCTGCTGGACGCGGCGCGTGCAGTTGTAGTGCTCCTCGCCGATGACGTTCGGGTCGATCTGGCGCGACGTCGAATCCAGCGGGTCGACCGACGGGTAGATGCCCAGCGCCGCGATGTCGCGCGAAAGGACGACCGTCGCATCGAGGTGGCCGAAGGTCGTCGCGGGCGATGGGTCGGTCAGGTCGTCCGCAGGCACGTACACGGCCTGGATCGACGTGATCGACCCGGTCTTGGTCGACGTGATGCGCTCCTGCAGGCGGCCCATTTCCTCGGCCAGCGTCGGCTGGTAGCCCACGGCGGAAGGCATCCGGCCGAGCAGCGCCGAGACCTCGGTTCCCGCGAGCGTGAAGCGGTAGATATTGTCGATGAACAGCAGCACGTCGCGGCCATCGTCGCGGAACGACTCGGCGATCGTGAGGCCGGTCAGCGCGACGCGCAGGCGGTTGCCCGGCGGTTCGTTCATCTGGCCGTACACCATCGCAACCTTGGACTTGGAGAGGTCGTCCTTGTTGACGACGCCGGCTTCGATCATCTCGTGATAGAAGTCGTTGCCTTCGCGGGTGCGCTCGCCGACGCCGGCGAACACCGACAGCCCCGAGTGCGCCGTCGCGATGTTGTTGATCAGCTCCATCATCGTCACCGTCTTGCCCACGCCGGCGCCGCCGAACAGGCCGACCTTGCCGCCCTTGGCGAACGGGCAGACGAGGTCGATGACCTTGATGCCGGTCTCGAGCAGCTCCTGCGACGGTGAGAGCTCGTCGAACGCCGGCGCGGTGCGGTGGATCGACATCAGCTTCTCGCTCGCCACCGGGCCGCGTTCGTCGATCGGCCGCCCGAGCACGTCCATGATGCGACCCAGCGTCTCGCCGCCGACCGGCACCGAGATCGGCGCGCCGGTGTTGACCACCTGCATGCCGCGGCGCAGGCCGTCGGAGGAGCCGAGCGCGATCGTACGCACGATGCCGTCGCCCAGCTGCTGCTGGACTTCGAGCGTCAGCCCGATCTCGTCCATCTTGAGCGCATCGTAGATCTTGGGCATCCGGTCGCGCGAAAACTCGACGTCGACGACCGCGCCGATGCACTGGACTATGGTTCCCTGGTTCATCGTTGATTTCCCTTTGGGGTCAGAGCCGCATTTAATAGGGGTCAGAGCCGTAATATTTGGAGCGGCCTGTCCAAGCTTTCGAATATTACGGCTCTGACCCCTATTAAATGCGGCTCTGACCCCTATTAAACGGCGGCTGCGCCGCCAACAATTTCCGACAATTCCTTCGTGATCGCCGCTTGCCGCGTCTTGTTGTAGATCAGCTGCAGCTCGTCGATGATCTTGGCTGCGTTGTCGGATGCCGCCTTCATCGCGACCATCCGCGCCGACTGCTCCGACGCGATGTTCTCGCTGACCATCTGGAAGATGACGGCTTCCATGTAGCGCCGCATCATTCCGTCGAGCAGCTCGCGCGCATCCGGCTCGTAGATGTAGTCCCAGGCGCCGTCGGACACCCCCGACGCACGCAATTCGCCCGCCGCCGTCCGGTACTCGTCCGGAACCGGGACGATGCGCACCTGCCGCGGCTCCTGCTTCATCGTGTTGACGAAGGTCGTCGAGAAGATGTGGATCTCGTCGATGCGCTCCTCGAGGTATTCGTCCATCAGCACCTTGATCGCGCCGACCAGGCGCTCGAGGCGCGGCCGGTCGCCGAGCTGGACGACGCTCGAAACGATGTTCGCTCCCAGCCGGTTGAGGAAGCCCAGTCCCTTGTTGCCGATGGCGACGAAATCGACCTCGATTCCCGCTTCGCGCCACTCCTTGAAGCGCTGCGTGGCCAGGCGAAGCGCGTTGGTGTTGAGGCCGCCGCACAGACCCTTGTCGGTGGTGACGACGATCGCGCCGACGCGCCGCAGCTTCTCCCGCTTGACCAGGAACGGGTGCCGGTACTCGGTGTTGGCCTTGCCGATGTGCATGGCGATGGCGAACGCGCGCTCGACGTACGGGCGCCCGGCGCGCATCCGGTCCTGGGCCTTCTTCATCTTCGAGGCCGCGACCATCTCCATCGCCTTGGTGATCTTGCGCGTGCTCTGCACGCTCTTGATCTTGTTGCGTATTTCCTTCGATCCTGCCATCGCCTCTTCCGCTCTTGGGCCATCCCGCCCCGGCGCTCGATGCGCCGGCACAGGTTACGTTGACGTCCCTGATCCCTGTCCTCCGACCGCTGATCCCCGATCAGTACGTTCCCGTCTTCTTGAAGTCGTCGATCGCCGCGGCGAGCGCCTTCTCGTCGTCTGCCGACAGGTCCTTGGTCTGCTCGATCCGGTCCATGATCGCCGCGTACTTGCTCTTCATGAACTGGCGCAGCGCCGATTCGAACGCCAGCGCCTTGTCGACCGGCACGTCGTCGTAGTAGCCGCGATTGACCCCGAACAGCGTCAGCGCCATCTCGTTGACCTGCAGCGGCTGGTACTGGGGCTGCTTCATCAGCTCGGTGACCATACGGCCGCGGTCGAGCTGCTTGCGGGTGGCTTCGTCGAGGTCGGATGCGAACTGCGCGAACGCCGCGAGCTCGCGGTACTGCGCCAGTGCGAGCCGCACACCGCCGCCCAGCTTCTTGATGACCTTGGTCTGCGCGTCGCCGCCCACCCGCGACACCGAGATGCCGGCGTTCATCGCGGGACGGATGCCGGCGTTGAACAGGTCGGTCTCGAGGAAGATCTGGCCGTCGGTGATCGAGATCACGTTGGTCGGCACGAACGCCGTCACGTCGCCGGCCTGCGTCTCGATGACGGGCAGCGCGGTCAGCGACCCGGTCCTGCCCTTGACCGCGCCCTTGGTGAACTTCTCGACGTACTCCTCGTTGACCCGCGCCGCGCGTTCGAGCAGGCGCGAGTGGAGGTAGAACACGTCGCCCGGATACGCCTCGCGGCCCGGCGGGCGGCGCAGCAGCAGCGACACCTGCCGGTAGGCCCACGCCTGCTTGGTGAGGTCGTCGTAGATGATCAGCGCGTCCTGGCCGCGGTCGCGGAAGTACTCGCCCATCGTGCAGCCCGAGTACGGCGCGATGTACTGCATCGCCGCCGAATCCGACGCGGTGGCGGCGACGACGATCGTGTACGCCATCGCGCCGTGCTCCTCGAGCTTGCGCACCACGTTCTTGATCGTCGAGGCCTTCTGCCCGATCGCGACGTAGATGCAGATCAGGTCCTTGCCTTTCTGGTTGATGATCGTGTCGATGGCCACCGCGGTCTTGCCGGTCTGGCGATCGCCGATGATCAGCTCGCGCTGGCCGCGGCCGACGGGCACCATCGAGTCGATCGACTTCAGGCCCGTCTGCACCGGCTGGGACACCTTCTTGCGCCAGATCACGCCCGGCGCGACCTTCTCGATGACGTCGCTTTCCTTGGCGTTGATCGGCCCCTTGCCGTCGATCGGCTGCCCCAGCGAATTGACGACGCGCCCGATCAGCTCGGGCCCGACCGGCACCTCGAGGATGCGGCCCGTGCACTTGACGGTGTCGCCTTCGCTGATGTGCTCGTACGCGCCCAGCACCACCGAGCCGACCGAGTCGCGCTCGAGGTTCAACGCGAGGCCGAACGTGTTGCCCGGGAATTCCAGCATCTCGCCCTGCATCGCGTTCGACAGGCCGTGGATGCGGCAGATGCCGTCGGTGACCGACACCACCGTGCCCTGGGTGCGCACTTCCGCGCCCATGTCCAGGTTCTGGATGCGCGCCTTGATGATTTCGCTGATTTCCGAAGGATTCAGTTGCATGATGTGTTCCCTGTCGTTAGGCGCGAAGCTGCGTCGACATCGCGCCGAGCTTCGCCTGCACCGACCCGTCGATCACCGCGTCGCCGACCGTCACGCGCGCCCCGCCGATCAGCGCCGGGTTGATGCTGACGGTCGCCTCGATCTTCCTGCCGAAACGCTGTTCCAGCGCCGCCTTGAGCGCCGCAACCTGCGCGTCGCTGAGCTCGAACGCCGACTCGATCGTCGCCTTGGCCGTCGCCTCGGCTTCGTCCTTCAGAGCGTCGAACTGCGCCGAGATCTGCGGGAGCACCGCGACGCGGTCGGCTTCGACCAGCACGCGGATGAAATTGCGCGCCTGCGCATCGAAACGGTCGCCCGCGATCGACAGCAGCAGCGATTCCTTGGCGCCCGCGTCGAGGCGCGGATTGTCGAGCGCCGCCGCGACCCTGGCGTCACCGACGATCGTCGCCGCGAAACGCAGCATCTGCGACCACGCTCCCAGCGCCGATCCTTGCTGCGCGATCTCGAACGCCGCCTCGGCGTAGGGCCGCGCAATCGTCGATAGTTCAGCCATGCCCGCTTCCGTTACAGCTCTTTGCGGATCGCATCGAGCAGGTCCGCGTGATCCTTCGCGCCGACCTCGCGCTTCAGGATCTTGGACGCGCCTTCGACCGCGAGATCCGCGACCTGGTTGCGAAGCTGCTCCTTCGCGCGCGCAACCTCCTGCTGGATCTCGGCCTTGGCGGCGGCGATGATCCGGTCGCCTTCGGCGCGCGCCTCGACCTTGGCCTGGTCCATCGTCTCGGAGCGGAACTTCTCGCCGGTCGCGACGATTTCGCCCGCCTTGGCCTTGGCCTCGGCGATCATGTCGGCGATGCGCTTCTCGGCGCTCGCGAGGTTCTGCCGGCCCTGCTCGCCCGCCGCGAGGCCGTCGGCGATCTGCTTCTGGCGGGTCTCCACCGCGCGCATCAGCGGCGGCCAGATGAATTTCGCCGTGAACCAGATGAACAGGCCGAAACCGACGGCCTGCATCAGCAGGGTGAGATTGATGTTCATCGCTGCACTCTTTCGAAGATCGATGCGCCTGCCGGCGCGGCCCTTACTTCAGTCCGGCGGGGATCAGCGGGTTGCCGAACGCGAACAGCATCGCGATGCCGAGCCCGATGATGAACGACGCGTCGATCAGGCCGAGGAGCAGGAACACCTTCGCCTGCAGCTGGGGCATCAGTTCCGGCTGGCGCGCGGCGCCCTCGAGGAAGCGCGAGCACATGATGCCCACGCCGATGCACGCGCCGAGCGCGCCCAGGCCGATCATCAGGCCGATGCCGATGCCGGTGAGGCCTGGATCTGCGCGATCAGTTGAAGCTTTTCCATTTCGTTTCCTTTCGTCTAGCGGGTTTGACTTGGATAAAAGGGGTTGGGCTGTGCGCGCCGGCGGCGGGGCGCCGCGGCGACTGCCGCGCGCCCCTGGCGATCAGTGGTGCTCGTGCGCCATCGCGATGTAGACGACCGTGAGCATCATGAAGATGTAGGCCTGCAGGGCGACGATCAGGATGTGGAAGATCGACCAGCCGAGATCCAGCATCGCGCCGAAGATCGTGCCGACGATGCCGGTGGCCGCCCACATGCCGATCAGCAGGAAGATCAGCTCGCCCGCGTACATGTTGCCGAACAGCCGCAGCGAATGCGAAAGCGGCTTCGACACGTACTCGACGAGGTTGAACAGCAGGTTGAACGGCCACAGCAGCGGGTTCGCGCCGAAAGGCGAGCAGAAGAGCTCGTGGATCCAGCCGCCCAGGCCCTTCACCTTGATGCTGTAGAAGATCATCAGGCCGAATACCGACAGCGCCAGCGCGAACGTCGTGTTGACGTCGGCGGTCGGAACGAAGCGGTATTTGTCGAAACCGACGGCGTGCAGGCCGGTGGCGATGATGTCGATGGGCAGGAAATCCATCGCATTCATGACCAGCACCAGCACGAAGGTCGTCAGCGCGATCGGCGCGACCATGCGCGAGTTGCCGTTGTAGATGCTCTTGACCTGCTCGTTGACGAAATCGACGGCCAGCTCGACGAAAGCCTGCGTCTTCGACGGCACGCCGGCCTTGGCCTTGCGCGTGACCAGCCACAGGAAGCCGAAGGTCAGCACCCCGATCACCATCGAGGTCAGGAGCGTGTCGACGTTGACGGTCCAGAATCCCCCCGGGCCCACCGGCTGCGTGAAAAACGACAGGTGGTGGTTGATGTACTCGGTCGGGTTCTCGTATGTGGCAGCCATCGGAATTTCCGGTCGGACAACAATCAATCGCGAACGAACAGGGCAACGCGGAACAGCAATACAGTGACGATGAACGCTGCGAACAGCGCGGGCAGCACCAGGTCGCGGTAGGTCGACAGCACCAGCCACAACTGACCGAGGATCATGATGATCTTCGCGGCTTCGGCCCGGACCGCGCCCACGACCGTCCCGCCCGGGGTCCGCGACGGGGAGAGCCTCGCCACGAATGCGTAGACGACGCCGGCCGAGAGGTTGATCACCCCGCCCAGCAGCGCCGAAAGCGCTCCGTTCATGCCCGCGTAGGCGCCGGCGATTGCCGCTATCACCAGCGTCGCGACCGCCTGCCAGACCAACGCGGTTCGAAACGGTCTGATGGAAAACGGCGGTGGCACGGTCTTCTGGCTGGCGTGCGCCGGCGAGGTGCGCCGGTGCCGAGCAAACTTTGCGATTTTAACCGGTATCGACTCCGGATCGCAACGAAATGTTGCGGCGCAACCTCGACCGGCGCCGCCTCCGCCTGACGACGCTGCGCGCGTCCGGGAGACCCGTATCAGCCGCCCGACAGCGCGGCGACGATCATCACCTCGGACTCGGAGGTCAGCGGCGTAGCGAGATCGCGCGTGAGCGCGCCGCCGACGAACAGCTTGATGTGGGGGCGCAAACGGCGCTGTTCGTCGATGATGCGGAAGCGGATTCCAGGATAGGCGCCGTCGAGTGCGGCGAGAACGCCGCCCACCGTCGGCGGCAACTCGGGTGCGAGCACCGGCACCGCGACGGCGACCTCGGCTGTGCCGGTGTAGGAACGCAGTGGCGAGGGGATCTTCACCCGGACGACCGCGGCGGCTTCGCGCGAGGTGCGGGCCGTCATTGCTCGCGCGTGCCGGCGCGACAGGACGCTTGAAGCGAGCGCTCGCTGTTGACCGACACGAATGCCCATGCGCGGGAAATCAGCATCGCGCCTCGACGGCGAAGATGTGCGGCAGGTGCCGGGCGAGACAGCGGAAGCTGCGGCCCTCGTCGCGACTGCCCCAGATCTCGCCCGACGTGGTCCCGAAATAGAGTCCCGTCGGATCGCGCGTATCGGTCGTCATCGCCTGGCGCTTGACGGTCCACCACGCCTGGGACCTGGGCAGGCCCTGGTCCTGCCGCTTCCAGCTCTTGCCGCCATCGCGCGAGCGATAGACCGCGGGTCGCCCGCCGGGTGCCGTTCGCGGCCACACGCTCGTTCCGTCCATCGGCAGCACCCACAGCGAATCCGGATCGCGCGGGTGCACGGCCACCGGAAAACCGACGTCGCCGACCGACTTCGGCATCGCCGCGCCGATGTCCTGCCAGGTGTCCGATGGCCGGTCGATCCGGTAGATGCCACAGTGGTTCTGCTGATAGAGGCGGTCCGGATTCGCGCCCGCGAAACGGACGCAGTGCGGATCGTGGCCATATTCGGGCGGCGGTCCCGGAAAGAAATCCGCCCGCACGCCCTTGTTGAGCGGACGCCAGTCGGCGCCCGCGTCCACCGATTCGAATACGCCGCCGCCCGACATGCCGATGTACATGTGCGCTCGGTCGCGCGGGTCGATCAGGATCGAATGCATCTTGGGACCGTCGGGCGTGCCGTCCTGGTCGCCGCCGCACCAGGCCTTGCGCTGCGGGTGCGCGTTGAAGCCCGCGACCCCTTCCCAAGTCGCGCCTGCGTCGGCGGAACGGAACAGCCCCTGCGGCGAGGTCCCCGCATACCAGACGCCCGGCTCGCTCGCGTGACCGGGCGTCAGCCAGAACGTGTGGTCGACGACGCGGCCGCTGCCTTCGGCGAATGCCGGCGGGCGCGTCGCCTCCTTCCACGTCCTGCCGCTGTCGACCGAACGGAACACCGTCGGCCCCAGGTGGCCGGTGCGCGCAGCGGCCAGCCACGTCTTGCCGTCGCGCGGATCGCACAGCGCGTGGTGAACGATGTGTCCCAGGAACTGCGGCCCCGCGAGCTTCCAGGCGTTGCGCGCGACGTCGCTGGTCAGTGTCCACAGGCCTTTGCGGGTCGCGATCAGCAGGCGAATGCGGTGCGCCGGCGCAGGCCGCGCCGCGACTTTGGTGCGAGGCATCGAAGATCCCTCCCGAGTTCGAGGTCCCGGGGCGTGAGCGACCCCGGCCGAGACGTCAACGCTACGCTGGGCGAAGAAACCGGGCAAGCGTCAGGGTTGAATTTGCCGGCGCCGGCTGCGATGCTTGGGTCGGAAACCCCGTGCCCGCCCTTCCGGCGGGCCATCACTCGCACCCAGGAGCACAAGATGACGATCAAGGTCGGCGACCGTCTGCCGGACGGCACCCTGCAGGAATATTTCGAGGTGGAGAAGGACGGGTGCTCGGTCGGCCCGAATCCGGTCCAGGTCGGCGAGTTCACGCGCGGCAGGAAGGTCGTCGTGTTCGGCCTGCCCGGGGCATTCACCCCCACCTGCTCGGCGAAACACGTCCCGAGCTACGTCGCGGCCTACGACAAGCTGAAGGCCAAGGGCGTGGATGCGATCGCGTGCATGTCGGTCAACGACGCGTTCGTCATGGGCGCCTGGGCGCGCGACCAGCACACCGGCGACCGCGTGCGCATGCTCGCGGACGGCAGCGCCGACTACACCAAGGCGCTGGGCCTGGAGATGGATCTGGTCAAGCGCGGCATGGGCGTGCGCTGCCAGCGCTTCTCGATGCTGGTCGACGACGGCGTCGTGAAGATGCTCAACGTCGAGGCGCCGGGCAAGTACGAAGTGTCCGACGCGGAAACGATGCTGCGGCAGCTCGGTTAGCGCGACTCTTTGGTGGCGACGCCCATCCGCTGCAGCAGCCCCTCGAGCTGGTCGAGCGTCGAATAGCGGATGACGATGCGGCCGGCGCCCTTGCGTCCCGGCTCGATGTGGGCGACCGCGCCGAGCCGTTCCGCGAGGTCGTTCTCGAGGCGCGCGGTGTCGGCGTCGAAGTTGGGCCGCGTCTTGCGGCGCGCCGCGCGCCGCGCCGGGTTCAGCAGGCCGTGGACCAGGCGCTCGGTGTCGCGCACCGACATCGAGGCATTGACCACGCGCACGGCGGCGCCCGCCTGCTGCGCCGCAGGCAGCGCGAGCAGCGCACGCGCGTGGCCCATCTCCAGCGCGCCTTCGAGCAGGTATTCCTGAACCGGGCCCGCGAGCGCGTTCAGGCGCAGCAGGTTCGACACCGCGCTGCGCGAGCGCCCGACCGCCTTGGCGGCGGCCTCGTGGGTCAGCCCGAACTCGTCGATCAGGCGCTTCAGGCCTTTCGCCTCCTCGATCGGATTCAGGTCCTCGCGCTGGATGTTCTCGATCAGCGCCACCGCCAGCGCGGACTGGTCGGGGACGTTCTTGACCAGTGCCGGAATCTGGCGCAGCCCCGCCTGCTGCGCCGCGCGCCAGCGACGCTCGCCGGCGACGATCTCGAAGCGCCCGCCGTCGACCGGGCGCACGAGGATCGGCTGCATCACACCCTGCTCGCGTATCGAGTCCGCGAGTTCGGCGAGCGACGCCGCATCCATCTTGCTGCGCGGCTGGTACTTGCCCGGGCGCACGCGATCCAACGACAGCGTCTGCAGGCTCTCGCCTGACGCCGCCGTCGTGTCGTCCGGGCCGGCGAGCAACGCGTCGAGGCCGCGGCCCAGTCCCTTGGGTCGAATCATGGAATCTCCTGATGCGGCGCCTGCGTGGCAGGCGCAGGCTCGGTGACCGCCGCGCCCACCCGGCGCGCTTCCATCCGGCGCAGGACTTCGCCCGCGAGCGCGAGGTACGCGAGCGCGCCTTTCGACTGCGGCTCGAGCTTCAGCGCGGGAATGCCGTGCGACGGCGCCTCGGCGAGACGCACGTTGCGCGGAACCACGGTGCGATAGAGCCGGTCGCCGAAATGCTTCTCGAGTTCGGCCGCGACGTTTTGCGCCAGCGTGTTGCGCGGGTCGTACATCGTGCGCAGCAGCCCCTCGATCTCGAGCGACGGGTTGAGGTGCGCGCGCACCTTCTTCACCGTCTGGACGAGGTCGGACAATCCCTCCAGTGCGTAGTACTCGCACTGCATCGGGATCAGCACCGAATCCGCCGCGCACAATCCGTTCAGCGTCAGCAGCGACAGCGACGGCGGGCAGTCGAGGAAGATGAAATCGTAGTCGCCGGCGATCGCGCCGAGCGCGTCGCGCATCTGGCGCAGCGCTTCGGCGAGCGCGTCCTTCAATCGCGTCTCGCGCTCCGGCAAGTCGACGAGTTCCACCTCGGCGCCGGCGAGCTCGCGGTTCGCGGGCACGAGGTCGAAACCCCCTGCTTCCGATTTCACGCGGACCTCGGCGATCGACGTTTCGCCGAGCAGCACGTGATAGACGGTGCGCGTGCACGCGCGCTTGTCGATCCCCGATCCTGTCGTCGCGTTGCCCTGCGGGTCGAGGTCGACGACGAGCACGCGGCGCTTCATCGCGGCGAGGCTCGCGGCGAGATTGACCGTCGTCGTCGTCTTGCCGACGCCGCCTTTCTGATTCGCGACCGCGATGATGCGGGTCATCGCCGCCTCTGTCCGCGCGCGGGCGCGTGTGCGGACGCGGGCAGCGCCGCCGCGCGCATCACGATCAGGTGGCGCTGCGCGGCGAGGCCCGGCACGTCGAGCGCGGGATCGGCGACGATCGTCACGCCCGCGGGCAGCGCCGCGATTTCATCGCGCGGATACACGCCTTTCATCGCGGCGAGGATCCCGCCGGGCGCGAGAAGGTGCCGCGCGCCGCGCACGAAGCTCGCGAGGTCCGAGAACGCGCGCGAGACGATCACGTCGAACGCGGTGTCGGGCGCGTAATCCTCGACGCGCGCGGCGACCGCGGTGACGTTGGCGAGCTCGAGCTCGATCGCCGCCTGCGTGAGAAACGCGACTTTCTTCCGGTTCGAATCGAGCAGCACGACGCGCCAGTCGGGCCGCGCGATGGCGAGCGGTATTCCTGGCACGCCCGCGCCCGTTCCGACGTCGAGCACGCGCAGTGCCTGCGCATCGGGCAGATGCGGAAGGATCGCGAGCGCGTCGTTCAGGTGGTGCGTCACCATGTCCGCGCGCTCGCGGATCGCCGTCAGGTTGAATGTCCTGTTCCATTTCACCAGCAGGTCGAGATAGGCGTCGAGCTTGCGCTGCGCATCGGCGGGCAGCGCTGCGGGCGCGGCGATCGATGGCGCGTGCGACGCCTTGCGCGAAGGCGACGATGCCGATACGGGCGTGGAGCGCTGCGCGGGAGTCTGCGCCACGGCCGTCATGCCGATCGCGCGACGAACCCGCGCTTCAGGTGCACGAGCAGCAGCGAGATCGCAGCAGGCGTGACGCCCGAGATGCGCGCGGCCTGGCCCAGGGTTTCGGGCCGATGCGCATCGAGCTTCTGCTGCACCTCGGTCGAAAGCCCGCGGACCTCGCGGTATTCGATCCAGTCCGGCAGGCGCGTCTCCTCGTGCTCGCGCTGGCGCGAGACCTCGACCTGCTGGCGCGCGATGTAGCCGTGATACTTGGTCGCGATCTCGACCTGCTCGGCGACGATCGCATCGGCGACCGGCGCGCCTGCGCCTTCGAGCTCGTGCAGCGCGCCGTAGGTGACGCCCGGGCGGCGCAGCAGGTCGGCGAGCGCGTAGTCGCGTTCGATCGGCTGTCCCAGCACGCGCACGGCGTCGTGGCGCGCGACGACGGCGGCGCTGACGTAGGTCGACTTGATCCGCTCGAGCTCCTGCGCAATCGCGTCGCGCTTGCGGCAGTAGGCGTCCCAGCGCGCGTCGTCCACGACACCGAGCCGGCGGCCGTGCTCGGTCAGGCGCAGGTCGGCGTTGTCCTCACGCAGTTGCAGCCGGTACTCGGCGCGCGAGGTGAACATGCGGTAAGGCTCTGATACGCCTCGTGTAATCAGGTCGTCTACCAGCACGCCCAGATACGCTTCGTCGCGCCGCGGGCACCAGCCTTCGAGGCCCGCGACGTAGCGCGCGGCGTTGATCCCGGCCAGGATGCCCTGGGCGGCGGCTTCCTCGTAACCGGTGGTCCCGTTGATCTGCCCGGCAAAGAACAGCCCCGCGATCGCCTTGGTCTCGAGGGTGGCGCGCAGGCCGCGCGGGTCGAAATAGTCGTATTCGATCGAGTAGCCGGGACGCAGGATGTGCGCGTTTTCGCAGCCCGGGATCGACCGGACCAGCGCGAGCTGGACATCGAACGGCATGGATGTCGAGATGCCGTTGGGATAAATCTCTTGTGTATCAAGACCTTCCGGCTCGAGGAAGATCTGGTGCGAATCGCGGGCGGCGAAGCGCACGACCTTGTCCTCGATCGACGGGCAATACCGCGGGCCGACCCCCTTGATGACTCCGGTGAACAGTGGCGAGCGGTCGAGGCCGCCGCGGATGATCTCGTGGGTGCGCGGCGTCGTGTGGGTGATCCAGCAGGGAAGCTGCCGTGGATGCAGGTCCCGGCGACCGACGAACGAGAACACCGGCGCCGGGTCGTCACCGGGCTGCGCCGCCAGCCCCGAGAAATCGATCGTGCGTCCGTCGAGCCGCGGCGGCGTGCCGGTCTTGAGCCGTCCCGCCGGCAGGTTCAGTTCGCGCAGCCGCGCTCCCAGGCGCTTGGCCGGGGGGTCACCCGCGCGCCCCGCCTCGTAGTGCTCGAGCCCCACGTGGATCAGGCCGGACAGGAAGGTCCCCGTGGTCAGGACGACCGCATCCGCCTCGAACTCGAGCCCGATCTGGGTCACGACGCCGGCGACGCGGTCGCCTTCGAGCAGCAGGTCGTCGACCGGTTGCTGGAACAGCGTGAGGCCCGGCGCCGTCTCCAGCCGATGCCGGATCGCGCGCCGGTAGAGCGCGCGGTCGGCCTGCGCGCGGGTCGCGCGCACCGCCGGACCCTTGCTGGCGTTCAGGATCCTGAACTGGATGCCGGCCTCGTCGGTCGCCAGCGCCATCGCCCCGCCCAGTGCGTCGACCTCCTTCACCAAATGACCCTTGCCGATGCCGCCGATCGACGGATTGCAGGACATCTGGCCCAGCGTCTCGATGTTGTGCGTCAATAGCAGCGTGCTCCGGCCAGCGCGCGCGCAGGCGAGTGCAGCCTCGGTGCCGGCATGGCCGCCACCGACGACGATCACATCGAAACGCCTGTCGAATCTCATTTGCAATCAGTTAGTTACGGGTAAGCGCGCGGGGTGAATTGCAAACGCCATTCTACAGCATCCGGGCGCCCGGTTTGCGGGGAATCCGCGCTGGTTGCCGCGGCGATCGGGCGTTTCACGTGAAACCTCTACCGGCGGGCCGGGGCCGCAATGCGGGGGTTTCACGTGGAACCCCTGCCGGCGGGTCCGTAGCGGTCGTGCGGCGGTTTCACGTGGAACGTCGCGCGCCGCCCGAATCCTGGGTCGAACCACGCGGAGCCGTCGGCGCTCCACTCCTCGCTGCCGACACCGTGATGCACGTAGAACAGCTCGTCGGGATCGGATTTCCACTTCACCCACTTCATCGGCTCGAGCCGCGGATAGGTGGGGCCCCAGTGCGCCCGTTGCCAGTCCTGCTCGAAAAAGTCGGACTCGGCGACACGCGATCCCGGGCATCGCAACACGCTGCCGTCGCGGCGCGGATCGCGCCGGCGGCGCGTCGCGCCGTCGCCAGCTCCGGGCCCGAACCCCGGATCCCGGGGAATGTCGGGCGCGCGTACGCGGCGACCGCAAAGCGGGCAAGCGCCTTCCCGGGGAACTCGACGTCCCAGAAACGCCGGGCCGGCCGCGTGAGGATGTTCATATTGCCCGCCGCCAGTGCCTAGTCCGCCCGACGACCCCCCCCCGCAGGCAAGGCGCCCGGGGCGCCATGACCTTGCACTGGTCGAGACCGGCGGATACGAGGCCGCGGCGCATCGTGTCACCCGCCCCGCACGATTCGGGATTCGTGCAAGCGTTTGCGATCGTGAGCGTGCCGTTGGCCGTAACCACCTCAGCTAAGAGCAATCCGGTGGCGGCGCCCGTCGTCACCGCCGGCTACGTGGCTGAGCCGCCCTCGCCGCCAACGCGCGACAAAGCCATGGCGCAGCCCGACGTCGTCGGACGCTCGCGTCCAGCCCAGCAGCAAGTCGCGAGCACACGACGCTACCTGTCAGCCGTGGCGGCCTCCCTTGACGACCAGCCTGAGGTTGTGGCGGCCGGCGAAGTCGACGGCGGCGACGCCGACGCCGAGCTTGCGACAACCGGACGGGCGTTGGGCTCCGGGTCCAGCCGCCCGGCCCGAGGCCCGAACCAGGCCGACCTGGTCGTGAAGGCGATAGGGATCGCGCAGCCCCTGCTCGACTCGCCGCAGGGAGCGCGAGCCGCCGCTGCGCGTCGATCGAAGCTCGCGTCGCGCAGAGCGGTCTCAGTTGATGGATCGTTTGCTGGTGCGAAGCTTGATGTAAGTAAGCGCCTACATCGCCATCAAACCTTCGAGACGCGCACGCTCGCTCATCAGGGCATCCGGGCGCTTGTCACCGAGCCGCTCGAACAGCGCGTCGTGCGATCCGAGCTCGAGCGTCCACTGCGCGCTGTCGATCCGCATGACCTCGACGAACTGCGTGACCTCGAACTCGAGCCCGGACCAGTCGAGGTCGTCGTAGCGTGGAACGAAGCCCAGCGCCGTCTCGATCGCCTCGGCGCGGCCCGCGCAGCGCTCGACCATCCACTTCAGCACCCGCATGTTCTGCCCGAAACCCGGCCAGACGAGGCGTCCATCGGCATCCTTGCGGAACCAGTTGACGCTGAAGATCTCCGGCGGCGCGCTGACGCGCGACCCCATGCGCAGCCAGTGATCGAAGTAGTCGCCGATGTGATAGCCGCAGAACGGGAGCATCGCGAACGGATCGCGCCGCACTTCGCCGACCTTGCCGGTCGCGGCGGCAGTCGTCTCCGAACCCATGGTCGCCGCCTTGTAGACCCCTTCTTCCCAGCTGCGCGCCTGCGACACCAGCGGCACGGTGTCGGAGCGCCTCGCGCCGAACACGAACGCCGAGATCGGCACGCCCTCGGGGTTGTCCCACTCGGGATCCAGCGACGGACACTGGATCGCCGCGACGGTGAAGCGCGCATTCGGATGCGCCGCGGGCCGGCCGCAGCCGGGCGCCCACGACTTGCCCTGCCAGTCGATCAGGTGCCCAGGCGGCACCTTGGTCAACCCTTCCCACCAGACGTCCCCATCGTCGGTCAGCGCGACATTGGTGAAGATCACGTTCGCGCGCAGCGTGTTCATCGCATTCGGATTCGATTCGTACGACGTTCCCGGCGCGACCCCGAAATAACCCGCCTCGGGATTGATCGCACGGAAACGCCCGTCCGGCGATGGCTTGATCCAGGCGATGTCGTCGCCGATCGTCGTCACGCGCCAACCTTCGAATTCCGGCGGCGGAATCATCATCGCGAAGTTCGTCTTGCCGCAGGCGCTGGGGAACGCGGCCGCGACGTAGCGCTTCTCGCCGTCGGGCGAAGCCACGCCGAGGATCAGCATATGTTCGGCGAGCCAGCCCTGGTCGCGGCCCATCACCGACGCGATGCGCAGCGCGAGGCATTTCTTCCCGAGCAGCGCGTTCCCGCCGTAGCCCGAGCCGTAGCTCCAGATCTCCCGCGTCTCGGGAAAATGCACGATGTACTTGCGCTTCGCGTCGCAGGGCCAGGCAACATCCTTCGCGCCTGCAGCGAGCGGCGCACCGACCGAATGCACGCAGGGGACGAACGCGCCGTCCTCGCCGAGCACGTCGTAGACCGCCGCGCCCATCCGCGTCATCAGCTTCATGTTGACGACGACGTACGGGCTGTCGGTGATCTCGACACCGACGTGCGCGATCGGGCTGCCGAGGGGCCCCATCGAGAACGGGACGACGTACATCGTCCGCCCGCGCATCGAGCCGTCGAACAATCCCCGCAGCGTGCGGTGCATCTCGCCGGGTTCGACCCAGTTGTTGGTCGGCCCCGCATCCTCCTCGCGCGCGCTGCAGATGAAGGTCCGGTCCTCGACGCGGGCGACGTCGGAAGGATCCGAGCGCGCGAGAAAGCTGTGCGGGCGCTTGACGGGGTCGAGCCGGATCAGCGTCCCCGCCGCAACCATCGCGTCACACAGCCGGTCGTATTCCGCGCTGCTGCCGTCGCTCCATTCGATGCGATCGGGCTTGGTCAAGGCGGCGATCTCGCGCACCCATTGAAGGAGGCGGGCGTGCCTCACGGAGGCGGGCGCGCCGACGGATGCGGCGAGGACTGCGAGCGGCTGGTGCTGGGTCGTCGTCATTGAATGTCGGCGCGGGATCGTCGCCGTGCAGCAGATGGGTTGAAAACTCTAGCATGCGAAGCGCCGCGGTCGTAGTGCCGGCGTGCAGGTGGTCGCGCCCGGGGTCGCCTTGCGCGCCCGGTGAACCCGGAGTACGGTGTCCGGCAGCGAAGCGGTTGCTTCGCCAAAGGCGTTCTGACGAGTCCAGTCCCCGCCCTCGAGGCTCGAACGGCGGCGCCGGCACCGACCCGACGACTACCCGGACTACCGAAGGAGGCGTTCATGGCCAACTGGCGAATAGCGGGTCAGTACATGGAGACCTGCAACTGCGACTACCTGTGCCCCTGCGCGCCGTCGCATCTGACGGCGCGGCCGACCGAAGGCGATTGCCGGGCGGCATTGGCGATGCGCATCGACAAAGGCGACAAGGACGGCGTGAAGCTCGACGGATTGTCGTTCATCGTCGTCATGCATGCTCCCGGTGCCATGGCCGACGGCAACATGACGGTCGGCCTGATCGTCGACGAGCGCGCCTCCGCCGCGCAGACCGACGCGATCGCCGCCATTGCCACCGGAGCGGCGGGTGGCCCGATGGCAGCTCTGGGGCCACTGGTCGGCCGCGTGGCCGGCATCGAGAAACGCCCGATTCGCTTCGAGGCCAACGGGATGAAGTACGCGGTGAAGGCCGGCGAGCTCATCGACCAGGCGTGTGAAGGCGTTGCCGGAGCAGTGCGTACCGACGAGCCGCTCTACATCGACAACACCGCGCACCCGGTGAATTCCCGCCTGGCGCTCGCGAAGGCCACGCGCAGCATCTTCAACGCCTTCGGGATCAAGTGGAACGATTCGAGCGGCAAGCGCAACGGCCACTTCGCTCCGTTCGAATGGGCGGGTTAGGCACCCCGTCGGCGCTCGACCGCGGCATCGACGCCGCACTGCGTCACGACCGCTGGGTCACTCTCGGCAGCCTCGCCGCGGTCGTCATGATCGCGTGGCTCTACCTGTGGCACGCCGCGACAGGCATGGATCAGGCTTCCATGTCGATGCCGGGAATGCCCGGGATGCCGGCGATGCCCCGCGCCACCGATGCCACGGCACTCACGCTGACGCTCGTCATGTGGACGGTGATGATGGCGGGCATGATGTTGCCGAGCGCCGCCCCGACCGTGCTCATGTACGGAGCGATGGTGCGCAAGAACGGCGCGCGCGGCACCGTGCTGCCGGGCGTCTGGATCTTCGCCAGCGCATACCTCCTGGTCTGGGCGGGCTTCAGCGTGGCGGCCTCGCTGCTGCAGACGCTGCTCCAGCAGGCGTCGCTGCTGACGCCGGCGCTGGCTGCGGCGAGCGCCCGGGTCGCTGCGCTCGCGCTGATCGTCGCAGGCGTGTATCAGTTGACACCGCTCAAGCAGTCCTGCCTCGCCAAGTGCAGGAACCCGCTGGAGTTCTTCATGACCCGCTGGCGCGCGGGACCCGGCGGCGCGTTCAGGATGGGCCTCGAGCACGGCGCCTACTGCGTCGGCTGCTGCTGGGCGCTGATGCTGCTGCTCTTCGTGGCCGGAGTCATGAATCTCGCATGGGTTGCGCTGATCGCGGCATTCGTCTTCGTCGAAAAGCTGTTCCCCGCGATCCGTTTCGCCTCGCGGCTCGCGAGCGCAGCACTGATCCTCTCGGGACTGTTCCTGCTCGCCGGGATCTAGACGCAGCGCGTCCGCCGGCTCGACTGCAGCGACTGTGCCGGCGGTCTCGCCGCCGATCGTTGCGACGTGCCTGCGAGACGTCGCCTACTTGCCAATGCAGAACCGCGAGAAGATCTCGCCCAGCAGGTCGTCGGCGGTGAATTCGCCGGTCACGGCGGATAGCGCCTGCTGTGCCGCGCGCAATTCCTCTGCGAAAAGCTCGATCGCGGGCGGCGTGGCGGCGGCATGCTCGCCTGCCGTCGCCAGGCGCGCTGCAGCCTGCGCGAGGGCGTCCACCTGGCGCGCGCGCGCGAGGAACACGTCCTCGGTCGCGTGCTCGGCGCCGGCGATGCGAAGCATCTCGGCCTCGAGCATCGCGACGCCCTCGCCGGTCAGCGCCGACACCCACACCTTCACCGCGCCGTCGTCACCGCGGAGCGTGTGCGCGGCCATCCCGGCGAGGTCGCATTTGTTGCGTACCGCGATGCGCGGCAGCGACGACGGGAGCTCGGCGGCAAGCAGCGTATCGGCAGACGCCTCGCGCGCGTCGGTCAGCACCAGCGCGAGGTCGGCCCGGGCGATCGCCGCACGCGTGCGCGCGATGCCCAGCGCCTCGATGGCGTCCTGGGTCTCGCGCAGGCCCGCGGTGTCGATGATCGTCAGCGGGATCCCGGCCAGCTCGATCGGCCGCTCGATGGTGTCGCGCGTCGTGCCCGGGACCGGCGTCACGATCGCCGCCTCGTCGCCGACCAGGCGGTTCAACAGGCTCGACTTGCCGACGTTGGGCGCGCCGACCAGCACGACGGCGAGACCGTCGCGCAAGATTGCGCCGCGGCGCGAACGCGCGAGGATCGCGGCGAGGCGCTCGCGTATCGCGGCGACCCGCGCGATCACGTCGCCTTCGCGCAGGAATTCGACATCTTCCTCGGGGAAATCGAGCGTGGCCTCGGTGTACATCCGCAACTCGATCAGTGCGTCGCGCAGTGCGTGCACCTCGGCCGAGAACTCGCCCACCAGGCTGCGCGCCGCCGCGCGCACGGCGGCGCTCGTCGATGCCTCGATGACGTCGGCCACGCTCTCGGCCTGCGCCAGGTCGAGCTTGCCGTTCAGGAACGCGCGCTTGGTGAACTCGCCGGGCTCGGCGAGCCTCGCGCCGAGCTCGATGCAGCGCGCGAGCAGCAGTCGCATGACCGCGGGGCCGCCGTGGCCGTGCCACTCGACGACGCTCTCGCCCGTGTACGAATTCGGCCGCGGGAACCAGAGCGCGAGGCCGGCGTCGATCGGCGCGCCTCGCGCGTCGCGGAAGGTGACGCGGGTCGCAACCCGCGGCGGCAGCGCACGCCCGGCGATGCCCTCGATCAATGCGGTGATGTCGTTGCCGGACACGCGGACGATGCCGACGCCCCCGCGGCCGGGAGGCGTGGCGATCGCAGCGATCGCCGGAGCGGCAGCACCGGCGGGGCGTGCGGCAGGACGCGGTGAACTCATGCCGGCGAGCTTACCGCGTCGCGCGCAATGCGCGGCTGCCCATCGGGGCCGGGCCCGCGATGCCCCGAAGCCGTGCTTCGCCGGTCAGCGTCGCTTGGCCGCGGCCTGCTCGGTCTCGCGCGTCAGCACCCGGTTCACGTGCCACTGCTGCGCGATCTGCAGCAGGTTGTTCACCAGCCAGTACAGCACCAGCCCCGACGGGAAGAACAGGAACATGATCGAGAACGCGACCGGCATGATCTGCATCACCTTGGCCTGCACCGGATCGGAGATCGGGGTCGGCGACAGGCGCACCTGCAGGTAGGCGGTGATCGCGTAGATGACCGGCAGCACGAACCACGGGTCCGGCGCCGACAGGTCGTGGATCCAGCCGATCCACGGCGCGTGGCGCAGCTCGACCGCCGACAGCAGCACCCAGTACAGCGCGATGAACACGGGAATCTGCACGACGATCGGCAGGCACCCGCCGAGCGGATTGATCTTCTCCTGCTTGTAGAGCTCCATCATCTTCATCTGGAGCTGCTGCTTGTCGTTGGCGTACTGCTCCTGCAGCGCCTTCATCTTCGGCGCGACCAGCTTCATCTTCGCCATCGAGCGCGCGGACGTCGCGTTCAGCGGATAGAAGGCGCCCTTGATCATGATCGTCATCACGATGATGGCGAAACCCCAGTTGCCGATCAGCTTGTGCAGGAACTTGAGCAGCAGGAACAGCGGCTCGGCGATGATCGTGAAGATGCCGTAGTCGACGACCAGGTTAAGGCCCTTGGCGAGCTTGGACAGCGCCTCCTGGTCCTGCGGGCCTGCGTACAGGCTCGCGTGGATGACGCCCGTCGCGCCGGGGGCGATCGTTCCCTCGGAATAGCGGACCCCCGCCGTGTAGAGGTCGTTGTCGAGCTTGGTCGTGTAGAACCTGCGCTCGAGCTTCGGGGTCTCCGGCGGCAGCCATGCAACCACGAAGTAGTGCTCGACCATGCCGATCCAGCCGTTGTCGGTGGTCTGCGTGTACGGCGGCTTGCGGCTGGGGTCGGCCGCATCCTTGTCGATCTCGGCGAAATCGATCTTCTTGTACTTGTCCTGGTCGTCGTAGACGACCGGGCCGACGAAAGGCTTCGGCCCCATCCTGCTCTGCACGCCGACCTGCTTGGTGTCGCGCATCAGCTGGAAATACGCCTCGGGCTTGATCGGCGCCGTGCCGGCGTTGGTGACGTCGAACGCGACGTCGATCACGTAGGTTCCGCGGTGGAAGGTCAGCGTCTGCACGACCTTGTCGCCGTTGGGCGCGACCGCCTGCAGCTTCACGTCGAAATGGTCGGCGCCGGGCGGCAGCGAGCGCGGTCCGGGCAGGACTTCGTAAGGCGTACGGTGATTGGGCAAGCCGTCGCCGATCAACCCCGCCTGGGCGACGAAAGTCCGGTCGGCATTGCGCTGCAGGACGTAGTACGGCTTGGACTTGTCCTCGGCATTGCGGTGCATGGCGAGCCCCACGCGGGTGATCGCGCCGCCGACGGCGTCGATGTCGGCCGTGTACAGATCGGTGCGGATCTCGATGGTCTTCCCGGCCGGTGCGGGCGCACCGGTGGGCACGGCACCGGCCGGGGGTGCGGACGCAGGACCGGCGGTCGCCGCAGGAGACACCGCGCCCGGGCCGGAAGGCGTTCTCGCCGTGCCCGGCACCGGTGCGGCGGTTTGCGCCGTCGGCACCGGCAGCGGCGGATTGTGCTCGCGCTCCCAGGCCTGCCACAGCATCACGCCGGAAAAGGAGAAGACGAGCCAGAGGATCAGGCGTTGGATGTCCATTCAGGGTTTCCGGGTTGCCGTTGCCACAGCGGCGCCCGCGCTACAGCGAACGCGCGCGCCACGGATGTCGATGATGTCGGTTCAGGGGACCGGGTCGTAGCCGCCCGGATGATAAGGGTGACACCGTCCGAGACGCTTGATCGCGAGCCAGGTTCCCGCGAACGCACCGTGGCGTTCGATCGCCTCGCGGGCGTAATCGGAGCAGCTCGGGTAGAAGCGGCAGTTCGAGCCCAGCATCGGTCGCAGCAGGTACTGGTAGCCGCGCAGCAGCGCGAGGAGCACGCGCTTCATTGCGCAGATTCCGCGGGTGCGCAGAGCCTCGCGAGCAGCTGCCGCGCCTCGCCCAGCACCACGTCGATCTCGCTGCGCGCGACGCTGCGCTTGACGCGCAGGATCACGTCGTAAGCTTCGAGGGCCGGCCGCGCGCCGCGGATCATTTCACGCAGGCAGCGGCGCAGGCGGTTGCGATCGACCGCGAGCGGCATGACTTTGCGACCAATCACGTAGCCGACGCGGCCGGGTGGTTGCGCGGCGCGTGCGGCGATCAATTGCAGGTACCGTGCGTCGTGGCGCGCGCCGGCGCGGAACACGGCTTCGAACGCGCCGATGCCGCGAAGCCGGTAGCGGGAATTGCCGATGCGCGGCGGCGGCGCAATGACCGTCAGACCGTGAGTCTGGCGCGGCCTTTGGCCCGGCGTGCCGACAGAACCTTGCGGCCGCCGACGGTTTTCATCCGGGCGCGGAATCCGTGCGTGCGCGCGCGGCGCAGCTTGGAAGGTTGGTAAGTGCGTTTCATCGTCGTAGACCTGGTGGTTGCCGGTGGCCGCGCCCACGCGGAAACTCGGTTGCGGGCGATAGCGGAAAAGCCTTGTATTAGAGCGCGTTACGCGCGTTCTGTCAACGCTGGCCGGTGGCTGCCGACACCACGGCGCCGGCGCGAGTGGTCACTTTCGCGCCAGCCCCCACCCGCTCAAGAGCCGGCTCCCAGCCCGCAACGTGCTGTGGATAACTCGATTTCAGACGGCTACAATGCCCCCCCGGTCAGGACTCGTGCGAGCAGCGCGCCGCCGGTTTTAGCAGCCTTCCGATTCCTTCGACCGGCATTTTCCGCGTGCATTCCGCTTCCGATTCCGTTGCCTGGGCCGCCTGTCTCTCGGTTTTCGAGCGGGAGCTGACGCCCCAGCAATTCACCACCTGGATCAAGCCCTTGACCTGCTCCGATACCCCCGGCAGGCTGCGCCTGGTCGCCCCCAACCGTTTCGTCCTGCAGTGGGTGAAGGATCGCTTCGGCGGCCGCATCGAGACGCTGGCGCGAGAGGCCGTCGGCGAGGATCTCGCAGTCGAATTCGCGGTGGCGGACACGGCGGCCAAGGCACAGGCCGGCCAACCCAAGCCGGCGGTCGCCGACGACGCGCACAGGCCGGCAAACGAGATGCCCGGCGCAGCCCCCGCCCCCGCTTCGGCGCGGGTCCCCACCGCCAGCGGGCCGGGCGCGGGCAGCCCCCCGTCGATGGGACCGCTCGCCATGAAGCCCGGCACTGCCCGCCGCGTCGAGCCGGGGGGCTTGAATCCCGGCTTCACGTTCCAGGCTTTCGTCGCCGGCAAAGCCAATCAGCTCGCACGCGCCGCGGGGCTGCAGGTCGCCGAGCACCCGACGTCGTACAACCCGCTGTTCGTCTACGGCGGCGTGGGTCTCGGCAAGACCCACCTGATCCAGGCGATCGCCCACCAGCTGCTGCTGCAGAACCCCGAAGCCAAGATCCGCTACATCCATGCGGAGACCTACGTGTCCGACGTGGTCAGGGCCTACCAGCACAAGGCATTCGACGATTTCAAGCGCCATTACCGCTCGCTCGACCTGCTGCTGATCGACGACATCCAGTTCTTCGGGGGCAAGAGCCGCACGCAGGAGGAGTTCTTCTACCTGTTCAACACCCTGATCGAGGCGCATCGGCAGGTCGTCATCACCTGCGACACGTTCCCGAAGGAAATCGAAGGCATCGAGGAGCGCCTGATCTCGCGCTTCGGCTGGGGTCTCACCGTCGCGCTCGAGCCTCCGGAACTCGAGATGCGCGTCGCGATCCTGCTGTCGAAGGCGGCATCGGTCGGCGTGCGACTCGACGAGCAGGTGGCGTTCTTCATCGCCAAGCACATCCGAAGCAACGTGCGCGAACTCGAGGGCGCGCTGAAGCGCATCCTCGCCTACGCGAGCTTCCACGGCCAGGAAATCACGCTCCCGATGACCAAGGAGGCGCTGCGCGACCTGCTTGCCGTGCAGAACCGGCAGATCTCGATCGACAACATCCAGAAGACGGTCGCCGACTACTACAAGGTGCGCATCTCCGACATGCACTCGAAGAAGCGCTCGCGCGCCGTCGCCCGGCCGCGCCAGGTCGCGATGGCGCTGGCGAAGGAGCTCACGCAACTGTCGCTGCCCGAGATCGGCAGCAACTTCGGGGGGCGCGACCACACGACGGTGCTGCACGCCTGCCGCCAGATCGCCAAGCTCCGCGACTCGATGCCCGAGCTCAACCATGACGTCAATTTTCTGCTGCAGGTGCTGCGCAGCTGAGGGCTCCGAAGACCCGCCAAAGCTCTGTAACGAAAGGCGCCGATCGGCTGGATAACAGGCGTCGGGGACGCGTATAATTTGAGGGTTGACCGGCTGCGGGCCAAAACAGCGAAAACGCCCCCAAACGATCCACAGCCGGCACCGCAGTTATACGCCGATTGCGGCAATGCCAAGTCCCTGACAACGTTGCGCAAATCGTCGCTGCCCGCGATTTCTGCGTTCTCCTATTACTATTCTTAGTCTTCGACAATGCAGCTAAAACAAATAGCCCGTGATGCGCTGCTGAAACCCCTGCAAGCGGTGTCGGGGATTGTCGAACGACGCCAGACGCTGCCGATCCTGGCCAACGTGCTGCTCGAGCAGAAGGACGGCAAGCTGCAGGTGACCGCAACCGACCTCGAGATGCAGATCACCGCGGTCAGCGATCTCGCCGGCAAGGACGGGCAGGCAACGACGGTCGGTGCGCGCAAGCTGCACGACCTGCTGCGTGCCCTGCCTGAAAGCGCGCAGCTCACGGTCGATGCGACGGGCAGCCGGATGACGGTTCGCGCCGGACATTCGCGCTTCAACCTGCAGACGCTCGCAGCCGCCGACTACCCGCGGATCAACCTCGGCACCGAGCAGCTGCAGTCGCTGTCGCTGCCCCAGCGCGATTTCCGTTCGCTGCTGAAGCTCGCGGAATTCGCGATGGCGCAGCAGGACATCCGGTATTACCTGAACGGCATGCTGCTGGTGATCGATCAGGGATCGCTGCAGGCCGTCGCGACCGATGGACACCGGCTCTCGTGGGCGAGCCTTTCGGTGCCCGGTCAGTACTCGCGCCAGGAAGTGATCCTGCCGCGCAAGACCGTCCTCGAGCTCTCGAAGCTCCTCGAGGACGTCGAGGACCCGCTCGTGATCGACATCCTCTCGAACCAGGTGCGGTTCCGGTTCGGCAGCATCGAGCTCGTGTCGAAGGTCGTCGACGGGAAATTTCCCGACTACAACCGCGTGATTCCCGTCGGACACTCGAAGATGATCGAGCTCGAGCGCACTGTTTTTCTCTCGGCGCTGCAACGCGCTTCGATCCTGTCGAACGAGAAGTTCCGTGGCGTACGGCTGGTGCTGGGCGAGGACCAGCTGCGCATCATCTGCGCGAACAGCGAGCAGGAGGAAGCGGAGGAAGAGCTGCCGGTCGTGTACAAGGGCGACGGTCTCGACATCGGTTTCAACATCACCTACCTGCTCGACGTGCTGTCGAACATCTCGAGCGAGAACGTGCGTGTGGCGCTGGGTGACGCCAACTCCAGCGCCCTGATCACGATGCCCGGCCGCGACGACTACAAGTACGTCGTCATGCCGATGCGGATCTGATCGCCAAGGCAGTCCCTTCGAAAGACGCAATGACCCAAGCACAACCGAAACCCAAGCAACACGGCGACGACTACGATTCTTCCAGCATCAAGGTCCTGAAGGGACTCGATGCCGTGCGCAAGCGGCCCGGCATGTACATCGGCGACACGTCCGACGGGACGGGCCTGCACCACATGGTGTTCGAGGTCCTCGACAACGCCATCGACGAGGCGCTGGCCGGTTACTGCGACGACATCAAGGTCGTCATCCATGCCGACAATTCGGTGTCGGTGGTCGACAACGGCCGAGGCATTCCGACCGACATCAAGGACGACGACGACGAGCGCCGGTCGGCTGCCGAGATCGTCATGACCGAGCTGCACGCCGGCGGCAAGTTCGACCAGAACAGCTACAAGGTGTCGGGCGGCCTCCACGGCGTCGGCGTGTCGGTGGTCAATGCGCTGTCCGAGTGGCTGAAGCTGCGCATCTGGCGCAACGGCAAGGTGTACCAGATGGAATTCAGGCACGGCGTGCCGGTCGCGCCACTCGCTGCCGCCGGCACGACCGACCGCCGTGGAACCGAAGTCCATTTCATGGCCGCCACCGAGACCTTCGGGCGCATCGAGTTCCACTACGAGATCCTCGCCAAGCGCATCCGCGAACTCTCGTTCCTGAACAACGGCGTCAAGATTGAACTCGTCGACCAGCGCGACGGCAAGAGCGAGAACTTCGCGTACTCGGGCGGCATCCGCGGTTTCGTCGAGTACATGAGCCGCAGCAAGACCGTGCTGCATCCGAAGATCTTCAATGCCATCGGAGAGAAGGACGGCGTCACCGTCGAAGTCGCGATGCAGTGGAACGATTCGTATGCCGAATCGGTGCAGTGCTTCACCAACAACATTCCCCAGCGCGACGGCGGCACGCACCTGACCGGCCTGCGGCAGGCGATGACGCGGACGCTGAACAACTACATCGAGAAGGAAGACGTCGCCAAGAAGGCGAAGGTGGAAACGACCGGCGACGACATGCGCGAAGGCCTGACCTGCGTGCTGTCGGTCAAGGTTCCCGAGCCCAAGTTCTCGTCGCAGACCAAGGACAAGCTGGTGAGCTCCGAGGTGCAGCCGATCGTCCAGGAAGTGGTGAGCGCCAAGCTCGCCGAATTCCTGCTCGAGCACCCCGCCGACGCGAAGATCATCTGCGGCAAGATCGTCGACGCCGCGCGCGCTCGCGAGGCCGCGCGCAAGGCTCGCGAGCTGACGCGCCGCAAGGGCGTGCTCGACGGCATGGGGCTGCCCGGCAAGCTCGCCGACTGTCAGGAGCGCGATCCTGCATTGTGCGAGATCTACCTGGTGGAGGGTGATTCGGCGGGCGGCTCGGCCAAGCAGGGTCGCGACCGCAAGTTCCAGGCGATCCTTCCGCTGCGCGGCAAGATCCTCAACGTCGAGCGCGCGCGCGACGAGAAAGTGATCTCGTCGCAGGAGATCGTCACGCTGATCACGGCACTGGGCACCGGTTTCGGCAAGGACGACTACAACGCCGACAAGCTCCGCTACCATCGCATCATCATCATGACCGACGCGGACGTCGACGGCTCGCACATCCGCACGCTGTTGCTGACGTTCTTCTACCGCCAGATGCGCGACCTGGTCGAACGGGGACACATCTACATCGCGCAGCCGCCGCTGTACAAGGCGAAGCAGGGCCGGGAAGAGGTCTACCTCAAGGACGAGCACGAGCTGAAGCAGCACCTGCTGCGCGTCGCCCTCAAGGGCGCCGAGCTGACTCCGGGCACCGACCGTCCGGCGCTCGCCGCGGAATCGTTCGGCAACGTCGCGCGCGAGTACCTGCTTGCGGAAGCCGTCATCGAGCGCCTTGCGCGCGCCATCGAGCCGGTCGCGTTGCGCGCCATGCTGAACGGTGCGCGGGTCGATCTTGCGACGGAAGCCGCGGCGTCGGCGAGCGCGGCTGCGTTGCAGGCGTCGATCGACGATCCGGAAGTGACGGTGCAGGCGCGCTACGACGCCGCGACCGAGATGCATCGGATCATCATCGTCCGCACGCATCACGGGACGCCGCATGCGACGCTGCTCGATGCCGATTTCCTGGCAAGCGGCGACGCTGCGCAGATCCGCACGGCGTCCGACGTGCTGCAGGGCCTCATCCACCCCGGCGCCGTCGTGAAGCGCGGCGACAAGCAGCAGGCGATCAAGTCCTTCAAGGAAGCGCTCGACTGGCTGCTTGCCGAAGCGCACGGCAGCGTCGCGATCCAGCGCTACAAGGGGCTGGGCGAGATGAATCCCGAGCAACTCTGGGAAACGACGATGGACCCCGCGGTGCGCCGGCTGCTCAAGGTCCAGATCGAGGACGCCATCACGTCCGACGACATCTTCGCCACGCTGATGGGCGAGCAGGTCGAGCCGCGTCGTGACTTCATCGAGTCGAACGCGCTCGGCGTGCGCAATCTCGACGTGTAGGGCCGCCGCCGGCGCGATTGCAGGGCACTCGGGACGGGGCGCCCCCGCGGCGCTCGAAGCGCGCCGCAGGGGTGGTGCCGCCGCGACTCAGCCTAGCTTGATGTCGATTCGGCGCGGCTGCGCGTGCGCGGCCTTGGGGATGCGCAGGTTCAGCACGCCGTTCTTGAGATCGGCAGACACCTTGCCCGCATCGAGCTCCTTCGAGAGCGTGAACACGCGCCGGAACCGGGGCATGCTGACCTCGACGTAGCTCGCCTCCATGCTCTGCGGCATCGGCATGCTGACCTCACCCTCGATGGTCAGCGTGTCGGCTTCCACCTGCAGGCTGAGCTTGTCCCTGGGAACGCCGGGCAGGTCGGCGCGCAGCGTGATCCCTGCGCTGTCCTCGATAACATCGACTGGAGGGATCAGCGCCGCATCGCTGCGTCCTGCCAGGTCGTTGCGGGTCGTCCCGCCGGCGCTCATGTCCGACTCGTTCCTGGTGATGTCGTTCGTTTCGCTCATCGTCGTTCCTCCCGGGTCATTGGACGGAGATGCGGCGCGGCAGCGCCGACTCGCGGCGCCTGGCGCTGATGTGCAGAACGCCGTCGCGGTAGTCGGCAGTCACGCCGTCGGGGTCGATGTCGTCGGGCAGGCTCAGCACCCGCCGGAAGCGGCCGGCGAAACGCTCGTTGATGTGCACGGCGGCCTTGCCGTCGTCCTCGGCGGGCAGGCTCGACGGCCGCTCGCCGGCAATGCTCAGTACGCCCCGGTCCAGGTTGATTTCCACGGTCGCGGGATCGAGTCCCGGTGCGAAGGCGAAGATCTCCACCGATTGCGGCGTGCCGCCGACATTCAGCGCAGGGAAGCCGCCGCGGCCCAGGCCGCGGATGTTGGGGGACAGGTCGAATGCCTCGCGCATCTCGCGTTGCAGGCGATCCAGCTCGGCGAACACGTCGCGAGGAAACAGGGATTGGTACATGCTGCATTCCTCCTTTCGTCGGGTTGCTCGAGGCGCCGCGGCCCGTGCCGCAGCGCCTCGGTTACGCGAATTTGGGGCCGGTCCAACGATTTCAAGGGGGGCGGTCGAGGCACGGCCGGAGGACATCGACCGGGGGCGTCCGCAGCGCCGGCGACCGGCATGCGCCTCGCCTCCGCTCCGGTGCTAAGCTTGCCCGCCATGAGCGCCGACGCAGCGATGCTTCCTGACGAAGCCGCCGTCCTTGCCGTCACTCCCTTGGGCTTCCCGTGGGAGACGGCCGATCCCTTCCTGTTCTGCGTGCATCACGACGACGCGTATCCCAGGGGAAACGACCGGATGGGGCCCGACGCGTCGCTCGCGGGCCGCAGCATCGGCCAGGACTTCGAGGGCAGGACGGATGGCGGATGTACCACGGCGACGTCGTGCCCGGGTTTCCGCAGGCATCCGCATCGGGGTTTCGAGACCGTGACGATCGTGCGCCAGGGCTTCATCGATCACGCCGACTCGCTGGGCGCGACCGCGCGCTTCGGCCGCGGCGACGTGCAGTGGCTGACCGCCGGCCGCGGCATCGTGCATTCGGAGATGTTTCCGCTGCGCGATCGCGCCGCGCCGAACCCGGTCGAGCTGTTCCAGATCTGGCTCAACCTTCCGGCCGCCGACAAGTTCGCCGCGCCGCACTTCACGATGTTGTGGCGCGACGCTCGTGCCGAGCGTACACGTCGCGCGATGCGGCGGGGCCGCGCGACCGAGATCACGGTCGCTGCGGGCACGCTCGCCGGCGCGCGGCGCCGGCCCCGCCGCCCGAATTCGTGGGCCGCGCGCACGCGACAGCGACGTCGCGATCTGGACGATCCGGATGGCGCCGCACGCGCGCTTTGCGCTGCCGCGCGCCGATGCGCCGCGTGAACCGGTCGCTGTACTTCTTCCGCGGGACCGAACTCCGGGTCGCCGGCGCAGGCTGGACGCGCACGCCCGCGTCGATCCTCGAACGCCGGCGGCGGACGTGGAGCTCGAAGCGGGACGCCGACGGCGCCGAGATGCTGCTGCTGCAGGGCAGGCCCATCGCCGAGCCCGTCGTCCAGTACGGCCCGTTCGTGATGAACACGCGCGCCGAGATCCAGCAGGCGATGCACGACTATCAGCGCACGCAATTCGGCGGCTGGCCGTGGCCGAGCGACGGTCCCGTGCACGCGCGCGAGCGCGGCCGCTTCGCGCGCCACGCCGACGGCAAGGTCGAGGATGCGGACAATGTGGACAGCCAAGTGGGCGCCGCCTGACTTTCGGCTGCTCGTCATCGGGTTGATCGCGCTGGCCGCGGTGGTCGTGGCGGCTGCGCCCGCGGATGCGCAGCAGGCGCGCCTGATCGTGAAGTTCAGGGCGGACAGCGCGAAATCGGCGCCCACCGCTGCCGCGCGAATCGAAAAGCTCGGCGCGGCGACAGGGCTGCCGTTGCGCGAATTGCGCGGGATGGCGCTGGGTGCGCAGGTGATGACCGTCGACGGCGTGTACGGCGATGCCGCGGCCGAGCGCATCGCCGCGCAGGTCGCGGAGCAATCCCGACGTCGAATTCGCGCAGGTCGACCATTGGGTGCACGCGACCGCGGCCTACCCCGTCAACGACGAGTTCATCGCGGGGCAGAGCTATCTGTACGATGCCCCGACCGCGATCAACGCATTCGACGCGTGGACAGTGACGCACGGCTCGCCTGCGGTGACGCTGGCCGTGGTCGACACCGGCTATCTGCCGCATGCGGGAATGGCCGGTCGCTTCCTCGCCGGCTACGACATGATCTCCGACCCTGCCGTCGCCAACGACGGCGACGGACGCGATCCCGACGCGACCGATCCGGGAGACTGGCTGTCGAGCGCCGAGGGGCAGTTCGCGGACTGCCAGGTCGCGAACAGCAGCTGGCACGGGACCAAGGTTGCTGGCGTGATCGCCGCCAACACCAACGATTTGATCTGGACGGCGGGGATCGACTGGAACGCCAAGATCCTTCCGGTGCGGGTTCTCGGCCGCTGCGGCGGCCACGAGTCGGATGTCGTCGATGGAATCGCGTGGGCGGCCGGGTTGCCGGTGCCGGGGGTCCCGCCCGATCCGACGCCGGCGCAGATCATCAACCTGAGCCTCGGAGGTACGTTTGCCTGTGATGCGGCATATCAACTAGCGATCGCCGCGGCCTATGCGAACGGTGTCACGAAGGCGATCGTCGCAGCGGCGGGCAACGAGTCGGCCGACGTGTCCACGTCGGCACCCGCGAACTGTGCCGGAGTCATCGCGGTCGCCTCGACGACGGTACACGGCGATCTCGCGACCTACAGCAACTTCGGCGCGGAGATCACGCTGTCGGCGCCAGGCGGCAGCTACGCCGGGATCATGCACCCCGGGATCCTCGTGCTCTCGAACAGCGGTCTGACGACGCCGGTCAGCGATTCCTACGATTTCGCCGGTGGAACGAGCCTGGCCGCGCCGATGGTGTCGGGGACCGTTTCGCTGATGCTCGCGGTCGCGCCCGACCTGTCGCCGGCGCAGATCGTGTCGATTCTGACGGCGACGGCATCGCCGTTCGCGGCAACGTCCAATTGCACGACGGGGACTTGCGGCGCAGGCATCGTCGATGCGGGCGCCGCGGTGCGCGCGGCCGCTACGGCCGGCGCCGCAGCACCCAACTACCAGGGCCTGTGGTGGGCGTCGCCGGCGGGGAGCGAATCGGGGTGGGGGATCAACTTCGCGCACCAGGGCGACGTCATCTTCGCCACCTGGTTCACCTACGACAGCAGCGGCAAGGCGTGGTGGCTGGCGATGCAGGCGAACCAGACCGCGCCGGGGGTCTATGCCGGTGCCATCTTCACCACCCACGGCCCGGCGTTCAACGCGGTGCCGTTCAACCCGGCGCTGGTGACCGAGACGCCGGTGGGGTCGGGGACGCTGACCTTCGGCGACGCCAGCGATGCGAGCTTCGCCTACACGGTGAACGGGGTGACGCAGACCAAGGCGCTCACGCGGGAGGTGTTCGCGTCGCCGGTGCCGGTGTGCACGTTCGGGGGGGTGTCGAACCTGGCGCAGGCGACGAACTACCAGGACCTGTGGTGGGCGTCGCCTGGGGGCGTGGAGTCGGGGTGGGGGGTGAACCTGACGCAGCAGGGGGACGTGATCTTCGCGACGTGGTTCACCTACGACGCGACCGGGGCTCCGCTGTGGCTGTCGGGACCGGCGCTGAAGACGTCGGCGGGGGTGTACACGGGGACGCTGGCGCGGACGACGGGCCCGGCGTTCAACGCGGTGCCGTTCGACCCGTCGAAGGTGACGGAGACGCCGGTGGGGACGCTGACGCTGACGTTCAGCGACGGAGCGAACGGGACCTTCGCGTACACGGTGAACGGGGTGTCGCAGGTGAAGGCGATCACGCGCGAGGTGTTCGTCACTCCCGGCACCGTCTGCCGGTGAGCATCAGGCCCGACGTCGAGCGAGAACTTCGATGACCCTCGATCCACGCATCGCGCCACTGCTTTCCCGCCTGGGTCTCGCCGTCGCGGCCGACGGCCACGTGCAACGTCCGCGCGCCGCGGCGCTGCACGGCCAAAGGCTCGCTTCGTCGAATCCGGCGAACGGCATGGCGCTCGGCAGCGTCGACACGGCGAGTGCCGATGACCTCGATCGCATCCTCCGGAGCGCGAGCGACGCCGCGCGGGCATGGCGCGACGTGCCCGCGCCCAGGCGCGGCGACGCGGTCCGGCGCTGCGCGGGGCTCCTGCGCGAGCACAAGGATGCGCTGGGCACGCTGGTGTCGCTCGAGAATGGCAAGATCAAGGCCGAAGGCGACGGCGAAGTGCAGGAGATGATCGACATCGCCGATTTCGCGGTCGGCCAGTCGCGGATGCTCTACGGCAAGACGCTGCAATCGGAGCGGCCTGCGCACCGGATGTACGAGCAATGGCATCCGCTGGGCGTCGTCGGCGTGGTGACGGCGTTCAATTTCCCGGTGGCGGTGTGGGCCTGGAATGCGATGCTCGCCTGCATCTGCGGCAATGCGACGGTGTGGAAACCCTCGCCGAAGACGCCGCTGTGCGCGCTGGCGGTGTCGGCGCTCGCCGACCGCGTCGTCGACGAACTCGGGCTGCCGCCGGTGTTCGCGCTGGCGCCCGGGGGGCACGACATCGGCCAGACGCTGGCCGCCGATGCGCGGGTCGCACTGCTCTCGTTCACCGGGTCGTCGGCGGTCGGGCGGTCGGTGGCGACGACGGTTGCCGCGCGCTTCGGCAAGCTGCTGCTCGAATGCGGCGGCAACAACGCGGTGATCGTCGCCGACGATGCCGACCTCGACCTCGTCGTCCCGGCAGTTGTCTTCGGCGCGATCGGAACCGCCGGCCAGCGCTGCACGACGACGCGCCGCCTGATCGTGCACCGGTCGCGCATCGACGATCTGCTCGCGCGGCTTGCGCGCGCGTACGCGCAGGTGAAGATCGGCGACCCGCTGGATCCCGGCACGCTGATGGGCCCGCTGATCGACGATGCTGCGGTGGCGACGTATGCGCGCGCCGTCGACGAGGCCCGCGCATCGGGCGCCCGCATCGCGCACGGCGGGAATGCGATCGCGCGCGCCGGCCACTTCGTCGAGCCCACGATCGTCTCCGGCATCGAAAATGCATCCTCGCTGGTGCAGCGCGAGACCTTCGCGCCGATCATGTACGTGATGGCCTACGACACCATCGACCAGGCGATCGCGATGAACAACGGCGTGCGCCAGGGACTGTCGTCGTCGCTGTTCACGCAGAGCGTGCGCACGGCCGAAGCGTTCCTGGCATCGTCGGGCAGCGATTGCGGCATCGCGAACGTCAACATCGGCACGTCGGGCGCGGAGATCGGCGGTGCTTTCGGCGGGGAGAAGGAGACCGGCGGCGGGCGCGAGTCGGGCTCCGATGCCTGGCAGGCCTACATGCGCCGGCAGACGAACACCATCAACTGGAGCCGCGACCTGCCGCTCGCGCAGGGCATTCGCTTCGACGTCGGGGAACCCGACGCTGGCCCGGCTACTTCCTGAACAGCCAGAGCACCAGCGTCAGGACCAGCGACACGATGACGCTGGTCATCAGCGGGAAATGGAACGACCAGCCATCGCGCTCGATGTTGAAGTCGCCGGGCAGCCGGCCGAGGCCGAGGCGCGCGAGCCAGGGCCACGCGAGGCCGACCAGCAGGATCACGACGCCGATGACGATGAGCAGTCGTTGCACCGGGGCTCAGCGCTGACAGCGGTGCTTCGGTCTAGCCACGCGTCGTCCGCGTTCCGGCGCGCGGGCGCTTGGCGGGCGGCGCGGCGGCCGCAGTCCGCGCCTTCGGGGCCTTGCGGGTCGTCGCGGCGGAGGTTTTCACGGCGGGGGCCTTTGCTACGCGAGTCTTGGCGGCCCGCGGCTTGGCCGCCGGCGCTGCAGGTTTCGAAGCCACGGTCGGCGTCTTGCGCGGCGCGCGCGCCTTGACCGCGCCGCGCTTCGCGGCGGGGGTGCCGCGACCGGCTTTCTGGTCGACCAAGGTCACCGCCTGCTCGAGCGTCAGCGTATCGACGGCGTCCTTGTCCGGCAGCGTCGCATTGGTCGCGCCGTGCTTGACGTAGGGCCCGTAGCGCCCCGCGTGCAGCTCCACCGGCTGGCCATCGCGAGGGTGCGCGCCGAGCGTGCGCAGCGGCGCCCCGCGCGCGGGGCGCGTGCCCTTGCGCCCCGGTCCCTTGGCCTCGAATTCGAATCCGACCTTGCCGTCCGCCTGCTTCACCAGGAACGCGGAGAACGGGCGCCGCGTTCGTGCCGAGACGAACTGCAGCAGATCGGTCTTGCCCGTCTCGAGGAGCTTGGACATCTGCGCGCGCTCGACCGGGCGCTGCAGGATCGTGCGTCCGGAGCGGAAATCGCAGGTCTTTCCCTCGCCGATGGCGCGCTCGCAGACGTAGGCGTTCGGCGTTTCGAACACGCGCTGACCGCATTTCGGGCAGGGACCGAGCGGCGTCTGCGCCGAGAAATCCGGCGCGGCCTCGTCGTCGTCGTCGATTCGGGGCCCGAAGTCGAATTCGACCTCGTTCGCATCGGTCAGCCTGAGCTTGGCGGAGAACGGGCGCCCGAGGCGGCTGCGGAAACCGTCGAGCGGCCCCACCTCGCGCGTCGTCAGCAGCGTGTCGGCTTCCGCGGGATCGATCTGGCGGCCGCCCATGATCTTCCAGAAGGCGAAATCGCAATCGACGCACTGGAATTTCCGGTAGCGCTCGTGCACCTCGCCGCCGCATTTCGGGCACGGCGTCTTCAGCGTCGCGAAATCTCCGGGGATCGTGTCGCTCTCGTAGTTCTTCGCCTGCGCGACGATGTGCTGGGTCATCGCCACGATCTCGCGCATGAACTCGCTGCGGGCGAGCTCGCCGTGCTCCATTTGCGCGAGCTTGAATTCCCACTCGGCGGTGAGCTCCGGCGAGAACAGCTCGGGGATCCCGAGGCCGTGCAGCAGGGTCATCAGCGAGAATGCCTTGGGCGTGGGAATGAGGTCCCGGCCTTCGCGCAGGATGTAGCGCTCGGCGATCAGGCCCTCGATGATCTGCGCGCGCGTTGCCGGCGTGCCGAGGCCCTTTTCGCGCATCGCCTCGCGCAGCTCGTCGTCCTCGATCGACTTGCCCGCACCTTCCATCGCCGAGAGCAGCGTCGCTTCGTTGTAGCGCGGCGGCGGACGCGTCGTCAGCGCCGCGACGTCGACCTTCTCGGTCTCGACGGTCTCGACCCCTTCGTAACGCCGCGCGGCGCCGGCCCGATCCGCAGCCGCGGCCGCTGCCGAGGACGCATCGACCACCTCTCGGACCTTGACCGGGGTCAGCATCGGCTCGTCGCCCGACGCTTCCTTGCCGTAGACGGCGAGCCAGCCGGGCTGCACGAGCACCTTGCCTTCGGATTTGAACGGTTCCTTGCCGACGCGTGTTATCCGCGTCGTCACCTGGAATTCCGCCGCAGGGTGGAACACGGCCAGGAAGCGCTTGACGACGAGGTCGTAGAGCTTCGCTTCGACTTCGTTCAGGTGCTTGGGCTTGACGAGCGTCGGGATGATCGCGAAGTGGTCCGAGATCTTCGAATTGTCGAAAATGCGCTTGTTGGGCCGCAGCCACTTGTTCTTCAGGATGTTGCGCGCGAAGGTTCCGTAGGCGCCGGTCTCGGCGAGCTCCTCGAGCGTGGCCTTGACGGTGCCGAGGTAATCCTCGGGCAGCGCGCGCGAATCGGTCCGCGGATAGGTGAGCGCCTTGTGCTTTTCGTAGAGCGCCTGCGCGAGCGAGAGGGTCGTGCGCGCCGAAAAGCCGAAGCGGCCGTTCGCTTCGCGCTGCAGGCTGGTGAGGTCGTAGAGCAGCGGCGCGATCTGCGTCGATGGCTTCGATTCCTCGCTGACCTGCCCCGGCTTGCCGACGCAGGCGGAGGCGATCGCGCGCGCGGCGGCTTCGTCCCAGATGCGCTCGGGTCGCCGGTCCGGATCGTCGTCGGCGACGACCTGCGCATTCGCGCCGGTGGCCGCGGCGTCGCGCTTCCTGAAATTCTCGTCGAACCAGCGGCCCGTGTACTCGCCGGCCTCCGCGCGGAACGTGCCGACGAGCTCCCAGTAATTGCGCGGCACGAACGAGCGGATTTTCCCCTCGCGCTCCACCATGATCGCGAGGGTCGGCGTCTGCACGCGACCGACCGTCGTCAGCTGGAACCCGCCGGCCTTGGAGTTGAACGCAGTCATCGCGCGCGTGCCGTTGATGCCGACCAGCCAGTCCGATTCGGAGCGGCAGACGGCCGCGTCGGCGAGCGGGCGCATCGTCTGGTCGCTGCGCAGACGGGCGAAGCCCTCGCGGATCGACGCCGGCGTCATCGACTGCAGCCACAGGCGGTCGATGGGCTTGTCCGTCTTGGCGTACTGGACGATGTAGCGGAAGATGAGCTCGCCTTCGCGGCCCGCGTCGCAGGCGTTGACCAGGCGCGAGACGTCCTTGCGCTTGATCAGCTTCAGCAACGTCTTGAGCCGCGCCTCGTTCTTTTCGATCGGCTTCAGCGCGAAGCGCGACGGAATGGCGGGAAGCTGCGCGAACGTCCACTTGCCGCGCTTCACCTCCTCTTCCTCGGGCATTCCGATCTCGAGCAGGTGTCCGACCGCCGACGAGAGCACGTAGCTGTCGCTTTCGAAGTAATCGGCGTGCTTGGTGAAGCCGCCCAGCACCCGCGCGATGTCGGCGGCGACGGAAGGCTTCTCGGCGATGATCAGGTTCTTGGGCAAGGGAGTCCGGATTCGGGGGCTGCTGGGCAGCGCCAGTGACCGGCGATGCGCCGGGGTTGGTTCAACATGCGGCCCCCGGGCGCATTTGCCAAGCGATCGGCAGCGGGCAGGGGATTTGGGGTCGCCGATACTACCGAAGGTCGCGAGGCGCGGGCAACCGTCGTTTGGATGATCCCCGGCGAACGCGCGAGGGGATCGGCCGCAACGTCAGCTCCAATGCAGGATGGAGGCGCAGTGTGCGCTCGCTACTGCCCGTGGCTCAATCGCTGCCACAGCCCGCCTGGCAGCGCCGCGACGCAGCGTTCGAGCTCGAGCCGGACCAGTTGGGCCGCGACGTCGGACGCCGCAAGGCCGGTGCGCGCCACCAGGACATCGACCGCGACCGGGCCGCTGTGTTCCATTGCCGCGAGCAGCACCGCGGCGTCGCTGCCGAAGGTCCCCGCCGCTTCCGCGGCCGCGGCACCGGCATCATCCGGTGCCGCGCCGGGGCCCGTGGCGCGTCGCGCCCTGCGTGCGTCACCACGGTAGGCGGCCGTCCCCGCAGCCGGGGCCGCCGGCTGCGCGAGTCCGAGCTCGTCCAGGACATCCTGAGCGGTTTCGACGAGCTTCGCGCCTTCGCGGATCAGCTTGTGGCAGCCTCGCGCGAACGGCGAATGGATCGAACCCGGAATCGCGAACACTTCGCGACCCTGCTCGCCCGCGAGCCGCGCGGTGATCAGCGATCCCGACGACAGTGTCGCCTCGACGACCAGTACGCCGCGCGCGAGCCCGCTGATCAGGCGGTTGCGACGCGGGAAATTCTCCTTGCGCGCGGGCGTTCCCGGAAAATATTCGGACAGCAGCGCGCCCTCGGCAGCGATGCGCCTCGCGAGGTCGCGGTTCCTGGCGGGATAGACGCGATCGGGCCCGGTGCCGACGACCGCGATCGTCGATCCGGCGGCGGGCACGCCCGCGCCTGCAGCGGCGCGATCCGTCGCGAGCGCGGTTGCACGATCCGGGGCGCGACCCGCGCCGGGATCGATCGTCCCGCCGAGAGCGCCTTCATGGGCGGCGGTGTCGATGCCCTCGGCAAGTCCCGAGACGATCGTGAGTCCCGCTGCGCACAGCGCAGCGGCGAATTCGCGCGCCGTCGCGATTCCCTGCGGAGTCGCGTTGCGGCTGCCGACGATCGCGAACGCCGGGCGGTTCAGCAGATCGCGCCTGCCGATGTGGAACAGCACCGGCGGAGCGTCGCCGACGTCGAGCAGCGCCCGCGGATAGTCGGGATCGTCCCAGGCGATCAGGTCGTGACCGGGGTCCTCGAGCCAGCGTGCGGTCGCCTCGATGGCTTCGCGTGGCGCCGCCGCGAGCACGCGGTCGGCCACCGCCGGTCCGACGACGTGCGAGAGTTGCGTACGCGAGGCGCCGAGCACCGCCGCCGGGTCGCCGAATGCGCGCAGCAGGTCGACGGTGGCGCGCTGCGGGATCGTCCGGTGTGCGAGCTCAGCCCACGCAAGCTTGCGCGGATCGACGGGCACCGAGCGCGTGCTTTCGACTTCAGGGCGTCCTTACGTAGTCGCCGACGCGGACCGCACCGCTGGAATTGAGCACCAGCGCGTAGGACACGCGGTCGAACACGCGAAACACCATCAGGATGCCGAGGTGCTCGTCGGGGATCTTCAGGTACGCGGGCTGCGAGTAGCTGGTCGTGTTGTCCAGGTTCGGGAACATGATCGACGGGCCTTCGTGCCCGGGCCGCGGATCGCGGATCGGCGCAATGGTCCGGTAGATCGCGAGCACGTTACCCACTTCGAGTCCGTCCTGCTTGCCCTTGTCCAGCGCGACCACGTAGTCGCGGCCGGTCTCGGAGCCGTCGTGGGCGAGCTTCAGGATATGTCCGTCGATCAGGTGATCGGGAGCGTGCGGCACGTAGTTCTGGATCACTTCCCGCGTCGCAGGCAGCAGCCGGTCGCCGATGACGATTTCCTCGGAGGCGGTTTCGATGCGCGCCGTCGACGCCTCGCCGGGCTTGCCGAACTGCTCGACCCGCGCGGTGCCGAGGAAGCGGTTCTCGTAGCCGAGCGTCTCGCCTTTGGCGTTGACCAGGCGCTCGCCGGGACGGTAGATGTACCAGAGGTTGCCGCCCCCGGTGTCGAGGCCCGCGACATAGATGGTGTCGCCCTCGCCGCGCACGACGCGATCATCGCGGCCGGCGACGATCTCCGCGGCGTCGGCGAGCCCGTGCGGCCCGGTGATCAGCGGACGGGTCAGGAACGGCTCGATGTCGGCTTGCGGGATCGCGGGTATCGCCTGCTCGGCGAGCGGGGCGACGCGCACCGACGGCGAGACCCGGACGGTATTCCGCTCGAGGGTCAGCTCGGGTTGTCCGCCGACCATGCCGAGCTTGATCACGTCGCCTGGGTAGATCAGGTTCGGATTGTGGATTTGCTCGCGGTTCATCCGCCACAGTTCGGGCCAGCGCCAGGGCTGCTTGAGGAACTTGCCCGCGATTCCCCACAGCGTGTCGCCCTTCTTGACCGTGTAGCTCGACGGCGGGTGGTCGGCAAGTTGGACCGTCTGGGCGCCCGCGGCCGCGCCGCCCGCCGCGATGCAGAGGAGCGCGCAAACCGCGATCAGGCGCGAGACTGTGGTAAAGTATTGACGCATATGGCCTCTTTCGGGTGGGGCGGACTTGCTAACGTCCTAAACCGCCACAAAATAAGGACTTAAAGACGATTCTGCATCTGGAACTTGCATTTGGCAAGTCAAAGCGCACATGGCCCTGCTTCCGATCCTCGAATACCCCGATCCGCGTCTCAAAAAGGTTGCAGCGCCGGTCGCTGCCGTGACGCCGGAAATTCGCAAGCTGGTCGCCGACATGGCCGAGACGATGTATGCGGCACCCGGTGTGGGGCTCGCAGCGACGCAAGTGAACGTTCACAAACAAGTGATCGTCATCGACATATCCGAGCATCGGGACGACCTTCAGGTGTTCATCAATCCGGTGCTCCTTGAGGCCGAAGGCGAGGCCGAAAACGAGGAAGGCTGCCTGTCGGTCCCCGGCTATTACGACAAGGTGGCCCGGGCGGCGCGAATCCGGGTCCGCGCGCAAAACGAGCGCGGCGAGACCTTCGAGCTAGGCGCCGAGGGGCTGCTCGCCGTTTGCGTGCAGCACGAAATGGACCATCTGCGCGGAAAAGTCTTCGTCGAATACCTCTCCCCGCTCAAGCGCACGCGCCTCGCCGCGAGACTGCGCAAGAAGCACCAGCTCGCCGGCTGACCCGGCGCCAGCGCATGCGTGTGGGTTTCGCCGGCACGCCGGAATTCGCCGTGCGCGCGCTCGCGGCGCTCCACGCCGCAGGGCACACGATACCGGTGGTGCTGACCCAGCCCGATAGGCCATCGGGCCGAGGGCTTGCGCTCGCCGCCTCCGCCGTCAGGCGTCATGCCGACGCACAGGGGTTCCCGGTCCTGCAACCGCGCAGCCTTAAGGACGCCGCGTCCCGGACAGCGCTGCTGGCGATTCCCGTCGACGTGCTCGTCGTGGCCGCCTATGGGCTGATCCTGCCGCGCGAGGTTCTCGGCTGGCCCACCCACGGCTGCCTCAACATCCACGCTTCGCTGTTGCCCCGCTGGCGGGGGGCGGCGCCGATCGCGCGTGCGGTCGAGGCCGGCGATGCGACGACCGGCATCACGATCATGCAGATGGACGAAGGGCTCGACACCGGCGCGGTGATCGAGGCGCGCGCGCTCGTCATCGACCCGCGCGAGACGGCCGGGACGCTGCACGATCGGCTCGCGGATCTGGGCGCGGCGACGATCGTCGACGTGCTGGCAATGCTGGCGTCGAAAGGACGCCTCGAAAGCCGGCCGCAACCGGCGGCCGGCGTCAGCTACGCCGCCAAGCTCGGGCGGGAGGACGCCAGGATCGACTGGAACCGGGCCCCGGTCGCGATCGATCGCAGGATTCGTGCGATGTCGCCCTCGCCGGGTGCGGCGGCGGCATGGCAGGGCGACGTGTTCAAGCTGTGGCTCGCCGAGGTCCCCGACACCGGCAGCCACGCGGACGGAAGCACGGATCCGGGGTCCACTTCCGGCGTCGAGCCCGGCACGATCGTCGCGGTCGGGGCCGCCGGGATCGACGTCGTCTGCGGACCTGCCGGGGTCCGCGGCATCCTGCGCATCGTCGAAGTCCAGCCTGCGGGCGGCAGGCGCATGTCGGCGGCGGCGTTCGCGGCGGGACGCCGCATCGTGCCCGGGTCGCGTTTCGGCACGGTGAGCGCGTGACCCGCCTCCTCCTGCCGCCCGCAGGCAGACCGCGCCGCGCGGTCGCCCGATAGCGTTCACGACATGCATACCGAACAGGCGCTGGCAGCACGCGCGGTCGCGCGCGTCATCGACGACGGCGCGAACCTGGCCGACGCGCTCGCGGAAGTCGACGACGGCAGCGTGCTTCGTGGCCGCACGCTGGTGCAGGAGCTCGCCTACGGGACGCTGCGGCAGTGGGGCACGCTCGACGCGCTGACGCGCAGGCTTTCGCGCAATCCGATGCCCGACGCACTGCTGCGATCGCTGACCGCAGTGGCGCTCTACCAGATCCTGCATACGCGGGCGCCGGCGTTCGCGATCGTCGACCGCGCGGTCGAGGCCGCGGCGCAGCTCGCGCGCCCGGCGGCCAAGTCGCTGGAGAACGCGCTGCTGCGCAGGTTCCTGCGCGAGCGCGATTCGCTGCTCGCGGCCGTGCAGGACGACGAGGTCGCGCGCCATTCGTACCCGAAGTGGTGGATCGACCGCGTGCGCCGCGACCATCCTGGCGACTGGGAGGCGATGCTTGCGGCCGGAAACGCGCGCCCGCCGCTGTCGCTGCGGGTCAACCGCAGGATCACCACCGCGCAGGCGCTGGTCGCGCGCTTCGCCGAAGCGGGGATCGAGGCGACGCAGACCGGCGACTGGGGCGTCGTCGTCACGGTGCCGCGGCCGGTGGCCGAGCTGCCCGGCTATGCCGATGGGGCGTTCGCCGTGCAGGATCTCGGCGCGCAGCTCGCGGCGCCGCTGCTCGGCGTCGCCGACGGCATGCGCGTGCTCGACGCCTGCGCCGCGCCCGGCGGCAAGACCACGCAGCTGCTCGAATGCGCCGATATCGAGCTGACTGCGCTCGACGCAGATGGCGCGAGGCTCGGCCGGCTGCGCGACAACCTGCGGCGCCTGCGCCACGACCAGCGCAATGTCCGCGTCGTCGAGGGCGATGCCACGAATCCCGGCCCATGGTGGGACGGCAGGCGCTTCGACCGGATCCTTCTCGACGTCCCGTGCACGGCGTCGGGCATCGTGCGGCGCCACCCCGACATCAAATGGCGGCGCCGCGCGGCCGACGTCGAGGCATTCGCTGCCGGGCAGGCGCGGCTGCTCGACGCCGCCTGGCCGCTGCTCGCGACCGACGGACGGCTGCTCTACGCCACCTGCTCGATTTTCCGGGCCGAGAACGACGAGCGCATCGACGATTTCTGCCTCCGGCACGCCGATGCGTTGCGTGAAACCCTCAATTTTCCCGAGGGGGTGACGCATCGCGGCGGCCAAATCTTGCCTTCGGCTTCCGGGGCGCGCCACAATCAGGACGGGTTCTTCTACGCGCTGCTGCGCAAGAACCCGTGAGGCCCGCTGCAGCGCCTCGGCACCCTGCGCGAAGGGCAGTTCATTGCTCCGGAAACGGGGCCGACGCGCGTCCTCCCCGCATGCCGCCCAATCCCCAACGCGATTCCGTGCCGGCCTCGACAACGCGCCGCCGCCTGCTGGCCGCGGCGGCCGGGGCCACGATCGCGCTCGCGGCGGCCGGGGCGCGGGCGGACAGCATCCCGGTTCGCGGCGCCTCGCTGCAGGTCGCGGACGGCGAAGTCCTGCTGTCGGCCGAATTCGACTTCGCGCTGACGCCGACGCTCCAGGAAGCGCTGGACAAGGGCATCCCGCTGTATTTCACGATCGAGTTCGAGCTCACCCGCGCACGTTTCCTCTGGTTCAGCGAAAAAGTCGCGCAATGGTCGATCACCTACCGGGTGTCGTACAGTTCGCTGACGCAGCAGTACCGGGTCGCGAGCGGTCCTCTCGGCCAGGCTTTCGACTCGCTGGGTGACGTCCAGCGGTTCCTCGGGCGCGTCGCCTCGCGGCCGGTGCTGCGCGCCGATGAGCTCATGAAGGGAACGCGCTACGACGCCGCGATTCGCGAAAGACTCGATGTCAACGAGCTGCCCAAGCCGTTCCAGGTCAATGCGCTCGCGTCGCACGAGTGGCAGCTCTCCTCCGACTGGCACCGCTTCACGTTCGCGCCATGACGAGCCTTCTCGCATCGCGGCGCCTGCGGTGGTTCTCGCTCACCTTTGCGGGCGTCGCGGCAATCGCGCTGTTCCTGCTCGCGACGGCCACCGCCAACACCGACCTGTTCGCGGGCCACTACAACACGCTGCTGCTGATCAACGGCGCGCTGGTGGTGCTGCTGATGCTGGTGGTCGGAGGCCAGCTCCTGCAGCTGCGGCGCAACCTCGTGGCAGGAGTGTTCGGATCGCGCCTGGCGTTGCGACTGGTGCTGCTGTTCTCGCTGGTTGCCGTGCTTCCCGGCGCGCTGGTCTACGCCGTGTCGGTGCAGTTCCTGGGCCGCAGCATCGAGAGCTGGTTCGACGTGCGCGTGGACCGGGCACTGGACGGAGGCATCAACCTCGGCCGCAGCTCGCTCGACTACCTGCTGAAAGAGACCACGACGCGCGCGACCGCGATCGCGTCGGCGCTGGCCGACGCGCCCGGCGCCGCGGCGTCGACGCTGAGCCACGCATCCGAGCAGGCGGGCATCTACGAGTCGGCGCTCTATTCGCCGTCGGGCGGCGTGCTCGCTGTCGGCGGCATCGGCGGGTCGCTGATGCCGCCCGATGCCCTGCCCGGCGATGCACTGCGCCGCGCCCGGCTGCAGCAGACCTACGCGAGGGTCGAGCAGGCCTCCGACGGCGGCCTGCTGCTGCGCGTCGTGGTGCCGGTGAACAGCAGCGACCGGATCGACCCGCTGCGCGTGCTGCAGGTGGTCGAGCGCGTGCCGCGCCCGCTCGCGCAGGACCTCGAGAAAGTGCAGGCAGGTGCGCGCGACTACCAGGAAATCACGTTTTCCCGCAATGCGCTGAAAAGGCTCTACCAGGTGACCCTGACGCTGACGCTGCTGCTCGCGCTGACCTCCGCGCTCGGTCTCGCGGTGGTGCTTTCCGAGCGCTTCGCGGCGCCGCTGGGACGGCTCGCCGAGGGCACGCGCGCGGTTGCCGGCGGCGATTTCACTCGGCGCCAGCCGGTGACGTCGACCGACGAGCTCGGCGTGCTCACCGAATCGTTCAACACGATGACCTCGCAGCTCGCGGACGCGAAGCTGCGCACCGAGGAGTCGCAGCGCGCGACCGAGATGACCCGTGCCTACCTCGAGAGCGTGCTCGGCAACCTGTCGTCGGGCGTTCTCGCCTTCGACGAACGCTATCGCCTGCGCACGGCCAATCCTGCCGCCGCAGTCATCCTGCAGCAGCCGTTCGCCGACCTCGCAGGCGCGCCGCTCGCGGACTGGGGCGGTCGGCTGCCCGCGCTCGCGCCGTTTGCCGAGCTGGTCGCCGAAGGGTTCCGCGGCTCGCGCGATGGACAATGGCAGCGGGAGGCGGCGCTGACCGTCGCCGGCCAGACGCGGACGCTGCTGCTGCGCGGGACGCGCCTGCCTGGAGCGCCGGTCCCGGGATACGTCGCCGTGTTCGACGACGTGTCCGAGCTCCTCGAGGCGCAGCGCGACGCCGCCTGGGCGGAAGTCGCGCGCCGGCTCGCCCATGAAATCAAGAATCCGCTCACGCCGATCCAGCTCTCCGCCGAGAGGCTCGCGGTTAAACTCGGGCCCCGCCTCGACGACAGCGACCTGGAGACTCTGCGACGCGGAACGCAGACGATCGTCTCGCAGGTGGCCGCGATGAAGCACATGGTCGACGATTTCGCGATCTACGCTCGCCAGCCGCGCCCCGGCCAGATGCAGGCCGTCGACGTCGCCGCCCTCTTGCTCGATGTGCTGGCTCTATACGACAATCTGCGGCCGCATGTTGCCCTTGCGCTTCCCGAGGCGCCGGCCGTGATCCAGGGTGAACCCACCCGCCTGCGCCAGGTGTTCCACAATCTGCTGCAGAATGCGATCGACGCGCAGTCGGGCATCGACGACCCGCGAGTCGACATCACGCTGTCCGTGACCGGCACGGAGATTGCGCTCTCGTTCGGGGACCGCGGTCCGGGGTTTGCCGGGAACGTGCTCGAGCATCCGTTCGAGCCGTACGTGACGACCAAGGCTAAAGGCACCGGATTGGGGCTCGCAATCGTGAAGAAGATCGTAGACGAACACGCCGGACGCGTGACGCTGGAGAACGTCGTTCCCCATGGCGCACGCGTCACCCTCCACTTCCGCGCGCTCAAGTCGGCGGCGGCCGCATGACCGACCCCCGCGTGGCGCGCGCCAGGGAGATCCTCGTCGTCGACGACGAGGTCGGCATCCGCGAGCTGCTCTCCGAGATCCTGCAGGACGAGGGTTACCGGGTCGCGCTCGCCGAAAACGCCGGCGAGGCACGTGCGTACCGGCAGCGCCAGCAGCCTGCGCTGGTGCTGCTCGATATCTGGATGCCCGACACCGACGGCGTGACGCTGCTGCGCGAATGGGGCTCCGGTGGGCTCCTGACGATGCCGGTGGTGATGATGTCGGGTCACGGCACGATCGAGACGGCCGTCGAGGCGACGAAGATCGGCGCCTTCGATTTCCTGGAAAAGCCGATCGGCCTGTCGAAGCTGCTGTCGACGATCGCCCGCGCATTCAAGACCGCCGCAGCGAACGAGCCGCGGCGGGTCTCGCTTTCCCAGCTGGGGACCGGCGCCGCGATACGCGAGACCGAGCGCGTGCTCGAAGGACTGCTCGCGGCGCGCCGGCCGATCCTGGTCGTCGGCGAGTCCGGCACCGGGCACGAGGTGGCCGCGCGCGCACTGGAGCTGTCCGGCGCGCCGTTCGTCGCCCTGACCAACGGCGCGCGCCTCGCCAACAATCCGCTGGCGCTGATCGAGGAGGCGCGCGAGGGGGTGCTCTACTGCCCCGAGATCGGCCAGTATTCGCGCGCCGAGCAGAAGGGCCTCGCATTCCTGTTGCCGAAGCTCGACAAGCACAACATCGTGCTGGTCGCGACGTCCAGCGAGCCGCTCGCGAACCTCGCTGCCGAAGGGCGCTTCGACGCGGCGCTGCTGGCGCAGCTGTCCGCGGGCGCAGTCGTGCTTCCGCCGCTGCGCGCGAGGCGCGAGGACATTCCGACCCTGATCGAGCGGTTCTGGCGCGACGCCGCGGCCGGCGATCGGGCGCAGCCGCTGCTCGCGACGCTGTCGCCGGTCGCGCAGACCGCGCTCGCGAACGCGTACTGGCCGGGGAACCTCGACCACCTGCGCAACGTCGTCGCGAACATGCTCGTCGTGCGCGGCGACATCACGCCCGACCACGTCAAGCGGCTGCTGGGCGAAGCGGCGTCGCCCAACCAGGTGATCGCGCCCGAGATCACGACGCGGTTCTTCGAACTGCCGCTGCGCGAGGCCCGCGAGGCGTTCGAGCGCATCTATTTCGAGCAGCTGCTGGGACGCGAGCAGAGCAACATGAGCAAGGTGGCCGAGAAAGCAGGTCTCGAACGCACGCACCTCTACCGCAAACTGAAGCAGCTCAACATCCGTTTTTCGCGTCGCGGCGACGATAGCGCGGCCTGAAGCAGGCCCGTGCTCCGATCTTGACCACGGCGACCGCTACCACAGGAAAGCCAGCGCGCATGCTGCCCCTCGTCGTAGGGGCGATCGGCGTCGTCTACGGCGACATCGGCACCAGTCCGCTGTATACGCTGCGGACGGCGTTCACCGGGCCCTACGGCCTTTCGCTGACGCACGACAACATCCTCGGCGTCCTGTCGGCGATCGTCTGGGCGCTGCTGATCGTGGTCACGCTGAAGTACATCACGCTGATCATGCGTGCCGACAACCGCGGCGAGGGCGGGATACTCGCGCTCACGGCGCTGGTCTCGCGCGGGGTCGCCGACCGCGGACGCCTGCGCTGGTGGCTCGTGGGGCTCGGCATCTTCGGGGCGGCGATGTTCTACGGTGACGGGATGATCACGCCGGCGATCACCGTGCTGGGCGCAGTCGAGGGCCTGGGCGTCATCGCGCCGGCGATGCATCCTTTCATCGTTCCGGTCAGCGTCGTGATCCTGGTCCTGCTCTTCGGGATTCAGCGCAAGGGCACCGCGAGCCTCGGCGCGGTGTTCGGGCCGGTGATGCTGCTGTGGTTCATCGCCCTGGCGGTGCTGGGGGCGCTGGAGATCGGGCGCCACCCCGCGGTGCTCGCGGCGCTCGACCCCGTGTACGCAGCGAGGTTCGCGATGGCGAACCCGGGAACCGCGTTCGTCGCGATGGGGGCCGTCGTGCTGGCGGTGACCGGCACCGAGGCGCTCTACGCCGACATGGGGCACTTCGGGCGAAGCCCGATCCGCCGCGCGTGGCTGTTCCTCGTCTTCCCCGCGCTGCTGTTCAACTACTTCGGGCAGGGCGCGCTGGTCCTCCACGATCCGGGGGCGATCCAGAACCCGTTCTATCTGCTGGCCCCGGACTGGGGGCGCATGCCGCTGCTGCTGCTCGCGACCGCCGCCGCGATCATCGCCTCGCAGGCCGTGATCTCCGGCGCTTTCTCGCTCACGCGCGCCGCGATCCAGATGGGCTACTGCCCGCGCCTTACGATCCAGCATACGTCGGAGCGCACGATCGGCCAGATCTATGTGCCGTTCATCAACTGGATGCTGCTGATCGCGATCATCGGGCTGGTGCTGGGCTTCCGCACTTCGGACAACCTCGCGAGCGCCTACGGCATCGCGGTGACGATGGCGATGCTGATCGACTCGATCCTGATCTTCGTCGTCATGCGCCGGATCTGGCGCTGGCCGAAATGGGTGGCGGCGCTGGTGACGGCGCCGCTGCTCGTTGTCGACCTGACGTTCCTTGCTTCGAATTCGCTGAAGATCCCGGATGGCGGCTGGTTCCCGCTGCTGATCGGCGGGGCCGTGTTCACGCTGCTGACCACATGGAAGCGCGGCCGCGCGATCCTGATGCGGCGGCTCGCCGAGGACGCGATGCCCCTCGACCTCTTCATCCAGAGCATCGAGGCGTCGCCGCCCACGCGCGTGCCGGGAACCGCGGTGTTCCTCACGTCGACGGCCGACCGCGTGCCGCACGCGCTGCTGCACAACCTCAAGCACAACAAGGTCCTGCACGAGCGGGTCGTCTTCCTGACGATCGTGACCAAGGACATTCCCTATGTCGCGGAGGCCGACCGCGTCGAGATCACCGCGCTGGGCTGCGAGTTCTACCGGATGGCGGCCAAGTACGGATTCAAGGACGAGCCCGACGTCCCGGAGCTGCTCGAGGACTGCGGCCGCGGCGGCTTCGCTTTCGACATGATGGAGACGTCGTTCTTCGTTTCGCGCGAGACGCTGATCGCGACCGTGTCGCCCGGCATGGCGCTGTGGCGGGAGAAGCTGTTCGTGTCGATGTCGAAGAACGCCACCAAGGCGTCGGAGTTCTTCCACGTGCCGACCAACCGCGTCGTCGAGCTCGGCACGCAGGTCGAGCTCTGAGAAATTGGCGTCGGCGAAATCGGGGTCCGAAATTGGGGTCAGAGCTGTAATAATTCCCCGGAAGCCTCCGTGGGGGCGCCACAACCGTCCGGCGGGAATTATTACAGCTCTGACCCCAATTTCTACGTTATTGCAGCGATGCCATCTGTGCGCGCATCGTCTTCAGCGCCTTGCTTTCGATCTGGCGGATCCGCTCGGCGGACACGCCGTACTCGTTGGCAAGCTCCTGCAGCGTGAGCGACGTGTCGTCGTCGCGCAACCACCGCGCCTCGATGATGCGCCGGCTGCGGGCGTCGAGCCTGGACATCGCGGAGCGCAGGCCTTCGCTGCGGTTCGCCGCCGTCTCGACGCGCTCCAGGACTACCGGCGGCTCGTCGTCGGGATCGGCGAGGTAGGCGATCGGCGTGATCGATTCCTCGTCACCCGGCGTCGGATCCAGCGAGACATCCCCGCCCGAAATGCGCGTCTCCATCTCGAAGACCTCTTCGGGCTTGACGCCGAGCTGCTTCGCGATGGCGTCGGCCTGGCCGCGCGTCAGTGCGGCCGACGACACCTTCATGCTGCGCAGGTTGAAGAACAGCTTGCGCTGCGCCTTGGTCGTCGCGATCTTGACCAGCCGCCAGTTGCGCAGGACGTATTCGTGGATTTCGGCCTTGATCCAGTGCAGGGCGAACGAGACCAGCCGGACGCCGCGTTCCGGGTCGAAGCGACGCACGGCTTTCATCAGCCCGATGTTCCCTTCCTGGATCAGGTCGGCCTGCGGAAGCCCGTAGCCCATGTAGTTGCGCGAGACGGCAACGACCAGGCGCAGGTGCGAAAGCACCAGCCCGCGCGCCGCCTCCACGTCCTCGTGGTTCCTCCAGCGTCGGCCGAGATCGACTTCCTGCTCCGCGGTCAGCAGCGGAAAACGGTTGACCGCCTGGATGTAGTGATCGAGGCTCCCCAATGAGGCCGGGGTCGGAAACGCCAGTGCACTTCCGGACATCGAGTTCTCCTTTCGTGGACGGCCGGGTGTCGATTGCCGAGTGCCACCCGACACCAGTTTAGCACTCGCCATCTAAGAGTGCTAATGCCGGCAAATGGTTCCCGACGAAATTGATCGGGTATGCGGGAAACGCCCCGGCCACCGGCAGCGTCGCATGTTTGGGCCGCGGGATGGGCGCCGGGTTCCCGGGACGCGCCTGCCGGCCCGGAAGGACCCGCGCCACATCGCGGAGAACGCTCGCCGCAGCAGGTGAGCGTGTACCCACATACTCGGCCGGGCCCAACCCGGGCGCGGCGGGGATCCTTACCCCGGGGGTTCCGGCGGGAGCAGCGCGTCGACGAACTCGCCGGCGCGAAACGGCTGCAGGTCGTCGACCCCTTCGCCGACGCCGATGAACTTCAGCGGAATCGGGTGCTGTCGCGCGATCGCGGCGATGATCCCGCCTTTGGCGCTTCCGTCGAGCTTGGTCATCACCAGGCCGGTGAGCCCGATCGCGGCGTCGAAGGCCTTGACCTGGGCCAACCCGTTCTGTCCGGTGTTGGCGTCCAGGACCAGCCACACCTCGTCGGGTGCGTCCGCGCGCGCCTTGCCCAGCACGCGCTTGATCTTCTTGAGCTCCTCCATCAGGTGGAGCTGCGTCGGAAGACGGCCGGCCGTGTCGGCGAGCACGACATCGATTCCCCGCGCGCTTGCCGCCTGCACGGCATCGAACATGACGGCCGCGGGGTCGCCCCCCTCCTGCTGGACGACGGTGACGCCGTTGCGCTCGCCCCAGACCGCGAGCTGCTCGCGCGCGGCCGCGCGGAAGGTGTCGCCTGCGGCCAGCAGCACCGACAGCCGCTGCTGGTGCAGCCACTTCGCGAGCTTGCCGATCGACGTCGTCTTGCCGGCGCCGTTGACGCCCGCCAGCATGATCACGCAGGGTCGCGCCGGCGCGATGCCCGTGGGCGCTTCGAGCCTGCCGACGAGATCGACCAGCGCCTCGCGCAGCAAGGCCCGCGGATCGGCGTCTGGGCCGGCGCGGCGGTAGCGGTTGCGGAGCTCGTCGAGGAGGTGGGCCGTCGCCTCGACGCCGACGTCGGCGCCGAGCAGTGCGGACTCGAGCTCGTCGAGGGCCTCGTCGTCGAGGACGCGACGCCGGAAAGCGCCGGCGAGCGCCCCGGCGAGCTTGTCGCGCGACAGCCCCAGGCCCGCCTTGAGGCGGTCGGCCCACGAGCGTCGGGGTGCCGCTGCCTCGGCGGCGGGCTCCGCGACGACCTCGTTGCCGGCGTCGCCGACCGTAGCGGCAACAGCGGGCTGCGCCGCGGCGGTCTCGGGCGCCGGCGGGATTTCCGTGGCGGGCTTGCGCTTGAAGAGGTCGAACATCAGGGGTGACGAGCTGTCGTGGCCGGTGGCGCTCCGATGCGCGCCGCGCGCGGAGCTTCGACGCCGCCCGGATTGGACGGCACGCGGGAAAGCTGGAATTCTACCGGTCCGCTGCCGACCTCTCGCCCGTGCCTGCACCCAACCGCGTACGCATCATCGGCGGCCGTCACCGCGGCCGCCAGGTCCGCGTTCCCGACGCCCCGGGCCTGCGCCCGACGCCGGACCGGGTGCGCGAGACCTTGTTCAACTGGCTGGGCCAGGACCTGACCGGCGCAAGGACCCTCGACCTGTACGCCGGGACGGGGATACTGACTCTGGAAGCCTGTTCGCGTGGCGCCGCGCTGTCGGTGGCCGTCGATCGCAATCCGGCACTGATCCGTGCGCTGCGCAGCGCTGCCGCGGCGATGGGCATCGACGCGATCGAGGCTCACGTCGGCGACGCGCTCGCCCGGGCCGCGCGCGAGACGCGCGTTTTCGACGTGATCTTCGCCGATCCTCCATTCGCCGAGGACCCGTGGCCTGCGCTGTTCGACCAGGCAGCCCGCCTGCTCGCGCCGCAAGGCCGGCTCTATGCCGAGGCGGGAGGGCTCCTGACGCCGCCGCCGGGGCTGTCGATCGTCCGCCATGCGAAGGCAGGGCAGGTGCATTATCATCTGCTCGCCCGTTGCGCCCCGTCCTGACCCGACCACCGCGGGCCGGTGTCCACGGGCACCCGCCCTCCGCTGCGAAGCCTCCGATGATGAAAGTCGTCTACCCCGGCACGTTCGACCCGTTCACCCGCGGGCACGAGGATCTCGTGCGGCGCGGTTCGCGCCTGTTCGACTCCGTCGTCGTCGGGATCGCCGACAGCGAGGCCAAGCGGCCGTTCTTCAGCGTCGACGAGCGCCTCGCGATGACCCGCGAAGTGCTGCGTCCCTACCCGAATGTCGAGGTCCTGAGCTTCTCGTCTCTGCTGATGGATTTCGTCCACGCGCAGGGCGCGCACGTCATCCTGCGGGGTCTGCGCGCCGTCTCCGACTTCGAATACGAGTTCCAGATGGCGGGCATGAACCGCAACCTCTATCCCGAGATCGAGACGCTGTTCCTGACCCCGGACGAGAAGTACATGTTCGTCTCGGCGACGATCGTGCGCGAGATCGCGCGGTTCGGCGGCGATGTCTCGAAGTTCGTGCATCCGGTGGTCTCCGAGGGCCTGCGGCGCAAGGTCGCAGCGCTGTGACGCCGCGTCGATCGCCGGCCGCGATCAGCAGCCCGCAGCCGCCCCAGCCGCGACCGCAGGTGAAGCTGCCATGGCGCTGATGATCACCGACGAATGCATCAACTGCGACGTCTGCGAGCCCGAGTGCCCGAACGACGCGATATCGCAGGGCCCCGAGATCTACCAGATCGACCCGGCGAAATGCACCGAATGCGTCGGCCATTTCGACAAGCCGCAGTGCCGCGAGGTGTGCCCGGTCGACTGCATTCCGGTCAACCCGGACTTCGTCGAATCGGCCGAAGCGCTGCAGCGCAAGTACGCGGCGCTGATGAAGGCGAAGGCGCCGGCCGCCTCGCCGGTGGACGCGAAGAGCGACGCCGCGTAGCGCGGTCGCGACGGATCGACAGGCGGCGCCGGCGGCGCCCGGCGCGCCTTTCCCGTTGGCAAGTCCTGGGGGCCCCTCGCCTTCGCAGGCCCCGGTGGCCACCTTCAGCCGTTCGCCGCGAGCGGCATGCCTTCGGGCGCCTCGATGATCAAGTCCACCGCAGCGACCTGCCTGCGCAGGCCCTGGCGCTGGATCTCGAGCGCCTCGCGCGACTGCTCGAGCTCGACGATGCGGGTCTCGAGCTCGTCGCTCGCGCGGTGGATGCGGCGGATGCTGTCCAGCCTGCGTCGCAACTGGATGTGGTGTTCGCGCACCTGCGTCTCCAGCGGCGACATCACCGCCTTGAGCCAGGCCTCGACGTCGCGGTTCGCGACCTTGTAGATGTGCTTGGAGCGCGACGCGATCGACTCGAAGAACTGCTTCATCAGCGGATACTTGGCCTTGCTGACCATGTTCCACAGCGTGTTGAAATGCGTGTTGTACGCGCGCTCCATGCGCTCGATTTCCTTGAGGTACTTGAGCACCGAGAACTGCGGGGGAACGAAGGTCTCGAGGCCATGCTCGTGGGCGAAGCGCACGTACATCGCCCGCATCAGGTCGTGGATCTCGGCCGCCTGGCGTCCCGCCTGGTCGAAATCGGCGCGCAGCCGCGCGAAGAATTCGCCCATCGCCTCGCGCACGCCCTTGGTGAAGGGACTCTCCTCGATGCGGGTGCGGGTGCGCGCGGCGTTCTGGCGCAGCGCCGACAGCCCGATCACGTCGAACAGGTCGTTGGTGTGCTGCGTGAAGACGTTGCGCAGCGCCGTGTAGCGCGCGAGGCCTTTCTCGAAGACTTCCTTCTCCTCCTGCACGCGCGCCATCATGTGGACGACGACGTCCTGGTTCTTGCCGCGCAGCGCCGTCAGCTCGGCGAGCTGCTCGGCGACGCTGCCGGTGCGCGAATCGAGGATCGAGCGGATCGACCCGGTCAGCGCGCGGACTTCGCCCTGCGTCGCAGCGCCGACGAAGTCGCGCTTGGCGGGGATCAGCTTGCGAGACAGCGAGTGCTCGAGGACCGGCAGGCGGCTTCGAGCGAGCAGCGCGTCGTCGCCGTTGACCTTGGCGAGCAGCGCCTTCTGCGCCGACACCGCGAACACCTGCGTCGGCGCGATGCCGAGCATCGAGGCGCTCTGGTCGACCTGGCGGTCGATCTCGGCGTTGATCTCGACCTCCTCCTTCAGGTCGTCCCACAGCCCGTCGATCTTGTTCAGCACGACCAGCCGCGTCGCCCGCGTCGATGCGTCGTCCCCGGCGAGGTGGCCGTTCCAGACATCGAGGTCGGTCTTGGTCACGCCGGCGTCGGCGGCGAGCAGGAACAGGATCGCGTGCGCGGTCGGCAGCAGGGACAACGTGAGCTCGGGCTCGGTGCCGATCGCGTTCAGGCCGGGCGTGTCGAGGATCACCAGCCCCTGCTGCAGCAGCGGATGCGGGAAGTTGATGATCGCGTGGCGCCAGGCGGGGATGTCGACGCTGCCTTCGTCGCCGCGTTCGAGCGCGGCGAGGATGTCGTCGTCCCGATCGCTGTAGAGGCCGTACTTGCGCGCCAGCGCGACGGGTACGCGCTTGACCTGCGACACCCGGGCCAGCGCCTCCGCCATCCGGTCGGCGGCGCCGAGGTCGAGCGGGAAGCTGACCCACTCGTCGGCGTAGTCCTTGAATTCCGTGACCGACGCGTCCTTCAGCCGGGTCTCGATCGGCAGCAGGCGGATCGACGGCGCGCGCGACGGGTCGTAGAGCAGCTCGGTCGGGCACATCGTCGTGCGCCCGGCCGAGGACGGGAGCAGGCGCTGGCCGAAGTCGGCGAAGAAGATCGCGTTGATCAGCTCGGACTTGCCGCGCGAGAACTCGGCGACGAACGCGACGACCAGCTTGTCCTGCTGCAGGCGCTCGAGGAGCTGCTGGACCTTGATGTCGACCTGCGCATCGGCCAGGTCCTGCTGCTGCAGCCATTCGTGGAGCGACGAAATCCCGGCCGAGAGGCGGCGGCGCCAGTCGGCGTAGGCCTCGAAACGGGCAGCGAGGTCGCGTGAGGCGGTCATGCAGCCAGGTCTTCCGGGTCGAGCGCGGAATTTAGGAGTCGGATGGGCATACCAATCAACGGCAGGCAAGCACAAGTCGTGCCGGGGGGTGCCGCGTCTGGCCGTGCCGCGCCGGGGTGACGGACCCCGGCGTCGAACGTCACAAGCTGCCGGCAGCGCGCCCCGGCGTCCGCAGCGCTCGGCGCGGGCGGCCGGCGAGGGTCACCGCGACTGGCATTTCGGGCAATGGAACGACGAGCGCTGTCCGATGCGCGTCACGCGGATCGGCGACGCGCAGACGCGGCAGGGTTCGCCGGCGCGCCCGTACACGAAATACCCGAGCTGGAAATAGCCGGACGAGCCGTCGGAGCCGACGTAGTCGCGCAGCGTGCTTCCACCCTTGGCGATCGCCTCGGTGAGCACGTCGCGCACGCTCGCGACGACCTTGGCGAGGCGGGGCTTCGAGACCCGGCGTGCGGGAAGCGCTGGCCGGATGCCGGCGCGGAACAGCGCCTCGTTCGCGTAGATGTTTCCGACTCCGGTGACGACGTGGTTGTCCATCAGCGCCAGCTTGATCGCCGCGCTGCGCGAACGCGTCGTGCGCCAGAGGTAGTCGGCGTCGAATGCCGCGTCGAAAGGCTCGGGCCCGAGCGACGCCAGCAGCGGGTGGCGCTCGACGTCCGACTCGACCCAGAGCATCGCGCCGAAGCGGCGCGGATCGCGATAGCGCAGCGTCGTCGAGTCGTCGAAGACGATGTCGACGTGGTCGTGCCGGGTCCTCGGCGGAGGTCCGTGCCAGATGCGCAGCGATCCGGTCATGCCGAGATGGACGAGCAGCGCTGCCCCGCCGCTGCGCAGCAGAAGGTACTTGCTGCGGCGGTCGACGCGATCGATCGTCGCACCGCGCATCCGTGCGTCGAGGTCGGCGGGAACCGGCCAGCGCAGGCGCCGGTCGTACACGTTCACGCGCAGGACACTGCGACCGGTTACGTGCGGCGCGATACCTCGACGCGTGGTTTCGACTTCAGGGAGCTCGGGCATGGCGGATCGCTGTCGCGGCCCGCGCCGGCGCGCCGATGGCGACGGCGGCGGAGCCGGGAGGCCGCGCCCGACTATAGTAGTCTAACCGTGGTCCCTGCCCTGCCGGGGATGCGAAGGTGTGCCTGCCGATGACCGTGTCCCGATTCCTCGCTTTCTCCGCGATCGCCGCACTCGCGCTCGGCGCGACCGCCGCCATCGCGCAGACCTCGGCCGCCGCCACGACGCCCGTTGCTGCGCCGGCCGCGAGCGGGTCCGCGGTGAACCTGACTGCGGACCTGTTCTACCGGCTGCTGCTCGGCGACGTCGCGCTGCAGCGTGGCCACGCCGACGTCGCGGCGCGTGCGTACATCGATGCGGCGCGCGACGCGAAGGATCCGCAGCTCGCGAACCGTGCGACCGAGATCGCAATCGCGAGCCGTCAGCGGCCGCTGGTGGAGGAGGCGGCCGCGCTGTGGCACAAGCTCGATCCCGAGGCGGAGCGCCCGAAGCAGGTGCTCGAGTCGCTGGCAGCGGATGGCGGCCACGGCCCGCTTCCGCTGTCGGCCGGCGCGGAGGAGTTGCGCTCGAGGCTGGAACAGGTGCTGTCGAAGGCCGCGCTGTCGGGCCAGGGTGTCGGCCCGGTGTTCCTGCAGATCAACGAGCTGTTCGCGCGGCAGTCCGACAAGCGCGCAGTGCTGGCGCTTGTCCGTGAGGTCGCCCAGCCGTATCCGAAGACCCCGGAAGCCCATTTCGCCGTCGCGCTCGCGGCCTTCGTCGTCGGGCCCGACGACGAGGCCGCCGAGGCCGAGGCTGCCAACGAGATCGACCAGGCCCTGGCGCTGAAGCCGGATTGGGACCGCGCGGCGATCCTGAAAGGCGAGATCCTCGCGCGCAAATCGAAATCCGCGCAGGTCGGATGGCTGGAATCGTTCATCGCGAAGCAACCGCTGTCCAGGTCGGTCAACGGCGCGCTCGCCCAGGTCTATGTCGACCAGAAGCGCTACGCGGACGCGCGGGCGCTGATGCAGAAGCTGTGGGACCACGAACCGGCGTCGCATGAGCTCGAATTCGCGGTCGCCGCGATCGACCTGGAGATGAAGGACTATCCGGAGGCCGAGCGGCTGTTCGGCGAGTTGAAGCGCGCCGGCTACGGCGAGCCGGGTGCGATGGACCTCTACCTCGCGCAGATCGCCGAAGAGCAGAAGCAGTACGAAAAGGCGATCGAGCATTACCGGGCGGTCACCGACGGCGACCGCGCGTGGCTCGCGAAGCTGCGGATCGGGACGATCTACGGCAAGGAGGGCAAGCTCGCGCAGGCGCAGCACTGGTTCGAGGGCCTCGACGCTTCGACCCCCGAGCAGAAGATCCAGGTCAGGCAGGCGCAGGCGCAAGTCCTGCGCGATGCCGGCGACGACGCAGGCGCGTACCGCCTGCTCGCGAAGGGTCTCGCCGACCACCCCGATTCGCCCGACCTGATCTATTCGCTCGCAATGGCGGCCGAGAAGCTCGACCGCGTCGACGAAGCCGAGGCGCAGCTCAAGCGACTGGTGGAGATCAAGCCCGACGACGCGCAGGCACTGAACGCTCTGGGCTACACGCTGGTCGACCGGACGCCGCGCACGAACGAGGGTTATGCGCTGATCGAGCGCGCACACAAGCTCTCGCCCGACGATCCATTCATTCTCGACAGCATGGGCTGGGCGCTGTACCGCCTGGGCCGTCTCGACGACGCCGAGCGCTACCTCGAGCGCGCACTCGACGGGAGGCCCGATCCCGAAATCGCCGCGCATCTGGGCGAGGTTCTCTGGCGCAAGGGCGACCGCGACCGCGCGCGCGAGGTCTGGCAGGCCCAACTCGCGGCGCACCCCGACAACGCGGTGCTCAAGGAGACGATCCGGAGGCTCGAGCCATAGCGCGGGGCCGCGTCCTGCTCGCGATGGCCGCGGCGGTGCTCGCGGGCTGCGCCGCGCTGCCGCCGGCACCGGTCTCGCCGGGTGCGCCGAGTGTGGCCGACCTGCCGTTCGCGGTCGACGGAAGGCTGTCGGCGCGCCACGGTGACGAAGGCGTCGCGGGCGCGTTCACCTGGAACCACGAACCCGGGCACGATTCGATCGACCTTTCGACACCGCTGGGACAGACGCTGGCGGAGATCGACGGGAACGCCGATGGCGTGCGCCTGCGCCTGCCCGACGGCACGACCGACAGCGCACCTGACTGGGGAACGCTGACCCGGCGCGCGTTCGGCGTCACCATCCCGGTGGAGGGCCTCGCGTACTGGATTCGGGGCGTGCCACGCGCCGGCGAGTCGGCGCGCATCGAGCGCGACGCACAGGGTCGCGCCCTGGTGCTGCGCCAGGACGGCTGGGAGATCGTCTATGGCTATGCCGACGCTGCGGCGACCCGGCCCGCGCGCGTGACGCTGCGCTACCCCGGCTCGACGCCGATCGACGTGCGCGTCGTCGTCGATCGCTGGCAATGACGCGGGCCGCGCAGGTGCTGGCGGTTCCTGCGCCTGCGAAGGTCAACCTGTTCCTGCACGTCACCGGCCGGCGCGCCGACGGCTATCACACGCTCGAATCGCTGTTCACCCTGATCGACCTCGCCGACGCGTTGACGATCGAGGACCGGGATGACGGCCGGATCCTGCGCGGCGCCGACGTTCCGGGTGTTCCCGAGCGCGACGACCTGGCGTTGCTTGCAGCGCATGCGCTGAAGCATGCCTGCGGAACGCGCCGCGGCGCGTCGATCGCGCTCGACAAGAGCATCCCGCTGGGCGCGGGACTGGGAGGCGGGAGCTCGGATGCCGCGAGCGTCCTGCTCGCGCTGAACCGGCTGTGGTCGCTGTCGCTGTCGCGCGCCGAGCTCGTCGCCATCGGCGCGGGGCTGGGCGCCGACGTTCCGTTCTTCCTGGGCGAGACGGCAGCGCTCGCGCGCGGCGTCGGCGAGCGCCTGACGCCGATGTCGCTGCCGCAGTCGTGGATCGCGTTGGCGATGCCACCGGTGCAGGTCGCGACCGCGGCGATTTTCGCGGCGCCGGAATTGACACGATCGACGGCGTCGGCGAAAATAGACGTCTTTTCCGAAGGTTACGGTCGGAACGATCTCGAGAGCGTGACGGCGGCCCGGTTTCCTCCGGTCGCCGAGGCGTTGCGCGCCTTGCGGCGGACATCGCCGCACGCACGGATGACGGGGACGGGTGCATGCGCGTTCGCGGCGTTCGTCACCGCGGCCGAGGCGCAGGCGGCGCTGGCAGCGCTGCCCGCTGCCATTCCGGGACGCGTGGTCCGCACGGTCGCGCGGCACCCGCTGGCGTCATTCGCGTAACGTTGTTTCAGGATCGGTCCGTGGCGGAGCGCGGAACGGACAGATTGCGCAGGTTTCCGCTGGGGAGTCGCCAAGTTGGTTAAGGCACCGGATTTTGATTCCGGCATTCGAGGGTTCGAATCCTTCCTCCCCAGCCATTCCCGTTCGCCGGAACCACGGCGGTGACGGCCATCCGTTTCCGGCATCCGATGCGCGCCCCCGACCCGACCCCCGCCGTTCCTCCCCGCCGCTCCCGGGCCTGACCCAGTCCCACCGTTCCGGATCCGAGTCGACAAATGTCCTTCGAGCGCATGCGGATTTTCACCGGCAACGCCAACCCGAAGCTGGCCGAAGCCGTCTGCCGCCACCTGAACATCAGCCTTGGCCGGGTCGTCGTCGGGCGCTTCTCCGACGGGGAGGTGATGGTCGAGCTGCTCGAGAACGTCCGCGGGCGCGACGCATTCATCCTGCAGTCGACCTGTGCGCCGACCAACGACAACCTGATGGAAGTGATGGTGATGGTCGATGCGCTGAAGCGCGCGTCGGTCGCGCGCGTGACGGCCGCCATTCCGTACTTCGGTTACGCGCGGCAGGACCGCAGGCCGCGTTCGGCCCGTGTCCCGATCACTGCGAAAGTCGTCGCCGACATGCTGGCGACGGTCGGCGTCGACCGCGTGATGGTGATGGACCTGCACGCCGACCAGATCCAGGGGTTCTTCAACATCCCGGTCGACAACATCTACGCGACGCCGGTGCTGCTGGGCGACCTCTGGAAGCGCAACTACGACAACCTGCTCGTCGTGTCGCCCGACGTCGGCGGCGTCGTGCGCGCGCGCGCGATCGCGAAGCGCCTCGATTCGGACCTCGCGATCATCGACAAGCGCCGGCCGAAGGCCAACGTCGCCGAGGTGATGAACATCATCGGCGACGTCGACGGCCGCACCTGCGTGATCATGGACGACATCGTCGACACCGCGAACACGCTGTGCAAGGCCGCGACCGCGCTGAAGGAGCACGGGGCGCAGAAGGTCATCGCGTATTGCACGCACCCGGTGCTGTCGGGCGGCGCGGTCCCGCGCATCGCCGACTCCGACATGGACGAGATCGTCGTCACCGACACGATCCCGCTGTCGCCCGAGGCGCAGACCTGCGCGAAGATCCGGCAGCTGTCCTGCGCCCAGCTCCTCGCCGAGACGATGACCCGCATCTCCAACGAGGAATCGGTGTCGTCGCTGTTCACCGAGTAGCGTCGATGCAAGGATCGCCATGCCAGAGTCGATAGTCGTGGATCTCGCAGGCAAGTCCGTCCTCGTCACCGGCGCGTCGACCGGCATCGGCGCGGCCGCGGCGCGCGCCTTCGCGCGCGCGGGCTGTCGCGTCGCGATTCATTACAACGCGAGCCTGAACCGCGCCGAGGAGGTGGCTGCCGACGTCCGTTTCGCCGGCGCGCAGGCCTTCCTGGTCGGCGGCGACCTGCGGTCGTCGGCGAAGGCGCGCGAGGTCGTCGACGCGGCGGCGGCGCATTACGGCGGCCTCGACATCCTGGTCAACAACGCGGGCGGGCTCGTGCAGCGCGTGCCGATCACCGAGGTCGACGATGCGTTCTTCGACGCCGTGGTCGACCTGAACGTGCGCTCGCTGGTCGCGGCGAGCGCGGCGGCGGTTCCGCACATGCGCCGGGCCGGACACGGCAACATCGTCAACGTCACGTCGATCGCGGCGCGCAGCGGCGGCGGCGCGGGCTCGGTGATCTATGCGTCGGCGAAGGGTTTCGTGTCGACGTTCACGCGCGGGCTTGCCAAGGAGCTCGTCCGGGACGGCATCCGCGTCAACGCGGTGTCGCCGGGCGTCATCACGACGCCTTTCCACGAGCGCTATTCGACGCCCGCGATGCTCGAAGCCTTCAGGACGGCGATCCCGATGAACCGGCTGGGGACCGCCGATGAATGCGCGGGCGCGTTCCTCTACCTTGCGTCCGACGCGCTGTCCGGGTTCGTGACCGGCCAGATCCTCGAGGTCAACGGCGGCCAGCTGATGCCGTAGCCATCCGTCTTCGGCTGGCGCAAACTCGAACCGGGGATGCGAACCGCCGTTGCGGGAAGCGCGTCCCGTTCCGCGAGGCTCCGATGGCAATACCCCCCGAATCCCCGTCGCCGGCCGAGCAACGCAGGCGGGAAGGCCTGTCCGGCCTCGGCGGGAGCCTGCGCTCGCTGCACCGCGTGCTGGTCGAGCGCTCCCGCCGCGATTTCGAGCGGCAGCGTCACGCGATCCTCGGGGCCGGCGAGCTGCTGAAGCTCCTGACCAGCGACGCGCACTTCGCGTGGCTGCGCGAGCTGTCCGAACTGATCGTCGACCTCGACATCTTCCTCGATGTCGATCCGGCCCCGGGGGACGATGACGCAGCCGCGGTCCGCATGGAGGTCGAGCGCCTGCTCGCCCCGCCGCCCGGCGTGGCGACCGGCGCGACCGCCGACGCGGTGTCGGCCCCAACCGCTTCCGACGGGTTCGGCGCGCACTACTGGCCCTACGTCCACGACGACCCCCAGGTCGCGATCGCGCACGGCGAGGTGAAGCAGGCGCTTGCGCGCCTGCCGAATCCGCGCGACGTCGACGAAGCGGATGTGCTGCATGCCCGGCACCTGTTTCGCGAGGCCCGCAGCCACCGCTGACTCCCCAAAACAGGGACGCACCACGTTTAAAAACGTGGTGCGTCCCTGTTTTTTCGGTACGGTTTCCTGCTATAATTCAAAGCTTTCCGCGCGCCGACCGGTACGCGGGCGTCGACCATGGCGGACGACCGGCATCGATCCCGGAAGGCCGCAGACAACCCAGAAGGAGTCGCCACCAATGGCCACGATCGAATTCACCGCTTTCGCCCGCTCGACCGAAGGACGCGGCGCGTCGCGCCGCATGCGCCGCGGAGGCAAGACCCCCGGCATCGTCTACGGCGGGACCGCGAAGCCGCAGCCGATCGAGCTCGACCACAACGCGCTGATCCACGCGCTGCGCAACGAAGTGTTCCATGCGTCGATCCTGTCGATGAAGGTCGACGGCGCGACGACCCGCGTCCTGCTGCGCGACGTCCAGATGCATCCGTTCCGCAACGAGGTGCTCCACGTCGACTTCCAGCGCATCGACGAGGCGAAGAAGATCCACATGAAGGTGCCGTTGCATTTCGTCAACGCGGAGGTGTCGCCGGCGGTCAAGACGCAGGGCGCGATCATCAGCCACGTGAAGACCGAGCTCGACATCGCCTGCCTGCCGAAGGACCTGCCCGAATTCATCGAGGTCGACCTCTCGAGCCTCGACACCACGCATTCGCTGCACGTTTCGGGCGTCAAGCTGCCTGCCGGCGTGACCGCCGTCACGCACAGGACCGGGGACCCGGTCGTCGCCACGGCGGTCGTGCCGAAGGCCGCGGCCGAGACCGAGGAGACCGTTGCTGCGGAGGGCGAGGCTGTCGCAGGCGCCGCCGCCTCCCGCCGAAGCCAAGCCGGCCGAAACGAAGGGCGCGGAAAAGGCGGGCGAGAAGAAGGAAGCGGGCAAGGACGAGAAGAAGAAGTAATCGTCCGTGCTCGAGCGCCCCGCCGTTGCGGTCCCGGCCCCGCGCCGGGCCCCGCGAGCGGATGCCGGCCCGCCGGGAGCTGCTGTCGACGGGCTTTTGGTTTATCCGGCTGACGACCGATGAGCATGCCGATCCGACTGGTCGCCGGACTGGGCAATCCCGGGCGCGGCTACGCGGCGACGCGGCACAACGCGGGATTCTGGTTCGCCGACGAGCTCGCCGCGAAGCTCTCGGGGTCGTTCTCGGCGGAGCCGAAGTTCGCTGCCGACGTCGCCCGCGCGGGCGCGCTGCGGATCTGCAAGCCGACGACGTTCATGAACGGCTCCGGGCGCGCCGTCGCGGCGCTCGCGCGCTTCCACGGCATCGAGCCCGGGGAGATCCTCGTCGTCCACGACGAGCTCGACCTCAAGCCCGGCGAGGCGAAGCTCAAGCTGGGCGGGGGCCACGCCGGGCACAACGGCCTGCGCGACATCCACGCGCAGCTGGGCAGCGCGGATTTCTGGCGGCTGCGGCTGGGCATCGGGCATCCGCGCGAATCGCAGGCGCCCGAGCGCGAGGTCGTCGACTACGTGCTGAAACCCCCGGCCGCGGAGGATCGCGACGCGATCGAAGCGGCGATCCTGCGCGCGATCGGCGCGTGGCCCGACATCGCGCGCGGGGACATGGAGCGCGCAATGCTTGCATTGCACACGAGACCGCGCGACGGAGGCGTCGCGCCCAACGGGACGGAAACATGAGCGTCAGATGCGGCATCGTCGGACTGCCCAACGTCGGAAAGTCGACGCTGTTCAATGCGCTCACCGAGGCGGGCATCGCCGTCGACGAACTACCCGTTCTGCACGATCGAGCCGAACGTCGGCGTCGTCGACGGTGCCCGGATCCGCGGCTCGCCGCGCTCGCCGCGATCGCCAAGCCGCAGAAGGCGATCTCCCGGCGACGGTCGAGTTCGTCGACATCGCCGGTCTGGTCGCGGGCGCGTCGAAGGGGGAAGGGCTCGGCAACCAGTTCCTCGCCACACATCCGCGAGACCGACGCCATCGCCCACGTCGTGCGCTGCTTCGAGGACCCGAACGTCATCCACGTCGAGCGGCGGCGTCGACCCGGTCGCCGACATCGAGACGATCGACACCGAGCTGGCGCTCACGGACCTCGACACGGTCGACAAGCAGATCGGTCCAAGCGTCGCGAAGCTCGCGCGCGACCGCGGGCGACAAGGACGCGACAGCGCACCCACGCCGTGCTCGCACGGGTCCGCGCAGCGCTCGAACGCAGGCGAAGCCCGCGCCGCACGCGTCGAGCTCGTACGACGAGGAGCGGGCGCTGCTGCAAGCCGTATTTCCTGCTGACGATGAAGCCGATGCTCTACGTCGCGAACGTCGCCGAGCAGTGGTCTCGTCGAGGCGCAACCCGACACTCGCAGCAGCTCGCGCGCGCACGCGCGAGCCGAGAAGACCGCCGGTGGTCGTCGATCTGCGCGGCGATCGAGGCGCGAGATCGCCGAGCTCGACGCCGAGGACCGCCCATCTTCCTCGACGAGCATGGGGCTGAAGGAGCCGGGGCTCGACCGGCTGATCCGCGCCAGCTACGATCTGCTCGGCCTGCAGACGTACTTCACCGCCGGCGAGAAGGAGGTCCGCGCGTGGACGGTCGCGACGGGCGCGACGGCGCCGCAGGCGGCGGGCGTCATCCACACCGACTTCGAGCGCGGCTTCATCCGCGCCGAGGTGATCGCCTACGAGGACTTCGTCGCGCTCAGCGGCGAGCAGGGCGCGAAGGAAGCGGGCAAGATGCGACTCGAAGGCAAGGACTACGTCGTGCGCGACGGCGACGTCATGCACTTCCGGTTCAACGTCTAGGGCGGCTGCGGGCCGCGCGAGGAGGTCTTTCGATGCGCATCGCCGCCGATGACCGCGCCCGGCTGGTGTCGCGGGGCGCGCATTGGGCCGCGATCGCCGCAGTCACGCTGCTCGCCGCCTGTGCGACGCTGATGCCCGGCAAGCCGCCCCGCATCGACGTCGTGGGAGTCGGCCTCGACCGCATCGTCGGGTCCGATGCCTATTTCAGCGTCGCCGTGTCGGTCTCGAATCCCGACGACCGCGACGTCGTCATCGAAGCGCTCGACGGAACCCTGTCGATCGAGGGGCAGGAGGTCGCCAAGGGTGAGCTCAAGGCGCCCGTGCACGTGCCTGCGCACGGCAGCGCGAACGCCGAATTCTCGGCGCGCACCGGCATGGATGCCGTGCTGCTCGCGGTCGCCAAGGCGATGCAGCGCGGTGCGCGCACGCTCCCGTCGGCGGCGCCGCCCTCGCTCCACTACCTGATCGAAGGCCGCGCAAGGCTGGAAGGCGGCGCGATCCTGCCTTTCTCCCGCAGCGGGGACGTCGGGGGATCGAGGTGACGGAGTTGCGTTTCACCAAGATGCAGGGGCTGGGCAACGATTTCGTCGTCGTCGACGCGACGCGCGAGCCGTTCACGCTCGCCCCCGCCGACATCCGGCGCCTCGCCGATCGTCGTTTCGGTGTCGGCTGCGACCAGGTGCTGGTCGTCGAGCCCGCCCGCGGGGACGCCGATTTCCGCTACCGGATCTTCAACTCGGATGGCGGCGAGGTCGAGCAGTGCGGCAACGGGGCGCGCTGTTTCGTCGTCTTCGTCCGCGAGCACGGGCTGACCGACAAGCGCGAGATCCGCGTCGAGACCGCCGGCGGATTGATTGTCCCGCGGATGGAACCCGACGGCGAGGTGATCGTGGACATGGGCGTGCCGCGGTTCCTGCCGGAGGAGGTCCCTTTCACCGGCGGCACCGGTGGCGTCGTCGAGCCGCTGGAGGTCGACGGGACCGTCGTGCAGATCTCGGCGCTGGCGATGGGCAACCCGCACGCAGTGCAGGTCGTCGCCGATATCGAAAGCGCACCGGTCGCGACGATGGGACCGCTGATCGAACGGCACCCGCGGTTTCCCAGGCGAGTCAATGCGGGATTCATGCAGGTCGTCGATCGCGCTACCATTCGACTTCGCGTCTTCGAACGGGGCGCGGGCGAGACGCTCGCGTGTGGAACCGGCGCCTGCGCGGCGGTCGTCGCGGGAATCCGGCGCGGCCTGCTCGATGCGTGCGTCCGGGTGGTCACGCGCGGGGGCGATCTCGCGATCGCGTGGCCGGGAGGCGATGCCGCCGTCACGATGAAAGGACCGGCCCGCACGGTCTTCGAAGGCGAGTGGCGCGGCTGACCGGGCATGCGCAGCCGCCCCGGATTCGATCAACACGCTGTCAACGACCAAGGACCTGGATGGACGCGAGTGCCGTCGCCGAATACCTGAAACAGCACCCGGATTTCTTCGAGGACTACGCGGACATCGTCGCCGAGATCTTCGTCCCGCACCCGCACGGAGGCCACGCAATCCCGATCGCCGAGCGCCAGATCCTCACGCTGCGCGACCGGATCCGTGATCTCGAGCGGCAGCTCGCCGAGCTGGTCCGCCACGGCACCGAGAACGACGTCATCAGCGAGAAGCTGCATCGCTCGACGCTCGCGCTGTTCGCGGCGCGCGACCTCGAGACGACGCTCGCCGTGCTGTCGCACAGCCTGAAGGAGGATTTCGCGGTGCCCCAGGTCGCGATGCGCATCTGGGGCGCGGATCCGGGCGAGGCCGGGCTTGCCGAGCTCGCGGAAGTCCCGGCGGAGGTCCGCGACTATGCAGACCACCTGCGCGGACCCTACTGCGGCGCCCAGGCGGCACAGGGGTCGCGCGCGTGGTTCGACGACGGCGAGTCGCTGGCCTCGTTCGCGTACCTGCCGCTGCGCACCGAGACGACGTTCGGCGTGCTCGCCCTCGCGAGCCGCGACTCCCAGCGTTTCCATTCCGCGATGGGGACCGTCTACCTGCTGCGCCTCGCCGAGCTCGCGAGCATGGCGATCGCCCGTTTCCTGCCCGCGTCCTAGCGCTCCCGCGATGTCCGCGACCATCGCAGCGCCTGCAGGAACTTCGGAGGAGAACTCGGCGCTGTTCGATGCGTTCGCGACCCACCTGGCGCCGCGCCCCATCCACACGCGCAGTGCCTACCTTCGCGATGTCGTGCAGCTGCTTTCGCTCGCCGGCACCGCGCCCGTCGCGCGGCTATCGCGAGCCCAGTTGATGCGCTACATCGCGACGCTGCACGGGCGCGGACTCTCGGGGCGGAGCCTCGCGCGGGCCCTGTCGGCGTGGCGGGCGTTCTATCGTTTCGTGCTGGAGCGCGACCGGTCGCTGGGCGAGGATCCCTGCGCGGGCATCAAGGCCCCGAAATCGCCGCGACGGCTGCCGTCCGCACTGTCGCCCGAGGAGGCCGCGCGGCTGGTCACGATCGACGATGCCGACCCGCTGGCGATGCGCGACCGCGCGCTGCTCGAGCTCGCCTATTCATCGGGGTTGCGCCTGTCGGAGCTCGCGCAGCTCGACCTCGGGGCCTGCGACCTCGCAACCGGGGAGGTGCGCGTGCTCGGCAAGGGCAGCAAGGAACGCGTCGTTCCGGTGGGAACCGCGGCACGCGCGGCGATCCAGCGATGGCTCGCGGTCCGGGGCGCCCTGGCGGCCGCGGGCGAGACCGCGATGTTCGTCGGCCGCCCTGGGCGCAGGCTTTCGCCGCGTGCGATCGAGCGCAGGCTCGCGCAGTGGGCCATCAGGCAGGGCCTGTCGCGCCACGTCCACCCGCACATGCTGCGGCATTCGTTCGCGAGCCATGTGCTGCAGTCATCGGGCGACCTGCGCGCCGTTCAGGAGATGCTGGGCCACGCGTCGATCGCCAGCACGCAGGTGTACACGCACCTCGATTTCCAGGCGCTCGCGAAGGTCTACGACGCGGCGCATCCGCGCGCGCGGCGCAAGAAGCGCGGCGCGGGCTGAATCCGCGCGTGGCTTCCTCAGCTCCGCTCCGGCAGCGCGTCGGCGGCATCGAAGAATGCCGCGATGACGCGGGTGCGGCGCCGCTCGTTCAGGCACACGACATGCGCGTGCGTCTGCACGTCGACGTCGACGATCGGGACCGTGCGCAGCCGGCGATCGGGAACGAATTCGATCTCCGACACCGCGGCGATGCCGAACCCCTCCAGCGCCGCCTCGCGCACCGCCTCGCGGCTGCCGATCTCGATCGCGACGCGAGGCACGACGCCGGAGGCGCGTAGCGCGTCGTCGAGCGCCTTGCGGGTCGTCGATCCGCGCTCGCGCACGATCATCGGTTCCCCCGCGAGCTCGGCGATCCGAATGCCGCGGCGGCGGGCGAAGGGGTGGTCGGTCCGCACGAGGATCACGACGTTGTGCGACCTGAACGGCGTGAAATGAAGCCGCGGGTCGGCCGCGTAGTGGGCCAGCACCGCGACGTCGGTGTGCCGCTCGAGCAGGCCCTGGACGACCTGCTCCGAGTTGCCGACGGCAATCGCGAGCTCGATCGCGGGATGGCGCTGCCGGAACGCTCCGAGGATCGCCATCACGTGATAGGGCCCGACGGCGCCCACGCGCAGGTGTCCGGCGCGCAGCTCGCCGGTGTTCCTGAGCAGCGCGAGCGCCTCCCCCTCCTGCTCGAAGATGCGCTGCGCAATCGCGAAGAGTGCATCGCCCGTGTCGGTCAGCGCGACGCTGCGCCCGCGACGCAGGAACAGCTCGATGCCGTAGGTCGCCTCCAGCGCGCGCACCTGCGAGGTGACGGTCGGCTGGCTCACGTGCAGCGCCCGCGCGCCCGCGGTGAAGCCGCCGTGGCGCGCGACCGCGTAGAAGGACCGAAGGTGAGCGAGCCGCATAGAAGGATTCTATGTGAATCGTGCAATTTTTGTATTGGATGAATGCCAGCGGCCCCCGGATACTGTGTCCAAGGCCTGCCGCTGCGGGGAGGCAGCGCGGGTGTCATCGAGCTTTCACGATCCGGTTGAACACTGTGCCCTCGCCAGGGGCAGGGGGTGGTCGTGTTGCGGTGGACGTTTCACAATCCGGTCGAGGTGACGTTCGGGGAGGGCGCGCTCGACCGCCTGCCGGCAGTGCTCGGAGCGCGGACAGCCGCGCTGGTGACGTTTCCCGAGGCCTCGGCGCTCGGATACGTCGAGCGCGTGTCGCGGTTGCTCGGGCCCGCGCTCGCCGGTGTCGTCGACGACATCGCGCCGAACCCCGATGTCGCCGAACTCTCGCAACTGCACGCGCGCTTCAGGCGCGAATTCGGACATTGCGATGCGATCGTGGCGCTGGGCGGCGGCAGCGTGCTGGACACCGCCAAGGTCCTGTCCGTCGACGCCCCGACCGGCGGCTTCCCGGAGCTCGCGCGCCTGCTCGCGAAGGGCGCGGCGTTCGTGCCCGCAGACGCCAAGGCGCTGATCGCCATCCCGACGACCGCGGGCACCGGCAGCGAGGTGACGCCCTGGGCGACGGTCTGGGATCGCAAGGCCGGGCGCAAGTATTCATTGCACCTGCGCGAAACCTGGCCCGAAGCCGCGATCGTCGACCCGCGCCTGTCAGCGAGCGCCCCGCGCGCGCTGACGCTGCAGTGCGGCCTCGATGCCCTGTCGCACGCGCTCGAGGCGATCTGGAATGTCAACGCGAACCCGGTATCGGATTCGCTGGCGGTTTCGGCGGCACGGCGCATGCGCGCGACGCTGCCGGACCTGGTCGAGAACCTGGACGATTTCCGGCTGCGGTCCGAGGCCGCCCTCGCCGCCCTGGAAGCGGGCCTCGCATTCTCGAACACCCGCACCGCGCTCGCCCATTCGATCTCGTACGAGATGACGCTGCGACATGGGGTGCCGCACGGCATCGCGTGCTCGTTCACGCTGCCGCTGGTGCTCGGGCGCGCGATCGGCACGCGGCCCGACCGCGACGCGGTGCTCGCCCGCGTCTTCGACGTCCCGCTGGCGCGGGCGCCCGACGAGCTCGCGGCGTGGCTCGAGCGACTGAAGATCAGCACCGAATTCACGAGTTATGGCGTAACAGCGGAGGAGTCGCGGGTGCTGGTCGAGTCGGCGCTCGCTGGACCGCGTGGTCGCAATTTCATCGGGGCGACGCCCGGCTGACTCCGGCCGGCACGATCGTCCCGCACAAGGAGGAGCGATGGACTCAGCAATAGCGGGTAATCCGACCGGACCGGTATCCGACGAGCACAGCCGCAAGCTCGTCACGCTGGCGAGCCTGATCGGGACGACGGTCGAGTGGTACGACTTCTTCATCTACGGCACGATCACCGGCCTGGTATTCAACAAGCAGTTCTTCCCGAGCGACGATGTGTTCGTGTCGACGATGCTCGCGTACACCGTCTACGCGGTCGGTTTCGTCACGCGTCCGGTCGGCGGCATCCTGTTCGGGCATTTCGGCGACCGCATCGGACGCAAGCCTCTGCTGGTGATCACGCTGCTGATCATGGGGATCTCGACGTTCCTGGTCGGGCTGGTTCCCACCTACGCGTCGATCGGTGTCGCTGCGCCGCTGCTCCTGCTGTTCCTGCGGCTTCTGCAGGGCATCGGGCTGGGCGGCGAGTGGGGCGGTGCAGTGCTGATGTCGTTCGAATACGCCCCGCGCGAGCGGCGCGGCTTCTACGCCTGCTTCCCGCAGGTCGGCCTCGCCATCGGGCTCTGCCTCGCCACCGGAGTGGTCGCGCTGCTGTCATCGACGCTGACCGACGATGCATTCCAGTCGTGGGGCTGGCGCGTCGCGTTCCTGATCTCGATCGTCCTCGTCGGCGTCGGCCTGTTCGTGCGGCTGCGCATTCTCGAGACGCCCGAGTTCGCGCGCGTGCGCGACGGGCGCAAGATCGTCGCGGTGCCGGTCGGGGAGGTCGTCCGCGACTACAAGAAGAACGTGCTGCTCGGCTGGGGCGCACGCTACATCGACGGTGTCGTGTTCAACATCTACGCGGTGTTCACGATCGCCTATCTCGTCGGCATCCTGCACTACGACAAGACGGCGATCCTGTCCTCGATATCGATCGCCGCGTTCGTGCTGATCTTCACCATCCCGGTCTTCTCCCGGCTGTCGGACCGGATCGGCAGGCGCACCGTCTTCGGCTGGGGCGCGTTCGCCTGCGGGGCGGTCGCTTTCCCGCTGATGTGGGCGATGCACTACTCTGGAAGCCCCCTGGTCGCAGGCCTCGCGATCGTGCTCGCGCTGGGCGTCGTCTACGCCCCGGTGTACGGCCCCGAGGCCGCGCTGTTCTGCGAGCTGTTCGACACGCGGGTACGCTACACGGGCATATCGGTCGTCTACCAGGTGTCCGGGATCGTCTCGAGTTCGATCACGCCGCTGGTCGCGACCGCGCTGCTCAAGGCCAACGACGGCGCGCCCTGGTACATCGCAGCGTACATCGCGATCGTGGCGCTGATCAGCGCGCTGAGCACCTGGGCGATGCGAAGGACGTTCTGAAGAAAAAAGCGGGCGCCGTGGAGGGCGCCCGAAATTGCTGCCGAGGAGAGACGGTTGACGGTCGACCGCTGATCCGGCCGGCCGGTGATGCCGCGGCGCCCGTGCGGACTCGCACTGCACGGGCGCCGTGTTGCTTTCAGGTCATTCGATCCGCTCGCCGTGGAGGCTCAGGTCGAGACCTTCGCGTTCCTGCTCTTCGGTCACTCGCAGTCCGATCGTGACGTCGATGATCTTGAGCAGGATGTAGCTGCCTACGCCGCTCACGACCAGCGTCGTCAGCACCGCGCCGAGCTGGGTCATGACGCTGCCGTCGACGCCGCTGATGTCCTTGACATTGAGCAGCCCGGTGAGGAGCGCACCGATGATGCCGCCGATGCAGTGCACGCCGAACGCGTCCAGCGAATCGTCGTAGCCGAACCAGCCCTTGACCGTCGTCGCAGCGAAGAAGCAACCCACGCCCGCCGCGATGCCGATGACCAGCGCACCGAACGCCCCGACGAAGCCCGACGCCGGCGTGATCGCGACCAGCCCTGCGACCGCGCCCGACGCGATGCCGAGGACCGAGGGCTTGCCCTTGGCCACCCACTCGGTGAACATCCACGCGAGCGCAGCTGCGGCAGTGGCGAACTGCGTGACGAACATCGCCATGCCGGCACGGCCGTTGGAGGCGACCGCGGAGCCGGCGTTGAATCCGAACCAGCCCACCCACAGCAGCGACGCACCGATCAGGGTCAGCGTCAGGTTGTGCGGAGGCATCGCTTCCTTGCCGTAGCCGACGCGCTTGCCGAGGACCAGCGCGCAGACCAGACCCGCGATGCCGGCGTTGATGTGCACGACCGTGCCGCCCGCGAAGTCGAGCACGCCCTTGGCGGCCCAGTAGCCGGTCGGCTCCCACATCATGTGCGCGATCGGCGAATAGATCAGCACCGACCACAGGCCCATGAACCACAGCATCGCCGAGAACTTCATCCGGTCGGCGAACGCGCCGCAGATCAGCGCCGGGGTGATGATCGCGAAGGTCATCTGGAACATCATGTAGACCGACTCGGGGATCGACGAGCCGAGGTGCGACACGGTGAGCTTCCCGTCGGCGTTGAGGAACGCCATGCCGTCCAGGAAGAACCGCTCGAAGCCGCCGATGATGGGTCCGCCAGGCGTGAAGGCGACGCTGTAGCCGACGACCACCCAGAGCACGGTGACGAGGCAGGTGATCGCGAAGCTCTGCATCAGCGTGGCGAGGACGTTCTTCTTCCTCACCATGCCGCCGTAGAACAGCGCGAGGCCCGGGATCGTCATCATCAGCACCAGCGCCGTCGACGTCATCATCCATGCGGTGTCGCCGCTGTTGATCTTGTCGGCGGTGACCATGAACGGTGCGGTCGGCGCCGCCGCAGGTGCGGCTGCGGGAGCGGCGGCAGCCGGCGCCGCCGCGGGGGCCATTGCAGGTGCGGCAGCCGTCGCCGCCGCGGGGGTCGCGGACGTGTCGGCGGGCTTGTCCTGCGCGAGAACGGGTCCGGCAACGCCGAACGCGCCCAGCAGCGCGAGGACCATCAGGATCTTTTTCATCGGTGGCTCCCTTACAGGGCGCCCGCGCCGGTCTCGCCGGTGCGGATGCGGACAACTTGCAGCACGTCGAAAACGAAGATCTTGCCGTCGCCGATCTTGCCGGTCTTTGCGGCTTTCTCGATCGCTTCGATTGCGCGATCCAGCAGATCGTCGTTGAGTGCGGCTTCGATCTTCACCTTGGGCAGGAAATCGACGACATACTCGGCACCGCGATAGAGCTCGGTGTGGCCTTTCTGCCTCCCGAAGCCCTTGACTTCGGTGACGGTGATTCCTTGAACGCCGATCTCCGACAGGGCCTCGCGGACCTCGTCGAGCTTGAACGGCTTGATGATGGCGGTGACCAGTTTCATGACTCGTTCCCCGTGGTGGGCTTGGATTTCGGAAACCTGATCGAGCGGGCTGCCGATGCTCCGGCTGCGCCGATCAGAATGTTCTCTGGATGAACACCGTGCCGGTCGCGTTGCCGATGTTGCGTCCGGCAAGCGTGTAACCCGCGTCCTTGGCGGTGGTGTCGGTGTAGTACGCACCGAAGTTCCAGCCGTTCAGCGCATAGGTCAGGCCGAGCTTCCAGTCGGTGTAGTTGAGGTTGTCGGAGTTGCTGATGCCGTTGACATTGCCCGTGTATTGCTGGCGACCGACGTGCGCATTGAGGGTCAGCGTGTCGGTCAGCGGATAGTTCGCCGACAGGTCGAGGTACCAGCTGTTGTGCGAGTCCGGGATGCCGAACAGGTTGCTGACGGCGTGCGAGTACTTGAGCGACGCCCACTTCCACGAGCCCGACAGGTAGATCTCGGTCGTGTCGGGGCTGGTCACGCCCTCGAGGTAACTTCCCGGGTAGTAGTAGTACAGGACGCCGCCGTCGAGCCCGAAGTCGTCGTTGATCGCGTAGCGGTAGCCGCCGTAGAGATCCCACTCGAGGCTCGCACCGTGGCTGACGACACCCGCGTCGTGCAGCCAGCTGATGTTGGATCCCCAGGTGCCCGCGTAGAACCCGCTCGTCGTCGTCAGGTCGAAACCGCCCTGGAACGCAGGCTTCTGGTCGGTCTGCGTGAGACCCCGGAACACGTACTGGCTGTAGACGCCGAAGTTGGTCGCGATCGTGTAGGGTGGCGGCGGCGCCTTGGCGTCGGGTGCTGCGGTTTGCGCGTACGCAGGTGCGGCGATGGCGGCGGCCGCCGCCATCGCGACCGCGCCGGTGGCAGAATGCAGTTTGTGCAATTTCATGGTGTATGGCCCTCTTGGTAGAAAGACGTCCTTCCCGGCTACGCATTGCATTTCGCGTGCCGGGGAAGAAAAGCCAATTATTTTCAATGTGTTATCTTGCATTTTCGGCCCGGGTCATCAGGCGTGCGAAGCGCCTTCGCACCATTGCGGGGCGGACCGGATACGCGCCGCACGAATCTGGAGCGCTGCTCGGACGCTCACGACGCTGTTTCGCAGCCGGCGCCCGTTCGCGTGGCGAACCCGGTCGCTGTCGTGCCATCCCGGCCATGAGCGCAGGAGGTGATCGATGCTGAATTCGACGACACTGGACGAACTCGCCGCCCGCATCGGGCGGGCGATCGAGGCCTCGCCTGCCAAGGACATCGAGAAGAACGTCAAGGCACTGCTGCAAAGCGGACTCGGGCGGCTCGAGCTCGTCACCCGGCGCGAGTTCGACGACCAAGTCGAGGTGCTGCGCCGGACCCGCGAGAAACTCGAACGCCTCGAGGCCCGCGTCGTCGAGCTCGAGGCGCGCCTCGCCACAACCAGCCACGGCAGCTGACACTGCAGCTGACACGGCTTCCGACGGCGACGCGCATCCCGCGCATGGCGCCGGCGAATATCGACGACAGGGGAGTAACCCGATGAAGCTCTACTATCACCCGGCATCGACGACTTGCCGCGGCATCGTGCTGTTCGCCGCCGACAGCGGCATCGCTCTGGACTACCAGCTCGTCGACCTGTTCACCGGCGCCCACTTCCAGCCGGAGTACGCGGCGATCAATCCGAGCCGGCAGGTGCCGGTGCTCGAGGACGACGGCTTCCGCCTGACCGAGAGCTCGTCGATCCTGAAATACCTGGCCGACGGGATCGGTTCGCCTGCGTACCCCGCCGATCGCCGGCAGCGCGCCCGCGTCAACGAGCGCATGGACTGGCTCAACACCGGCTTCTATCGCGATTTCGGCTACGGCTTCGTCTATCCGCAGATCTTCCCTTTCATGCGGCGCGCCGACGACAAGGTGCAGCAGGCGACGGTGGCCTGGGGGCAGGAGAAGTCGAAGGGCTGGCTCACGGTTCTCGACCGCGACCTGATCGGCCCCGCAAACGCCTACCTGTGCGGCAAAGACATCACGCTCGCCGATTATCTCGGCGCGCCGATGGTGTCCCTGGCCGAAGTCCTCGGCAGCGACTACGCGGCCTACCCCAATGTCCGGCGCTGGATGGACACGATGAAAGCGCGGCCCAGCTGGGCGAAGGTCAACGAGGCGTTCTACCGGTACATGGTCGAGCCGGCCAAAGCCCAACGCCTCGAAACCGTCTGAGCCGGGTGCGGGCGCTCGCGCCCGCACGGCGACGGCCCTCGCGCGAGGGCCGCTGTCAGTGATGCGTCAGTGCGTCGTCGGCGTCCTCTCGGGTTCTACGCGGTGATCGCGGTCGCGGACGCGGTCCCCATCCTTGCGCCGGCAGGGACGACGGTTCGATCGAGAAAAGCCCAGACCGGCCAAGGACTTGCATCGCAGGTCGGCGAGCGCCCCGCACTGCGCAGGCAGTACGCGCGCAGCGTTCGCAACGGTCAGCCATCGGCAAGGCCCGGCGGCGCACAGTGGCGTCACCCACACCGCCGCCAGGAGCCTGCCGTGCGATCCACCGCCATTCAACTGTTCGACACGATGAAGGCATCGTCCCGCAAGCTCGGCCCCTATGTGCTGCTCGAGCTCCTGCTGCCGGGCGGGACGCTGTTCGCGTTGGCGCTGTTCCTGTACCGCCGCCAGCCGACGATCGGTGCCTGGGCGGGCCGCGCGAGGGCGGCGATGCAGCGAGCGTTCGTGGGCCTGCGGCGCTCGCTTCTGGCGCGCAGCGCAGGCGTGCAAACGGCCGAACGCCTGGCATCGCGCAGCTTGGTCGGCCGGATGGCCGAGTGCCTGGCGTGCCCCGCAGCGGCTAGATTCTCGCAGCCGGGGCGCCGCGGGAGCTTGCGTACAGCTCTGCCCGCGCCGCGGTCCGGGGGCATGCACAGGAATTCGATGTGGCGGTCGCGATCGTTCACAGCCGGGGGCTGTCCGGGGTCGTTGCGCCGAGGGTGAGCGTCGAGGTGCACCTCGCCGGCGGGTTGCCGGGGGTGCACATCGTCGGGCTTGCCGAGACCGAGGTGCGCGAAGCCCGCGATCGCGTGCGTGCCGCGCTCCAGACCGCCCAGTTCGAGTTTCCCGCGCGCCGGGTCACGGTCAGCCTCGCGCCTGCCGACCTGCCCAAGGAATCCGGGCGCTTCGACCTGCCGATCGCACTCGGCATACTCGTGGCCAACGGGCAGATTCCCGGCGACGCGCTCGCCCGCTACGAATTCGCGGGCGAGCTCGCGCTGACCGGGGAACTGCGCGCAATCCGCGGCGCCCTTGCGATGGTGCTCTCGGCGCGCCACGATGGCCGCGCGTTCGTGCTGCCGGCGGCGTCGGCCGACGAGGCGGCGCTGGTGCCCGATGCGCAGGTGCTGCCGGCGCCGTCGCTGCTCGCCGTGTGTGCGCACCTGACCGGCGTTTGCGCGCTGCCGGTGCTCGAATCGCGCTCGGCCGCGGCCGGCGCTCCGGCAGGGGCCGACCTCGCCGACGTGCGCGGGCAGGCGCAGGGCAAGCGCGCGCTCGAGATCGCGGCATCGGGTGCGCACTCGCTGCTGCTGCGAGGCCCCCCCGGCACGGGGAAGTCGATGCTCGCGCAACGCCTCGTACCACTGTTGCCCGCGATGACCGAGGACGAGGCGCTCGAATCGGCGGCGATCGCGTCGCTCGCAGGACAGTTTCGCGTCGAATCCTGGCGCCTGCGGCCGTTTCGCGCGCCGCATCACACGACGAGCGCCGTCGCGCTGGTCGGCGGGGGTGGCGTGCCCCGTCCCGGCGAGATCTCGCTTGCCCATCATGGCGTCCTCTTCCTCGACGAGCTCGCCGAATGGGACCGGCGCGTCCTCGAGGTGTTGCGCGAGCCTCTCGAGTCCGGCGTCATCCACATATCGCGCGCGGCGCGCCAGAGCCGGTTCCCGGCGCAATTCCAGCTGGTCGCTGCGATGAACCCCTGCCCCTGCGGCTGGCTCGGCCATTCGAGCGGGCGTTGCGGGTGCACGCCCGACCAGGTGTCGCGCTACCGCAGGCGCGTCTCCGGCGCCCTCTACGACCGCATCGACATGTCGATCGAGGTGCCGGCCCTCGAGGCACAGGACATGGCGCCGCGTGCGTCACGCCCGCGGGCGAGCGAGACCCCGATCGTCCGCGAGCGCGTCGCGCGGGCGCATGCGAGGCAGATCGGACGGCAGGGCAAGCCGAATGCGCGGCTGCTGCCGGCCGAGGTCGAGCGGCATTGCGCGCTGTCGGCGCCTGCCGAGCGCCTGCTCGCGCAGGCGATGTCGAAGCTGTTCCTGTCCGCGCGGGGCCACCACCGCGTGGTCAAGGTCGCGCGCACCATCGCCGACATCGCGGACAGCGACTCGATCGAGGACGCGCACGTCGCCGAGGCGATCGGCTACCGGCGCGACGTCGGTTGAACACCCGCTGCGGTATCATCGTCAGCTCCCATGAATGCACCCGGCGAACCTGTCGAGGCCACGCAGGATTCGCGCACGGAATCGTCCCGGCTGCGCGAGATTCCGTACAACTACACGTCGTTCTCCGACCGCGAGATCGTCATCCGCCTGCTCGGCGCGCCGATGTGGGCGCTGCTCGACGAGCTGCGCAGCGAACGGCGCACCGGGCGCTCCGCGCGGATGCTCTTCGAAGTGCTGGGCGACATCTGGGTCGTCGAGCGCAATCCGTACCTGCAGGACGATCTGCTCGACAATCCGCGCCGGCGCAGGTTGCTGGTCGAGGCACTGCATCACCGGCTGAACGAAGTCGACAAGCGGCGCATCGCCAACGCCGACGCGTTGCGCGACGCTCGCGTCGCGCAGCTGATCGCCGCCGCGCGCGCCGCCGTCGACCGTTTCGCCCGGTGGTTCCCGGAGACGGCGGAGCTGCGAAAGCGCGTGCTGCGCACGCTGGGCCGATACACCCGCCGCGACAACGTCACGTTCGACGGACTGCAGCGGGTGTCGCACGTGACCGACGCGACCGACTGGCGTGTCGAGTATCCGTTCGTCGTCCTCCACCCCGACACCGAGGACGAGGTCCGCGGCCTCGTCCAGGGTTGCATCGAGCTGGGCCTGACGATCATCCCGCGCGGCGGCGGAACCGGCTACACGGGCGGCGCCATCCCGCTCGACGCGCGCTCCGCCGTCATCAACACCGAGAAGCTGGAGCGGCTGTCGGGGGTCGAGCGCGTCGTGCTCCCCGGCCACTCGGAAGCGACGCCGACGGTCGACTGCGGCGCAGGCGTGGTCACCCGGCGGGCGATGGACATCGCCGACGCGAACGGACTGGTGTTCGCCTGCGACCCGACGTCGGCCGACGCGTCGTGCATCGGCGGCAACGTCGCGGTCAACGCCGGGGGCAAGAAGGCCGTGCTGTGGGGAACGGCGCTCGACAACCTGGCGTCGTGGCGCATGGTGACACCCGACGCGCAGTGGCTCGAGGTCACCCGGCTCGATCACAACCTCGGCAAGATCCACGACGTCACCCACGCGAGCTTCGAGCTCAAGTGGTACGGCGAGGACGGCCGGACGCTGCTGCGCACCGAGGCTCTGACGATCCCCGGGGGCCTGTTCCGCAAGGCGGGGCTCGGCAAGGACGTCACCGACAAGTTCCTCGCCGGCCTTCCCGGCGTGCAGAAGGAAGGCTGCGACGGCATCATCGTAGCCGCGCGCTTCATCCTGCACCGGCTGCCGGCGGCGATACGCACCGTGTGTCTCGAGTTCTTCGGCCAGGCGCGCGAGTCGACGCCGGCGATCGTCGAGATCAAGCGATATCTCGACGCCACGGCCGACCGCGCGGGAGAGGCGCGGGTGCAGCTCGCGGGACTCGAGCACCTCGATTCGCGCTACGTCAAGGCGGTCGGCTACTCGACCAAGGCCAAGCGTCACGGCTCTCCGAAGATGGTGCTGATCGGCGACATCATCGGCGAATCCGGCGACGCCGTCGCGAAGGCCGCCTCGGAAGTGATCCGCATCGCCAACGCGCGCGGGGGCGAGGGTTTCGTCGCAGTTTCCGACGAGGCGCGCAAGAAGTTCTGGCTCGACCGCTCGCGCACCGCCGCGATCGCCAGGCACACGAACGCGTTCAAGATCAACGAGGACGTCGTCATTCCGCTCGAGCGGCTCGGCGACTACACCGACGGCGTCGAGCGTCTCAACATCGAGATGTCGATCGGCAACAAGCTTAAGCTCGCCGACCGGCTCGACGCCTTCCTCGCCGCACCCGACGCCGAGCATCTGTGGCGACCCGGCAGCGAAGCGCGTCCGACCGGCGAGGAGCTCGGGGCGGCGCTGGCCGACGCGCGCGCGCTGGTCGCGACGGTGCGTGCGCGCTGGCAGGACCTGCTCGACCGCATCGACGCGACGTTCCCGGCGTTGCAGAGCCGCGACGTGGTCGTGTCGTGGAAGACCGAGCTCAAGGCCCCGCTGGAAGCCACCTTCGCCGGGCGCACGTTCGGGCCGCTCGCTGCGCAGTGCAGCGTGATCCATGCCGAGGTGCTGCGCAGCCGCGTGTTCATCGCGCTGCACATGCACGCAGGCGACGGCAACGTCCACACCAACCTGCCGGTCAACTCCGACGATTACGCGATGCTGCGCGAGGCGAACGCTGCGGTGGCGAGGATCATGGCGCTCGCGCGCGAGCTGGGGGGCGTGATCTCGGGCGAGCACGGCATCGGCATCACCAAGCTCGAGTTCCTGTCCGACGACGAGCTCGCACCATTCGCCGACTACAAGCGCCGCGTCGATCCCGAAGGGCGCTTCAACCGCGGCAAGCTGCTGCGCTCGCCCTCGCTGCCCGCCGACCTGACGGGCGCCTACACGCCGTCGTTCGCCCTGATCGGTCACGAGAGCCTCATCCTCGAGCAGAGCGCCATCGGGAAGATCGCCGACTCGATCAAGGACTGCCTGCGCTGCGGCAAGTGCAAGGCGCCCTGCGCGACGCATTCGCCGCGCGCGAACCTGCTCTACAGCCCGCGCAACAAGATCCTCGCCACGTCGCTGCTGACCGAGGCGTTCCTCTACGAGGAGCAGACGCGCCGAGGTGTCTCGCTGCGGCATTTCGACGAGTTCGGCGATGTCGCCGACCACTGCACGGTCTGCCACAAGTGCTACAACCCCTGCCCGGTCGACATCGATTTCGGCGACGTGTCGATCGCGATGCGCAACCTGCTGCGCGAGGAGGGGAGGGCGAAGTTCCGGCCGGGAACGGCGGCCGCGATGTTCTTCCTGACCGCGACGGATCCGGCGACGATCAAGCTCGCGAAGAAGGCGATGATCGACTGGGGTTACCGGGCGCAGCGCTTCGCGCATTCGGTCGCGAAACGCATGGGCCTCGCGCGCGCGCAGACGCAGCATCCGCCGGCGACGACGGGGGCGACCACGATCAAGACGCAGGTCGTCCATTTCGTCAACAAGCCGATGCCGGCCGGGATCCCGAAGCGCACTGCGCGCGCGCTGCTCGACGTCGAGGACCCGGCGGTCATCCCGATCATCCGCGACCCGGCGAAGATGAGCGACGACGCCGACGCGGTGTTCTATTTCCCGGGCTGCGGATCGGAGCGCCTGTTCTCGCAGGTCGGCCTCGCGACGCAGGCGATGCTCTACCACGTCGGCGCGCAATGCGTGCTGCCGCCCGGCTACCTGTGCTGCGGCTACCCGCAGACGGCGGCAGGCAACCACGACAAGGGCCAGCGCATCATCACCGACAACCGGGTGCTGTTCCACCGCGTGGCCAACACCCTCAACTACCTCGACATCAGGACGGTCATCGTCTCCTGCGGAACCTGCCTCGACCAGCTGCAGAAGTACGAATTCGAGAAGATCTTCCCGGGCTGCCGGCTGCTCGACATCCACGAATACCTGGTCGAAAAAGGCGTCGGGCTCGGGGGCGCGACCGGCGTTCGCTACATGTACCACGACCCCTGCCACACGCCGATCAAGGTCCACCAGCCGCTCAAGGTCGCGGCCACGCTGATGGGGGCCCCCGTCGCGCTGTCCGACCGCTGCTGCGGCGAGTCGGGGACGCTCGCGACGTCGCGTCCGGACATATCGACGCAGGTCCGGTTCAGGAAGGAGGAGGAGATGCGCAAAGGGGCTGCGGAACTTCGCGCCGACGGCTTCGACGGCGGGGTCAAGGTGCTGACGTCGTGCCCGTCGTGCCTGCAGGGACTGTCGCGATTTTCCGACGATGCCGGGACCGACGCCGACTACATCGTCGTCGAACTCGCCCGGCGCCTGCTGGGCGAGAACTGGATGGCCGACTACGTCGCCCGCGCGAACCGCGGCGGCATCGAGCGCGTGCTGGTCTGACCCGTCGCCGCGGCCGGAGCGGATTCAGTCCGGCGACGCAGCACCCTTTTTCCGCAGCACGATCGCGGGACGCGCTTTCACGGCCGCGGCGTGCAAGGTCACCCGGCCGTCCTCGGCCGCCTGCGTGAACGCGGGAACCGCGGGCGACATCACCGCGGGACCCTTGACGATCAGCCACGGAATCGCGACCAGCAGTGCGACGCAGAGCAGCGCCAGGCGAAGCGCGACGAGTGCGGCGCGGTCGGGCGCGCGCCGCGAGAACCTGCGCAGCAGTTGCGCCAGGATGCCGTGCTGGAATTCGAGGTCCGCGGGTGGCTTCATGGTCGTGATCCCCATCTCCGATTCACCGGCTCTGCGCCGGCTTTGCCTCGACGGCCGGTGCTCCATCGTCGGCTCACGCAGCGGCGGGTCCTCCAAAAAATTCCGCGGCGGCAGCCGCTGTGGCGGCGATCGGAACTTGCATTCGAGCGTGCCGCCGCGGTCGGAGGAAACCGGGCTACTGAGCGTGTCGGGCGTCGGCCGGTGGTCGTTGTCGATGAGTCGAGCGTAGGCTCCGGCGCGACGCCTGGCAGCCTAGGAATGCGCAGCGGGGGCGTCGAATAATCGCATCGGACGCCTGCTGTGGCACGCAGGGGCCGCGCCTTTCCGCCGGACCGGCGCCGAACGCGCCCCGCCACCCGGCGCCGCGCAGCGCTTCGCCGTGGCATTCCGACGGCCGACGGCTGCCGCCGGTCGGATGGCCCGCGGGTGCCGGCGCCGGGACCCGGGTGCATATGCTATAAGCATGAAAATTGCGCCAATGCCGGCCGGGACGATCCTGGAGCGATTACGGGTCGGTCTTGCGTGTTTTGCAGGAGATCGCCATGCAGCAAGCAGCGCCGGTGCTCGCAACGCCCGACGTGACCGACGGGGCGCCGCTCGCCGCGCCGGACGACACGCCCCCGCTCGCCGCGCCGGGCAACGCGCCTCCGCTCGCCGCGCAGGACGACACGCCTCCGCTGGCCTGGGCCGACGGCTCGGGGGCAGCCAAGTGGTTGAAGGCGCTGCCGCTGGCCGGGGTGGGGCAGGCGTACGCGGCACTGCTCGGGCAGCTGCGGGCGATGACCGCCGCGGAGATTCCGCCCCGCGAGCGCGCGACCATCGCCGAGCTCGCACGCGAACCGGTCGCGCACCTGCACGCCGAGCTCGCGCGGCGCTACGCGGGAAAGCCCCAGCCGGCCGGCGAGCGTGAGCGCGAGGCCGCCGACCAGGCGATTGCGCTGTGGCAGGCGCTGTGGGTCCAGTATTCGTCCTGTCTCAAACCGCTGCTCGAGGGCGACACCGAACTGCAGGGCGTCAAGGCCAAGCTGCTGGAGCGCGCCCTCTACGTCGGCAAGCAGCTCCTGATCGTCCACGGTCTCGCCCGGCGCGTCGCGCCGCCCGCGCTGTGGCAGGAGCTGCACGCGTACTACCGCCTCGCCGAAATGCTCGACTGCACTACCGTGGGCGTCTCGGACACCCTGATGCCGGAGGCCGACGGCCTGTCGTGCTATTCGATGTACAGCCACGCACTCCTGATCGCGCTCGCCGACCCCTACGCGCTGTCGATGAGGCAGATCGAGCTCGTAGACCGCTGGCTCTCTCAGTGGGCGCGCAAGCTCTTTCCGTACGCACAGCAGCGCGAGAGCGAGGGCGCGCTCGTCGTCGTCGACCTCGAGGGCGAGTACGGTGCGGTGCTCGCCAACGCGGCGCCGGCCAGTCCGTCCGCGTCGACGCGCTTCGGCTATCCGGCGAAGCTCGCGACGAGCGTGCGCGGGCGCCTGAAGCGTCTTGCCAACGGCAGCTCTCCCGCGGACCTGCAACTCGGCGACGACGTGTCGGCCGACGCGGCGGTCGCGCTGCTCGCCCATCTCGATCGCCACTGGCTGCAGGCACCGCGCAATGTCCAGCGCACCAAGTCTCGTGCGATCGAGCTCGCGGCGGGAGGCACGCCAGCCGCCTATTTCCGTGTTGCCGGGCGCTCGTTCGCGCGCCAGGATCCGCTGGGACGCGACAACGAGAACCCGACCAAGTACCTGCAGACCGTCGGCGGCATCACCGACTTCGACCGCCATCGGGAAGAGGCCGAGCGCAACTGGCCCTGGGAGAAATGGTACGGGGCCGCCGAATGGCGCGAGGCTGCGGTCAAGCATCCCGGCGCCACCCACTATGAATGGTTCCTCGACCAACTGGTCGTCGTCCGCGAGGATGGGCGCGTGCGCCTCGGCCACGTTTCGAGGCTCGCTGCGGAAGGCGAGGGGGAGCTCGCGCTGTCGGTGCGGATCTGGGCGGGCGACCCCAGGGGCTACGCCGTCCGCATGGTGAACCAGGATCGCACCGAGGATCCGCCGACGCCGGCGCTGCTGCTCTCCGGTACGCCCGAGGAGCCGTCGACGCTGGTCATGTCGCCGCGCGGCTTCAATCCAGGCCGAATCATGCGCGTCGACGAGGTGGGCGGCGGACGCAGGTTCCGCCTGCTGCGCATCGTCCAGCGGGGTGCGGATTTCGAGCGGGTCGTGTTCGAGGCGGTCGAGGACGACTAGCGTTCGCGCAGCGGTCGACGCGCAGGTCGACGTTTCCCGGTCGCCGTCGTAAGCTCGCGAGGTCATGGCGAACCGACTCGCGGCTGCGACGAGCCCCTACCTCCGGCAGCACGCCGACAATCCGGTCGACTGGCACACGTGGGGCGAGGAGGCGCTCGCGCTCGCCAGGCGCGAGAACAAGCCGATCCTGCTGTCGATCGGATACTCGGCCTGTCACTGGTGCCACGTGATGGCGCACGAGTCCTTCGAGGACCCGGCGGTCGCCGCCGCGATGAACGCCGGATTCATCAACATCAAGGTCGACCGGGAAGAGCGCCCGGACCTCGACCAGATCTACCAGACTGCGAATGCGCTGCTGACTCGCCGGGCGGGCGGCTGGCCGCTGACGGTGTTCATGACCCCCGACGGCGCGCCCTACTTCGCGGGCACGTATTTCCCGAAGCAGGCGCGCCACGGCCTGCCTGGATTCCTGGACATCCTGCCGCGCATCGCCGCCGCCTACCATGAGCAGGGTCCGGCGATCGCCGAGCAGAGCGCGCGGCTGTCGGAGGCCCTGCAATCGCTCGAGCCCGGGCATGGCGACGCGGCACTGCCGGCGAATGCCTGCGCAGTGGCGCTCGCGGAGTTCAAGCGGACCTTCGATGCGAAGGACGGCGGCTTCGGCGGCGCGCCCAAGTTCCCCCACTCGACCGAGCTCGACTTCTGCCTGCGCGCGTGGAAGCTGCGCGACGACGACGGCGCGCAGCGCATCGTGCGCATCACGCTCGCAAAGATGGCTGCCGGCGGCATCGCCGACCAGCTCGGCGGCGGTTTTTGCCGCTACAGCGTCGACGCGCAGTGGTCGATCCCGCATTTCGAGAAGATGCTCTACGACAACGCGGCGCTGCTCGCGCTGTACGCCGACGCCGGGCGCGCGATGCGCGACGGCGGTTTCGGCGCGGTCGCGCGCGACATCGTCGGCTGGCTCGCGCGCGAGATGCGCGCCCCCGACGGCGCGTGGTACTCGAGCGTCGACGCCGACAGCGAAGGCGAGGAAGGCAGGTTCTACGTCTTCAGCCGCGAGGAGGCGCGCGAGGCGATGTCCGCCGATGAATGGGCGGCTGCCTCGCTGTACTACGGCTTCGACGGGCCGCCGAATTTCGAGCACCGGGCCTGGCACCTGCGCGTCGCAGTCCCGGTCGCGGAGGTCGCGCAGCTGCTCGGCATCCCGCTGCCCGACGTGCAGACGCGCATCGCCGGCGCCCGCGCGGCGCTGTTCGCGCTCCGCGAGACGCGCGTGCGTCCCGCACGCGACGACAAGATCCTCACCTCGTGGAACGCGCTCGCGATCGGCGCGCTGGCGCGCGCCTCGCGCGCCCAGGACGAGCCCGCGTGGGCCGACCTGGCACTCGCGGCGCTGGACGCGCTGGTCGCGACCGCGTGGCGCGACGGCAGGCTGTACGCGACACGCCACGGCAGCGACGTCGCGCTGAACGCGTACCTCGACGACCATGCGTTCCTGCTCGCCGCGCTGATCGAGGTCATGCAGGCGCGCTTTCGCGCTCGCGACTTTTCGCTCGCGATGCAGGTCGCCGAGCGGCTGCTCGACCGCTTCGAGGACCGCGAGCACGGCGGATTCTGGTTCACCAGCCACGATCACGAGCGGCTCTACCACCGGACCAAGCCGGCGCAGGACAACGCTACGCCTGCGGGCAACGGCGTGGCGGCGCAGGCGCTGCTGGCGCTGGGGCAGCTTGCCGCGGAGCCGCGCTACGTCGAGGCCGCCGAGCGCACGTTGCGGGCATTCGCCGAAGCCATTGCGCGCGCACCGAACGCCCACGTCTCGCTGGTGACGGCACTCGAGCGCATCGAGCGCCCGCCTTCGACCCTGATCCTTTGCGGTGATGCCGCGCAGACGCGAAGCTGGCAGCGCGAGCTCGAGCGCGACTACCGCCCCGAACTGTGCATTGTCGACATCGGTGCAGGCGCGGAGGCGCCGGCGTCGCTGCGCAAAGGAGCGCTGCCGTCGGAGGCTGCGGTCGCGTGGCTCTGCCACGGACAGCAGTGCCTCCCGCCGATCGCCACCCTCGAGGGCGTCGAGGCGGCGATTTCCGGTAATATTTCGGGCTGACGTCGAATCCAACCCCGATGGAGCTCCAATGAAGAAGACCGCAACCGCAATCCTCGCAATCGCCTCGCTGACCGTCGCCTCTGCCGCGCTCGCCGACCAGCTCGAAGACATGATGAAGAAGAACGGCTGCAGCGCGTGCCATGCGGAGGACAAGAAAATCCTCGGCCCGGCGTACAAGGACGTCGCCGCGAAGTACCGCGGCGACCCCAAGGCGGCCGCGATGCTCGAGGCAAAGGTCAAGAGCGGCGGCTCGGGCACGTGGGGCCAGATTCCGATGCCACCCAACTCGCAGGTCAGCGACGCCGACATCAAGAAGATGGTGCAGATGATCCTCGCGCTCAAGAAATAGCGCGACTGTGATACGCTGCCGGTTGCGTGGAGGAGAGAGCGCCGGCCGACCGCCGGAGCCGCCGAAGGCGTAACCCCGAAACCGCTCAGGCAAAAGGACCGCACGCAGGACAGACACGATCTGGAGAGCGGCCGGCGCACCGGATGCGCGGCCCACCGAAGGGGCACCCGGCAGCGCGGCCGCATCGCGCGGCCGCAATCTCTCAGGTAAAAGGACAGACGGGGCGACGCGGAGGCATCCGCGCCGCCCCTTTTCCTTTTGCGCCCGGAGGTCGCGTGCCCAAAACCACCCCGCTCAATGCCACCCACCGCGCGGCGGGCGCCCGCATGGTCGATTTCGGTGGCTGGGACATGCCGGTCAATTACGGCTCCCAGATCGACGAGCACCACGCGGTGAGGCGCGACGCCGGGATGTTCGACGTCTCGCACATGCGGGTCGTCGACATCCACGGCACGCCGGCGACCTCGCCGCGCAATTTCCTGCGCTACGCGCTCGCCAACAACGTCGACAGGCTGAAGACGCCCGGCAAGGCGCTGTATTCGTGCCTGCTCGCGCAGGATGGCGGCGTGCTCGACGACCTCATCGTCTACTTCCTGCGCGAGGACCTCTTCCGCCTGGTCGTCAACGCGGCAACCGCCGACAAGGACATCGCTTGGCTGACGGCGCTGGCACGCGCCCGGGCGCCCGGGCTGCGCCTCGTTGCGCGCGCCGACCTCGCGATCATCGCCGTGCAGGGTCCGCGAGCGCGCGACAAGGTCTGGCGCGCGATCCCCGGCAGCGCGGAGGCGAGCGCCGCGCTCGGGCCCTTCAATGCCGCAATGCTGTCGACGCCAGGCATGGGCGAGCTGTTCATCGCGCGCACCGGCTACACGGGCGAGGACGGGTTCGAGATCGTCGTGCCTGCAGTGCATGCCGAAACGCTCTGGCGCGCGCTCGCCGCGCAGGGTGTCGTGCCCTGCGGCCTGGGCGCGCGCGACACGCTGCGCCTCGAGGCGGGAATGAACCTCTACGGGCAGGACATGGACGAGAGCGTCTCGCCGCTGGAGTCGGGGCTCGCCTGGACCGTCGACCTCGCGAGCGACCGCGATTTCGAGGGCAAGGCCGCGCTGCTCGCGCGCCCCGCGCCGCGCCGGCTCGCCGGCCTCGTCCTGACCGACGCCGGCGGCGTGCTGCGTGCGCACCAGGCGGTGCACACCGATGCGGGCGAAGGCGAGGTCACCAGCGGCACGTTCTCGCCCACGCTGCGAAAATCGATCGCGCTCGCCCGCCTGCCAGCCGCGGTGGCAGTCGGCGACACCGTGCACGTCCAGGTCCGCGACAAGCGGCTTGCCGCGCGCGTCGTGAAGCCGCCTTTCGTTCGCAACGGCCGCGCGCTCGTCCAGTGAGCCACCGTCAACCGCAGCACAACTTCCCTGGAGCCCCGCCATGAACGTTCCCCCCGACCTCAAGTACATCGACAGCCACGAATGGATACGCCAGGAGGCCGACGGCACGGTGACGATCGGCATCACCGACCACGCACAGGCGGCGCTCGGCGATCTCGTCTACGTCGACCTTCCCAAGCCCGGGCGCAAGGTGAATGCCGGCGAGGCCTGCGCCGTCGTCGAATCGGTGAAGGCGGCGAGCGACGTCTACGCGCCGCTGTCGGGCGACGTCGTCGCTTCCAACGACGCCCTTTCCGGCGCGCCCGAGGCGGTCAACGAGGACGCCTATGCCGCGTGGCTCTTCCGCCTGCGGCCGAGCGAACCCTCGCAGCTCGCCGGCCTGATGGACGCCGCCGCGTACTCGAAGCTGATCGCCGAATCCTGATCCATTTGCAGGTCCGCGCCCATCGAGACGGTGCGGGGGCGTGCCGCGGAGCGACCGCATGAACATGAATCCACCCCCAGGCGAAACCCTCGCAGCCCTCGAGGACCGCGACGGTTTCATCGCCCGCCATGTCGGCACGGCCGCGCAGGACCAGGTGGCGATGCTCGCGGCGCTCGGGTACGCGAACCGCGCGGCGCTGATCGATGCGATCGTCCCCGAGATGATCCGCCTGCGCGAGCCGCTGTCGCTGCCCGGCCCGATGGGCGAGGCCGAGGCCCTCGCGCGACTGCGCGACATCGCCTCGCGCAACCGGGTCCTGACGTCGGTCATCGGGCAGGGCTATTACGGCACGCACACCCCCGGCGTCATCCTGCGCAACGTGCTCGAGAACCCCGCCTGGTACACCGCGTACACGCCTTACCAGGCCGAAATCTCCCAGGGGCGGCTCGAAGCGCTGGCGAATTTCCAGACGATGGTCTGCGACCTGACCGCGATGGAGATCGCCAACGCGTCGATGCTCGACGAGGCGACGGCGGCCGCCGAGGCGATGACGATGCTGCGGCGGGTCTCGGGCGCCCGGAGCATGCGTTTCTTCGTCGCGGACGACGTGCTCCCGCAGACGCTCGACGTCGTGCGCACGCGTGCGAAGCCGCTCGGCATCGACGTGGTGACGGGCCCGGCGGGCGACGCGCCCGACGCGCAGGCGTTCGGCATCCTGCTCCAGTACCCGGGGGTCGACGGGCACCTGCGCGACGGCCGCGCGCTGACCGCGGCGGCGCACGCCAGGGGCGCCCTGGTGGCCATCGCGACCGACCTGCTGGCGCTGACGCTGATCGCCCCGCCCGGCGAGTGGGACGCGGACGTCGTCGTCGGCTCGTCGCAGCGCTTCGGCGTGCCGATGGGATTCGGCGGGCCGCATGCGGCGTTCATGGCGACGCGCGATGAATTCAAGCGATCGCTGCCGGGGAGGCTCGTCGGCGTGTCCATCGACGCCGCGGGCCGCCCCGCCTACCGCCTCGCGCTGCAGACGCGAGAGCAGCACATCCGCCGCGAAAAGGCGACGTCGAACATCTGCACGGCGCAGGTGCTGCTCGCGGTGATGGCGGGGATGTACGCCGTCTATCACGGCGCAGAGGGCCTCGTGCGGATCGCGCGCAGGGTGCACCGCCTGACGATGATCCTGAGGGAGGGCCTCGCGCGGCTCGGCTTTCCCGCCGCCAACGCCGACGCTTTCGACACGCTGACCTTCGCCACCGCTGCGAAGACGGCAGCGATCGCCGGGCGCGCGCTCGCGGCGGGAATGAACCTGCGGCACGTCGGTCCGGAATCGCTGGGGATCTCGCTGGACGAGACGTCGACGCGCGACGATGTGGCCACGCTGTGGCGCGCCTTCGCCGGCGCCGATGCGCCGTTCGACGTCGACGCGATCGATGCACAGGTCGCCGACGGCATCCCGCCGGCGCTGGCGCGGACGTCGCCCTTCCTGACCCATCCGGTGTTCCGGCGGCATCGCTCCGAGACGCAGATGCTGCGCTACCTGCGAAGCCTCGCCGACAAGGACCTGGCGCTCGATCGGACGATGATTCCGCTGGGCTCGTGCACGATGAAGCTCAACGCGACCTCGGAGATGCTGCCGATCAGCTGGCCCGGTTTCGCGGCGCTGCATCCTTTCGTGCCAGCCGGCCAGGCACGGGGCTACATCGAGATGATCGGCGAGCTGGAGCGGATGCTGTGCGCGGTCACCGGCTACGATGCCGCTTCGCTGCAGCCGAACGCAGGATCGCAGGGCGAATACGCGGGCCTGCTGATGATCCGCGCGTATCACGCGAGCCGCGGCGAGGCACACCGCGACGTGTGCCTCATTCCGGCGTCCGCGCACGGGACGAACCCGGCGTCGGCGCACATGGCCGGGATGAGGGTCGTCGTCGTCGACTGCGACGGCGACGGCAATGTCGACCTCGCCGACCTCGAGGCCAGGGCGCTCGCGCACCGCGCGGAGCTCGCCGCGATCATGGTCACGTATCCGTCGACGCACGGGGTGTTCGAGGCCGGCATCGTGCGCATCTGCGACATCGTGCATGCACAGGGCGGGCAGGTGTACGTCGACGGCGCGAACCTCAATGCGCTGGTCGGGCTCGCGGCGCCCGGAAAGTTCGGGGCAGACGTTTCGCACCTGAACCTGCACAAGACGTTCTGCATCCCCCACGGCGGCGGCGGCCCCGGTGTCGGTCCCGTCGCGTGCAAGGCCCATCTCGCGCCGTTCCTGCCCGGGCATCGCTACCTGCCGGACCTCGCCCCCGCCCCCCCTGGCGCACGCGGGAGCGGGGTATCGCTCGGTCCCTCCCCGCCCACGCTTCCGGGAGACTGGCCCGGGGTGAGGGACGTCTTCGCCGTCAGCGCGGCCCCCTTCGGCTCCGCGGCGATCCTGCCGATTTCGTGGATGTACATCGCGATGATGGGCGCCCCGGGCCTGCGCGATGCGACCGAGAGCGCGATCCTCGCGGCCAACTACGTCGCGAAGCGCCTCGCTCCGCACTATCCGGTGCTCTACAGCGGCCCGGGCGGCCTCGTCGCGCACGAATGCATCCTCGACCTGCGCCCGCTGAAAGCGACCTCGGGCGTCGAGGTCGAGGACGTCGCCAAGCGGCTGATCGACTACGGATTCCACGCGCCGACGATGAGCTTCCCGGTCGCGGGCACCCTGATGGTCGAGCCGACCGAGAGCGAGTCGAAGGAGGAACTCGATCGCTTCATCGATGCGATGATCGCGATCCGCGCCGAGATACGCGCGATCGAGGAAGGCGGGCTGGACCGCACCGACAACCCGCTGAAGAACGCGCCGCATCCGGCGGCGGCGATCGCGGCGGACGCGTGGCCGCATCGCTACACGCGGCAGCAGGCGGCGTATCCCGGCACGGGGCTCGTCGACAGCAAGTACTGGTGCCCGGTGGCGCGTGTCGACAATGTCTACGGCGACCGCCACCTGTTCTGCGGCTGCGTGCCCGTCGACGAGGGCAGCGACGCATCGCCCTGATCCCGTCGTCCTGACCTGTGCCGCGGCCCCCCCCGGCCCCCGTCAGCCCGGATCGGGGCTCGTGATGTCGTAGGCGAGGCGCCAGCGCCCCGCGGCGTCGCGCAGCCACAGGTGGGCGTAATGACCCTCGTGCACGCCGAAAGCGCGATCGGTCTCGCGATACCGGCCCCATGACACCGCGACGTCGGCGGACCTGGACACGCGCGCGTCCTGGGGACGCCAGCTGACGCGCACGAGCCTCGCAGCGACATCGCGCGCGACATTCACCTTCGATGCGATCGGCAACCTGCCCGGGCGATGGATGCGCACGTCGGGGTCGAGCAGCCCGGCGTAGCGGATCACCTGCGGGCCGACCGGATCGGTGACGAAGCTGTGCGCTTCGCGCGCGAGCAGGCGCTTCCTTTCGACCGCCGGATCGGCAGGCCCGCGGTAGCGAGGATGCGGCGGCTCGCCGAGCGCCGCGAAGTCGGGTGCCGCCGGGGTGCCCGTCCCGATGTCCAGCGCGACCCGCCACGGTCCCCCGGCGTCGCGGCGCCACACCGAGAAGAACACCCCCCGCCGGATGAAGTCGGGATGCGCGGCATCGGTCAGGCGGTAGGGGCCGGTCGAGTAGCCGATGTCGCCGCTGCGGGCGACGCCGACCTGGGCCGGCGACCATTCGAGCCGCAATGCCCGGGGGTTCGCCGGTGCCGGCCGCACGGGCCAGGTCTTTCGCAGGATCGAGGGTGCGGGCTCGAACACGATGCCGTCGTCAGCGAAATTCGCGATGAACGCCGCGCGGATTCCCTGCTCCAAGGCCATGCGCGCGAATCCGGTCTCGGCGGCGACGAGTGATTGCGTCGCCGCGTTCTCTGCCGCGGCCGCGTGCGCGCCGGCCGCCGCTGCCTGCGGCAGGACCCCTGCCGACACCGCGAGCGCGGCGATGGCGGCGGGCGCAACTAAACGCCGGAAGCACACGAGCAACGAGGAATGGCATGCCGACCAGTATAATGACCCGCTTTTCGATGATGTTCATGCGCCCGATCACGCTGTCCTTCGCGCTCGCGTTCGCGATCTGCGCCATCCCGCTCTCGACGTTCGCGCAACCGGGCGCGCCGACGCCGACGCCGCCGGTCGGGGCCACGACCTCGACGCTTCCGAATCCGCTCGCCGCGCCCGCGAAACCCGCCGCGGCCGCTGTCGCACCGACCGAGGTCGCCCCGGTGCTGACGCCGCTGGCGCCGACCCCGGGGGGCCCGACCGCGCCCAGCGTCGATGCGGCCGCGTGGACGCTGGTCGACATGCTGTCTGGACAGGTCCTCGCATCGTCGAACGGCGACGAGCGGCGTGAGCCTGCTTCGCTGACCAAGCTGATGACGACGTACCTGATCTTCCAGGCGCTGAAGGCGAAGACCATCGATCTCGGGCAGGTGGTTCCCGTCTCGGAGAACGCGTGGCGGACCGGCGGATCGCGGATGTTCATCGAGCCGCGCAAGCCGGTCACCGTCGACGAGCTGATCCACGGCGTCATCGTGCAGTCCGGCAACGACGCGACGGTCGCGCTCGCCGAGCTGATCGCGGGAACCACCGGCGCGTTCGTCGAGCGCATGAACCGCGAAGCCGCGAAGCTCGGCCTCACCGGCACGCATTACGCCGACGTCAACGGCCTGCCAAGTCCGCAGCACTACTCGACGGCGGACGACGTCGCGAAGCTGACCGTCGCGCTGATCCGCGACTTTCCCGAGTACTACCCGATGTTCGCGATCAAGGAATACCGCTACAACAACATCACCCAATCGAACCGCAACCGCCTGCTGTGGAGCGATCCGACGGTCGACGGGGTCAAGACCGGGCACACCGAGGCCGCCGGCTACTGCCTGGTCGCGTCGGCCAAGCGTGGCGAGCGTCGCCTGGTCGCCGTCGTGCTGGGCGCGAACACCGACGCCGGCCGCGCTTCCGAAAGCCAGAAGCTCCTCAACTGGGGTTTCCAGTCGTTCGACACCGTCGCGCTCTACCAGTCGGGCAAGCCGATCACGACGCTGCGCGTCTGGAAAGGCGCGAAGAAGGACGTCAGCGCGGGCTTTCTCGCGGCACGCTACGTGACGCTCCCCAAGGGCGAAGCCCCCAATCTCGCGCTGACGCTCGAATCGAAGGAACCGCTGATCGCGCCGGTGCTTTCGTCGCAGCCGGTGGGCGTCGTGAAGGTCTCGCTCAAGGGCCAGCCGATCGCGCAATTCCCGCTGATCGCGCTCGAGGATGTCCCGCTCGCCAGCGTGTTCGGCCGCGCGGTCGACACCGTCAGGCTCTGGTTCACCAGCCGTTGACCCGGCGCGCAATCGACGCCGGCCGCGCCGCGCCGGGCTGCGCCGCGTATCATTGCCGCACCGATTGCAACCGACCGCCGACGCGATGCCCGACGCCAGCCCACCCGTCTACCTCAACGGCGAGTTCATGCCGATCGCCGACGCGAAGATATCCGTCCTCGATCGCGGCTTCATCTTCGGCGACGGCGTCTACGAGGTCGTCCCCGTCTACGCCCGGCAGCCGTTCCGGATGCCTCAGCACCTCGCACGACTCCAGCACAGCCTCGATGGCATCCGCCTCGCCAATCCGCATCCGATGGCGACGTGGGAGGCGCTGGTCGCGGAGCTGATCTCGCGGCAGTCCTTCGCCGACCAGGCGGTCTACATCCAGGTGACGCGTGGCGTCGCCAAGCGCGACCACGCGTTCCCGCAGGGCGTCGCCCCGACGGTGTTCATGATGAGCAATCCGCTGCTGCTCCCGACGTCCGCACAGGTCGAACACGGGGTCGACGTCATCACCGCGCAGGACAACCGCTGGCTGCGCTGCGACCTCAAGACGACGTCGCTGCTCGGCAACGTGCTGATGCGCCAGCTCGCCGCCGACCACGGCGCGGTCGAGACGGTGTTGTTCCGCGACGGGCACCTGACCGAGGCGTCGGCGTCCAACGTGCTGATCGTGCACAACGGCGCGATCGTGGCGCCGCCCAAGGACAACCAGATCCTCCCGGGAATCACCTACGACGCGACGCTCGAGCTCGCGCGCGACATCGGCATCCAGGCCGACGTGCGCCCGGTCACGCATGCCGAGGTGCTCGCCGCCGACGAGGTCTGGCTGTCGTCGTCGTCGAAGGAAGTGCTCGCCGTCACGCGCATCGACGGGCGGCCCGTGGGCGACGGTACGCCCGGGCCGCTGTTCAGGAAGATGTGGAAGGCGTTCCAGGAGCGCAGGCCGCGCGCGGCCTGAGGGTCAAGCCTCGGGGAGAGGCGCTGTCGTCCCGAAATGGTGATGGTGGAACACGAGCCCCGGGCCATGCGAACGCTCGACGCTCACGACCCGGCCGATGAACACGACGTGATCGCCCGCCCGATGCAGCGCGTGATGCCTGCATTCCAGCCACGCAACGCAGCCATCGATCAGTGGGGCATCCGACCAGCCGAGCCGGTGCGCGACACCCGCGAAGCGGTCGGCGTGCGGCCGCGAAAACCGGCGCGCTAGGTCGGCCTGCTGCGCCGACAGCACGTTGATCGAATAGCCGGGCGCGGCCTCGAACGCGGCGAGGCTCGCCGAGCGCCTTGAAAGGCTCCACAGCACCAGCGGCGGGTCCAGCGACACCGAGGTGAACGAGTTCGCGGTGAAACCGACGTAGCGGCGGTCGGGGGCCCGTGCGCACACGACGGTCACGCCGGTGGCGAACTGTGCGAGCGCATCGCGAAATTGACGCTCGTCGAACGCCGGAGCCGGGTCGCCGGCGTGGCGGGCGTGGCTGGACATGGGAGACTGGACGGGGTGCGGGGGGGCACCGCGGCCTGGGGATCCGCAGCGGAATGAGCCGCCGATGGTAGGAGTACGGGGGGTCGCTGTCAAAGCGGCCGATCCTGGCATTGCGGATCCGGCCGGCGGACTTGTTAAACTTGCACGTCGGAATCGAAATCGCGCGCCAGATGCCAGGTTCCCTGAACAAGCTGATTGCCAGCCGCTATGCGGACCGGGGATTGCCCATCGCCGTCGTGTTGCCCGACGGCGCGCGGATCCCGCTGTCGCCCAAGCCCGAAGTCGACGTGATCGCCAGGAGCCTCGCCGGGCTGCGGGCGCTCGCGGCCCCGGCGATGGGGCGGCTCGCGCGCGCCTACGTGCACGGCGACGTCGACTTCACCGGCAGCGCGCGCCGCGTGCTCGACATCGCCGAATCGATGGTCGGCGACATCGCCCACGGCGCCGAGGGGGCGCGCGGGAAGCTGCTGGGCGTCGTGCACCGGTTGCGGGGCAACAAGGCGAACATCCAGCACCACTACGACGTCTCGAACGCGTTCTACCGGATGTGGCTCGACTCGCGAATGGTCTACTCCTGCGCATATTTCCATGCGCCGGAGGATTCGCTCGACGATGCGCAGGCGCAGAAGCTCGACCACATCTGCCGCAAGCTCCGTCTCGCCCAAGGCGACCGGCTGCTCGACATCGGCTGCGGCTGGGGCGCGCTGATCCTGTGGGCTGCGAAGAACTATGGCGTCGAGGCGCACGGCATCACGCTGTCTCAGAATCAGCACGATCACGTGAAGAGCGAGATCGAGGCACAGGGCCTCGGCGGCCGCGTCCGTGTCGAGCTGCGGGACTATGTCGACCTGCCGGAGGTCGCGGCCTACGACAAGATCTCGAGCGTCGGCATGTTCGAGCATGTGGGCCCGCGCAATTTCGGCCGCTACTTCGGCAAGATCGCGCGCCTGCTGGTGCCGGGCGGCCTGGTCCTGAACCACGGCATCACCCACAACCAGGTCGGCACCCGCAGCCTGGGCAGCGGGATCGGCGACTTCGTCGAGGAGTACGTCTTTCCCGGCGGCGAACTCGCGCACGTGTCCCAGGTCGTCCAGGCGGCCGCCGCGTGCGGGCTGGAGGCACTCGACGCCGAGTCGCTGCGCGAGCACTACGCGAAGACGCTGTGGCACTGGGTCGATCGTCTCGAGGCGAACGCGGCCGCGGCGCGCGCCGAGGTCGGCGAGGAGAAATTCCGCGTCTGGCGCATCTACATGGCGGGCTCCGCGCATGCCTTCGATCGCGGCTGGCTGTCGCTGTGGCAGGTGCTCGCGGGCAAGCCGCTGCCCGACGGTCGCCTGCCGCACCCGCTGACCCGCGACTACATGTACGGGCCGCGCAAGCCCGCCGCCGCCTGACATCGTGACCGCCTCAGCACCCGCGCCGGTCGTCGCGCAGGTCGGCCCGCTGGAGTTCCCCTGCGAGTTTCCGATCAAGATCATGGGGCGCACGGAGCCTGGATTCGCGCAGGCGATCCTTGCGATCGTGCAGCGGCATGCCCCCGATTTCGACGGTGCCGCGCTGGAGATGCGCTCGTCCTCGGCCGGGAACTACCTTTCGCTGACGGCGACGGTCAACGCCACCTCGCGCGAGCAGCTCGACGCCCTCTATCGCGACCTGGTCGCGCATCCGACGGTGGTGATGGTCCTGTAGACATGGCTCGCGGTCCGGGCACGATCATCCGCACGCTCGGCCGCAGCGATTACGAGGCTACCTGGCGTGCGATGCAGGCGTTCACCGATGCGCGCACGCCGCAGACGCCAGACGAGATCTGGCTGACCGAGCATGCGCCGGTCTACACGCTGGGCCTCGCGGGTCGCAGTGAGCACTTGCTCCGAGCCAACGGCATCCCGGTCGTGAAGGTCGATCGGGGCGGGCAGATCACCTACCACGGGCCGGGCCAACTCGTCGCGTACCTGATGCTCGACCTTCGACGCCTGCGGCTGGGGGTGCGCGACATGGTCAGGCGCATCGAGGCCGGGGTGATAACATGGCTCGGCACCGATGCGATCGATGCCTACGGCAAGCCATCGGCGCCGGGGATCTACGTCCGTCGCGAGGGCGGCGAGGCCAAGATCGCCGCGCTGGGCCTGCGGGTGCGAAACGGCTGCACCTACCACGGCGTGGCCGTCAACATCGACATGGACCTGTCCCCTTTCGCCGACATCGATCCCTGCGGATATCCAGGATTGCAGGTGGCCCAGCTCGCCGATTTCGGCGTGCGTCGATCGGTGGCCGACGCGGGTGCTGCGCTGGCGCCGATCCTTGCCGAGCGGCTGGCATCGGGGGGAGCGCGATGAGCGAACCGTCGGGCGACGGGTTGGGCAACGGGTCAGGCAACATCGTGTCGCCGGGCAACGCCGCGGGGGTCAAGCACAAGGGCGGATCCAAGACCGGGAGGATCCCGATCAAGGTCGTGCCCGCCGAGATCCTGCGCAAACCCGAATGGATCCGCGTGCGTGCGCCGTCGTCGCCGCGTTTCCACGAGATCAAGCGGATCCTTCGCGAGCACCGGCTGCACACCGTGTGCGAGGAAGCGTCCTGCCCGAACATCGGCGAGTGCTTCGGCAAGGGTACGGCGACGTTCATGATCATGGGCGACATCTGCACGCGCCGCTGCCCGTTCTGCGACGTCGGTCACGGGCGCCCGCTGCCGCTGGACGCCGACGAACCGGTGAACCTGGCCAGGACGATCGCGGCGCTCCGGCTGCGCTACGTGGTCGTCACCAGCGTCGATCGCGACGACCTGCGCGACGGCGGCGCGCAGCATTTCGTCGACTGCATACGCGCGGTCCGCGAGCATTCACCTGCGACCCAGATCGAGGTGCTGGTCCCCGATTTCCGCGGCAGGCTCGACCGCGCGCTCGACATCCTCGTGCGCCGCGCCGCCCGACGTGATGAACCACAACCTGGAGACGGTGCCGAGGCTCTATCGCCAGGCGCGCCCTGGCTCCGACTACGCGCACTCGCTGGCGCTGCTCTCCGGCTTCAAGCGGCGCGTTTCCCGGCATCCCGACCAAGTCGGGACTGATGGTGGGCCTCGGCGAGACCGACGACGAGATCCTGGCGACGATGCGCGACATGCGCTCGCACGATATCGACATGCTGACCATCGGCCAGTACCTGCAGCCGTCGAGGGAGCACCTGCCGGTGCTGCGCTACGTGCATCCCGAAGCGTTCGCGCGCTTCGAGCGCGAGGCGTACGCGATGGGTTTCCGGCACGCGGCGGTAGGCGCGATGGTGCGCTCGTCCTACCACGCCGACCGCCAGGCCGAAGAGGTGCTCGCCTCGGGCGGGTGAGTGCGCCTCCCGGCGAGTGCGCCGCCGGGATGGAGGGTGAGCGGCTGCGGCGTCGCCGCTGCGCCCGCGAAACGCTCAGTTCGCCGCGGGCGGCGTGGCGCCGGTGGGCCACAGCAGCCACATCCGGCCCTGCTGCCGCATCCGTCCCGCTTCCCGGCCCGCCTCGTCGCCGAAACCCCAGAAGAAGTCCGCGCGCAGCGGACCCCGGATCGCGCCGCCGGTGTCCTGCGCCATCACCAGCCGCCGCAGCGGCTCGTCCGACAGCGGGCGCGTCGTCGCAAGCCAGACCGGTGCGCCCAGCGGTATCGAATGCGGATCGACGGCGATGGTGCGCCGCGCCAGCAGCGGAACGCCGAGGCTGCCGGTCGGCCCGTCGATCCGCGCTTCCAGCGATCCCGGCGCAGGTGCGGGCAGGATGCGGAAGAACACGTAGCTCGGATTTTCGTCGAGCAGCGCCTCGAGCTTGTCGGGGTGCTCGATGCCCCATCGACGGATGCTCTGCATCGACGCCTGGTCCAGCGTCATCTCGCCGCGGTCGATCAGCACCCGCGCGATCGAGCGGTAGGGCTGGCCGTTCTGGTCGGCGTAGCCGAGGCGCAGGACGCTGCCGCCGGGGAGCTCGACGCGGCCCGAGCCCTGCACCTGCAGGAAGAACGCGTCGACCGGGTCGGTGACGTAGATCAGCGCCTTGCCGGCGAGGCGGGCGCGGCCGGCATCGATGTCCGCGCGCGTCCAGTAGGGCACGACGCGCCTGCCCTCCAGCCGGCCGCGCACCCGCTTGCCCGCGAGCTCGGGGTAGAGCTCGGCCAGGTCGACGGTCAGCAGGTCGTCGGGAGGCGCATAGAGCGGCGTCGCGTATTCGCCGCTTCGAGCGTAGGAGCCCTCGAGCAGCGGCTCGTAGTAGCCGGTGACGAGCCCAGTCTCGCGGCCGTCGCTGGAGGACACTCGCCAGGGGGTAAAATGAGCCTCGAAGAAACTGCGGACGGCGACGCCATCGCGCTCGTCGACTGCAGCCGCCGCGGCGCATGCGGCGCCCCAGGCGGGCGGGGTCGCCGGCCGGGCGACGAGCGCCTTGCAGCTCGCGAGGAACGCAGGCCAGGCTGCCGCGGGATCGTCGTCGCGCCACGCCGGCAGTGTGTCGAAGGTCGCGGGCGCATAGACGGCGTGCGGCGGCGGGGGTGGCTGCACGGCGGGCGGTGCGGTCGGAACCACCTGGCAGCCGGCCAGCGCCACGAACCCGGCCGCGACCGATGTCCGCAGCAGGTGCAACGCCGGGGATGCACGCGCATTCCGCGGCCGAGGGCTCGACGATGGTTTGGATCTATTTCGAATCGCTGATTGCACTGTTCGTCCTGCTGGCAATCGTCTGGTGGACGATGCTTCCGGCGCGCAAGCCGCGCACCGGCGCCGATCGCCAGCCGGATTCATCCGGCGAGGCGAAGCCTCCCGGCGACGGTCCCTGACAGTCCGGCGTGTCGATCAATGCGCGGTCGATGCGCCTTCGCTGCGCGGTCAGTGCAGCGTGCGCGGAATCGACAGCGTGAACGGCGGGATCGGCGCGTCGAACGCGGTGCCGTCCTCGGCCACCATCTGGTAGCTGCCCCGCATCGTCCCCACGGCGGTCGGAATGCTCGCGCCGCTCGTGTATTCGAAGCTCTCGCCCGGCTTCAACACCGGCTGCTGGCCGACGACGCCGGGCCCCTTGACCTCCTGGACGTGGTTGTCGCCGTCCGTGATGATCCAGTGCCGGCTGACGAGGCGGGCGGTGACGCTGCCGGTGTTGGTGACGGTGATCGTGTAGGCGAATACGAAATGTCTCTTGGCGGGATCCGACTGGTCCTCGAGAAACGCGACCCTGGGTTCCACCGATATCTGGTAGCGTTTGCTCTCCGCCATCGTCCGATTCCGTGCGCGCGATGCGCGCTTTTCTGCGATTATAGTCCCCGATGAAACGCAATCTCCGCATCGCCCCGTCGCTACTGTCCGCGGACTTCGCGCGCCTCGGGGACGAGGTGCGCGCCGTCACCGCTGCCGGCGCCGATTTCCTGCACTTCGACGTGATGGACAACCATTACGTTCCGAACCTCACCATCGGCCCGCTGGTCTGCGCAGCGATCAAGCCGCACGCGACGATCCCGATCGACGTGCACCTGATGGTGAAGCCGGTCGACCGCATCGTGCCCGATTTCGCGAAAGCGGGCGCGTCGATCATCAGCTTCCACCCCGAGGCCTCGGAGCACGTCGACCGCACGATCGGGCTGATCCACGACCAGGGCTGCAAGGCCGGGCTGGTGTTCAATCCCGCGACGCCGCTCGACTGGCTGATGCACGTGATCGACAAGCTCGACCTGGTGCTGATCATGTCGGTCAACCCCGGCTTCGGCGGCCAGTCTTTCATCCCGCATGCCCTCGAGAAGCTGAAGGCGGCGCGCATGCTCGTCGACGCCGCGATGGAGCGCAGCGGGCGCGAGATCCTGCTCGAGGTCGACGGCGGCGTGAAAGTCGACAACATCGGGGCGATCGCCGCCGCGGGCGCCGACACCTTCGTCGCCGGCAGCGCGGTCTTCGGCACGCCCGACTACCGCGCGACCATCGCGGCGATGCGCGCGCAGCTCGCCACCGCCGGTGGCGCGCAGTGAACGCCGCGATCCGGAACACCTCCCGCATGATGACCGAAGCCGAATTCCGGACGCTGGCGGCGGAAGGCTACAACCGCATTCCGCTGATGCTCGAGTCGTTCGCGGACCTCGACACGCCGCTGTCGCTCTACCTGAAGCTCGCGCAGCAGCGCTACACGTTCCTGCTCGAGTCGGTCGTCGGCGGCGAGCGCTTCGGCCGCTATTCGTTCATCGGCCTGCCGGCGAAGCTGCGCATCCGCGTCAAGTCCGGGCATGTCGAGGTCGAGGACCGCGGCGGCGTCGTCGAGCGGCACGACGGTGATCCGCTCGCGTTCCTGCGCCAGTTCCTCGGCCGCTTTCGCGCGGCGCCCCAACCCGGCCTGCCGCGCTTCTGCGGCGGGCTCGCCGGCTATTTCGGCTACGACACGATCCGCTACATCGAGCGCAAGCTGGGCGCGCGCAAGGACTCGCCTGCAGACGCGCTGGGCGACCTGCCCGAGATGCTGCTGCTGCTGACCGACGAGCTCGCGGTCATCGACAACCTCGCCGGCAAGATCTACCTGATCGTCTACGCCGATCCCGGCGAGCCGAACGCCTACTGGAACGCGCAGGACCGGCTGCAGCAGCTGCGCAGGAAGCTGCGGACGCCGGCGACGATTCCGTACCAGACGGCGACCTCGGTCACGGCCGCGGTGAGCGAGCTCGGCGCGGAGGGTTTCCAGGCCGCCGTGCGCCGCGCCAAGGAGTACATCGCCGCGGGCGACGTCATGCAGGTCGTGCTGTCGCAGCGGATGCACCTGCCTTTCGCCGCGTCTCCGCTGTCGCTCTACCGCGCGCTGCGCTCGCTCAATCCGTCGCCGTACATGTTCTATTACGACCTCGGCGATTTCCACATCGTCGGCGCCTCGCCCGAGATCCTCGTCCGCAAGGAAGGCCAGACGGTGACGCTGCGGCCGATCGCCGGCACGCGTCCGCGGGGCGCGACGCGCGAGGCCGACGAGGAGCTGGCGCGCGAGCTCGCCGCGGATCCCAAGGAGATCGCCGAGCACGTGATGCTGCTCGATCTCGGGCGCAACGACGTCGGCCACGTCGCGGCGACCGGCAGCGTGCGCGTCACCGAGCAGCTCGCGATCGAGCGCTATTCGCACGTGATGCACATGGTGTCGAACGTCGAGGGCGACCTGCCGCCGGGAACGACGAGCTTCGACGTGCTCGCGGCGAGCTTCCCTGCCGGAACGGTCAGCGGCGCGCCCAAGGTCCGCGCGATGGAGATCATCGACGAACTGGAGCCGACGCCGCGCGGCGTCTACGCCGGCGCCGTCGGCTACATCAGCTTCCAGGACGACATGGACCTCGCGATCGCGATCCGCACCGCCGTGATCCGCGACGGCATGCTCTACGTGCAGGCCGGCGGCGGCATCGTCCACGACTCGGTGCCCGAGACCGAGTGGCAGGAGACGCTGAACAAGGCACGCGCGGTGCTGCGCGCCGCGGAGATGGTGCAGCTCGGGCTCGACGCCGAGCCTTGACGATCCCGGGGATCCTCGGGCTGTGCCTGGCCGCCGGCGTCGGCTGGTTCGTCTGGGACAGCCTGAAGATACGCGAGGCCGCCAACGCGGCGATGCGCGCGGCCTGCGAGTCCCGGGGCATGTATTTCCTCGACGACACCGTGGCACTGCGTTCGCTGAAGCCGGTGCGAAACGACGAAGGACGGATCGTGCTGCGGCGGGTCTACGAATTCGAGTACAGCGACACCGGGCACAACCGGCGCCAGGGGAGCATCACCCTGGTGGCGGATGTCGTCGTGGCGCTCGACGTCGGACTGCGGCTGGTCGCGGGTCAGCAGTTCCCGCCATGACCGCGCAGGGCTGCGGCTGCGGCGCGCGGGATGTTCAGGGGCGCACGCAACGACGGGCCTTCCACTGATAAGATTGGCGACCATGCGCGATCGACGCACTGTCCGCCATCCCGTCCGGTCGACCGACCGGTGGTGGCGCTAGCCTACCCCCATCCCACCCAATCCCCGCCCGATCGCGTCCGCGGCCAGCGCGGCCTGACGCAGAGCGCGGGAAACCCTGGCAAACAGCGGGTCCAGCCATCGCAGACGGAGACCCCGTGGAACCGGCGGAGCAGGTGCCAACATGCTGCTGATGCTCGACAACTACGACAGCTTCACCTGGAACCTCGTCCAGTACCTGGGCGAGCTGGGGGCGGCGGTCAAGGTGGTGCGCAACGACGCGATCACCCTCGACGAGATCGAGACGCTGCAGCCCGAGCGGATCGTCATCTCGCCCGGGCCCTGCACGCCCACCGAGGCGGGCATCTCGGTGCCGCTGGTCAGGCGTTTCGCGGGCAAGATCCCGCTGCTCGGCGTGTGCCTCGGGCACCAGGCGATCGGCCAGGCGTTCGGCGGCAGGATCATCCGTGCGCAGCGGGTGATGCACGGCAAGCTGTCGTCGATCGTCCACGACGGTCGCGGCGTGTTCAGGGGCCTGCCGTCGCCGTTCGCGGCGACCCGCTACCACTCGCTCGCGATCGAGCGCGCGAGCCTGCCGCCGGTGCTCGATGTCACGGCGACGTCGGAGGACGGCGAGATCATGGGCGTGCGCCACCGCGAGTTCGCCGTCGAGGGCGTCCAGTTCCATCCCGAGGCGATCCTGACCGAGCACGGCAAGAAGCTGCTCGCCAACTTCCTGGCCGCGGCGGTTTAAACTCCCGCCCGACAGGCCCGCCCACCCCGGCCGCGCGCGATCACCCGAGCACCCGAACCGACCCATGTCCATCACGCTCCAGGACGCGCTGCAGCGCACGATCGAGCACCGCGAGATCTTCCACGACGAGATGCTGTCGATCATGCGGCGGATCATGCGCGGCGAGGTTTCGCCGGTGATGATCGCGGCGCTGACGGTCGGCCTGCGCGTCAAGAAGGAGACCATCGGCGAGATCACCGCCGCCGCGCAGGTGATGCGCGAGTTCGCGACCAACGTCGAGGTCGCCGACCCCGGGCGCCTGCTCGACATCGTCGGCACCGGCGGCGACGCATCGCACACCTTCAACATCTCGACGGCGTCGATGTTCGTCGCGGCGGCGGCGGGCGCGCGCGTGGCCAAGCACGGCAACCGCTCGGTATCGTCGAAGTCGGGCAGCGCCGATGCGCTGGAGGCACTGGGCGCCAACATCATGCTGACCCCCGCGCAGGTCGCGGCCTGCATCGAGAGGACCGGCGTCGGCTTCATGTTCGCACCGACGCATCACGGAGCGATGAAGCACGCGGGACCCGTGCGCAAGGAGCTCGGCGTGCGCACGATCTTCAACATCCTGGGGCCGCTCACCAATCCTGCGGGAGCGGCGAACCACCTGATCGGGGTGTTCCATCCCGACCTGGTCGGCATCCACGTGCGCGTGCTGCAGCGCCTGGGGAGCAGGCGCGCGATCGTCGTCTGGGGCAAGGACGGCATGGACGAGGTGTCGCTGGGCGCGGCGACGATGGTCGGGGAACTGCGCGATGGCGAGATCCGCGAATACGAGATCCATCCCGAGGACTTCGGGATGCACATGAAATCGAACCGCGGCCTCAAGGTCGCCGACGCGCAGGAATCGAAGGAAATGCTTCTGGAGGCGCTTTCCGGCGTCGAGGGCACGCCGCGCGAGATCGTCGTGCTGAACGCCGGCACCGCGCTCTACGCCGCCGGCATCGCCGATTCGATCGCGGACGGCCTCGTGCGCGCGCGCGCCGCGATCGCGAGCGGCGCTGCAATGCGGGCGCTCGACGACTTCGTCGCGGCGACCCGTTCCTTCGCCGCCTGACGCGGGTCGGCCGACCGCCGCCGGACGGATCCCACGAAACGCATGAGCGGCAACGACATACTCGCCAGGATCATGACGACCAAGGCCGAGGAGGTCATCTCGGCCCAGGTCGACCGCCCGTTCGCGATCGTCGATGCGGAGGCGCACATGACAGCGGCGCCCCGCGGTTTCACCGCGGCCATCCGCTCGCGCGTGGCGGCGGGTCGCCCGGCGGTCATCGCCGAGATCAAGCGCGCCAGCCCCAGCAAGGGCGTGCTGCGCGAGGATTTCGACCCCGCGGCGATCGCGGCCTCCTACGAGCGGGCCGGCGCCGCCTGCCTGTCGGTGCTGACCGACCGGCCGTTCTTCCAGGGCGCGCCCGAGTACCTGGTGCAGGCGCGCGCCGCCTGCTCGCTGCCGGTGCTGCGCAAGGAATTCATCATCGACGAGTACCAGGTCGCCGAATCGCGGGCGCTGGGCGCCGATGCGATCCTGCTGATCGTCGCCGCGCTCGACGATGCGCGCCTCGCCGCGCTCGAGGCCTGCGCCCGCGAATACGCGCTCGACGTTCTGGTCGAAGTTCACGACGCGGCCGAGCTCGACCGCGCGCTGAAGCTCGCCACGCCGCTGATCGGCATCAACAACCGCAACCTGCGCACGTTCGGCGTGTCGCTGCACACGACGATCGAGCTGCTGCCGCGGATCCCCCCCGACCGCGTCGTCGTCACCGAGAGCGGCATCCTCGCGCAGCGCGATGTCGCGCAGATGCGCCGGCACGGCGTCAACGCGTTCCTGGTGGGCGAGGCGTTCATGCGCTCGCCCGACCCCGGCGCTGCGCTGACGGCGCTGTTCGGCTGACGCGCGATGTCGGCGATTGCCGCTGATCGCGTCAGCAAGTCATGGGCGACGGCCGAAGGCGCGGTGCGCGCCGTCGACGAAGTCTCGTTCGACTTCGAGGCGGCAACGCTCAACGTGCTGCTCGGGCCTTCGGGCTGCGGCAAGTCGACGACGCTGCGCCTGATCGCGGGCCTCGAGGCCGCCGACGGCGGGCGCATCAGCATCGACGGCCGGGACGTCACGCGGCTGCCGCCCGCCGCGCGCTCGATCTCGATGGTGTTCCAGAGCTACGCGCTGTTCCCGCACCTGACGGTCGCCGAGAACATCCTGTTCGGCCTGCGCGTGCGCAGGACCGGGAAGGACGAATGCGCGAGCCGCCTCGGCCGCGTCGCGGACCTGCTCGGATTGAAGCCTTACCTGCAGCGCAAACCCTCGCAGCTCTCCGGCGGCCAGCAGCAGCGTGTGGCGCTCGGGCGCGCGATCATTGCAGAGGCGCCGGTGTGCCTGATGGACGAACCGCTGTCGAATCTCGATGCGCAGCTTCGCGCCGAGATGCGGCTGGAGATCCGCGCACTGCAGCGCAAGCTCGGGATCACGATGGTCTACGTCACGCACGACCAGCTCGAGGCGATGTCGATGGCCGACCGGGTCGTGCTGATGCGCTCCGGGCGCATCGAGCAGGACGGCGCGCCGGTCGACCTCTACGAGAATCCCGCCAACACCTTCGTCGCGCGCTTCATCGGCACGCCGCCGATGAACCTGCTGCGGCTCGAGAGCGCGCAGGGCGGCGCCGTCATCGCCGGGACCGACGGGCCGGTGCTCATGGACGGAAGCTGCGCGGCCGGCACGCTGGGCGTGCGCCCCGAGCACATGCAATTCGCGTTGGGAGACGGCGTGCGCGCGGCGGTCGAGAGCGTCGAATACCTGGGGGGCGACTCGCTCGTCGGCTGCCGGATCGGCGCGCAGACCGTCGCGGTCAAGGCGCCAGGCAGCGTTCCATTCGCGCGCGGCGACGCGACCTGGATCCGCTGGCCCGCCGGCGCGCAGCACTATTTCGATCCCGAAGGATTGCGCAGGAGCGCGCCCACCCGCCGGCAGGGTGCGACGCTCCTTGCCTGACGCCGGCCGACCGCAGTCACCGATCCAACGATTCACCATCACAGTCGAGGAGGAAACCATGAGATCGCTGTTCCGCATGCTGGGCCGCGCGCTTGGATTCGCGGCCGCCGTCTTTGCCGGCGCTGCGCTTGCGCAGGGGCCGGTCCAGGTTCCGTTCTACTTTCCGATCGCCGTCGGCGGTCCGGTCCCCAAGATCATCGACGGCTACGCGGCCGCGTTCGAGAAGGAGAATCCCGGCATCCAGCTGAAGCCGATCTATACCGGCAGCTACCAGGAATCGATCGCCAAGGCGCTGACCGCGGCGAAGAGCGGCGATCCGCCGGTCACGTCGATCCTGCTGTCGACCGACATGTACACGCTGATCGACGAGGGCGCGATCGTTCCTTTCGATGACCTCGTGAAAACCGCCGACGACAAGGCGTGGCTCAAGAGCTTCTATCCGGCGTTCATGGAGAACAGCCAGACCGGCGGCAAGACCTGGGGCATTCCTTTCCAGCGCTCGACTGTCGTCCTCTACTACAACAAGGAGGCGTTCAAGGAGGCGGGGCTCGACCCGAACCACCCGCCGGCGACCTGGGCCGAGATGACCGCCGACGCACAGAAGCTCACCAAGCGCGATGCATCGGGCAAGGTCACGCAATGGGGCGTGGAGATTCCATCCTCGGGCTTCCCGTACTGGCTGTTCCAGGGTCTCGCGATCGAGAACGGCGCGAACCTGATGAACGCCGCGGGCACCGAGGTCTATTACGACAAGCCCGAGGTCGTCGGCGCGCTGCAATACTGGGTCGACCTGGTCAACAAGTACAAGGTCCATCCGCCGGGAATCGTCGAATGGGGAACGACGCCGAAGGATTTCTTCGAGCGCAAGGTCGCGATGATGTGGACGACGACGGGCAACCTGACCAATGTCCACGCCAACGCCAAGTTCGATTTCGGCGTCGCGATGCTGCCGGCGATGAAGCAGCGCGGCAGCCCGACCGGCGGAGGCAATTTCTACATCTTCAAGAAGTCGACGCCAGCCCAGCGCGAAGCCGCCTTCAAGTTCATCAAGTGGGTGACCCAGCCCGGGCGCGCGGCGCAATGGGGCATCGACACCGGCTACGTCGCGGTGCGTCCCGACGCCTGGGACACGCCGGAGATGAAGAAATATGTCGCGGGCTTCCCGGCTGCCGCGGTCGCGCGTGACCAGTTGCCCTACGCCAAGGCCGAGCTGTCCACGCACGACAACCAGCGCGTGACCAAGGTGCTGAACGATGCGCTGCAGGCGGCCCTCACCGGCGCCAAGACGCCCGCGCAGGCGCTGAAGGACGCGCAGCGCGACGCCAACCGGCTGCTCCGCAGCTACAAGTAGCCCGAAAATGGGGTCAGCGAAAATGGGGTCAGAGCTGTATTAGATCGGCTGGCAGAAGCTTAGCCGGGCGTCGTGCCGATCTAATACAGCTCTGACCCCATTTTCGCTGACCCCATTTTTCTGCCGACATGACGCGAACGCGCGAGTGGATCTACGCGTGGCTGCTGCTGCTGCCCGCGATGTCGCTGCTCGTACTGTTCACGCACTATCCGACGGTCGCCAACCTGTGGCACAGCTTCCATTCGACGGCGCGGGCCAATCACCCGTCGGTGTTCGTGGGTCTCGACAACTACCGCAGCATGGTCGAGGACCCGATCTTCTGGCAGGCGCTGAAGAACAACCTGTGGTACGCGGTCGGCACGATACCGCTGTCAATCGCGCTGGCCCTGCTGATGGCGATCTGGGTCAACAACCGGATCCCGGGCCGCGGCATCCTGAGGCTCGCATATTTCACGCCGACGATCCTGCCCATGATCGCGGTGGCGAACATCTGGCTGTTCTTCTACACGCCCGAATACGGGCTGCTCGAGCAGTTCACCGGGTGGCTGGGGCTGGCGAGCCACAACTGGCTGGGGACGCGGTCGACGGCGCTGCCCGCGCTGATGGTCGTCGCGGTCTGGAAGGAGGCGGGCTTCTTCATGATCTTCTACCTCGCCGCGCTGCAGTCGATGTCGCCGCAGCTCGCCGAGGCGGCGGCAATCGAAGGCGCTTCCCGCGGGTACTTCTTCCGCCGCGTGACCTTCCCGCTGCTGATGCCGACCACGCTGTTCGTGCTGATCAACGCGGTGATCAACGCGTTCCGGATGGTCGACCACGTCGTCGTGATGACGCGCGGCGGACCTGACAATGCGACCGAGCTCCTGCTCTACTACATCTACGAGGTCGGATTCCGCTTCTGGGATTCGTCGTATGCCGCGGCGCTGACGATGGTGCTGCTGGCGATCCTCGCCACCGTGGCACTGCTCCAGTTCGCGTTCCTCGAGCGCAGGACGCATTACCAATGACGGTGCGGACCGCAGCCGGCGTGGGGCCGGGCGCCCAGGGCCTCGGCCTGCGCTCGCTCGAGACGGCAGCTGCATGGCTGCTCGGCATCCTGTGGGTGCTGCCGCTGCTCTACGCGTTCTGGACGGCGTTCCACCCGTCCGAGTACTCGACGAGTTTCACGCTGGCCGCGCCGTGGACCCTCGCCAACTTCGCCAAGGCCTGGCACGCGGCGCCGTTCGCGCGCTACTTCGTCAACACGGTGGCGCTGGTCACGATGGTGCTCGCCGCGCAGCTCGTGCTGGTGACGCTGGCCGCCTACGCGTTCGCGCGCTTCGACTTTCCCGGTCGCAACATCGCGTTCGCGCTGGTGCTGATGCAGTTGATGGTGATGCCCGACGTGCTGATCGTCGAGAACTACCGGACGATGACGGCGCTGGGCATCAAGGACACGATCCTGTCGATCGGGCTCCCGTACATGGCCAGCGCGTTCGGCATCTTCCTGCTGCGGCAGACGTTCAAGACGGTCCCGCGCGAGCTCGACGAGGCCGCGCGGGTCGAGGGCTGCTCGCCGCTGCAGACGCTGTGGAAGGTGTACGTTCCGCTGGCGCGCCCGACCTATCTCGCCTATGCGCTGGTATCGGTCTCGTACCACTGGAACAATTTCCTGTGGCCGCTGATCATCACCAACTCGGTCGAGTCGCGCCCGGTCACCGTCGGCCTGCAGGTATTTTCGTCGACCGACCAGGGGATCGACTGGTCGATCATCAGCGCCGCGACGCTGCTGTCGACCGGTCCGCTGCTGGCCGCGTTCCTGCTATTCCAGAGGCAGTTCGTGCAGTCGTTCATGCGTGCGGGAATCCGATGATCCTGGTCACCTGGAACGTGCAGTGGTGCCGCGGCGTCGACGGTCGGGTCGACCCGGCGCGCATCGTCGACGCGGCGCGCGGGCTGGCGGATTTCGACCTGCTGTGCCTGCAGGAGGTCGCCGACAACTATCCGGACCCGCGGCTCGCGGGCGCGGACGACGCCGACCAGTTCGCGCGCCTCGCCCAGCTCCTGCCCGGCTACACGGCGGTGCCGGCGGTCGCGGTCGACCAGCCGGGCGACGGCGGCCGCCGCAGGCGTTTCGGCAACATGATCCTGTCGCGCTTTCCGGTGCGGCAGGTGTACCGGCACCTGCTTCCCTACCCTTGCGACCCCGGGATGCCGGGGATGCCGCGCATCGCGCTCGAGGCCGTGGTCGCAACGCCGCTGGGCGACCTGCGGGTCGTCACCACCCACCTCGAGTACTATTCGGCGATGCAGCGGATGGCCCAGGTCGAGGCGCTGCGCAGGATCTACGCCGACGGTCATGCGCACGCCCGCGATGCGCGAATCACCATGGATGACGGCGGGCCTTTCCAGACGTTCCTGCGGCCTCGCGCGACGCTGGTCGCGGGCGACTGCAACTTCGAGCCCGATTCCGGCGAATACCTGCGCATGCTCGCCGGCTTCGACGACGCGACCCCGCCGCTGTTCGACGCATGGCGGCAGCTCCATCGCGGCCTTCCCCATCCGACGACGTTCAAGCTCCACGAGAAGACGGTCCCCGGTGAGCCCGAACTCCACTGCGATTTCGTCTTCGTCTCCGACGAACTGCGCGCGCGGCTGCGTGACGTGCGGGTCGACCTGGGCACCCAGGCGTCGGACCACCAGCCGATCGTCGTGACGCTCGCGTCGTGATCGCCGCACCGCGACGCGGGCTACCGGGCCGGCGATGTCCATGAACGCGGACCCCGACCTCCGCTACGGGATCGACCGCATGCTGGCGCGGGGGCGACGCATCTTCGGATGGGGCTGGGTCTCGCACCCGACGCGGACCATCGACGCGCTGACGCTGGTGCTCGACGGCGACGGCTGGGAGTCGCGCCTGCCGGTCAGCCACGGCCTGGTGCGATCGGACGTGAAGGAGGCGTTTCCCCAGTTGCCCGACGCCGAATCCTCCGGTTTCATCGCGACCGGATACATTCCGCGCGGCCCGGTCCGGCGCTGGGGCCTCGAAGCCGAATTCGGCGACGGCGGGAAGGCCGAGCTCGACATCACGTCGGCCGCCGACGGCGGCCCGGCGCGGCGCAGGCTGCGCGAGGCCGGCTATGTCCTGCGCGCCGTCGCGCGGCGCCTCGGACGCGGCGACGTCAAGGGCATCGTGCAGCGCGCCAGGGCGCAGAACTACCTGGCGCCGTCGCTCGACGACGCCACGGTCGGGCGCGAGCTGCGCGCCCGGCTCGCCGGCGCGGCGCGGGTGACGATCGTGTTCGACCACAACATGGGCGGTGGCGCGAACGTCTATCGCCGCACGGTCATCGACGAGCGTCTCGCGGCGGGCGCGACGGTGCTGCTGTGCACCTACAACCTGCCCACGCTCGACTACCGGCTGCAGCTGCTGCGCAGCGGCGGCGCCGAGGAGACCTTCCGCATCGCATCGTTCCTGCCGCTCGAGGCGGTCGTCGGGCACGCCGCGGTCGACGAGCTGTTCCTGAACAGCCCCGTCTCCTTCGACGAGCCGCTGGTCTTCGCCGAATGGCTCGCGGCGCTGCGCATCGACCATCCGCGCCTGCGCCTGACGGTGGCGGTCAACGACTACTTCTACGTCTGCCCGTCGTTCGTGCTTCTGAACGCCGACGGGCGCTATTGCGGGATTCCGGCACTCTCGCAGTGCGTGGTCTGCCTCGCGCGTCACCGTGCGAGCTACGTGCGGCTTTCCCCACCCACCGAGATCGGCCCCTGGCGCGCGATCTGGGGCCGGTGCCTGGCCGCCGCGGACGAGCTGCGCTGCTTCTCGCAATCGACGCGCGAGCTGCTGCTGCGAGCCTACCCGTCGCTCGACGCCGCCCGCATCAGCGTGATCCCGCATCGCGTCGATTTCGCCCCTGCGCGATTGCCGAAGTGCGACCGCCACGCGCCGCTGGTCATCGGGATCATCGGCCAGATCAGCGTGCAGAAAGGCGCGCTGGTCGTGAAGGAGATGCTCGCGCGCATCGATCGCGAGCAGCGCGACATCCGGGTCGTGGTCGTCGGGGCGCTGGACATCCGGATCGCTTCCGGGCGCCTGCAGGTCACCGGACCCTACCAGCGCGAGGACCTGGTCGACCTGATCGAGGCGCAGCACGTCAACATGCTGTTCTTTCCGTCGATCTGCCCCGAGACCTTCTCCTACGTCATCGAGGAGATGACGCGGCTGCGCCTGCCGATCGTCGCGTTCGACCTGGGCGCGCCCGGCGAGCGACTGCGCAACTACGACCAGGCGCGGCTGTGCACCGAGGTGAGCGCGGATGCGGCGCTCGCCACGCTGGTCGATTTCCACCGACAGCTCGCCGGGGGAGATCGCTGATGGCGGGCGCCCTGCACGTCTACACCAGCGCCGCGGTCAACTACCTGCCGAAGGTACGGATCCTGTGCCGTTCGATCCGGCGCCATCATCCCGAGGCCGTAATCCATCTTGCGCTGGCGGACCGGCGACCGGACTGGCTGGTCACCGAGGGCGAGCCTTTCGACGATGTCCTCGACGTGTCGCAGCTGGGAATTCCCGACTGGCATCGCTGGAGCTTCACGCACAACATCGTCGAGCTGGCGACCGCGATCAAGCCTTTCGCCCTCCAGAGACTGCTCGAGCTGCCCGGCTGCGAAACCGTCGTCTATTTCGATCCCGACATCGTTCTGTTCTCGCGCGTCGACGACATCCTCGCTACGCTCGCGCACTCGAGCATCGCGCTGACGCCGCACCAGAACAAGCCCGAGCGCACGCTCGAAGCGGTCCTCGACAACGAGGTCGCGAGCCTCAAGCACGGCATCTTCAACCTCGGTTTCATCGGCGTGGCGAACTGCGACGAAGGACGGCGCTTCGCGCACTGGTGGGGCGAGCGCACCTACGAGCTGTGCCGTGCCGACGTGCCCAACGGCCTGTTCACCGACCAGAAGTGGGTGAATTTCGCCCCGGTGTTCTTCGACGATGTCGCGATCGTCAAGTCGTCGCGACACAACGTCGCGACCTGGAACCTCACGACGCGCGAGCTGACCGGCAGCCTGGAGTCCGGATTCGAGGTCGACGGCGAACCGCTGGGCTTCTATCATTTCACCGGCTTCGACAGCGGTGCCCATCGCATCATGGCGATCAAGAATGCCGCGACGAGCGGGTCGGTGCAGGAACTGATCGCGTGGTACGAGCGCGAGACGGAAGTCGCCGACAGCGATCCGATCAGCAGGACGCCGTGGGCGTTCGGCCGCTACTCGGACGGGACGCCCATCGAGGCCTGGCACCGCTGGCTCTACCGCGATCGCGCGGATCTGCGCGACGCATTCCCCGATCCGTACGACGCCTCGTCGGGCCCGCGCAGCTTCGCCCATTGGTGCGCGACCGAAGGCCGTCTGCTGCGAGCGCAATACGACGGGTCGCGCGGTGCCGGGTCGAAAGCGCGTCCGCTGACGATGGGCGGCGGCGCGGCATTGCAGCTGCTGCGCCTCGCGGCCGCCCCGCGCGCGGGCCGGGCATTGCGCGCGCGGGTGCACGCGATCCTGCGCGCCGAGGGCATCGGAGGGATCACGCGGCGCCTCTCCGGACGCCGGGGCCGGGGATGACCATGATCGACGTGATCGTTCCGGTCTACCGCGGATTCGCGGCGACCCGGCGCTGCCTCGACGGGCTGTTCGCCGGGGCGCAGCGCACCCCGCTCTCGATCGTCGCGATCGACGATGCGAGCCCCGAGCCCGCGATCGCAGCCTATCTCGACGAGCTCGCCGCACAGGGGCGCATCGAGCTGCTGCGCAACGCGAGCAATCTCGGATTCGTGCGGACGGCAAACCGTGGGCTCGCGCTGCATCCCGATCGCGATGTCGTGCTGCTCAACAGCGACGCGGAGACGGCGAACGACTGGATCGAGAGGCTTCACGCCTGCGCGTACCGCGCGCGCGACATCGGGACGGTGACACCGTTCTCCAACAACGCGACGATCTGCTCGTATCCGTACGAAGGCTGGACCGGCGGCACGCCGGGGACGCTGGGGCTCGCCGGACTCGACCGGCTGTTCGCGTCGGTCAACGCCGGGCGCCATGCCGACCTGCCGACGGCCGTCGGCTTCTGCATGTACATACGCCGCGCCTGCGTCGATGCCGTGGGCATGTTCGACGCCGAACGCTTCGGTCGCGGCTACGGCGAGGAGAACGACTTCTGCATGCGCGCGGCGGCGGCCGGCTGGCGCAGCGTGATCGCCGCCGACGTCTTCGTCTTCCACGAAGGCGCGGTCAGCTTTTCGGGGGAGCGCGATGCGCTGACGGCCGCCGCGACGACGGCGCTGCTCGAACGCCATCCCGAGTATTCGCGCAGGATCGAGGCGTTCCACGCCGCCGATCCGTTGCGGTCGCTGCGACGGGCTGTCGACGATGCGCGGCATGCGCTGGGAGGCGACGAGGCGCGGCAGGTGTACGCGGAGCGCAACGACGAGCTTGCATCGACCGTTGCGCGCGATGCGGAGCGAATCGCCGTATTGCGGGCCGCGCTCGCGCATGCGCAACGCGGTGTCGCCGAGCGCGATGCCGAGATCGCGAAACTGACGCCGGCATTCCGGCACGCCGAAACGCTGGCGCTGGAGCGTGGGCGCGAGCTCGAGCGCATCAACGCGTCGCCGCTGCTGCGCAGCTTGCGCCGCCTCACCCGCCGCTGAAAGGCAGGGACGGAAAAACAGGGACGCACCACGTTTTAAAACGTGGTGCGTCCCTGTTTTTCGGGGTTGGGGCGACGGAAGACGAGGTCGCACACGCGGTGGCCGAGGCGCAAGCCCCGCGCCTCGAACTTGGTCAGCGGCCGGTAGGCCGGACGCGGCGCGTAGTCGGCAGCGGTGTTCTCGAGCAGCGGCTCGGACGCGAGCGTGACGAGGATTTCCTGCGCGTAATCCTCCCAGTCGGTCGCGACGTGCAGGTACCCGCCGGGGGCGAGGCGCAGCGCGAGCTCGTGCACGAACGCGGGCTGCAGCAGGCGGCGCTTGTGGTGGCGCTTCTTGGGCCAGGGGTCCGGAAAGAAGACGTGGATGCCTGCGAGCGCCGCGGGCGCGATCATCGTCGCGACGACCTCCACGGCGTCGTGACGCAGCACGCGAACGTTGGCGAGTCCCCGCTCGTCGATGCGTCGCAGCAGCGCGCCGACCCCCGGCAGGTGCATCTCGACCCCCAGGAAATCGATGTCGGGCTGCGTAGTGGCGATCGCGGCGGTCGTCTCGCCCATGCCGAATCCGATCTCGAGCACCACCGGCGCACGGCGACCGTAGATCCGCTCGAAATCGAGTGGGGTCGCAGGCTCGACCCCATAGCGCGGCAGCAGCTCGTCGCAGGCGCGCTGCTGCGCGGGCGACATTCGCCCCTGGCGCAGGACGAAGCTCCGGATCGCGCGGCGCGGCGCGGGCTCCATGACCGCGTAGCGCCTGCGGCTACGAGCCGATCAGGCCCGACGCGGGTGAGCTGGGGCTCGCCTCGTAATGCTTGCGCGGCATGCGCCCGGCGAGGAAGGCTTCGCGCCCGGCCTCGACGGCGAGCCGCATGGCGCGCGCCATCCGCACCGGCTCGCGTGCCTTGGCGATGGCGGTGTTCATCAGCACGCCGGCACAGCCCAGCTCCATCGCGATCGATGCGTCGGAGGCGGTCCCGACACCCGCGTCGACCAGGACCGGCACCGTAGCCTGGTCGAGGATCAGCCGCAGGTTCCACGGATTGAGGATGCCCATGCCCGAGCCGATCAGCGAAGCGAGCGGCATGATCGCGACGCAGCCGATCTGCTCGAGCTCGCGCGCCGCGATCGGATCGTCGGACGTGTAGACCATGACGTCGAAACCGTCGGCGACCAGCTTCTCGGCGGCGATCAGGGTCTCGCGCACGTTGGGGAACAGCGATGTCGAATCGCCGAGCACCTCGAGCTTGCACAGCTTGTGGCCGTCGAGCAGCTCGCGCCCGAGGCGCAGCGTGCGCAGCGCCTCGTCGGCGGTGTAGCAGCCGGCGCTGTTGGGCAGGTAGGTGAATTCCGAGGCGGGCAGCGCATCCAGCAGCGACGGCTCGTTCGCGTTCTGTCCGAGGTTGGTCCTGCGGATCGCGACGGTCACGATCTCGGCGCCCGAGGCGACGATCGCAGCGCGCGTCTCGTTGAAATCGCGGTACTTGCCGGTGCCGACGAGCAGCCGCGACCGGTAGGCGCGGCTGGCGATCACGAGCGGGTCGACGAGGGACGAAGGGCTGGCGGGTGCATTCATGTCCGGCATTTTACTCCGGCGCGGGCACCCCGCCGGGGCTCGGCGGTCCGACGCCTGTGCCGGCGGCGTGCATCACCCCCCGCGGCGATTCAACCCCCGCCGACGGCGCCGACGATCTCCAGCCGGTCGCCGCTCGCGACCGGGGTGGTCGCATAGCGGCTGCGCGGGACGATCTCGCCGTTCCTCTCGATCGCGATGCGCTTGCCTTCGAGGCCCATCCGCGTCACGACGTCGGCGAGCGTCGCCGACCCAGTCGCGAGCTCCATCGTCTTGCCGTTGACCGTCAGTGTCAGCATCGTCGGCTCACTTCCGGTAGCGCGACATCGCGTCGCGCATGAAGGCGAGCTGCCGCTCGAAGCGTGTGCAGGCGGCGCAAGCCGCCAGATGCAGGCGCAGCTTGACGCGCTCGCCGAGCGAGAACCGGCGCTCCTCGCCCTGGGACATGAGCCGCGTCGCCTCCTTGCAGGACACCATATGGGTCAGTCGGTGCAGCATGTCGCGTGCGGGTTTCCTCGGGTGCCAGCTCAGGCGTGAGCCTGACCCGAGAACCAGTTCTGCTCGAGGCACTGGCGCAAGGCCATCCTCGCCCGATACAGGATCACCCACAGATTGTTCGCGGTGATCGTCAATTCCTTACATATCTCGCCGGTGTCGAGCTCCATCACCTCGCGCATCATGAACACCCGCGCGGTGTTCGGGGGAAGCTTCTCGAGGCAGAAGTCCAGCATGTCGAAGAACTCGCGGCGGGACAGCGCGCTCTCGGGATCGCCCCATTCCGCAGGCGGCGCCGCCCACCCGCCGTCGTCGCGGAACACCGGATCGAAGTCCTCGAGGTCGATTTCCTCGTCGAACGCCGAGGCGATGATCGGCTGCCGCTGCTTCCGGCGGATCGCGTCGACGATCTTGTGCTTCAGGATTCCTGTCAGCCAGGTCTTGACGCTGGAGCGACCCGAAAACCCGTCGCGGCCGGTCAGCGCCGCGAACAGCGTGTCCTGCACCACGTCCTCGGCTGCATCGTGGTCGCGCAATTGCAGCTGCGCCACTCGCAGCAGGTAGCGGCGATGGCTCTCGAGCTGGGCGGCGAAGGGGTCTGAGTCCACGGAGGGGGCTGAATCGACGGGCTCGGAATCGACGTGACGCGTGCGGAAGGACGGCGGGGGCGAAAGGTGAATGGTAGGGCAAAACCGGCATCGGCCGCGAGCTTGTAGCCCGCAAGCTGTTCTGGCTGCCTCCGGCGGCACGGGGCTTGCACTACAGGCCCATCATGAGCAACGACCCCTTCAAGGATGTGCGCGAATCGACGGCACGCAAGGAAGCGCTGCCGATCGAACCGCAACCGCTGCCCGGCGCGGACGCCGCGCCGGCGCGCGCCCGCGACGCCATCCGGCCCCTCGCCGATGCCACCTACGACCGGATCGTCGCCTCCGGTGACATCCGAACCTCGAACTCGCCGCTGTACGTCGGCGTGCGCCTCAAGTTCGCCATCGCGCTGGTGGCGAGCGCCGGCTGGTTCGCGCTGTCGGTCTGGGTCGCCCTGCCGTGGATCACCGAACTGTCGGGGCTGGTGGGCCGCGCGCTGGCCCTGATGATCGTCGGCGGCATCGCGCTGGTCCCCGGGTTCATGAACGCGTTCCTGATCATGAGTCTGGTGCTCGACCGGCGTCCGTCGCGGCGCGACGTCGACCGGTACCCCGCGGTGTCGATCCTGATCGCCGCCTACAACGAGGAGGCGTCGATCGCCGATACGCTGCGCTCGATCGCCCACCAGAACTATCCGGGCGAATTCGAGGTGATCGTCGTCGACGACGGCTCGCGCGACCGCACGGCGGCGATCGTCGGGGCCCTGGAGTACGAATGGCTGCACCTGATCTGCCAGCCCGCCAACGCCGGCAAGTCCGCGGCGCTCAATCGCGGGCTGCGGGAAGCCAGCCACGACATCATCGTGACCCTCGACGGCGACTCGTACCTCTACCGCGATGCGCTACGCAACCTGGTCGGGCGCTACCTGTCCGATCCAGCCAACACGCGCGCGGTCGCGGGCACGATGCTGGTACGCAATTCGCGGCGCAACTGGGTTACCAAGGCGCAGGAATGGGATTATTTCCACGGCATCGCGGCGATCAAGCGCGTGCAGTCTCTCTACCAGGGCACGCTGGTCGCCCAGGGCGCATTCTCGATCTACGATCGCGCGGCGTTGAAGGAAGCGGGCGGCTGGGCCGATTGCGTCGGCGAGGACATCGTGCTGACCTGGGCGCTGCTCGCGCGCGGCTACCGCGTCGGCCATGCCGAGGACGCCTGCTGCTTCACCAACGCGCCGGACACGCTGCGCCAGTTCATCCGGCAGCGGCAGCGCTGGGCGCGCGGAATGATCGAGGCGTTCCGGATCTTCCCCCGCATTCTGCTCAAGCCGCGGCTGTCGACGCTGTTCGTCTGGTGGAACCTGCTGTTCCCATGGCTCGACCTCGCCTACACGCTGTTCTTCATCCCGGGCATGGTCCTGGCGCTGTTCGGCGTCTACTGGGTCGCGGGACCGATGACCCTCGCGCTGCTGCCGATGGCGCTGCTCGTCAACTACGTCATGTACCACGTCGGCTCGCAGATGTTCGCGCACAACGGCCTGCGCGTGCGTCGCAACATCGGTGGCTTCCTGGTCTACGCATTCGTCTACAGCCTGATCCTGCAGCCGGCCTGCGTCGCCGGCTACTTCTCGGAGATCCTCGGGCTGCGCAAGTCCTGGGGCACGAAGTGACTCGCCGCCTGCTCGCCGCCTGCGCGGCGGTGCTCGCGCTGGCGGGAGTCGGCGCGGCGGGCGCCGAGCCGGCGTCGGCGGGCCCTTCCAACGCAAGCGCGACGCCCGCGATCCTCGGCGGCATCGACGTTGCGAGCGACACCGATGGTTTCCACGCGATGCGCTTCCGGGCGGGCGGCCTGTACCCCTACGTGTCGTACTTCGATTACGCCGGCGTGGCGCTGCAGGCGACGCGCTACTCGCAGGCGGGGTGGGACCGCGAGGCGACCGGCGTCGTCGGCCTGTGGCGCAGGCAGGACCCGCGCACCCTCGCCGGCATCGATGCCAAGGCGGGCGTCGTGCAGGTCGCCGGTCACACGCGCGCCATCGGCGATGCGACCTGGAGCCTGCGCCCGGCGACCGACACCGGCGTCGAGTTGATCGCCGCAGGCGATCTCGTCGAGACGCAGAAGGCGATCGAGCGCGGCATCGCCTACGGTCTTTTCGCCGCGAGCGTCGAGCACACGTTCGCCGAGCGCTTCACCGCGATCGGCTTCGCCGGCTGGCAGCCGTTCACCGACGGCAACGACCGCACCCATTTTCGCGCGCGGCTGATCTGGCAGGCGGTCCCGGCCTGGGGCGTCAACACCGAGTTTCGCTGGCGGCAATACAGCAGCAGCAAGGACGACGTCGGCGGCGCGTATTTCAATCCGGGCCGCTACCGGCAGTGGGTGGGCGCGCTGTCGATGCGGCGGCACACCGGTAGCTGGACGCTGTCCGGCGCGCTCGGTGCGGGCCGCGAGACCATCGACGGCAGCGACACGCATCCGGTGCGCATGGCCGAGCTGCGCGCCGAAGGCGCGCTCTCGGGCAGCCTCAGGCTCGTGGCGTACGCAACCTACAACCGGTCGACCAGCTACGTCGACGCCCCCGACTATTCGTACCGGCAGGCGGGGTTCGCGCTGATCCGCGCGTTCTGATTTCCGGGCCGGACGGGCGGGGTCTTCACCCGGCTCGTGCGATGATGCGAGCCTCGCCGGCCTCGCCCGGAATCGTGTCGGACCCGCTCGCGCCGGACGTCGATTCGCCTTGGAATCGCATCTCCAATCGCTGATCGCATACCTGTCCGCGCAGCCGGGGCTCGCGCTGGCGGTGATCTTCGCCGCGGCATTCCTGGAAGCGCTCGCCGTCGTGGGCACCCTCGTGCCGGGAAGCTCGATCGTGTTCGCCGGCGGCGTCCTCGTCGGGCTGAAGGCCCTCGACCCCTGGCTTGCAGCGGCTGCCGCAGTCGTCGGCGCGATCCTCGGCGACGGCGCAAGCTACTGGCTCGGCCGACATTACCGCGAGCGCATCCGCGCGATGTGGCCGCTGCGGCAGCATCCCGGGCTCCTCGCGCGCGGGCAGGCCTATTTCGAGCGCAACGGCGGGAAGAGCGTGTTCCTCGGCCGCTTCCTGGGCCCGGTGCGCGCGATCGTTCCGGTCATCGCAGGCATGTCGAGCATGCCGCCCGTACAGTTCTATGTGATGAACGTGCTGTCCGCGTTCGGCTGGGCGGCGGCGCACATGCTCCCGGGCATTCTGTTCGGTGCTTCGCTGCAGCTCGCCGGCGCCGTCAGCTCGCGGCTGGTGATTCTCGTCGCGGTCCTGCTCACGGGGGTGTGGCTTGTCGCGTACCTGACGCGCCTGGCGATCCATTACGGCAGCCCGGTCGTCGTCTGGCTGCGCGATCGCGTCGTCGCCCGCGCGCGTTCAGGGCGCGGCCCCGTGTCCCGCGCGGTCCTGTCGCTGTTCGACTCCGAGCGGCGCGAGTCGGGCGTCCTGCTCATCTCGGCGGTCGTGCTGATCGGCGCAGCGTGGTTGTTCCTCGGAATCCTCCAGGATGTGGTCAGCGGCGACCCACTGGTCAGGCTCGATCGGTCGATCTACGACGCGCTGCAGGCGGTGCGCACGGGGTGGGGCGACAGCGTGATGGTCGCGGTCACCGAACTCGGCGGCGCCTACGTGATGGTCCCGGTCATCGGCATCGTCGCGCTGTGGCTCGCACTGACGCGGCGCCTGCGCACGTTGGCGTACTGGATCGGCGCCGTCGTGTTCGCCGCGCTTACGGTGCTGGCGCTGAAGCACGCGGTCGGCCGCGTGCGGCCGCTCAACGACTACGCAGCGATCGATGCTCTGTCGTTCCCCAGCGGGCACGCAGCGGTCGGCATGGTCGTCTACGGATTCCTGGCCTCCCTCATCGGCCGCGGCAGGCCCGGCTGGCAGAAAGGCGCGATCGCCCTGACCGCGTCGGTGGCGATCCTCGCAATTGCGTTCTCGCGCATCTACCTCGGCGTCCACTGGTTTTCCGACGTCGCGGCGAGCCTGGCGCTCGGGGTCGCGTGGATCGCGCTGCTCACGATCGCGTACGCAGCGCACGTGCGCGAGCGCCCGTTGCGCGCACTCCCCGTCTCGCTGCTGGTCCTGGCAACGGTGGCGCTCTCCGGCGGCGGCTACGTGGCGAAGAACCATGCGGTCGACCTCGAGCGCTACGCGAAGCCCGTGGCGTCGAGGTCGATCGGCTTCGATGCGTGGAAAGACGGCGCATGGCTCGGGGTCGCGGCGGCACGTTCGGAACTCGCAGGGCGCGACGACGAGCCTTTCCGCGTGCAATGGGTCGGCGACGCCGCGACGGTTGCGCGCGTCCTCGGCGCAGCCGGCTGGCGGGCACCGCCCGCGTGGTCGTCGAAGGCGACGCTGCTGTGGCTGTTGCCCTCGACGCCGATCGACGAGCTGCCGGTGCTGCCCAAATTCCACCACGGCGAGGCCGCTGCGCTCACCCTCGAGCGTCCGGTCGACGCGCACACGCGCGCGGTCGTGCGCTTCTGGCAGGTCGCGGACGTCATCGCCCAGGACGCGCCGGCGCCGCGCCCGCTGTGGGTGGGAATGGTGACGCTCGAGCGCCTGGATCCGGCCCGCGGACTGATCGAGACGGCGCGCACGCTCGCCGATTTCGACACGCCACTCGCGATCTTCGCTGGCGCTGTCGCCGGACTGCGCACGCGGGCCGACACGCGCGCCGACGGCGGCGCGAGCGTGCTGCTGGTCTGGTGACGCCGGCGACCAGGACTCCCAGCGCGATTTCCGCGCGCGACGCGGGTTTCAGTTTGTTTCATCGCTCCGGCCTTGCGGACATCCGGATAAACTCGATCGCGTCGTCAACCGCGGGTATCCACCATGTCCTCTGTCAAGCCTTTCCTCGCGCGCGTCGCGCTGATCGCGGCGTTCCTGCTCCCCGGAGCGGCCCATGCCACCGACTTCACCGACCTGTGGTGGGTGCCGCAGGAATCGGGCTGGGGTGCGAACGTCGTCCAGTCCGACGCCTTCATGTTCGTCACGTTCTTCATCTACGGCGCGGACAACAAGCCCACCTGGTACAGCGCCGAGCTCACCTGGGACGGGACGCGCTATTCCGGGAACCTCTACGCGACCCAGGGCACGTTCTGGGCGAATCCCTGGAATCCCGCCGATCATCCGGACGCGCAGGCGGTCGGCACCGGGAGCTTCACGCCCAGCAGCGTCGATGCGTATCACGCGACGCTGGCGTACACGGTGCCCGGCGTGGGCAGCTTCAGCAAGAACATCGAGCGCGAGTCGCTGACGCTGACCGCGCTGGGAGGCAGCTACCAGGGCACGCAGGCAGGCGGCTACTCGGGCTGCAGCGACCCTGCGGCCAACGGTCCCTACACCGACAACTACTCTCTGTCGGTGTCGCAGACGACGACCTCGGCCACGCTGACGTTCACCTACGCCAGCGGCGCGACGTGCACGATCTCGGGCGCGACGCAGCAATGGGGCCAGCTCTTCGACATGCCGAGCGCGTCGTACGTCGTGCACGGGTAGCATCGACATTCCGACCCCGCGATCGTCTACGAGATCAGGGCCACCGCGCTGGGGCTCGAGGGACGACTCGCAGCGAACCTCCCCAGCGGGTGCCGCGAGGACGCGAACTTCTCGGGGGTGCTGCTGTAGGGCTGCGGGCGACGCGCATGGAAAAGGGCGCTTTTCCATGCACGTCGCCCGCGATATGTATAAAAATGCACGAACCCCGCCAGGCGGCGCCTCGGCCAAGTATCCGGCCGCGATCCTTCGTCTTTGAACCTTCCCTCCCCGGTGCTAGCATCGCCCCCGGGAGGAGCCGTTGTCGCCCGAAGAACAAGCCCGAACGGAGATCGACCGGCTGCTCGAGGCTGCCGGCTGGATCGTCATCGACCGCTCCCAGGCCAACATCCATGCCGGTCGCGGCGTCGCGATCCGCGAGTTCCCACTTGCGGGGGGACACGGGTTCGCTGACTACCTGCTCTACGTCGACGGCAAGGCCGCCGGCGTCGTCGAGGCCAAGAAGACCGGCGCGACGCTGACCGGCGTCGAGGTCCAGTCCGCCAAGTACGCGCAGGGATTGCCCGCGAGCTTGTACGACTACGACGAGCTGATCACCCGCGACAAGGCGAGCCTCGACATCTTCTGGCTGAAGGACGAATCGCTCACCGATTCGGACAATCTGCCCCCGCCCGAGGTGATCGCGCAGGCGATCGTCGATGACCTGGAGGCGGCGCTGGAGCAGTTCCGGCTGATCGCGGGGGACCTGAACGGGCCGGCGGCAGCGGGCGGGGATGCCGCGCAATGACCAGCCCGTCCCGGTCGCCGCTCAAGGACCCGCCGCTGCGGCTGCCCGGGCAGTCGCTGACCGAGGAGCGCGATCGCATCGTCGAGGACAAACTGGTTCCCCCGATGCTCGCTGCGGTCCTGCTGGTTGTCGTGGCTGGGCTCGAATGGTGGCGCTACTTCGTGCCGCAGGCGCCGCACCCTTGGATGTGGACCCTGATCGCGATGGCTGGGGTCGCCTGGTCGGTCTGGCGGGTGTTCAAGGCTCGGCCAAAACTGAAGGCGTTGCGTCAGGCGATCGATGGCGAGCGAACCGTCGGGCAGTTTCTGGAACGCCTGCGTTCCGATGGATACGATATCTTCCACGACGTGGTCGGACAGAGTTTCAACGTCGATCATGTCGTGATCGGTCCTGCCGGAGTGTTCACCGTGGAAACCAAGACCTGGAGCAAGCCGGGTCGGGGTGAGGCCCGGATCAAGTTCGACGGAGAGCGGCTGCGGGCCGGCCAGCATCAGCCAGATCGTGATCCGGTCGACCAGGCCCGGGCGCAGGCGAGCTGGATTCGGGAACTGATCTCGGAGAGCACCGGACGGAAATTCGATGTACGGCCGGTGATCGTCTTCCCCGGGTGGTTCATCGAGCAGGCCGAGGGCAGCAAGCGCGAAGTCTGGGTATTGAATCCGAAGGCCTTGCCAGACTTCATCGGTCGCGAGCCACGAAAGCTCTCCGACGAGGATGTCCGGCTGGCGAGCTTCCATCTCTCCCGTTTCATCCGCGCGGCAAACGCCGCGGAGCGCCGGTAGGAACAGCGCCAATGGCCAGCACGAACGCCAACGCCATCGTTCGCGGCTACTTCGAGCGTGTGTCCTGGAAACGGTCGGACAAGTATCGCCCGCGCGAGATGCTGGTACGGCGCGTGGTCAAGCTGGAGGGTAACAAGGTCAAGGGGCGCCTGCGCGGCGCTCGGGCCGAGCCCCGGCTGATCGCGGGCGACCTGAGCGGTTTGGCAACTCTGAACGAGGATGCGCCGCAATGACGGTTTCGCGACGCGCGGCACGGGGGCCGCGATGTGTCGTTATCGCCGGCCCCAACGGCGCGGGCAAGACAACGTTCGCCCGCGAGTTTCTCGCGAAGGAGACGGACGTCGTCCAGTTCGTGAACGCCGACCTGATCGCGAGTGGACTGTCGGCTTTGAAGCCGGAGATCGCCGCGGTGGCGGCGGGACGGGTCTTCCTGGCGGAACTGGACCGTCTCGCGCACGCGGGAGCGGGCTTCGCGTTCGAGACGACGCTGAGCGGTCGGGCCTACGTCGGTCGCGTGAGAAAATGGAAGGCGGCTGGCTATCGAGTCGAGATCGTGTACCTGCAGATCGATTCACCGCAACTTGCGCTCAAGCGGATTGCCGCGCGGGTCAAGCAGGGCGGCCACGACGTGCCGCGCGAGGACGTGCTGCGGCGTTTCGCGCGGAGCTGGGCGAACTTCGACGGCGTCTACCGACCGTTGGCCGATATCTGGGAGGTGTACGATAATTCCACCTTCGATCCAGTCCTGATTGCACGCGGACCATGACTGCAGCGCCAAAGACGATACGTCCCACGCATGACGAGCATTCGCGCGCCACACTGCGCGCCCTGCGCCGCGCCGCGCGTCGCGCGCGCGAGGTCGCCCGCATTCACGGCACGCCGATCTACGTGATGAAGGACGGCAAGGTCGTCGCGCTAAAGCCCTGAGCCTCCGGCGCGGGAAGGGCCGGTAGAAGTCGCAGGGCATGGGCAGCATATCGCCCGGTCTTTCGTTGCATTAAAAGCAACGATCGTTGCATAATTGGCAACGAAAGCCCTCCGAGCCCCCATGGCCGCCAATCTCGCCGAGCTGCTGTTCGGCAGCTACCGTCGCGACATTCTCGCGCTGCTCCTGCTGCACCCGGACACGGCATTGCACGTGCGGGAGATCGCTCGCGTCATCGGCAAGGCCCCGGGAACCGCGCTGCGCGAGCTCGACCGGCTCGCCGAGACAGGAGTCCTGCTCCGCAGGCGGGTAGGCAATCAGGTTCAATATCAGGCAAACGTCGTATGCCCGATCTACGACGAGCTGCGTAGCATCCTCAAGAAGACCACGGGCGTCGCCGAGGTGCTGCGCGCGGCCCTCGATCCCCTGGCACACGGCATCGGTTCGGCATTCGTGTACGGATCGATTGCGCGTGGCGATGAGCGCGCCGGTAGCGATCTCGACGTCATGATCGTCGGCGACGTGACGTTCGAGGACGTCGTTGGCGCGCTGTCGCCAGCGCAGGAGGCATTGCGGCGTGAGATCAATCCCAGCGTCTACCCGCCGACCGAGTTCGCTGCGAAGCTCGCCGCCGGCGACCCGTTCCTGCAGCGGGTGTTGGCGGACCGCAAGATTTTCCTGATCGGAACCGACGATGACCTTGGACAACTTGCGGCGCATCGGCAGGCTCAAGCCGCACGCCGCGTCCGGGGACGAAATCCGGCGCCTGTTGTCAGCGGCGGAAAGGGGGCTGGCGGACGCCAGCGCTCCCGGAATTAGCTCCGATTCGCGGCTCGACCTCGCCTGGAAGGTGATCATGCAGGCAGCGCTCGCGGCAATGCTCGCGAACGGCTACCGGCCCGTGACCAGCGAGCCCGGGCATCACCAGCTCCTGATCCAGGTGCTGCCCAAGACGATCGGTCTCGCCGCCGATGTCGTTCCGCTGCTCGACGCCTATCGGTCTGCGCGAAACCGATCCGATTACTCCGGGATACCTGTTTCGGACGCCACGGCGCTCGAGTGCGTCGATCGCGCACGCATGCTCCTGTGCGAGGTGTATGCGTGGATTGGCGCACACCGCACTAACCTGCTTTGACGCCGGCCACCACCACCAGACCGGCCGGCAGGCTCTCGCCTCCGAACGAAGCACGCACTTCCACCTCGACGCCATTCTGGCGCAGGATCCGCACGGCCTCGTCCGCCTCGAACGTCACGTTGCGGTGGTGCTCGTCGCTGCGCCGCCACTGGCCGTCGATGCGCCGGAAGACCGTGATGTCGCGATCGTAGCGGAAGGGGGCGGGGCGCGAGAAGCGGGTGAGGATCGCCCAGTCGTCCTCGACTTTCGCGTGGACCGGGACGGCCTCGCGGGCCCGGCAATACGCCTCGGTCATCAGGTCGATCGCGAGCACGCCGCCGGGCCGCAATGCATGGGCGAGCTCGGCAAGCGCCACGGCGATCCCCTCGCGCGTATCCAGATAGTTCAGCACGTGCCCGGTCGAGACGATCGCATCGGCTGCGGGCAGGCCCGCTTTGCTCACGGTCGTCGCGCCGCGCGCGTCGACTGCCGCAGCACGCGCAGGCAGCGGCAGCACCTCGAACGTTGCCGTCGGCGCGTATTCGCGCGCGAGATCGATCATCGCCGGCGAGGCATCGATGCCGTGGACGTGGAATCCCGCCGCGACCAGCTCGCGGGCGAGCAGGCCGCTGCCACAGCCCACGTCGAGCACTCGGCCACCCGCTGCAACGCCGGCACCGCGCAGCAGGCCCACGATCGCGGAATGCACGCGCCCGACGTGGTGCGCGTAGCCGACGTGGTGGATCCACGCGAGGTCGGGACGGTAGTACGCGTCCTGGCGCGGCGACGCGCCGGACGCGGTGGACGTGGCTGCATCGGCAACAGGCACTTCCGGCACGACGGGATCGCCGCTTCGCATCACGCGCTTCGCAAGCACCACGGCGAGCCGATCCCCCGGCGCGAGCCCCAGTGCCCTCGCTGCCGCGTTGACGTGGGAGAGGATGCCGCTGTCCCACGCGTCCTGGGCATCGCCGATTCGCGCGCTGGTGTGCGCGACGGCGCCGGCGGGGATTCCCCTCACCTGCAGCATGTCCAGCGCCGCGATGCCGGCGCGGTCCTTGCCGACGCCGCCGTCGTTGAAGAACACCGCGGCCAGCGGCACCTCGAGCGCGAATGTCCCCGCGCTCGTCCCGCCGTGCGAGCCGCAGACGACGATCGCGCCGGCGTCGTCCGGTGCGAGCTGGGTGATCGAATCGACGATGATCACGCTGCCGCCGCTGCCGCGCATAACCTCTTGCTTGACCACATCCGCCTCCGGTGATTGGACGCGCTCCGGATCGGGATCGACCGTTGCCGCTACTGTAGCGTTTCGAACATCGACGACACGCCGAAGCGGTCGAGTTCAGCGAGTTGAAGCGGTCGGGGACGCGCCGCTGGCCATGATGCCCACCTCAGCATTTTGTCCACGATGCGTGGACATATGCCAATTTGTGGACATGATCCATAATGAGAAGCACTTTCGCTGGATCCTCACTGCTGTATGTCCACTATGTTGACAATGTCCACGAAACGTGGACAATACTATTCTCATGGACAAGGCAACCGCAACCACCGATCTCCTGACCGCAGCTCTGACGCGGCTGCACGGCTATGGCATGACCACAGCGGTGGATGGCCAGGAGGTTCGGCTACGCAAGACCACGGCCGACGCGATCGTGCGCATCGGGTACGGCGGGCGCGAGGTCACCTACGCGGTCGAGCTGAAACGCGGATTGCGGCCGAACGCGCTGGGCGCGGTCATCCATCAGGTCGAGCGCCTCGGCGAGCAGGGCCTGCTGGTCGCCGATTACGTCACGCCGCCGATGGCCGAAGCATTGCGCGCGCGCGGCATCCCTTTCGTCGACGCTGCCGGCAACGCGTACCTCGACCAGCCGCCCTTGCTGGTGTGGGTCAAGGGCGAGAAACCCGCGGCCACCACGCATGGATACCAGCCCCCGGGACGAGCCTTCCAGGCGAGTGGCCTGCAGGTCCTGTTTGCATTGATCTGCAACCCCGAGTGGGTCGATCTGCCGTACCGCGAGATCGCGCAGCGGGCCAATGTCGCGCATGGGACCGTTGGATGGGTCATGGCGGAACTGCCGAAGCTCGGCTACGTGGCCGAGATGCGCGGCAAGCGCAGGCTGCTGCAACGAGCGCGCCTGCTCCAGCAGTGGGCCGAGTTCTATCCGCAAACCCTGCGGCCGCGGCTGTTCCTGGGACGCTATCACGCCGACACCCTGGAATGGTGGGACAAGATCGACCCAACAAAGTATGGCGCGGTACTCGGCGGAGAACCGGCCGGCGGGCGCATCACGGGCTTTCTGCGACCCGGCACTGCCACCTTCTATGCCGAGAAGATCGACCCTCGGCTCCTCGTCGACCTGCGGTTGCGCACCGATGCGGTCGGCAATGTCGAGATCTACCGACGCTTCTGGACCTTCGAAGCTGCCGAGGCTGCCGTGGCACCGGCGCCGCTGGTATACGCAGATTTGATGGCCACCGGCGATGGGCGCTGCATCGAGACCGCCAAGCTGATCCATGAGCAGATTGCACGCGCCGATGCTTGACCTGTCGCACCGACAAGAGCTCGACTGGCTCGCGCAACTGCTGGCCGATCTTCGATCTGCCGCGCCGGGCCTGGAACTGCTGCTCGTCGGCGCGCTCGCGCGCGACTTGCTGCTGCACTACGGTTACGGATTCGAGATTGAGCGCGCGACTGGCGATGTGGACTTCGCGCTTGCCGTTGCAGATTGGAATGAGTTCTCCGCTGCTCGGGATGCATTGTTGGCGAGTGGATTGTTCGCGCCGTACCGGAACACCGCGCACCGGCTGCAACACACCAGGCACGGGTGGGTCGACCTGATCCCGTTCGGGGCGGTGGAGCGGGCCGACGGCACGATCGCCTGGCCGCCTGCCGGCGACGAGGTCATGGCGGTGACCGGTTATGCGGAGGCCGCCGCATCGTCGATTGCGGTGACGTTGCCGAAAGGGCAGTCGGCGCGAGTGGTTTCGCTGCCGCTGCTGGCCGTGCTCAAGGTACTGGCCTGGAAAGATCGCCATCGCTTCACGCAAGGCAAGGACGCCGTCGATCTGGGGTTCGTCCTGCGCAACTATCTCGAAGCAGGCAATATCGATCGGCTCTACTCAGAGTTCCCGGACGTGATCACGGACGAGTTCGACTTCGAGCCCACCAGCGGATGGCTTCTGGGGCGCGACGCAAGAGCAGCGCTGCAGCAGCACAGCACGCGATTCGACGACGTGATTCAACGACTCGATGACATCCTTGCAGGAGAACTTTCTCCGGAAAGCGAATCTGCGCTCGTTCTGCAGCTGAATCGGGCTCGACCGGATCAGGCGCTCAAGCTCTTGAGCGCATTTCACGCCGGGCTGATGGGCGCAAGCACGCCATGATCAGATCGGGCGGCGGGCCCCCGGGCGTCGCACACCTGCCGGCAGCCCCGGCGCAGGAAGCCGCCGACCTCTATCGTGCAAGCGGCCTTCGATTCGAGGCGCGCGGACCCGAGCCGTCACCCTCGGGCCCGCCCTGGACCGTGCTGCCGCCGCTGCTGGAGGTCTATCGCGAGCGCGGGCATCGCCGCCTCGATGCCCGCAGCTTTGATGCGAAGTGTCGAGGCTGTACCTGGGACTGCCGCATGGCGGTGGAGATCGTCATCGACCCGTGGGCGCCGGATCGACGCGAGCACCGCTTCGAGGCGTTCTGCTACGGACCGAAATCCTGCCCGTCGTATCGCCCCGGTCCGATGCGCAAGGTGCCCGGTCGCAAGGGGATGTCGTGGACCGAGGAGGATTGGGTCGACGAGGACGCGACCGCGCATCGCCACGCGGACGAATGAATTCGGACCGAGGGGCAGTCGGATCGGGGGCGAGGTCGGGACTCGGGCGACCGACGCGGCGCCCAGCCCTCGGTTTGCCTTGTGCTGCGGATTGAGCAAAAGTACTAGCGACGTTGAGTAATCTGTAGCTGGCAGATGACTTATCGGCGACCCCGAGCCCACGCTGCAGGGTCCCCCCCTGGCTCGAGCAGCAATGGGAAGCCGCAAGGCTTCAAACCGCGGATGGAGGCAAGGCGGGCGCGCTGCTGATCCTCGATGAAATCCAGAAGCTCCCCGGCCAGCCGGAAACCGTCAAACGCGTGTGGGATGAAGATACCCGCAAGCGGCGTCCGCTGAAGGTCGTGCCGCTCGGCTCGGCGCCACTGCTCGTCGCGCAGGGTTTGCGCGAGAGTCTGGCCGGGCGGTTCGAGGTCACGAGCTCGGGCACCGGTTGCGAGCATTGCGCGCCGCCTTCACTCCACCGTGTAGATCATCCACGATACGCCGAAGCAGTTGACCACCGAGGCATACGCGAGCGTGATCATCGTGACCGAATCGAGGATGATCACCCAGCCGCTCCTGCCTCCTGCGAGATCTGCCTCGAGCAAGTCCGCCTGCTAAGCCGTAAATATGGTAATATGGGGCAATGAAGACGACAGTCGAAATCCCGGACATCCTGTTCCGCCGGGCCAAGTCGAAGGCTGCCGAGCGCGGGCAGTCGCTCAAGGAATTCATGACCGAGGCGCTGCAGGAAAAGCTGGCGACGCATGCGGTCGCCACTCGCCCCGGAGAGCCGCCCTGGATGCAGGGCTTCGGAAAGTTGCGGCGGTACCGGAGCGAAACCGCGCGAATCCAGGCCCGCATCGACGAGGCCTTCGAGGTAATCGAACCCGAGGACCGGGCGTGATCCTCGATACGAATGCGCTGTCCGCGTTCGTCGACGGCGACACAGGCGTCGGAAGGGTCCTGCGGCAGCAGGCGCGTGCCGCCATACCGGTCGTCGTGCTGGGCGAGTTCCGCTACGGCATCGCGCAGTCCCGACATCGCACCGCCTACGACGCCTGGCTCGACTCCAATCTGGCGAGCTTCGACGTTCTCGCGATCAACGAGGAGACCGCCGTCGCCTATGCCGAGCTGCGCGCGATTCTCAAGCAGTCGGGGCGACCGATCCCAGCCAACGACGCCTGGATCGCAGCGCTCGCGCTCCAGCATGAACTTCCCATCCTCAGTCGCGACGAGCATTTCGACGTCGTGCCCGGCGTCGATCGCGTGCAATGGTAGTGGCAGCCGCCGCGAAGAAGCCGCGCTCGAGCGGCAACCTGCGCATCGGTGATCACTGGAACGCGATCACCATCATCGCGCTTTCGCAGAGCAATCCGCTGAAGGCGGTCGCCGAACTCGTCGAGAACAGCATCGATGCGCGCGCGAAGAACATCGTCATCACCCGCGGCAAGGACCGTGGCCAGCACTACCTTCGGGTCAAGGACGACGGCGAGGGCGTGCGCAGGAATGCCGACGGCGCCCCCGATTTCCACTACGTCGCCACCCACGTCTGCGATTCGATCAAGCGTCGGCTGAAAAGCCAGGGTGCCGGCGGCGGTCTGCAAGGCGAGTTCGGCATCGGCCTGCTCAGCTTCTGGACGCTGGGCGAGGAGCTGCTGCTCACGTCCGCCGGCGACGAGGGGCGCACCTGGCAGATGCACTTGTCCAAGGGCGATCCGGCCTACCGGATCACGCAGCGGCCGACGCTGCTGCCCGAGCCGGGCACCGACGTCCTGATCCGCGGCATCCTACCCGGCATCAAGAACTTCAGCGGCGAGAAGATCCAGTGGTACCTCGCCGCCGAGCTTCGCGATCGCATCCGCCACTCGGGCATATCGATCCGCGTCGTCGATCGCACCGCCCGCGCCGAATTCAAGGTCGAGCCGCGCCAGTTCGAGGGGCGGCTGCTGCACGAGCTGGAGGGAGCGCTGCCGGCGCAGGGCGACGTCTACGCGGAGCTCTACCTGCACTCGCACACGCCGTCCAATGTCGTGTCGCTTTACCGATCGGGCACGCGCGTGCTGGGCAACATGGCCGAGCTCGACGCGTTCAACCGGATGCCCTGGACTAGCGGCTACATCCAGGGCATCGTCGATGCCCCTTACCTGACGCTGACGCCGGGAACGCGGCTGGGCGTGATCCACGACGCATCGCTTGCGCGGCTGGTGGACGAGCTGCGGCCGCTCGAGACGAGGCTCGCGAAGATCGTCGAGGACCAGCAGCGCGCCGAGGAGGAGCGTGCGAGCCGCGACGTGCTGCGTTCGGTGCAGTCTGCGCTCAAGGAAGCGCTGCTCGCACTGCCGGCCGAGGAATACGATTGGTTCGACCTGCACCGCGGCGAGGGGCGGCGGCGGCCGAAATCGCCCGGCGAGGCGCCGTCGGTGGAAGGCGGCATGGCGGAGACGTCCGCGCCCTCGGCCACGGCCGGAGAGCCGGAGGCCATCGACGACAGCCAGCGCCAGTTCTTCGAGTTCGCCGGTCCGCTGTTCTCGGTGGTGATCTCGCCGACGTCGAGCGTCGTCGAGGTCGGCGGCTCGCGCGCATTGCGGGCAATCGCGCGCGACCGCGCACGCAGGAGCGTCGAGCACGACCTGGCGTACGCGTGGACGCTGCTCGAAGGCGAGGGCAGGCTCGAGCATGCGGGCGGCGAGATGGCGACTTTCCATGCCGCCACGGAGCCGGGACTCGTCCGCATCGAAGTGGCCGTGACGCAGGGCGACATCAGCTGCCGCGCCGAGGCGCAGATCACGGTTGCCGCCTCGCTGCTCCCGAAATCGGCGGGCGGCAACGGGACGTACCAGGGGCTGCCCGGCTACACGTTCCACAAGGCGGCCGGCGAGCTGTGGCGCTCGCGCTTCGACGTCGAGCGCAACCTCATCGTGATCAACAATGGCCATCGCGACTTCGTCTACGCCGCGCGCAGCCGCATGCTGAAGCTGCGCTACATCTGCCGGCTGTTCGCCAAGGAGCTGGTCCTCAAGAACTTCATCGGCATTGCGCCGGACCAGCTCCTGGAGCGGCTGCTCGAGCTCAGCCTGTACACCGAAGAAAACCTCCGGTAGCCGGTCGCCGACCGTGGCCCGCGGTTCGCACCCCGGTGTCCGCGCTCACTCCACCGCGTAGACCATCCACGACACGCCGAAGCGATCGGCCACCATCCCGAACCGCGGCGAGAAGAAGGTCTTCGCGAGCGGCATCCGCACCTGCCCGCCATTGGCGAGCGCGTTGAACATCCTGTCGGCGGTCGCGGTGTCAGGGACAGTGATGCTGAGCGAAAAGCCCTCGAAATGGGGCTTGCCCTGGCAGTGGCCATCGGAAGCCATGACGACCGAGTCGCCGATGCGAAGGCTCGCGTGCATGACCTTGTTCTCCGAACCGGCGGGAAGCATGCCGGGTGGAGGCGGTTCCGGGCTTTCCTTGTTACGCATCAGCATCGTCACCTCGGCGCCGAGCGCGCTGCGGTAGAACTCGATCGCTTCCTCGCAGCGGCCGTCGAAGAACAGGTATGGCTGGATCTGCATGATGTCTCCTTTGCTGGAGCAGGGACGACGCGATCGACCGACCGCGTCAGGGCCCATCGTGACGGCGAAGGGCGCGGGCTGCAATCGGTCTCCTCCGCGGGACCGAGCTGCGGGTCGGGGGCGAGGCGGCGACCGCGCCGGTCCGCCGCGTCGCGAGGTCGTCGCTCGCGCTGCTGACGGCTCAGGCTGCCGATCGCGGCAGGAAGCGCTGCCGCAGCCAGTGATCGACCGACCAGGTGCCCGCGCCGCGGCACAACAGGACCAGCAGCATCGCCGCCCACTGGATGTGGGTGGGCCAGGCCTGCGGATAGACGAAGACCTCGATCACCGTGGTCATGCCGAGGAGGACCAGCGCCACGGGGCGCGTGAAGAGGCCCAGCACCAGCAGCACCGGCGTCGACAGCTCGATCGACACGGCCAGGTGTGCCGCGAGATCCGGCGGCAGCAGCGGCAGCTTGTATTCGTCGGAGAACAGCGCGAGCGCCGTGTCCCAGTTCGCGAGCTTGGTCATCGCCGAGTTCCAGAACACGGTGGCGACGGCGAGGCGCAACGGCAGCGCCAGCAGCGCGTAGGGGACGGCATCGAGCCATTGCAGCGCGCGCTGCAGCAAGCCTGGGTGGCCGCGATGTGCGGCCGGCAGTGTCGTGACGTTCATGGGCAAACCTCGTTGGGTTGGGCGACCGGGAGCGGTGCGGCGGTCCGGAAGCCGGTGAATCGGCCGGCCGCGAAATGCTGCGCAAGAAGCGTGGTTGCATCGAAATCAGGCCCCTCGGCGACCGCATCGAGCGCCCGCTGCAGCGTTTGCCCGGCGTAAAGCGCACGCGTGAACCTCCACCCAGCCTCATGCATCGGAACCACGTCGACGCCTTCGTCCGACCGCTCGACCAGCAGCCAGCGCGATCCGGCCGCGAGATCGATCGCGGCGAGCGCGGCTTCGTCGCGGTCGAGGACGGCGCGCCAGATCGCGTCGGCAGGAGTTGCGGTGCGGACGAGTTGCAGCGCCGGATGAGGGACGAACCGGACGTTGGCCTGCGCCTCCGGCGCGAGCGCTGCCAGGTCCGCGAGCGCAGCGGCATCGAGGGTGGTGGCATCCGGTGCGGCGCCGCAGTGTGCGGCTTTGCCGGGTGCTGCGTCCGGTACGGTGTCGGGTGCGGCGCCGCCGCGCGCGTGCAGCGCGCGGCTGACCGCCCATTCGAGGCGTGCGACGTCGGCAAGGTACGGAAGCGACGCGGCCGCCTGCCATTGCGCGAGGAAATCCGCGTAGGCGTCGCCGTACTGGTCGAGCCAAGCGCTGGCGGGAGGATGCCGGACGATGTACGCCTGCGCCGTCGCGTCGAAGAAATCGTCGCCGACCAGTCGCGCGACCGCCGGATGGTTGAGCCTCAGCGCGCGCGTTGCGACGCCGACGAAGCTGTTGCGGTAGATGCCGAGGCGCTCCGCCGCCGCGACGCCGTCGTCGACGACGAACGCGGCGATCGCATCGTCATGCCCGAGCAGGCTGCGTCGCATGGCCTGTTGCAGATCGCGCAGCGATGGCGTCGCGGTCGTCATGTACCGGTGCTCACGCCGCGTAGGGGCAGCGCGCGGTCACGTCGTCGCGCCCCGTCCTTGCGTCGCATTCGAGCGCACCCGTCGCCAGTGCGCGTGCCGCGAGCGCGGCCTCGTCGAGCAGCACGTCCAGCGGCGGGATGTGGGTGTCCCACTCGATCAGCGTCGGTCGTGGCCCGAAACGCGCGAGCGCCTCCGAGTAGAGTGCCCACACTTCCGGGCAGACGCGCGAGCCGTGGTCGTCGATCAGGATCGTCCGGCCGCCGGGCAGCTCGCGCCTCGAGTGACCGGCGAGATGGAATTCGCCGATCGCGGCGGCCGGCAGCGCTGCCAGGTAGGCGGAGGCATCGAAGCCGTGGTTGCGGGCGCTGACGAGTATGTTGTTGACATCGCACAGAATGCCGCAGCCGCTGCGCGCTGCCACCGCGGACAGGAATTCCCATTCGGGAATCGACGAATGGCGGTAGCGAAGGCAGGTCGACGGGTTCTCGACCAGGATCCGCCGCTTCAGCGCAATCTGCACCTGGTCGACGTGCCGGCAGACGACGTCGAGCGCTTCCCCGGTCAGGGGCAGGGGCAGCAGGTCGGCGAGATAGGTGCCGCCGGTCACGCTCCATGCGAGGTGCTCGGAGACCAGCCCCGGCTCGATGCGCGAGACGAGCTCGCGCACCCGTGCAAGGTGCGCGGAATCGAGATCGTCGGCGCTGCCGAGCGACAGGCCGATGCCGTGCAGCGACACCGGGTAATCGCGACGCACGGCCTCGAGGCACGCGGGCGCCGCTCCGCCGCCCATGTAGTTCTCGCTGTGCACTTCGAACCACGCGACGTCGGGGCGACGCTCGAGCACCGCTCGATGATGCGAAAAACGCAGCCCGATGCCCGCACGAGGCGGGACCGGGCTGCCGAGGGTCCGCGCCGGGGGAGGAGTGGACCCGGCGCCGGCCTGGAACGTCATCGCGAGCTCGAGTTGGTCAGGCCGAGGCGTGCGTTGATGCGGCCTCGCGGCGCGCGCGCTCACGCGGCCTTGGTCGAGCCGCCCGCGATCTTGCTGCAGTCGCCAGCCGGGAGCAGCACGAACGACTTCGGATCCCGCGCCTGGGTCGCCTGTCCGGCGCAGGAGTGCGCGCCTTCGGCGCAATCGTTCTTGGCGACGGCGTTGACGCCGTAGCACTTCTCGAGGTGCTGCTTTTGCGCCTTGGCCATGTTGTCCTTGACGATCTGCGGCATGCCATGCGACATGTTGTCCGACATGCCCTGCGATTGCGCGGGCAGCGCCGCGGCGGCGATGGCGAGTCCGACGGCGGCGGACAGCGTGGAGGCGGCGAAGAGACGGCGGTTCATGGTCGATCCTTTCAGGGTGGAGGTCTCGAAGCGAGACTGCACCGTTAGTTCGACCGATTGGGCGAAAAGGTTACAGTCGCGATGCCGCTAGCCGCCCGCGAGCGGGCGCGGACTGGCGTAAGGATCGCCCCGCCCCGCCCGACCTTGCGGGGAAGTAACCGGACGCCTCGATGCAACGAATACCCATGGATAGCCGGAAACAGCAAACCGAGGAGCGGCTGCGCGCGGCCTTCATCCGCGGGCTCGCGGGCGAGGGTGCCGCGTACCAGTCGTTCCTGCGGGAGCTGAGCGGATACTTGCGCGCTTTCCTGCGCAAGCGCCTTACCGGTCTGCCGGACGACATCGAGGACATCGTGCAGGAAACGCTGATTGCCGTGCATTCGCGGCGCCACACCTACGACACCGGGCAGCCGCTGACGGCCTGGGTGCACGCGATTGCCAAGTACAAGATCGTCGACCTGCTGCGCGCGCGTGCCTCGCGGGATTGCCTGAGCGAGCCCTTCGACGACGAATGCGAGCTGTTCGCCGCCGTCGACGGCGACGCGGCGCTCGCCAAGCGCGATGTGACGAGGCTCCTCGACCGACTGCCCGACCGGCAGCGGCTGCCGATCGTTCACACCAAGCTCGAGGGCCTGTCGGTCGTCGAGGCTGCGCGTGCCACCGGCATGTCGGAATCCGCGGTCAAGGTCGGGGTGCACCGCGGCATGAAGGCGCTGGCGATGATGATCCGGGGCGCGCGATGAAGACCGACGACCTGATCGGCCTGCTCGCCCAGGGCGCCGGTCCGGTCGAGCCCAACGCGGTCGCGCGACGCTACGGCGCGGCGCTCGGCTGGGGCGCGCTCGGCGCGACGATCGTGATGCTGGTCGTCTTCGGCCTGCGACCCGACCTGCGGCAGGCCGCGCTGCTGCCGATGTTCTGGATCAAGCTCGCGTTTCCGGCGTCGCTGCTGGTCGTCGGCACCGCCGCCGCGGCGCGGCTGGCGCGCCCCGGCGTGCGGCTCGGTCGCCTGCCGATCGCCTTGGTCGCGCCGCTGGTCGCGGTCTGGGTGCTGGCGGCGATCGAGCTCGCGATCGCCGCACCCGCCGGTCGCGCCCAGCTCGTTTTCGGCAGCAGCTGGCGCGAGTGTCCGCTGAACATCACGCTGCTGTCGGTACCCGCGCTGATCGCCGTGTTCTGGGCGATGCGCAGGCTCGCGCCGACGCAACTCGCGCGCGCGGGCGCCACAGGCGGGTTGGTCGCCGGGGCGCTCGGCGCATTCGTCTATGCGCTGCACTGCACCGAAATGGCGGCGACATTCGTCGGCATCTGGTACGTCGCGGGGATGCTGATCCCCGCCGCGGCAGGCGCGCTGCTCGGCCCGCGGCTGTTGCGCTGGTGATCGCGCACCTGTTGCGCCGGCAATCGCGCACCTGTTGCGCCGGCAGGGCAGGGCCCGCCGTCGAATGAAAAGGGCCCGCGCCGTCCGGCGCAGGCCCTTGCACACTGGTAGCGAGCGAGGGACTCGAACCCCCGACCAAAGGATTATGATTCCTCTGCTCTAACCAACTGAGCTAGCTCGCCGGAGCCGCGTATTATATCGAGTTTCCGGCCGCGGCATCCCGCTGCTGCCGGTGCCTGCTCCCCGCGATGCGACGCAAGGCATCGTCCTTGCGAATGCCCTTCGTGCCGTCGCTTCCCGATCTTCCCTGGTACGCCCTCGCGGTGATTCCGCTGATCGTGCTGGCCGCCTACACGATCTTCGGGGCGACCGGGTTCGGTTCGTCGATCGTCGAGGTGCCGGTGCTCGCGCACCTCTTCCCGCTGACCTTCGCGGTTCCCCTCGCGACCTCGCTCGACGCGTTCGCTGCGCCCGCGACCAGCCTGCGGCTGCGCCACCTCGTGCTGTGGCGCGAGGTGCTGCGGCTGTTGCCGCCGATCCTGCTCGGCGTCTCGCTCGGCGGCACGCTCCTGCTCACGATGCCGCGCGCGCCGGCGACGCTCGCACTGGGGGTCTTCGTGACCGTGTACGGGGCCTACGTGCTCGCGGGGCCGCGCACCCTGCGCCGCGCGCCGGCGTGGGCCGCATGGCCTTTCGGCACCTTCGGCGGAATGTTCTCGGCGATCTTCGGAACGGGCGGACCGGTGTTCATGGTATTCCTGTCGGCGCGCATTGCCGACAAGGCGGCGCTGCGCGCGACGTCCGCAGCCGTCGTGACGTTCATCGTCTGGACCCGGTTCATCGTGTTCGCCATCACCGGCCTGCTGTTCAACGCCAAGCTCGTCACCCTCGCGGTGCTGATGCTGCCGGTCATGGCCCTGGGGCTCAAGCTCGGCAATCACCTGCACCACACGCTGTCGCGCGCCGGCGTGCTGCGTCTGATCGCCGTGATGCTGGTCGTCAATGGCACGGCGCTGGTGCTGCGGGCGATCGAGTTGATGCGGGCCTAGGGTCCGTTAGCGCGGCAGGCGCCGGAGCGAGGCGCGACCCAGCACAGGATGCGCCGGCCCGCCTAGAATGCGATCCTGGCCGGCAACGATGCCATCGACGGACCCGGACATGAACGCTGGCGAGATCCACGAGTTGATCCTCAACATCAGCGCCGCCGAGCGCGAGACCGGCCTGTCCAAGGACGTCCTTCGCATGTGGGAGCGCCGCTACGGCTTTCCCAATCCGATGCGCAACGACGACGGCGAGCGCGAGTACGCGGTGGCCGACATCGTCAAGCTGCGGGCGATCAAGCGCCTGATGGACGTGGGCCTGCGTCCCGGCAAGATCATCGGGTTGTCGATCGCCGATCTCGACGCTCTCGCCGATGCGCGCGCGCCGCTGCACCGCGAAGCGGCACGCCCGGCAATCGAGCGCGACACCCTCGCGCTCCTGAAAGCGCACGACCCTGCCGCGCTGCAGCAGACCCTCGCCCAGTGGCTGATGGGCCAGGGCCTGGAGCAGTTCGTCGCCGACACGCTCGCGCCCCTCAATCGCGCCGTCGGCATCGCCTGGATGCGCGGCGAGCTCGAGGTGTTCGAGGAGCACCTCTATACCGAGCAGGTGCAGGCGACGTTGCGCACGGGCATCAATGCGTTTGCGCGGGGACGCGGCTCGCCGCGCGTCCTGCTGACGACACTGCCCGGCGAGCAGCACGGGCTCGGGCTCCTGATGGTCGAGGCGCTGCTGGTGTGCGAAGGCGCTCAGTGCGTCGCGCTCGGGACCCAGACGCCGCAGGAGGACGTGCGCCGCGCGGCGGCGGCGCATCACAGCGATATCGTCGCGCTGTCGTTCTCGGCGGCGTTCCCGTTGCGACAGGCGACGGACGGTCTCGCGGCGCTGCGGCACGCGCTCCCGCAGGACGTTGCACTGTGGGCGGGCGGCGAGATCACGCGGCGTGTGCGCACGACACTGCCCGGCGTCATGCTGTTGCCGGATCTCGCAGCCGCAGTGAGTGCGCTGCGGGCCTGGCGCAGCCACTTTCCGGCCTCGGGACGGGCCTGAGCGTCACGCCGATGTGGACGGCGGCGACGCTCTGGTTCACGACCCTTGCGGCCGGCCTCGCCTACGCGCTGGTCGCGGCGAGGTCGCTGCGCACGGGAGGCAGCGTCGCTGCGTGGATCCTCGCTGCGCCGCTGCTCTACCTCGCCGGCATCGCCGCGATGACCGCGGTCTATTTCGCACTGGCATGGATCTTCCGCTCGCCGCGACCGCCCGAAGCGCGGATCGGCCTGCGCGACACCCTGCGCCTCGCGTGGCACGAGTTCCGGACGCTCGCCGGGGCCGCGCCGCGAATGATGCTCTATCGCAGGCTCGTTCCCGATCGCATCGCCATGGGAGACGGGATTCCGGTCGTGCTCGTCCACGGGGTGCTGTGCAACGCCGGCGTGTTCGCCCGTCTTTCGCGCTTCCTGGCCGCGTGCGGCGTCGACGGCGTCGCCAGGCTCTCCTACGGACCGCCGCTCGTCTCGATCGAGCTCTTCGCCGACCAGCTCGCGCGGAAGCTCGACGCGGTGCTCGCAGTCACCGGCGCGCCGCAGGCGATGATCGTCTCGCACAGCATGGGCGGCCTGGTGGCGCGCGCCTACATCCGCAGGTACGGCTCGGCGAAGCTCGCGCGCGTGCTGACCATCGGCGCTCCGCACCACGGCAGCGTGCACGCGTGGCTGTTTCCCGGGACGTCGCTTGCGCAGCTGCGCCCGGGCAGCAGGTGGCTCGCGGCGCTCGCGCGCGAGCGGCTCGACCCCGCGCTGCGGTTCGTGTCGCTGTGGTCGTGGCACGACTCGATGGTCGCGCCGCAGACCTCGTCGCGGTTGGAAGGGGCGATCGACCTGCCCATTGCCGGTGTCGGCCACAACGCGCTGCTCGGCGATCCCCAGGTGTTCGCCTGCGTCCTCGCCGAGATCGAGGCGGCGCGCGCCGTGCCGGCGACGCGGGCCGCTGGCGCGCAGGCGTCGCGCGGGCCGGCTGCCGCCGACGCTACCAGTGGATCCCCTGGGTGAGCTGCGCGAACGCGATCTGCTCGGGAGACAGCCGTTGCGGCTCCCCCTCTTTCTTCCCCTGCGCGGCGGCCGAATCCGGGAACATGTTGTAGGCGGTGTTGAGCAGCACTTGCGTGACCTTGGGCGCGACCGCGTGGCAGACCGCGCCGAACACGCCGAGCCGCGTCGCGATGCGCACCGGCTTGCGCACGATCGCGTCTACGACCAGCCCCGCTGCCTCCTCGGGGGACAGCGTCGGGATGCTCTCGTACATCCGGGTCGGTGCGATCATCGGCGTGCGCACCAGCGGCATGTTGATCGTCGTGAAGTCGATGTTCGCGGTCGATCAGCTCCGAGGCGACGCAAGCCGAAGAACGAGTCCAGCGCCGACTTCGACGCCACGTAGGCGGAGAAGCGCGGCGCATTGGACAGCACGCCGATCGACGAGATGTTGATGATGTGACCGCGCTTCTGCTCGATCATCCCGGGCAGGAAACCCATGATCAGCCGGATCGCGCCGAAATAGTTGAGCTGCATCGTCCGCTCGAAATCGTGGAAGCGGTCGAACGAATTGACGATTCCGCGGCGGATCGACCGGCCGGCGTTGTTGATCAGGTAGTCGCAACCGCCCTGCTCCTTCAGCACGCGCTGCACCAGCGCGTCGCAGGCGGCGAGGTCCGAGACGTCGCGCCGTGTACATGACCGCAGTCCCGCCCATCGCGTCGATCTCCTTCTTGGTCTCGAGGAGCTTCTCCTCGCCGCGGGCGACCAGCACCACCTTCGCGCCCGCCTCGGCGAGCTTCAGCGCCGTCGCGCGGCCGATGCCCGACGAGGCGCCGGTCACGACGGCGACCTTGCCCTTGACGCGGCCCGACAGGCTGCGGTCGATGAACAGGTCGGGGTCGAGATGGCGCTCCCAGTAGTCCCACAGCGCCGGCGCGTAGCCCTCGAGGTCCGGAACGCCGATCCCGGAGCCTTTCAGCGCCTTCGCGGCCTCGCGGTTGTCGTAGCGGGTCGGCCAGTTGACGAACTGGAACACGTCGCGCGGGATGCCGAGGTCGCTCAGGACGACCTTCATCGCGCGCTTGACCGGCGCGAGCGAGCCAAGGCCGTAGAGGATCGGCGCCGGGATGAAGCCGAACAGCCGCGCGTTGATGCGCATCGTCATCTGCGGCGCGTGGCCCGCGCGCGCGAAGATGTTGAGCACCTCGCCGATCCGGTAGGGCTTCGGGTCGGTCAGGTGGAAACACTTGCCGTCGAGGCCTTTCCGGTGCGCGATGTGGTCGAGTGCATCGGCGACGAAATCGACCGGCACGATGTTGATCCTGCCGCCCTCGATGCCGATCATCGGCATCCACTCCGGCAGCAGCTTGCGCATCCGCTGCAGCGCCTTGAAGAAATAGTAGGGGCCGTCGATCTTGTCGATCTCGCCCGTGTGGGAGTCGCCGACGACGAAACCCGGCCGGTAGATCCGGAACGGCCGCGTGCATTCGCGGCGAACGATGCCCTCGGCGTCGTGCTTGGTCCGGAAGTACGGATTGTCGAGGTCCTCGGCCTCCTCGAACATGTCCTCCCGGAAGACGCCGTCGTAGAGCCCCGCGGCAGCGATCGAGCTCACGTGGTGGAAGCAGCCGGCGCCGACGGCGCCCGCGAACTCCACCGCGTGCCGCGTGCCCTCGACGTTGGCGACCTGTTGCGCTTCGGCGCTGGCCTTCAGGTCGTAGATCGCGGCCAGATGGAACATGTGGTCGACCTTGCCCTTGAGCCTGCGCATGTCGGCAGCGGACACGCCGAGCTTGGGCTTCGCGAGGTCGCCGACGATCGCGACGACCTCCTTCTCGTCCACGCCCCAGGCCTCGCGCAGCTCGGCCAGGCGCGCGAGCGAGCCCTTGCGCACCAGCACGTAGACCGGCGCCTTGCGCCGGACCAGGTTGGCGACCAGGTAACGGCCGATGAATCCTGTTGCGCCGGTCACGAAATAGGCCATCGATGTCTCCAGTTCGGTGCAGGTGCCGCGGCAGGCGCCGCACGCCGCTTCGCCTTGCCGGAACGGGCGGCCGGGCGACGGGACGGCGCCGTCATGCGGGTCGCCGATTGTACTCGCGCGATCGTCGCGGCGAGCCCCGGGCGCAGGGTCCGTTTAGAGTGCATGCTCTACATTCGCTGCCTAGAATCGATGCGCTGCGTGACGACGCGCGCAACGTCCATCGGGGAGATTCCATGCTGAAGAAAGCGAAAGCGGCAGCGAGCGAAAGGCCCGCGGCGAAGGCCGCGGACGTCAAGGACCTGTCCAAATCCGTGCTCGATTCGTCGCGCCAGATCTGGCTCGCCGGGCTGGGCGCGTTCTCGCGCGCGCAGTCCGAGGGCACGAAGCTGTTCGAGACGCTGGTGAAGCAGGGCGAATCGATCGAGGCGCGAACGCGCCGCGCAGCGGCGGACGGGGCGGTCGCGGCGCGGGACGCGGCACAGGCGAAAGCGAAGGAGATGCAGAAAATGGCCGGCGGAACTTGGGACAAGCTCGAAAAGGTGTTCGAGGATCGCGTCGCGCGCGCGCTGTCTCGGCTCGGCGTGCATACGCAAAAGGACGTGGACCGGCTCGTTGCGCGCGTCGATGCGCTGTCGGAAGCCGTCAACGAGTTGATCAAGGCGAGCGGCGGCGTCGTCACGCGCAAGCGCGCCAAGCCCGCGAAAAAGCGCGCCCGCAAGACCTGAAGACCGCCGAAAACAGGGACGCACCACGTTTTAAAACGTGGTGCGTCCCTGTTTTTCTGGCTAGTCGCGGTTCAGCTTCTCGACCTGCTTGATGTAGTGGGTCATCGCGTCGTCGGCGCTCATGCCCTTGAGCTTGCCCCACGCGTCGTGTTTCGCGCCGCCGACGAAATCGAAACCGCCGGGGCGATCGCCCTTCACGTCGCCCTCGGTGGCCTGCTTGTAGTACGAGTAGAGCTTCAGCAGCGTCGGATTGTCGGGACGCTTCCTGGTGCTCTTCGCGGCCGCGGCAGCGGCCTCGAACCGGGCCCTGAGATCGTCTTTCTTCGGTGCTGCGGCCATGCGCGCTCTCCGTCGACGTCGTTTCACCTGGATTGCTTTCATGCTACTTTAGCGCGCCAGACAAGGCGTGCGCAACGCTCGCCCCGAGCGCCGCCATCCCCTCCTGCCGCCGCGACCAGCGATGAAGCGCCAACGGATATCCGCGGTCGACACCGCGTGGCTGCGGATGGATCGCCCGGGCAATCTGATGATGATCTGCGGCGTGCTGATCTTCGGCGAGAAGATCGGGCTCGCGCGCCTGCGCGAGGTGATCGCCGAGCGCTTCCTGGTCTTCAAGCGCTTCCGTCAGCGCCCGGTCGAAACGCCGGCGATGTCGTTCTGGGAGGCCGATCCCGGCTTCGATCTCGACTACCACGTCGCGCACACCGCGCTGCCCGGCCGTGCGGGCAAGCGCGAATTGCAGGCCCTGGTGTCGCGGCTCGCGTCGACGCCCCTCGACCCGGCCCGGCCGCGGTGGCAGTTCCACCTGGTCGACAACTACGCCGGGGCGAGCGCGGTCGTCGTGCGCATCCACCACTGCTACGCCGACGGCATCGCGCTGGTGCGCGTGATGCTCTCGATGACCGACGCCAGCGCGGATGGACCGCCGGCGATGCCTTTCCAGTCGCGCGAGCGCAGGCCTGCGCGCGACGACGACACGCTGTCGCAGCTGATGTCCCCGCTGTCCGGCGTGCTCGAGTCCGCGCGCAGGATCGGCGGCCTGCTGGTGGAAACCGGCGTCGGGATCTGGCACGACCCCGCGAAAGCCGTCGAGCTCGCGGACAAGGGGACGGCGCTGACGGCCGAGGTGGCCAAGCTCGCGCTGATGGCGCAGGATTCGCCGACGCGCTTCAAGGGCCGGCCGGGGGTCGCCAAGCGCGTCGCCTGGGCCGAGCCGCTGCCGCTGCCCGAGGTGAAGGCGATCGGCAAGGCGCTCGACAGCTCGGTCAACGACGTGCTGCTGTCCTGCGTCGCCGGTGCGCTGCGCGACTACCTCGTGGCCCGCGGCGATCCGGTCGAGGGCGTCGTGCTGCGCGCGCTGGTGCCGGTCAACCTGCGCCCGATCGAAACCGCATATCGCCTGGGCAACCAGTTCGGGCTGGTGTTCCTCGACCTGCCGATCGGCATCGAGAACCCGGTCGAGCGACTGTATGCGGTGCGCGCGAACATGAATGCGCTCAAAGGCAGCTACCAGCCGATCCTCGCGCTGGGACTGCTCGCCGCGATGGGCAGCGGACCCAAGCTGCTGCAGGAGACGCTGCTGTCGATCCTCTCGCGCAACGCGACCGCCGTGATGACCAACGTGCCCGGTCCGCAGCAGCCGCTCTACATGGCCGGTGCGCGCATCGACAACCTGATGTTCTGGGTGCCGCAGTCGGGCGACATCGGGATGGGCGTGTCGATCATCTCGTACAACGACAATGTGCAGTTCGGGGTGGTCACGGACCGCGGCCTGTGCCCGGACCCGGAGCGCGTCATCGAACGCTTCCCGGCGCAGTTCGAGCAGCTCGTGCTCGCGACGCTGATGAGCCCCTGGCCGCGGGACGGCGAGCTCGATCCCGCGGTCGCGGCGGCCGCGGCAGGCGTCGGCTGAGGCGCAGCGCGCTTACGGAAACGCCGGATAGGTCGTCGGCGCCGCCAAAGCCTCGCGCAGGTAGCGGCTCATCGGCACGGAGAGCTCCCGCGTCGAGAACCAGCGCGCGTAGATGCGCCCGATCTCGCCGCTGCGAAACGTCTTCGCGAGCGCCCGGTCGACCAGGCGCTCGAATGCGGGGTCGTTCCTGCGCAGCACGATCGCCCGCGGCTCGATCGACAGGTAGCGGCCGACGACCGCGAAATCGCCTGGCCGCGCCGCCTTGGCGATCAGCGCATGGAGCGCGACGTCGTCCATCGGGAACGCGACCGCCTTGCCATCCGCAACGGCTGCGAAAGCCTCGGCGTCGTCGCGGGCCTCGAGGATCGTGAGTCCGAGGCTGCGCTCGGCGTCCACCTGCCGAAGCAGCTTCGCGGCGGGCGTGCCGCGGACCGCCACCACGGTCCTGCCGTGCAGGCCGTCGATGCCGGTCACCTTCGACGCCCTGCGCGCGAGCAGGCGCACACCCGAGACGAACGTCGTGTAGGCGAAGGCGACATCCTCCTCGCGCTTTCGCGTGTTGATCGTCGAGCCGCATTCGAGGTCGATCCTTCCGTCCTCGAGCATCGCGACCCGGCTCGCCGGCGTCACGACGACGAAGTGCACGTCGAGCTTCGGCAGCTTCAGTGCGTCTTTGACGGCATCCGCGACCTGCATGCAGAGGTCGATCGAATAGCCGTGAGGCTCCCGCTGCGCGTCGACGAACGAGAACGGCGCCCTCGATTCACGCACGCCCAGCGTGATCGTCGCCGTGGCGCGGATCCGCTTCAGCGTGTCGATGGGCGCGACGTCACCCGGCGCGGCGCCGGCCGGCAGGCTGCCGGCGAAGGTCAGCCATGCGCAGGCGGTGGCGGTGCCGAGGCGGGTGAGTCGTAAGGTCATCGTCGCGCAGTCGCAAGCAAATCCGGCGCCAGCCCGTGCTCCGGTCGCCGCATCGTCGCCTGCGGCGGACCCGGTCCGCTGTCTCGACGCCTACTCGAGTTCGGTCTTGGCGAACTCGACGTCGAGGCGTTCCATCGCATCGCGCGGTGCCGCCTTGGCCGCCGCTTCGTAGAGCCGGGTCGCGTCGGCGAGGCGGCTCTTGCCGAACAGCCGGATCAGGCCGTTCGCGTACTCGACGTGCACGATCGGCGACTCCGGGAAGAGCTTCATCGCGCGCTCGAAACACCCGAGGGCGGCGTCCTTCCGTGCGCCGTAGGTCAGCCCGGCGACGATGCCGCCGACCTTGTCGATGACCTCCGACTGGTAGGCGCCGTAGGCCAGCACCGCCTCGGCGTGCTTCGGCTCGAGCTCCAGTGCACGGGTCAGCGCATCGCGGATCTTTCCCCCGAAGCCCTGGGCGAGCGCCTTCGCGACCGAGATGCCCTGCCCGTAGCGTCCCAGCGCCTGCGCATAGAGATAGTGGGCGTTGGCGTCCTTCGGCGCCTCGCGGCACCGGGCGTTTGCCCACTGCGCGGCCTCCTCGAACAGCGAAAGCCGCAGCTTGCCGTCGCGCTCCAGGTAATGGGCGTAGATGCACTGCGCCTTGACCGCGGCATTGATCGCGGCGTCCCCGGCGGCGCGCCCCGCGTCGACCGCGTCCTGGAACGCGCCGGCGTGGAAATGCCGCCACGCATCGGCTGCCGCCGCGTCCTTCGGGTACGGCTCGCGGTCGCCCTGGTGCAGGCGCGGCCAGGCTTTCTTCAGCGCCGCGCCTTCGTACACGTACGCCGGATCGGCGTGCGGAAACCTGGTCCACTTCTTCGCCATGTCGTGCTCCCGTGCAGGGGTTCGCGGGGCTTGCTACAGATAGTCGGCCGAAAGCCGCTCGACCAGCGCGCGCTCGTCGTCGCGCAGAAATGGCGCGAGCAGCGCCAGAACCTGGTAGGCGCCGTGCTCGAAGCGCATGCCTGCCGCCTGCTCGTCAGCGCCGCCCAGGTGCCGACCGGCGGGCCGCGAGATGCGCTGGAACGACATCCAGTACGTCGCGATCACGACGACATTGGTCGCGAGCGCGTCGATCTCGCGGTCGGAGGCGCGCAGGGCACCGGTCTCGCGCATCCCGCGGCAGGTCCCCGCGACGACGGCTTGCACGCCCCGGGTCAGGGCGGCGAAACGCGCGGCGATCTGGGCGTTGCGCGACGTGATGTCGTCGACATCGCGATAGACGAAGCGGTATTGCCACATGCGCTCGAACAGCAGGTGCAGCAGCAGCCACAGGTCCTCGACGCCCGCGGGATGCGACGCGGGAACGGCGAGCAGCGGCGCGATCGATGCATCGAGCGCGTCGTACAGTTCGCCGGCGATCTCGTCCTTGTTTCGGAAGTGGTAATACAGATTGCCCGGGCTGATGTTCATCTCGTCGGCGATGTCGGCCGTCGTGACGTGGGGCTCGCCGTGTCGATTGAACAGCGCCAGGCTGGTTTCGAGGATGCGCTCGCGGGTCCGGCGCGGGGGCTTGCGGGCCATCGTCGATGATGCCGCGGATGCGCGCGGGGGCTGCCGCTAGGCGTTACGCATGCGCGTCACGCCGAACGGGCTGCCGCGCGGACGGGCGATCGGTCGCCGCGCAGCGTCGCGATCTCGCGCTCGAGCTGGGTGAGCGCGTGGTCCAGGTCGCGCCCGATCCTGCGCAGGCTGTGCCGGCGCCCGGTCCCGGCGTGCAGCGGACGGGGGTCCACGACTGCGTCGGTCACCTCGCGCTGCGGGTCGGCGATGCGCCCGGCGCGCAGGCGCAATCCATGGCGGGCCAGCAACGGGACGAGGCGCGGGGCCTGCTCGCGCAGGTACTCGCGCGTCGAGTCGAACGCCAGCGCACAGAGCTTCCTGCGCTGCGCGTAGCTGAAGACCTTGGCGAAGAACATGTCGACGTCCTCGCGCGCCGGTTCGAACAGCAGGATGTCGGCATCGGGATAGCGGGTCGCGTATTTTTCCATCCCGACCTTCATCCGCGAATGGATGATGGCCCGGAACGTCTGCGACAGCACCAGCGGCAACCCGCCCCGGTGGAGTTTCTCCACCGTCACGCGTCGGGTGCGTTGCGCGGACCTCGCGTCGAAAGGCACCAACGGGTTGACGCACAGCAGGAGGTCGATGCCTTCGTCCAGCGCGAGCGACGCATGCAGCGTCTTGTTGAGCGCGCCGTCGACGTAATGCGCCCCGTCGATCTCCACCGGCGGGAACAGCGCCGGCAGCGCGGCCGAGGCCTGGATCGCTCTCGAGATCGGCACGCGGTCCTGGCCCGCCGTGCCGAAGGCGACCGGGCTGCCGGTGTCGAGGTTGGTCGCGACGAGGAACAGGCGGTGCGGGAGTTCGCGGAAGTCGTTCGTGCGCCCCGGTGCGGCGAACAGCCCCGCGAGAAAATCGTCGATCGCGCGATTGTCGAACAGGCCGGTCGGCACGGCGCGCGACAGCGTCGCGAGCGACTCCATTGCGCCCCGATGCAGCGGATCGCGCAGGTACTGGATGCCTGCGCGCAGCCCGAGCCCCGGCAGGCCCAGCAGGCGGCGACCGAATTCGCGCAATGCGGGTCTCAGGAAGATCTCGGGCTTGAGCGCGGCATCGCGGCCGTTATCGATGAACAGCCGGTACATCTGCGCGGGCGAGATGCCATTCGCCAGCGCGGCCGCGACGAAGCTTCCCGACGAGACGCCGACATAGACATCGAGTGCGTTGAAATCGATGCCTTCGAGCGAGTCGGCGAGCGCGAGCAGCGTGCCGACTTCATAGATGCCGCCGAGCGGGCCGCCCCCTGCGAGCGCCAGCCCGATCCGCGCCCTCCCGCGTCCGGCGGGTCGATTTGCGTTGCCACCGCGTCCGCGGCCTGCGGTCATCGTCGCCCCGATGTCGTACCTGCGGGAATGCTTCCCGGCCGGAGGGTCCGGCCGGGATTTCCCGCCGCCGCAATGGTAGCGGAATTACTTCGCGGTTACGCGCCTGGTCCCCCGGCGCTTGCCCGCGACCGCTGCCTTGGTCGCCTTTCGGGCTCGGTTCGCCCGCTTCGCCCGTTTCGCCGGAGCCTTGCCGCGTGGAGCCTGTGCGCTGATTGCCACCGTGTCCGCAGTGACTGCGACCTTGACCCGCGGCAACGTCCTGCGCGCGAGCGACGCGGCAGCATCGGCCACCCTCTGCGCCGAGCTTTCGAGTCCAAGGCGGGCATGGCGCAGGATCGCGCTGCCTCGGCTCACGTTCGCCTCCAGGCGTCGCCCAACGCGGCGCAACAGCTTCGACTCGACGTTCACGCCCTCCGCCACCAGGCTGCGAAAGGCCGGCGCCATTCCCTTGCCTGCCCATTCGCGCGTCACCGAAGCGGCACCCAGCGTCGCCAGCCATACCTGCCTCGACGCAGCCAGCAGATTGTCGCCTGCACGCGGCACCGTCAACCGGATCGTGTTCGTCATTTCCGTCTCCTCGTCGATGAAGATCGCGCAACGCGCGCTTTCCACTGGCTCGAAAATACGCCCAAGCCCTAGAGCGGTCACACTAATCGCGACCGCCGCGCCGCCGGCTAGCCGCGCAGGTGCTGCGCCAGTCCGGTCGCGAGCATGGCTGCGATCGCGTAGATCGACAGTTGCGGGTTGGCGCCGATCGAGGTCGGAAACAGCGATCCGTCGACGACGTGGAGGTTGGCGAGGTGATGGTGGCGGCCGGTGGGATCCACGACCGCATGCCGCGGGTCGGGACCGAGCGGCGCGCCGCCCATGACGTGCGCAGACACGATCGGCGTCGCGCGCGGGCGCAGGTCGAAGCCCTCGATGGCCGTTTTCGCCCCATCGACGCCCGCGAATCTGCGCCCTTCGCCGTGGACCGGCATCACCGACGTCGCGCCGGCAGCGAACTGGATCTCGGCCATGGCCGCGAATGCACGCCGCATGCCGTCGAAGAGGTAGGGCGTCAGCGCATAGTCGAGAATCGGCGTGCCGTCGCCGGCCAGCCGCACGCGTCCGCCGATCGAGTCGGGATGGAAGCCATCTCGCAACAACGCGATCAGCACCTGCATCCGCGGCAGGCGCTGCATCCACGCTGCATGCTGCCTGCCATGGCCCGGCAGCGTGATCGCGGCAAGGACCGGGTGCACCGGCGGCGCCTCGAGCTTGAATCCCATCGGACCCGCGGGGGGCGCCATCTGCACGAAATGGTCCGAGAAGATCGACTGCGGCGCTCCGCTGAAGCCGTCGATCTGCCCGGGCATCAGCGCTGCGGACACCACGGTCGGGTGCAGGAACGTGCGCAGGCCGAGGATGCCGTAGGGATCGGGCACGTGGCTGCGCAGCAGCAGCGCCGGCGTGTTGATGGCGCCCGCTGCACTCACGTAGGCGCGGGCGTGCACGGTGATCGCGCGGCTCGCGGGCGTCGTGCCGCTCGCGTCCATCACCTGGCATTCCAGCGCGTCGACGCGGTCGCGACGGATGATGAACCGCTGGGCGCGCGCGCGAGTCACCAGGGTAGCGCCCCGAGAGAGCGCCCGCGGAATCGTCGTCACCAGCATCGACTGCTTGGCATTCGTCGGGCAGCCGAGGCCGCAATAGCCGAGGTTCCAGCACCCCCTGACGTTGCGGCGTATCGTCCCCCAGTGCAGGCCGAGTTTCTCGGCGCCGGTCGCCAGCGCAGCGTTGTTGGCGTTGGGCGCAATGGTCCACGACGCCACGCCCAGGCGCTGTTCGACGCGATCGAACCAGGGCGCGAGATCGCCGGGCCCGAAGCCGTCGATCCCGAAGGCCGACGCCCAGTACGCGAGCGTGGGCTCGGGGGTGCGGAACGAACTCGTCCAGTTGACCGTCGTGCCGCCGCCGACGCAGCGGCCCTGCAGGATGTTGATCGCCTTGTCGGCGGTCTTGCGTGCCGCGGATTCCTGGTACAGGTCGCGGTAAGCCTCGTTCTCCAGCATGTGGAAATCGCTCGATGACTTGAGCGGGCCTTCCTCGATCATCAGGACCGTGAGCCCGGCGTCGCACAGGATCTCGGCGGTGATGCCGCCGCCCGCGCCGGTGCCGACGATCGCGACATCGGCCTCGAGGACCAGGTCGCGGTCGAGCGTCGACGCATCGACGACCTTCCATCCGTCCAGCAGTCCCGCGCGGATCGGGTCGACGATCGAGGTCGCGGCGTGCGCGAGACTCCCCATCGTCGTCGAACCGGTTGCGGTCGTGGTGGCGGTCAAGGCGGTCGGCGTCGCGCCGGTTCCCGGCGTCGTCATGTCAACCGCGGCGGCCCGGGATAGCCGATGGACGGCCACGACCGAGGATTCGCGTACCAGGCGGCGAACGTGATCTGGTGCAACGCGTCGTAGGCGGCGCGCTTTTGCGTCCACCGGCTCGACTGCAGGCGAGCGAGGAATGCGTCGGCGTCGGCGACGCTCGCGTCCTCCCAGGAAACGGTCATGCCGCCCAGGCCGATGCGCAGCGGCGCGAACGCGAGCAGCGAGAACAGCGATGCGAGCTCCTCGCGCGCGATCGGCGCGAGCCCGCGCATCGCTTCACCGACGCCGTCGATCGTCTGCGCGATCGCGGTGGCGCGCGCGCTTCCCTGCGGGGGCAGCGCCCCGGCGAGCAGCGCCGGCACCAGCGCACGCATGATGTCGACACCGTCCTTGCTGAGAGCGCCGGCGCCGTGGCGCGCCGGGGTCGGCTGCAGCAGGCGCGCTGTGGCGAACGCCAGCGCGCCCAGGGTTCCGGCGAACAGCACGCGGCGACGGGAAGGATTCAAGGCGCGGGTGGCGGGGACGGGAGCGGGTTCGTTGCAGGTGATCGACGGCGCCGCGGCCGCGGGCCGTGACGGTCCGGGCGGCGCGGCTGCGCGGGCGCCCACACCGCGACAATAGGGGGCCGCGGGTAGAGCAATCAATCTAATGCGGCGTTCGACCCGCCCGGACGCCGGGATTAGACTGCGCGGGCATGCCCTGCCCGCCGAGCGACGCGAGACGATGAGCGATACCGCCAGCCATGCCGCGGTGGAGGCGCTGCTCGCCGCGCTCGAACGCGTCCAGCGGCACCACGCCGAGCGGGCGGCGAAGCCCGAGCGCGCACGCGCGCTCGCGCGGGTCTGCGAATGGCAGGCACGGCGGCTGCGCCGGACCTACCAGGATCTCGAGGCGCAGCCGCGCTACGCGGAGGCGATCAGGTTCTTCGAAACCGACCTCTACGGCGGCGCAGATTTCGCGCAGCGCGACGCCGACCTCGCGCGCGTCGCCCCGGTGTTCAAGCGACTGCTTCCGGCCGGCGTCATCGCGACCGTCGCGACGGCGGTCGAGCTGAATGCGCTGTCGCAGGACCTGGACCGGGCGCTGGCGGACACGCTCGTCGCCGTGGACGCGGGTTTCGGCGTCGCCGACTACTGCCGGGCCTACCGGAAGATGGGCCAGTACGATCGGCGCGCGCGCCAGATCCGGCTGATCGGCGACGTCGGCGTCGCGCTGGATCGCTACGTGCAGATGCCGATGCTGCGGGGCGCGCTGAAGCTGATGCGCAAGCCCGCGCGAGCAGCGGGGTTGGGGACGCTGCAGGTATTCCTGGAGCGCGGATTCGGCGCGTTCGCGCGAATGGGCGGGGCGCTCGAGTTCCTCGCGACCATCGAGAGCCGCGAGACGGCGATCCACGATTCGATCGTCGCGGGCTCCGACGCGCCGTTCCCGGATCCGCTCGCCTGACCCGCGTTGCGGGCCGCCCGGCGGTCGGCCGGCAGCCGATCCGTGTCGTCGAAGGCCGGCCGCTGCGACTCGCCGGCCGTGCCACTCACGCGCTGCGCTTGCCCGAGAGCTTGTCGAGCTGCGCGTGGATCTCCCTTTCGATCGAAGGCTTCAGCGGCGTCAGCAGCAGGCCGAGCTTGACCTCGAGCCGGATGTGCGTCGCGGTGACGTGCATGCGTCCGGCGACCCCCGGGCGCTCGAACACGACCTGGTCGCCCTCCCACTCGTAGGCGAGGTCGAAGCGCTGGCGCAGGTCCTGCGCGAGCTGCTCCGCGGCTTCCTTCGCCTTGCGGTGGGTGAGCGCGTGCTGCTTCGCGATCGAGATCGACGCCATCGTCCCTGCCTCCTCGTCGCGCAGTATAGAGCGGGGGCGCAGCGCTCGCAGTTGACACATGAGCAGAACGAACGTAGGCTTCAAACAAACGTTTGAATGCCAGTCGCTCTCCGCTCGCCATGCCTCCCAAAGCCAGGATCATTCCTCTCAAGCCGCCGCGCGATCCCGCGGCGACCAAGGTTCGCATCCTCGATGCGGCCGAGGCGCTGTTCATGGAGCACGGCTTCGAGGCGACGAGTCTGCGCGCCATCACCGCGGCTGCGGAAGCGAACCTCGCCGCGGTCAACTATCACTTCGGCAGCAAGGAAGAGCTGTTCCAGGCGGTGCTGACGCGCAGGCTCGACCCGATGAACCAGGCGCGGGTCGAGTTGCTGACGCGCCTCGAGGCCGGGGCCGGACCGCGGCCCTTGTCCTGCGAGCGGATCCTGATGGCGCTGCTGATCCCGCCATTGAAGCTCGCGCGCGATCCCGAGCGCGGTGGCAAGGATTTCCTGCGCCTGCTGGGGCGCGCGTATGCCGACCCGGCGCCTTTCATCCGTCGCTTTCTGTCGGAACAGTACGCGGTGATGATCGCGCGCTTCAAGGCCGCCTTTGCGCGCGCGCTGCCGCGGCTGCCGCGCAAGGAGCTGTCGTGGCGCCTGCACTTCATCATGGGCGCGCTGTCGTACACGCTGGCCGGCACCGACGCGCTGAAGCTGATTGCAGAGCTCAATCCGCACGAATCGACCAACGACGAGATCCTGCTGCGCCGCCTCGCCCCATTCCTGCTCGCGGGGCTCGAGGCGCCCCTGCCCGACCTGTCGGCCGTGACGCGCGAGCTCGATGGCGAACTGGGCGAGACCGCATGAACGCCGCGCGCGCAACCGATCGAACGTCGCTGAAGATCGACGCGGCCACCACGACCTGGAGTCACCAATGATCGCCCTGTTGCTCGTCATCGCACTCGTTGCGGCGCTGGCGCTCGCCTACGTGCAAGCGCCGGGTTTCGCGTGGTTCGCATCGATCGCCGCATGGCTGGCCACGACGTGGCTCACCGGGGCGCTGCCCCTGTCGTGGGTCGCGGGCCTCGCGATCGCCACCGCACTGGTCGCATTGCCGCTACTCGTCCCGCCGCTGCGTCGCAGGCTGGTCAGCGCACCGCTGCTCGCGGGTTTCCGCAAAGTGCTGCCCCCGATGTCGCAGACCGAGCGCGAGGCGCTCGAGGCGGGAACGGTCAGCTGGGACGGCGAACTCTTCTCCGGCCGGCCGGCGTGGCAGCGCCTGCTCGCCATCGAGCGCACCCGCCTCACTCCCGAGGAGCAGCGCTTCCTCGACCACGAGGTCGAGACGCTGTGCGCGATGGTGTCGGACTGGGAGACGACCAACGTCTACAAGGACCTTCCGCCGCAGGTCTGGCAGTACATCAAGGACAACGGCTTCCTCGGGATGATCATTCCCAAGGCCTACGGCGGCCTCGGTTTCTCCGCCTACGCGCATTCGCAAGTGATCACCAAGCTGTCGACGCGCAGCGGCACCGTCGCAGTGACGGTGCTCGTTCCGAACTCGCTCGGCCCCGGCGAGCTGCTGCTGCACTACGGCACCGACGAGCAGAAGCGCCGCCACCTTCCACGCCTTGCGCGCGGCCTGGAGATCCCCTGTTTCGCGCTCACCAATCCGCAGGCAGGATCCGACGCGGCGGCGATTCCCGACTGGGGCGTCGTGTGCTGGGGCGAGCACGAGGGACGGCGCACGCTAGGGCTGCGGGTGACCTGGGACAAGCGCTACATCACGCTGGGCCCGGTGGCGACGCTGCTGGGCCTCGCGTTCCGCGCCTGGGACCCCGAGCACCTCGCCGGCGAGCGCGAGGACCTCGGCATCACCTGCGCGCTGATCCCGACCACGCACCCGGGCGTGAACATCGGCAGGCGGCACATGCCGCTCAACGCGGTGTTCCAGAACGGGCCGAACTGGGGTCGCGACGTGTTCATCCCGATGGACTGGGTGATCGGCGGCCAGCCGATGCTCGGTCGCGGATGGCGGATGCTGATGGAATGCCTCGCCGCCGGCCGCGGCATCTCGCTGCCGTCGTCGAACACCGGCATGGCCAAGCTCGCGGTGCGAGCGACCGGCGCGTATGCGCGGGTGCGCAAGCAGTTCAAGACGCCGATCGGCCGCTTCGAGGGCATCGAGGAAGCGCTGACCCGGATGGGCGGCAACCTGTACCTGATGGACGCGACGCGGATGCTGACCGCGACCATCGTCGACCAGGGCGAGAAGCCCGCCGTGCTGTCGGGCATCGCCAAGCTGCACATCACCGAGCGCAACCGGCAGGTGATCAACGACGCGATGGACATCGCCGGCGGCAAGGGCATCTGCATGGGACCGTCGAATTTCCTCGGCGCCGCGTACATGCAGATGCCGGTGTCGATCACCGTCGAGGGCGCGAACATCCTGACCCGCAGCCTGATCGTGTTCGGGCAGGGCGCGATCCGCTGCCATCCCTGGGTGCTGCACGAAATGGCGGCGACCCGCGCACCGGACAGCGGCAAGGCGGTGCGGCTGTTCGATGCGGCGCTGTTCGGCCACCTGCGTTTCGGATTGCGCAACATCGCGCGCACGCTGGTGATGGGGCTGACCGGCTCGAACTTCGTCCGCATCCCGTCCGACGTCGCGCCCGAGACCCGGCGCTATTACCAGCAGCTCACGCGTTTTTCGGCTGCGTTGGCATTCCTCGCCGACATCTCGATGGGAACGCTGGGCGGCGCGCTGAAGCGCAAGGAGAAGCTCTCCGCGCGCCTGGGCGACGTGCTGTCGTTGCTCTACCTGTGCTCGGCGACGCTGTGGCGCTACGAGCAGGACGGCCGCAAACCCGAGGACGCCCCACTGATGCACTGGGCGATCTGGGATGCGATGTTCAAGGCGCAGAACGCGATCGAGGGCGTGATCTCGAACTTCCCCAATCCGACCATCGCGGCGGTGATGTGGCGGGTCGTGTTCCCGCTCGGCCGTCCCTACGAGGTGCCGTCCGACCGGCTCGGCCACGACGTCGCGAAGATCCTGCTCGAGCCATCGGCAGCCCGCGAGCGGCTGGCCGGCGGCATGTTCATCGGCGACCCGAACGAGCCGGTAGGCCTGCTCGAGCGCGCCCTCGGCCTCACCGTCGAAGCCGAACCGCTGGAGCGCCGCCTGAGGGATGCGCAGGGCGATGGCCGGATCGACGCGCGGCTTGCGCCGGGCGAGGACGGCTCGCGCATTCTCGAGCGCGCGGTCGCCGCCGGTGTCATCACGCCTGCCGAGGCTGCGCTGCTCGGCGCCCAGCGCGAGCTGGTCGCGCGCGTCGTCCGCGTCGACGATTTCGCGCAGGACCTCGGCACGTCGCTGCTCGAGCAGGATCGCGCCGGCTTCGGCCGGCCCCCGATCACGGCGCCCGCGCCGGCGAACCTCTCGCAAAGGCGCGCGGTCGCCAACGAGGGATTCCGCTGACCCGGTCGCATATGCGCAGCGCATGAAGCCCATCTACATCATCGACGGCGTGCGCACGCCTTTCCTCAAGGCGCGCAACCGGCCGGGTCCCTTCGCAGCGTCGGATCTCGCGACCGACGCCGGCCGCGCGCTGCTGCTGCGCCAGCCGTTCGAGCCCCCCGAGCTCGACCAGGTGATCCTGGGTTGCGCAGCGCCCGCAGCCGACGAGGTGAACATCGGGCGTGTCGTCGCGCTGCGGATGGGCTGCGGCCACAAGGTCCCGGGCTGGACGGTCATGCGCAACTGTGCGTCGGGCATGCAGGCGATCGACTCGGCGATGGATTCGATGCGTAGCGGGCGCTCGGAGCTCGTGCTCGCCGGGGGCGTCGATGCGCTGTCGCGCGCACCGCTGCTGTTCTCGGATGCGATGGTGGCGTGGCTTTCGAGCTGGTACGCCGCGAAAACGCTCGGTCGGCGCGCAGCGCTGATCGCGCAGTTCCGCCTGCACTACCTCGCGCCGGTGATCGGGCTGATGAAAGGCCTGACCGACCCCGTCGTCGGACTGCTGATGGGCCAGACTGCCGAAAACCTCGCCTGGCGTTTCGGGATCACACGCGCTGAAATGGACGCGTATTCGGCCCGCAGTCACCAGCGCCTGCTCGCTGCCCAGCGCGAGCGCCGCCTGGGTGACGAGATCGCCGCGCTCTACGATGGTGACGGCAAGGCCTACCCGGCCGACGACGGCGTGCGCGAGGATTCGACGCCGGAGAACCTCGCGCGCCTGAAGCCGTTCTTCGACCGCAAGTACGGCAACGTGACCGCGGGCAACAGCTCGCAGGTGACCGACGGCGCCGCGTGGGTGGTGCTGGCCACCGACGAGGCGGTGCGCAAGCACGGGTTGAAGCCGCGCGGGCGCATCGTCGACACCCAGTGGGCCGCGCTCGACCCCGCGCAGATGGGGCTGGGCCCCGTGTACGCCGCCACGCCGCTGCTGACACGCAACGGCATGGGGCTGGCCGACGTCGACGCATGGGAGATCAACGAGGCTTTCGCCGCACAGGTGATCGCCTGCCTGCGAGCTTGGGAGAGTGACGACTTCTGCCGCGACGAGCTCGGCCTGCCCGGCGCGCTGGGGGCGATCGACCCCGATCGCCTCAATGTCGACGGCGGCGCGATTGCACTGGGGCACCCGGTCGGCGCGTCGGGAGCGCGGATCGTGCTGCATCTTCTGAACGTGCTCGAGCGCAGCGGCGGCCGCCGCGGAATCGCCGCCATCTGCATCGGTGGCGGGCAGGGCGGCGCGATGCTGGTCGAGCGAGTCGACTGAACGTTCGGCTTCGATGGCTGCGCGCAATCTGCGCAGTGCGCCGAAGCCGCGGATCGAATCCAAAGCAGGGGATCGCGAGTGGAGCACTGGAGCATCACGCAGGGTGCCGACGGGATCGCGTGGCTCGCCTTCGACAAGGCAGGCACCGCGACCAACACGCTGTCGGCGGCCGCGCTCGCCGAGCTGAACGAAGCCCTCGACCGGTTCGAGCGCGACCGTCCGAAAGGGCTGGTGATCCGGTCGGCCAAGTCTTCGGGCTTCATCGCCGGCGCCGACGTCGACGAGTTCGGCGACATCCACGATGCGCGAGTCGCGCGCGCGCTGGTCGAACGCGGCTGGAACACCTTCGAGCGGCTCGCGCGCGCGCCGTATCCGACGCTGGCGCTGATCCGCGGTTTCTGCCTGGGCGGCGGACTCGAGCTGGCCCTGGCTTGCCGCTACCGCGTCGTCGTCGACGAGCCGTCGACGCGCCTCGGCCTGCCGGAGGTGATGCTCGGCATCGTGCCGGGATGGGGCGGCATCCGGCGCCTGCCGCGGCTGGTCGGCGCGCCCGCCGCCCTCGACCTGCTGCTGACCGGCAGGACCGTCGACGCGCGCAAGGCGAAGAAGCTGGGCCTGGCCGACGAATGCGTCCCGCCGCGCATCATGGACAACACCGCGCGAGGCGTGCTGCTCGCGCAGCCCGCGCCGCGCAGGCTTCCGTTTCCGCTGTCGCTGACGCTGACGGCACCAGCGCGCCGGTTCATCGGCAACAAGGCCAGGCAGCAGGTGGCGCGGCGCGCCAGCCGCGAGCACTATCCTGCGCCGTACGCGATCATCGATCTGTGGCAGCGCTACGACGGCAATGCGCTGGCGGCACCGCCGGGCGATCGCGCCGCGATCGACACGCTGCTCGCCACGCCGACGGCGGCGAACCTGATCCGGGTGTTCCACCTGCAGGAGCGCCTGAAAGCGCTCGGCAAGGCCTCCGAATCCGCGGTCTCGCGCGTGCATGTCGTCGGCGCCGGAACCATGGGCGGCGACATCGCCGCGTGGTGTGCGCTGCGCGGGATGACGGTCACGCTGCAGGACCAGGACGCGCAGCGCCTGTCGCCGGCGATGAAGCGCGCGGCGAAGCTCTTTGCCGATCGCCTGAAGGACCCGCGCCGCGTGCGCGATGCCCGCGACCGGCTGATTCCCGACGTCGGCGGCCATGGCGTCGCGCACGCCGACGTCGTCATCGAGGCGATCTTCGAGAACGTCGACGCCAAGCGCGCGCTGTTCGCCGACCTCGAGGCGCGCGCGCGGCCGGATGCGATCCTCGCCACCAACACGTCGTCGATTCCGCTCGAGGAAATTGCCGTCGCGTTGCGCGCTCCGTCGCGGCTGATCGGCCTGCACTTCTTCAACCCGGTGGCGAGGATGATGCTGGTCGAGATCGTCGCCGGACGCGACAGCGACCCGGCGCTCGCCGCCCGTGGCGCAGCGTTCGCGCGCGCGATCGACAAGCTGCCGCTGCCGGTGAAGAGCGCGCCGGGTTTCCTGGTCAACCGCGTGCTCGCACCCTACCTGATGAGCGCGATGCGCTGCGTCGACGAGGGCATCGCGCCCGAGGTCGTCGATGCTGCGGCCGTCGCGTTCGGCATGCCGATGGGCCCGATCGAGCTTGCCGACACGGTGGGGCTCGACATCTGTGTCGCCGTCGGCCGCATGCTTGGCAGCGACACCGAGGTGCCGCGCAGGCTCGCCGAGCACGTCGCGGCGGGCCAGCTCGGCAAGAAGACCAGGCAGGGATTCTACGCATGGAGCGAGGGCAAGCCGCGGAAACAGACGGCAGGCGCGGTGCCGGCCGGTCTCGCGCAACGGCTCGTCGACCCGCTGGTCGCCGAAGCGCAGGCGGCGCTTGGGCAGGGGGTCGTCGCCGACGCGGACCTGGTCGATGCCGGCGCGATCTTCGGCGCGGGATTCGCGCCGTTCCGCGGCGGGCCGCTGCACTACGCGGGCAGCGCCGGTGCGGGGCGCTGACGTCGCGTCACGGGTTTTCCCTGGTGTAGGATGCGGCGCAAGCCGCCGGAGGGGGACGATGGTGGAACGGATCTGGCTCGAGCACTATCCGCAGGGCGTTCCCGCTGATATCGACGTCGACGAATATGCGTCGGTGCGCGAGGTTTTCGAGGAAAGCTGCCGCTCGTTCGCGACGCGGCCGGCGTTCTCGTGCATGGGCCGCAGGGTCACGTTCGAGGACCTCGACACGCTCTCGTCGAGGTTCGGCGCGTGGCTGCAGGGCATCGGCTGCGAACGCGGCACCCGCGTCGCGCTGATGATGCCGAACATCCTCCAGTATCCGGTCTGCCTGTTCGGAGCGCTGCGCGCGGGCTGCACGGTCGTCAACACCAATCCCCTCTACACGCCGCGCGAGCTCGAGCACCAGCTCGTCGACTCAGGCGCCGAGGTGATCGTCGTCGTCGAGAACTTCGCGCGGACGCTGCAGGAGGTCATTGCGCGCACCCGGGTGCGCCACGTCGTCGTCACATCGATCGGGGAGTTCCTCGCCTTCAAGGGGCGGATCGTCGACCTGGTGCTGCGTCGCGTGAAGCGCGTCGTTCCGAAATGGTCGCTGCCGGGCTCGATCCGGCTGAAGGACGCCTTGAAACAGGGGCGCAAGCGCTCGCTGTCGCGCGTCCCGATCGGCCACGCCGACCTGGCCTTCCTGCAGTACACCGGGGGAACGACCGGCGTCGCCAAGGGTGCGATGTTGACGCACCGCAACATCGTCGCGAACATGCTGCAGGCGCGCTCGTGGGTGCGTCCGTTCCTCGGCGAAGGCCAGCGCGAAGTCATCCTGACGCCGCTGCCGCTCTACCACATCTTCTCGCTGACGGCGAACTGCCTGGTGTTCATGTCGGTCGGCGGCGAGAACGTGCTGATCACCAATCCACGGGACATCCCGCGCTTCGTCAAGGAGATGCGGCGCTACCGCTTCACGGCGATGACCGGCGTCAACACGCTGTTCAATGCGCTGCTCAACAACCCGAAGTTCGCGCGGCTCGATTTCTCGAGGTTCCGGCTGACCCTTGGCGGCGGCATGGCCGTGCAGGAAGCCGTGGCGCGGCGCTGGAAGGAGGTGACCGGCGTCGCGCTGGTCGAGGCCTACGGCCTGACCGAGACCTCGCCCGCAGCCACGATGAATCCCCTCGACAACACCGAGTTCAACGGAACGATCGGCCTGCCGATCCCGTCGACATGGATCGTCCTGCGCGACGACGCGGGCCGCGACGTGCCGCTCGGACAGCCGGGCGAGATCTGCATCAAGGGGCCGCAGGTCATGGCGGGTTACTGGCAGAGGCCCGACGAGACGGCGAAAGTGATGACGGCCGACGGGTACCTGATGAGCGGCGACATCGGGATCATGGACGAGCGCGGCTACATCAGGATCGTCGATCGCAAGAAGGACATGATCCTGGTCTCCGGATTCAACGTCTATCCGAACGAGATCGAAGGGGTCGTCGTTGCGCATCCCGGTGTGCTCGAGTGCGCCGCCGTGGGTGTCGCCGACGACAAGTCGGGCGAGGCCGTGAAGCTCTATGTCGTCCGCAAGGACGAAAACGTGACTGCCGCCGAGCTCGTCGCCTGGTGCCGCGATCGCATGACCGGGTACAAATGTCCGCGGGACATCGAGTTCCGTCGCGAGCTGCCCAAGTCGAACGTCGGCAAGATCCTGCGCCGCGAGTTGCGCGACGAGGCGCGTGCGCCAGCCGCGAAGGCGGCATGAGCGCGGCCGCGGGCGCAGGGGGCAGACCGATGACCGGGCAGGTCGCGCTGCCGCCGGGCATTCCCGCACTGCGGGTCACCCCGATGCCCGCCGATGCGAATTTCCATGGCGACATCTTCGGCGGCTGGATCATGTCGCACGTCGACATTGCAGGCTCCATCCCCGCGTCGCGGCGCGCCCGCGGCCGCGTGGCGACGGTCGCCGTCAATTCGTTCGTGTTCAAGCAGCCGGTGCTGATCGGCGACGTCGTCTCGTTCTACGCGACGATCCAGAAGGTCGGGCGCACGTCGATCACCGTCGACGTCCAGGTGTACGCGCAGCGCAATCCCCACGAGGAGGTGACGGTCAAGGTGACCGAGGCGAGCCTCACCTACGTCGCGGTGGGCCCGGACCGCAGGCCGCGCGAGCTGCCGCCACCGTAATGGCCGGAATGCTGCGGCCCGGTCGGCGCGTCGGGCCAAAAGCGATCCTTTGTGCCCCACGCGCCACAGCGGGGTTGACCAGGATCAAGGTCACCCCCCGCAGGCGGGCGGTTTCGCCTATGGGCGAGTGTATAGTTGGTTCACGCGAAATGCATACCAATGGCGCAGGCCGTAACCGGTTGCGCAGCCCCGACGTGCGAGACGTCGTCGACCCCTGAAGGAGGTACGGGAACATGCAGGATCCATCGATGAGGATCAAGCGGACAGGCGTTGCGGCCGCGATCGGCGCACTGATGCTCGCGTTCGCCGCAGGGCAGGCCCAGGGCGCTGCGTTCGCGCTGCAGGAGAATTCCGGCAGCGGGCTCGGCAACGCGTTCGCCGGCGGCGCGGCCGCTGCCGAGGACGCGAGCACGATCTGGTCGAACCCGGCGGGGATGGCGAAGCTCGCTTCCCCGCAGGCCGCGGTGGCGGTCCACCTGATCACGCCCTCGATCAAGTTCCGCAACGACAATTCGCTCCCGGCGGCATCGCAGCCGCTCGGCAACGGCGACGGCGACGCCGGCAGCCTGAACGTCGTCCCCAACCTCTACCTCTCGATGCCGGTGAACAGCCAGTTCAGCATCGGCCTTGGCATCAACGCCCCGTTCGGACTCACCACCGAGTGGAGCGGCGACTGGCTCGGCCGCTACCAGGCGGTGAAGTCCAAGGTGGAGACGATCAACGTCAATCCGGCGGTGTCGTGGAAAGTCAGCGACACGTTCGCGGTCGGCGCGGGCCTCGACTGGCAGCACGTCAAGGCGGAGTTCACCAGCCACGTCAACTACAGCGGGGCGCTCGGCCAGGCCGCGCTCGGGGCGGCGGCCGGCGGCCTCATCCCCGCCTCCCTGATTCCGACGATCGTCTCCCTCACGCCCGGGCTCGACGCCACGAGCGACGTCCACGCCTCCGACAGCGCGTGGGGCTGGAACGCCGGCTTCATCTGGGACGCGACGCCGCAGACGCGCATCGGCGCCCATTACCGGTCGTCGATCAAGTACGGCGCGTCGGGCGACGTCCGCTTCGACTACCCGACGTTGCCTGCGTTGCCTCCGACGCTGGCTCCGGTGGTGGGCCTGCTCGACGGCGCCGTCAGGGGCGCGCTGGCCAACGGCGGCATTACCGGCAACATCAAGCTCCCCGACATCGCCAACGCGTCGATATTCCACCGCCTGAACGATCAGTGGGACGTGATGGGCGACGTGCAGTTCACGCACTGGTCGGTGTTCAAGAACCTGACGTTCATGCGCACCACCGGCGCGGTCCTCGCGAGCACGCCCGAGAACTTCCGCGACACGTGGCGGATCTCGACGGGCGCGACGTACCACTGGAACGACGCGTGGAGCTTCCGCGGCGGGCTGGCGTGGGACGAGACGCCGGTCAACTCCACCGACATCACGCCGCGGCTGCCCGACGGCAACCGCACCTGGGTTTCGCTCGGCACGCAGTACAAGCTGAACCGCAACCTGGCGCTCGATGCCGGCTTCACCTACGTCTTCGTGAACAGGGCCGACACGAACCAGAATGCGGGGTCGACGGCGGCCTACGGCCTGATCAACGGACATTACGACAACAGCGTCACGATCCTGTCCGGGCAGCTCACGTACTCGTTCTGATCTGTGCGGCCACCGCCCGCGGGCGTTTTCCACTGCGGGCGGGTCCCAGCCGGGGCCGGCGCTGCCGCAGTGACCGCGCCGGCGTGCTGACCAGGCCGCGGGCGATTTCTCGACGCCCCGGGCGCCGCGAGGACGCCACCGCGAGCGGCCTGCCGGCATCCGGTCGCTGAGCTTCATGCTGGGCTCCGAAATGCAATCTGCAACATCACCCCTCGATCCTTCCGCCGCCGGTCCGGGTCCCCTGCGCATCCGGCGCGCCGCGGTGCTGGGTGCCGGCGTCATGGGCGCGCAGATCGCCGCCCATCTCGCCAACGCGGGCGTCCCGGTGCTGCTGTTAGATCTCGCGACACCGTCCGAACCCAGCGCGCTCGCACGGCGCGGCATCGATGCGCTGGCGAAGCTCGAGCCGGCGCCGCTGGGCGCACGTGACCTCGCCGCGCAGATCGAAGCCGCGAACTACGACACCGACCTGCCGAGGCTCGCCGGTTGCGACCTGGTGATCGAGGCGATCGGCGAGCGCATCGACTGGAAGCGCGACCTGTACGCCAGGATCGCTCCGCACGTCGGGTCGTCCGCTGCATTGGTGTCGAACACCTCGGGACTGTCGCTCGCGCAACTCGCCCTGGCCCTGCCTGCCGCGTTGCGGCCGCGATTCTGCGGCATGCATTTCTTCAATCCGCCGCGCTACATGCGGCTCGTCGAGCTGGTCGCGACCGCGGACACCGACGGCAATCTGCTGGATGCGCTGGAATCCTGGCTGACGACCGCGCTGGGCAAGGGCGTGGTCCGCGCGAAGGACACGCCCAATTTCATCGCCAATCGCATCGGCATCTTCTCGGTGCTCGCGACGATGCATCACGGCGATGCGCTGGGGTTGCGCTACGACGAGGTCGATGCGCTGACGGGCACCGCGATCGGCCGCGCGAAGAGCGCGACCTACCGGACCGCCGACGTCGTTGGCCTCGACACGATGGCGCATGTCGTCAGGACGATGCAGGATGCGTTGCCCGACGATCCCTGGCATCCGCTGTTCACGACGCCGGCTTCGCTCGCCGGGCTGGTGGCGAAAGGTGCACTGGGCCAGAAGACGAGGGCCGGCTACTACCGGAAGGTCGGCCGCGACATCGAAGTGCTCGATCCGGCATCGGGTGCCTACGTCAGGAGCGGCGCCGAGGTCGCGCCCGAGGTCGCACAGATCCTGGCGCTGCGTTCTGCGCACGAGCGATACGCGAGGTTGCGGGAATCAGGCCATCCGCAGGCGCAATTCCTGTGGGCGATCCACCGCGATCTGTTCCATTACGCCGCACATCACCTCGCGGTGATCGCCGACAACGCGCGCGACGTCGACCTCGCCATCCGCTGGGGATTCGGGTGGCGGCAGGGCCCATTCGAGCTCTGGCAGTCGGCAGGGTGGGGCGACGTTGCCGGGTGGATCGAATCCGACCGCGCGGCGGGGCGAACGCTGGCCGACTTCCCGCTGCCCGCGTGGGTCGGCGGCAAGGTCGTTGCCGACGCCGGCGGCGTGCACGCGCAAGGCGGCGCCTGGAGTCCGGCCCGCGACGCTTTCGTCGCGCGTTCGTCGCTGCCGGTGTATCGCCGGCAGGCGTTTCCGGATGCAATGCTCGGCGAGCGCCAGGACCGCGGCACGACGATCTTCGAGACCGACGCGCTGCGGATGTGGCACCGCGAGGGCGACGTCGGCATCGTGTCGTTTCGGACCAAGAAGAGCACCGTTTCCGACGACGTGCTCGACGGGTTGCTGCAGGCGCTCGACCGCGCCGAGCGCGATTTCGCCGGCCTGGTCATCTGGCAGGAGCGCGAACCATTTTCTCTGGGTGCGAATCTCGCCGCACTCGCGCCCGCGATCGAGCGCGCCGAATGGGATGGCATCGAGCGCATCGTCGCCAGGTTCCAGCAGACTTCGCTGCGCCTGCGCTACAGCCTCGTGCCGACGGTCGCGGCCGTGCGCGGCATGGCGCTGGGCGGGGGCTGCGAGTTCGTCCTTCACTGCGACCGGACGGTGGCGGCGCTGGAGTCGTACATCGGGCTGGTCGAGACCGGGGTGGGCCTGATCCCCGGAGGCGGCGGGTCGAAGGAACTTGCGCTGCGCGCCGCAGACGAAGCCAGGCGCGGGGGCGCGGGCGGGCAACTCGACCAGTTCCCTTTCCTGCGCACGTACTTCCAGACCGTTGCGAAGGCCACGGTGTCGAAGAGCGCGCTCGAGGCGCGGGAGCTGGGATTCCTGCGGCCCGCGGACGTGGTCGTCATGCATCCGGACGAGGTGCTGCACGTGGCGCTGGCGCAGGCGCGGGCGCTGGCGGATGCAGGTTACCGGCCCCCGTTCCCGCCGCGTGCGGTTCCCGTTGCCGGCAGGACCGGCATGGCGACGCTGGAGATGATGCTGGTCAACATGCGCGAAGGTGCATTCATCACGCCCTGGGATTTCGAAGTGGGCCTGGGGCTCGCGCGCGCGATGTGCGGCGGCGACGTCGATGCCGGCAGTCTGGTCGACGAGCGTTGGCTGCTCGAGGTCGAGCGCCATGAGTTCATGGAGCTGCTGCGCGATCCCCGCACGCAGGCGCGGATCGCACATACGCTCGCGACGGGCAAGCCGCTGCGCAACTGAGACGCGCGGCGCAACCCCGCGCCGCGTCGGCGATGCAGGGTATCGCGGCGACAGGAGAATCCGGATGACAACGCAGATGCAGGACGCCTGGGTGGTGGCGACGACGCGAACGCCGGTGGGCAAGGCGCCGCGCGGCGCATACCGGACGACCCGGCCCGACACCCTGCTCGCGCACGTGCTGAGGCGCGTGCTCGCGCAGCTGCCGTCGATCGATCCCTCCCGCGTCGACGACGTGATCGTCGGCTGCGCGATGCCCGAGTACGAGCAGGGGATGAACGTCGCGCGCATCGGGGTGCTGCTCGCAGGATTGCCGCCGGGCGTCCCGGGCATGACGATCAACCGCTTCTGCTCGTCCGGGCTGAACGCCGTCTCGATCGCCGCCGACCGCATCCGGACCGGCGAGGCCGACATCGTGATCGCCGCGGGCACCGAGAGCATGAGCATGATCCCGATGCTCGGGCGCCTCGCGCTCAACGCCGACGTGTTCGCAGGGGACGAGAATGTCGGCATCGCCTACGGCATGGGTCTGACGACCGAAAAGCTCGCCGCGAAGTGGAACGTCTCGCGCGAGGACCAGGACGCCTTCGCGCTCGCGTCGCACCGCAAGGCGCTCGCGGCGCAGGCGGGCGGCGAGTTCGACCGGGAGATCTCCCCGGTCGACGTCGTTGCCCGCGAGCCCGACCTCGCGTCCGATCGTGTCGTCGAGCGCAGGCGCAGCGTCGCGCGCGACGAAGGGCCGCGCGCCGACACGACCGCCGAGAGCCTTGCGAAGCTGCGGCCCGTGTTCGCGGCGAAAGGCAGCGTCACCGCAGGCAACAGCTCGCAGATGTCCGACGGCGCCGCGGCGACGATCCTGGTCAGCGAGCGGATCCTGCGGGAGCTCGACCTCGCCCCGCTCGCGCGCTGGTGTGGCTACGCGGCTGCCGGCGTGCCGCCCGAGCTCATGGGCATCGGTCCCGTCAAGGCGGTTCCCAAGGCGCTCGAGATCGCCGGCATCCGCCAGCAGGACCTCGACTGGATCGAGCTGAACGAGGCGTTCGCGGCGCAGAGCCTCGCGGTGATTCGCGACCTCGACCTCGATCCGGCGAAGGTCAATCCGCTGGGCGGGGCGATCGCGCTCGGTCATCCGCTGGGCGCGACCGGCGCCGTGCGCACGGCGACGATCGTGCACGGCATGAGGCGTCGCGGCCTGAAATACGGCCTGGTGACGATGTGCGTGGGAACCGGAATGGGCGCCGCGGGCATTTTCGAGGCGGTCCAGGACGAATCGGGGAGGCAACGGACATGACGTGCAAATCCATCGCAATGCTGCTGGCGCTCGCGTTCGCGACGATCGGGAACGCGTGGGCGCTCGACGTGGCGGGCGTGCATCTGGACGACCAGGCGACGATCGGCGGAACCGGGCTCGTGCTCAACGGAGCGGGCATCCGGAAGAAGTTCGTCTTCAAGGTCTACGTCGGAAGCCTGTACCTGCCGGCCAAGGCGGCGTCGACGCCGGCGGTGCTCGCCCAGGCGCCCCGACGCATCCAGATGAACATGCTGCGCAGCCTGACCGCCGACCAGCTGGTCGACGCGCTGGTCGAGGGCCTGAAGGACAACACGACCGAGGCCGAGCGGTCGGCGATCAAGTCGCAGACCGAGGCGCTCGTCTCGATCATGCAGTCGTTCAAGGAGGTGAGCGAAGGCAGCGTCGTGTCGCTGGACTTCGTCGGCGGCGTGACTCGGATCGTCCTCGACGGCAAGGAGCGCGGGGAGATCGGCGGCGATGCCTTCAACCGGGCCCTGACCGACATCTGGCTGGGCGATCATCCGGTGCAGGGCGATCTCAAGAAGGCAATGCTGGGCGGTGCCTGATTTCTGGCGCGGCTGCGGTTACCGGCTGCTGTCGGTCCGTCCTGACGGCCGACTCGACGTCACCGACGACTTCCTTCGCAGCTACCTGCTGCGGCCCGAGCTCGCTCCGGTGCCCGAGTCCTGCGACGCCGAGCTGCGGCTGCACGACCGGCTGCTGGCCGATCCGCGGCGCGGCGTCGAGGCGGCGGACATCGCAGCGATCGCCGACGCCGATGCGCGCGAGAACCTTGCGATCTGGCTGCGCTTTCGGGATCGCCTCGTCGCCGCCCCGTCCCTCGAAGGCGCCTACGTCGACCTGTTTCGCGGCGCGGGCGTCGACGTCCCGCCGCTCTTCGTCGCACAGCTTGCCCAGATCGCGTTGCGCCACATTCTCGGTGACGGTGCCGATCCGCTTGCGGCGCGCGCCGCCGAAATGCTGTTCCGGCCGCAGAAGATCGCGATCACCGAGGATGGCGCCGTGATGGCAGCCGACGACGCGACCGTCGAGCGGCACGCACAAGGCGGCGCGTTCGGGTCGCTGGGAGAGCTGCTCGCGAGCCATCGTACGCCGCAGCGCAGCGTCGACCTCGACGTCCTGTCCGCCGACAACGCGGCGCTTTACTGGGAGCGCGATGAACGCCACGACCTGTCGGTGAGCCTCAACCGCGGGCAGCCGGTCCAGGCCGCGCTGATGCGCGTTCTCGAGGCGTGGATCGCGCATTTCCTGGGGGTCCACGTCGCGATCCGCGGCGAGCGCGAGATCGACGACCGGCAATGGACGTGGCACGTCGGCCTCGATGCCGAAGCCAGCGGCATCCTCAACGACCTGTACAATCGCCAGGACGTCGACGAGGCGCGGCTGCAGCGCCTGCTGGCGCTGTTCCGGCTCGATTTCGCCAATCCGGGTGACATGCGCGCGGCTCTCGCGGGGCGGCCGGTGTGGCTAGCGATGGCGATGGATTCGAATCACCGGCTGCGGCTCAAGCCGCAGAACCTTCTCCTCAACCTGCCACTTGCGCGGACCCAATGACCGCGCCGTCGTGACCATGATCCCTTCCCGATTCCCCGCTCGTTTCACGCTGCTGGCCTCGATGGTGGCGCTCACCCTGTCCATTGCGCCTGGCGCGGCCGGCGCGCTGGCGCCCTCGGAACCCGCGGCGCACGCCACGGCGCCCGCAGCCAAAGCCGATGCGCAGGCACCCAAGGCCGGTGCGCAGGCACCCAAGGCAGGTGTGCCCAAGGCTCCGTCGCCGCCGACCGGCCCGCTCGCGCCCCTCGCCTGGCTGCAGGGGTGCTGGCGGGGCAAGGTCAACAAGCGCGAATTCCGCGAGTACTGGATGCCTCTCCAGGGCGACACGATGGTCGGTGTCGGGCAATCCGCGCTCGAGGGCAAGGTGAACGACTACGAATACCTGCGTCTCGAGTCGCGCGACGGCTCGATCGTGTTCTCGCAGTTCTCGGGCAAGCGCGAGGAAGCGTCGTTCAAGCTTGCGACGACCACGACCGAAGCCAAGGACACCATCTTCACGTTCGCCAACACTGCCGATGCGTTCCCGGCCCGCCTCATCTACAGGCGCGGCGGCATCGACGGCTGGCTCTACGAGACGATCGAAGGACCGTTGAACGGCGCAAACAAGAGCGTGATCTACCCGTTGCGCAGGGTCGATTGCGAGACCGACGAGTTCATCCTCGAATAGGGCGCGGCCGTGACAGGCGGCGACGACACACCCGCGCAAAGCCCGCCCGCGAAAAGCCCGGCGCTCGCGGGCTTCCTGCGCATGCTCGCCGCCGGCAGGGATAGCGCGCTGCTGCGCTACTCGATTGGCAACGAGTACGCAAAGCTGCAGGACTGGGACCACGCGCGCGATGCGCTCGAGCGCGCGGTGGCGATCGATCCGGAATTCACCGCGGCGTGGAAGCTTTACGCGAAGGCCCTCGAAGGCAGCGGCGACGCGCCGGCCGCGCTGGCGGCCTATCGACGGGGCATCGAGGTCGCGAAGCGCAAGGGCGACCGCCAGGCGGAGAAGGAGATGACGGTGTTCGCCCGTCGCATCGAGCGCGCCTCCGGGCCGGGCTGAACCCGCCGCCGCCTGCCGGGGTCCGGCCTAGGCGCCCTCGACCATGTAGAGTGACCCTCTGGCCGCGCGCTTGCGCAGCGCGAGCAGCGGCCGGTATTCGGGCGAGTGGTACCAGCGCTTCAGTGCCACGGCGTCGGGGAATTCGAGCACGACGACGCGCCTGGGCACGAAGTCGCCTTCGAGCACCTCGACCGCGCCCCCGCGCACTAGAAAACGTCCGCCGTGGGCCGCGATCGTCGCCGGCACGCCTTTGCGGTATTCGTCGTAAGCCGCCTGGTCGGTGACTTCGAGCTGCGCGACCACGTATGCGGCCATGGTGTCCTCCTTGGTCCTGTCGAACGGTTTCCCGCCATGCCGCCGCGCTCCTGCCCGGCGGGCGGCATCGTGGCGGCGTGCGTCAGCTGCCGAGCTTTCCCGCCTCGACGCCGCGATTGGCAAGTTCGTCGGCGCGGTGGTTGCCCGGCGTGTCGGCGTGCGCTTTCACCCAGTGCCAGCGGATGCTGTGGCGCGCCACCAGCGCATCGAGCTCGCGCCACAGCTCGGCATTCTTCACCGGCTTGCGGTCGCTGGTGCGCCAGCCGTTCTTCTTCCAGCCCTTGATCCACGTCTCCATGCCGTTCTTGACGTACTGGGAATCGACGTACAGGTCGATCTCGCAGTCGCGCTTGAGCGCCTCGAGCGCGCGGATCACCGCCGTCAGCTCCATCCGGTTGTTCGTCGTCTGCAGCTCGCCGCCGAAGATCTCCTTCTCGCGACCGTCGCAGGCGATCAGCGCGCCCCAGCCTCCCGGCCCCGGGTTGCCCTTGCACGCTCCGTCGGTGTAGATGACGACCGCGCTCACCGCGGCTGCCGCTGCGTCGTGAGGCCCTCGCGCGCGCCGTGCGCGGTCACGAGGGCCTCCTTGCGGCGCTCGCGGCGCTCCCACGCCGGCGTCATCAGGCGCATGCCGAGCACCTTCTTGGTCGCGCGCAGGTAGTAGACGCCGCCGGTGATCGGCCACCACCGGTCGCCGGTCTTCTCGAAGAAGGCGAAGCGGCGCAACCACTTTTCCTGCGAGAACGGGGGGACATAGCAGTCGAGGCGCCCGCCGACGACGTCGAACCCGAGCAGCGACAGCCAGTCCTTCAGCCGGTAGAGCGCGATGAAATTGCCGTTCCACGGAGGGGTCGCCCCGCGGCCGAAATAGCGCCTCATGCCGAACAGCGAGAACGGATTGAAGCCCGATATCACGATCTGACCCTCGGGGCGGATCACCCGGTAGGCTTCGCGCAGCATCAGGTGCGGGTCATCGGCGAATTCGAGCGCATGCGGCAGGACGATGAGATCGATCGTGTTCTCGCCGAACGGCAGCTCGTGCGGATCGGCGAGCAGGTCCGCGGGGAGGCCGTAATCGAGCGTCCATTTCGAGACGATGCGGCTTTGCGCCAGGAACGGGCATTGCGGATGGCCGATCTGCAGTGCATGGAACCCGAAGATGTCGGCGACGGTATGATCGAAGTACGCCTGCTCGCGGGCGCACAGGTAGGCGCCCAGAGGCGTCTCGTACCACGCGTCCAGTGACTGGGGCGCGCCCTCGACCATGCCGCAGGAACGATTCATGACGTCGATTATCCCCATCCCCGCATTCACGGACAACTACATCTGGCTGATGCGCGATGGGCGGCGCGCGGCCGTCGTCGATCCCGGCGACGCGGCGCCGGTGCTCGCCTACCTGGACTCGAACGCGCTCGAGCTGACGGCGATCATCGCGACGCATCATCACGGCGACCACGTCGGCGGGATTCCCGGGCTCAGGCGTCGGTTCGATGTGCCGGTCTACGGCCCGGCGCAGGAGGCGATCCCCGGCCGCACGCACGCGCTCGCTCAGGACGATTCGATCGTCGTGCCGGGAATCGGGCTGCCGCTCTCGGTCATCGACATCCCGGGACATACGGCGGGGCACATCGCGTTCTTCGCCGCCGATCAGGCCATCCTGTTCTGCGGCGACACGTTGTTCGCCGCGGGCTGCGGGCGCCTGTTCGAGGGAACGCCGGCGCAGATGTGGACGTCTCTGTCGAAGCTCGCTGCGCTGCCCGACGCGACGCGCGTGTACTGCGGCCACGAGTACACGATGGCAAACCTGAAGTTTGCCGCGGCGGTCGAGCCCGGGAATGGCGGGTTGCGAGGGCGCATTTTGCGCGAGCAGGCGAAACGCGATGCCGGAGTGCCGACGCTGCCCTCGACCATCGGCGAGGAGCGCGCGACCAACCCGTTCCTGCGCGCCGAAGTGCCCGGCGTCGCCGCCGCGGCGTCGGCGCACGCGGGCCGCCCGCTCACGAGCGCGGTCGAGGTCTTCGCGCAGTTGCGCGAATGGAAGAACGGATTCCGGTGAGCATGCGCAATCCGGGCCGGTGAGCCGCCGTTGGCGACGCGCCGGCATCGCGCCGGCATCGCGCCCGCCGGTGCGGCGCCGAAGTCGCGGGAATCCGCGCCGCCCGGTCCATCCGGGTCCGGGTTGACGCTCGGCGCCCCCGGGCCTACCATCGCCGCAGCCTGCGCGGTCCACCGAGGATTCGCGTGCCATTGCATCGGACCGACCGAATTGCGCTTTCGACGATATCTGATCTTGCCGGTGATCCTCGCGCTTGCTGCATGCGCGACCGTCGCCCCCCCGCCCCCGGCTTCGCCGCCCACTGCGGTGGCCAAGCTGCCCGAAGTCCACTTCCCTCCCGCACCACAGCAGATCACGCTGAACGACCCGTTCGACGGCTCGTCGGCCGATCTCGAGCCGCTGCCCGCGGCCAAGGGTGATCTGTGGGATCGCATCGTCCGGGGTTATGCCATTCCCGACATCGACGGGCCGCTGGTCGACAAGTGGGAGCACTGGTACGCCGAGCGTCCCGATTACGTCGCGCGCATGGTCGAGCGTGGCCGCCGGTACCTCTATCACATCGTCACCGAGGTCGAGCAGCGCGGCATGCCGCTGGAGATCGCGCTGCTGCCGATGGTCGAAAGCGCGTTCAATCCGAACGCGATGTCGTCGACGCATGCATCGGGCATCTGGCAGTTCATGCCTGGAACCGCCAGGCTCTATGGGTTGAAGCAGAACTGGTGGTTCGATTCGCGACGCGACGTCGTTGCGGCCACGAATTCGGCGCTCGACTACCTGCAGCAGCTTCATTCGGAGTTCAACGACTGGCAGCTGGCGCTCGCGGCCTACAACTGGGGCGAGGGCAACGTCGAGCGTGCCATTGCGCACAACCGCGCGCGGGACCTGCCGACGGATTATTCGAGTCTGCAGCGGATGGCGGTCGAGACGCGCAACTACCTTCCCAAGCTGCAGGCACTGAAGAACATCGTCGCCGACCCGGCGAAGTTCGGCCTCGTGCTGGCCGACGTTCCCGACGCGCCGTACTTCACGGTCGTCAGGACGAACGTCCAGATGGACGTCAAGCGCGCCGCCGAGCTGGCGGAATTGCCGCTCGACGAGTTCCTGGCGCTGAATCCGCAGCACAATCGGCCGGTCATCGCCGGTGCCGACGAATACGCGATCCTGCTGCCCATCGACAAGGCCGAGATCTTCGCCGCGAAGCTCGACCTGATCGACCAGCCGCTGGTCTCCTGGCAGGCGCACCGGATGCGGCCGGGCGAGACGCTTGCCCAGGTGGCGCAGCGTTTCGGAATGTCGCTCGAGACCCTCAAGTCGGTCAACGGCATCGGACCGCATTCGACGGTGCCGACCGGCTACTCGCTGCTCGTGCCTTCGCAGCGGCCGTCGGAAGCGAGCGCAGCCTCCCTCGAGCACGCGGTGTTCACCACGGTGTCCGCCGGGCGCACGTTCTACTATGTCGTGCGCCGTGGCGACAACCTGCACGCCATCGCGGCGCGCAACGGCGTGTCGATGGACGACATCCGACGCTGGAACCACCTTTCGGGCAACTGGCTGCGCGCCGGCCAGAAGCTGCGGATCACCAGTGACGCACGGCCGCTGCCGACCCTGCGCGCGAGCCCCGGCCACCCTCATCCGGTCAGGACCCGCGTCGTGAAGGTGAAGGCGAAGGCGGTCGCGCACGAGGGCCGCACGCAGACGGCGCGCGCAACGGGTACCCGGGCCGTCCGGGTCAAGGGCCATCGCGCCCCGAAGGCCAGGGTCGCGTCCACGCGGCGGGCCGGCGCGGGGGTGCGTCGCGCAGCCAAGCCGGCCGTGGCGGCAGCGGCGGCCGGCAGCAGCGCGATCAGCGAGCGCTGACGCAGGTCGTCCCCGGCTGCGGGCGATCGGCGCCAGGACCAGGCGCTCCGGGGCCCCCAAAAGCAAAACGGGCGACGCGTGGCGTCGCCCGTTTTCGTCCGTCGCACATCTGCGACGGCGCCTGGGTCGAAGAAGTTACTTCTTCTTCTTCGCAGCCTTCCGCTTGGTCGCCTTCTTCTTGGCGGCCTTCTTCTTCGGCGCAGCCTTCTTCTTGGCGGCCTTCCTCTTCTTCGGCGCAGCCTTCTTCTTGGTCGCCTTCCTCTTGGCGACCTTCTTCTTTGCAGCCTTCTTCTTCGGCGCAGCCTTCTTCTTGGCCGCCTTCTTCTTCTTGGCGACCTTCTTCTTTGCAGCCTTCTTCTTCTTCGGCGCAGCCTTCTTCTTGGCGGCCTTCTTCTTCGGCGCAGCCTTCTTCTTCGGGGCCGCCTTGCGTTTCTTCGCCTTCTTCTTCGGCGCCGCGGCGGGAGCCGCAGGCGTCATCATCGACATCATGTCAGCCATCATCGTTGATTCTCCTGTCTGAGTTCAATGTACCTTTTATGGTCCTTCGTTCGCAGGTGTCGCCGGATTCCGGGACTTCGCGCTCCACTTCGAATAATTTGGAGCCTACCCCTTGACAAATCCATTGGCACCTGCTGCCTGCATTGTAGCCACGTTTCACGCTTTTGCAAGATTTGTACCCCGAATCGAACAGGGCGAAGCGCCATTGTTGCGAATTCGCAAATCGCGCGCGACGGATCGCGAGCGCGAATTTCGGCGTTCGGCGCGTAGTTTCGATCAGGGCAAGCGCGATTCCTGCGCATGGAGTTCGGCGATGGTTTCGCGGCGGCGGATCAGGAGCGCGCTCTCGCCGTCGACGAGCACTTCGCAGGCGCGAGGGCGCGTGTTGTAGTTGGAGCTCATCGACATCGCGTAGGCGCCCGCTGCGCGCACCGCCAGAAGGTCGCCCTCCTCGAGCGCGAGCATCCGGTCGTGGCCGAGGAAATCGCCGCTCTCGCAGACCGGCCCCACGATGTCCCACAGGCCCGGATCGGTTTGCCGCGGGCGGACCGGGTCGATCGCGTGCCAGGCTTCGTAGAGCGACGGGCGCAGGAGGTCGTTCATCGCGGCGTCGACGACGGCGAAGTTCCGTGCGGCCTGGGGTTTGACGAAGCGCACGCGCGTCAGCAGCACGCCCGCCTCCCCCACCAGACGCCGGCCGGGCTCGAACAGCAGCGTCTCGCGCCGACCGCCGACGAGGCCCCGCAGCATGCGGGCGTAGTCGGCGACCGCGACCGGCAATTCGTCGCGATAGCGGATGCCGAGCCCTCCTCCGAAATCGATGTGCGAAAGCGCGATGCCTTCGGCCGCGAGTGCGTCGACCAGGCCGAGCAGCTTGCCGGCGCCCTCCCGGTAGGGGCCGAGCTCGGTGATCTGCGAGCCGATGTGCATGTCGATTCCGTGGACGGCGATCGACGGCATCGCCGCGGCGTGACGGTAGAGCGCGGGGGCGTCGGCGAACGCGACGCCGAACTTGCTCTCCTTGAGCCCGGTCGAGATGTAGGGATGGGTCAGCGGATCGACGTCGGGGTTGACGCGGAAACTGACCGGCGCGCGAACGCCCATCCGGCGCGCGACCGCGGCGAGGTGGTCGAGCTCGCTGGCCGACTCGACGTTGAAGCAGAGGATCCCCGCCGCGAGCGCAGCTTCCATCTCGGCGTCGCTCTTGCCCACGCCCGAGAAGACCGCCTTGCGCGGATCGGCCGCTGCGGCGGCCATGCGCGCGAGTTCCCCCCCGGACACGATGTCGAACCCGCTGCCCAGGCGCGCGAACAGGTCGACGATCGCGAGCGAGGAATTGGCCTTCATCGCGTAGCAGACGAGGTGCCGAACGCCCTCGAATGCCCCGTCGAATTCGCGATATGCGTCCGTCAGCATCCGACGCGAGTAGACGTAGCAGGGCGTGCCGTGGCGCTTCGCGATTTCGGCCAGCGACACGCCTTCGGCGCAAAGCTCGCCGTCGACGTATTCGAAGGTGTTCACGGTTTCGGGTTCGACGGTGCCGGTGGCGCGGGCATCGTCGGTACATGGATTGGTGCCGGCGTCGCCTTGGGCGCGGGGCGCAGAGGGCCCTTGACCCCGCAGCCCGAGAGCCCGAGCGACAGGCCGACGAGCGACAGCGCGACGAGCGCAGTGCGGATGCGGAGTTGACGTACCATCGCGGCAAATCCTAGCATGACGCAATGCACGAATCCGCTTTCATAGCCGCAGCCGACGCGACGCTCGAGAGGATCGGGCTGGCGCTCGACGCCGCGCTCGAGACCAGCGACGCCGACATCGACTGGAACCTCACCGACGGCGTGCTGACGATCGAGTGCGAGGATGGCAGCAAGATCATCGTAAACCGCCATGTGCCCAATCGGGAAATGTGGGTGGCCGCGAAGAGCGGCGGCTTCCATTTTCGCGCCGATCACGGCCATTGGCGCGACACGCGCGGGCACGACGATCTCGCCACTGCGCTGACCAGGCTTCTCAAGATGCAGGCGCGCGTCGTGCTTCGGCTGCCGGAGCTGCCCGCGCCGCAGGAGCGCTGACAGCCGCATCCGGCTCTCGAGCAGCGGGGCAGCGCATGTCTGTGCGCTCGGGGTGCGCAAACGCCCGCTTACCGGCCCCGGCGCGGCTGCAGCGGTTGGCGGCGGTGATGGGTTCTCGCGAAGGGCGCCTGCGGCGCAGTCGTCGTGACGCGGGTGGTGCGGCGAGCGAGCCCGTCTGCCCCGTCTAGCTGTCGATGTCCTCGAGCGCTGCCGCACCGGGACCCGCTCGACGACGCGCCTTGCGCCGCCGAAGCCCGGCGCGAGAACCCGCCGCCACCCGCCTGACACCGACCTCCGCATGGCGGGGCCGCTGCTCCCGGCCGCTCACGCCGCCAAAAGCGCGGTCCAGTCGTCGAGCTGGCGCCGCAGCGCGGCGTGACCGGGGAGCAGCGACTCGACGACGCTCCAGAAGCGCGCCGAGTGGTTGAGTTCGACGATGTGCGCGACTTCGTGCGCGACGACGTACTCGGCGAGCATCGGCGGCAACTGGACGAGTCGCCAGTTGAGCCGGATTTCGCCCTTGGCGTTGCAGCTGCCCCATTCGCTGCGCGCGTCCGACAGACGCACCGCCGGCGGGTCCGCGCTCACCCGGTTCATGTAGTGCGCGACCCGGGCAGCGACCAGCGCCCAGGCCTGGTCCTTGAGCCAGAGCTGCACGCCTTCGGCAACCCGGTGCTGGTCGTGCGCCTCGGGGTGGCGGACGGTCAGGCTGAAGAGGTCTGCGGCGACGGAAAACCTGCGCGCAGGGAACACTTCCAGCGAGAGCTCCTCGCCGCGGAAGACGATCTGCTCGCCCGTTCTCCAACGGCGGGGCATGACATCGCGGCGTCGCGCACGCCATTCGGCGAGCGAGCGGACGATCCATCTGGCGCGCTCGGTGAGGGCCGCCTCGATGTCGCGCAGGCTCACCCAGCGCGGCGCGCGCACCGTGAGACCCTCGAGGTGGACCTCCATGCCGATCGAGCGCCGCCGCGCGCGGATCAGCCGATATTCGATCGACTGCCCGCCAAGAACGATGCCGCGCAGCTGGCCTTCCTTCAGCGCCGCCGCCTCGCCATCATGCAGGTATCGGCGCGTCATCCGGGTCGACCCAGCCGCTGGACCTCGCCTTCGATCCAGTCCTCCACCGCGCGCATGAGCCGGGCAGGCTCCTTGGGATCGGGCGGCATGGGCTTGCCGATCGACAGCGTGACGGTTCCGGCGCGTTTGCCCATGATCCCTTTGGGCCACAGCCAGCCGGCGTTGTGGGCGATGGGAAGGATCGGCACGTCCATCGCGATCGCGAGCCGCGCGGCGCCGGTCTTGTAGCGTGCGCGCGTTCCGGCGCGGATCCGCGTGCCTTCGGGGTACACGGCGATCCAGAAGCCCTGCGCGAAGCGTTCGCGCCCCTGCTCGGCGATCTGCGCCATCGCGTCCTGTCCGCTCCGGCGATCGATCGTGATCGGCGACGCGAGAGCGAATCCCCAGCCGAAGAACGGAACCGACAGCAGCTCCTTCTTCGCGACGTACGCGAGCGGGGGCAGCAGGCGCGACAGGAACAGCGTCTCCCAGGTCGAGCTGTGCTTGCAGGCGACGATGTGCGGCGTCGTCGGCAGGTTCTCCATGCCGACGACGCGATGGCGGATGCCGCAGATCCACCGGGCAGCCCACAGGTTCATCGCGCACCAGCCGGTGATGAACCGGTAGCGCGGCACGCGCGGCAGCCACCAGACCGCGACGATCGCGATCGCCCACAGGGGCGTCACGATCGCCTGGAAGAGGGTGAAGATCAGCGAGCGCAGTGCGGTTCCCATGCGCGTCGATGCCGTCCGCTACGCGGCAGCGAGCAGGGCCGACGCCGCGAACGCGAGGTCGGGGAAGATCACGGTGCTCTTCGGGAAGCCGTCGTCGCGCAGCGTCTTTTCTCCCTTGCCGGTCAGCACCAGCATCGGTTGCGCGCCGACGGCCTCGGCGGCCTGCAGGTCGCGCAGTCCGTCGCCAATGCACGGCACGCCGGCCAGCTCGATGCTGAAGCGCTTGCCGATCTCGACCAGCATGCCGGGCTTGGGTTTGCGGCAGTCGCAGCGCGCATCGGCCGTGTGCGGGCAGTAGAACACGGCGTCGATGCGTCCGCCCGCGAGCGCAAGCGCGCGGTGCATCTTGTCGTGGATCGCGTTCAGCGTCGCGAAGTCGAGCAGCCCGCGCCCGACTCCCGACTGGTTGGTGGCGACGACGACGCGATAGCCGGCCCGATTGAGCCTTGCGATCGCTTCGAGGCTGCCGGGAATGGGCCGCCACTCGTCGGGCGACTTGATGAACTGCTCGCTGTCGTGATTGATGACCCCGTCACGGTCGAGGATGATCAGCCGCGCAGCGCGGGGTGCGACGACGTTGTCGGATGCGAACTGGACCATGGGCGGCCGGGGCGTTGGAGGTCGGTCAGCCCGCGAGCTTCGAGATGTCGGCGACGCGGTTCATCGTCGCCGCGACACCCCGCAGCAGGGCGAGGCGGTTGGCCCGGATCGACGGATCGTCCGTCATCACCATCACGTCGTCGAAAAAGCGGTCGACGGCGGGTTTCGCCGTTGCCAGCACGCGCAGGGCGCTCGCATAGTCGCCGCTCGCACAATGGTCGTCGACGGTCGGCGCGAGGTGCTGGAACGCGAGCCACAGGTCGTGCTCCGCGCCGTCGGCGAGGCGGGCGCGATCCACCGCGGGCGCCGCCTCCGCCCCGGATTTCCTCAGGATGTTGACGATGCGCTTGTTCGCCGCCGAGAGCGCCTGCGCCTCGGGCAGTGCCTCGAACGCCTTGACGGCGGCGAGCTGGGCCGGAACCGTGTCGATGCGCGCAGGGCGCTGCGCGAGCACCGCCTCGACCTGGTTCGCCGTGTACCCCTGCTCGCGCAGGTGCGCCCGCAACCGGTCGTAGAGGAAATCGGCAAGCGCGGGCGACTCCGGTTTCACTGCGGCGATCCCTGCGAAAGCCCGAAACGCCAGGTCGAGCAGGTCCGGCAGCGGGAGTGCGAGTTTCCGCTCGATCACGATGCGAAGCACGCCGATGGCGGCGCGACGCAGGCCGAACGGATCCTTGTCGCCGGTGGGCAGCGCGCCGACACCGAACATTCCTGCCAGCGTCTCGAGCTTGTCGGCGAGCGCCACCGCCTGCGCAACGGTGCCCTCGGGCAGCACGTCGCCGGCGAAACGCGGCCAGTAGTGCTGGGCGAGCGCATCGGCGACCTCGGGAGCCTCCCCGTCGAACAGCGCGTAATGGCGCCCCATCGTGCCCTGCAGCTCCGGGAACTCCCCGACCATGTCCGTGACGAGGTCGGCCTTGGCGAGCAGCGCCGCGCGATCGGCGTGGGCGACATCGGCGCCGATCCGCGTGGCGATCCCGCGCGCGATCGAGCGCAGGCGTTCCACGCGCTCGCCCAGCGTTCCGAGCTGATGCTGGTAGACGATCGCGGACAGGCGCTCGACGCGCGAGGCGAGCGGCGCCTTGCGGTCCTGGTCGAAGAAGAATTTCGCGTCGGCGAGCCGCGCGCGAAGCACGCGCTCGTTCCCCTGCACGATGGCTTCCGGCTCCTGGGTGACCAGGTTGCTGACCAGCAGGAAGCGGTGCGTCAGCTTTCCCTGCGCGTCCGACAGCGCGAAATACTTCTGGTTCTGCTGCATCGTCAGGATCAGGCATTCCTGCGGAACGTCGAGGAAGGCGCGATCGAAGGTTCCCGCGTAGACCGCGGGTCCCTCGACCAGCGAGGTCACCTCGTCGACCAGCGCATCCGGCATGATCACCGACGCGCCTTCGGCCGCATGCACCAGCTGCCGGACGATCTCGGCGCGGCGTTGCGCGAAATCCGGCATCACCTTGCCTTCGGCTTCGAGCGTCGGCGCGTACGCGTCGGCGGTCTCGATGTCGATCTCGGCGCGGCCCAGGAACCGGTGTCCGCCAGTCTTGCGGTCCGCGGTCAGTCCCAGTGCCGTGACCGGGACGATGTCGCCGCCGTGCAGCGCGACCAGGCGGTGTGCGGGGCGGACGAACTTGACGTCGTTGTAGTAGCTTCCGGCGCGCGGGTAGCTCATCACCTTGGGGATCGGCAGCGCTTCGATCGTCTCGCCGAGCGCCTCGTCGAGGCCGCGCGCCAGCGGCAGGCCTTTCGCGAGGCTCTTCAGCCAGGCGTAGTCGGCCTTGCCGTCGGATTCGACGTAGATGCGGTCGGGGCCGTCGCTGGCGCTCGCGTCAGGGGAGCGCGGCGCAAGATGTCCACGACCAAGCGCAGCCAGCTTCTTTTGCAGCGCATCCGTTGGACCTCCCTGGGCATCGAACGCGACCTTTGCCGGCATCAGTTTGCGAACTACCTCCTCATCGGGCGCGATCGCGCGCACGCCGGTGATCGCGACCGCCAGCCTGCGCGGCGTCGCATAGGGCGTAATCGCCGATGCTCCGGACAGGTAGCCGCGCTGCCGGAGCCCTGCGACCAGCTTGTCCGCGAATGCTGCAGCAAGCGACTTGAGCGCCTTCGGCGGCAGTTCCTCGGTGAACAGTTCGACGAGCAGCGTCGCGGTTCCCGCGTCCGGGTTCGTCACCACCGCGCTCACCGGAGGGGCCTCGCGCCTCGGGTCGGCCCGGCAGCGCTCATGCCGCACGAACCCGCAGCCGGTCGGGGAGCATCGGGAAACCCAGCGCCTCGCGCGACTCGACGTAGGCCTGCGCGACCAGGCGCGACAGGTTGCGTATGCGCCCGATGTACGCAGCGCGCTCGGTGACCGAAATCGCGCCGCGGGCGTCGAGCAGGTTGAACGTGTGCGCGGCCTTGAGGATCATCTCGTAGCCGGGCAACGGCAGCCTCGCCTCGAGCAGGCGTTTCGCCTCCGACTCGAAGAGTGTGAACTGGCCGGTGAGCGCCGGTGCGTTCGACTGCTCGAAGTTGTACGTCGACTGCTCGACCTCGTTCTGCAGATAGACGTCGCGGTAGGTCAGCGATCGCTCGATCGCGCCTTCCTTCCAGGTCGCCCAGACGAGATCGAAGACGTTGTCCTTGCCCTGCAGGTACATCGCGAGGCGCTCGAGGCCGTAGGTGATCTCGCCGGTGATCGGATTGCAGTCGAGCCCGCCAACCTGCTGGAAATACGTGAACTGCGTCACTTCCATGCCGTTCAGCCACACTTCCCAGCCCAGCCCCCACGCGCCCAGCGTCGGGTTCTCCCAGTCGTCCTCGACGAAGCGCACGTCGTTCTTCCTGAGGTCGAAACCCAGCGCTTCGAGCGAGCCCAGGTAAAGGTCGAGGATGTCCGAGGGCGCGGGTTTCAGCACGACCTGGTACTGGTAATAGTGCTGCAGGCGGTTCGGGTTGTCGCCGTAACGGCCGTCCTTGGGGCGGCGCGACGGCTGCACGTACGCAGCGCGCCAGGGCTCGGGGCCCAGTGCGCGCAGGAAGGTCGCCGTGTGCGACGTTCCTGCGCCGACCTCCATGTCGTAGGGCTGCAGCAATGCGCAACCCTGGCGGTCCCAGTAGGCCTGCAGGGTCAGGATCAGTTGCTGGAACGTGCGCATCGATGTCGGTTCGGGATGCAATCGGGGTGCCGTATGTCGCGAAACCGGCCGATTTTACCGGGATTCCCGTCTCGCGCAGGCGTCACCGGCGGCGCAGGCCGACGACGACGATCGGCACGGCGATCAGCGCGATCGACGCCGCGAGCACCAGTGCGTCGCCGAAACGCAGGTAGGGCGTCTCGCCTTCACGGCCCGCGACGCGCACTTCGAGGACGCCGGTCGTGAACCACGGCAGTTCCCCGACGCTGCGCCCGTCGGGCCCGATCGCCGACGTGATGCCGGTGTTGGTGGCCCTCAGCATGGGCCGACCGAATTCGACCGCGCGCATCGCGGCGATCTGGTCGTGCTGCCACGCGGCGATCGAATGCCCGTACCACGCGTCGTTGGTGACATTGACGAGAATTCCCGCGCCTCGCGCAGCCGGGATGAGCTCGGCGCCGAACGCGTCCTCGTAGCAGATGTCGACGGCGACTTTCTGGCCGGCGACGGCGAGGGGCGGCTGGTACGCGGGGCCGCGCGCCTGGTCCGCGAGCGGGATCGAAAGCACCGAGCGGATGATCCAGCCGAACAGCGGCTCGAGCGGGATCGTTTCGCCGAACGGGACCAGGTGGTGCTTGCGGTAGAACTGCGGATCGCCGGCACCCAGCGAGACGACGGTGTTGAAATACCGCGGCATGCTGCTGCCGGGCGGCGGCGGCAATTCGGTGAACAGGCCGAGGAGCACGTCGCCGTCGCGGGCCATCGCGGTGCGGATCAGCGCCAGCAGCACGTCGTTGGGCACCTCGTCGGAGAAGACGGGGAACGCCGATTCCGGCAGGACGATCAACCGACCCCGGCTCGACTCGACCAGGCGCAGGTAGCGGTCGTAGGTCGCGTTCCGGAAATCCGGGTCGAACTTCTCCTGCTGCACTATGTTGCCCTGGACCAGCGACACCGCGACCGGCTCACCCGCGGGTCTGGTCCATTCGGCCTGCGCGAGGAGGGCTCCGGTTGCGACCAGCGCGGCGATCCCGCACGCGGCGAGCGCGGCTTCGCGTCGCGCGCCGCGTGCCAGTGCGCCGGCGGCATGGACCAGCAGTGCCGCGCACAGCGACATCGAAAGCGACACCATGAACACGCCGCCTATCGGGGCATACCCGCGCAGCAATCCCCCCGGCACCTGCGAGTAACCGACGCTGAGCCACGGAAATCCGGTGAACACGAAGCCGCGCAGCCATTCGGCGAGCGTGCAGGCGCCCGCGGCGACGAGCAGGCGCAGGAACGACTGTCGCGGCGTCCAGCGCGCCGCGAGCCACCCGGCCGCGGCCGGCCACAGCGCGAGATAGGCGACGAGGAACGCGATCGCCAGCGCCGCGAGCGGCGCCGGCATGCCGCCGAAAGCCTGGATCGCGATGTAGAGCCACGATGCGCCGGCACCGAAGAGTCCCAGACCGAACGCGAATCCGGTGCCGGCTGCATCGCGCGGCGACGCTGCGTCGTGCCATTGCCACAGCAGGACGGCGAGGGTTGCGAGCGGCAGCGCCGAGAGCCCGAAGGGGGCGAACCCGAAGACCGTCGCCGCCCCCGCGGCCGCAGCGAGCGTCAGCGACAATGCCCGCGCGAGCGTCATTGCCGCGGGCTCAACCGGTGTCGTCGTCGGAGGGTGCTGGCGCGACGCGCTCGACGTGCAGCGTGAGCAGTCGACGGCTGTCGGCACGCAGCACCCGGAAGCGGAATCCCCCGACCGTCGTCGCCTCGCCGCGCTTGGGCAGGCGCCCGAAGGACTTCAGCAGCAGGCCGCCGACGGTGTCGAATTCGTCGTTCTCGAAAGACGTGCCGAACTGCGCGTTGAAATCCGCGATCTCGGTCTGCGCCTTGACGCGGAAATGGCCGTTGGCCTCGGGGATGATGTTGTCCTCGCTCTCGTCGAAGTCGTACTCGTCCTCGATGTCGCCCACGATCTGCTCGAGCACGTCCTCGATGGTGACCAGCCCGGAAACGCCGCCGTATTCGTCGACGACGATCGCGATGTGGTTGCGGTTGGCGCGAAACTCGCGCAGCAGGACGTTCAGGCGCTTGGATTCGGGCACGAACACCGCCGGGCGCAGCGTTTCGCGCAGGTCGAACCCCTCGGGATTCGCGTAGTAGTTCAGCAGCTCCTTCGCGAGCAGGATGCCGACGACGTCGTCCTTGGATTCGCCGATCACCGGGAAGCGCGAGTGCTTGGTGTCGAGGATCAGCGCGATGAAATCGGGCGGCTCGTCGTCGATGGACACGCAATCCATCTGCGCGCGCGGGATCATGATGTCGCGCACCGTCGTCTCGGAGACCGACAGCACGCCCTCGATCATCGACAGCGCATCGGCATCGAGCAGCCGGCGCTCGTAGGCGCCGTGCAGAAGCTCGAGGAGCTCCTCGCGGTCCTCGGGCTCCCGTGTCAGGAAGGACGACAGGCGCTCGAGCAGCGTCGGCTTGTCCTCGGGTGCGCCGTGGTTCGCCATCAGCAATCGCCCTGCGCGCCCTCGTAGGGATCGCGGTAGCCGAGCTGCGCCAGCAGCGCGGTCTCGCGCGCCTCCATGCGCGCGGCATCGTCGTCGCGCTCATGATCGTAGCCCTGCAGGTGCAGCATGCCGTGGATCACCAGGTGCGCACAATGCGCCGTGAGCGTCCTGTGCTGCGCCCGCGCCTCCCTGCGCATGACCGGCGCGCACAGCACGATGTCGCCTGCAAGCGACGCCATGTCATCGTACACGAACGTGAGGACGTTCGTCGCGTAATCCCGGCCCCGGTAGCGGTGATTGAGCATCCGGCCTTCGCGCGTACCGACGAAGCGCAGCGTGACGCTCGCCGGGCGCTCCAGCGCCGCCCGGATCCAGCGGCGCAGCGTGCGCCGTCGCGGCAATGGCGCCGCATCGACCGTCCACTGGATCGCGAGCTCGAGTGCCGGCGCCGTCGCTAGTCCCTCTCCCCGCCGGCGGGGAGAGGGCCCGCTACGTGGCCGCGTCGCGGTCGTAGGCATCGACGATCTTCTGCACCAGCGGGTGGCGGACGACGTCGGCGCTGGTGAAGCGGACGAACGCGATGCCGCGCACGTCTTTCAGCACGCGCTCGGCCTCGATCAATCCGCTCTTCTGGCCGCGCGCGAGGTCGATCTGCGTCACGTCGCCGGTGATGACGGCCTGGGTCCCGAAACCGATGCGCGTCAGGAACATCTTCATCTGCTCGGGCGTGGTGTTCTGCGCCTCGTCGAGGATGATGAACGAATGATTGAGCGTGCGCCCGCGCATGTAGGCCAGCGGCGCGAGCTCGATCGTCTGGCGTTCGAAGAGCTTCGCCGCCTTGTCGAAACCCATCAGGTCGTAGAGGGCGTCGTAGAGCGGCCGCAGGTACGGGTCGACTTTCTGGGCGAGGTCGCCGGGGAGGAAACCGAGGCGCTCGCCCGCTTCGACCGCGGGACGCACCAGGACGATGCGCTTGACCGCGTCGCGCTCGAGGGCGTCGACGGCGCAGGCGACGGCGAGGTAGGTCTTGCCGGTCCCCGCGGGCCCGATGCCGATGCTGATGTCGTGGCTGCGGATCGCTTCGAGATAGGCGACCTGGTTGGGCGTGCGTCCATGCAGGTCGGCACGGCGCGTGCGGAGCACCGGTGCGCCGGTGTCGTGGTCGGCCGCAGGTCGCGGTTGCGCTTCCTCGGCGCGCGCGAAGCGTTGCGCGTTTCCTCCCCGCCCTCCGCTCGCGGCAAGGGGCTTGCGACGCGGGGCATTGGCGGCAATCTCGACCAGCCCGAGCTGGATGTCGTCGACCGACAGCGGCTTGCGGGCGTCTGCGCAGAAACGCTGCAGGGCGCGGATGCACGCCTCCACCTGCTTCGCCGCGCCTTCGACCGTGAAGTCGGTGCCGCGGCGCGCGATCGTCACGTCCAGCGCCGCCTCGATCTGGCGCAGGTTCGCGTCCAGCGGCCCGCAGAGGTTGGCGAGCGCCCGGTTGCCGTCGGGCTCGAGCGAAATCGTCTGCAGCACCCGCGAGGTGCCGGTGCGCGCCGAGGCACGGCGCGGCTGCGGCGTTGCCGCAACCCCGGTCGTCCGGCGCGCCGCGCGGGTCACAGGCCCTGGCGCACGATCGGCGCCTTCTGTGCTTCGTCGAGCATCGCGAGCATGTCCGCGATGTGTGCCTGCGCTTCCCGCGACCACTTGCGCGACTGCGCCGCGGCGAGCTCGGCGTGCAGCCGCTTCGCGTCGGCGCGCAGCAGCGCGCGCGCGTCGGCGGGCATCGACTGTGCCGGCCGGAGCAGCGCATTCGCGACCTGGGTTACGTATTCGCGCTGCAGATTGCGCCGCAGCAGCGGGATCTCCCTGCCGGTCCGAAGCTCGCTCCACACGGCAGCGTGCAGCGTCGCGTAGAGGTCGGGCAGCCGCAGGGCTTCGCGCGGGCTGTCGACCTTCGACTCGTTGTTCAGCAGCCGCTGGGCGATCATCGGGCTCATCAGCCGGTCGAGGACGGCGCGCTGGAGCCCCAGCACCTGCTGGTCGATCGGGAGGTCGACCGGCGGCACCGGCCGTCCCAGTTCCTCCGCGTCCTCCATGTCGGTCGCCGACACCGTCATGTGGCGCAGGAACGCCGGAGGAAAATCGAAGCTGTCGGCCGACAGGATCTCGGTGGCCAGCATCTGGAGCGCCCCGCGCTGCTTGCCTGCGTCGACCGGGTTCAGCGGTGTGCGGCCGCTGCCGGCGCGATCCTTGAGGGTCGTCAGGCCGCCGACGTACTTGGCCGCGAACAGCGCGCCCTGCGCCGCTTCGATCAGTCCGCGGCTGAAGTTGCGCCGCAGGACGGAATAGCTCTGGCCCGGCTGCAATGGCATCGCCTCCGTGCGCTGCCACATCTCGCGCACCAGCTCGACTCGCTTTTTCGCATAGGCGAGAGGATCGCTACCGAGATCGAGCTGGTTGACGTCGGGATCGAGTCCGGATCCGCCGGCATCCTCGTCGGTCGCGTAGGCGAGCTGCGGCTCGTTCGAGAGGCCGGCGATCTTCGCGAGATCGGTCGTTTCCTGGCCCGCGGGAAGCTCCTTGTACCCGTATTCGATCGCCCAGTAGTCGTAGGGCCCGAGCGTCGACATGTTGAACTGTCCCTGCTGCTCGCCCTTGACCGCGATGTTCCAGGGGTTGTACTCCATCACCGAACCGGCGATGCCGTTCCTCGCGGTGAAAGCAGGATCCGAGAGTTCCGCCTCGGTGTAGATCGTCGATGCGCGGAAATTGTGGCGCAGGCCGAGCGTGTGCCCGACCTCGTGCATGGTCACCGCCTTGAGGAACGCATCGACGAATTTGTCGACCGCGGGGCTGTCCGGGGCGATCTCGCCGCGCGCTTCGAGCAGCGACAGCGCGAAAGCGGCATCCTGGGTCGCGGCCTCCTCGTAGGTGCAGCTGCGCGCGTCGGTGCCGGCGGGGGCTTGCGTCCCCGCCAGCGCGGCGAACGCATTGGAGGGCGACGGCAGGTACTCGCCGCGCAGGCTGCGGACGACGCGGATATTGTTGGCGTCGATGCCGATGTCGGCGTCGAGGATCTCGCCGGTGCGCGGATCGACGACCGAGGGGCCGATTGCGCCGTAGGACGTCTTCGCGACGGTCTGCCAGCGCACCGACGCATGGCGGATGTCCGAGGTGTCGAAGTCGGCGTCATCGGGCTGGACCTCGACGCGGATCGCGTCCTTGAAGCCGATCCGCTCGAAGGCCTTGTTCCACTCGAGGATGCCCTCCCGGATCGGCTCGCGGTACTTGACCGGGATGTTGCGGTCGAGCCAGAACACGATCGGCTGCTTCGGCTCGGACAGTGCTGCGGCAGGGTCCTTCTTCTCGAGGCGCCAGCGGTCGACGAAATGTTCGACCGGGACGCGCGGAATGTCGGAAGTGAAATCGAGGACGTCGGTGGTGAAATAGCCGATGCGATCTTCGGCCCGGCGTGCCGGCATCGGCACGTCTGGCAGCTTGGCGAACGTGTAGTAATAGCCGAGGAACATGCTGCGCACGTCCGGCAGCGTCGACGGGGGCGGCGGCAGCGTCGACTTGGCGGGCGGAGGCGGCGGCAGCACCAGGTGCGACAGCGAGTAATGCGCCGAAACCTCGAGCGCGACGTTGTCGGGGCTCGCCCAGAGCTTGCCGAACGACGAGTTGCGGGCGTCGAAGCCGTAGGGCTGGCGATAGACCCTCTCGAGGAAGGGCACCGCAGCCGGGATGTCGGAGAAGAGCAGCGCATTGGCGTCGATCAGGACCGACTTCCCCCCGGGTTTGGGCTGGGATGCGATCGGCGCGGTCGCGAGCAGGCTGTCGGAAAAGCCCGCGGCGACCGCGCGCGCTTCGGGCGTCCCGGCTCTCGCCGTGTACTTCTCGTTCTTGGCGATCAGCTGCACGGTGTTGCCGTGCTTGTGGAACACGACGATCTGGGCGACGCCGACCGGGTAGGTCATCGCACCGCCGAAGAGCCGGTGCTCGCCGATGCCTTGGTTCAGCGCCGACTTGAAGAAGTACGGATGATCGAACTGCTCGGGCGCGATCTCGATCCAGACCTTGTCTTCCTTCTGCCAGAGATTGAACAGGCCTGCCGATTCCTTCGCTCCCTTGATCACGTCCGCGAAAGGTTTGGCCGCCTGGGCCGCCTGCGCCGCTGCGGCGGCAGCGGCCGCCGCAGCGGTCGCTTTCGGCGGCGTCGGCTGCGCGCTCCCGGGCGCCGCCCCCTCGGGACCCCCAGGGTGCTCGGTAGCGGCGGTCGCGGCCGCTGCAGCGATGGCCTCAGTCTCCTCCGACTTGCCGGCGTTCATCGCGGGGATGCTCGCGCAGCCGGCGAAGAGCAGAGGCGCAACGGCGTACATCAGGATCGCGATGCGGGCAGGGCGCAGTTGCAGCATGTATCCGTAGCTCCGGTTTCGCGAGGCACAGGGCCGGCGGCGACGGCGCGCCGGCCGGAGGCTCTCAGGGGTGAACGGGCTCGCCGCGCAACGAATGCGGCAGCGCGGCGGTGATGACGACATCGACGTATCGACCGATCGATGCCGGATCGCCTGCGAAGTTGACGACGCGGTTGTTGTCGCTGCGCCCTGCGATCTCGCCCGCATCCTTGGCCGAGCGGCCGGTCACGAGCACGCGTTCCCGCTTGCCGACCATCGACGCGCTCACGGCGCGATACTGCGCGTCGAGCAGCGCCTGCAGCCGTTCGAGGCGATGCTGCGCGACCTCCGCGGGCACGCGATCGGGCAGGTCCGCGGCCGGCGTCCCGGGACGCGTGCTGTAGGCGAAGCTGAACGCGCCGTCGAAGCCGACGTCCTCGACCAGGCGCAGCGTCGATTCGAAGTCTGCCTCGGTCTCCCCCGGGAACCCGACGATGAAATCCGACGTCAGCGACAGGCCGGGACGCTCGGCGCGCAGCCTGCGCACGATCGATTTGTACTCGAGGGCGGTGTAACCGCGCTTCATTGCGGCGAGGACGCGATCGGAACCCGATTGCACCGGCAGGTGCAGGTGCGACACCAGCTTGTCGAGCCTGCCGTAGGCGGAAACGAGCCGCGCGCTCATCTCCTTCGGATGCGATGTCGTGTAGCGCAGGCGCTCGATGCCGGGAATCGCAGCCGCGTATTCGAGCAGCATCGCGAGGTCCGCGACCTCGCCGTCCCCGGCCGATGGGCTCCGCCAGGCGTTGACGTTCTGCCCGAGCAGCGTCACTTCCTTCACGCCCTGGAGGGCGAGATCGGCGATGTCGGTCAGCACGTCGTCGAACGGACGCGAGACCTCTTCGCCGCGCGTGTAGGGAACGATGCAGAACGAGCAGTACTTGCTGCAACCCTCCATGATCGAGACGAACGCGTTAGCGCCTTCGACACGCGGCGGTGGCAGGTGATCGAACTTCTCGATCTCGGGAAACGAGATGTCGACCTGCGCCACACCGGTGTCGCGGCGCGCGCGGATCATCGCGGGCAGGCGGTGCAGCGTCTGCGGACCGAACACGAGGTCGACGTACGGGGCCCGCTCGACGATGGCTGCGCCCTCCTGCGACGCGACGCAGCCGCCGACGCCGATGATCAGGTCGGGGCGGGCCGCCTTCAGCGCGCGAACGCGGCCGAGGTCGTGGAACACGCGCTCCTGCGCCTTTTCGCGCACCGAACAGGTATTGAACAGAATGACGTCCGCGTTCTCGGGGCTGTCGGTCAGCGCCAGGCCATCGGAGGCGGCGAGAACGTCGGCCATGCGGTCCGAGTCGTACTCGTTCATCTGGCAGCCGAACGTGCGGATGTAGAGCTTGCGGTTCACTCGCGGGCGATCGGTCTGTTGCGCGCTTCGGCGCCGGGCGTGGCGTGCGTATGGTGTGTATGGAGCGTAACCGGGGATTCTAGCAAAGTGCGCGGGTCGCCCTGCCCGCGGAAAGGCTCCACAGCCGGACCGCCGCCCGGAGGTGAAGTAGAATCAAGGTCGCAGGTGTCCGCCGGACGTCAACGATCCGGCGGGTGAAACGGGAACGCGGTGCGGCGCCGGATGCACGACGAGTCAAGGCGCCAAGGCCGCGGCTGCCCCCGCAACGGTAAGCCGGTGCGGATCGTCCGACCCTCGGGGCCAAGCCACTGACCGCGCAAGCGGACGGGAAGGCGGGACGATCAAGACCGGCAAGCCCGGAGACCGGCCTGCATCGCTCACGGCACCGCGAGGTGCCACCGGCGAGAACTGAACCGCAGCGCGGGGATCCGTTGCCGCTCGCAGGTGCGTACGCGCCACCGCGGCAGGCCACGTCATCCGACTCCTGCGCTGGTGGGCGCCCATGCTTGCCGGCGTCTTGCGATGCTCGCGTTGTGCCGATCGATGTCCGTGCGGGGTCCCCACGGCATGACGAAAGCGAGCATCCGATGCCCAGCAAGTGGCAGCGCCCGCGAACCGGTGACCCGGTTCGCCATCACCCGTTCTTAGCCATCCTGGTTGTCGCGATTGCCGCGGCGCAAAACGCACACGGGCAGGCGCCGGGCATTCCCAAGGGTACGGCCGTCCTGGAGCCGGTCGTGGTCACCGCTGCGCGGGGGCCCCAGTCGGCCGAGGATCTCGTCGCAGATGTGACGGTCATCGGCGCCGACGAAATCGCCCAGAGCGGCGTCGACAGTCTCGTGTCGCTGCTGCAGCGCCAGCCCGGCGTCGAGATCGACCGCAATGGTGGACCCGGCGCGACGTCGGGGATCTTCCTGCGCGGAGCGAACGCGACGCAGACGCTGGTCCTGATCGACGGCATGCGCGTCTCCTCGTCGTCGAGCGGCGCGACGGCGCTGGAGGGTATTCCGCTCGATCAGGTCGACCATGTCGAGATCCTGCGCGGACCCGCATCGAGTCTCTATGGCGCCGACGCGATCGGCGGCGTCATCCAGATCTTCACCAGGCGCGGGGAACGCGGCATGCACGCGAATGCCTCGGTCGGCTACGGGACCTACGAAACCTCGTCAGGCACCGCGGGCATCTCGGGGGGATCGGCGGCCGCGAGCGGATCGCTGCAGGTGTCCACGCGCCACAGCGCAGGCTTCAATGCGATCACCAATCCCGCCAACTTCAGCTATGACCCCGATCGCGATGGTTACCGCAATGCCGGCGTGTCCGCCAGTGGATCATTGACGCCCGCGCCGGGGCACGCGCTGTCGCTGCAGTTCTTCCGCAGCCACCTCGACAGCCAGTTCGACGCCGGCGACAACTTCAACGACCGCACGCTGACCACGCTCACTTCCTGGCGCGCGGCGGCGGCCGACCGGCTCGCGCCGTGGTGGACGTCGAACCTGTCGGTGGGCGAGGGTGACGACCGTTCGGTGTCGAAGACCGGATACGCCGACTACCCGTTCACGACCCGGCAGCGCCAGTATGCGTGGCAGAACGATCTCACCCTGCCGGCGGGGAGCGTGACCGTCGCTGCGGAGCGTCGCGAGGAACGTGTGGCCTCCGATTCGGGCTTCGCCGTCGATTCGCGAGGCACGAATTCGCTGACGGCGATCTGGCGGATGGTCGCCGGCCCCAATGCAGTCCAGGCGAATGCGCGCCACGACCAGTCGAACCAGTTCGGGGGAAAATCGACCGGCGCGATCGCCTGGGGCTATCGCATCTCGCCGATGTGGCGCTTCACCGCCAGCGCGGGAACCGCGTTCCGCGTTCCAACGTTCAACGACCTCTATTACCCCGGGTATTCGAACCCCGGCCTGCGTCCCGAGACCGCGCGCAACCTCGAAGCCGGCATCCACGCAGCGGGGAGCATCGGGGAGGCGAACTGGCAGGCGAATCTGGTCGCTTACCGCAACCACGTGCGCGACCTGATCGTGTTCCAGTGCGACGCCGACTTCAATTGCAGGCCCGACAATGTTTCCGACGCGACGCTCGAGGGCATGACGCTCGATGGAAACTGGGACTGGCGCGACGCTGACGGTGCACGCGTCGGTCGACCTGCAGTCGCCCACCGACGATGCGACGGGGCACCTCCTGCCGCGGCGCGCGAGGCGGCACGCGACGCTGTCGTTGTCGCAGCAGGCGGGGCCGATGCGCGTTACCGCCGAGTGGGTGGGATCGTCGGCGCGCTACGACGACGCCGAGAACCTGCGCAGGCTTGGCAGGCTACGGCATCGTCGACCTCGCCGTCGAGTGGCCGCTCGCGCACGGCGTGACGTTGTTCGTTCGCGGCGACAACGTGCTCGACAGGAACTACGAGGTCGCTGCCGACTACTCGACCGGCGGTGCGCGCATCTTCGCCGGGGCGCGGTGGCAGCTGTGATTGCGCTCCGCCATTCGGCTTGGTCATCGTGCTACGTCGTCGCGCGCCGGGCACTGCCTGTTGCCCACGGACGATAGGTCGGCGGGTTCGACGTCAAGCGCAGGAATCGCCAAGGCAACCGGACGCTGGAAGCGGCTCGGCTCGAGTCTGCTTGCCGCGGCCGCGCTTGCGGCCGCTTCCCTGTGTGCGCTGGCCGACGTCCGCGTCGTCGACGACACCGGCGCCAGCATCGTGCTCGCGCAGCCTGCGCAGCGGATCGTGACCCTCGCGCCGCACGCGACCGAGCTCGTCTTCGCGGCGGGAGCGGGCGAGCGCGTGGTCGGCGTGATCAAGGGCTCGGACTATCCTCCGGCGGCCGCCAGGCTTCCGGTGATCGGCGACGTCGCGGCCCTGGACCTCGAGCGCATCGTCGCGCTCGCGCCCGATCTCATCGTCACCTGGCCCTGGACGACGCCGGCGCAGGTTGCGTGGCTCAGGGGCCATGGCATTGCGGTGTTCGAGACCGATGCGCGGCGCATCGACGACATCGCGTCTGACATCCAGCGCCTGGGGATCCTCGCGGGAACGCAGCCGAGCGCCGACGCGGCCGCGGCGCGGTTTCGCGCGAAGGCCGGCGCTTTGGCGCGATCTGCCGGGGGCTCGCCGCGGCTGCGCGTCTTCTATCAGGTCTTCGACGCCCCCATCTACACGCTGGGCGGCGAGCAGCTGGTCACCCAGGCGATAGAGCAATGCGGCGGGATCAACGTGTTCGGCTCGCAGCCGGTGCCTGCGTTGCAGGTGAGCGTCGAAGCCGTGCTCGTTGCCGACCCGCAGGTGATCGTCGCCGGGACCGATGGCGCCCTGCGTCCGGCCTGGCTCGATCGATGGCGCCGGTGGAAAGGGCTCGCCGCGGTGCGCCTTCGCAACCTGTTCGTCGTCGACGCGAACCTGCTGCACCGGCCCGGCCCGCGCTTCGTCGACGGCATGGCGAGCCTTTGCGCGGCGCTCGCCAAGGCGCAGCGGCCCAAGCACGACGGCCTATAATTCGCGTGCGGCGCGGCGCGTGGCGCGCGGCAAAGTTCTTTCCTCGCGGCGGGCGTGCGCCGCGACGCGGGATCGACGCATGAGCAAGGCTTTCACTACCGAGCAGGAAGCGCCCGACGACGCCGAAGACGCGCCGGAAGACGCATCGCCGCTGCCCGCCGGCGCGCGCAACTACATGACCCCGGGAGGTTTCGCCCGGATGCGGCGCGAGCTCGATGCCCTGGTGTCTCGGGAGCGACCCGAGCTGGTCGCAACGGTCGCGTGGGCGGCCGGCAACGGCGACCGGTCGGAGAACGGCGATTACATCTACGGCAAGAAGCGCCTGCGCGAGATCGATCGCAGGATCCGTTTCCTGGTGCGCCGCCTGGACCAGGCCGAGGTCGTCGATCCCTCGGCGCGTCGCGACGACGATGCGGGATCGCAGGTCTTCTTCGGGGCGACGGTGAGGGTCGCCGACGCCCACGGCGCCGAGCGCACCGTCAGCATCGTGGGCGTCGACGAGATCGACACGAGCCGCGGCTACATCAGCTGGATCTCGCCGATGGCGCGCGCGCTCCTGAAGGCGCGCGAAGGCGACACCGTCACGCTGAGAACGCCCGGCGGCGTCGAGGAGCTCGACGTCCTTTCGGTGCGATACGTCGAACTCGATACGGACGCCGCCGGCGAGGCGGCTCGCTGATGGGGGACAATGCGGGGTCCCCGTGCCCGCGCGGCGCTCGCGCGAGCTTCGTCACGCCGGTTGACGCGCCGGCGAGGCGCCGCCTATAGTTCCCCCACGCCATGGACATCGAACTCACCGCGCTGGAAGAGCGTGTCGAATCGCTGATCGCGCAGGCGCGCGCGCTGCGCGAGGCCAACGAGGCGCTGCGGCGCGAGCTCGCGGCGGCGCAGGAGAAGAATCACGATCTGGCGCTGCGCATGTCTCAGGCGAGTTCGCGGCTCGAAACGCTGATCTCGAGGATGCCCGTCGAATGAGCACCGCCGGGCCAAGGCGCGGGTGCGTCCCCTGCGGGGGCAGCGCAGCGGTGCACGCCGCGAGCGTGGGGGTCCAATGAGCATCGGCGCCGGCGATCCTTCGCAGATGGTCACTCTCAGCGTGTCCATCCTCGGGCGCGATTTCAAGATCGCGTGCAAGGACGACGAGCGCGAGGAGCTGGGCGAGGCGGTGACGTTCCTCGACCGCCGGATGCGCGAGATTCGCGATGCGGGCAAGGTGAGCGGCGGCGAGCGCATCGCCGTCATGGCTGCGCTCAACATCGCGCACGAGCTGCTGCGCGCGCGCAGGCCGGTGTCGTCCGTCGCCCCGGGCGCATCGACGGCGTCGGGCCTCGCTGCGGCGGGCGGAGCGGTTGACGATGACGCGGCACGGCGTAGAATCCGTGCAATGCAGGTGGCGATCGACCAGGCGCTTGCAGGTCAGGAAAAGCTGTTCTAGCCCGATTTCCCGGCGATTCGGTTTCAATCCCCTGCGGTGTTCGTGTCGGCCATACGTTCTTTGGACCAATGCTCTCGTAGCGAGGTTGCCGTTGCCCCATGTGGACCGGTGTGCGCTCCCACGCGGAAGCGCCTGATGGTCCCGGCAGGCGACCGATCTTGAACCCAGGTTCAGGATGACGGCCGGAACGGCACAGGCGGGGGACCCACACCGCGAGCGGGGGCCCGAAACGGCGCCGCTCGCCTCCTCGTGGATCGACGTCGATGTCTGGCGAGGTGACGCCGAAGGGCGGTTCGTCCGCTATCGCGTGCCGCGCGAGGCGAGCCAGACGGTGCTCGACGTCGTCACCTGGATCCAGCGCAACCTCGATCCGACCCTCGCCTATCGCTACGCATGTCGCGTCGGCATGTGCGGGTCCTGCGCGATGACCGTCAACGGCGTCGCTCGCTGGACCTGCCGTACCCATGTCGATCGCGTCGCCGCGGGCGAGCGCCTCGAACTGCGGCCGCTGTCGAACCTGCCGGTGATTCGCGACCTGGTCTGCGACATGCGCGAATTCTTCGACAAGTGGGCCGCAGCGCGGGGCCGCCTGACGCCGACGGCGACCCGCAAGGACCCGATGGCGCGAGTGCTGCCGGCAAGCCGCGAGCGCCGCGCCGCCGACGCTGCGATCGAATGCATCGGCTGCGGCATCTGCTACGCGTCCTGCGACATCGTCGCCTGGCGACCCGACTATCTCGGACCCGCCGCCCTCAATCGCGCATGGACGCTGGTGAACGACGAGCGCGACGGCGGCAATCGCGAACGTCTCGCCGCGGTGGCAGGCGACGCCGGATGCCACGCCTGCCATTCGCAGGCGAACTGCACCGAGCGCTGTCCCAAGCATCTCGCACCGACCGCGTCGATCGCCGGGCTGAAGCGCGCGGTGTCGCGGGCGCTGCTGAAAGGCGAGCTGTGAGCGCCGCGCGCGGCTCCGCGGGCGCTGCTGCAGCGCAGGCCGCAGATTTCGATCGGGCGCGCGTGCGGACGGATGCCGCGCTGTGGCTCCTCCAGCGCGCGAGCGCATTCGTGCTCGCGGCCTGCGTCGTCGTGCACCTGGCGACGATTTTCTATGCGATCAGGAGCGGCCTGACCGCGGCCGCCATCCTCGCGCGCATCCATTCGTCGATCGCCTGGCCGGCGTTCTACGCCGTGTTCGTCGTTGCCGCCGCGGTGCATGCGCCGATCGGCCTGCGGGCGATCGCGGCCGAGTGGACGGGCTTTCGCGGACGTGTCGCGGACCTCGCCGCCGTGGCCGTCGGCGTTGCGCTGCTCGCACTTGGGCTGCGGGCGATCTGGGGGCTCGCGGCATGATCCGGCAGGGGGCGTTGCAGCGGTTCAGGTCGCACGGTGACCGTCCCGCGGGATGGTGGGCATTCATCGTCCATCGGCTCTCGGGCGTGGCGCTGGCGCTGTTCCTGCCTGTCCACTTCTGGGCGCTGGGCCGGGCACTCGAAGGCGAAGCCGCGCTCGACGGGTTCCTGCGCTGGACCGAGAATCCAGGAGTGAAGGTCGCCGAATGGGGGCTCGTGGTCCTGCTCGCGGCGCACCTGACCGGCGGCCTGCGCGTGCTGGCGCTCGAGTTCCTGCCCTGGCGCGACTGGCAGAAATCCCTCGCCGCAGTCGCCGCCGGGATCTCGCTGCTCGTTGCCGTATTCTTCCTGCTGGCGGTTCGCTGATGCGCAGCCGCTTCATGCATTCGGGGAGCAACTGACCATGGACGTCGACATCGCCCGCGTCGAGGACGCATCGCGGGAGCTCTACATCCGGGCGCTCAAGATCCTGCCCGACGACATCAAGCAGGGCTTCGAACGCCTCGACCGCGCCGAGACCGACGCGGGCGGCAAGCGCGTGCTCGGCACGATGATCCGCAACATCGCGGTCGCCGAGGACACCGGCAATCTCCTCTGCCAGGACACCGGCATCCCGATCTACAACGTGACCCTCGGCCGCAACCTGCGCGTCGATGGCGTCGACCTCGAGGCGGCGATCACCCGCGGCTGCGAGCGGGCGACGCGCGAGTACCCGCTGCGCTCGTCGGTCGTGCATCCGATCACCCGCCAGAATCGCCACACGTCGAGCGGACGGCGGGTGCCGGTGATCAATGTCGCGTTCTCCGAACGCCCGGACGAGCTCTCGATCGAGATGATTCCCAAGGGCAGCGGCTCCGAGAACAACTCGTGGCTGAAGATGGCGGTGCCCGCCGAAGGCGTGGCCGCGATCGAGCGCTTCGTCGTCGACTGCGTGCTCGATGCCGGCGGCAAGACCTGCCCGCCGACGATCGTCGGTGTCGGCGTGGGGGGCAGCGCGGACCTTTGCGTCCACCTCGCGAAGATCGCCGCGACCCGGCCGCTGGGCAGCGTCTGCGACGATCCCGAAGGCGCCGCGCTCGAGCGCGCGCTGTCGGCCGCCGTCAACGAGCTCGGCATCGGTCCGCAGGGCCTCGGAGGCGACGCGACGGCGTTCGCCGTGCACATCGAGATCGCCGCGACGCACATCACGATGAACCCGGTCGCGGTCAACATGCAATGTCACTCGGCGCGGCGCGCGCGCGCCGTGCTGACGCCGGCGGGGGTGACCTATGGCTTCTGACCGGTCGGTCACGCTGGGAACGCCCGTCACCGAAGCCCAGGTGCGCGCATTGCGGGTCGGGGACATGGTCACGCTGGAAGGCACGCTGTTCGGCATCCGCGACGCGACGCAGATCCACATGTTCGACCGCGGACGGCGCACGCGCTTCGACCTCGCGGGACACGCGGTCATCCATACCGCGCCCAACGTCCGCAAGGTCGAGCCGTCGCCCGCGTATCCGGCCGGCTATGCGCCGGTGTGCATCGGAACCACGACGTCGATGCGAATGGAACGCTACACGCGGCCGCTGATGCAGGACTACGGCGTGCGCATCATCGTCGGCAAGGGTGGACTCGGCGCCGAATCGCTTCGCGCTTTCGCCGAGCTGGGCGGCGTCTATCTCGCGATCATCGGCGGAACCGCCGCGCTGGAGACCACCTGGATCGAGGCGATCGAGGACGTCGACCTCGACGACCTCAACCCGGAGAGCCTGTGGAAGTTCCGCGTCCACGGCTTCGGTCCGCTGCAGGTCGCGATGGACAGCGTCGGCGGGAGCATCTACGCCGACATCGACGCGAAAGCCCGCGCGAAGCGTGCCGCAGTGCTCGCCAGGCTGGGCGTCGGATGATCGAGCGCAGCACCGATGTCCTGGTGCTCGGCAGCGGCGGCGCGGGCCTGTTCGCCGCCCTGCACGCTTTCGACGCGAATCCGTCGCTGTCGGTGACGGTCGCCGTCAAGGGGCTGCTCGGCAAGTGCGGGTGCACGCGGATGGTCCAAGGCGGATACAACGTCGCGCTGGCTGCCGGCGATTCGATCGAGCGCCATTTCATGGACACGATCGAGGGCGGCAAGTGGCTCCCGCAGCAGGACCTCGCGTGGCGCCTCTGCACCGGCGCAGTCGAGCGCATCCACGAGCTCGAGAACGAGCTCGGCTGCTTCTTCGACCGCAACCCGGACGGCACGCTGCACCAGAAGGCCTTCGCCGGCCAGACCTTCGACCGCACGGTCCACAAGGGCGACCTGACCGGCATCGAGATCATCAGCCGGCTCGCCGAGCAGGTGTGGGCGCGCGGCATCGACCGGCTCGAGGAGCATCGCGCGGTCGCGCTGGTGCCTTCGCGCGACGGCGGCCGCCTCTCGGGCGTGCTGTTCATCGACATGCGCACCGGCGAGCTCGTGTTCGTGCGTGCGCGCGCCGTGGTGCTCGCCACCGGCGGCGGGCCGACGATGTACCGCTATCACACGCCGTCGGGTGACAAGTCCTGCGACGGGCTCGCGATGGCGTTGCGCCTCGGCCTCACGCTGCGTGACATGGAGATGGTGCAGTTCCATCCGACCGGACTGCTCGCCGGCGCGCACACGCGGATGACCGGCACCGTGCTCGAGGAGGGCCTGCGCGGATCCGGGGGCCACCTGCTGAACGGCGAGGGCGAGCGGTTCATGCTGCGCTTCGATCCGCGGGGCGAGCGAGCGACGCGCGACATCGTCTCGCGCGGGATCTACGCCGAGATGCGCAGCGGCCGCACGACGCCCAACGGCGGCGTGTGGATCGCGATGGGCCATCTCGGGCCCGACAACGTGCGCCGGCAGTTCAAGGGCATGGTCGAGCGCTGCGCGGACTGCGGCTTCGACCTCGCCGGCGGGCGCGTCGAGGTCGTGCCGACCGCGCATTACATGATGGGCGGCATCGAGTTCGACTTGCAGTGCAGGACGGCGATGCCGGGCCTCTACACGGCGGGCGAGGACACCGGGGGCGTCCACGGAGCCAACCGTCTCGGCGGCAACGGAGTGGCGAACTCGACCGTGTTCGGCGGCATTGCCGGCGACGAGGTCGGCGCCTACGTGACGCAATGCGGTGACGCGCCGCCTCCCGACCCCGACATCCTCGCTGCCGAGATCGCGCGCTGCGAAGCGCCGCTCGGACGGCCCGGCGGCGACGTGCACGCGCTCCGCGAGCGGCTGCAGGCGCTGATGTGGGACGACGTCGGCATCGTGCGCACGCGATCGACGCTCGAGCGCGCGGTCGGCGAGCTCGACGCCCTGCATGCGGAGCTCGGGGCGACCGGTGTCGCGGGAGGCGAGCGCGCGTTCAACCTGACCTGGCACGACTGGCTGAATCTCGACAGCCTGCTGCTCGCGAGCCGGACGATCGCACGCGCCGCCCTGGCACGCGAGGATTCGCGCGGTGCGCATTTCCGCGAGGATTTTCCCGAAGCCGGCGACCTCGAGCGCTCCGCCTACACGCGCATCGCGCTGCGCGAGGGCGACCTGCGCGTCGATTTCGCGCCGGTGGCATTCACCCGCGTCCAGCCCGGTCAGACGCTGCTCACCGAGAAAGTGGGGTCAGAATAAATGGGGTCAGAATAAATGGGGTCAGAGCCGTAATATTCGGCGGGGGTTATCGCCGAATATTACGGCTCTGACCCCATTTATTCTGACCCCTTCCAGGATCCGCGATGCCAGGGCATTGGCTGATGAAATCCGAGCCCGACGAGTTGTCGATCGACGATCTTGCCGGCGCTCCGAAGCGGACCACGCCGTGGTTCGGGGTGCGCAACTACCAGGCACGCAATTTCATGCGCGACGACATGCGAGTCGGTGATCTCGCATTCTTCTACCATTCGAGCTGCCCCGAGCCAGGCATCGCGGGCATCGTCGAGGTGTCGCGGCTCGCGTATCCCGATGCGACGCAGTTCGATCCGGAAAGCCCCTATTACGATGCGAAGGCGAGGCGCAATGCACCGCGGTGGTTCAACGTCGAGGTGAAGCTCGTGCGCAAGACGCGCCTGGTCACGTTGCCCGAGTTGCGCGCGGCGCGCGGGCTCGAGGACATGGTCATCCTGCGTCGCGGCAACCGGCTGTCGATCACACCCGTCACCCCGGCCGAGTGGAGGATCGTCGAGAAAATGGGGTCAGCGAAAATGGGGTCAGAGCCGTAATATTCGGCGAGATTCTCCGCCGAATATTACGGCTCTGACCCATTTCGAATTTAGGGCTCTGACCCCATTTTCTCGGATGTGAACGCCATGGACTGGACGATGCTCCCCGTGCTGCTCGCGCTGGGTGCGGCCGTCGGCTTCATGGCGGGCCTGCTCGGGATCGGCGGCGGCATGTCGATCGTTCCCCTGCTGACGATCCTGTTCACGGCGAGGGATTTTCCGCCCGAACACGTCGTCCACATGGCCGTCGCCACGGCCACCGCGTCGATGATGTTCACCGCACTGTCGTCGGTGCGTGCGCATGCGCAGAAGCACGCCGTGCTGTGGGCGGTCGTTGCCGCGATGGCGCCCGGCATCGTGCTGGGCTCGCTCGTCGGTCCGCAGATCGCGAGCGCGCTGCCGGGGCGGGTACTTGCCGCGGTGTTCGGAGTGTTCACCTGGTCGTCGGCCACGCGGACGCTGGTCGCGCGTCCGCCCAGGGCCGGCCGTGAGCTGCCCGGCAGGTTCGCGCTGTTCGGCGTGGGCGCTGGCGTGGGAGCCGTGTCCAGCCTGCTCGGCGCAGGCGGCGGGTTCATCACGATTCCCTACCTCGGGCACCACAACGTCAAGATCCACAACGCGGTGGCGACGTCGGCGGCGCTGGGATTGCCGATCGCCATCGCCGGCACCATCGGATTCGTCGTCGCCGGGCTGCGGCAGCCAGGTCTTCCGCCGTGGTCGGTCGGCTACGTATATCTGCCGGCGATGATCATGATCGTCGTCGCGAGCATGGCCGTCGCTCCCGTCGGCGTGTCGATGGCGCACCGCTGGCCGGCAGCGAAGCTGCGCCGCGCTTTCTCGGCGCTGCTCTATGCGCTCGGTGCGTACATGTTCTGGAAAGCGAGCCGCGGCTGATGCGTGCCCGAAGTCAATCCCCGGCGACGGTCGCGGGCATCGTATAGCCGCGCGTCGCCGCCGGAGTGCCGCCCGCGGACACGCGCACCGCGCAGTACTTGAACTCGGGGATCTTGCCGAACGGGTCCAGCACGGCGTTGGTCAGCAGGTTCGCGGCGGCTTCGTGGTAACAGAACGGGATGAACACGCTGCCGCGCGGGGTGCCGTCGTCGGCGCGAGCGTACAGCGACACGCTGCCGCGGCGCGACGCGACGGTGATCGTGCCTCCAGGCGCGACCCCGAGCGCCGCCAGATCCTGCGAATTGACCGACGCGACCGGGAACGGCTCGATGGTGTCGAGCGCGACGCTGCGCCGGGTCATGCTCCCGGTGTGCCAGTGCTCGAGCTGCCGCCCGGTGATCAGCACGAACGGCCATGCGTCGTCGGGTTGCTCGTCGGCGGAAATCAGCTGCGCGGGAACGAGACGGGCCCTGCCGCTCTCGGTCGGGAAGCGGTCGATGAACACGACGGGCTCGCCCGGGTCGCCCACGTTCTCGCAAGGATAGGTGACGCAGTGCTCGCGCTCCAGCCGGTCCCAGGTGATGCCGGCGATCGACGGCATCGCCTTGCGCATCTCGTCGAACACATCGCGCGGATGGCCGTAACCCCAGTCGAGCCCGAGCCGCTTCGCCATGTCGACGATGATCGCGAGGTCCTGGCGTGCCTCGCCCGGCGGCTGAAGTGCCTGGCGCGCGAGCTGGACGGTCCGGTCGGTGTTGGTGAAGGTGCCGGTCTTCTCGGGGAATGCGGAGGCCGGCAGGATGACGTCGGCGAGGTACGCGGTCTCGGTGAGGAAGATGTCCTGGACGACGAGCATCTCGAGCTTCGCGAGCGCCGCGCGGGCGTGATCGACGTCGGGGTCGGACATCGCCGGGTTCTCGCCCATGATGTACATGCCGCGGATCTTGCCGGCGTGGACGGCGTCCATGATCTCGACGACGGTCAGGCCGGGGTTGGGATCGAGCGTGGTGCCCCACAGTTTTTCGAACATCGATCGCACGTCATTGCTGCCGACTCGCTGGTAATCCGGATACATCATCGGGATCAGCCCGACGTCGGAGGCGCCCTGCACGTTGTTCTGGCCGCGCAGCGGGTGCAGACCGGTGCCGGGGCGCCCGATCTGCCCGGTCATCATCGACAAGGCGATCAGGCAGCGCGCGTTGTCGGTGCCGTGGACGTGCTGCGAAATGCCCATGCCCCACAGGATCATCGACCCGCGCGATTTCGCGAACAGCCGCGCGACTTCGCGCAGCGTGGCGGCGTCGATGCCGCAGATCGGCGCCATGGCCTCGGGGCTGAACTTCGCCACGTTGTCGCGCAACTCGGCATAGCCGCTGGTGCGGTCGTTGATGAAGCTCTCGGCCACCAGTCCTTCCTCGACGATCGTATGCATGATCGCGTTCAGCATCGCGACGTCGGTGTCGGGCTTGAACTGCAGGAAATGCGCCGCGTGGCGTGCGAGCTCCGAGCGGCGCGGGTCGGCGAGGATCAGCTTGGTGCCGTTCTTCACCGCGTTCTTGATCCATGTCGCCGCGACCGGATGGTTGGAGACCGGATTGGCGCCGATCAGCAGCACGACCTCCGCTTGCATCACGTCCATCACGGGATTCGAGACCGCGCCCGAACCGATGCCTTCGAGCAGCGCGGCGACCGAGGACGCGTGGCACAGCCGCGTGCAGTGATCGACGTTGTTCGTGCCGAAACCCGTGCGCACGAGTTTCTGGAAGAGATACGCTTCCTCGTTGCTGCCCTTGGCGGAGCCGAATCCCGCGAGCGCCGCGGGTCCGCGGGTGTCGCGGAGGGTCCGCAGCGTCCCGCCGGCGAGGGCGAGGGCCTCCTCCCAGGTCGCTTCGCGGAACACCGACAGCGGATTGTCGGGGTCGACGGTGAAGTCCGCGGACTTGGGAACGCCGGGCTTGCGGATCAGCGGCTTGGTGAGCCGCTGCGGATGGGAGACGTAATCGAATCCGAAACGGCCCTTGACGCACAGCCGCTCGTGGTTGGCGGGGCCGTCGCGCCCCTCGACGCGGACGATCCGGTTGCCGCCGACGTGATAGGTGATCTGGCAGCCGACACCGCAATACGGGCACAGCGACGCGACCTCGCGGTCGACCGGCTGCAGGTACGCCTCGTGCGCCGGCGCGAGCGCGCCGGTCGGGCAGGCCTGCACGCACTCGCCGCAGGCGACACACGACGAGGCGCCCATCGGGTCGTCGAGGTCGAACACGATCTTCGAATGCGAGCCGCGGAACGCGTAGCCGATGACGTCGTTGACCTGCTCCTCGCGGCACGCGCGCACGCAGCGCGTGCACTGGATGCAGGCGTCGAGGTTCACGGCCATCGCCGCGTGCGAGAGGTCGGCGGCCGGCTGCGTCCGCGGCGCGAAGCGCGGCTTGCCGATCCCGAGCGCCTTCTTCCAGTGATCGAGCTCCGAATCCTTCCGGTACGCCTTCTCCGGCACGTCGGAGGCGAGCATCTCGACGACCATCTTCTGCGCGTGCACGGCACGCGCGCTGTCGCTCGCCACCTCCATGCCGGCGGTCGGCGCGCGGCAGCACGACGGTGCGAGCACGCGCTCGCCCTTGATCTCGACCATGCACGACCGGCAATTGCCGTCGGGGCGATAGCCGGCCTTGTAGCAGAGCCTCGGGATCTCGACGCCGGCGCGATCGGCGGCCTCGAGGATCGTCTCGCCGGGCCGCGCCTCGATCTCGGCGCCGTTCAGGCGAAAGGGGACGCCTTGCTGCACGGCGAGGGCTTCGCGGGGGGCATTCATCGGTTCGACTCCAGTTCCTGCGGGAAGTACTTGAACACGCAGGCGAGGGGATTGGGGGCGGCCTGCCCGAGACCGCAGATCGAGGCGTCGGCCATGGCCTGCCCGAGGTCGTCGAGCAGCGGCTTGTCCCAGGCCGGGCGTTCCATCAGCGCGACCGCTTTCACGGTGCCGACGCGGCAGGGCGTGCATTGCCCGCAGGATTCGTCGGCGAAGAACCGCATCAGGTTGAGCGCCGCGTCGCGCGCCCGGTCGTGCTGCGACAGGATGATCACCGCCGCCGAGCCGATGAAGCAGCCGTGCGGCTGCAGCGTGTCGAAATCGAGCGGGATGTCGCCCATGGCCGCCGGGAGGATGCCGCCGGACGCCCCGCCGGGGAGATAGCCGTAGAACTCGTGGCCGGGAAGCATGCCGCCGCAGTATTCATCGATCAGCTCGCGCACCGTGATGCCCGCGGGCGCCAGATGCACCCCCGGCTTCGCGACGCGGCCGGATACCGAGAACGAGCGCAGGCCCTTGCGGTCGTGCCGGCCCTGGCCGGCGAACCATTCGGCACCGCGCTCGAGGATGTCGCGGATCCAGTACAGCGTCTCCATGTTGTGCTCGAGCGTCGGGCGCCCGAACAGGCCGACCTGCGCGACGTAAGGAGGGCGCAGCCGCGGCATGCCGCGCTTGCCCTCGATCGATTCGATCATCGCCGACTCCTCGCCGCAGATGTAGGCGCCGGCTCCGCGGCGCAGCTCGATGCGCGGCAACGGGCAGGGAGGATCGGCTCTCAGCGCGGCGAGCTCGCGTGTCAGCAGCTCGCGGCAGGCCGCGTATTCGTCCCGCAGGTAGACGTAGATCGCGTCGATGCCGACCGCCCACGCGGCGATCAGCATGCCCTCGAGGAAGCGGTGCGGGTCGCGTTCGAGGTAGTGACGGTCCTTGAACGTCCCCGGCTCGCCCTCGTCGATGTTGACGGCCATCAGTCGCGGCGCGGGTTCGGCGCGCACGATCCGCCACTTGCGCCCTGCCGGAAATCCTGCGCCGCCCAGGCCGCGCAGCGCGGAGTTCTCGAGCTCCTTGATCACGGCGTCGACGCCGCGTTCCCCGCCGACGCAGGCCGCGAGCGTGCGATAGCCTCCGGCCTCGCGGTAACGGGCGAGACCGATGCAGTCGGGGCGCTCGGGTTCGGTGTTCCCGGCAGCGGCGGCGGCCATCACCTTGGCGACGGTCGCCTCGTCGACGGGCCGGCGCCCGACGACCGCGGCGGGCGCGTGCTCGCAGCGCCCGATGCACGGCGCCTTGAGGACACGCACACCCGCACCGGCGCCGGCGACCAGGGCGTCGTGCAGTGCTTCCGCCCCGGCCATCTGGCACGACAGCGTCTCGCACACGCGAATCGTGATCGGCGGGGGCGGCGTTTCGCCGTCGGCGAGGACGTCGAAATGGTGATAGAACGTGGCGACCTCGTAGACCTCGGTGGTCGCGAGCTTCATCTCCTGCGCCAGTGCGACCAGGTGCGCGGCCGGAAGACAGCCCCGCGCATCCTGGATCCGGTGCAGGTGCTCGATCAGCAGCGAGCGCTCGCGCGGGGCGTCGCCCAGCAAGGCGCGCACGTCGGCAAGCGCCTGCGGGTCGACACTGCGGCCCTTGGGCCGGCCCTTTACACCACGCCGGCCGGAGATGCGCGACGTATCGACGATCGAGCGTTCATTCATGACGACAGGCTGTCCTTCCGGGATTGCGGTGGATGGCGGGAATTCGCCGCAGCGGCGCGGACTCCCTGCGGTCAGGCGTCACTGCAGGAAATCGCAGTATTTTTCGACGTGCGCCGCGAGGTCGAGCGAATGCTCGCGCACCAGACGCTCGGCGAGCTCGGTGTCGCGGCGCTCCAGCGCCTCGATGATGCGCATATGGTCGACGATCGAGCGCGACGCGCGATCGGTCTGGGAGATCGTCAGGCGCCGGATCGCGCGCACGTGGATGAAAAGGTTCTCGATCGTCTTGCCCATCAGGTGGGAGCCGGAAAGGCCGATGATCGCCTGGTGGAACGCGATGTTCGCATCCGAGTATTCATGTATGTGCTCGGCGGGCGTCGAATTGCGGAATTCGTCGAACATCCTGCGCAACGACCCGATGTCCTCGTCGGACGCGTTGATCGTCGCGAGGCGAGCCGCCATGCTCTCGAGCGCCGCCCACATCTCGATCATCTCGATGATCTGCTTCTTGGTCTTGCGGACGATGAAGATGCCGCGGCGCGGCACCGTGCGGAGGAACCCCTCCTGTTCGAGCAGCGTCATCGCCTCACGGATCGGCGTGCGGCTGACGCCGAGCGAGCGCGAGAGCTGGCGCTCGTCGAGCCGCAGTTCCTGCGCGTGCGCGTAGATGTCCGCGTCCATGATCGCCTGCTTGATCGCGGCGTAGGCCTGGTCACGGAAACTGACGTTGGCGGAAAGCGGGCGAAGCGTGAGCGCGGTCGCCGTCGTTTCGGCTTCGATCGGAATCGTTGACACCGGTCATGTCCTCACTTGGCGGGCCGCTCTCGGCGGGCGCTTGTTCAGTATCTTATATACCAAAAACCACGTGCGGGGTAGCGGGGTCCTTGCGCCTGCGCCGGAAACTGGCTCACGACCTGAAACGGTGCCGGGCGCCGACACTTGCCTGCGTCCTCGCACAGCGAATTGATCCGCAGCGGCGACCGCGGCTGTCGCTTGCTGTGAGTGTGTGCACTCACACCGACACCTTCGCTGCGGCGTGGTCGATGCTGCGGAAACCGGCACGGGGCGACGCCGGCGTGCACGCGCCTGAGCGCACGAACATCGGCACGCGAGTCGTGCATGCGACGATTGACTGGGCTTGGTATATCACATACCTTAGTAGCCGATGTTCACGGAGGACCGCCTTTCCGCGGCCCGGCATCTTCCGTCCCTGTAGTCGACCGGCAACCCGGTCGCTTCGCTGCGCGCCCTATGAATTCATTCGCAGGCGCGCCGCGCCGATTCGATCTAGGAGGTCCCAATGGACAGCGTCACCGCAGCCCGCAAGGAAACGGCGTCCGCCACGACCGAGGTCGCCCCGGACACGATGGTCGCCGGCCAGGCCAATGTTCAGGCACATCAGGAGACCGACGGCTTTCACCTGCTCATCGATGCCCTCAAGCTCAATGGCATCGATACGGTCTTCGGCCTGCCCGGCATCCCGATCACCGACCTCACGCGCAAGGCGCAAGCGGCGGGCCTGCGCGTGATTTCGTTCCGCCACGAGCAGAACGCAGGCTACGCAGCGTCCATCGCCGGATTCATGACGCAGAAGCCGGGCATCTGCCTGACGGTGTCGGCGCCCGGCTTCCTCAACGGCCTGACCGCGCTGGCGAACGCGACGACCAACTGCTTTCCGATGATCCTGATCAGCGGCTCCAGCGAGCGCGAGGTCGTCGACCTGCAGCAGGGCGACTACGAAGAGATGGACCAGCTGGCCATCGCCAAGCCGCTCGCCAAGGCCGCGTTCCGCGTGCTGCACGCCGAGGACATCGGCGTGGGCGTCGCCCGCGCGATCCGGGCCGCGGTCTCCGGTCGCCCGGGCGGCGTCTATCTCGACCTGCCGGCGAAACTGTTCCCGCAGGCGATGGACGCGGAAGCGGGCAGGAACTCGCTGATCAAGGTCGTCGATCCGGCACCGCGCCAGATACCGGGCCGGGACGCGGTGCAGCGCGCGCTCGATCTGCTGAAGGCTGCCAGGCGTCCGCTGATCATCCTCGGCAAGGGCGCGGCATATGCCCAGGCCGATGCCGACATCCGGACCCTGATCGAGAAGACCGGGATCCCCTACCTGCCGATGTCCATGGCCAAGGGCCTGGTCCCCGACACGCATCCGCAGTGCGCTTCCGCGGCCCGCTCCTACGTGCTGCCCGAGGCCGACGTGGTGCTGCTGATCGGCGCACGCCTCAATTGGCTGCTGTCGCACGGCAAGGGCAAGACCTGGGGCGGCAAGACCTCCAAGGAATGGGGCGGTCAGAAGTTCATCCAGGTGGACATCTCGCCGCAGGAAGCGGACAGCAACGTGCGCATCGACGCTCCCGTCGTCGGCGACATCGGCTCATGCGTGTCGGCGATGCTCGGCGCGATCGATTCGACCGCGGGCTCCGGCTGGCCGAAGCCGCCGGCGGACTGGCTGTCCGCCGTCGCCGAGCGCAAGAACAAGAACGTCGCGAAGATGGCCGAAACGCTGGCCAAGGATCCGACGCCGATGAACTTCCACAGCGCGCTGAACGTCGTGCGCGACATCGTCAAGTCGAATCCCGACGCCATGCTGGTCAACGAAGGCGCCAACGCGCTCGACTTCACGCGCAGCATCGTCGACATGTACAAGCCGCGCAAGCGCCTCGACGTCGGCACCTGGGGCGTGATGGGCATCGGGATGGGCTTCTCCGTCGCGGCTGCCGTGGTCAGCGGCCAGCCGGTGATCGCGATCGAAGGCGACAGTGCCTTCGGCTTCTCCGGCATGGAAGTCGAGACCATCTGCCGCTACAACCTGCCGATCTGCGTGGTGATCCTGAACAACAACGGCGTCTACCGCGGAGACGAAGTCAATGTGACCGGCGGCCAGGATCCGGCGCCCCTGGTCTTCGTCAAGGATGCCCGCTACGAAAAGCTGATGGAGGCGTTCGGCGGCATCGGCGTGCACGCCACGACGCCTGGCGAACTGCGCAAGGCGATGGAAGAAGCCATCCGCTCGCGCAGGCCGACCCTCATCAATGCCGTCATCGACGAAAAGGCCGGCACCGAAAGCGGCCGCATCACCAGTCTCAACCCGACCGCGAAGAAGAAATGAAATGAAACGCCCGCCGGCGCGGCACTGGCCGGCGGTCGGAATGCGGTGGAGCGCGCCGCGCTGCGGACAGCCGATGCATTGACGAACCTTGGTATATCACATACCTTATGCCGAAATCGGCGTTCCGACCCGGCCGCAACGGGCGGAGTTTGAAGGAGGAGCGGTTCCGGCCGCAGGGGACGGCAGTCGCGCGATGTCGCGTTGTCCGCGGCGGCGCCCCGCTGCTGCATCCATCTGCGTTCAGGTCGCGCCCGGACGATTCCATGAAGTCGCGACGAACCCGGTCGAGGCAGCGTCGCTGACGGCCGTCGCATGCAGGTTGCGTACGTGCCGCGGGCGCGAGGCGGTCCGACGAAGGGAACATCGGCGTAAAACGAGCTGCGCGCGAGCGCAATGAATATGTATAGATGGCGCGCCAAGCGCGCACGACGCTACAGGGGTTTTCAATGGCGAAAGCGCTAGACGGAGTCCGGATTCTCGATTTCACCCACGTGCAGTCGGGCCCGACCTGCACCCAGCTGCTCGCATGGTTCGGTGCCGACGTGATCAAGGTCGAGCGTGCCGGCGAAGGCGACATCACGCGCGGCCAGCTGCGCGACATTCCGGACGTGGACAGCCTCTACTTCACGATGCTGAACCACAACAAGCGGTCGGTCACGATCGATGCGAAGAACCCGAAGGGCAAGGAAGTGCTCGAGGCGCTGGTGAAGAAGTGCGACGTCCTGGTCGAGAACTTCGCCCCGGGTGCGCTCGATCGCATGGGCTTCACCTGGGCGCGGATCCAGGAGCTCAATCCACGGATGATCGTCGCCTCGATCAAGGGTTTCGGCCCCGGCCCCTACGCCGACTGCAAGGTCTACGAGAACGTCGCTCAATGTGCCGGGGGCGCCGCGTCGACGACCGGCTTCGACGATGGTCCGCCGCTCGTCACCGGCGCGCAGATCGGCGACTCGGGCACCGGGCTGCATCTCGCGCTCGGGATCGTCACGGCGCTGTACCAGCGCAATTCCACCGGACGCGGGCAGCTCGTGACGGCCGCGATGCAGGACGGCGTGCTGAACCTCTGTCGCGTCAAGCTGCGCGACCAGCAGCGTCTCGACCGCATGAAGGTGATGGAGGAATACCCGCAGTATCCGGACGGCAAGTTCGGCGAGGCGGTGCCGCGCGCCGGCAACGCGTCGGGCGGCGGACAGCCCGGCTGGATCCTCAAGTGCAAGGGCTGGGAGACCGATCCCAATGCCTACATCTATTTCATCACCCAGGCACCGGTCTGGAAGGACATCTGCAAGGTCATCGGGCGGGAGGAGTGGCTGACCGATCCGCGCTACGCGACACCCAAGGCGCGACTGCCGCACCTGATGGAGATCTTCGGCGAAATCGAGAAGTGGACGATGACCAAGACGAAGTTCGAGGCGATGGACCTCCTGAACGAGCACGACGTCCCCTGCGGACCGATCCTGTCGATGAAGGAGATCGCCGAGGAGCCGTCGCTGCGCGACACCGGGACCATCGTCGAGGTCGACCACCCGAAGCGAGGGAAATACCTGTCGGTCGGCAACCCGATCAAGCTCTCCGACAGTCCGAGCGACGTGAAGCGCTCGCCGCTCCTCGGTGAGCACACCGACGAAGTCCTGGCGGAGCTCGGTTACTCGCGCCAGCAGATCGACGAGCTTCGCGCGCAGCGCGCAATCTGACCGCGGGAACGATCCGGGCGAACGGCTCGGAGCGGCGGCTGAACGGCATGACCAGGGGGCAGGCGATGGCGCAGGACAAGGCAGCGGTCAGGAAGATTCTGGATACGGTGAAGGCCGACGGGCGCTCGTCGCTCACCGCGCCCGAGGGCAAGCTCGTCTGCGACGCCTACGGCATCCCGGTGCCGAAGGAGGGTGTTGCGGCCACCGCGGCCGAGGCGGCGAGCCTCGCCGCCGGGATGGGGTTCCCGGTGGTGCTGAAGATCGTGTCCCCCGACATCCTGCACAAGACCGAGGCGGGCGGCGTGCTCGTCGGCGTGAAGTCGGCGCAGGAAGTCGAGCAGGGTTTCGCGACGATCATGGCGAATGCGCGCAAGTACAGCGCCAGCGCGAAGCTGCAGGGCGTGCAGGTGCAGCAGATGCTCGCGGGCGGCCAGGAAGTGATCATCGGCGCTGTGACCGACCCGTCGTTCGGCAAGCTCGTCGCATTCGGCCTGGGCGGCGTGCTGGTCGAGGTGCTGAAGGACATCACCTTCCGCCTCGCTCCGGTGTCGCGCGACGAGGCGCTGTCGATGCTCGACGGCATCGCCGCCGCCGAGATCCTGAAGGGCGTGCGCGGCGCCGACCCGGTGAATCGCGATGCGCTCGCCGACCTGATCGTCGGCGTCTCGCAGCTGGTCTCGGACTTCCCCGACATTGCGGAGATGGACCTGAACCCGGTGTTCGCGACCAAGTCCGGCGCGACGGCCGCCGACGTGCGCATCGTCGCCGACTGGAACCCGGCCCCCGCGCGCTACCGGCCGAGCGAGGACGAGATCGTCCTCGCGATGAACCGCATCATGAAGCCCGACGCGGTGGCCGTGATCGGGGCGTCGGCCGAGGACGGCAAGATCGGCAACTCGGTGATGAAGAACCTGATCAACGGCGGCTACAAGGGAAAGATCTACCCGATCAATCCGTCGGCCGCCGAGATCATGGGCCTGAAGGCCTACAGGAGCGTCAAGGACATCCCGGGCGAGGTCGACGTCGCGGTGTTCGCGATTCCCGCCAAGTTCGTCGCGCAGGCGCTGATCGAGGTCGGCGAGAAGAAGATCCCCGGCGCGGTGCTGATTCCTTCCGGGTTCGCCGAGACCGGCAACGTCGAGGGCCAGAAGGAGATCCAGGACATCGGCCGCAAGTACAACGTGCGCCTGATGGGTCCGAACATCTACGGCTTCTACTACACGTGGAAGAACCTGTGCGCGACGTTCTGCACCGCCTACGACGTCAAGGGCCACGCGGCGCTGTCGTCGCAGTCCGGCGGCATCGGCATGGCGATCATCGGCTTCTCGCGCTCGGCCAAGATGGGCGTGTCGGCGATCGTCGGCCTGGGCAACAAGTCGGACATCGACGAGGACGACCTGCTCACGTTCTTCGAGCAGGACGAGAACACGCACATCATCGCGATGCACTGCGAGGACCTCAAGGACGGCCGCTCCTTCGCCGAGGTCGCGAAGCGCGTGTCGAAGAAGAAGCCGGTCGTCGTGCTCAAGGCCGGTCGCACCTTGGCCGGCGCCAGGGCCGCGAGTTCCCACACCGGCGCGCTGGCGGGCAACGACAAGATCTACGAGGACGTGCTAAAGCAGTCGGGCGTGATCCGGGCGCGCAGCCTGCGCGACCTGCTCGATTTCGCGCGCGGCATCCAGGTGCTGCCGACGCCCAAGGGCGAGAATGTCGTGATCATCACCGGCGCCGGCGGCTCCGGCGTGCTGCTGTCCGACGCCTGCGTCGACAACAAGCTGTCGCTGATGGCGATGCCCGCCGATCTCGATGCCGCGTTCCGCAAGTTCATCCCCCCGTTCGGCGCCGCGGGCAACCCGGTCGACATCACCGGCGGCGAGCCGCCGAAGACCTACCAGAACACGATCCGCCTGGGTCTCGAGGATCCCCGCATCCACGCGCTGATCCTGGGCTACTGGCACACGATCATCACGCCGCCGATGGTGTTCGCGAAGCTCGTCGTCGAGGTCGTCGAGGAGATGAAGGCGAAGGGCATCGAGAAGCCGATCGTCGCGTCGCTCGCAGGTGACGTCCAGGTCGAGGAGGCCGCCGAATACCTGTACCAGCACGGCATCCCTGCCTACGCGTATTCGACCGAGATACCGGTCGCGGTGCTCGGCGCCAAGTACCAGTGGGCGCGCGGCGCAGGCCTGATCTGACCCTGGCGCCGGAACGGCCGTGATCGAGTACCTGGGCAATCCGGCTTTCTGGGTGTCGCTGGGCGAGATCATGCTCGTCAACATCCTGCTGTCAGGCGACAACGCGGTGATGATCGCGCTCGCGGCGCGATCACTGCCCCCGCAGCAGCAGAAGAAGGCGATCATCGGCGGCAGCATCGCCGCCGTCGTCATCCTGGTCGTGCTGACCGTTGCGGCTGCCGAGCTGCTGGAGCTCCCCTACCTGAGGCTCGCCGGGAGCGTGCTGCTGTTCTGGATCGCCCTCCAGTTGCTGTTGCCCGAGGACGACGAGGAGGGGGAGAGTACGCACGGCGGCGGTGGCCTGCTCGCCGCGGTGCGGACGATTCTCGTCGCGAACCTGGTGATGAGCCTCGACAACGTGCTGGGTGTCGCGGCCGTCGCGCAGGGCCGCGTCGCGCTGCTGATCGCGGGGCTCGGCATCAGCATCCCGGTGATCGTGTTCGGCAGCACGCTGGTGCTCAAGCTGATGACGCGCTTCCCGTTCATCATCACCATCGGCGCCGGGCTGCTCGGCTGGGTTGCCGGCGACATGCTGGTGAGCGACCCGGCCGTCGCGCCCTTCGTCGCATCGAATCTTGCGTGGACGCACGTGCAGCTTCCGTGGGACATGGATTTCAACCTGGTGCAGCTGCTGGGCGCCGCGATGGTGGTCATCGTCGGCAAGGCGCTGGCCTCGCGATCGGCGCGCGCTGCGCCCGGCGAGGCCACGGTCACGGCCGATGGCGAGCGCGCGACGTCGGGAGTTGGACGTCGTTGATCGGGCTGCAAGACGGAGTAGGACGAGTCGGGAACAAGCGTCGCGCAGACGGCGTGTCGATCCGATCGGATGAGCCGTAGGGGAAACGCGTACAGGGCTGAATGTGCGAGGGAAATTCAGTTCCGGGCCGCGGTTCAATACGGCGCGAAGCGTGATAAAACGCTCAGGCTTGCGACAAGCAGGCGATTGACTGATCACGAGACATTTGAGGAGGTGAAGGCAATGCGGACCAAGTCGAATTTGATGTTGCGGCGCGCGCTTTGCGCAGTGGTTGCGGGGGTATGTGCGGGAGCCGGCACCGCGGGCGTCGCAGCGGCGTGGGAACCCACGAAGCCGGTGACGATCGTCGTTCCTGCGGGAACCGGCGGCGGCGCCGACCAGATGGCGCGCTTCATCCAGGGGGTTGCGTCCAAGCACAAGCTCCTGAAGGAACCGATCATCGTCGTCAACGAATCGGGCGGCGCGGGGGCGCAGGGCTTCCTCGACGTCAAGGATTCGAAAGGCGACCCGGACAAGCTGATCATCACCCTCTCGAACCTGTTCACGACGCCGATGGCCACCGGCGTGCCGTTCAGCTACCGGGATTTCACGCCGGTCGCGATGCTGGCGCTCGACGAGTTCGTGCTGTGGGTCAACGCCGACACGCCATACAAGACCGCGAAGGAATACATCGATGCGGTGAAGAAGGCGCCCCCCGGCAAGTTCAAGATGGGCGGCACCGGCTCGAAGCAGGAAGACCAGATCGTGACCGCCGAGATCGAGCAGAACACCGGCGCCAAGTTCACCTACCTGCCGTTCAAGGGTGGTGGCGCGGTCGCCGTGCAGCTCGTCGGCGGCCACATCGATTCGTCGGTCAACAACCCGATCGAAGCGGTAGCCCAGTGGCGCGCAGGCAAGCTGCGCCCGCTGTGCGTGTTCGACTCGCAGCGCATGCCCTACAACGACAAGGTGACGGCGACGATGTCCTGGCATGACATCCCGACCTGCAAGGAAGCCGGGCTGCCGGTCGAGTACGTGATGCTGCGCGGCTTCTTCATGCCGCCGGGGGTGACGCAGGACGAGGTCAATTTCTACATCGACCTGTTCAAGAAGGTCCGGGCCACGCCCGACTGGAAGTCGTTCACCGAACAAGCCGCCTTCAACACGTCGTTCATGACCGGTGCCGAATACCTCAAGTGGGTCGAGGACGCCGAAGCGCAGCACAAGACGCTGATGGAGAAGGCCGGCTTCATGGCCAAGAAGTAGGCGCAAGGCAGCGGGCCCGCCCCCGGGGCGCGTTGCCGGACTGCAGGCGGCATCGGGCGCATTTCGCCCGATGCCGCCTCTCCGGCCTCCGGCCCCGGTTCGCTGTCCGGCCACATTTCACTTTCGTCGTCGCGGGAGTTCCTGTGGAACAAAAGGTTGCTGCCGGTGATCCGGATGGGCGCGCGGTCGCCTCGACGCGCACGGTCGAGGCGGTCGTCGCGGCCCTGCTGTTCGTGTTCGGGGCGGTGTTCGCCTACACCAGCTACAAGCTCGGCTTCCGCTGGGCGATCGAGGGGCCGCAGTCGGGCTTCTTTCCTTTCTACGTGAGCCTGATCATCTGCGTCGCGAGCGCGACGATCGTGTTCCACGCGCTGCGGGGCCGCGATCCCAAGGGCGCCGAGGCGTTCGTCGAACGCGGACAGCTCAGGCAGGTGCTGCACGTCCTGATCCCGGCGGCGTTCTTCGTCCTCGGCATCCAGCTGATCGGGATCTACGTCGCATCGGTGATCTACATCGTGGTTTTCATGCGGTGGCTGGGCAAGTACTCGCTGGTCAAGAGCGTGCTGCTGTCGGTGGCGATCATCGTCGCGTTCTTCTTCATGTTCGAAGTCTGGTTCCAGGTGCCCCTCTTCAAGGGCTACTGGGATCTGACCTCGTGGACCGGCTACTGACAACCGCAGGGAGCGCTGAGTGGCAGACCTGGCATATCTCTTCCACGGCTTCGCCGTCGCGCTGACGCCGTTCAACATCGGATTGATGCTGCTGGGCATCGTCCTCGGCGTCATCATCGGCGTGCTGCCGGGACTCGGCGCAGCCAACGGGATCGCGATCCTGCTGCCGCTCACCTTCACGATGCCGCCGACCTCGGCGATCATCATGCTGTCGTGCATCTACTGGGGGGCGCTGTTCGGCGGCGCGATCGCGTCGATACTGTTCAACATCCCGGGCGAGCCGTGGTCGGTCGCGACGACCTTCGACGGCTATCCGCTGGCGCAGAAAGGGCGCGCCGGCGAGGCGCTGACCGCGTCGTTCACCTCGTCGTTCGTCGGCGCCTTCGTCGCGATCGTGATGATCACGTTCCTCGCCCCGGTGATCGCGCGCTTCGCGCTGGAGTTCGGGCCCGCCGAATATTTCTCGGTGTACCTGCTGACGTTCTGCAGCTTCGTGGGCATGGGGAAGGGATCGCCGGCGAAGATCCTGGTTTCGATGATGATCGGCTTCGCGCTCTCGGCCGTCGGCATCGACATCGTGACGGGCGGCCTGCGCCTGACCTTCGGCTTCGAGAGCATGATGAAGGGCTTCGACTTCCTGATCGCAGTCATCGGGCTGTTCGGCATCGGCGAGATCCTGCTGTCGATGGAGGAGGGCCTGGCATTTCAGGGCGCCACCGCAAGGATCAACCCGAAGGTCGTGTTCGAGACCTGGAAGAAGCTCCCCCGCTACTGGATGACCTTCATCCGCAGCACGATCATCGGCTGCTGGATGGGCATCACGCCGGGCGGGGCGACGCCTGCGTCGTTCATGAGCTACGGCGCCGCCAAGAAGTTCTCGAAGGACGGCGACAAGTTCGGCACGGGCATCCTCGAAGGCGTCGTCGCTCCCGAGACCGCGGCGCACGCTGCCGGCACGAGCGCGCTGCTGCCGATGATCACGCTCGGCATCCCCGGATCGCCTACCGCTGCGGTGCTGCTCGGCGGCCTGCTGATCTGGGGCCTGCAGCCGGGTCCGCTGCTGTTCGCCGAGAAACCCGATTTCGTCTGGGGGCTGATCGCCAGCATGTACCTCGGCAACGTCGTCGGCCTGATCGTCGTGCTGAGCCTGGTCCCGCTGTTCGCCGCGATCCTGCGCATACCGTTCTCGATCATCGCGCCGGTGATCGTCGTGATCTGCGCGATCGGCGCCTACACGGTCAACAACTCGATGCACGACATCTGGTTCATGCTCGCCTTCGGCGTCATCGGCTACCTGTTCAAGAAGCTCGATTACCCGCTTGCGCCGCTGGTGCTCGCGCTGGTGCTGGGGAACAACGCCGAGGATTCGTTCCGCCAGTCGATGCTGATGTCGCAGGGCAGCCTGTCGATCCTCTGGTCGAACGGGCTCGTCGGCAGCATCTCGACGTTGGCGATGGTCATGCTGTTCTGGCCGCTGATCTCGAAGCTGCTGAAGCGCGTGCTGCCGGGCAAACCGAACAAACTCGCCGAGGAACGGCCGGTCGAATGACGCCGACCTCGCTCTCGCGTCGCGTTTCCCGTGGGTGTCGTCGCGCCCCGACGCACGTTCGATCCGCTATCGCGTAATAAGAAAGTTCGCCGTGGGCATCGGCCCCGGCCGCGGCGCCTGGCCCTCAGCCGTCCATGTCGTCCCGACCGCCGACGACCAACCCGCGCCACCGAGCTTCGTTGACGCAATGCCGTAGCGCTGTTCGCTCACGTTGCGCCTCTGGCACCCAGCACCCGCCCCGGGTGCCCCCGCGCCACGCATAAAACATTTCTGCAGCGCGTGTTGACACGCGTTGATATACCACATACATTATTTCCAGTAAGCATATTAATTACGTGTGTAGCGTACGTTATTGGCGTATGCCCACTTGGACTTCTGTCCACGGAGAGACCTATGGCGCCAAGAATCGTTTGCGGACGATCGTTCCCGTTCCGCTACGCGCGTGTCGCCGACCTGCGCAATCGTAGCGCGGGCGCGCGGAGCGCCTGGCAGGCGCCATCGGCCTTTCTTACCCACGTCGAATCCAGACCGCAATCGCGCCGGTCGGATTCGTTCATGCCCCCCGTTCTATCCGTCCGGTTCGATATAAGCGGTCCCGATCCGTGAGGACCGCAGTCGGTGTGCCGCAACCTGATGCGGCGTGCGGTGCAGAACACGACATTCAGCATCGAGATCAGCCGGGGCCAGCGCGAGGTTGGCGGGTTCATCCGCTCGGACAGGAAGACCACGGTGCCATGGGGCGTCACGCGTTCACGTGTGCCTGCAGCTTCCAAGCCGGCGCGATGATACGGGTGACCAACGCCACGGCCGCTACGCGCGATTTGGCATTCCGCTAAGGAGGCATTCGACGTGAACGCGACTCAAGTGCAGGACCCGACGCAATACACCGGGCTGAAGAATCGATGGGCGCAGCTCGTCATGGGAATCATCTGCATGGCGATGATCGCCAACCTGCAGTACGGCTGGACGCTGTTCGTCAATCCGATGCACGACAAGATGGGATGGACCAAGGCGGCGATCCAGGTCGCGTTCTCGGTGTTCGTGCTGACCGAGACCTGGCTGGTCCCGGTCGAAGGCTGGGCGATGGACAGGTTCGGCCCGCGCCCGGTGGTGCTGTTCGGCGGGGTGCTCGTTGCCCTCGCCTGGGTGCTCAATTCGGTGGCGGCCTCGCTCGGGATGCTCTATTTCGCGGCGATCGTCTCGGGTGTCGGCGCCGGCTGCGTGTACGGGACCTGTGTGGGCAACGCGCTGAAGCTCTTTCCCGACAAGCGCGGTCTCGCGGCGGGCCTGACTGCCGCGGGGTTCGGCGCAGGGGCGGCGCTGACCGTGATACCGATTTCCGCGATGGTCCACAGCGGTGGCTACCAGCAGGCTTTCTTCACTTTCGGTCTGATCCAGGGCGGCGTGATCGTCGTGCTGTCGCTGTTCCTGATCCGTGCGCCGCTCAAGGCCGCCTTCGCGGGGGTCAGCACGATGGCGAACCCGAAGACCCGGCGCGATTTCACGCCGGGGCAGATGGTCAAGACTCCTGTGTTCTGGCTGCTCTATCTCATCTTCGTGCTGGTGGCGGCGGGTGGCCTGATGGCGGCGGCCCAGGTCGCACCGATCGCCAAGGACTACGGTGTGGCATCGGTCCCGCTCGCGGTGTTCGGGGCCACGATGCCGCTGCTGACCCTGACGCTCGTGATCGATAATCTCTGCAACGGATTCACGCGCCCGCTCACCGGCTGGATTTCCGATCACATCGGTCGCGAGAACACGATGCTGCTGGTGTTCACCGGCGAGGGCCTGGCGATGCTGGGGCTGATGAAGTTCGGCCACACGCCGGGCGGCTTCATGCTCTTCGCACCGTTGATCTTCCTGTTCTGGGGCGAGATCTTCTCGATCTTCCCGGCAGTATGCGGCGACACCTTCGGGTCGAAGTTCGCGGCGGCCAACAACGGTTTTCTCTATACGGCGAAAGGCACGGCATCGCTGCTCGTGCCGATTGCCAGCGTCATCAAGGCCTCGACCGGAAGCTGGGTGGCGGTCCTCTGGGTCGCGGCGATCATGTCGATCGTCGCTGCGCTGCTGGCCAAGTTCGTGGTGATGCGGATGCGCCGCGAGATGCTCGAGAAGGTGCAGGCAGAGCCGGTCGAGAAGGGGATGCAGCCGGCCTGACGCGACCACCCGCCGTGGCGCAAAACGGGGCGGCGCGTACCGCCCCGTTTTTTCCGGCATGGGGTTGTCGGCCGCTTCCCTGCATGGCCAGGGTGGGACGTTCGCTGACGCGCCTCTTGTACATGCCGGATGAAGGCATGACGTTCGGACGCCTGAACCCAATCAGGCCTGAACGCTGGACGCGCGCGCCGCCGCAGTGCGGGCACGAAGTTCGACCAGCGCGTGCACGACATCGATGGTCGGCGTTGGCACGCCGGTCGCACGGCCCAGCTCGAGGATCACGCCGACCAGCGCTTCGATTTCCATCGGGCGCCCGAGTTCGAGGTCCTGCAGCATCGACATCCTGTGGGGACCGAGCGCCGCGGCTCCGGCAAGGCGGCGCTCGGCATCGACCCGCAGCCGCAGCCCGAGCCTGGCGCCGATCGCCTCGGCCTCGTGCATCATCGACAGCAGCACTGCGCGCGTCCTGGCATCGGTCGCGACGACATCGATCGTCGCGCAGGTGAGCGCGCTCACCGGGTTGAAGCAGAGATTTCCCCAGAGCTTGAGCCAGATCTCGTCCCGGATGTCGCTCCGGATCGGGGCGTCGAACCCGGCGGCCTCGAACATCGCGTGCAGGCGCTCGATGCGCGGCGTGACGCGACCGTCGGGTTCGCCGAGCGGGAACCTGCCCCCGTGCTCGTGACGGATCACGCCGGGCGCGACGATCTCGGTCGCCGGAAAGACCACGCATCCGACTGCGCGCTCGGATCGCAGCAGGCGGCGCTGCCGGCTGCCGGGATCCACGCTCGCCAGTGCGAGGCCGTGGAACGGGACTCCCGGGACGTCGAAATACCAGTATGGGAGGCCGTTGCTCGAGGTCACGATCGTCGTGCCGTCACCGAGCAGCGGCTGCATCGAATCGACCGCACCGGGGATCGAGTGCGCCTTGAGCGCGATGATCACGTAATCCTGCGGCCCGAGCTCCGCCGGGGCGTCCGTGCATCGGACGCGCAGGACCTGCTCACTTCCGTCGATCAGCAGTCGCAGGCCGTCGCGGCGCATCGCGGCCAGATGGGGACCCCGTGCCACCAGGCTGACGTCGATGCCGGCGCGTGCGAACTGGTGCCCGATGTAGCCCCCGATCGCACCCGCACCGAAGATGCACACCTTCACGGCGTCGATGCGTCGGATCGCATCGAGACATTATTTCACACCGAGCGGAGGCCTTGTCCGGGTCTTCGATGGCCGGCGTCCCGGCGTATGCCGGCCACGGCGATCCGGTGGCGTTCAGGCGGTCAGCGCGGCGACCGCCTCCGGCGCCGCATCACCGGCCGGGCGCGCCGGCCCGTTCGGCGGAGCGATCTCCCGGGCGAGGAGCGTCACCAGCGCGTGCACGGCCTCGATGTGCGGCGTCGGCGTGTGCGTCAGTCGCCCGAGCTCGACCACGGACCCGACCAGCGCGTCGACCTCGGGCGCGCGCCCGGCCTCCACGTCCTGCAGCATCGAGGTCTTGTGCTTGCCGACCTTCTCGGCACCGGCGATGCGCTGCTCGAGGGTGACGCGGAAACCGACGCCGAGCTTCGCCGCGACAGCCTGGGCTTCGCGCATCATCTCCGCCGCGAGCGCGCGGGTTGCCGGAAAGCGGCAGATGTCGACCAGCGTCGCCCGCGACAGCGCGCTGATCGGATTGAACGTCAGGTTGCCCCAGAGCTTGAGCCAGATCTCGGCCCGGATGTCGTCCAGCACCGGTGCCTTGAATCCGGCGTCGATCAGGCATTGCGACGCACGCGTGACGCGCTCGGTGGTCGACCCGTCGAGCTCGCCCAGCGGAAAGCGGTTGCCCTCGATGTGGCGCACGACGCCGGGCGCGACGAGTTCGGACGCCGGGTAGACGACGCAGCCGATCACGCGTTCGGCGGGAATGCATTCGCCGATGACGCCCCGCGGGTCGACGCTGCGCACCCGCGTCCCTTCCAGCTCGCCGCCGTGCCGATGGAAATACCAGTAGGGGATGCCGTTCTGCATCGTGATCACCATGGTGTCCGGCCCGAACAGCCTGGGCACGTCGCCGGCGACTGCTTCGACCTGGTGCGCTTTCAGGGCCAGAATCACGACGTCCTGGGCGCCTGCGGCCGGCATAATCCGACGTCGCAACGACGTTGCCCGCCACCTGCTCGGTCCCGTCGCCCATGATCAGCTTCATGCCGTTCCGGCGGATCGCGTCCAGGTTTGCGCCGCGCGCAATGAACGTGACCTGCTGGCCGGCCAGTGCCAGCCTTGCCCCGACGAGGCCGCCAACGGCTCCGGCCCCGATGATCGCGATCTTCATCGATTCTCCCTCGTTGCATGCGAATGGGCGGCCGGTCCGGCGGTTGCTCCGGCGGCAAACCCCTGGCGGTATGCTACGGAGGGGTGTCCATAGGGACCACTTTGCATTTCTTATGCAATTCATCAGAAATGCTTATATGACGGCGAGCCTGCGCCGGATCGCGCCGAGGCGGGCCGCGCGATGACCCGCCCGACCGCTCCGGAGGGTCTTCCGCTCGGGCCGTGGAACCCCGGCATCCGCTCGGAGGTGCCCGAAGCGCTGCGCGAACAGTGCACGATCCTTCGCCCCGACAACGTCTGCACGGGGATCGCGAAGGCGCGCGAGCTGCGCGACCTCACCGGACTGGATTTCGGCGACCTGGTCGCGTTCCGGCCGCAGAGGCTGGCACTGCACGAGCTGCTGATCCGCGTGACCGCCGACCTCTCGGTCCCGGACGGCTCCAGGATCGAGGACCTGGGCATCAACTTCCGCCGCATCACCGCCCGCATCCTCGCCCGGCACGTCGAGCCGCGGATGGACGACATCGAGTCGATCTACGACGCCGTCCGGCGCGATCTCGCCGAACGCATCGGGCGCGAGATCTCGCGTGCGATGCCGGATTCGGCTGCGTCGACCGGGCCCGCGGCGCGAACGCCGGCGCTCGCGCGACTGCGCCGGCTCATCGCGCGCGAGCGCCGCGCAGCGACGCCGGTGGATCCGGACGACGCGGCGCCGGCGCGCCTGCTCGCCGAATGGCGGACCGGGGCGCGCGAGGCCGCGACCGGCATCGAGCGGGCAGCGTATCGCGCGCTCGCCAAGGTCGTGTCCGCCGTCGTCATACGCCACGGACGGATCTGGGGAAGTCGCGAGCTCATTGCGTCGCTCGTCGCCGACCTCGCCTGCAACGACTTCGCGAGCGACGAAATCGGCCGGCTGATCGACGGCTGCGTGGCGGATGCGGCGCGCGCCGAGGGCTACATGGTCCTGCCGTCGCAGCCGCGGCCCGTCGTCATGAACACCAAGGGGCCTTCGGCCTCGGGCAAGAGCACGCTGCGGCCGCTGCAGAAGAAGCTCGCCGGCGACATCGGCGTCGACTGGGCCGAATTCGCGCTGATCAGCCCCGACATCTGGCGCAAGCAGCTGATCGACTACGGCAGGCTGGGCGCGGCCTTTCGCTACGGCGGCGCGTTCAGCGGCGAGGAGCTGCAGATCATCGACCAGAAGCTCGATCGCTACATGGCGCGCAAGGCCGAGGGTGGCGCGATGCCGCACCTGCTGATCGACCGCTTCCGCTTCGACAGCTTCGCGCCCGACTCGAACGAGGCGGGAAGCAACCTCCTGACGCGCTTCGGGCAGGTCGTCTACCTGTTCTTCATGATCGCGCCGCCCGAGATGCTCGTCGAGCGCGCCTGGAAGCGCGGGCTCGACGTCGGCCGCTACAAGGCGGTCGACGACACGCTCGCCCATGCCGTCGAGGCGTACACGGGCATGCCCGACCTGTTCTTCACCTGGGTCGAGCGCGACGACAAGGACGTGCATTTCGAGTTCCTGGACAACAGCGTCCCGGCCGGCGAGCGCCCGCGCACCGCGGCCTTCGGCCGCAACCACAGAATGAACGTGCTCGACGTCAAGTGCCTGCTCGACGTCGAGCGGTTTTGCAGGATCGACATCGACGCCGCTGCGCCTCGGTTCCTCTATCGCGACCCGACGCTGCTCGCGCCGGAGAGGAACGCCGGTTTCCTGTCGCGCTGCGTGCAGCGCTTCGCCGAGGTGAGCTTCGCCGAGCAGGCCACCGGACGCGTCTATCTGCACATCGCGTCGGGCCGCCCGGCCTGGGTCGACCGCGCGGCGCTCGAGCGCGCGCTCGGCGATCCCGACACGCGGGCCGGACTCTTGGCGACCGTTCCCGCGCTGCTGGACGGGTCGGTGCCCGACGCGTCCGCTCCCCGCTTCCTTCGCGACGACGCGCAACCCGGACGCGTGCCGACGCTCGGCGCCTGGGGCGATCGCGCCGACCCGCAGCGCCGCGGTGTTCAGGCCGAGTAGCGTTCGCGCAGCAGGTTCTTCTGGACCTTGCCCATCGCGTTGCGCGGAAGCTCGGTGACGATGTGCACGCGCTTGGGAACCTTGAAGCGCGCGATATCGTCCTTCAGCGCATCGATGATCGCGTGCTCCTCGATGGCGTGGCCCGGCCTCGCGACGACGACGGCCGTCACCGCCTCGCCGAAATCGGGATCGGCGACGCCGATGACCGCGCACTCGGCCACGCCCGGCAGCGCATCGATGCGCTCCTCGATCTCCTTCGGGTACACGTTGAGCCCCCCGCTGATGATCATGTCCTTCGAACGGCCGACGAGACGCAGGTAGCCTTTGGCCGCGCCGTCGCTCACCCACTCGCCCATGTCGCCGGTGCGGAACCAGCCGTCCGCGGTGAATTCCTCGCGCGTCTTCTCAGGCATGCGCCAGTAGCCGGCGAAGACGTTCGGTCCCTGGACCTCGACGCCGCCGACGGCTCCGGGCGCGCATGGCGTGCCCGCACTGTCGACGACGCGCACCGAGATCCCGGGCAGCGGCAGCCCCACGGTTCCCGCTGCGCGCACGCCGTCGAGGGGATTCGAAGCGATCATTCCGGTCTCGGTCATGCCGTAGCGCTCGAGGATCGCCTGCCCGCTGCGGGTGCGGAATGCTTCGAAGGTCTCGGTCGGCAGTGGCGCCGAGCCCGATACGAACAGGCGGATGTTGCCGCAGGCGTCCCGCGTGAAGCTCGGCTCGGCGAGCAGCCGCGCGTAGAACGTCGGCACGCCCATCATCACCGTCGCCGCCGGAAGGGCTTCGACGACCTCGCGCGCGTCGAACCTCGGCAACCAGAGCATCCTCGCGCCCGACAGCAGCGCGCAGTGGACCGCGACGAACAGCCCGTGCACGTGGTAGACGGGAAGCGCGTGCAGCAGCACGTCGCCGCGCGTGAACCCCCAGGCGTCGACCAGCGCCGTCGCGTTCGACGCGAGGTTGCGATGGGTCAGCATGGCGCCCTTGGACCGCCCCGTCGTGCCGGACGTGTACAGGATCGCGGCGAGGTCATCGGGCTGCGAGATCACCGTCTTGAAGCTCGCGGGCTGCCCGCGCGCGCGGTCGCCGATCTCGCCGCCGCTGGCATCCTGCGTCAGCACCGTCGCGTCGCCCGCGAGCGTGGCCACCGCGCCGAGGGTCTCGGGGCGGCAGACGATGACGCGGGGTTTCGCGTCGTCGAAGAAATACGCGAGCTCGGCTTTCTGGTATCCGGTATTGAGGGGCAGGTACACGAGGCCCGCGCGCAGGCAACCGAGGTAGAGCGCGAGCACCTGCCAGTGCTTGTCGGTCTGCACGGCGACGCGGTCGCCGCGCTCGCAGCCTGCCGCGACCAGCGCATTGGCGATGCGCGCGGATTCGTCCAGGAGCTCGTCGTAATGGACGACGGGCCCGCCGGGAACGAGCAGGCACGGCTGTTCCGGTCCGTCCGGGATATGCGATTCGACGAGGGCGTGGAGATTGGCGTTCATGGGGGCGGGGCGAGGGCCGGGAAGCTTGCGGGCCGCCGGGCGGCGGCAAGGGGCCGGGCTTGCAGCGCACACCCGGCGACGCGCGCCCTGCGTCGATTCGAGGCATTATTCCATACCGATGGAACCCGTCGTCCACGATCGCGGCAGCATGCGGCAGCGCCTGTCGGGCGCAACGCCGCAGGAGCGTATCGCCGCGCTGGCCGATGCCGGCAGCGTGCAGTTCGTCGCACCCCCCGGCCCCAGCCCCCATCTCGCGCGCTACGGGATCGCCGCCCGTGACGACGACGGCGTCGTCGTCGCGCGCATCCGCATCGCCGGCGAACCGATGCTGGTCGCGGCGCAGGACGAGCACTACCTCGCGGGCAGCGTCGGTGCGCGGCACGGCGCGGCGCTGCTCGCGATGCTCGAGTGCGCACGCCGCGAGCATCCCGTCGCCGTCGTCCTGCTGCTCGCCTCGGGTGGCGTGCGCCTGCACGAGGCCAATGCAGCGGAACTCGCGCTGGCGCGCGTCCTGCGCACGATGCTCGACGCGCGCGTCGAAGGCGTCGCCGTGCTCGCCATCGGCGCCGGCCACGTGTTCGGCGGCACGTCGGTGCTCGCCTGCGCTGCGGATCGCCTGGCGCTGCTGCCGGGCTCGCGGATCGGCCTGTCGGGCCCGCGGGTGCTCGAATCCGTCCATGGCAAGTGGGAGATCGACGCCGACGACGAGCAGGACGTCGACACGGTGTTCGGCGCCGCTGCGCGCAGCCATGCGGGTCATGTCGATCTTCTCGCCGACGATGCCGACGTGGTGCGCGCCTGGGTGCTGCGCGCCGCGCAGGAGCGCGCGCCGTTCGAGGCGCAGGTGTACGCGATGCACACGCGGCTGTCCGCCCGAATCTCCGGCGAGCCGACGCACATGCCGGCTTTCGAGGCGCTGCCCTGTTTCGACGGGGCCACGCCCGTCGATCGCGACGGCCGGCTGTGGCGCCGGCCCGAATGCTGGCTCACGCCGCCGAATCCGGGCGCGTCACTGGGTCCCGCGGAGGCCCATGCGCAGGACAGCGCGCTGCTGCTTCACGTCGCGGCACCGCGCGGCCAGGGACCGGATGCGATCGTCCTCGTCGAGGATTCGGCCGGGCACGCCGTGTCGCGCGCCGCCGAGATGCGCCTGGTGTCCCAGTACCTCGCGCATCACGCCGCGGTGCTCGCGCTGCTGCGCGCGCAGGGCCGCCGGCTGATCGGCCTGCTCGCCGGCGTCGGCCACAGCGCGGCTTTCTTCGCCAACGCGCTGCAGGCCCCGGTGCTCTTTGCGCTTGCCGACGCGCGCGTCGTCGCGATGGAGCCCGCGGTGATCGCGCGGGTAACGGGACTGGATGCGTCCAGACTGGTCGAGGACGACCCGCTGCTCGGCCAGCCGGTGCGTCATTTCGCCGCGCAGGGCGGCATCGCCAAGATCGTCCCGGGCGCGACGCTCGCCGCGATCGGGTTGTAGGGGAGGGTGAATATGCGTTTCCCGCTCGATGCCACCGCGCTCGTGACCGCACTGGTCGCGATGCTCACTGCCAGCGCGCCAGTCCACGCCGCCGTCCCCGACCTGGCGCGCGAGGACCGCTGGGCCGCGCAGGTCGCACCCCAGGTTGTCGTCGGCGATGTCGTGTGGCTGTCGACCAAGCTTCGTCCCAGGGTGCTCGCGATCTACACGAAGCCTTCGGGTGCCGCGAAGGGAGCCGTCATCGTCGTGCACGGCCTGGGCGTGAATCCCGACTGGGAGCTGATCGGCGTGCTGCGGACTGCGCTGGCGGACCGCGGATTCGCGACGCTGTCGGTGCAGATGCCGGTGCTCGCCGCCGACGCGCCGGCCGCGGACTATGTCGACCTCTATCCGGACGCCGGCGCGCGGCTTTCGGCGGCGCTCGCCTGGTTGCACGAGCGCGGCTACGCGAGGATTGCCGTCGTCTCCCACAGCCTCGGCGCGGCGATGACCGATGCGTGGCTCGCGCATGGCGGGGGGAGAGCGAATGCAGGCGCAGGCGCACAGGCCGGCGCCATCGCAGGTGCCGGAGGCCCGGGCATCGTCGCCTGGGTGCCGGTGGGCATGGCGGTTCCATTCTCGATGCGGCCGGGAATTCCGGTCCTCGACGTCGTCGCGGAGCAGGATTTCACCGAGGTGCTCGCCACCGAGCCGACGCGCGCGGCGGAGCTTCCCCACGACGGGTGCTCGCGTGCGGTGACGGTTCCGGGAACCAATCACTTCTACGAGGGCGCGGAAGCACGGCTCGTCGATGTGATCGTGCCGTTCCTCGGCGACGTCTTCGACGGCCGCTGCGGCGCTGGCGGTGGTCGATCCGATCGACCGCAGCGATAGCGTCTCAATCGCGGTCGTCGTCGATGCCCGCCGTCGCGCGCATCAGCCGGTCGCGCACCGCCGCCCACTCGCCCTCGCCGGGCACCTCCTCGATCAGGATCGCATCGGCCCCGGCGGCGTCCAGCGCGCGCAGGTTGGCGTAGAGCGCGCGCGCGTACGCGGCGGCATCGCGCGGCGCGCGCATCCACACACCGTCGAAGTCCTCGGGTATCGCGACGTCGCGAGCGAGGACCGCGATCCGCTCGTCGCGATCGGCGAGTTGCACGAGCTCCGCGCGCAGCGCGTCCCTCGATACCAGCGTCGCCGGGGTGTGCGGCGCATAGTGCGATGCGAGCGTCCCAGACGCCCGCGGCGCCGAAGCGCTCCCGGGGCCCGGCACCTGGCCCAGGACGCCGGCGATGGCGTCGGCGCCGATGCCTCCGGGTCGCAGCAGCATCGGCACCTCGCCGTCGAATGCGACGATCGTGCTCTCGATGCCGACGTCGCAGGCGCCGCCGTCCAGGATCAGCGCGACCGCGTCGCCGAGATCGTCGGCGACGTGCTGCGCGGTCGTCGGCGAGACGTGCCCGAAGCGGTTCGCCGACGGCGCGGCGATGCCACCCGCGAATTCGACGAGCAGCGCGCGCGCAACCGGATGCGAAGGCACGCGCAAGCCCACGCTGGACTGGCCGCCGGTCACCGCGTCGCTCACCCCGGCCGCGCGCGGCACGATCAGCGTCAGCGGGCCCGGCCAGTACGCGCGGGCGAGTGCCTGCGCGCCCGCCGGCATTCCCGCCGACCAGCGCTCGGCGGCCGCGAGGTCGGCGACGTGCACGATCACCGGGTGGTCGGACGGACGGCCCTTGGCTTCGAACAGCCTGCGCATCGCTGCGGGGTTCGATGCGTCGGCGCCGAGACCGTAGACGGTTTCGGTCGGGAACGCGACCAGCTCGCCGGCGCGCAGCAGGCGCGCGGCCTCGCTGATCGCCGCATCGCTCGCGGCCCGGATGCTGGCGCTCATCGGCCGTCGCCGCTCACGGGTCCGCGCGTCCGGGCTGCGGCGGCGGCGGGCTGAGGGCGTCTGCTAGAATGCCCGAGCCTGCACGCCGCGTCCCGCAGGGACGACGAGCCGCAGGATTCGCAACAGCGGGAGTGGCAATGAGCGAGTTTCTGTTCACGTCGGAGTCGGTGTCGGAAGGCCATCCGGACAAGGTCGCGGACCAGATTTCCGATGCGGTGCTCGACGCGATTCTAGAGCATGACCCGACCGGGCGCGTCGCCGCCGAGACGCTGGTCTCGACCGGGCTCGTCGTCATGGCCGGCGAGATCACGACCGACGCCAATGTCGACTACAGCCGGGTCGCGCGCGAGATGATCCGCCGGATCGGCTACAACGATCCCGCGCTGCGTTTCGACGCCGACGGCTGTGCCGTCATGGTCTGCTACGGCCGCCAGTCGCCCGACATCAAGCAGGGTGTCGACCGGGCCTCCGACGACTACCTGAACCAGGGCGCAGGCGACCAGGGCATGATGTTCGGCTATGCCTGCGACGAGACGCCGACGCTGATGCCTTTCCCGATCTATTACGCGCACCGCGTCGTCCAGCGGCAGAGCGAGTTGCGCCGAGACGGCCGGCTGCCGTGGCTGCGGCCGGACGCGAAATCGCAGGTCACCGTGCGCTACGTCGACGGCAAGCCGAGGAGCGTCGACACCGTCGTGCTGTCGACCCAGCACCATCCGAGCATGAACGAGCGCCAGAAGGAGCTCGCCGAGGCGGTGATCGAGGAGATCGTCAGGCCGGTGTTTCCAAAGGACATGCTCGCCGGCGCGCACTTCCTGGTGAATCCGACCGGACGCTTCGAGATCGGCGGTCCCCACGGGGACGCGGGCGTCACCGGGCGCAAGATCATCGTCGACACCTATGGCGGGGCTGCGCCGCACGGCGGCGGCGCGTTCTCCGGCAAGGATCCGTCCAAGGTCGACCGTTCCGCCGCCTACGCCGCGCGCTACGTCGCCAAGAACGTCGTCGCGGCGGGCATCGCGCGCCAGTGCCAGGTCCAGGTCTCATACGCGATCGGCGTCGCCAAGCCGATCAACGTGACCGTCTACACCGAGGGCACGGGCCGCATCCCCGATGAGCGCATCGCCGAGCTCGTGCAGGCGCATTTCGACCTGCGACCGAAAGGCATCATCCGGATGCTCGACCTGCTGCGGCCGATCTATCGCAAGACGGCTTCCTACGGGCATTTCGGGCGCGACGAGCCCGAATTCACCTGGGAAGCGACCGACAAGGCCGAGGTACTGCGCGAAGCCGCGGGACTGCGCACGGCGGTCGCAGCCGACTGAGCGACACCTGCGTCGGTCACCGTCGGGGTGGCGGGCGCCATGCGCGGGCGCGCCGCCCGCAATGACATGAAGCCCAAGGCGAACCTGTTCGACCCGCTCGCGCTGCGCGGCCTGCAGCTGGCCAGTCGCATCGTCGTCTCGCCGATGTGCCAGTACTCGGCGGTCGACGGTCGCGCGACCGACTGGCACCTGGTCCACTGGGGGCAGCTGCTGATGTCGGGCGCGGCGCTGTTCACGATCGAGGCGACCGCAGTCTCCGCCGACGGGCGCATCACCCCCGGATGCCTCGGGCTCTACGACGACGACTGCGAAGAGGCGCTGACGCGCACACTCGCCCGCGCGCGGGCGCTGGTGCCTCCGATGCCCGTCGCGATGCAGATCGCCCATGCGGGCCGCAAGGGCTCGTCGCAGCGGCCCTGGGACGGTGGGCAACTGATCCCGGTGGAGCAGGGCGGCTGGCGGCCCGTCGCGCCGTCCGCGATTGCGCACGCGTCCGGCGAGGCGCCACCGGCTGCGCTCGACCTCGACGGCCTCGCGTGCATCCGCGATGCGTTCGTCCGGAGCGCGCGCCGCGCCGAGCGCGCAGGCATCGATGCGCTCGAGCTGCACATGGCGCACGGCTACCTGCTGCACGAGTTCCTGTCGCCGCTCGCCAATCGGCGCGACGACCGCTACGGCGGGAGTTTCGACGCGCGGGTCCGCTTCCCGCTCGAGGTGTTCGACGCGGTGCGCGCCGCATGGCCCGAATCCCGCCCGCTGGGGGTGCGCCTGTCGTGCACCGACTGGGTCGAAGGCGGCTGGACGCTCCCCGAATCGGTCGAGCTGGCACGCCTGCTGACTGTGCGCGGCTGCGACTTCATCGACGCCTCGAGCGGCGGCGTCTCGCCCGCGCAGAAGATCGCCCTCGGACCGGGCTACCAGGTCGGATTCGCGCGCGAGGTCCGGCGGGCGACCGGCGTGGTCACGATGGCCGTGGGCCTGATCACCGAAGCGGAGCAGGCGCAGGCGATCGTCGCGGCGGGCGATGCAGACCTCATCGCGATGGCGCGGGCCTTCCTGTGGGACCCGCGCTGGCCCTGGCACGCCGCCGCTGCCCTCGGTGCGGTGATCACGCCGCCCCCGCAGTACACGCGCAGCGCGCCGCGTGCCGCCGCGGCGGTATTCGGCGGGGCCAGGATCGGCCAGCGCTAGCGGGTATAATGGCAGGCTTTCCGCGAGCCTGCGCCGCGGAGCCCGACCGACTGGAGATTTCCGATGGCCGAACGCAGCCGCACCCGCCGCAACACCCTCGAGCGCCGTTGCCTGCCCAAGACCTTCAAGCGCATGTTCATCGGCGCGCCGAAGGGCATCTTCAAGATGCTCGAAAAGATCAAGAAGGCATGACGTAGCGCGCGTACGCAAGCGCATCCGTCGCCGATCGGGGCCGCCAGGGCGGCCCCGTGTTTTTTCCGGCGGTCGAGCGTGGCCGCCGCTGCGCGCCCCAGCCCGTGCCTTTCGCCTATTACGATCGCCTGTCCGCGGCGCGCAAGCGCATCTACCGCGCGAGCGACGCGATCGACACGCTCGGACTGCCGCCCGGTGTCGGCGCCGGCGAATGCGTCGCGGGGATCCGCAGTGCGCTGGCGGCCGATGACCGCACCGCGCTGCGCCGCGCCTGTCAGGATCTGGTCGATGCGCTGACGCGCGGCTACCGCGTGCCGCCGGTCGGGGTCCGCGTGCTCGCGCAGCGTCCCGCCGACGACTACGGCGAGCTGCACGGACTCTACGAGCCCGAAGACGGGGGCAAGCCGGCGACGATCAGCGTCTGGATGCGCACCGCCGCCCGCCGGCAGGTCGTCGCCTTCAAGACGTTCCTGCGCACGCTGTGCCACGAGATCTGCCATCACCTCGATTACGAGCTTTTCGCGCTCGAGGAGACGTTCCACACCGAGGGCTTCTACAAGCGCGAGTCGAGCCTCGCCCATGCACTGCTCGCGCAGGAAACGCCCGGGCCGGCGGGGCGCGCCGACCGGGGACACCGGAGCGCCGCCCGGGGCGGCGCGATCCCGAACGACGGGCAGGGCTCGATGACCGGCGGGCGCAAGGGGAGCGAGGGCGCGCGCGACGGCGAGGGCCAGTCGATCTGGCTGCCGCTGCTGTTGCTCTGGCTGTCCGGCATTGCGCTGCGCCTGACGATCCTCGCGGTGCCTCCGGTGATCCCGATGATCCGCAGCGATTTCGCGCTCTCCGCCACCGAGGTCGGCATCCTCGGGAGCATCGCGCCGGCATTGTTCGCGCTGGCGGCGCTGGGCGGCGCGCTGCTGGTCGCGCGCATCGGCGTTCGCGGGGCGCTGGTCGGCGGACTCGTGATCGTCGCGGTGGGTGCGGCGCTGCGCGGCCTCGCTTTCAACTTCCCGCTGCTGCTCGCGGCGAGCATCGCGATGTCGGCGGGGGTCGCGATCATGCAGCCGGTCATGCCGACCACCGTGCGGCACTGGATGCCGCTGTCGCATGTCGCGCTCGGCACCGCGATCTACACCAACGGGCTGCTGGCGGGCGAGGTGATCCCGGTGCTGCTGATGCTTCCCGTCGTGCTGCCGCTGACCGGCGGGAGCTGGCGCATCTCGCTGGCGCTGTGGGCGATACCGATCGCGCTGACGGCGCTGTTCGTGCACCTGCGCGCGCCGCGTTTCCCCGATCCGTTCCTCGCGATGAAAGGCAAGCCGCGACGCTGGATGCCCGACTGGCACCGCGGCCTCGTCTGGCGGCTGGGCGTGCTGTTCTGCTGCGTGAACGCGATCTATTTCGGAACCAACGCGTTCATTCCGATCTACCTGACCCACCAGGGACGCCCCGACCTGATCAGCGCGACGCTGACCGCGCTGAACTTCGGCCAGATCCCGGCGTCGCTGCTGCTGCTGGCGGTGGCGCGCAGGCTCGAGCTGCGCATGTGGCCTTACGTGCTCTCGGGCGTGCTGTCGCTCGCCTCGATCGCGGGCCTCGTGTTCGCCGTCGGACCGGCGACGCCGCTGTTCGCGGGACTGCTCGGATTTTCCGACGCCTCTGCGCTGATCCTCGGGCTCACGCTGCCCGCGCTGCTGTGCCCGCCCGAGGATGTCGCGCGGACCTCCGCGGGCGTGTTCACCCTGAGCTATGGCGCGGCCGTCGTCGTGGCGGTGGTGAGCGGCGCGCTGTGGGACGCGACCGGCATTGCCCACCTCTCGTTCGCGCCGATGGCGGCTTGCGCGGCCGCGCTTGCCGGCATCGCGCTGGTGCTGCGCGGCAAGCGCGAACTGCGCTGAAGCGCGCGCGCGAAAGATCGCGGGGAAGCCTGCCGTCGCGACGCCGGGACCCCGGGGACCGGCCGCGCGGCGCCTGCGGTACAATTCCATTTCCTCTGCGCCCCGAGGAGCGTTGCAACCCGCGCAGGCATTCGCCGCCCGGGCCAGGCTCGGGGTGGGCACGGTGCCCGGGCGTGACGCCCTGGAAGCTGGCCCCTTTGCAACTGCGCTCGTTGAACCGCGACGAAATCCGCGGGCAACGGGCGATCCCTACGCCCGCGCACCCGCCTCGTCGCCCGTTGCCAACGGAGTGACCGATGAACGCCGTGAACGAGACTGGCAAGTTCGCCGACTGCGAAGTCGCCGACCTGTCGCTTGCCGACTGGGGTCGCAAGGAGATTGCGATCGCCGAAACCGAGATGCCGGGCCTGATGGCGATCCGCGACGAGTTCGCTCCGGGGCAGCCGCTGCGCGGCGCGCGCATCGCCGGCAGCCTGCACATGACGATCCAGACCGCGGTGCTGATCGAGACGTTGCAGGCGCTGGGCGCCGAGGTGCGCTGGGCATCGTGCAACATCTACTCGACGCAGGACCATGCGGCTGCGGCGATCGCCGCACGAGGCACGCCGGTGTTCGCCTACAAGGGCGAGACGCTCGAGCGCTACTGGGAATTCACCCACCGAATCTTCGAATGGGGCGGCGCACACGCGCCCAACATGATCCTCGACGACGGCGGCGACGCGACGCTGCTCGTCCATCTGGGCGCGCAGGCTGGGCAGGACCGGTCGGTGATCGCACATCCGGCGAACGAGGAAGAGGCGGCGCTTTTCGCGGCGATCGCGAAGCGCCTCGATGTCGATCCGAAGTTCTACTCGCACCTCAAGGCCGGCATCAAGGGAGTCACCGAGGAGACGACGACGGGCGTCAAGCGCCTCTACCAGATGCACAAGGAGGGGCGCCTGGGCTTCCCGGCGATCAACGTCAACGACTCGGTCACCAAGAGCAAGTTCGACAACCTCTATGGTTGCCGCGAGTCGCTGGTCGACGGGATCAAGCGCGCGACCGACGTGATGGTCGCGGGCAAGGTCGCGGTCGTGAACGGTTATGGCGATGTCGGCAAGGGCTCGGCACAGGCCCTGCGCGCGCTGTCGGCGCAGGTGTGGATCACCGAGATCGACCCGATCTGCGCACTGCAGGCGGCGATGGAGGGCTATCGCGTCGTGACCATGGACGACGCCTGCGACAAGGCGGACATCTTCGTGACCGCGACCGGCAACATCGACGTGATCACGTTCGAGCACATGAAGCGCATGAAGAACAATGCGATCGTCTGCAACATCGGCCATTTCGACAACGAGATCGACGTCGCCGGACTCAAATCCTGCAAGTGGGAGAACATCAAGCCCCAGGTCGACCACGTGATCTTCCCCGACGGCAAGCGGATCATCCTGCTCGCCGAGGGCCGTCTGGTGAACCTCGGCTGCGCGACCGGGCATCCGTCGTTCGTGATGAGCTCGTCGTTCGCGAACCAGGTGATGGCGCAGATCGAGCTGTGGACCGATGCCAGGCAGGGGTCGGGACGCTACCCGGTCGGCGTCTACGTGCTGCCCAAGCACCTCGACGAGAAAGTCGCGCGACTGCAGTTGTCGAAGCTCGGCGCGACGCTGACCGAGCTCTCCGACCGGCAGGCACGCTACATCGGGGTCGAGCGCAGCGGGCCGTACAAGCCCGACAGTTACCGATATTGAGATCTCCCTCTCCCGCTTGCGGGAGAGGGTCGGGGTAAGGGGCATCATGCGCATTGCGGTGATCGGGGCCGGGGGCGTTGGCGGCTATTTCGGAGCGAAGCTCGCAAAGGCGGGGAACGACGTCGTGTTCGTCGCGCGCGGCGCGCACCTGGCCGCGATGCGCGCTCAGGGGCTGCGCGTCCAGAGCGCAGGGGGCGATGTCGTGCTCGACCGCGTCGATGCGACCGACGACCCGGCAACGATCGGCCCGGTCGACGCGGCGATGCTGTGCGTCAAGCTGTGGGATGTCGAGGCGGCTGCGATGAAGATCGCCCCGCTGGTCGCCCGGGGCGGCGTCGTGATCCCGTTCCAGAACGGCGTCGATTCGCCGGCAATCCTGACCCGGGTGCTGGGCGAGGGCCGGGTGCTGGGAGGTGTCGCCTACATCGCAGCATCGATCGCCGCACCCGGGGTCATCTCGCATCTGGGCTCGATGGCGCGCCTTCGAGTCGGGGCCTTCGAGGAAGGACCGGCCGATCGCGCGCAGGCGTTCGTCGCTGCGGCCAGGGCCGCGGGCATCGATGCCGAGCTCTCGCCGGACATCCGCCGCGCGCTGTGGGAGAAGTTCGTCTTCCTCTGCGCGTTCTCCGGCGTCACCTGCCTCGCCCGGGCGCCGGCCGGCACGCTGCGCACCGACCCGGACCTGCGCTGGACCTTCGAGGCGTCGATGCGCGAAGTCGACGCCGTGGCGCGCGCGCAGGGCGTCGAGCTCGGCAACGGGTTCATTCCCGGGCAGATGCGGCTGCTGGATGCGCTGCCGGCCGAGATGCGATCGTCGATGCTGAACGACCTGGCCGCGGGCCATCGCCTCGAGGCGCCGTGGCTGTGCGGGCGCGTCGCCGAACTCGCCGCGCAGGCAGGACTCGCGGCACCGGTCAACGCGACGATCCACGCGGGACTGAAACCCTACGTCATGGGTGCCACCGGCTGATGCCGGTCGGCACCGGCGCCCTCCACCGACCCCCACGACACGAAAGGCCGATCATGCGACTCCTGCTCGTCTGGATCCTCAACGCGCTGGCATTGCTCGCGCTCCCGTTGCTGTTCAGGTCGATCCATGTCGACACCTTCACGACGGCGCTGGTCGCCGCGCTGGTGCTGGCGCTGGTCAACACGCTGATCCGCCCGATCCTCGTGCTGCTGACGCTGCCGGCGACGCTGCTGACGCTCGGGCTGTTCATCTTCGTCATCAACGGCCTGCTGTTCTGGTTCGTCGGGTCGTTCATCAAGGGCTTCACCGTCGACGGCTTCTGGGCGGGGGTGTTCGGCGCGATCGTCTACAGCGTGATCTCGTGGGCGCTGTCGGCACTGATCCCGCGCAAGGTCTAGGACGTTCGGGAAGGACGGGATCAGCATGAGCCAACCGCCGCAGTTCAGCCTGGAGTTCTTCCCGCCGAAGACCGCCGAGGGCGTCGCCAAGCTGCGTGCAGCGCGGCGCGAGCTCGGGGTGCTCGAACCCGCATTCTGCTCGGTGACCTACGGGGCCGGCGGATCGACGCGTGAAGGGACGCTCGCGACCGTGCTCGAGATACGCGACGAAGGGATGGTCGGCGCGCCTCACGTCTCCTGCATCGGATCGACACGCGAAGGCATTCGCGAGGTCCTCGCGCGATATCGCGACCACGGCATCCATCACGTGGTCGCGCTGCGAGGCGACCTCCCCTCGGGCAGCGGCGATGCCGGGGATTTCCGCCACGCAAACGAACTCGTCAGCTTCATCCGCGACGAGACCGGCGACTGGTTCGAGATCGACGTCGCCGCGTATCCCGAGTGTCACCCGCAGGCCCGCAGCCCGCAGGAAGACCTCGCGAACTTCAAGCGCAAGGTCGAGGCCGGTGCGAACTCCGCGATCACCCAGTACTTCTTCAATGCCGACGCGTACTGGAACTTCGTCGATGCCTGCGCGCTCGGTGGAATCGACGTGCCGATCGTCCCGGGGATCATGCCGATCTGGGGCTACACGAAGCTCGCGCGGTTCTCCGACGCCTGCGGCGCCGAGATCCCGCGCTGGATCAGGCGACGCCTAGAGGGCTACGGCGACGATGTCGCATCGATCCGCGCCTTCGGCCTCGATGTCGTGACGCGAATGTGCGCGGGCCTGCTCGAGCGCGGGGCGCCCGGGCTGCATTTCTACACGCTGAACCAGGCGGGGTTGACGACGGCGATCTGGCGCCGGCTGGGGCTCAAGCAGACGCGGGCCTGAAAAAACCGGGACGCACCACGTTTTCCAGCCGGAAAACGTGGTGCGTCCCGGTTTTTCGAGGTCATGGCGTCCCCGGCGACCACGCGACGAGCTCCAGCACCGAGTGCTGGGTCCGCACGACGCTCGCCCCATCCCGGCCGTCTCCTTTTTCGTAATACTCGGCGTCCTTCTCCTCGCGCACGGCGGCGCCGACGGCCGGCGCGTACCAGATCACGTAGTTGCACTGCGTCGGCCAGCGCCAGGCATCCCCGTCGTCGAGGTGCATCAGCACGCGCATCCGGATCGCGTCGAACGTGCCGGCAGGGGTCGTGACCTTCTCCCAGCCCGAGACGCGGACATAGCGGTTGATCTGCCCGGGTTTGCGCGTCGTCTCGTTGTAGTTGTCGACCCATTGGTTCCAGATCTCGCCGGCGTACAGCGGGAACCGGTAGCGCTCGAGCGGCACGGCGAAACGCCGCGTCTCGGCATCCATCAGCGCGCCGACGCTGACGAGGCCGGGTGCGCGCCAGGTTTCCTGACGGTCGACGTCAATCGCGGGGCCGCGCTGCTCGATACTGACCGTGTACCCGCCGGCGCCCATTGCGGTGATCTCGCGGGTCTCGGTCCAGAGGTCCGGCGCGCGGAAGCCGTCGCGAGCGCGATATACCCAGCGTGCGCCGACGGCGAGCTTCGGGGCGTCGGCGACCCGCTCGCCCGGCCGCGGCCCGGCGAGTCCCGCGCAGCCGGACAACCCCGCCGCGACGATCATCGCAGCGATGCACGACCGGGCTGCACGCGTCACGTTCGCCTTCATCATGCCCTCCTCCGGGCAGTTTGCGCCGCGCCCGTGCGGGGCCGGTCACGCCGGCCCGTCGGTGATCGCTCCCTTGCTCGCCGTCGACACGAGGCGCATGTACTTGGCGAGCAGTCCGCGCGTGTAGCGAGGCGGCGGTGCCTTCCAGCGCGCGCGGCGCGCGGTGAGCGTCGCATCGTCGACGTTCAGCTGGATCAGGTGACGGTCGGCATCGATCGTGACCGAATCTCCTTCCTCGACCAACGCGATGGTTCCGCCAACGTAGGCCTCGGGCGCGACATGGCCGACGACCATGCCCCAGGTCCCGCCCGAGAAGCGGCCGTCGGTGACGAGGCCCACCGATTCACCGAGGCCCTGGCCGACCAGCGCCGAGGTCGGCGCCAGCATCTCCTGCATGCCCGGACCGCCCTTGGGGCCCTCATAGCGGATCACGATCACGTCCCCCGGCCGGATCTTCTCGGCCAGGATCGCTTCCATGCACTGCGGCTCCGAGTCGAACACCCGCGCGGGCCCCGTGATCGACCGCTTCTTGAGGCCGGTGACCTTGGCGACGCAGCCCTCGGTCGCGAGATTGCCGCGCAGGATCGCGAGGTGCCCCTGCTCGTAGAGCGGGCGATCGATCGGGCGGATGACGTCCTGGTCGGCGCGAGGCGTCGCAGGCACCGGCGCGAGCTCCTCCGCGAGCGTGCGCCCGGTGATCGTCATGCAGTCGCCGTGCAGCAGCCCCTTGCCGAGCAGCATCTTCAGCACCTGCGGCACGCCACCGGCGGCGTGGAAATCGACGGCGACGTAGCGTCCCGACGGTTTCAGATCGCACAGCACCGGCACCCGCCTGCGCACGCGCTCGAAATCGTCGATCGTCCATTCGACCTCGGCCGCGGCCGCGATCGCGAGGTAGTGCAGGACGGCGTTGGTCGAGCCCCCGGTCGCCATCACCAGCGAGATCGCATTCTCGATCGACTTGCGCGTGACGATGTCGCGCGGCTTCAGGTCCCGCTTGATCGCCTCGACCAGCACCGCCGCCGATGCCGCCGACGAATCGGCTTTCTCGGGATCCGGCGAGGCCATCTGGGAGCTGCCGAGCAGGCTCATGCCCAGCGCCTCGAACGACGACGACATGGTGTTCGCCGTGTACATGCCGCCGCAGGCGCCGACGCTGGGGCAGGCGTTGTGCTCGATGCCGTCGTAATCCTCCTTGCTCATCTTGCCTGCGGTGTAGGCGCCGACCGCCTCGAACGGCGAGACGATCGTCAGTGTCTGGCCTTTCCAGTGTCCGGGCTTGATCGTGCCCGCATAGACGAAGATGCCAGGGACATTCATGCGCGCCATCGCCATCATCGCGGCAGGCATGTTCTTGTCGCAGCCGCCGACGACGAGAATGCCGTCCATGCACTGGCCGTTGACCGAGGTCTCGATCGCATCGGCGATCACTTCGCGCGACACCAGTGAGTACTTCATCCCCTCGGTGCCCATGCCGATGCCGTCGGTGACGGTGGGCACGCCGAAGACCTGCGGCATCGCGCCCGCCGCCTTCAACTGGGTCATCGCCCTGTCCACCAGCGGCTGGATGCCGGCATTGCAGGGATTCATCGTGCTGTGGCCGTTGGCCACGCCCACGATCGGTTTCTCGAAATCGTCGTCGCCGAAACCCACGGCGCGCAGCATTGCGCGGTTGGGCGAGCGGGCGATGCCATGCGTGATCAGCTTCGAGCGGCGGTTGTACGGCAAGGGGAATCTCCTGGAACGCGCGCGAAGCCGGCACCGGGCATCGCGTTCTTGTGGCGGACATCAACGATAGCATCGCGGCGCCCCGACCGACAACCGCAGCCCTGGCCGGCAGGCGCCGCGTTCAGGATCCGACGGATATCGCGCGGGCGGTGTGGTATATGCACGTCCATGCTCGTCTACCCACAGTTCGATCCGGTGGCCTTCCGCATCGGACCGCTCGCGGTCCGCTGGTACGGACTGATGTACCTGGTCGGATTCGTCCTGTTCATCGTCCTCGGCAGGCGCCGTGCGCAGAAGAGCATGCTGACCGGCTGGCGCGCGACCGATGTCGACGACATGCTCTTCTTCGGCGTGTTCGGGGTGATCCTCGGCGGGAGGCTCGGTTACGTGCTGTTCTACAAGCCGCTCTACTACTTCGCGCATCCGCTCGAGGTGTTCGAGGTCTGGCACGGAGGAATGAGCTTCCACGGCGGTTTCATCGGCGTGATGATCGCGCTCTGGTTCTTCGCCCGGCAGCGGGGCAAGCGCTGGCTGGACGTGACCGACTTCGTCGCGCCGCTGATTCCGCTTGGCCTCGCGGCGGGCCGGCTCGGCAACTTCATCAATGGCGAACTGGTCGGGCGTCCCACCGACTTGCCGTGGGGAATGGTGTTTCCGCAAGTCGACCAGCTTCCCCGCCATCCTTCGCAGCTCTACGAATTCGCGCTCGAAGGGGTCGCGCTGTTCGTGATCCTGTGGGCGTTCGCCGCGCGCCGGCGCCCGATCGGCGCCGTATCGGGGCTGTTCCTGACGGGGTATGGGACGTTTCGCTTCATCGCGGAGTTCGCGCGCGAGCCCGACAACTTTCTGGGTTTCCTCGCCCTGGGGTTCACGATGGGGCAGTGGCTGTCGCTGCCGATGATCGTCATCGGCGTCGCGATGCTGCTGTGGGCCTATCGGCGCGCCGGCAAGACCGAGCCGACGCTGATGGACCGGATGAAGTAGGCCGCAGCCTCGGGCGTTCCCGCCCGCGCCCTCGGCCTCACCGCTCGGCTCCTCGGCCTCCCCGCCCGGCCCCTCGGCCTCCTTGAGTTCATTCGCCGATGCGCGACGTCGGTGTGTCGGCCTCGCGCGTCGCTCGCCCTGGTTCGCATCCCCGGCTGGCGCCGGGGCCCCTGCTCACCGCTCGCGCCGCTAATCCATTCTTCGGTAATCGCCGTCGAGGGTCGCGCTGTTCCGGCGATAGTCCGATCGTCCTGCGGGCACGGGTTCCGGGCCCAGCGCCCCGCGCTGGTTGATCGGCAGCGAGAGCAGCAGCAGTGCAAGGAGGTCGGAGAGCACGCCGGGGAGGATCAGCAGCATGCCGGCCAGCACCCGGCGCCCGCTGTCGAGCAGGCCGCGCAGCAGCGACTGGTCGCCGCGGAATGCAGCGAGCGTCCGCATCCGGAACTGGTCCCGTTCGTTAGCGAGCACCCACATTCCAGCTATCGCCGATCCGGCAAGCCACACCCACAGCGGCACCCCGGTCCAGCGCGCGAGGCGCAGCGTCAGCAAAAAGTCCGCAAAGGGGAAACCCAGTACAATTGCAAGCACTACGAAGCGCATGGAAGCTCCTTGGCGGACACGCCGATCATCGTTCTCACCCACGTGCCGGACGCGGCCATCGCGGCCGACATCGCGCGGACTCTGGTCGGGAACAGGCTTGCGGCCTGTGTGAACATCGGCGCTCCGACCGAGTCAATTTACCACTGGCACGGTCGAATCGAAACGGCGAACGAGGTGCCGCTCGCCGTCAAGACCCGTTCCGGGCTTTATCGCAACGTGGAGGCTGCAATCCGCGATATCCATCCCTATGACACGCCGGAGATCATTGCGATCCCCGTCATCGACGGCGACGCCCGGTTCCTGGAATGGATCGCGGCGGAGACGGCGGGCCCCTGACATGAAACCGATCGCCGCGGCTGCCCTGGTCGGCATGCTGGCCGCATGGCCCGCGCTGCCGGCCGTTGCCCAGCTTTCCGCGGGCCAACCGGCGTTGCTGCCGCCCGACCAGGCATTCCGCCTGTCGGCACGCGCGCTCGACCCATCGACCGTCGAGGTCCGCTTCGACATCGCGGATGGCTATTACCTTTATCGCGACCGCCTGGCGTTTCGCATCGCGCCGGTGCCGGCCGGACGCGTGGACCTGCCCCCGGGGAAGGTGAAGCACGACGCCTTCTTCGGCGATGTCCAGACTTATCGGGACGCGGTCGTCGTGCGCGTCCCCCTCGCACACGCCGGGCGGACCGGCGAGAGACTGACGGTGAATGCGGATTCCCAGGGTTGCGCCGACGCCGGCGTGTGCTATCCCCCTAATCCGCAGCAGGTCGAAATCGTCGTGCCTGCGGCGGGTGCGCGGCCCGGCGATTACGTCGAAGCCGCCAAGCCGCGGGGCTGGTTCAATTGATCCGGTGAGGCGCCGAACCATCCTGATCGGGGGTGCCGCCGCGGGCGTGGCTGCACTTGCGGCCGGCGTCGCTGTATTCCATTCGACCAGCACGGCGCAGCGCGACGGCGCCGCGCTGCTCGACGTCGTACTGCCCGATCCCGAGGGCCACGACCAGGCGATGGCCCAATGGCGCGGCAAGATCCTCGTGGTCAATTTCTGGGCGACATGGTGCGCACCCTGTCGCGAGGAGATGCCGCAATTCGTCGCGGCGCAGGCGGCCCGGGGCGGCAAAGGTGTGCAATTTGTCGGCATCGCCGTCGATCAGGCAGCTAAAGTCGTAGAATTTTCCAAGCAGATCGGATTGAACTATCCGGTGCTGGTCGGCGGTTTCGGGGCGATCGAGCTTTCCAGGTCGCTGGGGAACAGCCTGTCGGCGCTGCCTTTCACCGTGATCATCGATCGCCACGGGCGGGTCGTGCAACGACACCTGGGCCCGCTGATCCAGCCGGAACTCGACCGCGTCCTGGACGGGTTGCTGGGCCGCGCCTGAGGCTCGGGCGAGCCATCGGCGGCATCCGCTTGCGCCGGGCGGGGGTGCTCCGGCCGCGAATCCAAAATAACGGCAATCGCGGTCATTTGCTGGACAACCTGCGGTCATCTGCGGCAAACTCCGCGGTTTCTTCGGCGGCCCGGGCCGCAGAGGCATCCCCATGGACCTGCGCAAGCTCAAGACCTTGATCGAACTCGTCGAGACTTCGGGGATCGCGGAGCTCGAAATCCAGGAAGGCGAGGAGCGGGTGCGCATCACCCGCGCCATGGCGCCCTCGCAGCAGACGGTGATGCTGCATGCTGCGCCGCAAGCGGCCGCTGCGGTGCCGCCGGTGCCGGTCGCCCCCGCCGCCACCGCGGCAGACGTGCCGGCAGCCGAGCCCGAGGGTCACGTGGTCAAGAGCCCGATGGTCGGGACCTTCTACCGTTCGGCCTCGCCCGGCTCGAAGTCCTTTGTCGAGGTCGGCGACACCGTCGCCCAGGGCGACACGCTGTGCATCGTCGAGGCGATGAAGCTGATGAACGAGATCGAGGCCGACGCGGCCGGAACGGTGAAGGCGATCCTGGTCGAGAACGGGCAGGCGGTCGAGTTCGGCCAGCCGATGTTCGTCCTCGAGTAGGCATGGCCACGTCGACGCGCGGCAAGCTGTTCGACAAGGTCCTGATCGCCAATCGGGGTGAGATCGCGCTGCGCATCCAGCGCGCCTGCCGCGAGCTCGGAATCAAGACCGTCGTCGTCCACTCGGAAGCCGACCGCGACGCCAAGTACGTCGCGCTTGCCGACGAATCGGTTTGCATCGGCCCGCCTCCGTCCGCACAAAGCTACCTGAACATCCCGGCGATCATCGCCGCCGCGGAGGTCACCGACTCCCAGGCGATCCATCCCGGCTACGGATTCCTGTCCGAGAACGCGGACTTCGCGGAAAAGGTCGAGCGCTCGGGCTTCGTCTTCATCGGGCCCAAGCCCGAGACCATCCGCCTGATGGGCGACAAGATCAGCGCCAAGGTCGCGATGACCAAGGTCGGCGTGCCCTGCGTGCCCGGCTCGGAGGGGGCTCTGCCGGAGGACCCGAAGGAGGTCGTCAAGATCGCCCGGGCCGTCGGCTATCCGGTGATCATCAAGGCGGCGGGCGGCGGCGGGGGCCGCGGAATGCGGATCGTCCACACCGAAGCGGCGCTGCTGCCGGCGGTCGCCTTGACGCGCAACGAGGCGCAATCGGCGTTCAGCAATCCGCTGATCTACATGGAGCGTTTCCTGACCGATCCTCGACACATCGAGATCCAGCTGCTCGCCGACGGATTCAGGAACGTCGTGCACCTGTTCGAGCGCGATTGCTCGATGCAGCGACGCCACCAGAAGATCATCGAGGAAGCGCCGGCGCCGGGCATCAATCCCCGCGCGCTGGCGCGCATCGCCGAGCGCGCGGCGGAAGCCTGCCGCAAGATCGGCTACCGCGGCGCGGGGACCTTCGAGTTCCTGTACCAGGCCGATGAGTTCTTCTTCATCGAGATGAACACCCGGGTGCAGGTCGAGCATCCGGTGACGGAGATGATCACCGGGATCGACATCGTCCAGGAGCAGATCCGCGTCGCGGCCGGGCAGAAGCTCCGCTGGCGCCAGCGCGACATCGTGCGGCGGGGCCACGCGATCGAGTGCCGGATCAACGCCGAGGACCCTTGGACCTTCGTGCCGTCGCCGGGCCGGATCACTGCCTGGCACGCCCCGGGCGGCCCGGGCATCCGGGTCGATTCGCACGCGTACCAGAACTACTTCGTGCCCCCGAACTACGACTCGATGATCGGCAAGGTCATCGCCTACGGCGACACCCGCGAGCAGGCGATCGCGCGCATGCGCGTCGCCCTGTCCGAAATGGTCGTCGGCGGCATCAAGACCAACGTTCCCCTGCACCAGGAGCTGCTTCTCGACGAGAAATTCCTGCGCGGAGGCACGTCGATCCACTACCTCGAGGAGCGGCTCGCCCGGCGCAAGCAGGCGGCGCAGTGAAGCGTTGATCCCGCCCAGCGCCGACTGCAGGTCTCGATGGGATCCCGCGCGACAGAGCATGCGCCGGTGAATTACGCCGCATTGCGCTTCGACGTCGAGGCCGGGACCGCCGATGCCTGGTCCGACGCGCTGCTCGAAGCGGGCGCGTTGTCGGTCGACGCCGCCGACCCCGACGCCGGGACCGAGCGGGAAACGGCACTGTTCGCGGAGGGCGAGGCCCAGGCGCGGGAGTGGTGGCCGATCTCCCGGCTGAGCGCGCTGTTCGACCCGGGGTGCGATCCCGGGGACGCCCTCGCCGTCGCGGCGCGAGCGCTCGGTTTGCGCACGCCGTCGCACCAGTGTTTCGAGGTCGCCGACCAGGACTGGGTCGCGGCGACCCGGTCGCAGTTCACGCCGATCCGCATCGCCGACGATCTCTGGGTCGTTCCGACGTGGTGCCAGCCGCCCCGGCCCGAGGCGGTCAATGTCGTGCTCGATCCGGGGCTCGCTTTCGGTACCGGGTCGCATCCGACGACCGGGCTCTGCCTCGCCTGGTTGCGCGAGACCGTCACGCGCGATGCGTCGGTGCTCGACTACGGCTGCGGCTCCGGGATCCTCGCGATTGCGGCGCTCAAGCTCGGCGCATCGCGTGCCTGCGGCATCGACATCGATCCGCAGGCAGTGCAGGCGGGCGCAGCCAACGCCGGCGCCAATGGCGTCGTCGCCGAGTTCGGGCTTCCCGGCCGGCTCGGCTCCCGGCGCTTCGACGTCGTCGTGGCCAACATTCTTGCCAATCCGCTGCGCCTGCTTGCGCCTCTGCTCGCCGCGCATTGCAGCACCGGGGGCCGGATTGCCCTGTCGGGCATCCTCGAGGCGCAGGCCGACGGTGTGATCGCGGCGTACCGGCCGTGGTTTACCATTTCGCGCTGGCGCGTGAGCGAGGGCTGGGTATTGCTCGCGGGTGTGCGCGAGCGCGCGCCCGCCTGACGCCGCGCGCTGGCGAGCGCCCATGGCCGATCAGAAATTCACCCGCTGCCCCGGTTGCGCGACGGTGTTCCGCGTCACGTCCGAGCAGCTCGCACTGCGCGAAGGGCAGGTGCGCTGCGGGCACTGCCGCGCAGTGTTCGACGCCAATTCGCACCTCGTCGTCGTCGACATTCGTGCGCGCGAAGACGAGGCGCCCGACGAGCTCGCGATGGGGCGGCCGACAGTCACGCTGCGCGAATCACACGCGCTGCAGCCGGTCGCGCCCGAGACCGCGCTCGAGACCGGGGCCGATACCGCGCCCAAGAACGCGCCGGCGGCCGTAGCCAGCGATGCGCCCGCGACCGACGACATCGCCGCAGCCACTGCCGCCGACGCCCCAGCAACCGACGCCCCGGCGAGCGTTGCCGACGAGACTCCTGCAACTGGCGTCGGCGGGACGGCGGCGCAGGCCGATGCGGACGACCGTGCGGCGCCTTCGAGCGGGGCCACGTCACCGGTGGACCTGGGCGAACTCGAGGCAGCGCGCGCGGCACTGCGCCGGCGCACGCCGCCGCGGCGCAGCGGCAACGCCTTCTACGTCGCTGCAATCCTGCTGCTCGTCGCCGGCCTGGGTGCGCAGGCGCTGCTGCAGTTTCACGATTCGCTCGCTGCCCGCGCGCCTGGCCTGAGGCCCGCGCTGGCGACCGCATGCCGCTGGCTTTCGTGCACGATTCGCCCGCTCCGTGACCCCAAGGCCCTGTCGATCGAGGGCTCGGACCTCCAGGCCGATCCCGCGCATCGCGGGCTGCTGATCCTGACGGCGACCGTGCGCAATCGCTCGGGCTACGCCCTCGCGTATCCGAACCTGGAGTTGACCCTCACGGACGCGTCCGACCAGGTCGTCGTGCGCCGGGCGTTTGCGCCGTCGGAATACCTGGCCGGCGGCGCGGACCGCGATGCCGGCATTCCCGGCAACCACGAGCAGCTCATCAGGCTGTTCATCGATGCCAGCTCGACCAACCAGGCGGGCTATCGCGTCTACCTGTTCTATCCCTAGGCGCTTCCCGAAGCCTTCGGGCGGCGCAATGGGCAAAACTGGTGCGCGACCCCGAGCGATTGCACCAATTCGAAACGTGGTTTAATGCGTTTGCCCCAATCCGGTGCCGCGGTCTCGGGATTCACGAGGTACCGAAATTAAAATCATTGAAAAACAGCGGTTTATCGGCGATTACCCGGTGGCACGGAACTGGCTAAATAGCTGCGCGTCCGGAAATCGGCCGCATGGCCCGTTTTCCGCCCTCGTTTCTCAGGAGACCTTCGAATGAGCACCGCAGCCAACGTGCTGAAAATGATCAAGGACAAGGAAGTCAAGTTCGTCGACCTGCGCTTCACCGACACCCGCGGCAAGGAGCAGCACGTGTCGGTCCCGGCCAAGGCTTTCGATGCCGACAAGTTCGAATCGGGCCATGCCTTCGACGGGTCCTCGATTGCCGGCTGGAAGGGGATCCAGGCCTCGGACATGCTGCTGCTGCCGGACCCGGCGACTGCGAACATCGATCCGTTCATGGACGAGACGACGCTGCTGCTGACCTGCGACGTCATCGAGCCCGCCGACGGCAAAGGCTACGAGCGGGACCCGCGTTCGCTCGCGAAGCGCGCCGAGGCGTATCTCAAGTCCACGGGGCTCGGCGACGTCTCGTATTTCGGTCCCGAGCCCGAGTTCTTCATTTTCGATTCGGTCGAGTGGTCGGTCGACATGTCCGGCAGCTACTGCAAGGTCTTCTCGTCGGAAGCCGCGTGGTCGACGGCCGAGAAGTTCGAAGGCGGCAACATGGGCCACCGGCCCACCGTCAAGGGCGGCTACTTTCCGGTACCCCCGGTCGATTCGCTCCAGGACATCCGCTCGGCGATCTGCCTCGCCCTCGAGCAGATGGGCGTCGAGGTCGAAGTCCATCACCACGAGGTCGCGACCGCGGGACAGTGCGAAATCGGCACCAAGTTCGCCCCGCTGGTCCAGCGCGCCGACTGGCTGCAAATCCTCAAGTACTGCGTGCACAACACTGCGCACGCCTATGGCAAGACCGCGACCTTCATGCCCAAGCCGATCGTCGGCGACAACGGCTCCGGGATGCACGTGCACCAGTCCGTGTGGAAGAACGGCAAGAACCTGTTCGCAGGCGACGGCTATGCCGGGCTGTCGGACTTCGCGCTGTACTACATCGGCGGCATCATCAAGCACGCCAAGGCGCTGAACGCGATCACCAATCCCGGAACGAACTCCTACAAGCGGCTCGTCCCCGGCTTCGAGGCACCGATCAACCTCGCCTACTCGGCACGCAACCGCTCGGCGTCCTGCCGGATTCCGTACGTGAGCAATCCGAAGGGCCGGCGGGTCGAGGTGCGCTTCCCCGACCCCACGGCGAACCCGTACCTCGCGTTCTCGGCGATGCTGATGGCCGGTCTCGACGGCGTGCAGAACAAGATCCACCCGGGCGATCCGATGGACAAGAACCTGTACGACCTCGAGCCCGAAGAGGCCGCCAAGGTGCCGCATCCCTGTGCGTCGCTGGACGAGGCGCTCGAGAACCTGGCGACGGATCGCGAGTTCCTGACCCGCGGCGGCGTGTTCACCAACGACATGCTCGATGCGTACATCGACCTCAAGATGGAGGAGGTCACGCGATTCCGCATGACGACCCATCCGGTCGAATACGACATGTACTACAGCCTGTAATCGCCGCCGTTCGCCACGCGAAGCGGTTCACTGGGGGCGGGCGCCGCGGGCGTCCGCGCAGCCCGCCCCTTTTGATTCCCCGACGCGTTGGTTACACTCGGCGCAATGACTCGACGTGATTCCCGTTTCGTCGCGCTACGGCGCATCCTCCTCGTCGGCCTTCCGGCCGTGTCGATGCTCGCGATCCCGCCGGCGCAGGCCGCGATCTGCAAGTACATCGATTCGGACGGGAACGTCGTCTATTCGAACGTCGCGCCCGCGAAAGGGCTGCGCAAGCTGTCCTGCGACATCGTCGAGGAGTCTCCGCGGCGGGCGACCGGCAGTTCCCGAACGACGCCGACGCCCGAGGGATTTCCGCGGGTGTCGCCCGAAGTGCAGAAGAGCCGCGACGAGACCCGCCGCAAGATACTCGACGACGAGCTCGCCAACGAGGAGAAGCTCCTCGCCGCGGCGCGCGAAGACTACGGTAACGGCGCGCCGCAGCCGCTGCCGGACGAGAAGAACGACGCCGAGAAATACAGGCAGCGGATCGCGAAGCTGCGCCAGGCCGTCACCGTCCACGAGCGCAACATCGACGCGCTGCGCAAGGAAATCGCCACGACGCGCTGAAGCGCGCGTGGGCCGCCGCGCGAGCCACGGCACCGGCGTGCTGCGCGGCAGGCCGCCTCTGCGGGCTGCGGTCGCTACGGCGACGCATCGGGTGCCATGAGGCTGCGCCTCATTCCCGCCAAGCTGCCCGAGGCCCCGCCCGCTGCGCGGCGCGGCCTGGAGTTGCTCGCCGCCGCCGTGCTCCTGCTCGACGAGTCGCATCGGGTCACCTACGTGAATCCGGCGGCCGAGAACCTGTTCGAGCTGTCGTACGTCAAGTTCAAGGGCCAGGCGATCGACGAGCTGTTCGGCGGCGCGCCGGCGCTGCGTGCCGCGATCGACAGGGCCGTGCGCACCGGCGCGTCGTACACCGAGCAGGAGCTCGAGCTCGGGCTGCCCGGAAAGCCCAGGCTCCATCTGGTCTGCACGGTGTCGCCGGTCGACGCGGCCGACGCCACGCTGCTGCTGGAGTTCCGGCACATCGACCAGCAGCTGAAGATCGCGCGCGAGGAGCGCCAGCGCGAGCAGCAGCAGGCCAATCGCGAGCTGATCCGCAATCTCGCCCACGAGATCAAGAATCCGCTGGGCGGCATACGCGGCGCGGCCCAGCTGCTCGAGCGCGAGCTCGACCGCCCGCAGCTGATCGAGTACACGCAGGTCATCATCGCCGAGGCCGACCGCCTGCGGACGCTGGTCAATCGCCTGCTGTCGCCGCATCGCGCGCCGACGTACCGCAGGCTCAACGTCCACGAGGTGCTGGTGCGCGTCAAAGGCCTGGTCCAGGCCGAGTTTCCGGCGATTCCGATCATCTGTGATTTCGACACCAGCCTCCCGGATCTCGATGCCGACGCCGAGCAGCTGATGCAGGCGCTGCTCAACATCGTCCGCAATGCCGCGCAGGCGCTCTCCGGCAGCATCGTCGCTGCCCCGGAGATTCGCCTGACGACGCGGGTCGCGCGCGGCGTGACGCTTGCGAAGCGCCATCACCGTACGGCGCTGTCGATCGCGATCGAGGACAACGGACCCGGCATCCCCGAGGAGCTGCGCGAGAAGATCTTCTTCCCGCTGGTGTCGGGGCGCGACGGCGGGAGCGGCCTGGGGCTCACGATCGCCCAGACATTCGTGTCGCAGCACGGTGGAACGATCGACTACGCGAGCGCTCCCGGCCGCACGGTGTTCACCGTCCTGCTGCCGCTTTCCGCGAGCCGCGGTTGATGCCAGGGCGTCGGACGTGACGATGGAGGTAGCCTACGTGAACGACAACGCGGCAGCCGGCGAACGCGGCAACGCCGTGTGGATCGTCGACGACGACCGGTCGATCCGCTGGGTGCTCGAGAAAGCACTGACGCGCGAGGGGATACCGCACCAGTCGTTCTCGTCGGCGTACGAGGTGCTGCAGGCGCTGACGGTGAGCGAGCCGGACGTGCTGGTCTCGGACATCCGCATGCCGGGGGAATCGGGGCTGTCGCTGCTGCAGCAGGTCCGCGAGCGCCATCCGCACATTCCCGTGATCGTCATGACCGCCTACTCGGACCTCGACAGCGCGGTTGCGGCATTCCAGGGCGGCGCCTTCGAATACCTGCCCAAGCCTTTCGACGTCGACCATGCGCTCGCACTGATCCGGCGCGCGGCGAGCGAGACGCGCAAGGCGCCGACCGCGCACACGGCGGTGCCGGAAGCTCCGGAGATCCTGGGCCAGGCGCCGGCGATGCAGGAGGTGTTCCGCGCGATCGGGAGGCTCTCCCAGTCGGCGGCCACCGTGCTGATCACCGGCGAGTCGGGAACGGGCAAGGAGCTCGTCGCGCGCGCACTGCACCGGCACAGTCCGCGCGCCGCGGGCCCGTTCGTCGCGATCAATACCGCCGCGATTCCGAAGGACCTGCTCGAATCCGAGCTGTTCGGCCACGAGCGCGGCGCATTCACCGGCGCGCAGGCGATGCGCCGCGGGCGCTTCGAGCAGGCCGAGGGCGGAACGCTGTTCCTCGACGAGATCGGAGACATGCCCGCCGACCTGCAGGTGCGCCTGCTGCGCGTGCTCGCCGACGGCGAGTATTACCGCGTCGGTGGGCACGCACCGCAGAAGTCGAGCGTGCGCATCATCGCCGCGACGCATCAGAACCTGGAGGAGCGCGTGCGCCAGGGGCTGTTCCGCGAGGACCTGATGCACCGGCTCGACGTCGTGCGCCTGCGCCTGCCCGCCTTGCGCGAGCGGCCGGAGGACATCACGCCGCTGGCGCGGCATTTCCTCCAGAAGAGCGCGCGCGACCTCGCTGTCGAGCCCAAGGTCTTCTCCGACGCTGCGCTCGAGGTGCTGGCCGCGTTCCACTTCCCCGGCAACGTGCGCCAGCTCGAGAACATCTGCCACTGGATCACCGTGATGGCGCCCGGCCAGCGCGTCGAAGTCGCCGACCTGCCGCCCGAGGTTCGTGCGGGCGGCGCCCCGCCGGCCGCGGGCGAAGGCAACTGGCAACAGGCGCTCGACCGCGAACTCGCCACTGCGCTCGCCCGCGGCGAGCGCAACGTCGGCGATCGCCTCGAGCGCGAGTTCGAGAAGACGCTGATCCGGCGCGCGCTGGTACATACGGGCGGCCACAGGATGGAGGCAGCCGCGTGGCTGGGATGGGGTCGCAACACCCTGACGCGCAAGATCCAGGAGCTCGGCATGGAGGCCGAACTGCGCAAGGGCGATCACGCGTAGGGCGGCAGCGCGGGCGCCTGCGCACTCGCGCTACCACGTCGCAGTCCATGCGCACGTCGCTGCGCAGACTCTGCGCACCAATGTCAGCGCAGGGCGTCCTCGTCGGCGATCTCGACGATCGCCGGCGCGTGATCCGAAGGCTTCTCGCCCTTGCGGGCGTTGCGGTCGATCCGCGATGACGTGCAGTGCGGGGCGAGTGCTTCCGAAAGCAGGATGTGGTCGATGCGCAGGCCGCGGTTCTTCGGAAACGCGAGCTGCCGGTAATCCCACCAGCTGAAGACCTTCGGTGGCTGGTCGAACAGCCGGAAGCTGTCCTTGAGCCCGGCGGCGAGGAATTCGCGGAACGCCGCGCGCTCCGGCTCGGAGCAGAGCACCTGACCTTCCCACAGTGTCGGATCGTGGACGTCGCGATCGTCGGGCGCGACGTTGAAGTCACCCGCCATCGCGAGCTGCGGATGCCGCGCCAGGGCGTCGCGCAGATGCGAAGCGGCGGCGCGGCACCAGTCGAGCTTGTATGCATACTTGTCGGAGCCGACTGCCTGCCCGTTCGGCACGTACACGCAGACGACGCGGACGCCCTCGACCGTCGCGGCGATGACGCGCTGCTGCGCGTCGTCGAATCCGTCGATGCCCCGCGCGACGTCGGCGACCGCCAGACCGGCGCGGGTGAGGATCGCGACGCCGTTGTAGGTCTTCTGTCCGGCGAAAGCCGACGCGTAGCCGGCGTGTCGGAGCTCCTCGACCGGGAATTTCGCGTCCTCGAGCTTGGTTTCCTGCAGGCACACGACGTCGGGCGCGTTCGCCCCGAGCCAATCGACGAGCCGGGGCAGCCGGACATTCAGCGAGTTGACGTTCCAGGTGACGAGCTTCATCGCCGACCCCGGCGCGCGCGGCTATTGCGGATAGCCGCTGCCTCTCGCGGCGGGCTGCGGCGGGGCGCTGGCCGGCGCCCGCGGCTTGCCATCCGGCGTCGCTGCGGATCCCGCCGGCGCAGCGGCCGCGGCGTTTGCCGGCGTATTCGCGGGTGCCTTCGCCGGTGCGGCACCGGGAGCGGTGCCCGGGGCCGCACGCAGCGGTGGTGCGCTCTTCGGGTAGCCCGCTTCGTCGAGCAGCGCCTGCCAGCGCGATTGGTTGAAGCCGACCGCCAGCAGCTTGTCGCCGACCTGCAGCGCCGGCGCCGATTGCCCGCCGGTCAGCGCCTTCAGCCTGGTGCCGCCTTCCAGCGTCGTGACATCGACGCTCGTGTACGGCACGCCGCGCTTGACCAGCAGCGCCTGCGCCTCGCGGCAGACGTCGCCGCAGTCGAACGTGTAGAGCGTGACGGGAAACGCCTGCATCGCCTGGCGCGTCGCGAGCGGGGTCGTGTCGGTATCGATTACGTTCCCCTGCAGCTGCTTCGCCTGCACGCCTTTGGCGCTGGGCGGGGGCGGCTGGTCGGAATAGACGACGCGGCCATCGGCGTCGACATAGCGGTACAGCGGCGCAGCCTGGACCGGGAGGACGAAGATCAGCGCCGTACACAGCGCCAGCGAGGCAGCGCGAATCGGATTCATGGCGGGTCCTCCGGGTGACGCGTCAATTCGTCGTGGACGCGACCATGCCATTATGGCGCAGAAGCGCGTCGAGCTGCGGCGGCCGGCCGCGGAACGCGACGAACGATTCCAGTGCGGGGCGCGTGCCCCCGCGTGCGAGCACCTCGTCACGAAAGCGCGCGCCGACCTCCGGCGAGAGCACGCCGCGCTCCTCGAACAGGCTGTAGGCGTCCGCTGAAAGCAGCTCGGACCACAGGTAGCTGTAGTAGCCGGCCGCGTAGCTGCCCGCGAACACGTGGCCGAAGGCGTGCATGAAGCGATCGTAGTCCGGGCGAGGCACGACGGCGACCTCGCGGCGCACCGCGTCGAGCACGGCTCGCGGGTTCGCGTATGCGCCACCGCCACCGGGTACGCAAGCGCTGTGCAGCAGCATGTCGAACAGCGCGAACTCGAGCTGCCGCACGATGGCCATGCCGCTCTCGAAATTGCGCGCCGCGAGCATGCATTCGTACAGCGCCCGCGGCAGCGGCTCGCCGGTCCCGGCATGCGCCGTCATCGACGACAGCACGTCCCACTCCCAGCAGTAGTTCTCCATCAGCTGGCTCGGCAGCTCGACGGCGTCCCACTCGACCCCCTGGAGCCCGGACACCCCGGCCACGTCGACGCGCGTCAGGAGCTGGTGCAGCCCATGGCCGAACTCGTGGAACAGCGTGGTGAGCTCGCGGTGGGTGAGGCGGGCGGGGCGGTCTCCCACCGGTCCGGGGAAATTGCAGGTGAGGTACGCGACCGGATGCTGCAGGCGCTCGGCCGAGTAGCGGCGGTTGATCGCGTCGTCCATCCACGCGCCGCTCTGCTTGCCTTCACGGGCGTGCAGATCGAGATAGAACTGCCCGATGAGCGCGCCCTGCGCGTCGCGGATCTCGTGGAAGCGCACCGAGGGGTGCCACACCGGCGCACTGCCTGCACGGATGGTCACGCCGTAGATCGTCTCGACGACCCGGAACAGCCCGGCGAGCGCGCGGTCCTCGGGAAGGTACTCCCTGATGTCCTGCTCCGAGAACGCGTAGCGGCGCGTCTTGAGCTTCTCGGATGCCCACGCGATGTCCCACGCCGCCAGGTCGTCGATGCCGAGCTCGGTCCTCGCGAACTCGCGGAGCGCGGCGAACTCGCGCTGCGCGAACGGGCGGGCGCGCGCTGCGAGGTCGCGCAGGAAGGCGAGGACTTCGTCCGGCGTCTGCGCCATCTTGGGCACCAGCGACAGCGCGGCGAAATTCGCGTAGCCGAGCAGCTGCGCCTCCTGGCCGCGCAATTCGAGGATTCGCGAGATCACTCCTGTGTTGTCCCAGTCCGGCGACTCGCCGAGGTCGGACGCGACCGTGGCCGCTGCGCGGTGCATCAGCGCGCGGAGCGAGCGATCGTCGGCATACTGCATCACCGGGACGTAGCAGGGCGAGCGCAGCGTCAGCTTGTAGCCGCCGCGTCCCTCGGCTTCCGCATCCGCGCGGGCGGCCGCGATCACGTCGGCGGGAATGCCCGCGAGCGCGCTCGCGTCGTCGACATGGTGGGACCAGGCGTTCTCGGCGTCGAGCACGTTGTCGTCGAACTTCGCCGACAGCAGGGCGAGCTCCTCCTGGACCGCCTTCAGCCGGGACTTGCCGGCGTCGTCCAGTTCCGCGCCGCCCAGGCGAAAATCGCGTAGCGCATTGTCGACCACCTTGCGTCGCGCGGCTTCGAGCGTCGAATACGATGGGCCGCGGGCAAGGGCGCGATATCGCCCGAACAGCCGCGGGTCCTGCGCGACGTCGGCATGGAACGCGGTGATCTTCGGGAGGTTGGCGTTGTACGCGTCGCGGATTTCCGGTGTGCTTACGACGGCGTTGAGATGCCCCACCGCGCTCCACGCGCGATCGAGATGGTCGAGGACGACTTCGGTCGGCGCGACGACCGTTTCCCAGGTCGCGGCCCCGGTGTCGGTGCCCACGGCGTCGAAGGCGGCGCGCGCCTGCGCCAGCAGCGCGTCGATGGCGGGGGTGACGTGCACCGCCTGGATCAGGTCGAATCGGGGCAGTCCGGAAAAATCGAGCAGCGGATTGTTCGTGGTCACGGTTGTCGCTCAGTGGTGGCAGCAGTCATGCGGCGAACGGGTGGCGGCAGGCAGGCGGTGGCAGCTGGTCCGGGGTCCGGCGAAGCGCCGGCGACGTCCCGATGCCAATCGCGTGCAAATCACGTGCCGGCGTCCGCCGACGCGGGGCCGGACGAGCCTGCGAGCATGGCGTCGAGCGCGCGCAGGTCGTCGGGGGTACCGACGTTGGCCCAGGGGCCCTCGTAGCACTCGCCCGAAGCGATGCCGCGGCCGATCCAGTCGCGGTAGAGCGGCAGCATCTGCAACCTGACGCCGCGCGGCAGCCCCGCGAACAGCGCGGTGTCGTAGACGCCGATGTTGCCGAACGTCAGGCGGTCGTCCGCTGCCAGCGCGAGGCGGCCACCCCGGAGGGCGAAATCGCCTTCCGGGTGGTACGGCGGATTGGGGACCATCACCAGGTGTACACGCGCTGCGGCAGGGTCGCCCGCCATCGCGTCGATCCGCGCCGCGAGCGATGCGTAGTCGAAGCGCGTCCAGATGTCGCCCGAGACGATCAGCATGGGGCCCGGGCGAAGCAGCGGGAACGCGGTTGCGATGCCGCCGGCGGTCTCGAGCGGCTCGCGTTCGCGCGACCAGCGGATGCGCACGCCGAAAGCCGTACCGTCGCCGAGCGCAGCCATCAGCAGGTCGCCGCGATGCGCGACGTTGATGACGACGTCGGTGAATCCGGCGCGGGCGAGGGCCTCGATCTGCCAGACGATCAGCGGCCTGCCTCCGGCGCGAAGCAGCGGCTTGGGGGTGCCGTCGGTCAGCGGGCGCATGCGCTCGCCGCGCCCGGCCGCCAGGATCATCGCGATGGTCATCGGAGGTTCGCCGCATCCAATCGCATCAGAACGAAGGCGCGAAACCGGGCGCGCATCCCTCCAGGGAATCCAGGAGGCGGGACAGCGCAGCGAACTCGCGGTAGCGCGCGCAGGCACGCCGCAGGTAGCGCAGCACGCGCGGCATGTCGTCCACGTAGCGATCCTTGCCGTCGCGGTGCTTCAGGCGCGCGAAGATGCCGAGGACCTTGAGCTGGCGCTGCACGCCCATCCACTCGTAATCGCGCCAGAACCCGGTGAAGTCGGCCGCGACAGGCAGTCCGGCCCTGCGGGCGCGTTCCCAGTACCGGATCGCCCAGTCGAGCTCGCGTTCCTCGCTCCATTCGACGTAGGCGTCGCGCAGCAGCGACACGAGATCGTAGGTGATCGGGCCGAGGACGGCGTCCTGGAAGTCGAGGACGCCCGGGTTGGGCGTGCACACCATCAGGTTGCGCGAATGGTAGTCGCGGTGCACGTAGACGCGGGGTTGCGACAGGCTGTTCGCGATCAACGCATCGAAAGCGGAATCGAGGGTCGCGCGCTCGGCCGGTGTCGGCGTGTGGCCGAGGTGGCGGGCGACATACCAGTCCGGGAACAGCATGAGCTCGCGCCGGAGCAGGGCCTCGTCGTAGGGGGGCAGCTCGCCTTCGCGCGTCGCACCCTGCCAGCGGATCAGCGCATCGAACGCGTCGACGTAGAGCGCGTGGGCGCTCGCGTCGTCGAGCGCCGACGCGTAGGTCGTGCACCCCAGGTCGGTCAGCAGCAGGAACCCGCGTTCCAGGTCGGAAGCGAGCACGCGGGGCGCGTGCACACCTGCTGCCCCAAGCAGCTTCGCGACGTGCACGAAAGGGCGGCAATCCTCCTGTGGCGCAGGCGCATCCATCGCGATCAGCGTCGCCTCGCCGGGCGCGCGCTCGCAGGGCGCTGCGAGCGACAGGCGGAAGTAGCGACGGAAGCTCGCGTCGGACGATGCCGGCGCGATCGCGAAATCGGGCAGGCGCAGCGTCGAATCGAGCCAATGGCGAAGCTCGTCTTGCCGCGGGTCCGCGGACGAATCGGACGAATCGGAGGACATCGGAGGTCGGGCGTCGGTGTCCGGCCCGGTCGGGTCGCGTGGCGGCGCGGGCGAACGGCACGACGCCGGGCTAGAATGCGCGGATTCTAGCAAACCGCCGTACCTCCGTTTCCTTCGATGAAGCTACCCACCGGCCCGATCGCCGCCTGGGCCATTCTGCTCGCCGTGTCGGGTGCATCGCGGGCAGCCTGCGCGCAGGATCTCGCCCTCAGGCTGGCGCCCGAGATCGCGGTGCCCGAGCAGGTCACGACGATGCCGGCGCCCGGTGGTCACGGCAGGGGAGTCGCGGTTGCGCCGGGAGGCGCGTCCGCCGGTGCGCCCCAGGGTGCGCTGTTCCTGCGTGCCGACCGGCTCGAGGGAGACAACCAGCGGCTGACCGCCGAGGGCCACGTCGAGCTGCGCACGCGCGATGAAACCGTGCTGGCCGACCGATTGTCGTACTCGATCGGCGACCAGACGATCTTCGGCAACGGAGACGTCGTGTTGCGCCGCGGGCTCGACTGGATCGCCGGGCCGGAGCTTCAGTACAAACGCGACACCCAGACGGGGTTCTTCAAGTCTCCCAGCTATTTCGTCTCCGAGGCGAACGGGCGCGGCGATGCGTCCGAGATCCGCTTCCTCGGCCCGGACCGGTACGAGGCGACCGATGCGAGCTACACCACCTGCATCGCGCCGGATCCCGACTGGTACCTGCGCGGGCGCGAGATCGAGGTCGACAACCTGCGCAAGGTCGGCACCGCGCACGGCGCGTCGGTGCATTTCCTCGATGTCCCGGTCCTCTACGCTCCATGGCTCGAGTTCCCGCTGTCGAACGAGCGCAAATCGGGGTTCCTGACGCCCACGCTGGGGTCGACCGGGGTGCGCGGCCTCGAGATTGCCGCGCCCTACTACCTGAACCTCGCGCCGAACTACGACGCGACGCTGACGCCGCGCCTGATGAGCAAGCGCGGCCTGATGCTGGGCGTTCAGTTTCGCTACCTGCTGGGAGGCGCCGACGCGGCGCTCGGCCAGTCGACCGGCGAGATCGACGCCGAGTACCTTCCGCACGACCGCGTCACCGGCGACAACCGCTACGCGCTGACATGGACGCACAGCGAGCAGTTCGCGCCCTGGCTCTCCGGTTTCTGGAACCTGAACAAGGTTTCGGACGACACGTACTTCGCGGATTTCGCCGATCGCATCTCGGTCACGTCGCAGAAGTCGCTGCCGCGCGATGCAGGCTTGCAGGCGACGAGCGGGCCATGGTCGCTGCTCGCGCGCGTCCAGAGCTTCCAGACGCTGCAGGATCCGAACACGCCGGTGGTGCCACCGTACAACCGGCTGCCCCAGATCCTCGGCTCGCTGCGCGACACCGACTGGCTGGGGCTCACCTGGAACGGCACCGCCGAGTACGCGCGCTTCGCGCAACCCGCGCTCGCGCCGACCGGCGACCGCTTCGTCCTCTATCCGACCGTGTCCTGGAGCCGGCAGGGCCCGGCCTGGTTCTTCACCGCCCGCACCGGCCTGCACCTGCGCGAATACTCGCTCAACAGCCCGACGACCGCGATGCCGGACCGTCACCTGAGCTATGCGATACCGATCACCAGCCTCGATGCGGGCCTGGTCTTCGAGCGCGATCTCAAGGTCGCCGATACACCGCTCACGCAGACGCTGGAGCCGCGCGCCTACTATGTCTACGTCCCGTATCGCAAGCAGGACGATGCGCCGGTGTTCGACACCGCGCTCGACGACTTCAATTTCTCGCAGCTGTTCTCCGCCAATCGCTATATCGGCAACGATCGCATCGGCGACGCGAACCAGCTGACGATGGCGCTTACGTCGAGGTTCCTCGACGGGGAGACCGGTGGCGAGCGCCTGCGTCTCGCGGTCGGCCAGCGCTTCTACTTCGAGGACCAGCGCGTCAATCTGAGCGAGCCGCTGCGTTCGGCATCGACGTCGGATTTTCTCGCGTCGGCCGAGGGACGGCTGTCCGACGCGTGGTCGCTGGCGAGCCTGCTGCAGTACAACCTGGACGGGCGCCAGATCGAGCGCCTGAACGCCGGCTTCCGCTACACCCCTTCGATCGGGCACACGTTCAACGCCACGTGGCGCTACACGCGCTCGATCGTCGATCCCGCTGGGGCGCTCGAGCAGATCAAGCAGATCGACCTTTCGGGACAGTGGCCGGTCGCCGACAACTGGACGCTGGTCGGGCGCTGGAACTACTCGGTGTCCGACCGCAAGACGCTGGAGGCGGTCGCGGGCATCGAGTACAATCGCGACTGCTGGGTGCTGCGCGTCGTCGGCCAGCGGTTGACGACGACGACGCAACAGGCGACGACGTCGGTGTTCGTGCAACTCGAGCTGAACGGTCTCGCACGCGTCGGCACCAGTCCGCTCGAACTCCTGCGTCGCAGCGTGCCGGGCTACACGCCGACGAACGACGCTTCGTCGCGCGACCGCGGCCTGGAGCCCCTTCCCGAATTCTAGAATCTCAGGAGTGATCCGATGGCCCGTTGCCGTCCGTGGTTTGCGTTGGTCACCGTGCTGCTCGCGTTCGTCGCCGGCGCCGCGTCCGCGCAGGAGCCGGCCCGCCAGAGCGCACCTGGCGCGGTCGTTCCGCTCGACCGGGTCATCGTCGTCGTCAACGACGAGGCACTCACGCAATGGGACCTGAACGAGGAGCGGCGGGTCTTCCTGCAGCAGCTGAAGGCGTCGAACATCACGCCGCCCCCCAACGACGTGCTGGACAAGCAGGTGCTCCAGCGCCTGATCATCGAACGCGCCCTGCTGCAGTATGCGAAGCAATCCGGGATCCGCGTCGACGACACGACCGTCGAGCGGACGATCCTGCGCGTGGCGGAGGAGAACAAGCTCTCGCCCGAGGAGTTCCGCAAGGTGCTCGAGAAGGAGCATATTCCGTATGCCAACTATCGCGACGACCTGCGACGGCAGATCATCATCCAGCGCGTGCGCGAGCGCGAGGTCGACAGCAAGGTGATGGTGACCGACGCCGAGGTCGACAACTACCTGGCGACCGTCGCGTCGCAGACGGGCGGCGACAGCGAGTACCACCTGTCGCACATCTACATCACCGTGCCCGAGCAGGCCACGCCCGCCGTGGTCGATGCCAGTCGCAAGCGCGCGGAGGCTGCTCTCGACGAGATCAAGGCGGGCAAGGGCTTCGGCGAGGTCGCCGCGACGTTTTCCGCCGCCCCCGATGCATCGTCGGGCGGTGACCTCGGCTGGCGCACCGGCGCGAGGCTGCCCACGGTGTTCGCCGATGTCGTGCGTTCGCTGAAGCCGGGCGAGGTCTCGGGCATCCTGCGAAGCCCCGCGGGTTTCCACATCGTCAAGCTCCTCGAGGTCCGGAGCCACAACCAGCCGACGATCGTCGAGCAGACGCATGCGCGGCACATCCTGATCAAGGTCAACGAATCGACCTCGGAAGCGGACGCGAAGGCCAAGATCGAGCGCCTGCGCGAGCGCCTGATCGCCGGCGCCAAGTTCGAGGACATCGCGCGAGCCAATTCCGAAGACGCGTCGGCGGCCAAGGGCGGCGACCTCGGCTGGATTTCGCCGGGCGATACCGTGCCCGATTTCGAGCATGCGATGGACAAGCTCAAGGTCGGCGAGATTTCCGAGCCGGTGCGCTCGCCGTTCGGCTGGCATCTGATCGAGGTGCTCGGGCGTCGCAAGCAGGACATCACCAAGGAGCGCGAACGCGAGCAGGCGCGCCAAGCGATACGCCAGCGCAAGAGCGACGAGCAATGGGAAGAATTCATCCGGCAGCTGCGCGACCGGACCTACGTCGAATACAAGACCGACGACCGCTGAAAAATGGGGTCGGGAAAAATGGGGTCAGAGCTGTAATATTTCGGCGCAATGCCAATCCGCGATGCAGCAACTGGGTCGCGAAGTATTACAGCTCTGACCCCATTTTTCTTCAGCTTGCGCCACCGCGGAGCACGGCGATCCGCGACAGCGCCACGCTGCGCCGGCCGGCAAACCTGAATTCGATGCGCAATCGGCAGGCGCGCTCGCCCGAGGCGGCGCGTGGCGACGCGATCGCGATGCCGGCGTTGCAGCGTGTGAGCGACGTGCCGCTCGCCGTGGCTGCGAGAGTCCACTGCGGACCGGCGCCGCTGCGCACCAGCACGCGGATCTCCTCGACGTCGGCGTCGGCGGGCAATCCCGCGACGTAGGTGGTCGTCCGCTGCCGATCGATCCGGAGATCACCCGGCGATTCGAGCGTCACCCTGTTGTGCGCGTCCGGCGTGAGCATGAGCCCGCCGGAGCCGGCAGCCGATGAGCCGGCAACCGCGGTCCATCCGTCGTCGTCGACGTGATCGCCGCTGCCGAACGTCCACAGCAGCGATCCCAGGGGCAGTCCGGCGCGCGCGAGCAGGAAATCGAGCGCCGCGTCCTCGAGGGGCGTGTTGCGCCACGCGGTGTGCGGGGCATAGCCCGGATCGTTGCGCGCAAGGCCATTCGATCCGTTCCATGCCATCGGCGAAGCGAAGCGCGCGCCGGCGTTCCACAGATCGCGCAGCGCCCGGTAGGCGTCGGCGTAGGTCGGGTGTGAACGGGGCTTGCCGAGGTCGGCGGTGTTGAATTCGACGATGCCGAATCCCGGATCGATGTCGGCAAGCGTCGCGTGTAGGGATCTGCCGTTGTCCATCGGCATCTCGTTGGTCGCGGCCGGGCCGTAGACGATGGCGCCCAGGTGCGCGTTGCGCGGCTTGCTGCCCTCGATCGACACGCCGCCCGAGTCGTAGTCCCTGACCGGACTCGATTCGCGCAGTGCCAGCGACATGTACCCGTCCCACGGGGCCATCAGGCCCTGCGACGACCAGATGCGATCGCCCGGGATGCCGGCGTCGATCAGCCACTGCGCGAGCTCGTCGTAGTGGAGCGTGACGAGGTGCCGGCGGAACATCTCCCATTGGTGCACCCAGGGATCGTTCCAGTACGGGGCCGCCGGGTCGTGCGGGAAGCTGCGCGGTGCATCGACTTCGTCCCAGGCCGCGAACGGGCGCCGGGCCAGTGCGCCGGCCTCCGCCAGCGAAAGCGGTCGCTCGCGGCGCCACGACGAGAGATCCGGAACCTCCGGCAGCGTGGGCCCCGCATAGGGCCCGGTGCCCGCGAGCCAGTGGCGGAACTGCCGCAGCGTTCCGGGGTTGTAGTCGTACCACTGGCTTTCCGAGAAGAACGGGTTGATGTACACGTCGGGATCGAGGTTGACGCCGGCGAACAGGTCGGGATGCGCGCGCATGAACGCGACGATGCCGGCAGCCGCCTGCTGGAGATTGCGTTTCTTGTAGCGACGCACGACGGTCGCATATACGTTGAGCGTCAGCGCGCGCGAGAGCTCGGGCGCCACCCGCGATCCGGGCAGGTGTTTCAGCCAGTCGTCGGGCATCACCTCGTCGCGTTCGTTCCACTGGCAGTTCCCGACGTCCTCCTCGAGGCGGTCGTTGATGTCCCATTCCGGAGCGGTGCCCGAGGCGTCGGCCCAGATGCCGCCATCGAGCGTCACGAGGACCGGGAGCCGGCGCGCGACGGCGTCGGCGAGCAGTGCCGCCAGCGAATCCTCGGCGACCGCGCGTGCACCGTGCGTACGTGCCACGTCGAAATCGGGGTCGAATGCCCAGTCGCCGGCCGCGCCGCGAGTCGTCCGCAGATAGAGGATCGGGACGCGCATGCCGATGCGAGTCGTCGACGACAGGTAAGCCGCGTAGCGGATATCGAGACCCTCGGCGCTTCGGGCAGGGATGCCGGAAAGCGCGGGAAGCAGGAAGAACGCATTCCGTTCGCGACGATCGCCGGCATCGCGCTCGTCGAGATCGCGCCAGGTCCGGAGCGAGTCGGGCGCGATCACGCTTCGTCTTCCGAGCAGCGTCTCGCGGCCGTCGCTGGCGATCGCAACGACCTCGAGCCGGTCGCGGGCGGCCCGCGAATGCGCGTCGCCCCGCCCGAGCGGGCCGTCGAATTCGAACCCCCCGAAACCCCCGTTGGGATAGCCGGGGTGGAGCGCCGCGACGTCGTCGCGGGCCAGCCCCAACCGCGCCACGTGGCGCGCGCCCGCGCAGCGGATCTCCACCGACGCCACGCCCAGCGGATCGAGTGCCCATCCGCATATGCGGACCTGCGGACCGACGACGCCTTCGGCTGCGGGCTCATCGATCCAGCCGATCGTCAGGGGCGGCGCGGCCGCAGGCGCTGACGTAGAATCGGCAGGTCGCGCGGCCTTCGATTCGCGCGGCCCCCGGAGCCGCGTCCAGGCGCCGAAAACGATGCGCACAAATCCGATCGGCCGCATCACCAGGTGGCTGCGCAGGTTCGCGCGGGCGACGCCGGAGACGATGGCGCAGGCGAGTCCGCGGACATGGCCGCGGGCGGCTCTGCCGGCGGCATCGCAGGACGCCCCGGTCGCGGCGCCGCAGATGGAGCGCAGGCTGGTTGCCGAGCCGTGGTACGTCGACAGGCTGTCGATCGCAGGCTCACGCCTCACCGTGGAAGGCTGGTCGATGCCCGTTCCCGGCGCAAGCGAGCCCGCCGAAGGCTGGTTCACCGTCAATGGCAGGGGCTTCGATTCGATCCGCTACCCGCTGCCGCGCGCCGACGTCGGCGACGTGTTCTGGATGCGCGAGGCTGCGGCGATGTGTGGTTTCGAGGCGACGATCGATGATCTCGGACAGCCATATCCGGGCGGCATTCTCGAGATTCGGCGCATCATCGCCGACACGCCGGCCGTCGAGCGCGGCCGCGATTCGTGGTTCAGGCCCGATCCTGCGCTGCACCCCGACCTGCCCGACGAGGCGCGCCGCTTTCGCGTCATCGGCGATCGCGACGCCGACGGATTCCTGGTGTCGGGGGCGACCGATTACCACCGGATCGACCGCGCGGTGCAGGCCGTCGGCGGGCGCCACCTTGCCGACTTCGACCGGGTCCTCGACTGGGGTGTGGGCTGCGGACGCGTCGCGCGCCACTTTCCCGCGGGGCGGGCGCAGACGCTGACCGGCTGCGATATCGACGCGGACAACGTCGCCTGGTGCACCGCGCACCTGCCCGGACGCTTCGTTCATTGCGAAATCGCGCCGCCGCTGCCTTTCCCCGACGCGAGCTTCGACGCGATCTACGGCATCTCGGTGTTCACGCATCTGCAGGAGCCGATGCAATTGCGCTGGCTCGCAGAGCTCGCGCGCGTCGCGGCGCACGGCGCGCTGATCGCGGTGACGATCCACGGCAGGACGGCTATCGACTTCTCGCGGCAACCGCCCGCCGAGCATCGCCGGCTCGTCGACGAGGTCCGGCGCTTGGGCATCGTGTTCAACGGGGCCAATGCGCAGCTCGACGGCCATGCCGACCACCGCGGCGAATACGTAAACGTGCTGCACGATGCGGATTACGTGCGCAACGTCTGGTCCCGCTGGTTCGACGTCCTGCATATCCTGCCGGGATACATCCTTCATCACGATCTGGTGATGATGCGCAGGCGATGATCGGCGGCGACCGGCTGCACCCGCTGCTCCGGGCGATGGACCGCGCAATCGCCCCGGGCTCCTCCGCGCTTCGCCCGGCAGCCGGGCGAGCTATTCGCTTTCGTCGGTCGAATAGACGTACGGCTTCTGCGGCACGAGACCCTCGTCCATTTCGTGGCGCAGCTTGAGGTCGGCGGGACGCTTGTCCCACCAGATGGCGCGCCCGACGCGCTGCTCGCTCTCGAGTTGCGGCTTGCTGGCGAGCAGGTCGCGGATGAACTTCGTGTGCTCGGAGACGTAGTTGCGCGCGGGGAGCATCGGCATTGCAGGTGCCCTGGGATCGGTATCGGTCGGTCATTCTAGCATCGCGCCATCGTCGATCGCTGCCGGCGGGACGCGGTTCCGCAGCGTCAGGACGTCCCGCGCTCGCGCATCGACCCGGCGACGATTCGAAACGAATAGAGCCTGCACTCGAGCGCGCCGTTCCACAGCGGCGTGCGCCGCTCGGGCTTCAAGCCGATCAGCTTGGCGAGACGCAAGTCGCCGGTGAACAGGTACGCGGTCCACCCGCCATAGCCCTTCTTCAGCGCGTCGCCCAGGCGCGGATAGAACTCGGCCAGTCGCCGGGCGTCGTCCAGGCGCACGCCGTAGGAAGGGTTCGACAGCAGCAGCCCCTCGGCGGCCGGCGCCTTGCGGATCAGCACGTCGGCCTGCTCGACGCCGACGAACGCCGCGACCTGTGCGGCGGCGAGGTTCGCCTGCGCTTTCGCGACGGCCTGGGGCGACAGGTCGCTCGCGAATATCGATACGGCCGACGGCGGGGGACGAACGCGATCGCGCGCCGCCTGTTTCAGGCGCTGCCACGCCGGCCCGTCGTACCACAGGAGCTTCTGGAAGCCGAAGCTGCGCGACAGTCCGGGGGCGCGGTCCGCAGCGATCATCGCCGCCTCGACGGCGATCGTGCCGCTGCCGCACATCGGGTCGAGGAGGACGCGTCCGGGAGCCCATTGCGCAAGTGCCAGCAGTCCCGCAGCCAGGTTCTCGCGCAGCGGCGCTTCCTCGGTCTCGCGGCGCCAGCCGCGCTTGAACAGGGGTTCGCCGGAGGTGTCGAGGTAGATCGTCGCCTCGCGTTCGGCGAGGTGGACGTGGACGCGCACGTCGGGTGCGCGCTTGTCGATCGACGGCCGGACTCCGCGCTCGGCCCTGAACCTGTCGCACACGGCGTCCTTGACGCGCAGCGTCGCGAACTCGAGGCTGGCGAGCGGCGAGCGCGTCGCTGCGACGTCGACGCGCAGCGTCCGGTCCTGCCGGAAATGCCGTGTCCAGTCGATCCGGTGGACGGCGGCGTAGAGGTCGTGCTCGTCGCGGCACGTCGCCTCGCCGACGCGCCACAGGATGCGGCTCGCGATGCGCGATTCGAGGTTTGCCCGATAGGCGAGGGCGAGTTCGCCCGCGAAGCCGACGCCGCCGTCGACGGGCGCTATGTCGTTGGCGCCCTGCGTGCCGAGCTCGGCCGCGAGCGCGGATTCGAGGCCCCGCGGACAGGGCGCGAAGTAGCGCTCGGTCATGCCGGGCCCGCGGAACTGCATCGGCCCCGCTCCGGAATCGGTCGCTGCATGCGGCCCGGTCGTCAGAAAGGCTTGGCGACGACCAGCCAGACGATTGCGACCAGCAGCGGCAGCGCCGGGATCTCGTTGATCCAGCGGTAGAAGACGTGCCCGTGGCGGTTGCGGTCACGCGCGAAGTCGCGCATCAGGCGGCCGAGGTACAGGTGGAATGCCACCAGCACGAGCACCAGTCCGAGCTTGGCGTGCAGCCATCCCCCGCTGAAGCCGTAGCCGAGCCACAGCCAGACGCCGAACGCGATCGTCAGCACCGCCGCCGGCGCCATGATCCCGTAGTAGAGCTTGCGTTCCATCGTCTTGAAGCGCTCGATGCCGATGTGGTCGCCGGGTGCGGCCATCGCGTGATAGACGAACAGCCGCGGCAGGTAGAACAGCCCCGCGAACCACGAGACCATGAAGACGATGTGCAGTGTCTTGACGATGGGCAAGGATGGATCTCCGCGGCCGGTCGGCTCACTCCAGCTTGATGTCGCCGTCGAACTTCGCGGCGAGCTTGAGGCCCGCAACGTCCAGCGTCATCCGTGCCGGGAACGTCTCCTTGCCAGCGATCGCGCCGCCCGCGATCGCCTTGGCGACCGCTTGCTCGATCTCGCGCTGCGAGTTGACGCCGACCATCTTGAGGAATTTCCGGATGCTGAGGTTCAGGGTTTCTTCGTTCATCGTGAGCTCCTCTGGATAGCGGGCGGCCCGCGGCCGGATCGCGATTGACGAATCGATCGCGGAGGTAGCATTGTCCCACCAAACCGCTTCGACCCGTCACCAGCCATCGCCATGAACGACCTCTTCGAACGACTTGCGGATGCCGTCGTCGCGATCGCGCGCTTCGAGGGCTATCCCTACGCCGATCGCCGCCAGGCCTGGCTCGATCGCCTGCGCGTCAATCTGCCCGAGCTGCGCGTCCTGGAGTCGCTGTCCGCGGCGCCCGACACCGGATACCTGGGGCCGCCGCCGGTGCCGGTCGTTCCGGGCGGTGCAGCGGTCGCCGACGATGCGGCGGGAATCGCTGCGGTCGCGCGCCGCCATCGCGCGGGGCCAGCACGGACGGCGGCGGCGGCGCTCGATTCGCTCGCCGGCGCGGGTGCGAACGCGAAGCTCAACGCGTTCATCTCGCTCGCGACCCCGGCGGCGCTCGAGGCCGCGGCGGACGCGGCCGCGCAACGAATGGCCGGTGGCGCAGCGATGCCGCTCCTCGGCGTTCCGATCGCGGTCAAGGACCTGATGCGGGTCGCGGGCTTTGCCAGGACCAATGGCACCGGCGCTCCGGCATCCGCGCCCGCGACGCAGGACGCGGCCGCAGTCGCGCGCCTGCGCGAGGCCGGAGCACTGGTCATCGGAACGACCAACCTGCACGAGTTCGCCTATGGCATCACCAGCGAGAATCCGCATTTCGGATTCGTCGTCAACCCGCGCGCCCCCGGCCACCTGCCCGGAGGCTCGAGCGGCGGTTCGGCTGCCGCGGTCGCCGCGGGCATCGTGCGGCTTGCCGTCGGCACCGACACCGCCGGGTCGATACGCATTCCGGCGGCGTGTTGCGGCGTCGTCGGTTTCAAGCCTTCTTACGACGCGGTTCCGCGCATCGGTGTGCAGGCGCTGGGCCCGAGTCTCGATCACGTCGGCCCGATCGCAGCCAGTGTCGCAGACGCGGCGCTGGGCTTTGCGGTCATGGCGGGGCAGCCTGCGCGCAGCGCCGACGCTGCGCCGCTCGCGGGATTGCGCATCGGCGTGCCGCGCAAGCATTTCTTCGAACCGCTGGCCGCGGACGTCATGCGCAGCGTCGAAGCGGCGCTGGCAGCGATGCGTGCCGACGGGGGGCGCATCGTCGACGTCGACATCGCGGGCATCGAGCATGCCGCGGCGCTGCAGTTCGCAACGCTTTGCAGCGAGGCGACCGACGCGCTCTGGCAGCATCTGCTGGATCATCCGGATTCGCTCGGGACCGATGTGCGCGTGCGCCTCGAGATCGGGCAGTTCATGCCTGCAACGTGGTACCTGCGGGCGCAGCGCGGACGCGCCGAGCTCGCCGCCGCCTTCGACCACGCGATGCGCGAGGTCGATGTCCTGGTCACGCCGACGCTGCGCATCGCCGCGCCCAAGTCGGGTGTCCGCGAGGTCGAGATCGCGGGACGCAGGCTGCCGCTGCATCCGGCGATGACAGGGTTGACGCTGCCGTTCAATCTGACCGGCATGCCGGCGCTCTCGCTGCCCTGCGCGCCGGGGGACGGTGGCCTGCCGATCGGCCTGCAGATCGCGGGGTGGCGCGGCGACGACTGGCGGGTGCTCGGCATCGCGGCACGCGTCGAGGCGCTGCTCGCGAGCGCGACGGCGCGCTGAGGTCCCTGGTCGCCGCCGCTGCCGCCTATTTCAGCAGACGCCGCCGCGTCAGCACCAGCGCGACATAGTACGCAGCCGCCGCGTAGCCGGCGAGGACGGCGACGTGCAGCGGGATGTCGGCGGGCGCCCGTCCCAGCATCAGCGGGCGCGCCATGTCGATCGCGTGCTTGAGCGGCAGCGCGTTGGCGATGTGCGCGAGCCACGCGGGCATCTGCTCGACAGGAAAATAGACGCCGGAGAAGAGCAGCATCGGCGTCAGCACCAGCGTGAAGAAATAGGTGAAGAAATCGTAGCTCGGCGCCAACGCGTTCATCACCAGTCCGAACGCGCCGAAACAGAGTCCGACGACGAAGCCCAGCGGCAACAGCCACAACGCATGCCAGGTGTGGCCGAAGCCCAGTGCCAGGAGCACCAGCAGGATCGCGGCGGTCGACATCACCGCCTTGGTCGCGCACCAGATCCACTCGGCGAGCACGACGTCATCGAGGCCGATCGGCGCGTTGACGATCGCCTCCCAGGTCCGCTGCACGTGCATCCGCGAGAAAGCCGAGTACATGCCTTCGAAGCTCGCGGTGAACATCGCGCTCTGGCACACCATGCCGGTTCCGATGAACGCGACATAGGGCATGCCGTTCACCTCGCCGATGAACGAGCCGATGCCGTAGCCCAGCGCGAGCATGTAGAGCAGCGGGTCGGCGATGTTGCCGAGGATGCTCGCGACCGCGAGCTTGCGCCATACGAGCAGGTTGCGCCGCCATACGGGCAGGAAGCGCGCGGAAAGCGCAGGGACCCGGAATGTCGACGATGCGTTCATTCGGTCGCAGGCGAGGGGCGCCGCGCGGACGCGGGGCGCGTGAGAACGCGCGAAGCGCCCATCGTCAGTCGCGCAGCTCGCGCCCGGTCAGCTTGATGAACAGGTCCTCGAGGTTCGCCGGGCGGTGCAGGTAGCGCAGGCCGCTGCGCGTCGCGAGATCGGCGAGCAGGGGCGCGGCGTCGCGCGCGTAGCAGAACGCGGTGTCCCCTGCCAGCTCGAGGCGGACGGACAGCGCGCGGCCGTGCGCCTGCGCCCAGGCCCTCGCGTCGTCGCCGTACACCTCGACGACCTCCGGCTCGACCTGCGCCTCGAGCAGCGCGCGCGGCGTATCGCAGGCGATCAGCGAGCCGTGGTCGATGACGGCGAGCCTGGTCGCGAGTCGCTCGGCCTCGTCCATGAAATGGGTCGTCAGCAGGATCGTCTTGCCCTGCGACAGAAGCTGGCGCAGGCCGTCCCAGATCAGGTGCCGCGCCTGGGGATCGAGCCCGGTCGTCGGCTCGTCGAGGATCAGCAGGTCCGGATCGTTGATCAGCGCGCGGGCGAGCATCAGCCGCCGCTTCATTCCGCCGGACAGCGTGCGGATCTGCGCCCGCGCCTTGGCCGCCAGCCCCGCGAATTCGAGCAGGCGCGGTATGCGCGCGTCGATGACCTGCCGCGGCAGCCTGAAATAGCCGCCGTAGACGACCAGATTCTCGGTCACCGAGAAATCCGGGTCGAGGCTGTCCATCTGCGGCACGACACCGACGCGCACGCGAGCCTCGCGCGCCGCCGCGGGCACGGGCCTGCCGCACAATTCGATCGATCCCGCGTCGGGGTCGATCAGGCCGAGACAGCAGCGCAGCGTCGTGGTCTTGCCCGCGCCGTTGGGGCCGAGCAGCGCGAAGCACTCGCCGCGCGCGATCGCAAAGCCGAGGCCGCGGACCACCTCGGCGTCGCCGTAGCGCTTGCGCAGGCCCTCGACGCGCAGCACCGGCGCACCGGGCGTTCGCGCCCACGGGGTCCACGCCGCCGGCGCGGGGTCGGCGACCGCGGCAGCGTTCACGCGCTCGTGCCCGCCGCCTCGCGCGGCCACAGCGACGTCACGACGCGCGCAAGCTGCGGCAGCCTGCCATGGAAGAAATGCCCGCAACCAGGAAACACGACGACCGGGACCTGCAGCGGACGCGCCCATTCGAACACGTCGGCCAGCGGCACGACGTCGTCCTGCTCGCCGTGCACGACGATCGTGTCTTCCGGCACCGGGGCCATGGCGAAGCGCCCGACGGCAGGCCCGACGAGGACGAGACCTTCGGCAGCGATCCGCTGCGCGACCCGCGTCTGCACGAACGAGCCGAACGAGAAGCCGGCGAGCGCGACGGGCAGGTGAGAGCCGAACCTCGCGCGCACCTGCTCGAGCACGGCGAGCGCGTCCTCGGTCTCGCCGTTGCCGTCGTCGAACGAGCCTGCCGACTGCCCGACGCCGCGGAAGTTGAACCGTACCGCGACGTACCCCAGCACGAAGAATGCCTTGGCGAGGGTCTGCACGACCTTGTTGTCGAGCGTCCCGCCCTGCAGCGGATGCGGGTGGGCGATCAGCGCGATGCCACGGGGTGGTGCGGAAGGAGTCGCGATGACCGCCTCGATGATTCCGGCGGGGCCGCCGAGCAGCAGCCGCTCGGTGTGGCGCGGGGTCATATGCGCAGGCGTTCGACGATCTCGCCGCCGACCACATGCCGGTCGATGATTTCGTCGATGTCGTCGCGGTCGACGTAGGTGTACCAGACTTCCTCTGGATAGACGACGATCACCGGGCCTTCCTCGCAGCGGTCGAGACAGCCGGCCTTGTTGATTCGCACCTTCCCCTTGCCGGCGAGTCCGAGTTCCTTGATGCGCTTCTTCGCGTATTGCTGCATTTCGCTCGCGTTCGCGCTCGCGCAGCATTTCTCGGGCGCCTGGCGCTGGTTGCAGCAGAAGAAGACGTGGTGCCGGTAGTAGCTCATCGGAAAAGGGGTCGGAGATTGCCGCGGGGATGCGCATTATCGCGCGTCGGCGGGCATCCCCCAGCCGGGACGTCCGGCGAGCGCGAACAGCCACGCAGCGGCGAGCAGGGGCCAGGCGAGGAGCGCGCTGCGCGTCAGGCCGCTGTAGTTCAGCAGCTGGCCGTAATGCCAGTCGAACAGCGCCAGCGGGACCCGTGCCGACAGGGTTTCCGGCACGAGCACGGGACCGAGCAGCGACGACAGCAATGCGATCGCGCAAGCCGCAACCTGGACGGGTCGGGGCAGCCCGATCGCGGCCGGCAACAGCAGCGCGCCGGTGGCGATGCCGATCAGCACGCCGGGTTTCACCCAGGTCTGCCATGCCGCGGGCTTCAGCAGCCAGACACCGGCAGCGCCCTTGAGCAGCAGCGCGATCCCGATCAGCAGCAGGACGGCGATGCCGGCGCTCGCGCGCCTGCGCAACAGCAGCGCGACGAACAGGCCCACTCCCAGCAGGTGGAACGCGCTGGCCGCGGCCTGGAGCAGCAGGCTCGCGCCATCCTGCACCGGGGCGGGTAGCGGATAGCCCGGCATCGGATCGGCGTCGAAGGTCGCCGCGAACAGCGGGATCCCCGGATTCATCTGGGCCACCAGCCACAGCGCGAGCAGCGCGAGACCGATGTCGCCGAGGTGCCCCGGGATGAAGGCACGCGCCCGCAGGTCGTAGAGCGCCCTGCGCGCCGGGGCGTGGCCCGCGAGCCATGCGGCGAGCATTGCACCCAGCACCGCGCCCACGCTGTTCATCACCAGGTCGAACGGGCTGGCGTCGCGAGGGGGGATGTACATCTGCAGCGATTCCATCGCGAACGAGAAGACCGCGCCGATGACGGCGCCCTGGACGATGCGGGCGATCGGCGTCGCGCCGCGCCGGAGCAATGCGAGGAAGAAGCCGAACGGCGCGTAGGCGACGACGTTCAGCGCGGCGTCGTAGCGGGTCCAGCGCGCCGGCCAGCCTTCGAGCAGGAAGAAAGGCGTTCCCGGAGGTGGCGCGAGCCAGGGCGCGAACGGCTCCAGCGAGACGTAGACGATCGCGATGCCGTAGAGCACTGCGAGAACGTGCGGGAGGCGCGTGTGCCTCGGCGCAGGCGGCGGTTCCATGCGCCCATGATCGCACGTGCGCGCGTTCCGCGACGCCGGACTCGCGCATCGTTGCAGGGCGGCGCGAGGCGCAGTTCCGCGCGAGGCGCAGTCCGCGCCGCACGATGGCGGGCTCTCGCGCCGGGCTTCGGCGGCGCATCCGCGTCGTCGAGCGGGTCCCGGTGCGTCGGCGCTCGAGGACATCGGCAACTGAACGGGGCAGACGGGCTCGCTTGCCGCCCCACCCGCTTGCGACGACTGCGCCGCAGGCGCCCTTGGCGAGAACCCGCCACCGCGCGCCCGGCGATGCGGCGCATGGAGCGCCGCGCGTCGCGCGCGCAATCCGGAAATCCGGCGCAGCCCCGGTGTTGATGCGGAACGGACCCGATCGTGGCTGCGGGTCGGCGCCGATGCATCAGGGGGCAGCGGGGCAGGGCGTGGCGATTGCGCACATCGAGCGCGCAGACACGCCCTGCCCCGCTGGCTACTGCCCTGACAGGAGCGCCATCGTGCCGCGCCCCGCCTACCGGGGCGCGGAGGCTACCTCGCCGCCTTGATCTCGGTCCAGAGCTGGTTGCGCAGCCGGCGCTGCTTGATCGTCAGGTCCTTCAGCTGCTCGAGCTTGGCCTGGACGTCCTTCGGCGGGAACACCGCCGGCAGCTTCAGGATCGCCGGCTGGATGTACTTGATCGCGTCCATGTTCGGGTTGCCCGATCCGATCAGGTTCGTCAGGTCCGCCGAATTCCGGCCCTCGAGCATGAAGTTGATGAAGCGCAGCGCGAGATCGGGCCGGGGAGCGTCCTTGTGGATCACCATGTTGTCGACGGCGAGCACGGCTCCTTCCTTCGGCATGCCCTGCAGGATGTGGAACGGGCGATGCGCGGCCTGTGCGTCCTGGTTCGCCTGGAAGATGTCGTTCGAGTAGCCGTGGACGAGCCAGATGTTGCCGGTGGCCAGCTCCCTGATGTACGACGACGCGTTGAACGCTGCCCAGTACGGCTTGGCCTTCTTGATCACGTCGGCCGCCTCGTTCCAGTGCTTGGGGTCGACGTCGTTGACCGAATAGCCGAGATACTTCAGCGCCGCGGCGAACAGCTCGTTCGCGCTGTCGAGGACGGTGACGCGTCCCTTGACCTTCTGCAGGTACTTGGGATCGAAGATCACCGCCCAGGTGTCGGTCGGCAGCCCGAGCTCCTTCATCTTGACGTCGTTGTAGCCGATGATCGTCGTCGACATCGCGTAGGGCACCGAATACTGGTTGCCGGGGTCGAACTGGGTGTTCAGGTAGGCCGGATCGATGTTCTTGATGTTGGGGATCGCGGTCTTGTCGATGCGCTTCAGCTGCCCGCCGCCGATCAGCGTCTGCACGGCGTTGCTGGTCGGCACCAGGACGTCGTAGCCCTTGGCGCCTGCGGCGAGCTTGGCGAGCAGCTCGTCGTTGTCGGAGTAGTACGTCTGGACGACATCGCAGTTGCACCGGGCCTCGAAGCGCTTGATCGTCTCGGGGGCGATGTAGTTGTTCCAGTTGTAGAGGTGCAGCTCGTCCTTGGCGTGGGCCGGGGCGGCGAGCGCCATCATGGCGGCGAGGAGGGCGGCGAGGGCGCGGAAGTTCATGTCAGGTGTCCTGGTTCGAGCGCAGGAGGGAGGGGGACAGCTTGGCGGCGGCGACGATCAGCAGCAACGTCAGGAGCATCAGCAGCGTTGACACGGCGTTCACTTCCGGGGTGACCGAGATCTTGATCATCGAGTAGATCTGCAGTGGCAGCGTGACGGTCCCGGCGCCGGCGGTGAAGAAGGTGATGACGAAATCGTCGATCGACAGCGTGAACGCCATCAGCGCGCCCGCAATGACGCCCGGCATGATCAGCGGCAGCGTCACGTAGCGGAACGCGCGGCCGGGCGAAGCCCCGCAGTCGCGCGCGGCCTCGGTCAGCGACTCGTCCATGCCGGCGAGCCTCGCGCGCACGACGATGGCGACGAAGCCTATGCAGAACGCGATATGCGCCAGCGCGACGGACATCAGCCCGAGCGTGAAGTTCAGCAGGACGAAGAATATCAGCAGGCTGACGCCGGTCAGGATCTCGGGGATCGCGATCGGCGCCAGGATCAGGATCGGCAGCACGCGCAGCCGGTAGCGGTGCATCGCCATGCCGGCCATCGTGCCCAGCACCGTCGACGACAGGCTCGCGGTGACGCCGATCAGCAGCGAATTGCCGGCTGCCGAGATCATGTCGCCGTCGGCGAATAGCTTCCGGTACCAGTCGAGCGTGAAGCCGACCCACTCGGCGTTGAGCCGCGAGTCGTTGAACGAGTAGACGACGACGATCAGCAGCGGCAGGTACAGGAAAGCGTAGGCGACGAGCGCCGCCGCCCACAGCCAGGGCGAGCCCCTACGCACGCGATTCCCCGGCGCTGCGGCGCCCGATCCAGGCGGCCGTCCCCGCCAGTGCAAGCGCGGCGAGGGTGAGCATGATCGACAGCACGCTGCCGAAAGGCCAGTCGCGAGTCTCGAGGAACTGCTGCTTGATCAGGTTCCCGATCAGGGTATCGTCGGGGCCTCCCAGTATGTCGGGGATCGCGAAGATCCCCAGTGCCGGGATGAACACCAGCGCGGCGCCCGCGTAGACGCCGGGCAAGGACAGCGGGAACGTGATGCGCCAGAAGCGCTGCCAGGCGTTGGCGCCGAGATCCTGCGCCGCGTCGAGCAGCGCCTGGTCGTGCTTCTCCAGGTTCGCGTACAGCGGCAGCACCATGAACGGCAGGCTGACGTACACCAGGCAGACGAGGACCGCGAACGAGCTGAACAGCAGCGGGACCGGCTGGGCGCCGAAGGCAGCCAGCACGCGGTTGACGAGCTTCGCGAGCGCCGCGTTGGGGCCGAGGATGATCATCCACGCGTAGATCCGGATCAGGAAATTGCTCCAGAACGGCAGGATCACCAGCAGCAGCAGGAGGTCGCGATGCTTGCGGCCGCTCCTGGCGATCAGACTTGCCAGCGGGTAGGCGAGCAGCAGGCAGATCGCCGTCGTCAGCGCTGCGTACCACGCGGATTTCACGAAGACCTGGAAGAAGACGGGCTCGGTGAAGAACCGCACGTAGCTGTCGGCGTTGAGGTCGAGCTTGCCCGCCTGGTCGACGAGCGGGGCGAGGCCGCCGAATTCCCCCGGCGAGCGGAACGACGCCAGCACCATGATCAGCGTCGGCGCCGCGAAGAACACGAGCAGGTAGAGCAGCGGCGGCCCGCCGATCAGCCACTTCGCGAAACGGGTCGGGCGTCGCGCCGGCATCGCGGTCAGTCCCGGCGGCCGGTCGCCGGCGTGCAGGCGCCCATGGCGGGGCTATTCCTCGAGGAAATGGCCGGCATCGACAGGCCAGCTCATCTCGACCGCGTCGCCCACCTCGAAGAACTTCGCGCGCCCGCTCTGCGAGTTGGCGAGCAGCGCCTCGATGCGCGTTCCACCCGGCGTCTCGACGATGTAGACGGTCACGTCGCCCATGTAGCGAAGCGCGGAGATCGTGCCGCGGTAATGGTTGTCGGGGGTGTCCTGCGGCGCGCCTGCCGCGATGCGGGTCTTCTCGGGGCGCAGCGCAACGGTTCCGGTGGCACCGGGCGCGATCGGCGATGTCGCGGCGACGCGCACCGGGCCGAGGCCCGCGACATCGATGGTCACGACGCCTCCGGCGTTGGCTGCGACGGGCCCCGAGTAGAGGTTGCACTGCCCGATGAAGTCGGCGACGAACCTCGTCTGGGGGAACCCGTAGATGCGCGAAGGCTCGTCGAGTTGCTCCACCTTGCCCCGGTTCATCACCGCGATCCGGTGCGACAGCGCGAGCGCCTCGGTCTGGTCGTGGGTCACGTAGACGAACGCGATGCCGACCTCCTTCTGCAGGTTGATGAGCTCGATCTGCAGCTCCTCGCGCAGCTTGGCGTCGAGGGCTGCCAGGGGTTCGTCCAGGAGCAGCATCGTCGGATGCGTGACCAGTGCCCGCGCGATGGCCACGCGTTGCTTCTGGCCGCCGGAGAGCTCGTGCGGATAGCGCTTGTCGAAGCCGACGAGCCGCACGTCCTCGAGCGCGGCCTTGATGCGCGCGGGGCGCTCGGCTGCGGACACTTTCGCCATCCGCAGCGGGAAGGCGACGTTGCCCTCGACCGTCATGTGCGGGAACAGCGCGTAGCTCTGGAACACCGTACGCACCGGGCGCAGCTCGGGCGGGCGGTCGGCGAGGTCCTCGCCGTTGAGCAGGATCCGTCCCGCGTCGGGCAGGTCGAAGCCGGCGATCATCCGCAGCAGCGTCGTCTTGCCGCAGCCCGACGGACCGAGCAGCGTGAAGAACTCGCCGGCCTCGATCGAGAGGCTGACATCGTCGACGGCGGTGAAATCGCCGAAACGCCGCGTGACACCCTTGATGTCGAGTAGCGCCAAGGGCGTGATACTCCTTCAGGTATGGGCCGGATTGCGCGCCGGATTGTAGCGGATTCTCACCGCAGCCCCTGCCGCAGCAGCAGCGCGATGACGACGGCGAGCAGCACCGCGATCGCACCAAGCCAGCGGTTGCGCGATTTCTGGGCGAGGGCGAGCTCCTTCAGCGCCAGGTCGGAGGCGGCTGCCGACGTGGTCAGCCTCTGGTGCAGCAGGCGGGGCAGCTCGGGCAGCGCGGCGACCAGATAGGGCGCCTCGGCCTCGAGGCGGCGCTGGAGGGCGCGCAGGCCGATCTGGTCCTGCATCCAGCGCTCGAGGAAAGGCTTCGCCGTCACCCACAGGTCGAGGTCGGGGTCGAGCTGGCGTCCCAGCCCCTCGACGTTCAGCAGCGTCTTCTGCAGCAGGACCAGTTGGGGCTGGATCTCGACGTTGAAGCGGCGCGACGCCCGGAACAGCTGGACCAGCACGCGGCCCAGCGAGATTTCCTTCAGCGGGCGATCGAAGATCGGCTCGCAGACAACGCGGATCTCGGCTTCAAGCTCGTCGATGCGCGTGTCCGGGGGCACCCAGCCCGATTCCAGGTGCGCGGTCGCGACCCGGTGGTAGTCGCGCCTGAAGAACGCCAGGAAATTCTGCGCGAGATAGCTCTTGTCGCGTTCCGAGAGCGTGCCCATGATTCCGAAGTCGAGGGCGACGTATTTGCCGTGGTTCGCCGGGTCGACGGCGACGAAGATGTTGCCGGGATGCATGTCGGCATGGAAGAAGCCGTCGCGGAACACCTGCGTGAAGAAGATCTCGACGCCGGCACGCCCCAGGCGCTTCAGGTCGATGCCGGCCCCGGTGAGCTCGCCGATGCGGCCGATCGGGATGCCGGCCATGCGCTCCATCACCAGCACCTCGGTCGACGTCCAGTCCCAGTGGATCTCGGGGACGAGCAACAGCGACGAGCGCAGGAAGTTGCGGCGCAGCTGCGAGCAGTTCGCAGCCTCCCGCATCAGGTCGAGTTCGCCGTGGATCGTGCGGTCGAACTCCGCGACGACATCGCGCGGGCGCAGCCGCTTGCCCTCGCGCCACAGCCGCTCGACCAGAGAGGCCCCGGTCTGCATCAGCGCGAGGTCGTGCTCGATGACGTCCGCTATCCGCGGTCTCAGCACCTTGACCGCAACCGGCGTCCCGTCGGGGAGATCGGCGAAATGGACCTGGGCGACCGAGGCGCTCGCCACGGGCGTCAGGTCGAAGGATTTGAAGACTTCGGCGAGCGGCTTGCGGAAGACGCGAGTGATCGTCGCCTCGACCTCGACCGAGGGGAACGGGGGCACGCGATCCTGCAGCAGCGCGAGCTCGTCGGCGATGTCGGTGGGCAGCAGGTCGCGCCGCGTCGACAACATCTGCCCGAACTTGATGAAGATCGGGCCCAGGTCCTCGAGGGCGCGGCGCAGGCGCACGGCCCTCGGCGCGGACAGGTCGCGCCAGAACAGTGCCCCGCGAACGAGCGGGCGCAGCGGACGCAGGCGCGGGTGGTCGAGCGCGAAATCGTCGAGACCGTGCTTGAGCGCGACAATGACGATCCGGGCGAGGCGACCAAGCCGCATGCCCTATTCTAACGGGCGCCGTTCGGAGCCCGCCTGCCTGGACCCCGGCCTTGTCTCCCGCCCCCGGCTTCCGCTCCGTTACAGCACGAAGCGTGGCTTGCGCCTGGGCCGGCGTGCCGGTCTTGGGTCCGGTGCGGTTTTGGTTGCGTCGGGCGCCCGGTCGTCTCCCTGCGCCGGCGCCGCAGTCGCTGCGGCGGGCTCGCGCTGCGCGCGTGGCATCCGCTTCGGGCCGGGCTTCATCGTGGGCTCGGAACCGGGGCCGGCAAGCCCCGGTGTCCGGCGAAGATCGCGTGCAGTCGTCTCCACCCATCCATGTCGTGCTCCTCGTTCGCCCGATGACTCGACTGGGGGGCGCTGCGAGGCGCATCGTGACGCTCGCGCGCTGACCGATCGCTTACGGATGGGGGGAATCGGTCACGGACCGGTCGGACGCGGACCGATCAGGCCGCGATCAGCGAGTCACGAACGGCGTCGGTCTCTGCAGCGGGCCTGCGCCCCAGGATGATCGACAGCAGCTCCCGGCAGCGACGGTACGTGTTGAGCGCGCCCGTGGCGTCGCCCAACTCGCGCTGGCACACCATCAGGCGGCGGTAGATGGCCTCTGCGAGGTTGTCGTGCTCCAGCGCCCGCTCGTAGAGCGCGCGCGCCTTGTCGAAGTCGCGTCGCTCTTCCAGCGCCTGGCCATGGGCCAGGACCGCGCGGGTGAGCCGTGCCTGCAGCCGGTCGCGCAGCGGCAGCGCCCACGGCGGGGGCGATTCGAGTGCGAGGAAATGACCGCGGTAGCATTCGAGGGCCGATTCGACGTCGGCGGGCGTGGCGTCGAGCAGACGCTCGAACGTCCAGACGTCGAGCCATACGACGCCAGGGTCGAGCGACAGCCGGCCGTCGGCCAGCACCAGCGCCCCTTCGACATCGAGGAGTCTGCGCAGCCGGTACAGGCCGCTGTCGAACGACGTCTTTGCGACGTCGCCTTCCGCGTCGGGCCAGAGCTGGGCCGCGAGCATCGCAGCGTCGACGTTGCGGCCGCCGTGCGCGATCAGCGCTTTCAGCAGCTCCAGCGGCTTCTTCTGTGCCTTGCCGCGCGATGCCAGCGGGATGCCATTGCGCAGAACGACGAACTCGCCCAGCGTGCGCAGCGCGAGCGGCCACGGCCAGTCGGCGCTCGCCGGCGTCGGCGGCGGGAGCCTGCGCTCGCGGATCAGCTCGCGGACGAACTGCGGCTCGATTCCGTGGGCGAGTGCCAGTGCGAGCAGCGGTGCCACGATGGCGGGAACCGACCGCAGGAAACCCGAGTAGGCGCGTTCGCGACACGCCGGGATCGTCTCGCGCAGCAGGGCGACGGCTTCGTCGCCCTGCCCTGCGACGCGCGCGAGGTGGGCCTGCACCAGGGCGCGCTGGATGCGGAGGTTGTCGACATCGATGCCCGACGCCAGCGCGATCGCCTCGTCGTAGCGGGCGAGCACGAACTCGGGTGCGCCAGCCGCAAGCAGGCACAGCGCTTCGCGGACCAGGAAGTGCGGGACCTGCATCGGGGGCAGACCGGTCTCGCGGCCGATCGCCAGCGCATCGGTGGCCGCGCGCAGGGCTTCCTGCGCTCGTCCTTCGAGGGCGCGCAGCGTCGATTCCTGGAAGCGGAAATACGCAAGCTCCATGCGTCGCGCCGGGTTCATCACCGACCGCAGTTTCTCGAGGGCGGCGGCGGCGCCAGCGATGTCCCGGACCGCGACCCGCGGTGCGATCTCGGCATGGTAGATCTCGAACAGCATCGATCGCAGGTCGTGCTCGCGCGCGATCGCCTCGGCCTCGTCCATCGTGCGCCGGGCGCGCGAGTAGCGGCCCAGGATCTGGTGATTGAACGCGACGTGCACACGCCACCAGACCCGGTTCTGCGGCGTCACCCGCGGATCGGCGAGCCACGGCGTCACTCTCGCGATCAGCGCCTCGGCGCAATCGCCGCTGGACCGCCAGTTCCAGTAATTGAGCAGGATCGATGCCGCATTGACACGGAAATTGATCGGCACCTCGAGCGCGGACGCGTCGGCGATCATCTGCTCGACCCGCGCGGCGACCTCGCCGATTCGCGGGTGCGCCGGCTGGCGGAACAGCAGCGCGATCAGGAACGCCGAGTGCACGCGCAGCGCGTCGTAAGCCGCGGTGAGCGACGAGCCGTCACCCAGGTGGCGCTCGAAAACCGCGATCCAGCGGTCGAGCGGAGCGAATTCGGCCCATTCGAAGTAATGGCAGTCGACGGCGTGCGCGGCGGTCATCAGCTGGCGGCGGAGGTCGCCGTGGGCCTCGAAGCCTGCGTATGCGACATCGAGCAGCGCTTTCGCCCTCTGCGGATCGCCGTAGAGCAGCGCGACGCCGAGATAGAGCGCGAGGCGCGGCTCGCGGTCGCGGTACTCTGCAGGCAGCGCGTCGATCCATTCGGCCAGGGTGTTCGCGCGCCCGTCCGCGATCAGCGCGGCGCCTGCGTGCAGCGACAGGCCGGTCAATGCGCGCCACGCTTTCGCTTCGCGATAGAGCGCGGCGGCGGCGTCGAATTCGCCGCGCGACACGAGCTGCCCGCCGGCGCGGTCGAGGGCGTCGCGCCGCTCGTCCGGCGTGAGGCGCCGGCGGCCCTCGGCCAGCAGGAATTCGCGGAACAGCGCATGGAACTGGTAGGCAGGTTCGCCGCCGGTGCGCCTGCGATCGGTGAACAGGTGCTGGCGGTAGAGGTAGTCGAGGACGCGCGGCGCATCCGCGTCGCCGGTGATCGCCGCGGCATCGCTTTCGGTCACCGATGGCAGCAACGCGGCGAGCAGCAGCGTGCGCTGGTTGTTGGGACGCGCGCGCTCGAAGATCTCCCCGGTGAAGTAGGCGAAGACGGCGTCCTTGCCGTCGGGCAGCTTCGATTCGTCGTCGAGCGCACCGGCCCGCAGCAGGTGCTCGCGCATCAGCACGATTCCGGCTGCCCATCCGTCGCTGACGCGATGTATGGCGCCGGCGATCGACGGCTCGATTCCCGCACCCGCCGTCAGCGCAGCCGCTTCGTCGGAATCGAAGCGCAGTTGCTCCCAGCCGATGAACGCGATCGATTGGTCGGCGGCGAGCCGTGCCAGCTCGGGCGGCGGAGGCACGCGCGAAACGCAGACGACGTTCACGCCCGAGGGCAGCTCGCGCAAGCCTTCGCCGAAGGCATGCCGCATCGCCGCAGGCGCCGGCGCTTCCTGGAAATTGTCGATGACGAGCAGCGAGCGCTGAGGAAACAGCGCGAACAGGGCGCGCATGTAGCGCCGCGTGAATGCCGGCAGGCTGGCCGCATACTCGGGACCGTAACGGGGCAGCTCGGCCTGCGCCCTGGCGCGCGAACGCGGGAGCGTTGCGGCGGCCTCGGCCAGGTAGTGGAAGAAGGTCCCCGGGTCGGCGTCGCCGGCGTCGACCTGGAACCAGAGCGCGGGCAGCTTGCGCGCTTCGACGTAGCTCGCGACGAGCGTCGATTTGCCCGCGCCGGGCGGCCCGGCGACCCAGACGATCGGATGCGCGCGCGCCGCATCCAGGCGCTCGAACAGCCGCGGCCGCTGGACGACGTCGTAGAGCCGTGGCCGGCTGAATTTCGCGAGCGCCGGGGGCGGGGGAGCTGCGGGCGACCTCGGCATGGCGACGTGCAGGTCAGTGCAGGCTGCAATCCCGCCGCGGCGGCGCCGCGCCCGCTGCCGTGGCCGACCCGACCGCGCCCGCCGTCATGCCCGCTGCGACGCCGGCCGCATCAGGGTCAATCGGCCGGGCCCGTACCCGGGTTCCCGGTCGCACGAAGCCGCGTCTCGATCGCCGCGATGCGGGCGTCGAGTGCCTCGACGCGCGGCGCCAGCGCGTGGCCCTGTTCGGTGAATTCGCGCATCTCGGCGGGATGCACGAGCAGCTGCGCTTCGTCGCGTGCATAGCTGCCGACATTCGCCGCCACGCGCGATGCCACGTATTCCGGCATCCCGAGCATCCTGCGTCCGGCGTCGGCGACGCGCTGGCCGACGATCGGCCCCAGCGCCCGTGCGAACAGCTTCTCGACGAACCATGGAAGCGTCGCGGCGATGTCCTTCAGCGCACCGCCCAGTTGCACGTCGCCTTCCTCGACGACGAACTCGTTCCAGCGCCGCGGGTCGGCGAGAAACGGCGCGAGGTCGAGGGGCGACAGCACGAGCGTCAGGTCCGCGGTCGTTGCGCTCGCGGTGGCCGGCAGCGGCTCGAGCAGTCCGCCGGGATCGATGCGAAAACCGCCGGAGAGCGGACCAACGCGGACGACGAACGTACGGCCGGCGTGAGCGGCCAGGCGCTCGCGGGCCCAGGGCTCGCTCGCGAGAAAGCGGTTCAGCGTGACCTCGATCAGGGCCATGGGCGGCACCATAGGCGGCTGCAACAGGGCAGCGGAATCATGCGAACTGCTGGATCCCCGCGAGCAGCCAACCCGACGAACCATCGACCGGCTTCGCGAGGTTCCACATCTCTTCGAACGCCTGCGGCATCGCTGCGCCGTCTTCGCGCAGCGAGCCGTGGAAACGCACGCTCGCCACGTATTGTGCGCCTTCCCGCTGCACGTCGATGATCTCGGCGTCGAGCGTGACGACATCGGTCGGGACCTGCACTGCGCGCGACGCGAGATCGAATCGGATCTGCGCGAGCATCGCGGGAGTCGTGACGTCGGACAGCAGCGAAGCGTCGCCGCGGTCGTACGCAGCCTGCAATCTCCGGAACTGCGCCTTCGCCTGCGCGAGGAAAGGCGCGGCCTCGAAGCCCGGCGGATAGCGCCCGGTGGTGCTGGCTGTGCCGGCGGCGACGCCCCATGCGGCCGGCATCGCGGCCTCGCGCGATGCAGCGACGCTGCCGCGCGGGGGCGGCGAAGCGCCCGTAGCGGCGTGCGGCCAGGCAGCGGCAGGCGCGGGGTGGCGTCCGGCCAGCGCGCGCAGCAGCGCGAAGGCCCCGGCAATGACGAGGCCGATCAACAGCAGGCTGCCGAGACCCTCCGAGAGCCCGAGGTGGCTGAGCAGCGCCGCCAGTCCCAGCCCTGCGGCAACACCCGCGATCGGCCCGAGCCATCGCGATGCGCCAGTGCGGGTCGCCGCAGCGGCGGCCGGCGCTGCCGATGCCCGCGACGCGGACGCGGCTGGAGTGGCGGGCATCACCGGATTGGCGGCAGGACCCGCAACCGTGGACCCGGCCGACGGCGCGCTGCGTGCAGCCGGTGGAGCGAAGCTGCGCTGCATGCCGATGCTGCGGCCGCCGCCGATGCGGGCAGCGTCGGCGACATCGACGTGAATCATGGCGAACGCGGTTGCGGCAGCCAGAACGGCGGCTTGGAGAGTTCTCACGAATTTCCTCCGTAACGGAACCGGCATCGGGGCGATGCCGGCGGGCGCGGGTTTCAGTCCTGCGAGGCCGTTGTCGAGCCACGCAGATGCGGGTGCGCCGAGCAGGTCTCAATCGTGCCCGCGCGCAGACAATCGCGCAAATGGAACTGCGTAGGGGAAACCCTGGCCCTGCTACCAGACGCGACCAACGTGCAGGGCGACGGCGCCGGCGGCGAGATTGTGGTAGTCGACGCGATCGAAGCCCGCCTGCTCCATCATCGACTTGAGCTGCTCCTGGTCCGGATGGACGCGAATCGATTCCGCGAGGTAGCGGTAGCTCGCCTCGTCATTGGCGATGACGCGGCCCAGTCGCGGCAGCACGTTGAAGCTGTACCAGTCGTACACGCGCGCGAGAGGCGGCGCGATCCGCGAGAACTCGAGCACGAGCGCGACCCCGCCCGGGACCAGCACTCGGCGCATCTCGGAAAGGGCGCGCTCCTTGCGCGTCACGTTGCGAAGGCCGAAGCCGATCGACACGCAGTCGAAGCTCCGGTCACGAAACGGCAGTGCCTCGGCGTCGCACTGGACGGTGGGCAGCAGCAGGCCGGTGTCGAGGAGCTTGTCGCGCCCGGCGGCGAGCATCGCGCCGTTGATGTCGGTATGCACGACGACCCCTCGCGGCCCGGTGCGTTGCGCGAACCTGCGCGCGAGATCGCCGGTGCCCCCTGCGAGATCGAGCACCCGCGACCCAGGTCGCAGGCCGGAGATCTCGACGGCAAAGCGCTTCCATGCGCGGTGCAGTCCAGCCGACATCAGGTCGTTCATCAGGTCGTACTTGCCGGCGACCGAATCGAAGACGCCGCGCACGCGGCGCGTCTTTTCGTCGGGCGCGACCTGCTCGTAGCCGAAATTCGTGGTTTCGCTCATCGCCCGATCACCGATCGCGTGCCTGACGCAGAACCTATGGCGCCGGTCTGTCAGGGACTGCGGGATCGCGGCTCGCGCCGGCGGCGGCGAGCCGCTCGAGATAGTGCTGCCACATCGCGTCCTGCCGCTCGCCCAGGTCGTACAGGTAGTCCCAGGAGTAGATCCCGGTGTCGTGGCCGTCGGAGAACGTCGGCCGCAGCGCGTAGTGACCGATCGGCTCGACGGTCGTGATCGTGACGTCGCGCTTGCCCGTCTGCAGCGTCTCCTGTCCGGGACCGTGGCCGCGCACCTCCGCCGACGGTGAATGGACGCGTAGGAACTCGTAGGGCAGGCGGAAGCTGCGCCCGTTCGCGAACGCGATTTCGAACACGTGGGATGCCTGGTGCAGCTTGATCTCCGTCGGCTGCGGAGTGTGCGCGTCGAGACCGGACATGACGTTGCGCTCGTGATGGAATGCTAGCCTAGCACAGCCCCTCGAAAAACAGGGACGCACCACGTTTTAAAACGTGGTGCGTCCCTGTTTTTCGGCCGGGCGCTGCCCGCGGCCCGGCGACGCGCCTAGTTGTTGGTCTCGGGAACGATGTCGAGGTTGCCGATGCCGGAGAACATGTTGCGGTTCTTCGCTTCCTTGCCCTTGAGCTTGATCTCGAGGCGCAGGTCATTGAGCGAATCGGCGTTGCGCAGCGCGTCCTCGTAGGTGATGAGGCCGGCTTCGTAGAGATCGAACAGCGACTGGTCGAAGGTCTGCATGCCGATCTCGCGCGAGCGCTTCATCAGCTCCTTGATCCCGCCGACGTCGCCCTTGAAGATCAGGTCGGACACCAGCGGGGAATTCAGCATGATCTCGACCGCAGGCACGCGGCCGCGCCCGTCGCGGCGCGGGATCAGCCGCTGCGCGACGAATGCGCGGACGTTGAGCGACAGGTCCATCAGAAGCTGGGCGCGTCGCTCCTCGGGGAAGAAGTTGATGATCCGGTCGAGCGCCTGGTTCGTGCTGTTGGCGTGCAGGGTCGCGAGGCAGAGGTGGCCGGTCTCGGCGAAGGCGACCGCATAGTCCATCGTCTGGCGGTCGCGGATCTCGCCGATCAGGATGACGTCGGGGGCCGCGCGCAGCGAGTTCTTGAGCGCGATCTCCCAGTTCTCGGTGTCGACGCCGACCTCGCGCTGGGTGACGATGCAGTTCTTGTGCTCGTGGACGAACTCGATCGGATCCTCGATCGTGATGATGTGACCGTAGCTGTTCTCGTTGCGGTAGCCGAGCAGCGAGGCCATCGACGTCGACTTGCCCGCGCCGGTCGCGCCGATGAACAGCATGATGCCGCGCTTGGACATGATCACGTCCTTCAGCACCGGCGGCAGGCCGAGGTCCTCGAACTTGGGGATGTCGGTGACGATCGTGCGCAGGACCATCCCGACTCGGCCCTGCTGGACGAATGCATTGACGCGGAAGCGCCCGATCCCAGGCGGGCTGATCGCGAAGTTGCATTCCTTGGTCGACTCGAACTCCGCCGCCTGCTTGTCGTTCATCACGCTGCGCACGAGCTCGATCGAGTGCTGCGGCGTCAGCGCCGTCTTGGACACGGGCCCGATCTTGCCGTCGACCTTGATCGCGGGCGGGAATCCCGCGGTGATGAACAGGTCGGATCCGTTCTGCTTGACCAGCAGGTCGAGCAGGTCATGGATGAACTTGGTGGCGTTTTCGCGTTCCATGGGCAACCTCCGGTCTCGGCGTCGCAGCAGCGTCAGGCCGCGCCGAACATTTCCTTGTTGACCGCGCGATGGCGCGCCTCGGGCGCCGACACGACGTTGCGGCGCACCAGCTCGATCAGGCATTGATCGAGCGTCTGCATGCCGAGCGCCTGGCCGGTCTGGATCGTCGAGTACATCTGCGCGACCTTGTTCTCGCGGATCAGGTTGCGAATGGCGGGGGTGCCGATCATGATCTCGTGCGCGGCGACGCGGCCCTGGCCGTCCTTGGTCTTCAGCAGCGTCTGCGAGACGACGGCGACCAGCGATTCGGACAGCATCGCTCGCACCATGTCCTTTTCGGCTGCCGGGAACACGTCGATGATCCGGTCGACCGTTTTCGCGGCCGAGCTCGTGTGCAGTGTCCCGAACACCAGGTGGCCGGTCTCGGCGGCGGTCAGCGCGAGCCGGATCGTCTCCAGGTCGCGCATTTCGCCGACGAGGATGTAGTCGGGGTCCTCGCGCAGCGCTGCCCGCAGGGCGTTGGGGAACGACAACGTGTGCGGCCCGAGCTCGCGCTGGTTGATCAGGCACTTCTTGGATTCGTGCAGGAACTCGATCGGGTCCTCGATCGTCAGGATGTGGCCGAACTCGTTCTCGTTCACGTGGTTGACCATCGCGGCGAGCGTCGTCGACTTGCCGGAGCCGGTCGGCCCCGTGACCAGGATCAGGCCGCGCGGCCGGTTGGTCAGGTCGGCGAAGACCTTGGGTGCATTGAGCTCCTCGAGTGACAGCACCTTGGACGGGATCGTCCGGAACGCCGCCGCAGCCCCGCGCTGCTGGTTGAACGCATTGACGCGGAAGCGCGCGAGGTTGGGCACCGCGAAGCTGAAGTCGCATTCGAGGAATTCCTCGTACATCTTCCGCTGCGAGTCGCTCATGATGTCGTACACCATGGCGTGCACGTCCTCGTGCTCCATCGGCGGCAGGTTGATGCGCCGGATGTCGCCGTGGACGCGGATCAGCGGTGGAAGCCCCGCCGACAAATGCAGGTCGGAGGCCTTGTTCTTGACGGCGAACGCAAGCAGCTCGGTGATATCCATCTCAGGAGCCGGCCTCCCGACCGGGTTTTCCGCCATGGACCGTACCGGTCGGCAAGGCGCCGCTGCTGGGCCGAAGCGTGATGCTCATGGGTTCTCCATGCGCAGCCTCGACGGCGGCGCGATTGGCGTCATATCCGGCAGTTTTCCCCGAGCTTCGGTCGCCTGCCGGCCGTGGATTCTTTACCAAACGCGCTGTAGTATGCAATACATGTGCCAGCGTTCAGATGCCGCTGCCGAACCCATTATGGGACACTATGAAAAGGCATGGCAAGCGACGCTCGAGCGCATTGCCGCCGCCGAACGGGCGGCGGGCCGCGGCCCCGGATCGGTGCGCCTCCTGGCGGTTTCCAAGACGTTCCCGGCGGCGGCGGTGCGCGCCGTCCACGCGCTGGGTCAGCGCGCGTTCGGAGAGAACTACGTCCAGGAGGCGGGCGGCAAGCTGGCCCTGCTCGCCGACCTACGCGACATCGAATGGCACATGATCGGGCCGCTGCAGAGCAACAAGGCCCGCATTGCGGCAGCCTCGTTCGACTGGATCGAGACCGTCGACCGGGCCGGCATCGCCGAGCGGCTGTCGGCGGTCCGCCCCGAGGCCCGGGGCCCGCTCGACGTCCTGGTGCAGGTCAACGTCAGCGGCGAGGCATCCAAGAGCGGCTGCGCGGCCGCGGATGCCCCGGGACTGGCGCAATTCGTCGCCTCCCTGCCCCGATTGCGCATCCGGGGCATCATGGGAATCCCCGCGCCGACGGCCGACGCCGCCGCGCTGCGGGTGCAATTCCGGCAGCTGCGCAGCTGTTACGACGCCTGTCGGGCGGCGGGCCTGCCCGTCGACACCCTGTCGATGGGCATGTCGGCCGACCTCGAGATCGCGATCGAGGAAGGTGCCACCGAGGTCAGGGTCGGCACCGCCATCTTCGGCGCGAGACCGGCGAAATGAAGCGAGCGATGTTCATCGGCAAACGGCATACGGACATGACGAGATCCACCTGCAACCGCGCCGCGTGCCCGGCATGACGAGAATCGCCTTCGTCGGTGGCGGCAACATGGCGACGGCGATCGTCGGAGGCCTTGTCGCCAGGGGCGCGATTGCGTCGGATTTCCGCATCGTCGAGCCGCTGCCCCAACAGCGCGAGCGCCTCGTTGCCCGCTTTCCCGGCATGGTGCTGCACGAAACCTGCGCAGCCGCCGCGGTCGACGGGGTCGACGTCGTCGTTCTCGCCGTCAAGCCGCAGCAGATGCGCGAGGCCGCAAGGGCACTGGCGCCGCTGATCGCAGCGGTGCCGTGGGTGCTGACCATCGCCGCGGGCGTGCGCTGTGCGGACCTGTCGCGGTGGCTCGGCGGTTACGCGCGGATCGTGCGCGCGATGCCCAACACGCCCGCGCTGGTCGGCGCGGGGATCAGCGGTGCCTGGGCGATGCCCGGGGCGCGCAGCCATGCGGCGACCGCGGGGGAGATCCTGGGCGCCTGTGGCGAGGTACTCTGGCTCGATGACGAGCAACAGCTGGACGCAGTGACCGGGGTCTCGGGCAGCGGCCCCGCCTACGTATTCTATTTCCTCGAGGCCCTCGAGCGGGCGGCGCTCGAACTGGGGTTCGCCGATGCCGACGCGCGCCGCCTCGCCTACGCGACTTTCGCCGGCAGCATGCGGCTCGCGATGGCAAGCGGGGATTCGCCGGCGACGCTGCGCGCCAATGTCACGTCGAAAGGCGGGACCACGGCGCGCGCGATCGATGCGCTGTCGGCTGCCAACGTCGCCGAGCATTTCGTCGACGCGGTGAAGGCGGCGGCGGCCCGCGCGACGGAGCTCGGCGAGGAGTTCGGGCGCGGCGCCTGAGCCTGCGCCGGGGCGGCATTCGTATAATGTCCCGCCATGTTCGATTCCGTCCTCGCCTACCTGATCGACGTCGTATTCGGCTTGTTCACGTATGCGCTGCTGTTGCGCTTCGTCATGCAGGTCCTGCGGGCGCCGTTCAGGAATCCGCTCGGGCAGGCGGTGATCGCGCTGACCGACTGGATCGTCAAGCCGCTGCGCAAGCTGCTGCCGGGGTTTCGCGGCATCGACTGGGCGTCGCTCCTCGCCACCTACCTCCTCCAGCTGCTGTGGCTGCTCGCCTACTACCTGGTGTTCGGATTCGGCTTCTCCCTGCTGGGCACAGGGCTCGCCTACCTGCTGCTCGCGGCGGTGATCGCGTTGGTCAAGGCCGCGATCTGGCTGCTGATCGTCGTCGTGATCGTGCAGGCGGTGCTTTCGTGGGCGGCACCGGATGGCCCGCTCGCCGGCCTTCTGAACGCACTGACGTTTCCTTTCCTGCGCCCGGTGCGAAAAGTCGTGCCTCTGATCGGCGGCACGCTCGACCTCTCGCCGCTGATCGTGATCGTGGCCGCGCAGCTGATCCTGATGACACTGGTGCCGTGGCTCGAAAGCGGGGCGATGCGGCTTTTCATCTGACCATGCCCACGTGGCTGCGCGACGAGGGCGATGCGCTCGTGCTGTCGCTGCACGTCCAGCCGGGTGCGGCGCATACGGCCGTCGACGGCGAGCATGGCGGCGCGTTGAAGCTCAAGCTCGCCGCGGCGCCGGTCGAAGGCAGGGCGAATGCAGAGCTCGTGCGTTGGCTGGCTCAGGCATTCGGCGTTCCGCGGCGCAACGTGCTGCTGCTGCGCGGTGAAACGGCACGTGCCAAGGTCGTGCGCATCGTCGCGCCGTCGCTGCGCCCGGATCGCGGTTGGCCCTCCCGCGGCGCGCCGTAAGACCGAGCGGATGTTGCGGGCCGCGCGCCGGATCCCCGCCGGGCATCAGCGCGACGCCAGCGCGTCGGCCAGCCGCACGAAATTGGCGACGGACAACGTCTCGCCACGCACCCCCGGGTCGATTCCCGCGTCGCGCATCGCCTCGGCATCGCACAGGGATGCGAGCGCATTGCGCAGCGTCTTGCGCCGCTGGCCGAAGGCGGCGGCGACCACCCGGGCGAACATCGGCTCGTCGGCGATCGCGGGCTTCGCCGCGCCCAGCGGCACCAGGCGCACGAACGCGGAGTCGACCTTCGGCACCGGCTGGAATGCGCCGGGCGGGATGATGAACAGCCGCGCGACGCTGAATTTCGCCTGCAGCATCACCGAGAGGCGTCCGTACTCCGGCGTGCCCGGGGCTGCCGCCATCCGCATGACGACTTCGCGCTGCAGCATCACATGGATGTCGCGCAACTGCCGATCGAAGTTCGCGAGGTGGAACAGCAGCGGCGAGCTGATGTTGTACGGGAGGTTGCCGACGACGCGCAGATCGCCGCCGAGCGCGGCGTAGTCGAAGGCGAGCGCGTCGGCTTCGTGCAGGACGAGCTGGTCGGGTCCGTAGGTCGCGCGCAGCCGTGCTGCGAGGTCTCGATCGATCTCGATCGCGGTGATGCGGGCTGCACGTCCGATCAGGCGGTGCGTCAGCGCGCCCAGTCCGGGCCCGATCTCGACGAGGTTGTCCCCGGGCCGCGGCGCGACCGCGTCGACGATGCGCTCGGCGTAATGCGCGTCGGCGAGAAAGTTCTGGCCGAAACGCTTGCGCGCGCGGTGGCCGAGCATGTCGGAGGTCCGAGTCGGTGGGAAATTGGGGTCAGTGTGAAAATGGGGTCAGAGCTGTAATGATTGTCCGCTGATCTTTCGTGCTGGCTCGGCACGTCTGCCAGGCAATCATTACAGCTCTGACCCCAATTTCAGGCGTCGGCGCGGGACGCGAGCTCGATTGCGAGCTCGATCGCGGCGACGAAGCTGCCGACGTCGGCGGTCTTCGCGCGCTCCGCGTCGCCGGACAGGTCCAGCGCGGTTCCGTGGTCGACGGACGTGCGGATGAACGGCAGCCCGAGGGTGACGTTGACGCCATGGCCGAAGCTCGCGGCCTTGAGCGCGGGCAGGCCCTGGTCGTGGTACATCGCGATGATCGCATCGTAGCGTCTCGCGATCTCGGGCACGAACACCGTGTCGGCGGGAAGCGGGCCGGTGACGTCGGCACCCTGCAGGCGGGCTTCGGCCAGCGCGGGTTCGATCACATCGGCGTCCTCGCGGCCCAGGTGACCACCTTCGCCTGCGTGCGGATTCAGGCCGCACACGGCGATGCGCGGACCCACGATCGCGAACCGCCGCGCGAGCTCGTGCTGGACGATCGCGATCGTCTCGGTGACCGCCGCGTGCGTGATCGCGGCGGGGACGTCACGCAGCGGCAGGTGCGTGGTGACGAGCGCGACGCGCAGCGGGGCGTCTGCGCTGCCGCCTGCCAGCATCATCACGACCCGCGGCGTGTGCGTGCGCGCGGCGAAGAACTCGGTGTGGCCGGTGAAAGGCAGCCCCGCATCCTGCATCGTGCTCTTTTGCACCGGACCGGTGACGAGGGCGGCGAAAGCCCCGGTTGCGCAGCCGTCGCAGCCGCGCTCCAGCGTGGACAGGACGCTGCGCGCATTGGTCGGGTCGGGATGCCCGGGAACGACGGGTCCCGCCAGCGGGTGGTCCCAGACCTCGATCGCATTGCCCGGCGCCGCGAACGCGAGCGGATCGTAATTCACGTAGCGCGGCGTGACGCCGATGCGCGTTGCACGCTCGTCGAGCAGCCTGAGGTCGCCGATCACGACCAGGCGCGCCGGGAAATGCGCCTGCGCGTGCCGTGCGGCGATCATCGCAACCAGCTCAGGACCGATCCCCGCGGGTTCGCCCACCGTGATCGCGATGGCAGGGTGCGATGACATCGCCGACATCAAAGCGGCTGTACGGAAACCGCCGCCGGGTCGCCGAACACCTGGACATCGACTCCGGGCGCGGCGCGGACGACGAAACCGCCCGCCTCGTCAAGTTCGATGCGCGCCTGCGCGTAGCCGTCGAGCGGCTGCGCCGGCGGGCCGAAGACCCAGAGCCACTCGAGCGGCCGCTCGAGGTCGATCTCCCCGGTGTGCTGGACCGCCCTTCCCAGCGGAAGTGCGCGGCCCTCGCGACCGAATACCGGAAACTGGTCGAGGCGCGCGCGGTAGCGCAGGACTCGCGGTCCCGGGTAGCGGGCCCGCGTGTTGAGGTCGTACCAGGCGCCGGGAGGCAGCGCGATCTCGACGCTCCCGCCTTCGTTCACGATCGGCGCGACCAGCAACGCATCACCGCACATGAACTGGGTCTCGAAATGCCGGACCAGCCGGCTTTCGGGAAACGCGAGCGGCATTCCCCGCGTCACCGGCAGGCCCGAGCGCATCGCCTGCGCGATCATCGATTCGAGGTAGGGGATCAGGCGGTAGCGCAGCGCCAGCCACTTGCGCGCGACGGCCTCGGCCTCGGCGCCCCAGGTCCAGGGTTCGCGTTCGCCGGTGCCGCGCAGCCGCAGGTGCGAGCTGAACACGGCCGCCTGCAGCCAGCGCAGCCACAACTCGGCCGAAGGCTCGCTCGCGCCGTAGACGCCGCCTATGTCCAGGCCGTGATACGGATTGCCGCTCATTCCCCACGACAGGCCGCCGCGTATCGATGCGGCCAGGGCCTCCCAGTCGCTCTGCTGATCGCCTGCGTAACCCAGCGGATAGCGCTGGCTGCCCGCCCACGCGGAGCGGCTCCAGACCACGGGCGGGCCCGCGCCCGGCGCCTGGAAGTGCGCGGTCGCCTCGTGGATGCAGCGGTTGTAGAGCAGCGGATAGACATTGTGCAGGCGCGCGCCGAAATCGCCGTTGGAAGCGACCGCATCATCGGGGACGTGTTCGCCGAGGCCGCTCTCGAACGTGTCGACGCCATCCTCGAACAGGATCTGGTGCGCGTCGCGCCACCACGCGTACGCGTCGGGATTGGTGAAATCGACGATGCCGCACTCGATCGGTGCCTCGACGGTGGATTCCGGCGGGCCCGCGCCCCGCGTCGCCTCCGACGCGAATATGTAGGGATCGCCCTCCTGGGTGGTCAGCAGGAATTGCTGTGACGCGAGGTCCTGGAACAGCGGGGACTCTACCGAGACGTACGGGCACTCCCAGACGCAGACCTTGAGATTCTGTTCCCTGATTCTCGCCAGCGTCGTCGTGGGATCGGGAATGCGATCGGGATCCCAGGCGAAGTCGAAGAGGGTCTCCGGGTTCCACACCGACCCGGCATCGAGCGCCAGCACGTCGCATGGAAGCCTTCGCTCGCGCATGCGCGTCGCGACGGCGATCGCGTCTTCGGGAGACTCATGCGCGACGCGCGACACCCAAAGTCCGAGGCTCCAGCGCGGAACGCCGGCCGGCCGGCCGGTGAGCTCGGTGTACAGGTCGAGGATTCGCGCGGGAGCGTCGCCCGCGAAAAGGAAGAGGTCCAGTGCCTCGTCCTCGACCATGAGCGCGTAGCTGCGGTGCGACCAGTCGGGATGCCCGACGCCGTGCGTCACCATGCCCGGGGTGTTGACGAACGTGCCCCACGCGCCCGCGCCCGTCCCGGGGCTCCAGGCAAGAGGCGTGTTCTTGTAGGCGAGGCCGGTATTGACGCCGAGTGCGTCGGCAACCTGCGAGTGGACGAGCTGACCGCGCTTGTCCAGCGATCCGAATTTCTCGCCCAGGCCATAGATCGATTCGCCCGAGGTCAACGCGAACGCTGCAGTCCACAGCCCGCCCTGCCGCAGCCTCCCCAGCGTGGGCAGGCGCGTCCCGCCGCGCGCATGTTCGTCGGTCACTGTCGTCAGGACGGTTCCGCCTTTCCACAGCAGCCGCATCGACAGTGGCGCGCCGGTGATCTCCAGCGTCGCGTCGCCCGCGGTCAGCGCCCAGGTTCCCGGCTGCGACTGCACGACCTCGCACGGCCTGGGCCGGCCGACCACGATCCCGTAGTCGGGCCGTGCATTCGGGCCTGCGCGCAGGCGGAAGGTGCCGGGGCCGAAGCATTCGACCTCGAGGATATCGCCGCTCGACGTGGCGAACGACGCGCCCGACGACGAGGCCCCCAGGCTCTGGGGAATGTCGAGGCGCAGGTAATCGGAGGGATCGAGATGCATGCGGTGGCGCGGCGCGTGCGGGCGGCGGTACTCCGTCCCGGGACGATGGGGCGCCGGCTCCGAAGCTGACGGCGTCGCGCGGATCCGGACGCGGCAACGCGCATCGTACAAGAAAAGCTCGGCGCCGGTCGGAACCGTGGCGCGCTAATATTGCGCCCGGCCGTTCACGACCAGGCACCGGGCGCAGCGGCCGTCCTGCGAATCGCTCACCCGCTGGGAGTGCAACATGCATCGAGACCACAGACCCGTCGTGCTTGCGTCGGCATTGCTTTCGGCGTTCGTGCTCGCCGCGACCGCATTCGCGGCCGGCCCTGGCGCCAAAGGCAAACCGGATCCGTGGATCGAGCGCGGTCGCTATGTCGTCGCGATCGGCGGCTGCAACGACTGCCACACGCCGGGCTATGCCGAGAACGGTGGAAAGGCGGATGAGAAGGTCCTGCTCACCGGCGACATCCTCGGATGGCACGGTCCCTGGGGAACGACCTATCCGGGCAACCTGCGCCTCTTCATGCAGAATCTGACGGAAAGGGAATGGATCAAGGCCGCGCGGAAGATGCAGGCGCGGCCGCCGATGCCGTTCTGGGCGCTGAACCGCATGGGGACGGGCGATCTGCGAGCCGTCTACCGCTACATCCGTTCGCTGGGACCCGCCGGCGGGCCTGCTCCCGATTTCGTGCCGCCCGGCACGATGCCCAAGCCGCCGTACGTGCAGTTCCCGGCTCCGCCGAAGTAGGGCGCGGCGATGAACGCCCGGTGGCAGGAGTGACGGCCGCTCGCGATTTTCGCGAGGGTTTCGTCGGAATGATTCCGGTCTGCATCGGCACCGCGCCGTTCGCGCTGGTGTGCGGTGTCGGTGCGGCGGCGGCCGGCGCGTCGTGGTGGAGCGCGCTCGGCATGAGCGCGATCATGTTTTCAGGTGCGGCGCAGATCCTCGCCGTGCAACTGCTCGCTGCGGGGGCCCCGCTCGCGGTGATCGTGCTCACCTGTTTCGTCGCTGGACTTCGATTCCTGATGTACAGCGCGGCGATGGCCCCCTACCTGCGCCCGCTGCCGCAGCGCTGGCAGCAGGGGCTTGCGTTCCTGCTGACCGACCAGGCGTTCGCCGCGGGGCTGAGGCACTTCGGGGCCGGCCACCCGCCGCGGGAGGCTGCGCGTCGTTACCTCGGCGGCGGCATTGCGATCTGGAGTTCCTGGCAGGTGATGAACCTCGCCGGATATTTCGTCGGCAACCTGATCCCGGCCGCCTGGTCGCTCGATTTCGCGGTCCCGCTGTGCTTCATCGCGCTGGTCGCGCCCCAGCTCCGCGCGATGCCCTCGATCGTCGCCGCCGTCGTCTCCGGGTTCGCGGTGCTCACGCTAGCCGGGCTGCCGATGAAGCTCAACCTGATCGCTGCCGGGACGCTGGGCATCGTCGCCGGAACCGTGGCCGATTTCGCGAAGGAACGATGGACGCGGCGCTGAAGCTCTGGGCGGTCATCGCCATCGTCGGCACGCTCAACTACCTGTCGCGCCTGTCGTTCATCGCGATCTTCTCGCGCAGGCACATCCCGCTGCTGCTCGTGAGGGCATTCAGGTACGTCCCCGCGGCGATGCTGACGGCGTTGGTTTTGCCGATGGTCGTCGAGGCGCCGGGTGGCGGCGCGGCAGCTGCCGCTGCGCCGAGGATCGCAGCGGCGATCGTCGCGGGGTGGGTCGGATTCAGGACGCACAACACGCTGAAGACGCTCGCCGCGGGCATGCTGGCGCTGTGGTCGCTGCGGGCGGCGATCGCGTGGATCGGCTGACGCGGAAAATCGGGGACGGGAAATCGGGGACGCACCACGTTTTCTGCACACCACAGCTTTCTTGGCGAGGGCCGGGAAAACGTGGTGCGTCCCCGATTTCCCGTCCCCGATTTTCCGCGGCCCCGGATTGCGGGGCGTAGCGTGCCGGCATGGAATAATGCGGAAATCCCGCCCCGAGGAAGATCGATGCGCTTCGAAGGATCGCCGACCTACGTCGCCACTGCAGACCTCAAGCTCGCAGTCAACGCAGCGCTCGCGCTCGAGCGGCCGCTGCTGGTCAAGGGCGAGCCGGGAACGGGCAAGACGCTGCTGGCCGAGGAGATCGCGAGCGCTCTCGGACGCCCGCTGTACCAGTGGCACGTCAAGTCCACGACCAAGGCGCAGCAGGGGCTCTACGAATACGACGCCGTGTCGCGGCTGCGGGATTCGCAGCTCGGCGACGGTCGCGTTGCCGACATCGCGAACTACATCAGGCGCGGCGTGCTGTGGGAGGCGTTCGAGAGCGAAACGCCCGCGGTGGTGCTGATCGACGAGATCGACAAGGCCGACATCGAGTTCCCCAACGACCTGCTGCGCGAGCTCGACCGCATGGAGTTCCACGTGTACGAGACACAGCGGACCGTCGCCGCGCACCACCGTCCGCTGGTCGTCATCACGTCGAACAACGAGAAGGAGCTCCCCGATGCATTTCTGCGGCGCTGCTTCTTCCATTACATCCGCTTTCCGGATCGCGAGACGATGCGGGAGATCGTCGGCGTGCATTTCCCCGGGCTCAAGAAGGCGCTGCTCCAGGAAGCGCTCGAGGTCTTCTTCGACCTGCGCGAGGTGCCGGGACTCAAGAAGAAGCCGTCGACCTCCGAGCTCCTCGACTGGCTGAAGCTGCTGCTGGCCGAGGACATTCCGCCCGAGACGCTGAAGAGCAATGATCGCAAGGCGATCATCCCGCCGCTCCACGGCGCGCTGCTCAAGAACGAGCAGGACGTCCATCTGTTCGAGCGCGTGGCATTCATGGCGCGGGCGGGGCGCTGATGCGCTGTCCAGGGGTTCCCCGATGAGCGGACGCTTCATCGAGCCCGTGACGCTGCGCGCGGCGCACGCCCGGCTCGAGCCGCTCGCGCGCGGGCATCTCGAGGGGATCCGCAGCGCCGCCGCCGACGGCGAGTTGTGGAAGCTCTGGTACACGTCGGTGCCGCCGCCCGAGAGGACGCAGGCGTGGATCGACGCCGCGCTGGACATGCGCGAGCGGCTCGGGGCCATGCCGTTCGCCGTGTTCGACAACGCGAGCGGCGACATCGTCGGCAGCACCCGCTATTTCAACGTCGACGCGGCGAATCGCCGCCTGGAGATCGGCCATACCTGGTACGCGAAGCGCGCGCAGCGCTCGCCGATCAACACCGAGTGCAAGCTGCTGCTGCTGACGCACGCATTCGAGTCGCTGAACTGCATCGCGGTCGAGTTCCGAACGCACTGGTTCAACCAGCAGTCCCGCGTCGCCATCGCGCGGCTGGGCGCCAAGCAGGATGGCGTGCTGCGCAACCACCAGCTGATGCCCGACGGCAGCCGGCGCGACACCGTCGTGTTCAGCATCCTCGACGGCGAATGGCCGGCGGTGAAGGCGCACCTCAATTTCCTCCTCGGGCGGGCGGATCGACGATGAGGGTCACTGCGCAGATTTCGATGTGGGGCTCGGTCGTGTTCGCGCTGGTCTGCCTCTACGTGGGCTTCAGCGGCCTGTCGCAACTCGACGCGATCGCCGATGAAGCAGCGCGCCGCGACGGCCGCGGATTCGCGCTCTTCTGGATGTTCCTGGGCGCGATCGGAATCGCCGTGCGCGATCGCCTCGTGGTGGCTGGCCAGGCGCGACGACGCGGCCTCGCGCTAGGCCCGAGCGCGCCTGCGGCTTGCGGACTGCCCCGCCGGCCGGGACACACGATGCTCGTCGACTTCTTCCTGCACCTCAAGTCGTTCCGGCTGCCGGTGTCGACGCGCGAGTTCATGACCCTGCTCGAGGCGCTCGATGCGCGTGTGGTGTCGGGCTCGATCGACGACTTCTACCTGCTGGCGCGCGCGTGCCTCGTCAAGGACGAGCAGCATTTCGACCGTTTCGACCTCGCGTTCGGCACGTATTTCAGGGGCGTCGAGGCGCTCGTCGACGCGCACGCGGCGATACCCGAAGAGTGGCTGCGCAGGGAGTTCGTCCGGCAACTGTCGGACGAGGACCGGCGCGCGATCGAGGCGCTCGGCGGGCTCGACAAGCTGATGGAGACGTTCAGGCAGCGGCTGGCCGAGCAGCGCGGGCGACATCAGGGCGGCAGCAAATGGATCGGCACCGGCGGCACCAGTCCGTTCGGCGCCTACGGTTTCAACCCGGAAGGCATACGCGCAGGACCGGAAGGCAGCGGTTCGCGGTCCGCGGTCAAGGTCTGGGACGAGCGAACGTATCGCAATCTCGACGGCGAGGTCGAGCTCAACACCCGCAACATCAAGGTCGCGCTGCGCAGGCTGCGGCGCTTCGCTCGGGAAGGCGTTCCCGAGGAGCTCGATCTCGACGGGACGATCGCCGGCACGGCCCGCAACGCCGGCTGGCTCGACCTCAAGCTGCAACCCGAACGGCGCAACCGCGTCAAGGTCCTGCTGTTCCTGGATGCCGGCGGATCGATGGACCCGCACGTGGAGGCCTGCGAGGAGCTGTTCTCGGCAGCGAAGGCCGAGTTTCGCCACCTCGAGCATTTCTATTTCCACAACTGCATCTACGACCACGTCTGGCGCGACAACTTTCGCCGCCGCGACGAGCGTTACAGCACGCTCGACCTGCTGCGCACCTACGGGCCCGACTGGAAGGTGATCATCGTCGGCGATGCCGCGATGAGCCCCTACGAGCTGACGGCTGTCGACGGCAGCGTCGAATACCGGAACATCGAGCCGGGGCTCGCGTGGCTGTCGCGGATCTTCGAGCACTTCCGCAGCGTCGTCTGGTGGAACCCCGAGGCGCAGCGCACGTGGGAATACACGCGCACGACCCAGATGATCCTGCAGGCGCTCGGTCCGCGAATGTTTCCGCTGACGCTTCGCGGCGTCGGGCAGGGCATCGACGCCCTGCGGCGCTGAGCTCGGAAATTGGGGTCAGAGCCGTATTAATTTCGCGGAAATCGGGAGCTGACGCCAATATCCACGAAATTAATACGGCTCTGACCCCAATTTCCGTGACGGGATGCGCCCGATCAGCAGGGGCTTCGGGAGGTCGCTGGGGCCGGCGACACGCCGGAGGGGTCCTCGGCCTCAGCCGAAGCGCGAAAGGATCTCCGCGACCTTGTTCGCGTGGTCGCGGCGCGCACCCGCCTTCGCCGGCAGGTCTTCGCGGATCATGCAGGAGATCATCTCGTAGAACGCCCGATCGAGCGCCTTGCGGGCGGCCGCGAGCTGGAGCGCCACGTCCTCGCATCGCGAGTCCTCGGCGATCATCCGCCGGACCCCCCGCACCTGTCCTTCGACGCGCGCAAGGCGCGCGTCCAGCGCACGTTTGGCCGTTTCGTCATGGAATGTGGGTGGTTTCATCGACGAGGGCTCCAAAAATCACGGTACCGGCAGCCCGCACGACTATACACCGGGAGGTAGGGACGGCGCATCGCCTCCCTGAAGCCGCCCGGCGCGGCCGCCCGCCGGCGGCGGCGAAATAGGGGGTCAAAGCCCTTGCGCCTACCCGGGGAGAGTATTAGCATTTTCTAATTAAACGACCCGATGCCCCGGGGCGCACCCGCAGGAGGAAACGATGTCAACCATGCCCGACACCCTCGAGAGGCTCGACGCTGCCACGCTCGAGCGGCTGGTCAGCGAGCGCATCGACGCACTGCTTCCGCAGAAGCTCGAAGCGGCGCTCGCCGAGCGCGAGGCGGCGAAGACCCCGTCGATGACGATCATCGCGACCAAGGGGACGCTGGACTGGGCCTACCCGCCGTTCATTCTCGCCTCGACCGCGGCCGCGCTCGGGTGGAATGTCTCGATGTTCTTCACGTTCTACGGCCTCGAGCTGTTGCGCAAGGACATGAAGAAGCTGAAGGTGAGCCCGCTCGGCAATCCTGCGATGCCGATGAAGATGCCGATGGGTCCCGCGTGGTTCCGGTCGATCCGCTGGAACGTCCCGAATCTCGTGCAGTCGCTGGTGCCGCGCTACGAGGCATTCGCGACGCGGATGATGCGCAAGACCATCAAGAACAAGGGCGTCGCCGACATCGCCGAGCTGCGCAGCCTGTGCCTCGAAGCCGGCGTCCACATGATCGGCTGCCAGATGACCGTCGACCTGTTCGGCTACAAGCCCAAGGACTTCATCCCGGAGGTGACGGAATTCGTCGGCGCCGCGACCTTCCTGCCGATGGCAAAGGAGGCCGACGTCAGCCTGTTCATCTAGCACCCCCGACATCCAGTACCACCCGACTGAAAAGAGCGCCGGCAGCGAATGCCGGCCGTAACTTCGCAGCGTCCGAAGGAGGGAAACGTGCAAAAACGCTTGATCGCGGCGCTCGTCGCCGCCATGCCGCTCGCCGCTCACGCGACCGACGGCTATTTCAGCCACGGCTATGGAATGGTCGCGAAGGGCATGGGCGGCGCGGCCATTGCCGTCACCGGGGACGCTTTCGGCGGCGCCAACAATCCGGCGACGATGGCTTTCGCGGGCAACCAGTTCGACGTCGGCGTCGATCTGTTCAGCCCGCATCGCAAGGCCGAGCGGACCGGGGGCGCGCCGTACGGCCTCGATGGCGCGGCCGACAGCGGCAGCAAGTATTTCGGCATCCCCGAGATGGCCTACAACACGATGATCCAACCCGACCTGTCGCTGGGCGTGACCGTCTACGGCAACGGCGGCATGAACACCGATTATTCAGGCGGCCAGCTGCCGTCGCCCGGCGCCTGCGGACCGGCGACCGGACCGGGTAGCGGCTTCAATCCCTCCCCCGGCCCCTACAACCTGCTGTGCGGCAACGGGAGCCTCGGCGTCGACCTGACCCAACTCGTCATCGCTCCGACGATCGCGTGGCGCATCAATCCCCAGAACTCGATCGGCGTCGCGCCGCTGTTCGCCTACCAGCGTTTCAGGGCCGAGGGTGTGCAGGCGTTCGCAGGGCTGTCGACCTCACCCGGCGACGTCACCAATCGGGGTTACGACAATTCGACGGGCTGGGGCGTGCGCGTCGGCTACTACGGCCAGTTGACGCCGCAGGTCGCGGTCGGCGCGACCTATGCGTCCAAGCTCAGCATGGGAAATTTCGACAAGTACAAGGGCCTGTTCGCGCAAGGCGGCGGCTTCGACATACCGTCGAACTGGGGCGTCGGCGTCGCGATCACGCCGGTGCCGGAATGGATGTTCGCGCTGGATTACGAGCGGATCAACTACAGCGATTCGAACTCGGTCAGCAATCGCAGCGACTTGATCCTGCAGTGTGCGGGCGGCAACCCCGCCGCCTGCCTCGGTGGATCGAACGGCGCGGGCTTCGGCTGGCAGGACGTCGACGTCTGGAAGCTCGGGGTCCAGTACAAGCTGAACTCGCAGTGGACACTGCGCGCCGGCTACAACCACAGCGACAACCCGATCCAGGCGCGCGACGTGACCTTCAACATCCTCGCCCCCGGGGTCATCAGGGACCACGCGACGATGGGTGCGACATACAAGCTCGACGCGCAGAACGACATCACCGGCGCGGCCATGTACGCGTTCAACAACAGCGTCCAGGGCGCGAGCCTGTTCAACAATTTCTTCCCCCCGCCGCAGCCGTCGATGCAGGAAAAGATCCAGATGTACGAATGGTCGGTGGGCGTGCAGTGGGCGCACCACTTCTGACCTGATCCGCGCTGGACGCAGGACCGGGCCCCGCCGCTGGCGGGGCCCGCGTTTTCAGGGCTGTCGCGCGGCGGTCCGGCGACAGCCGGTTTGCGCCTTTGGCGCGGCCGTTCCGCGCAGCGAGGTCCTACGGTAGCGTCCAGCCGATGCTCCGCAGGAACTCGAGCGTCGGGGCGGCCGTCTGCTGCGCCAGCGCGCGCCGCGCGGGATTGCGCAATGCCACCGCGCGCCAGCGCGGGGCGGGCCGGAGCCCAGCGCTTTCGTAGACCGCGGGCGGCGGATAATGGACGTGCCGGACGAATGCGCCGAAGACGCGGGCGAGCGCGCGCGACAGCAGCGCGCGGTGCCAGGGGGCGAGGCGCTGCGTCGCGGCTTCGCACTGCCTGCGCGCGAAAGCCGCGTGCATCGCCTCGTCGTGGCTGTGGATGCGCGCGATCCGGAACACGACGGCGCTCAGGGTCACGTCCTCGACGCCGCGCTGCAGTCGCCGGTTGAGCCGGTTCGGCAGCTCCTCGCCGATGACGACCAGCGCCCAGAACAGCGCGGACCCGGGTGGGACCCATCGGCCCAGCGCGTGGGCGAAGCGCACGCCGGCGCCCTGGCGCGGGGCGAGCGCGATGCCGCTGCGCCGGATCAGCTCGACGAACATCAGGCTGTGCCCGGCCTCCTCGCGGATCTCGCGCAGGTACGCAGCGCGCGTGTGCGGGTCGCCGGCGCGCCAGGCGAGCAGCGCGAGCCGCTCGACGAACAGCGCCTCGAGCCAGATCCCGGTCTGCAGCAGATGGAGGTATTCGCAATGGGACAGCCGCTGCCGATCGGCGAGCGGCAGCGCCTCGAATTCCTCGACCCCGGTCAGCGACAGCGCGTCGGGCGGCAGCCACCAGCATTGGTGATCGACCGCATCCCAGTCGATCTGGAACAGCGGATCCTCGTAGGGGGCCGTCGTGTTGGCGGTCGGAGGCACGTCTGTGGCGTCGGGCGCAGGATGGGGGGCGCGGCGGACCCGCTCCGATCGCTGGCAATATACCGGCATGAACGCCCGCGGCAAACCATCGGGGACGTGAACTGAAGCTCGACCTCTTCCACGAGTTCGCGGTGCCTCCGCAGCTCGGTCGCAGCGAGGCGGCGGCGTACGCGGAAACGCTCGACGAGATCGAGCTCGCCGACCGCCTGGGATTTCACGGCGTGTGGCTGGTCGAGCATCATTTCATGCCCGGTTACTCGCATTCGTCCAAACCCGAGCTGATCCTCGCTGCGCTCGCGCGGCGCACATCGCGATTGCGGCTGGGACTGGGTGTCGTGCCGCTTCCCTACCATCATCCGGTGCATGTCGCCGAGCGCGTCGCGACCCTCGACCTGCTCTGCAACGGCAGGCTCGAGGTCGGCATCGGCCGCGGTTTCTCGCCGCAGGAATATGCGGCGTTCGGGGTCGACATGGGCGACAGCCGCGCGCTGGTCGACGAATCGCTCGCGATCCTGCGCGCGGCGGCGGACGACGCGCCGGTCCGTTTCGCGGGCGCGCATTTCAGGCTCGACGGTGTTACCGTCGTCCCGAAGCCTCTGCAGCGTCCGCATCCGCCGCTGTGGAGCGCTGCGGTGAGTCCCGACACTTTCGAATGGGCCGCGCGAATGGGCCTGGGCGTGCTGGCAGGGCCGTTCAAGCCATGGTTCATGGTCGCGTCGGACATCCGCCGCTATCGGGAGCTGTGGACGCATCCGGAGCCGATGCGCATCGGCATGACGGTCGGCATGCTGTGCCTGCGCGACGGCGCTCGCGCGCGCCGCCTCGCCGCACCGGCATTCAAGTGGTTCTACGACGAGCTGTTGCGCGTCACCGCCCCGGTGCTCGAGAACCTGCTGCCGGGCTACGAGCAGTTCCACGACCTGGGGCGCTTCCGGCGGCTCGCCCGCTGGGGCGCGCGCCCGCGCGTGCTCGATCTCGCCGGACTCACCGTCGCGGGCACACCGGACGAATGCCTCGCGCGCATCCGCCGTTACCGCGAGGCCGGCGTTACGCACCTGCTGTGCGCGGTCGGCGCCGGCGCGTTGCCCACCGACGTCGTGCGCGAGTCCCTCGAATGCATCGCGTCGGACGTTCTGCCCGCGCTGGCGCAGCCATGACGCCATGAGCCGATGCGCGTCGTCGTGACGGGTGCGGCAGGCCGCCTCGCGTGCGCCGTCCTGCCGCGGCTGTGCGCCGATCCTGCCATCGGGTCCGTGACCGGCATCGACCGGACGCCGCCCGCGTTCAGTCACCCGAAGTTCGAGCCGGTCGTCGCCGACATCGCCGAACGCGCGGCACACGCCCGCCTGCCCGGTGCGAACGCGCTGGTGAACCTCGCGTTCGTGGTGATGCGCGGGCGTCGGCCGCTGCGCGAGATGGCGCGCAATAACGTCGACGGAACGAAAGCGCTGCTGACGGCGGCAGAGGTCGCGGGCATCGACCCGATCGTGCATCTGTCGTCGGCCGCGGTCTATGGTGGCGGCGTCGGGCTCACCGAGTACGCTGCGCTCGCGCCCTTGCCGCGGTTTCAGTACGCGTTGCAGAAAGCGCAAGTCGACGCCTGGATCGCAAAGGCGCTGCCGCGCGCGGCGGTCCTGCGCCCGACGGTCATCCTGGGTCCGAATGCCCAGCCGCTGCTGCGCCGGCTCGCGTCGGCGCCATGTTACCTGCGGCTGCCCGACCCTCAGCCGCGGCTGCAATGCGTGCACGAGGACGACGTCGCCCAGGCGATCGCGCTGGCGCTCGCACAGCGCGCGCCGGGCCCGTTCAACCTCGCCGCGCCAAGCGACTTTTCCCTGCGCGAGCTCGTGCGCGCGCGCAGGCCTCGCGCGCCGGCAGTTCCGCTCGCGCTCGCACGGGTCGCGCTGCGCGTCGCATGGCAGGCGGCCGGCTGGGGCGGGGAACCGGGATGGCTGGCCGGTGTCACCGAATCACTGACGCTCGACTGCTCGCGCGCATCCGCGGTGCTCGGATGGCGCCCGCAACACACGCACTGGCGCGAGATCGCCGGCGTACTAGAATGACGGACAGGGGATCGACGACATGCAACTACTCGACGAATTGAAGCAGCGGCTCGACGGCGAATCGAGCCTCTTCCGCGCGCAGCTCCTGCGCGAGGACATCGCCCGCGTGACGAAGCTCGGCGAGCTCGCGCGCTCGGCCGGAGATTTCGACGCGTTCAGGAAGGCCGCGATGCGCATCGGCTGGACCCAGGGCGACTCGCGCACGCAGGAACTCGCGGGGCCGCTCGGCGCGCTGTTCGAGGCGGTCTACGCGCATTACAGGGACCGCGGCAGCGGGACTGCCGGGGAAGACAACGAGGTGACCCGCGACCCTGCGCAGGAGGCGCGCATCGCCGCCGCCTGGCACGAGCTGCATCGGGTGAGGATGGAGCGGCTCGTCGGCTGCCTGTCGAATCCCGTCCCGAGGCCCGCCGACTGACGCGGGCAGGCGGCGGATCCGCGCGGCGGATCAGACTTCGACCCGCGAGGTCCGAGCGGCCGACGGCGACCTGCAGAACACCGAGTGCAGGGTTCCCATCACGGTGATGACGTCGCGGCTCGCGAGCGAGTAGAGCACCGTCTGCCGGATCCGGCGGCTCGACACGACACCCTCGCGGCGCAGCAGCGCCAGGTGCTGCGAAATCCCGGATTGGCTCAACCCGACCGCACGTTCGAGCTCCCCGACCGAGCGTTCGCCGTCGGCGAGCTGGCACAGGATCACCAGCCGCGCCGAATTCGACATCGCCTTCAGGAGCTTTGCCGCGCGGCGTGCGTTCTGCTCGAGCTCCGCCAGGCGTGCGCCGGAGCCGCCCCACGCGGGATCGATCGCTGCTTCTTCCGATCGGTCCGTCATCGCCAATCGCCGATTGCGCGGGCGTTCAGGGTGTGCAGGCACAACCGGCAAAACCATCGGCTGCCATCTTGGCCTCGTAGGGCGCGGCGACTGCGGTCCCCGGCGTCAGCGTCGCTTTGACCGAAGCCCAATCCTCGGGCTTGATGATGATCAGCCAGCCCGCTCCGTACGGATCCTCGTTGGCGAGCGAGGGCTTGTTCACGACATCGTCGTTGACCGCCGCGATCTCGCCGCCGGCGGCCGACTTGGCAGGGCCGACCCACTTGCCGGACTCGACCGTCGCGCAGGACTTGCCGGCCTGCACCGCCCGCCCGACCTTCTTGGGGGTGAAGGCGACGAGCTGACCGGCCATCGCGGTTGCGACGGTCGTCATTCCAAGCTTCACGTTGCCGTCGCCCACTTCCCTGAACCAGATGTGGTTCTCGACGTCGTACAGCAGGTCGTCGGGCATGTTGCAGCCGCGCACAGTGGCCATGAGCGCTCCTATCTCATTGCGGAATTCGTCAGGATTCTAGGCGCAGCGGCCGCGACGCACAACAGAACTCGCCCAGTCCCTCGATTTCCATCTTGCCGCCGACGAACAGCGCGAGATGCCGCACGAGCATCGCCATCATGCGTTGGCGCTGTGCCGTCTCCGGGTTCCCCGGCTCGAGGCTGAGCAGGTTGTAGTGGTACGCGACCTCGCGGCAGGTCTCGCGGCAGGCGTTGAAGCTCGGCAGGTCCTGCGCGCCCTGGCGGTGCAGGGCGAGCAGCCGGAAACCCTCGCGCGAGTCGCTCGTGGGGACTTCGCCGCGAGCCTCGACCCATTGCGCCAGCACGTCCTCGGCGAGGTCGAGCAGGGCCCGGGCTGCGGCCGGGGCGTCCGGGATTGCCGCCGCTGCGTCGATCCGCGCGTCGAACGGATCGCTCACGCCAGTCCCTTTTCCTTCAGCGCCTCGAGGCCGTCGGAGAAGTTCTCCTGCACGCCGACATTGCGCGGCGAGAGCCCGAGCGCGATGCCGAGCAGCTGCGTGAAATAGAGCATCTTGACGCTCGTCTTCTCGCCCAGAACCTTCTCCGCGCGCACCTGGTGCATCTCGAGTCCCGAGTGACAGGTCGGGCATTCGGTGGCGATGACGTCGGCGCCCGCGGCCTCGGCCGCGCGCAGGATGTTCAGCACGAGTTTCGTCGAGGTGTCGCTGTCGGACAGCGTGTGCGCGCCGCCGCAGCAGGCGGTCTTCAGCGGGAAGTCGACGTTGGTGGCGCCTGCGGCTTCCAGCAGATCGTCCATGAAATGCGGCTGCGACGTCGATTCGGTACCCGGCCCCTTGTCCTTCTCCGGGAAGATGTGTCGCGGCCGGGTGTACATGCAGCCGTAGTAGTTCGCGACCTTCAGCCCCTTCAGCGAGTTCGACACGCGCTCGCGCAAGGCGCCTTCGCCGATGCCGTGCTTGATCCAGTCGAGTGCGTGGATCGTCTCGACCTGCCCGGCCTGGTAGGTCGCGTGGCCGGCCTTCTCCGAGATGCGGCCGACGACCTCGCGCGACGACTCGTCCTTCGCGAGGTCGTACTCGGCCTTCTTCAGGTTGTGATAGCAGCCGTTGCAGGGCGCCATCACGACCGATGCATGCATCTCGTTGGCGGCGATCGACAGGACTCGCGACGACAGGTAGGTCTGGATCTTGGGGTCGACGTTCTTCACCTCCATCGCCCCGCAGCAGTTCCAGTTCGGCACCTCGTCGAGCTTGAGCCCCAGCGCCTTGCCCACCGCCTTGGTCGAGCGGTTGTAGGCGTGGCCCGTGCCCTCGAGCGCGCAGCCGGGGTAGTAGGCGACCCGCTGGTACCTGGCCTTCATGTCTTTCACGTCGGAACCCGACATCATCTCGCTCCTGGTTCGGGAAGGTTCAGCGCCTTGCGCTGCCGCTGCTCCTGCTCGCCGACATAGCTCGCGATCGCGTCGCGGCTCTTGCCCCAGCCGCGGGTGCGCGGCCGGATCAGCGCGGCGATGCCCATCAGCATGCCCATCTTGATCGGGAGCTTTCGCGCCAGCCGCTTGCCCATCTCGATCAGCCATTCCTGGCGCAGCGGCTGCGCGCTCCTCGCGAAGAAACCGCGGATGACGCGGCCTTCCTCGATCTTGCCGGTCGCGATGACCTGCTCGGAGAATTCCTCGTCGAACATCGTCGACCTCGACTTCGGCGTGTGGCCCTTGAGCTCCAGCCAGTGCGCAGTCGCCTTCATCACGCCCTCGGGGAACACGTCGCGCGGGCAGGCATACGTGCACTTGTTGCACGAGACGCATTGCCAGATGATGTCCTTGTCGCGCAGCAGCTCGGACTCCATGCCAACGCGGATCAGGTAGATCCAGTAGCGCGGGTTGAAGTCGGGGTTGACCGCGTTGACCGTGCACGAATTGGTGCACGAGCCGCATTGCCAGCAGCGATGGATGTACTCGCCGCCGGGCAGCGCTGCGATCTCGTCCTGCAGCCGCTCGTTGTAATCCGAGACGACGCGCGTCTCGATGAACGTGCTCCAGTGTCCAGAGACGTCGACGCCATCGAGGACGAGCTTGTCGTGCGTCTTGATGTTCTCGGGGCGGATCAGCGATTTTTCATGGATCGGCATCGAAGCACCGCCAGGTCAGTTGGTGAGACGAGGGAGGTCGGCGATGGTCGCTTCGCCGTCGACCGCCTTCAGCTTGCTGCGGCCGTCGACCGCGACGTCGAGCCCGAGCATGCGCCGCGTGTGCTGCATCGGGTCCTCGGGGGAGGCGAAGTCCGTCCGCAGGTAGCTGCCGCCCTGCTCGGAGATGTACTCCGCATACACCTGGGCCGTCAGCAGGTCGACGTACTGCAGGACGTCGCGGAACACGCCGTTCATCGTCAGATACTGCGAAAGCTCCTCGCGCAGCACGACGAAGGTGTCGTGCCGGTCGGGGATGTCGATCACCATGTGGTCGACGTTTTCGGCGTGCCAGATCTCGCGCAGGACGCCGGTGTTGGCGCGCTCATCCCAGACCCACCGGCACATCAGCGGGTAGCGCTCGGGATCGACGTTGTGCAGCACGTCGGCAGCGAGATCGCGGACCCAGCGGTGCTCGCGGTCGTCGGGGAAGCGCCCGCAGAATGCCGCAATCGCATCGTCGACCGCCGAGGTGTCGCGCGCGGCGTCGAGCAGATCGGCCAGCCGCGTCCGGAGCTCGCCGAATCCGCGCTCGTCCAGGTAGGGTCCGACGCGCCGGCGCACGGTGGCGATCAGCGACAGCAGCTGCCGCAGGGTCTTCGGATCGACGGTGCGCACGCGCCCGTCGCCCAGTGCCTGCGCGAACAGCGCCGACTTGAGCTTCACCGCGTCGACGTAGCGCTCGACACCGCCGTAGTCCTCGGTGCGCACGACCAGGGACTCCAGTGCGGTCTTGAGCTTGGGACCCGACAGTTCGAGCACCGGCCGCAGGGCCGTCGCGACCGCGAGCGCCTTGGCGTTGCGCATCATCCGGCGCCTTCCGCGTGCGTCACGCCGCCTGGGCGGCGACCCTTG
>CAVTHP010000004.1:0-25785 GCA_963734515.1 uncultured beta proteobacterium | reverse complement strand
CGCCACGCAGGTCGCGCTCGACGGCATCGGCCGCCGCGTCGTGCTGATCGCCGGTGGCGACGGCAAGGGACAGAGCTTCGCGCCGCTGAAGGAGAGCGTCGACCGCGCGTGCCGCGCCGTGCTGCTGATCGGCCGCGACGCGCAGCGGGTCGCCGACGGCATCGAGGGGACGGGCGCCCAGGTCGAGATTCTCGGCACGCTCGAGCGCGCGGTCGGGCGCGCGGTCGAGCTCGCGAAGCCCGGGGATGCCGTGCTGCTGTCCCCCGCCTGCGCGAGCCTCGACCAGTTCCGCGACTACGTCGAGCGCGGGCTGCGCTTCGCCGATCTGGTGCGCGACCACGTCGCGGTGGATGCCGATGCGTAAGCGACTGACCGACCGTCGCCGCATTGCGCCGCGCGCCGCTCGCACCATTGCCGCGCAATCCGCGCGCGATGCTGACCTACGACGTCTCGCTCGCGTGGACGGTGGTGCTGCTGCTCGCGTTCGGCCTGGTGATGGTGTATTCGGCGTCGATCGCGACCGCCGAGGCGTCGGCGCGCACCGGCTATCACCCGTGGTACTTCCTGGTGCGCCATGCGGTGTTCCTCGCGATCGGGCTCGGCACCGCGTTCTTCGCTTTCCAGGTGCCGATCAAGGTGTGGGAGCAGACCGCTGCGTGGCTGTTCATCGGCGGCGCGATGCTGCTGGTGCTGGTGCTGATTCCCGGCATCGGCAAGTCGGTCAACGGCTCCAGGCGCTGGCTGTCGCTGGTGGTCATCAACGTCCAGCCCTCCGAATTCATGAAGCTCGCCTCGGTGCTCTATGCGGCGAGCTACGCGGTGCGCAAGGCTGCGTTCCTGCATGCCGAGCAGCCGCTGCGCCAGACGCTCCTCAAGGGATTCGCCCCGCTGTCCGCCGTCATGGTCGCGATCGGCGGGCTGTTGCTGCTCGAGCCCGATTTCGGCGCGTTCGTAGTGATCCTGGCGATCGCATTCGGCATCCTGTTCCTGGGCGGCCTCGACTGGCGCCTGTTCACCGGGCTGGCCGTGCTGCTGCCGGTAGCGCTCGCAGCGATCGTGCTGGCGGCGCCCTACCGCGTGCAGCGGCTCGCCATCTTCCTCGATCCATGGTCGGATCCGATGCACCGGGGCTACCAGCTGTCGCACTCGCTGATCGCTTTCGGGCGCGGCGAATGGTTCGGAGTCGGCCTGGGGTCGAGCGTCGAGAAGCTCCTCTACCTGCCCGAAGCGCACACCGATTTCCTGCTCGCGGTCATCGCCGAGGAGCTCGGCTTCGTCGGCGTCGCCGCGGTCATCGCGCTGTTCGCGTGGCTGCTGTTCCGCGCCTACGCGATCGGCCGCCAGGCCGCACGCCTGTCGCGCCCCTTCGCCGCGCTGTGCGCTCACGGCATCGGCATCTGGATCGGCGTGCAGGCGTTCATCAACATGGGCGTGAACATGGGGGTGCTGCCGACCAAGGGCCTGACGCTTCCGCTGCTGTCGTTCGGCGGCAGCGGCATCGTCGCCAACTGCATCGCGCTCGCCGTGCTGCTCCGCATCGACTGGGAGAATCGGCGCATCCTGCGGGGCTTCGCCGAATGAGTGCCGGCGCGACGGTGATGATCACCACCGGCGGCACCGGCGGCCATGTCTTCCCGGGACTCGCCGTCGCCGCCAAGCTCGTCGCGCGCGGCTGTCGCGTGTTCTGGCTGGGGACGCGCGAAGGCATCGAGGCCACGCTCGTTCCGCAGCATGGCGTCGAATTCGAGAGCGTGTCGTTCCGCGGCGTGCGCGGCAAGGGATTGCGCAGCCTCCTCGCCGGGCCTTACACGCTCGCCCGCGCCTGCATCGACAGCCTGCGCGTCATCAGGCGGCGTCGTCCGAACGTCGTGCTGGGCTTCGGCGGCTTCGCGTCCTTCCCGGGCGCGCTGATGGGCCTCGCGACCGGCCGGCCGCTGGTCGTCCACGATTCGAACGCCATCGCAGGCCTCGCCAACCGGATCCTCGCCTACGGCGCCGATCGCGTGCTCCTGGGCTTTCCCGATGCCTTCCACGGCGCGCATGCGAAGACCGCGGCGTGGGTCGGCAATCCGCTGCGCGACGACATCGTCGCGCTCGACGCTCCCGCGCGGCGATTCGCGGATCGGGCAGGCCCCCTGCGCGTGTTGGTCGTCGGCGGCAGCCTGGGCGCGCAGGCCTTGAACGAGTCGGTGCCCGCGGCGCTCGCGCGGCTGCCGGAAGCCTCGCGCCCGAGCGTCGTCCACCAGGCCGGCGAGCGGCACATCGGGGCGCTGAAGCGTGCATACGCCGGCGCGGGTGTCGTCGCCGAATGCGTCGCGTTCATCGACGACATGGCGCGTCGCTACGCCTGGGCCGATGTCGCGGTCTGCCGCGGCGGCGCGCTGACGGTGGCCGAACTCGCTGCCGTCGGCCTGGGCGCGATCATCGTGCCGCTGCCGGGCGCGATCGCCGACGAGCAGACGGCGAACGCGAGATTCCTGCTCGATGCGGGCGCCGCGATCGTGATGGCGCAATCCGAGCTGACCGCCCCCGACGCGCCGCTCGCGGGCCTGCTCGGCAGCCTGACGCGCTCGCAGGCATTGACGATGGCGGTGGCGGCCCATGGCGTCGGCAAGCGCGATGCCGCCGATCGTGTCGCCGACGCGTGCATCCGGCTGGCGGGGGCCTGACGCGATGCGACACAAGGTGAAGCGCGTGCATTTCGTGGGCATCGGCGGCGCCGGCATGAGCGGCATCGCCGAGGTGCTCGCGAACCAGGGCTACCGCGTCTCCGGGTCGGATCTCGCCGAGAACGCGGCGACCCGGCGCCTGCGCTCGCTGGGCATCGACGTAACGATCGGCCATCGCGCCGCCAACGCGGACGGCGCGGACGCGGTCGTCGTGTCGACTGCGGTGGCTGCCGGCAATGCGGAGGTTCGCGCTGCGCGCGAGCGCGGCGTGCCGGTCGTACCGCGTGCGCTGATGCTGGCGGAGCTGATGCGCCTCAAGCAGGGGATCGCGGTCGCCGGCACCCACGGCAAGACGACGACGACCAGCCTGATCGCGTCGGTGCTGGCCGAAGGCGGCCTCGACCCGACATTCGTCATCGGCGGCAGGCTGCTCGCCGCCGATGCCAATGCGCGGCTCGGCACCGGTGATTTCCTGGTCGCCGAGGCCGACGAATCCGATGCGTCGTTCCTCTACCTGTCGCCGGTGATCGCCGTCGTCACCAACATCGACGCCGACCACCTGGAGACCTACGGCCAGGACTTCGGCAAGCTGAAGCGCGCTTTCGTCGATTTCGTCCAGCGACTGCCTTTCTACGGCGTGGCCGTGCTGTGCATCGACGATTCGCACCTGCGCGCGATCGTCCCCGAAATCGCAAGGCAGGTCGTCTCCTACGGTCTTGCCGAAGACGCGGCATTGCGGGCGACGGATGTGACCAATGCCGGCGGACGCATGCGCTTCGTCGCGCGGGGGCAGGCGGCGGCGCCGCTCGCCGTCGAGCTCGCGCTGCCCGGCGTGCACAACGTCAGGAACGCGCTGGCGGCGATCGCCGTCGGACGCGAGGTCGGCGTCGACGATGCCGCGATCGCGCGCGCTCTCTCGGAGTTCAAGGGCGTGGGCCGGCGTTTCCAGCGTCACGGCGACATCGCGCTCCCCGGCGGGGGCCGCTACACGCTGATCGATGATTACGGCCATCACCCGGTCGAGATGGCAGCGACGATCGCTGCGGCGCGCGAGAGCTTCCCCGGCCGGCGCGTCGTCCTCGCGTTCCAGCCGCATCGGTACACGCGCACGCGTGACCTGTTCGAGGATTTCGTGCGCGTGCTGTCGAGCGTCGATGCCCTGGTGCTGGCCGACGTCTATCCGGCAGGCGAGGCCCCGATCGTCGCGGCCGACGGGCGTGCGCTGGCCCGCGCGATCCGCGTCGCGGGCAAGGTCGAGCCCGTGTTCGTCGAATCGGTGGCCGATGTCGCACCGGCACTGCGCGGAATCGTGCGCGACGGCGACGTCGTGGTGACGATGGGCGCCGGCTCGATTGGCACCGTCGCCGGTCAGCTGAGCGCCGCATGATCATGAACGAGCCGCTCGCATTCACCGGCCTGCGCGCGTCGCTGCTGCGCGACGCGCTGCTCGCCCGGCATACGACCTGGCGGGCCGGCGGGCGTGCCGATCTGCTCTACGCCCCCGCCGACAGGGACGATCTCGCGAACTTCCTGCGCGGGCTGCCTGCCGCCGAGCCGGTGACGGTGATCGGCCTCGGCAGCAACGTGCTGGTGCGCGACGGCGGCGTGAGGGGCGCCGTGATCCTGATGCATGACCCGGGCGCGGTGCTCGCCGTCGGCGATGGCCTCGTGTACGCCGAAGCGGGTGCCGCGGCGCCCAAGCTCGCGCGCTTCGCGGCGATCCACGGCTGCGCCGACGCCGAGTTCCTCGCCGGCATTCCCGGCACGGTGGGCGGGGCGCTCGCGATGAATGCGGGTTGCTACGGCGGCGAGACCTGGGAACACGTCGCGCGGGTCGAGACGCTCTCCCGCGACGGGAGCTTCGGCATCCGGCTGCCTTCCGATTATTCGATCGGCTACCGCCACGTCGCCGGGCGCGACGGGTCGGCGCTCGCGGAAATCTTCACCGCCGCGTGGTTCCGCTTCCCGCAGGGCGACGCCGGCGCTGCGCGCCTGCGCATCAAGGCGCTGCTGGCGAAACGCATCGCGACCCAGCCGCTCGGATTGCCCAACGCCGGCAGCGTGTTCCGCAATCCACCCGGCGACCATGCGGCCCGGCTGATCGAATCCTGCGGACTCAAGGGACACGCGATCGGCGGTGCGCGGGTATCGGAGAAGCACGCGAACTTCATCGTCAATCCGGAGCGTCGCGCGCGGGCGGCGGACATCGAGGCGCTGATCGAGCATGTGCGCGACACCGTGCGCGGAGCCACCGGCGTAGACCTCGAGGTCGAGGTCCGCATCATCGGCGAGGCGGAGGCGAACGCATGAGCGCCGTGGCCGCCGAATTCGGGAAGGTCGCCGTGCTGATGGGCGGCCCTTCCGCCGAGCGCGAGATCTCGCTTCTCTCCGGCAACGCGGTGCTGAAGGCACTGCGCGAGCGCGGGGTCGACGCCCACCCGTTCGACCCGGCCGAGCGCAACCTGTTCGAGCTCGCCGGCGAAGGGTATTCGCGCGCGTTCATCGCACTGCACGGGCGTTTCGGCGAGGACGGCACCGTTCAGGGCGCACTGGAGACGCTGAAGATTCCCTACACCGGCAGCGGGGTGATGGCGTCCGCGCTGGCGATGGACAAGTGGCGGACCAAGCTGGTGTGGCTGGCGAGCGGAATCCCGACGCCCCGCTACCGCGTCGCCACTGCTACGACCGACTGGATGGGCGTGGTCGCCGAGCTCGGCCTGCCGCTGATCGTCAAGCCTGCGCGCGAGGGCTCGACGATCGGCATCACCAAGGTCGCGGCCGTCGACCACGACGAGCTGCGCCTCGCCTGGGAGGAGGCATCGCGTCACGACGCCCTGGTGCTGATCGAGGAATTCGTGAGCGGCATGGAGCTTACCGCCTCGATCGTCAACGGACGCGCACTGCCGCTGATCCGCATCGAGGCCCCACAAGGGAATTACGACTACCACAGCAAGTATTTCTCCGACGAGACCAGGTATTTCTGCCCGAGCGGCATTCCGGCGGCGCTGGAGGACGAGATTCGCGCCAGGTCGCTCGCCGCGTTCGACATCGTCGGCTGCAGCGGCTGGGGCCGCCTCGACCTGATCCTGCGCAACGACGGCTCGTATTCGTTCCTCGAGGTCAACACCTCGCCGGGGATGACCGGCCACAGCCTGGTGCCGATGGCGGCGCGCGAGGCCGGCACGTCGTTTCCCGACCTCTGCATCGAGATCCTGCGGGGGGCGCATGTGGGATGACGCGCGCCAGATCGACGCCATCGCCGTCACGCTGGCGGTGATCGCGCTCGCTTTCCTCGCCTGGGCCGGCGCCGGCTGGATCGCGCAGCTGCCGCTGTTCGACATTCGCGAGGTCGTCGTGACGACGCCGCTCAAGCGCACCAGTGCCGCCCACCTCGAGGCGGTGATTCGCGCCGAGCTCTCGGGAACCTTCTTCACGATGGACCTCGACGCCGCCCGCGCGTCGATTGCGCGCGTTCCGTGGGTGCGCTCGGTCGCGCTGCGGCGGCAGTGGCCGCATCGGCTCGAGGTCGAGGTCGACGAGCATCAGCCATTGGCGCGCTGGAACGAGAGCGGCCTGGTCGACACGCAGGGTGACGTGTTCGTCGCCAGCTACGCGGGGGACCTGCCGCAGTTCGACGGCCCGGACGGGCAGGCGACCGCGATGGCCGTCCGCTACCGCGAGTGGGGTGCGCTGCTCGCGCCGCTGGCGCTGCGGCTCACCGGCCTCGCGCTGTCGGCGCGCGGCGGCTGGCAGATCTCGACTGCAGGTGGCGGAGGTGCGCTGACGCTGCAGGTCGGTCGCGACGACGTCGACGCCCGGATGGCGCGATTCGTCGCCGCCTATGGACGCACGCTGGCCGTGCTCGCACGCGAAGGAAGGCATGTCGACCGCGTCGACCTGCGGTATCGAAACGGATTCGCGGCGCACGTGCCGGGATTCCGTGAAAAACCGGCGCGCCGCGTCTCGTGACGGCGCACCGACAGGATCAACCGCAACCCGGACGCAGGATCTCCGAATGGTGAAAGACAGCAAGAATCTGATCGTAGGTCTCGACGTCGGCACCTCGAAGATCGTCGCGATCGTCGCCGAGGTGACCGACGACGGCCTGAACGTCATCGGCCTGGGGACGCAACCGTCGCGCGGTCTCAAGAAGGGGGTCGTCGTCAACATCGAGGCGACGATGGGATCGATCCAGCGGGTGCTGGAGGAGGCCGAGCTGATGGCGGACTGCAGGATCAGCGAGGTCTACACCGGCATCGCCGGCAGTCACATCCGCAGCCTGAACTCCAGCGGCATGGTGGCGATCAAGGAAAAGGAAGTGACACAGGCGGACATCGACCGCGTCGTCGACACCGCCAAGGCGATCGCGATCCCCAACGACCAGCAGGTGCTGCACATCCTGCCGCAGGAATTCATCATCGACGGCCAGGAGGACGTGCGCGAGCCGCTCGGCATGAGCGGCGTCCGCCTCGAGGTCAAGGTCCACATCGTCACCGGTGCGGTGTCCGCCGTCGAGAACATCACCAAGTGCGTGCGCCGCTGCGGCATCGAGGTCCGCGACATCATCCTGCAGCCGCTCGCCTCGGCCAGGGCCGTGCTGAACGACGACGAGAAGGAGTTGGGCGTGTGCCTGATGGACATCGGCGGCGGCACGACCGACATCGCGGTGTTCGCCGGCGGGGCGATCCGCCACACCGCGGTGATCCCGATCGCCGGCGACCAGGTGACCAACGACATCGCGATGACGCTGCGCACGCCGACCAAGGAGGCCGAGGAGCTGAAGCTGCGCTACGGCTGCGCATTGCGCCAGCTCGCCGATCCCAACGAGGTCATCGAGGTGCCGGGCGTGGGCGAGCGCGCGCCGCGCAAGCTGTCGCGGCCGATGCTCGCCGAGGTGATCGAGCCTCGCATCGAGGAGCTCTACTCGCTGGTGCAGGCCGAGCTGCGTCGCTCCGGCTTCGAGGAGCTGTTGTCGTCGGGGATCGTGCTGACCGGCGGCTCGGCGCTGCTCGCCGGCATGACCGAGCTCGGCGAGGAGGTCTTCCACCTGCCGGTGCGTGTGGGAATTCCGTCGTACGTCGGCGGACTCTCGGAAGTCGTCAGGAATCCGCGTTACGCGACGTCGGTGGGGCTGCTGCTCGAAGGACGCGAGCAGTTCATGCGCGGGGAGGCGGCGCGCGCACAGGTGTCGGGAATCGGCGGCGTCGCCGAGCGGATGCGGCAATGGTTCAAGGCGAATTTCTGATCGGGTGACAGGGAACAGGGAACAGGGAACAGGGAACGGCGAACGAAGATCGACAGGCAACGCAGCGCAATCGGAAAGCGGCAATCGGGAAATGGGGAAAAGGCAGGGCATAGCGCGGTGTCAGGAATCCGCGGTCGACCGGCAGTGCGGCGGGGGACCTTCGATTCCTGACCAACGGCCCATCGGCACTGGAACTGCAATCAGCAACCTGGACAGGAGACATCACCATGTTTGAAATCATCGATCAGGCGCCGGAAGAAGGCGCCGTCATCAAGGTCATCGGGGTGGGCGGTTGCGGCGGCAACGCCGTCGAGCACATGATCGTCCGAGGGCTGTCGGGCGTCGATTTCGTCTGCGCGAACACCGACGCCCAGGCACTGAGGCGCTCGACCGCGCCGATGCAACTGCAACTCGGATCGACGCTGACGCGCGGCCTCGGCGCGGGTGCGAAGCCCGAGATCGGACGCGATGCGGCGATGGAGGATCGCGACCGCATCGCGAGCACGATCGAAGGCGCCGACATGCTGTTCATCACCGCCGGGATGGGCGGCGGAACGGGGACCGGGGCGGCGCCCGTCATCGCCGAGATCGCGAAGAGCCTCGGCATCCTGACGGTTGCCGTCGTCACGCGTCCGTTCAAGTTCGAAGGCAAGCGCCAGCGCGTCGCCAGCGCCGGCATCGAGGAGCTGACCAAGCGCGTCGATTCGCTGATCGTCATCCCGAACGACAAGCTGATGGACGTGCTCGGCGAGGACGTGTCGGTGCTCGACGCCTATGCCGCCGCCAACGACGTGCTGCACGGCGCAGTGTCGGGGATCGCCGAGGTGATCAACAATCCGGGTCTCGTCAACGTCGATTTCGCCGACGTACGCACGGTGATGGGCGAGGTTGGGATGGCGATGATGGGCTCGGCGACCTCCGCGGGCGTCGATCGCGCGCGCTTGGCCGCGCAGCAGGCGGTGAAGAGCCCGCTGCTCGAGGATGTGAACCTCGCCGGGGCGCGCGGCGTGCTGGTCAACATCACCGCATCGCAGGGCCTCAAGATGAAGGAGTACCACGAGGTCATGAACACCATCAAGGAATTCACTGCTGAGGACGCGATGGTCATCGTCGGCACGGTGATCGACGAGGCGATGGAGGACCACCTCCGCGTCACGATGATCGCCACCGGGCTGGGGGGTGCCGCCGTCGCCACCCGCCGGCCGCCGAAGCTCGAGGTGCTCGAGACCGTCGTCGAGCGCACCGGCACCGACAACGTCGGCATGCGCGTCGGCGGCGATGCGATCGACTACGACAAGCTCGACCAGCCTGCCGTCGTGCGCCGCGGTCGCCAGACGGCGAGTGTCGCGGTGCCGGCGTTCGACGCGTCCGAGATCCCGGCCTTTCTGCGCAAGCAGGCGGACTGAGGATGGCTGGCCCCTCACCCGCCTCGCATCGGCTCGGCACCCTCTCCCGCTTGCGGGAGAGGGTTGGGGTGAGGGTCCGGGCGAGGTGGGCGGGCCGGGGCTCGATCACGCCGCGGAGTGCTAAAATGACCGGCGCATCCGACCGCGCGCAAGACCACTCGACCACGCGCCATTCCACCCATCATTCGATGCTCCGGCAGCGCACTCTCAAGACGACGATCCGCACGACGGGCGTGGGGCTGCATACGGGCGCGCGCGTCGAGCTGACGCTGCGTCCGGCGCAACCCGACACCGGCATCGTCTTCCACCGGGTCGACCTCCCGCAGCCCGTCAGCATCCTTGCGCAGGCGGGCAATGTCGGCGATACGCGCCTCTCGTCGACGCTGGCGAAGGACGGGGTGACGATCTCGACGGTCGAGCACCTGATGTCGGCGCTCGCGGGCCTCGGCATCGACAACCTGAATGTCGATGTCGCCGGTCCCGAATTGCCGATCATGGACGGCAGCGCCGGACCATTCGTGTTCCTGCTGCAATCGGCGGGAATCGCCGAGCAACCGGTGGCCAAGCGCTACCTGCGCGTGCGCGCGCCGGTCGAGATGCGCGACGGCGACAAGTGGGCGCGCTTCGATCCGTTCCCCGGGTTCAAGCTCGACTTCACGATCGACTTCCCGCATCCGATCTTCGGCAGCGAGAACCGGCACGTCGTCATCGATTTTGCCGAGCACTCGTACGTCAAGGAGGTCGCGCGAGCGCGGACCTTCGGCTTCATGCAGGACGTCGAGGCGATGCGCTCGGCAGGCCTCGCGCTGGGCGGCAGCCTGCAGAACGCGATCGTGCTGGACGAGACACGGATTCTGAACACCGAGGGCCTGCGCTACGACAACGAGTTCGTCAAGCACAAGGTGCTCGACGCGATCGGCGATCTCTACCTGCTCGGTCACCCGCTGATCGGCCAGTACACCGCGTTCAAGCCGGGGCATGCGCTCAACAACGCGCTGGCGCGCGCACTGCTCGCGCGGCCCGATACCCACGAGATCGTGACCTTCGACGCCGACGAGGAGGTCCCCTCGGCGTTCCAGGACTGGGCCGTCGGCGCCGTCTGACGACCCGGCGTGGTCCTCGTCCGCCTCCTGCTGTTCCTGGCGCTCGCCGCGATTGGCGTGGCGCTGCTGCTGTGGCTGGTGACGCGCGATCCGCGCTACCTGCGGTTCATCGGCATGACGCTCAAGTTCACGCTGATCGTGCTGGTCGCGATGCTGCTGTGGTTCGCTGGCGAGCGCCTGCTCGCGCCGATACTATGAAAATGGGGTCAGAGCTGTAATAGACGGCGATCGGAACGGGCACTGCGCCCCGCCCGTCTATTGCAGCTCTGACCCCATTTTCCATTTTCCGGGGAGTCAGCGGCCCCGCGCGCGGCGCGACCAGCGGACCAGCGCGGACCTGAGCGGACCTTCGGGAAGCCTGTCCGCGAGGTCGAAGAGCGGCGCCGCGTTTACGCTATCCGATTGATGCTTATATGTTTTATTCCCGGGTACCGACCGTCCTGCGACTTGCACCCGGACCCGGATTTCAGTAAAGTCCGACCCGGTTCGGGACAGCAGCACCAGCAGGTCGGGCGCACGCTGACGCAGTACTGCCGCAATCGCCCCCGCGCTCGCCGCGAGTTCAAGGACGCCTCCGCGGGTGTCGGTGACCCGGACGCGATCTGCGATCGGGCGCGGCAAATGTTTTGCGAGTAGTTGTGTCAGGGCGGCCTCGCGCCGATGGCGTTCGGTCCAGGTCCTGAGTTGCGCGTCGGATTCGAGCACGCGGTCGATCCGACGCGGTGCGATGGGCTTCGGCATCCGGGCATCCTGGAGCAGGGGGAATCACGAATTGAACATCATCCTGGTCACCGGTGCCAAGGCGCGTGCGCGTACGATCACGCTCGACTGGCGTCACTGGGCCGCGGGAAGCGTCGCGCTGTGCTCGCTGTTCATCGCGTTCACGCTGGCGTTCAATTTCGCGACGCTCAAATGGGCCGCGGCGGTCAGGCATCCCTGGCTGCAGGCGATCGTGCTCGCCGACCAGCACGCGGAGGCGCAGAAGATCCAGCAACGCGTGCAGGCCCACCTGAACGCCATGGCGATGCGCCTCGGCGAGCTGCAGGCGCAGGTGGCGCGCCTCGACGGCCTCGGGGAGCGGCTCGCGAAGACGGCGGGACTCAAGGCGCAGGACCTGCCAGGCGGACTGTCCGCCGGCACGGTGCCGGGAAGAGGCGGGGCACCCTCGTCGCTGCCGGCGACCGAGCTGACGCTGCCCGAATTCTCGAACCTGCTCCAGCGTCTTTCGCACCAGCTCGACATGCGCGCCGACCAATTCGGGGTCCTAGAGACGTTGCTGCTGCAGGATTCGGCGAAGCGGAAGTTCCTGCCGTCGCTGCCGCCGGTTGCCGACGTCTGGCATTCGTCGAACTTCGGCTACCGGATCGATCCGTTCACCGGGGAGAATGCCTTTCACGAGGGCATCGACTTTCCGGCGGACGCCGGGACGCCGGTCGTCGCCGCGGCCAGCGGCAAGGTCGTGTTCGCGGGAGACCACCCCCAGTATGGTAAGATGGTCGAGATCGACCATGGCAACGGCTTGATCACGCGATACGCGCACGCGTCGCAGTTGAACGTGAGGGAGGGCGACCTGGTCCTACGCGGGCAGCGCGTCGCGACGGTCGGCTCCACCGGGCGGTCGACGGGCCCGCATCTGCATTTCGAGGTGCGCTTCAATGGTGTGCCACAAGATCCGGCACGATTCCTGCGCACGACGGGCTGACGAGCGAGGCCCGGGTACCGACAATCGAGGGGTGAGGCGGTCCTCACCCCTTGCTTTTTATGCATCCGGCGCAAAGCTTGGAGCGGTTCCTCTCCTTACGCGATGATTTCCAATATTCTCACCCGCATATTCGGCAGCCGGAATGAACGCCTGCTGAAGCAGTACGCCCAGGCGGTGCGCGACATCAACGCGCTCGAACCCGCCATTTCGGCACTGTCCGACGACGAGCTCCGGCAGAAGACACAGGAACTGAAGAAGCGGGTCGCCGACGGCGAGACCCTCGACGCCGTCCTGCCCGAGGCGTTCGCGACGGTCCGCGAAGCCGGAAAGCGGACGCTGGGCATGCGGCATTTCGACGTCCAGCTCATCGGCGGCATTGCGCTGCACAACGGCAAGATTGCCGAAATGCGCACCGGCGAAGGCAAGACGCTGGTCGCGACGCTTCCCGCCTACCTGAACGCGCTGGCCGGCAAAGGCGTGCACGTCGTCACCGTCAACGATTACCTGGCGCAGCGCGACGCGGACTGGATGGGCCGGATCTACCGTTTCCTGGACCTGACCGTCGGTGTCAACCTGTCGCAGATGGCGCATGCCGACAAGCAGGTCGCGTATGCGGCTGACATCACCTATGGCACGAACAACGAATTCGGCTTCGACTATCTGCGCGACAACATGGTGTTCTCGACCGGCGAGCGCGTGCAGCGCCCGCTGTCGTACGCGATCGTCGACGAGGTCGATTCGATCCTGATCGACGAGGCGCGCACGCCGCTGATCATCTCGGGCCAGGCCGACGACAACATCGACATGTACTACCGCCTGAACGAGCTCGCGCCCCAGCTGACGCGCCAGGCGGACGAGAAGGGGCCGGGCGACTTCTGGGTCGACGAGAAGGCGCGGACCGTGCTGCTGTCCGAGGAGGGCCACGAGCACGCCGAAGGGATCCTCGGCAGGGCGGGGCTGATACCCGCGGGGTCGAGCCTCTACGATGCGCACAACATCTCGCTGGTGCATCACCTGTACGCTGCGCTGCGCGCACATGCGCTATACCTGCGCGACCAGCACTACGTCGTGCAGAATGGCGAGGTCGTCATCGTCGACGAATTCACCGGCCGCATGATGCCGGGCCGGCGCTGGTCGGAGGGCCTGCACCAGGCGGTGGAAGCCAAGGAAGGCGTGCCGATCCAGCGCGAGAACCAGACGCTCGCGTCGATCACGTTCCAGAACTATTTCCGGATGTACACCAAGCTCGCGGGGATGACAGGCACGGCCGACACCGAGGCGTTCGAGTTCCAGCAGATCTACCACCTGGAGACCGTCGTCATCCCGACGCACCAGCCGATGGTGCGCAAGGACGAGAACGACCTCGTCTACCGGACGCTGGCCGAGAAGGTCACGGCGATCATTGCCGACATCCGGGACTGTCACCAGCGCGGCCAGCCGGTGCTGGTCGGCACGACCTCGATCGAGAACTCCGAGATGCTGTCGGTGCATCTCGACAAGGAGCGGCTTCCGCACCAGGTGCTGAACGCCAAGCAACATGCGCGCGAAGCCGAGATCGTCTCGCAGGCCGGGCGGCCCGGCGTCATCACGATCGCGACCAACATGGCGGGCCGCGGCACCGACATCGTGCTGGGTGGCAGCATCGAGCCGCACATCCTGACGCTGCGCGAGGATCCCGCGCTCGAAGCGGTGGAGAAGCAGCGCCAGATCGACGCGCTGCGCGCCGAGTGGCAGGCGCGCCACGACGCAGTGATCAAGGCCGGCGGCCTGCACATCATCGGCACCGAGCGCCACGAGTCGCGGCGCATCGACAACCAGCTGCGCGGACGCTCGGGGCGCCAGGGCGACGCCGGCTCGTCGCGCTTCTACCTTTCGCTCGAGGATCCGCTGCTGCGCATATTCGGCGGCGAGCGCCTTTCGGGAATCATGACGCGGCTGAAGATGCCCGAAGGAGAGCCGATCGAGCATCCGATCGTCAACCGCTCGATCGCCAAGGCGCAGAACCGCGTCGAGTCGAGGAACTTCGACATCCGCAAGCAGCTGCTCGAATACGACGACGTCGCGAACGACCAGCGCAAGGTGATCTACCAGCAGCGCAACGAGCTGCTCGAAGGCGACGACGTCGCCGAAACGATCGGCAACATGATCCGCGGCGAGATGGACGCGGTCGTCAGGCGCCACGTCCCGGCCGAGTCGGTCGAGGAGCAGTGGGACATTCCCGGTCTCGAGGCGACGCTGGCGTCCGAGTACCAGTTGAAGGCGCCGATCGGCGACTGGCTGAAGTCGGACCCCGAGCTGGACGACGCTGCGCTGCGCGAGCGCGTCGAGAACATCGCGACGGAGGCATGGCGCAGCAAGGAAGCCCAGGTCGGCATCGAGCTCCTGCGCCAGTTCGAGCGCAGCCTGATGCTGCAGACGCTCGACCAGCACTGGCGCGAGCACCTTGCGTCGCTCGACCACCTGCGGCAGGGAATCCATCTGCGCGGTTATGCGCAGAAGAATCCGAAACAGGAATACAAGCGCGAGGCTTTCGAGCTGTTCTCCGACATGCTCGACCGGATCAAGCAGGACGTCGTCAAGATCGTGCTGACCGTCCAGGTGCGCTCGCAGGAGGACGTGCAGGCTGTCGAGCCCGAGGCTTCGGTCAGCAACGTCCAGTACCAGCACGCCGATTACGATCAGGCGCTGGGCACCAATGGCGAAGGCGACGGCGCCGACACCGCGGTCGCGGTTGCGCCGCCGTTCGTGCGCGCCGGGACGAAGGTGGGACGCAATGATCCCTGTCCCTGCGGGTCGGGAAAGAAATACAAGCACTGCCACGGCCGTCTCGGGTAAATGGGGTCAGAGCCGTAATATTCGGCCGGTGCGTCGCTTCGGCTTCGTGGTGGTGTGTCGCCGAATATTACGGCTCTGACCCCATTTACCGATTTCCGAAACATGCCGGTCAACTACATCCCGCCTGCACCCGATGACCTGCTGCCGGTCCCGGGCATCGCGCTTGGCACGGCTGCGGCGAAGATCAAGAAGTGGGACCGTGACGACCTGCTGATGGTCATCGCCGAGCCGGGATCGGTCGCAGCCGGGGTGTTCACGCAGAACCGCTTTTGCGCGGCACCCGTGCTCGCGTGCCGAGACCATCTCGCGCAGCAACTCGCCGGAGGTGCCGGATTCCGCGCGCTGGTCATCAACGCCGGCAACGCGAATGCCGGCACCGGCGAGGCGGGCCTCGCCGCGGCGCGAGCGACCTGCGTCGAGGCGGCTCGACTGCTCGGTTGCGCTCCCGAGCAGATCCTGCCGTTCTCGACCGGCGTGATCATGGAGCCGCTGCCGGTCGATCGTGTCGTGGCGGCGCTGCCGTCCGCGCGATCGGCCGCGCGGGACGACGGCTGGTTCGCGGCGGCGCGCGCGATCATGACCACCGACACCGTGCTCAAGGGCGCGTCGCGGCAGGTTGCGGTCGACGGCGCGACGATCACCGTCACCGGCATCGCCAAGGGCGCCGGCATGATCCATCCTGACATGGCGACGATGCTGTCGTTCATCGCGACCGACGCACCGGTCGACGCGCCGCTGCTGCAGGCGCTCGCCCACGAGGTCGCCGACGTCTCGTTCAACTGCGCGACCGTCGACGGCGACACGTCGACCAACGACAGTTTCGTCATCATCGCGACCGGGAAGGCACCGATCGCACCCGTCCATGAGCGCGACGATCCGCGAGTGCCCCGCCTGCGCATGGCGCTGGAGGAGGTGGCGACGGTTCTCGCGCAGGCGATCGTCCGCGATGGTGAGGGTGCGACCAAGTTCATCGACGTCCGCGTCGAAGGCGGTCGCGACACTCAGGAATGCCGGCGCGTCGCGTTCGCGATCGCGCATTCGCCACTGGTCAAGACGGCGTTCTTCGCCTCCGATCCGAATCTCGGCCGCATCGTGTGCGCGATCGGCAACGCGGGCGCGAGCGACCTCGATCCTTCGACCGTGTCGTTCTGGCTCGACGACGTGCTGGTCGTCGATCGCGGCGGCCGCGCCGCGACCTACCGCGAAGAGGACGGCCAGCGGGTGATGAAGAAGGACGAGATCACCGTGCGCGTCGACCTCGGCCGCGGGAGCGCAATTTCCCGCGTCTGGACCTGCGACTTATCGCACGACTACGTTTCCATCAACGCCGACTACCGAAGCTGACGTGGCCAGCGACGTCGACAAGCTGATTGCGCGCGCGGAAGCAGTCCTCGCGCGGGTCGAGGCGCTCCTGCCTCCGGCCGTTCCCGACCCCGACTGGAAGAAGGTGACCGCCGCACGCTGGCGCAAGCGCAATGGCCGCGGTTACCTGCAGGGTGTCGCGCATCCGCATTCGATCGCGCTGACCGACCTCGTCGCGGTCGATGCGCAGAAGCAGGCGATCGACCGCAACACGCGCCAGTTCGTCTCCGGCCTGCCCGCCAACAACGTGCTGCTGACCGGCTCACGCGGGACCGGCAAGAGCTCGCTGGTCAAGGCGATGCTCGCCCGCTACGCGCCGCGCGGCCTGCGGCTGGTCGAGGTCGACAAGGCGGATCTCACCGACCTGCCGGACATCGCCGAGCACCTCGAGGAGCAGCCGTATCGCTTCGTCGTGTTCTGCGACGACCTGACCTTCGATGCGGGCGAGGCAGGCTACAAGGCGCTGAAGGTGATGCTAGACGGGTCGATCGCGGGCGCCGCGACCAACGTCGTCATCTACGCGACGTCGAATCGCCGCCACCTGATGCCCGAGTATTTTTCCGAGAACCTCGAGACGCGGCACGTTGGCGAGGAAGTGCACCCGGGCGAGAGCGTCGAGGAGAAGATCTCGCTGTCCGAGCGGTTCGGGCTGTGGATCTCGTTCTATCCGTTCGCGCAGGATGACTACCTCGCCGCGGTCGATCGCTGGCTCCTGCATTTCGGCATTGCCAAGGCGGGATCGTCCCGCGAGGCGGAGGAGCGCATGCGCGAGGCACTGCAGTTCGCGCTGCAGCGCGGATCGCGCAGCGGCCGCGTCGCGTGGCAGTTCGCGCGGCACTGGGCGGGCGGGCTGGGCCTGAAGCGCAAGCCGTGAGCCCGAAGGGCCGCCCCGAGGGCGAACGCCGGAGTGCGCAGCACGAAGGTAGTCCTGCGAGCCCGAAGGGCCGCCCCGAGGGCGAACGCCGGAGTGCGCAGCACGAAGGCAGTCCAGTGAGCGGGATCGTTCGCGTCGCGGCGGCCGTGATCCTGCGCGCCGACGGCGACGTGCTGCTCGCGCAGCGCCCGCCCGGCACGGCTTGCGCCGGCTACTGGGAATTTCCTGGCGGCAAGCTCGAGGCGGGAGAGACCTCCGCAGAGGCGCTATCGCGCGAACTGCACGAGGAACTGGGCATCGTCGTGCGTCGCGCGTCGCCCTGGCTTACCCAGGAGTTCGTCTATCCTCACGCCCACGTCGAGATCGATTTCTTCCGCGTTGTCGCATGGGATGGCGAGCCCGCTGGCCGCGACGGGCAGGCGCTCGCGTGGCAGGATCCGAAAGCGATCGACGTATCGCCGCTGCTGCCCGCCAACACGCGCGTGCTCGCCGCGCTGGCGCTGCCCTCCGTCTACGGGATCAGCTGTGCCGGCGATCTGGGCGAGGAAGCGTTCCTCGCTCGCGCAGTCGCGGCGCTCGATGGCGGCCTGCGGCTGATCCAGCTGCGCGAAAAGGGTTGGGACGCGTCGCGCCGGGCGGCATTCGCGGTGCGGCTCAATGCACTGGCTGCGGCGCATGGCGCACGGGTGCTGCTCAATGGCGATGCCGACGAGGCGCGACGGCTCGGTTGCGCCGGCGTCCACTGGACGTCGGCGAGACTCGCCGCAGCGACCTCGCGCCCTCGCGACTTGGTGGTCGCGGTGTCCTGTCACACCCGCGCGGACCTCGAGCGCGCGACGACCCTCGACGTCGACTTCGCCGTGCTGGGGCCGGTGCACCCGACGCCTACGCACCCGCAGGCCACGCCTCTTGGCTGGGCAGCGTTCGCGCGCATCGTCGCAGGGACCCGGTTGCCGGTCTACGCGCTGGGCGGCCTGGGCCGCGACGACCTCGACGCGGCGATCGCGCATGGCGCGCACGGCATCGCGCTGCGGCGGGCCGCGTGGCCGGCCGCCTGAGATCCGCGCTCAGCGTTCCTCGTCCGACTCCTTTCCCGTTGGAGAATCCGACCCGTCGGGCGCTTCGGGCGTCGCGATCCGGTAGCGCTCGGCGGCCCAGGCGCCCAGATCGATCGTCTTGCAGCGTTCCGAGCAGAACGGGCGCCATTTCGATTCCGCGGTCCAGGGCACGGACGCGCCGCACTGCGGGCATTTGACGATCCGGGGCAGGGTGGTCATCGGTCTGGGTCGGCGTGAGTTTCGGCATCGAACAGCGACGGCGTCGCGTCGCTGCGGGCAGGTCCGTTCGATGAACGTGGCGACGGCGCCGGCCGGAATCAAGCCGCCAACGCGCACGCCGAGGAGCCGGATCCGCCGCTCCAGCGCGACGCGCTTGAGGCAGCTGCCCGCCGCGCGCCGGATCGCTGCTGCGTCCTGCGTCGGCATCGCGATCGTCCGGTCGCGAGTCACCGTGACGAAATTGTCGTAGCGCAGCTTGACGCCGATGGTCCTGCCGGCATAGCCCTTGCGGAGCAGGTCGTCGCCGACGCCGTTGCACAGTGCGGTGAAGATTCGCGACAGCGTCTCCCGATCGCGGGTCGCAGACAGATCGCGGTCGAAAGTCGTCTCGCGGCTGATCGACCTGGGTTCGCTGTGGGTGACGATCTCGCGCGTGTCGCGTCCGTGCGCGGCGTCGTGCATCCATTCGCCCTGGGCCTTTCCGAAGCGGGCGACCAGGACGTCGCGGCCGGTTCGTGCGAGCTCGCCGATCGTGTGGATCTGCATCTCGGCCAGCCGGGCCGCCGATTTCGGCCCGATGCCGTTGATCCTGCGCGCAGGCAGCGGCCAGATGCGACGTTCCAGATCGCCGTCACCGATCACCGTCAGGCCGTCCGGCTTGTCGAGCTCGGAGGCGATTTTCGCGAGCAGCTTGTTCGTCGCGAGCCCGATCGAGCACGAAAGTCCCGTCGCGGCCTTCACCGCGTCCTTGATCGATTGCGCGAGCGCGCGTGTCCCTGCCGGTGCCGGTACCTCGGTGAGGTCGATGTAGATCTCGTCGATGCCGCGATCCTCGATGCGCGGTGCAATCCGGCGCACCGCCGCCTTGAACAGCCGCGAATGGTGGCGGTACGCGTCGAAATCCACCGGCAGCACGACGGCATCGGGCGCGAGCGCCGCCGCCTTCATCATCCCCATCGCGGAATGGACGCCGAGCGCACGCGCCTCGTAAGTCGCCGTCGTGATCACGCCGCGGCCCGCATAGCCGGCGAGCGTCGCGAAGCTGCGCGTCACCGCATGGGTGACGGCGTCGACGCGCTCGACGGGCCGGTGCGCCTGCCCACCGCCGATGACGAGCGCCCGACCGCGCAGCTCCGGATAGCGCAACAGCTCGACCGACGCGTAGAACGCGTCCATGTCGAGGTGGGCGATCACGTTGCGCGGCGCTTGCATTCGCCTATAGTATGCCGGCTGCGCAAAGTGATTCCCGCACAGGGGACGGCGAATTCTGCGAGGTCTTCCTTGCTCGCTGATGGTGCGCAGGTGACCTGCTGCGAGACTTCGGCGAGACGTCAGACGTCCGGGGCGTCAGTCGGGGCGGACTCCCATTGGAGTCTTCTACGAAGTCAGGCTCAAAAGAGTTCGGACGCTAGCCCGCGCCCGATCGAAACACCATCCAATGCCTGCTGTAATTTGCCCCCGATGGAGCTCGTAGCTCACCGTCAACGTCTTCTGGTCGCGTAGCCGGCCTTCGAAGGGCAAGCGGCTTGAATCGTGAGTGCGCGCTTCCCCGGCGTTGCTCATGCCCGAACCAGGTGCGGCTCCCAGAATCGTCGCCAAGTCAAAGAAGGCCAGGGGTTGGCTCTCGCACGTCGTTACGAGCGTATTCGTGGGACCGTGAATGTCGATGCCTTTTGGACCGCCTTCCATCGGATTGTGCCGTCCGCGCAAGTACGCCTCCTCGGTCAAAACCCTGACTGACAAGAGTGGATCGCGCACCCCGCGCCAGGTTGCATTGCCCCTCGAGTAGATGTTCAGAAACGGTGAACCACCGCCCGCAACGAGGATATGGCGATCGTCCGAAGTAAACCGCAAGCCATGCGGATACTTTGTGCGCCGCAAGACGCCCTGTGGATCGGATGACCCATTCAGTGAAGGGTTGTTTTCATAGAGCAAGACAGTACGGGTGGTGTGGTTGCTGACTGCAATCCACTGCCTGCCGCTGCTGACGCATACGCCGTCGGGAACGTGCAGCCACTTCTTCAACAGGACCTCACGGCCATTGATGGAACATCCTGCGCTCGCATCCACCAGATGCCTCGTAACCCGATGCGCATAGTTGTTGCATATCAGTACCTCGCAGACGCCCCGTTCCTTCCTGACCACTGCAACGGACCCGGGCGTCCTGATGTCGTCTCCCATGATTGCGATGGGCGCAAGTTCATGGTTCCCCGCAAGGCCGGGATGCACCTCGAAGATGCATGCGCGCCCGTCTCTGTTTGCGACAAGAAGCCTTTCTTCGTCGATGAAGTCGAGCCCATGGGGGCCTTTGAGAAAAGGCGACGAGATTACGGTCCCACCGGTCAACGCTACGCTCGTCGAACCCTGGCGCACGGAGATGGAAACCTCGAAGATGGCAATCCTGTTCTTGATGAATCCTGCAAGGGCAAGGCGCCGGTTGCTCGGTGAAAAGCGGACATCCTCCGTTCGTCCGATCGAGGCGACAATGTCACGCACATGTCGAGGGACTGAATACTCGATCGGAGAGGCCACGTGGTCGATTCGCATATGCCTACTTCCCGGCATTGCCACACCGGCCGTCGTCTGCCGGTCGAACCTTCGCGCCTGCGGGGTGCAGCTCCGGCATGAATCCCGGAGGGTGGATCAGCCCAGAAACGTCCGGTGCGGGATTCAAGTGCGATGGCTCGGATGAGGTCACGTTGTCCCGTTCGAACTGCGGCAAGGCCCGCCCGTTGTCAGTGCCGTCGGAACGCTTGCCGCGCACTTCATCGCGCGCTCGAAGCGCAAACGAGGTCGCTCACGCCGGGCCGGTCCACTGGAACGTCTTCGCGGCCCCTCGTCAGAGATTGCAGAACGTCAGTTTCAACCATCAGCCAAGATACTGATTATTCGATGGAAACATAACTTTCGGTCGAAAAATGGGCCGATCCATGGGCCAACCCATTCGAGCGCACATCGAAGCGACCGTACTGCGGGCATCGGCTACTGGCGCGCCGAGAGCAGCAGTATCGCGCTAAATCTCAGTCCGACGCCGTTCCCGCGTACCCCGGTTTGCCCCATGCTCCCGCCGGGTCGGGCGTTCGCGCCACCGTCGTTGCCGCGGAGGCTCCATACTTGGTTAGGGTTGTGCCGCCGGAGTCGGCGCGCCACCCTCGCATCATCACTTTCCTATGCGATTCATTAACGCCCGACCTTGATGATTGCCGTTCGCGCTCGTGCCCACGGCCGCGCCATTTGGCTGATCCTGCTCTTTTGGGTTTCGATCTTTGCTGTCGTCTACCTTGCGATGAACATCAGCCAAGGGCCGAACGTGGCGCGGGCGACCACCGAGAGCACGGCGCACGGTGAGATCGTGATTACAAGGTCGCGCGACCGGCACTACTACGTCGCCGGAACGATCAACTCGGCGCCGGTCACCTTTCTCGTCGATACCGGGGCGACCGTCACCGCGGTCGGCCCTGACTTTGCTCGGCGCGCGCGCCTGTCGGGTGGCCTCGCCGCGAGAATAGATACCGCCGGCGGCCCTGTCATTGGGAATATGGTCTCTGGGACGACGATCGTCGCCGGAGGAATACGGGTAGACGACGCGCGGGTCGCGGTCTTGCCATCGATGGAGGAGGGCCACGCCCTGCTCGGTCAGAATTTCCTGCAATACGTCGCGATCGAGCAGCGCGGTGATCAGTTGATCCTGCGGGCGCCTCGAAGCCGCAGGCTCATATGACCTACGCCGGGTAGCCCGGAAAGGAGGTCGACGAATGCGCTGACGAGCAGGAAGTCAGGGATGAGCTCCGGACCCGAATGGGTGCGGGAGAATTCGAGGACCGCCGGTGCGGTGCCGCGGAGAGCGAGGCCGAGTGCGGTCTGTCGCACTTCGCGCCACGGAATCAAAGGCCCAGGTAGGCCTTGCGAATTTCGGGCATCGCCGCAATCCGGCCGGGCTCGCCCTCGGTGAAGATGCGGCCCTCCGCAACCACGTACGCATAATCGCTGACCGCCAGCGCGAGATGCACGTTCTGCTCGACCATCAATATCGTGAGGCCGTTGTTCTTGAGCTTCACGAGCGTCGCCAGCAATTCCTGGATCACGAGCGGTGCGAGACCGAGCGAGAGCTCGTCGATCAGCAGCGCTTCGGGATCCGACATCCGCCCGCGCGCGATCGCAAGCATCTGCTGTTCCCCGCCGGAGAACGTTCCCGCGAGTTGGCGGCGACGTTCCTTGAGCCGCGGGAAAAGAGTGTAGATCTCCTCGAATCGCTGCGCGGTTCTGCGCGAAGCGCGTCTCGAGTAAGCGCCCATTTCGAGGTTCTCCTCGGAAGTCATCGCCGCAAACAGCTGACGCCCCTCGGGCACCAGAGCTAGGCCGCGCGCCGTCTTCGCATGCGCGGGCAGGCGAGTTACGTCCTCTCCATTGAAATGGACGCGGCCGCCCCAAGGCCGGAGGCTGCCGATCGTCGCGCGAAGCGCGGTGGTCTTGCCGACGCCGTTCGCCCCTACGATGGTCACGAGTTGGCCACGCGCAACCGAGAGCGAAACGCCCCAGAGCACCTTCACCTCGCCGTAGCCGGCTTCGAGCGATTCGATTCGAAGAAGCGCGCCGCTCATGCGTCGTTTCCCCGCGCGCAGCCTCGGAAAGGTTCTCGGCGACCGACGTATCACCGAGGTACGCGGTGATGACTCGCGCGTCGTTCGCAACTTCGGTCGGGGTTCCTTCGGCGAGTTTCTTGCCATAGTCCAGAACGACGATACGATCTGACAGGTGCATAACCGCTTGCATCAAATGCTCGATCATGAGAATCGATACGCCGCGCTCGTGGACGCCGCGAATCACGGCAATCATGCCCTCCACCTCGGTGGGATTCAGTCCGGCAAGCACCTCGTCGAGCAACAGCAGCGCGGGTCGCGCGCATAGCGCACGCGCGAGCTCCAGCCGCTTCTTAAATGCGATCGTCAGTTGCGCCGCCGGCGCATCGCTGCGGCTTTCGAGGCCGACTAGTGCCAGTACCTCGCGGGCGGCATCGTGCGCCCGCTGGAGCGGGAGATTCGCCGCGCCGAAGCACGCGCTGACGATGCAGTTCTCCAGGACGGTCATCTCAGCGAGGGGCTGCACGATCTGATGCGTGCGAGCGACCCCGTGCCGGACGACCCGGTGCGGCGGCAAACCCGTGATGTCGGTGCCGCGAAAGATCACCCGTCCACGGTCGGGTTGGAAGATGCCGTTGATCAGGTTGAAGACGGTCGACTTCCCTGCGCCGTTCGGGCCGATGAGCCCAGGATTTCGTTCGAGCAGACGGCAAAGCTGAGATCGCTTACGGCGTTGAGCCCGCCGAAGCGCCGGCAAAGGCCCGTGACTTCGAGCAGCACCGTCATTGCAGCCAGCGCCGGATACGTGGCCAGCGATGGTAGATCCACCCCATGAGACCGCTCGGGAAAAAGAGCACGATCAGGAGCAGGAGCATGCCGGCAACGACGAGCTGAAAGCTCGAGAACAATACCGACGTGAGAAGTGCGCTGCGCAGCTCCTCGTAGAGGAACGCGCCAAGTGCTGCCCCGTGATCGTTCCGAGGCCTCCCATCATCACCATCGCAATCACTTCTATCGAAAGACTGATATCGAATGCGTCCGCCGGCTGTATGACCGCGCTCTTGAAGAAGAAGAGTCCTCCGGCGACGGCGGGCAGGAACGCCGACGCACTGTAGATCAGCGCCTTATAGCGTGACGTCGGTATGCCGAGCACTGCGGCCGACGTCGTTCTGTCCGATGGCGAGCAATCCCAGGCCGAACTTCGACGTCTTGACGGCGTAGCTCAGTATCAGCGCCAGGCCCATCGTGGCGATCACCATGAAGTCTGGATCAACCCAGAGCGCCGTGCCCGGGCCACCCAGCGGCGCATACGCGTTCATCGACACGTAAAGACCACTCGCGCCACCCCAGGGATCGAAGTTCGAGACGAAGGCTCGGATGCCCTCGTTCACGCCGATCGTCGCGAGCCCGAAGAACGCGCCGCGCAACCGCAGCACTCCGAGTCCGAACAATAGGGCGAGCGCGCTCACGACAACGCCGGCGGTGATGCAACGAATCCAGAGCGGCCAGCCAGCATTGCTGACGAGGTAGACCACGATGTAACCGCCCAACCCAAAGAACGTTATGTCGCCGAGACCGCGTAACGCGTATAGCCGATCACCATGTTGAGGCTCGTCGCGAGAGTCACGAAGATCGCGGCCAGCGTCGAGGCGCTCCCGCAGCGCGATATCGTCGCTCCCGAGCGGCGCGATCGCGAACAGGACCGTCACAATCAGGATCAGCCAGAAGAAGGGTTTGCGAACGATTGTCGCCTTGAGCGGTCCCGCTTGCGGCGGCGGTTGCAGGGCCACCTCCGGTGCGGAGAGTCGCAAGGGCGCGTCACGCTCTGCGGAAATTGAACAGGCCGCCGAGGAGCGCGACAGCGCCGCGACGAACAACCCGAATTCGACGACGGAGACCCAGCTGACCGGCATAAATGGCGTGGTCACGCCTTCAAGCAAACCCAGCGCAAGTCCGCCGAGCAGTGCGCCCACGGGATGCCGAGGCCACCAAGCACCGTCACGACGAAACTCTTGAGCAGGTACTCGTTCCCGGAGAGGATTGTGAATGGGAACATCGTCGCGATCAATGCTCCGGAGGTTGCGGCGAGCGCAGCGCCCAATCCGACCACGAGCGACAGCACGCTGGTGGTGGGAATTCCGCACAATTCGGCAGCCTCGCGATTGCCGGCAACCGCTCTCACGGCCTTTCCGGCGCGGGTGCGGAATAGAGGAACAGGTAGAGCAGCGCGGTGATGCCGATCGACAAGACGGCGGCTATGACATGCGTCCCCGGAAACGTGTAGCGGTTCCAGCTAAGGCCCGGAGCCCGAACTTCGACATTGAATACCGCGGTACCCCACATTACGGTGCCGAGACCGATCAGCACCATGTTGACGGAAAACGTCGCGAGCAGGCTCATCAACGCCGCCTGCTTCGCGACACGGTGGATCGCAATCCAGTAGAGAGCGACGCCCGCCAACAGTCCCAGCGCGGCTATCAGCGGGATCACTGCGTAGTTGAACCCGCCGAGCGCGCCGCCAAGGAGCAGCAGCGCGAACATCCCCGCAGCGATCAACGTGCCATGGGCCAGGTTGATGATGCGCATCGCACCCCATACGAGGGTGAGGCCCATCGCGGCAAGCCCGTAGACTGCCCCGGTGAGAAGCCCATCGAGGATCGAAGCAAAGAGGTTGGACACGCTGGTTCAGCGCATCGGATACTGAGCGGACGCGGTGGCGAAGGCGTCAGCGC
>CAVTHP010000003.1:0-469032 GCA_963734515.1 uncultured beta proteobacterium | reverse complement strand
CGAACAGGTACGCGACATCGTGCGGCCCGGGGCTCGCTTCGGGATGCCCCTGGAAACTGAACGCCGGCCGGTCGGTGCGCACGATGCCCTGCAGGCTGCCGTCGAACAGCGACACGTGCGTCACGCGCAGGTTCACGGGCAGCGACGCGGCATCGACGGCGAAGCCGTGGTTCTGGCTGGTGATGACCACGCGCCCGGTATCCCGGTCGAGCACCGGGTGGTTTGCGCCGTGGTGTCCGAATTTCATCTTCACCGTGCGCGCGCCCGAGGCGAGCGCCAGCAGCTGGTGTCCGAGGCAGATTCCGAACACCGGGATGCCGCTGTCGACGAGCTCGCGGATCGCGCCGATCGCATAATCGCAGGGCTCGGGATCGCCCGGACCGTTCGACAGGAAGATGCCGTCGGGGGCGAGCGCCAGCGCGTCGCGTGCGGAGGTCTGCGCCGGCACGACCGTCAGGCGGCAGCGGCGTTCGGCGAGCAGGCGCAGGATGTTGTGCTTGATCCCGAAATCGTAGGCGACGACGTGGAACCTGGGCTCGCCGACCGCGCGGTAGCCGGTGCCGAGGTCCACGCGCCCGACGTCCAGGCGTAGGGCTCGCTGCAGGAAACCACTTTCGCGAGGTCCAGCCCCGCCATCGACGGCGCCGCGCGCGCGCGTGCGATCGCATCGGCGACGTCGGCATCGGCGATCGTCGCCGCCGCGGCGATGCAGGCGTTCTGCGCGCCGCCTTCACGCAGGATGCGCGTCAGCCTGCGGGTGTCGACGTCGGCGATGCCGACGACGCCTGCCCTGCGCAGGTACGTCGACAGGTCCTCGCTGCTGCGCCAGTTCGACGCGAGCGACGGGACGTCGCGGACGACGAGCCCGGCCGCGAACACGCGCCGCGACTCGGCGTCCTCGGGGTTCACGCCGACGTTGCCGATGTGCGGGTAGGTCAGCGTGACGATCTGGCCCGCGTACGACGGATCGGTCAGGATCTCCTGGTAACCGGTCATCGCGGTATTGAAGACGACCTCGCCGACCGCATGCCCGGTCGCGCCGATCGCGCGGCCGCGAAGCACCGTTCCGTCCGCCAGCGCGAGGATCCCCTGCGTGTGGGCCGGGAACAGCGCGGGCATCGTGGCGGAGGTTTCCTCGGCGTTCATCGCGAGCTCGATCAGGGGCGGGACATTGCCACGAAGCGCGCAGTGCGCGCGTGCCGCGAAGCGCACGTTGCGCGCGCTCTGTACGTGCAAACGGGGAAGGTTTCCCTTCCCCGCGTCGAAGCCTGTAGATTCTACCGGAAAACGCCGGGTCGCTCAATACGACGCGGCGAATCCGCCGTCGAGGTGGAGCAGGTGTCCGGTGACGTAATCGGCGGCCGGCGAAGCCAGGAACACCACGCCGCCCGCAATGTCGTCGGGCACTGCCCAGCGCCCGGCGGGCGTGCGCCGCTCGACCCAAGCAACGAACTCGGGATCGGCCATCACGTCGGCGTTCATTTCGGTCTTCACGAACCCCGGCACGATGCCGTTCACCTGCACGTTGAACGGCGCGACCTCCACGGCGAGCGCGCGCGTCAGCATCCGCAGCGCACCCTTGCTGGTCGCGTAGGCGACGATTCGCGGCCTGCCGAGGTCGGCGGCGAGCGAACACATGTTGATGATCTTGCCGCGGCGCCGCGCTTTCATGCCGGGCAGGACTGCGCGCGTGAGCAGGAACGGGCCATCGACGTTCGCGGCCTGGATTTCCCGCCATGCCTCCAGCGACATCGCATCCAGCGCTGCGCGGACATTGAGGGCGGCATTGTTGACGAGGACGTCGACGCGACCATGGCGCTGCTCGATGGCGCCGATGCCCACGCCGACCGCGGCGGCGTCGCCGACGTCGAACGCCTGCACCGAGACCGCGAGTCCTTCGCGCGCGAGTTCCGCGGCGGCAGCATCTAGCTTTCCGGCGTTGCGTCCGTTCAGCACCACCTGCGCACCGGCTCGCCCGAGCGCCCGCGCGATCGCGAGGCCCAGCCCGGAGCCGCCGCCGGTGACCAGCGCAATGCGGTCGCTCAGATCAAACGGGTTGACCACGGTCCCCTCCGTGTCGTCGAGTTGTCCTGTCTGTGGTGCCCCTGCGCGAGCATGCCTCTTCGGTGCGCGCGCGGATGATCTGCGCGAGCCGCAACGTGCCGGGGCCGGCATTGTCGCGGTCGGCGTGCACGAGGTAGAGCTCGATGAAGCGCTCGCCCCCGTCGCGCATCGGGAGCTCCTTCAGCGTGCCGGCGGCGAGCTCGCGCCGGATCCGGTCCTCGGCATACCAGCCGAAACCGAATCCCAGCGTCGCCGCCGCGATCGACGTCGATATATGGCTCACCGTCCAGCGCTGCGCAGCCTCGAGCGTCGGCTTGGTCGCGCGCCTCGCATCCGTCTCGCGCACGACCAGCTGGCGCTGGGCACGCAGGTCGCGATGTGTCAGCGGACGGGCGAGCTGGTGCAGCGCGTGGTCGGGATGTGCTGCAGGGATCAGGCGCAGCCGCGCAAGCGCCTCGAATGCGTGGCCCTGCGGGACCTGTCCGCTGATCGCGAGGTCCGCGCGCCGCTCGGTCAGCGCCTCGCTGCTGCCCATCAGCACCGATTCGACCAGCTCGATCCGCGTGTGCGGGCTCTCGGCGCCGAAGTGATCGAAAGCCTCGAGCAGCACGTCGTACGGAAACACGATGTCCGCCGCGATCCGTATTTCCGGTTCCCAGCCTGCCGAAACGACCTTCGCCGCCTGCTCGATTCCGCGCGCCTCGTCGAGCAGGATCCTCCCGCGCCTGTGCAGCATGCGTCCGGTCGGCGTCAGGACCGCCTTGCGGCCGCGGATCTCGAACGCCTTGACTCCGAGCAGCGACTCGAGCTTCTGCACGGCGTAGGTGAGGGTCGACTGGCTTTTGTGGAGCGCCTGCGATGCCTTCGCGTAGCTCCCGGCGTCGACGACGGCGACCAGCGCCTGCCACTGCTCCAGCGTGATGCGCGGCTCGGGCGTGCCCGCCTGCTCGTCGCGCGGGCGGGGCGTGGTGAGATCGGAGGCGCCGGTCTTCGAGATCATGTATCCAATTTTTCGATCATCTATATCGACATTTTGCGCTTTTTAATTGAACTGTTGAATAGAACAATGAAGGCACCGAGCAATGACGCTCGGTTCCGAGGATCGATGCCATGACCCTGCTCCAACTGAAGACCAGCATGTTCGGCGACGCCGGACAATCGAGCCGGCTCGCGGACGCGTTCGTGACCAGCCATCGCGCCGCACGACCCGGCACGGCAATCATCGTGCGCGACCTGGCGCGCGACCCGGTGCCGCACCTTACCGCCGAGCGTTTCGGTGCCTTCATCGCCAAACCCGAGGCGCGCACGGTGGACCAGCAGGCCGTCGTCGCCGCGTCGGATGCCCTGATCGCGGAATTGAAGCGCGCGGACACCATCGTGCTGGGCCTGCCGATGTACAACTTCGGCATTCCGTCGGTGCTCAAGACGTATTTCGACCATGTCGCCCGTGCCGGCGTCACGTTCCGCTACACCGAGAAGGGACCCGTCGGGATGCTGACCGGCAAGAAGGCTTACGTGTTCGCGACCCGCGGCGGAATCCATGCCGGAACACCCCGCGACCTGCAGTCGGCGTACGTGCGGGATTTCCTGGCCTTCATCGGGATCACCGACGTCGAGTTCGTCTATGCCGAGGGCCTTGCGATCAGCGACGCAAACAAGCAGGCGGCGCTCGCCAAGGCTGCCGCCGAGATCGATCGGCTGGGTGCGCGCGAACGCCTCGCGGCGTAGCCCCCGCCCCCAGAAAATCAGGGACGCACCACGTTTAAAACCCGGGACGGACCACGTTTTCGGCGCCGAAAACGTGGTCCGTCCCGGGTTTTCGGGGTTTTCGCGAAGCCCTCGGCGAGAGGCCCTCGCCACGCGCGTCACGGCATCCGGCGTTGTGGACTCCCGCGATCAGCGAATGCCGAGCACGTCGGCCATGTCGAAAAGGCCGGTGACCCGCTCGGCACGCTTGGCAGCGACGAACCTCGCAGCGCGCAATGCGCCGGCGGCGAAATTGCCGCGCGAACTCGCGCGATGCGTGAGTTCGAGGCGCTCGCCGGGGCCGGCGAGAATGACCGTATGCTCGCCCACGACGTCGCCCCCGCGCAGGGTGGCGAACCCGATCGCCCCGGGCTTGCGCTCTCCGGTCGCGCCTTGGCGCACGTAGACGGCGTGCTCCGCCAGCGATTGGCCGGCGCCCTTGGCCGCCGCCTCGCCCAGGCGCAGCGCCGTGCCGGATGGCGCATCGACCTTGTGCCGGTGGTGCATCTCGAGGATCTCGATGTCGAATTCGGATCCGAGGCGGGCGGCCGCGAGTTCGACCAGTTCGATCAGTACGTTGACGCCGACGCTCATGTTCGGCGCGAAGACGATGGGGACCCTGCGCGAGCGCTCGACGATCTCGTCCCTGGCGGCAGGATCGAACCCGGTGGTTCCCACGACCGCCGCGACACCCAGCCGTTCGCATGCGGCCAGGTGCGCGAGGGTGCCTGCGGGACGCGTGAAATCGATCAGGACATCCGAGGCGCGCAGTGCAGCGTCGATGTCGGCAGCGATCCGGATTCCGGTTGTCCGGCCGATGCGGGCACCGGCATCGGATCCGAGCGCAGGGCTCTCCGCGACATCGAGCGCGGCCGCGAGCTCGATATCGGGCGCGGCGGACATGGCGTCGATCAACGCCTGTCCCATCCGCCCGCCGGCGCCGGCGATCGCCACCCGCACACGCTTCGCTTGCACCGTCACCGGACCGTCACTTCTTGCGGAAGATGTCGAGCAGACGGTCCCACCATCCAGCGCCTGCCGAAGCCTTGGGAGGGAGCGCCTTGGCGGCGGCGGAACGGTTGAGCTCGACAATGGACTCGGGCATCTTGTCGCCCTCCCAGCGCGTCACCTTGCCGTCGGCGAACCAGACGGTGAAATTGCGGTGCTCGCGCAGTTCACCCTGCTTCGCGAACTCGTAGACGTAGTCCCAGCGATCCCTTCGGAACGGCGACTCGATCAGTGGCGTTCCGAGGATGAGGCGAACCTGCTGCTGCGTCATGCCGACCTTGAGCTTGTCGATCATGTCCTGCGACAGGTAGTTGCCCTGGTTGATGTCGATCTTGTACACGCCCAGCGAACGCCATGTCGGCATGTACTTGTCCGCAGTCGCGCAACCGCCGAGGCCGGCGACGGCGGCTGCGAACGCCATTGCGGCGGCGAGCCTGCGTACGCCGGGGGAAATCGTTCGGAGGTGCACTATGGGAATCATCCGGGCAAATGGCTATTATAGCCGTGACGATTCACGCCACACCGCCTTCCGGGGCCCTCAATGAGCACATCCCAGGATCTCAAGAGCGCAGGACTGAAGGCGACGGTGCCGCGCCTCAAGATCATCAATCTGTTCGAGACGTCGAAGGTCCGTCACCTGACCGCCGAGGACGTCTACAAGCTGCTGCTGGCCGAGGGTCTCGACATCGGCCTCGCCACCGTCTATCGGGTGCTGACGCAGTTCGAGCAGGCAGGCCTGCTCGTCCGCCATCATTTCGAGTCCGGCAAGGCGGTCTTCGAGTTGAACGAGGGCAAGCATCACGACCATCTGGTCTGCATGCAATGCGGCCGCGTCGAGGAGTTCTACGACGCCGAGATCGAGAAGCGCCAGGCCCGGATCGCGAAGGATCGCGGATTCGCGATCAGCGAGCACGCCCTCTACCTCTACGCGGACTGCACGAAACCGCGCTGCCCGCATCGCAAAGGCAGCGGGCCGAACTGATGCCGGCCCTCGACCGGGATCTCTCTCACCGGCGGCCACCGGGGCCAGCCGTCACGGCGGCCGTCTCGCCGCTTCGCGTGCGCGGGGCCGGCGCGCGTCACTGCCCGTCGTCCGGCTCCTGCGGGACGGCTGCCGGAAGCGGCGCCTCGCGGCGGCTGAAGTGCGCGATGCGAAAGCCCAAGGCGAACAGTGCGCCGAAATAGACGACCCCCCCGGAGACGATGATCAGTGCGAGGCGACCGACCCTGCTCAGGATCCCGGCGTGCACCCACGATGCATCGGTGCCCGGAAGCCACACCAGCAGCGCTGCGAGCGCGCCGACCGCGACCAGCACCTTGAGCGCGAATCCCGGCCAGCCTGGCTGGGGCCGGTAGTAGCCCTTGCGAAGCAGGAACCACAGCAGCAGTCCTGCATTGCAGCAGGCGCCGAGGCTCGTGGCCAGAGTGAGCCCGGCCTGCTGGAGCCCGAGCGGCCACGCGAACGTGACCGCCATCGCCTGCGTCACCAGGACCGTGAAGAAAGCGATCTTGACCGGGGTCTTCATCACCTGCCGTGCGTAGAAGCCGGGGGCGAGGATCTTGACCAGGATCAGCGCCGGCAATCCCACGCTGTAGCCCAGCAGCGCGGCGCGCGTCTGCATCACGTCGTTGATCGTGAACCGGCCGTAGTGGTAGAGCGTCGACACCAGCGGAATCGCGAGCAGCGCCAGCGCGAGCGTCGCCGGCAGCGCCAGCAGGAACGCGAGGCGCAGGCCCCAGTCGAGCAGCGCCGAGTATTCGTGATGATCGTCGTCGCTATAGTGCTGCGCGAGCGACGGCAGCAGGACCGTTCCCAGCGCGACGCCCAGCAGTGCGCTCGGGAACTCCATCAGGCGATCGGCATAGGTGATCCACGAGATGCGCCCGTCTCCCAGGAGTGCGGCGAGCTGCGTGTTGAGCAGTGCCGAGATCTGCGCCGCCGACACGCCTACGACCGCCGGGCCCATCGCAACCAGCACGCGGCGCACGCCTTCGTTGCGCCAGTCGAATCCCGGTCTCGGAAGCATGCCGATGCGCATCAGCGGGACGACCTGCAGCGCGAGCTGCGCGACGCCGCCGATGGCCACGCCCCAGGCCAGCGCCTTGATCGGCTCGGTGAACCAGCGTGCGAGAAAGATCGCCGAACCGATGATCGAAAGGTTGAGCAGCACCGGCGTAAAAGCGGGGATCGCGAAGCGCCGATGGACGTTGAGGACGCCACCGGCGAGGGACACCAGCGATATGAACAGGATGTACGGAAAGACGATCCGGATCATCTCGGCGGTGAGCTCGACCTTGCCGGGGGTCCTGGCGAACCCTCCCGCGAGCACGTAGACGAGCCAGGGCGCCGCGATCGACCCGGCGACCGAAATGAGCAGCAGGACCACCGCAAGCAGCGTGCCCACGTCGCCGACCAGCTTGCGCGTGGCGTCGGCGCCCTTCTTGCGCCGGTACTCGGCGAGGATCGGAACGAAGGCCTGGGAGAAGGCCCCTTCGGCGAAGAGGCGCCGCAGCAGGTTCGGCAGCCTGAAGGCCGCCTCGAACGCGTCCATCTGCAGACCGGCGCCGAACACGGTCGCCTTGAGGGTTTCGCGCAGGAGACCGGCAATGCGCGACAGCAGCGTCATGGCGCTGACGGTCGACAGGGTTCGCAGCAGGTTCAAGGGAAGGAAGGCAGCGGTTCGGGACTGGGACGAGTGCGGCGCCGTGGCTTCCGACGAGGCCGCGCGCCTTGCTGGCAGAGCAAAAGTCGCGTATTATGCGCGGTCTTTGTCGGCCCCTCCACGCCCGCGTTCCGCGGGGTTCGCGGAAAAGCCGGCCGCGCAGCCATCCGCTGCATCATTTCGACCAAGGATCAAATTTCATGGCCAATTCGGCGCAGGCCCGCAAGCGCGCCCGGCAGGCGGAGGCGACGCGCATGCGCAACGCCAGCCTCAAGTCGGCGCTGCGCACCGCGGTCAAGAAGGTGAAGAAGGCGATCACGACCGGCGACAAGGCGGCGGCGACAACCGAGATGCGCGAATCGCAGGCGGTCATCGACAGGATTGCCGACAAGAAGATCGTCCACAAGAACCTCGCCTCGCGAACCAAGTCGCGACTGGCGCAGGCGATCAAGGCGATGCCGTAGCCTGCGACGGCGCGGCGCAATCGATGACAGGGCGCCTTGCACGGCGCCCTGATCGTTTGTGGTCCGCCCGATCGACCCGATGAACGACGCCGCAGCAGCGCTGTGGGCACAGCATTTCCGCGAACCCGAGCGGGCGTACGCCCGCGCTCGCGCGTTCGTCGAGGCATCTTCGCGGGACGACCCGCGACTGCGCGCGTGGTCCGAGCTGACGATCGCGTTCTTCCATCTGTTCTTCACCGCAAAGCCGCTCGACGCGAGGGAGTGGATCGCGGGCGCCGCGAAGGACTTCGAAGCCCTCGCTGACCGGCGCGGATTGCTGCTCGCCGAGATCGCCTCGGCCCGCCTCGCCATCGTCGAGAGCTCGGCGCCAGCCGCCCGCGACCGGCTGCTCTCGCTCTACGCCGAGGCGCAGCAGATCCTGCCGCCCGAGGACCGCTTCTGGCTGCTCAACGCGATCGGGGCCGCGCATTACTTCACCGACCAGTTCGACGGTGCGATTCGCTATCTTTACGAAGCACTGGAAGCGCTGCGCCTCGCGCCGGCGTCGCCGCAGCATCCGACCGTCATGTCCAATCTCGCGGCTGCGCTGGTGACCGTCGGCGACTACGCGCCTGCACGAGAGCTCGCGGATGCCGCGCTGGTCGATCTCGAGCAGTACGACAATCCCCAAGTCGTGATGTTCGCCCGCTCGAATCTAGCCGAGGCGCTGGTCGGGGTCGGCGACGACGCGCGCGCACTCGAGACGGTCGACCGGATGCTCTCGGGAGCGCCGGCGACGATCCGCCGCGCGGTGCAGAACCATTACCTCGCGATCGCTGCCGAGATCTACGCGCGCCACGGGCGCATCGCCGATGCAGCGCAGTGCGCCGGGACCGCGCGAGAGATCCACGCCGACTTCCCGGGCGGTTTCAATGAAGTTCACAGCCTCTGGGCGGATGCGGTCGTCGCCGACGCGCAGGGCCCGGCCGACGCAGCGATCGCGGCGCTCGAGGCGGCGGCCGCTGCCGCGCGGCAGCGCAATTTCCTCCCCGTCGAGTGCAAGGCCTGGGATCGCCTCGCGCAACGCCACGCGGAGCGCGCAAACTTCGAGGCCGCCTACGCCTGCATGCGCGAGCTCCTGCGCGCACAGACGCAGCGCATGTCCCATCGCGCGAGCGCCAAGTATTACCTGCTGCGCGTCGAGCACGAGCTGTCGCATGCCCGGGACGAGCGCGATCGTGCGCTGGCGCAGCGGACCGAGGCCGAGCGGACCAATCGCGAGCTGGAGCGGCTCAATTCCGATCTCCAGCACAAGATGATCCAGATCGAGGCGCTGCAGGCCCAGCTCCAGGTCGAGGCCGTGCACGACCCGCTGACCCAGCTGTTCAATCGCCGCTACCTCGACTCGGTCGCGCCCGGACTGATCGGCGCAGCGCTGCGCCGCGGCACCCCGCTCGCGGTCGCCCTGGTCGATCTGGACCATTTCAAACAGGTCAACGACCGTCACGGCCACCCGGCCGGCGATCTCGTGCTGCGCGAAATCGGGCGCGTGCTGCCGATGTCGTTGCGCCCGGCCGACGTCGTGTGCCGCTATGGCGGCGAGGAGTTCTGCATCGTGCTGCCGGACGCGAACGGCACCGGCGCTGCGAAGGCGCTGGCGAGCCTCGCCGCGCGCCTTCGCGACCTGCGCGTGCACTGGAACGGGCAGGCGCTCGGGGGATTCATGTTCTCCGCCGGAATCGCCGTCCTCGGCCATGACGGCACGACGCTGGCGCAGCTCCTCGAGGCTGCCGACAGGGCGCTCTACCAGGCCAAGGACACCGGTCGGGATTGCATCCTGATCGCGGGCGACGACCGCAGCAGTCGCGGGGCGGCTGCATGCTAGACTTTTGATTTGACGAGTGTCCGCGGTGCGCACGCACCGCGACGCATCCGATGGCCGTGACGGCGCCCAAGCATTTCCTGCAGTTCCGCGACTTCTCCCGCGACGAGTTCGAGCACCTGTTCGAGCGCACGCGCTGGATCAAGGACCGGTTCAAGCGCTACGAGCTCTACCAGCCGCTGCGCGACCGGACCCTCGCGATGGTGTTCGAGAAGGCGTCGACGCGCACCCGCGTTTCGTTCGAAGCGGGGATGAACCAGCTGGGCGGCATCGCGATCAACCTGACGCGCGGCGACACCCAGCTCGCGCGCGGCGAGCCAATCGAAGACGTCGCCCGCGTGGTCTCGCGGATGGTCGACGTCGTGATGATCCGCACCTTCGGCCAGTCGCTCATCGAGCGCTTCGCCGAGCATTCGCGCGTCCCGGTGATCAACGGCCTCACCAACGAGTACCACCCCTGCCAGATCCTCGCCGACATCTACACCTGGATCGAGCACCGCGGGTCGGTCCGCGGCAGGACGGTGGCCTGGATCGGCGACGCGAACAACGTCTGCTACACGTGGCTGCAGGCCGCGCAGATCTTCGGCTTCCACGTCAACGTCTCGACACCGCCGGGTTACGCGATGGACCCGGCGATCAGCGGCGGCCACGGCGCCGCGCACTACAGCTGCCACGACGATCCGCGCGTGGCTTGCCGCGGCGCCGATCTCGTCACGACCGACGTGTGGACGAGCATGGGCTACGAGGCGGAGAGCGACGCCCGCCTGCGCGCGTTCGAGCGCTGGCAGGTCGACAGCGCGATGATGCGCGAAGCGGCCCCCGATGCCCTGTTCATGCACTGCCTGCCCGCGCACCGCGGCGAGGAAGTCACGGCCGAGGTCATCGACGGACCGCAGAGCGTCGTCTGGGACGAGGCGGAGAATCGCCTGCACGCACAGAAGGCGCTGCTCGAGTACCTGGTCTGCGGCCGGGTCGACGGCTGACCCTCCTCGCACCGCCTCTGGCCATCCCCTTACGCACCAACGACGACCCGGAGCATTCCCATGCTTGCACGATCGGTTCTCGCGCTCATCTTCGCGACGCTGACAACGACCTCCGCTGCCGCGCAGGACTGGCCGCAGCGCCCGATCAGGTTCCTGATGTCGGCGCCTGCCGGCAGCTCGATCGACGTGCTGGGCCGCGCGATCGCCGACAAGCTCGCGACGCGTCTGGGCCAGCCAGTCGTCATCGAGGACAAGCCTGCCGCGGGCGGCACGGTCGCCACGGCCGAGGTCGCGCACGCCGCGCCCGACGGCTACACGATGCTGCTCGCGTTCAACGGACCGCTTTCGTTCGCCCCGTTGCTGCAGAAGCTCCCCTACGACGTCGGCCGCGACCTGGCGCCGGTGATCACCACCACCAGCCAGCCGAACGTCCTGGTCGTCAACGCTGAGCTGCCCGTGCACAGCCTGGCCGAGCTGGTCGCCTACGCGAAGGCGCATCCCGGCAATCTCAACTACGCTTCGGTCGGCAACGGCAGCTCGTCGCACCTGTGCATGGAGCTCTTCAAGCAGCTCGCCGGCATCGATGTCGTGCACATCCCCTTCAACGGGTCGCCGCCTGCGGTCACCGCGACGATCAAGGGCGAGACGCAGATGATGTTCGCCGTCATGCAGCCGCTGCAGGCGCAGATCGACGCGGGCAAGCTGCGTGCGATCGCGGTGACGACTGCGAAGCCGTTCCCGCTGTTCCCGAACATCCCCTCGATCGCACAGTCGGGCTACCCGGGATTCGAGGTCCTCGCCTGGAACGGCGTCATGGTTCCGGCCGCGACCCCGAAGCCGATCATCGCGCGCCTCAACAGCGAGATCAACGCGATCCTCGCCGATCCCGAAATCGTCGCGCGGATGCACCGGCTGGGCTTCGACCTCGTCGGCGGCACGCCCGCGCAGTTCGGCGCGCTGGTCCGGGGCGAAACCGAGAAATGGGCGCCGGTGATCAGGAAGATCGGCCTCAAGATCGACTGAAATTGGGGTCAGAGCCGTATTACGGGCGCGGCTCGCACACCTCCCCGCATGATCCTGCCCGCATTACGGCTCTGACCCCATGACCATCAAGAAAGTCGTCCTCGCGTATTCCGGCGGCCTCGACACGTCGGTGATTCTCAAGTGGCTGCAGGACACCTATGGCTGCGAAGTCGTCACCTTCACCGCCGACATCGGCCAGGGCGAGGAGGTCGAGCCGGCGCGCGCCAAGGCGCTGCAGCTCGGCATCAAGAAGAAGAACGTCTTCATCGAGGACCTGCGCGAGGAGTTCGTCCGCGATTTCGTCTTCCCGATGTTCCGCGCCAATGCCGTCTACGAGGGCGAATACCTGCTCGGGACCTCGATCGCGCGGCCGCTGATCGCGCAGCACCTGGTCAGGATCGCCAAGAAGACCGGCGCCGACGCGGTGTCCCACGGAGCGACCGGCAAGGGCAACGACCAGGTGCGTTTCGAGCTCGGTGCCTATGCGCTGGCGCCGAACATTCGAATCATCGCGCCCTGGCGCGAATGGGACCTGCTGTCGCGGGAAAAGCTGCTCGCCTATGCCGACAAGCACGGCATTCCCGTCGACTTCAAGAAACGCAAGGGCGGCGCGCCCTATTCGATGGACGCCAACCTGCTGCACATCAGCTACGAGGGTGGCATCCTCGAGGATCCGGATTTCGCGCCCGAGGAGTCGATGTGGCGGATCACCGTTTCACCCGAGAAGGCGCCGGCCAGGCCCCAGGTGGTCGAGCTCGAGTATCGCCACGGTGACATCGTCGCCATCGACGGCAAGAAGATGTCGCCCGCCGAAGTGCTGACGGCGCTCAACGACATCGGCGGGCGGCACGGCATCGGCCGACTCGACATGGTCGAGAACCGCTACGTCGGCATGAAATCGCGCGGATGCTACGAGACCCCGGGCGGGACGATCATGCTCAAGGCGCACCGGGCGATGGAGTCGATCACCCTCGACCGCGAAGTGCTGGCACTGAAGGACGACCTGATGCCGCGCTATGCCCGGATGATCTACAACGGCTACTGGTTCAGCCCCGAGCGCACGCTGCTGCAGGGACTGATCGACGCGTCGCAGGCGCACGTCAACGGCACGGTACGCCTGAAGCTCTACAAGGGCACGATCATGTGCATCGGGCGCTCGTCGCCGAAGGATTCGCTGTTTGACACGAAGATCGCGACCTTCGACGACGACGCGGGCGCCTACGACCAGAAAGACGCCGCGGGATTCATCAAGCTCAACGCGCTGCGGATGCGCATCGCCGCGAACCGCGGCCGGCGCTGACCGGGCGGGCCCTCACCCCGACCCTCTCCCGCAAGCGGGAGAGGGTACCGAGCGAGAGCGAGGCGGGTGAGGAAGCCGGCAGCTTCAGGACCAGAGGAACCCGACGCTGTCGCGATGCCCCGCGGCGATGTCGATGCGCTGCGTCTTGACGTGACCGTCATAGTCGGCCCTGGCGGTGTAATGCCCATCGGGAAGCTTGAGCAGCAGCAACGGCCCGCCGTTGCGAACGTCCACGACGGTCCGACCGCCCGCGCCGATGACCCGCAGTTTCACGCCGGCGACAAAATCGTCGCGACCGTGCTGCCGCTTCGCGAACGTCATCTCCACCGGCCATTTCGGCGCCATGTGACGGATGGCGTCGGCCTCGGTCTGCCCGATGCCTCCGTTGACGAAGGTCGCCTCGCCTCGGGTCACCGGCTTCGGCACCGACATCGCCCGTGCCGCGCCGGCATTCGCCATCAGCGCTGCGGCGAGGATCGCCGCACCCAGTCCCGCATATGCCCGTCCGCTCATGCTGCCCTCCGGAAATTCGTTTGGGTCCGGTGGCCATGATGGGCCGCAGCGCCGTCGCCTACCATCGGCCGACGACGCAAATCCGTGTCGGAAAGCGGCCTACTGCGCGGAATCGATCGGGATCCGCGATCGCCCGGCAGACCGTCCCGCGGCAAACGTGCCAGAATTCGCGCTGGTCGTGCAGCACCCGCGCGATCCGCGGCGGTGCAGCGGGATCGCGTCGCGCCGATGCGACAACCTGGAGAACAGAGCCATGCCATCGTTCGACATCGTTTCCGAGGTCAATCACGTCGAGGTCCGGAATGCCGTCGACCAAGTGAACAAGGAACTCGGGACACGCTTCGACTTCAAGGGCTCGGATGCCCGCGTCGAGAGCGATGAGAAGACCCTAACCCTATACGCCGACGACGATTTCAAGTTGAAACAGGTGACCGACATCCTGACCGGCAAGCTCGCGAAACGCCAGGTCGACGTCCGGTCGCTGAAGTACGGCAACGTCGAGAAGATCTCCGGCAACAAGGTCAAGCAGGTGGTCACCGTCCGCACCGGGGTGGAGCAGGATCTCGCCAAGCGCGTCGTCAAGCTGCTGAAGGACAGCAAGCTCAAGGTGCAGGGATCGATCCAGGGCGATGCCGTGCGGGTGTCGGGCGCCAAGAGGGACGATCTGCAGGAGGCGATCGCGCTGGTGAAGAAGTCGATCACCGACTTCCCGCTGCAGTACCAGAACTTCCGCGACTGAGACGCAGCCGAGGACGTAACTGAGGACGCAACCGAGGACGCGACCGCGACTCAGGCCGCGTGGGCGCTGGCGATCGCCAGTCGCGGCAACCGCAGCTGCTTGCGATGCTGGTTGTCGAGCAGGAGATCGAACTGCGCCGCGGCCAGCGCAGGGGCAATCAGGTGCCCCTGCGCGCGCGTGCAGTGGTGCAACGCGAGAAACTCCATCTGGGCCTGTGTCTCCACTCCCTCGGCAACGACTTCGAGGTCGAGCCCGCGGCCCATTGCCAGAATCGCCTGGGTCAGCGTGGCGCCATCGGTGTCGTGCGGTATTCCACTCACATACCGCCGGTCGATCTTGATCTCGCTGATCGGCAGGCGCTTCAGGTAGCCGATCGACGAATAGCCCGTCCCGAAGTCGTCGATCGCCAGCAGGACGCCCATTGCCCGCAGGTCCTGGGCCTTGGCGTTCGTCGTCTCGGTATCTTCCATCAGGATGCTCTCGGTGAGTTCGAGGACAAGCAGCGACGGATCGAGCCCGGAATCCTCGAGCGCGTTGGCGATCATGCGCACCATTCGCGGTTCGCGAAACTGGCGGGCCGACAGGTTCACCGAGACGCTCACCGGCGGAAAGCCGCGCTTCTGCCACAGGCTCGCCTGGCTGCACGCAGCGAGCAGCAGCCATTCGCCGATCGGGATGATGAGCCCGGTTTCCTCGGCGACCGGGATGAAGTCCTGCGGGCTGGTGATTCTGCCATTGCCGTCGGTCCAGCGCAGCAGCGTTTCGGCCCCGACAATCTCGCGCGTGCGCACGTCCACCTGGGGCTGATAGTGCAGCGCGAGCTCGCCATTCTCCAGCGCTCGCCGCAACCCGGTCTCGACCGCGCGCCGCCGCAGGATGCGCGCATTCATCTCGTCGGAAAAGAACTGAAAGTTGTTCCGCCCGCGCTCCTTCGCGTGGTACATCGCCATGTCGCAGCACTTCATCAGCCGCGCGGCGTCGCCACCGTCCTTCGGATAGAGGCTGATCCCGACGCTCGCGCTCACGTGCACGTCGATGTCGAGCAGCCTGAACGGCTTTGCAAGCGCCTCGATGATCTTCGCCGCAATCTGGCCGGCGTGCTCTGCGGTGTCGACGTCGCCGAGAATCACGGTGAACTCGTCGCCGCCGAGCCTGTACGTGATGTCGCTCGCACGCACGCTGTTGCGCAGCCGGCCGGCGGCCGCCGCCAGCAGCAGGTCGCCGACATGATGGCCCAGCGTGTCGTTGACGATCTTGAAGTTGTCCAGGTCGATGAACAGCAGGGCGACGGCCCGTTCGCCCTCGCGTGCCGAGGCCAGCACCTCGGTGAGCTGCGTGTTGAAGAAGTTGCGGTTCGGCAGGGACGTCAACGCATCGTAGTGCGCCAGCTGCGCGAGGTTCTGCTCGGCACGCTTGCGGTCACGCAGCTCCTGCTCGAGCTCCCGCTCGCGTTCGTGGATTCGCTTCAGCATATGGCGGAAGCTCCGCGCCAGCGCGCTGACCTCGTCCTCGCTTCCCGGCTCGGGGATTCCGCCGCGACGACGGACCGCGGTCACGCTCTCGAGCAGCTGGAGGAGCTGACGCAGCGGCCCGGCGGCCGCGACGAGCATGCGGTCGATCAACCACACGGCGATGCCGACCCCGGCGATCGCCGCGAACGCGACGACCATTGCGTACCACGCCAGGCGCTGGTTGACTGCAAGGAGGCTCGCCTCGATGCGCAGCGACCCGACGCGTCGCGTTCCCGCCATAATCGCGCGTGTCACGTCGACGCGCGTCCAGCCCAGGTGGGTGCCGTCGATCGGGCCTGGGGAAATGAGCGACGACGCCCCCCCGTCGCGAAACACGCCTACCGCGGCTCCCTGTGCATCGAAGATGGCCGCCCGCGTCACTTCCGGTGTCGCGCCGAGGCGCGCGAGAAGCGCGGTCGCCGCCGGACGATTCATGGCGGTGATCGATTCGGGCGCGGCTTCGCAGATCCTGCTTGCCTGGAGCTCCAGATCATCGAGCAGCGTCCAGACATGCGTCAGGTACTCGTTGGTGATCAGCGCAAGGCTGATCAGCAGGAACGTCGCGCCGGTGGCGACCATGTTGATCACGACGAGGCGGCGGCGCAGCGACGGCGCGCGCAGGCGGCGCCTGCACTTTGTCGCGTACATGCGTACTGCGTACAACCTCTTCATCGCTGATCGCCACATGGTGCGAACGATCAGCATGGAGCATGCCAAGCTGCACACCGATAGTCGGCTACGGTGCGGCATCGATGGAATCTGGCACGTCGATTGCTGAAGTCCCAGCCTCCATTCGATCGAGTGCACGGACGGATCCCATGCTGGGACTCAGGAGAGGCGATGCCGCGACCGACCCGCTCGGCAGCCCCGAGGCGGCCAAGGCACTCTGGCTGAGCATCGCGCACGCTGAACCGCTGGCGGCAGTGCGCGCGATCTGCGACGCGCTCAACCCGTCGGTCGAGGGGCGCACTCCGCACATCGATCGCCTGCGCTCGCTGTTCGTGGTGGATCGACGCGCGCAGCCGCTGCTGGAGCGCCTGCTGCTCAGGCTGGCCTCGATGCCGGTCGAGGCGTCCCCGCAGGAGCGGCAGCTTCGCCATGCAGTGTTCGAGCTCTGCCGCGCCTTGGCGCTGGGCTACCACCGATTCCTCCAGCATGCCCGCAACGGCTGGTTCCGCAATGAATGGATCGATGCAGTGCCCGCAATGCTCGTCCGGCTCTTCTACCACCGGCAAGTCGAGCTGCTGCTGCACCTGTTCCGATACGAGCCCTGGCCCCACGGCCGCTGGCGGGAAATGCACGACATCTATCGCTGGTGGCGACGCGTCGCTCCATCGGCGCCCGCCCGGCACGATGGAGAGACGGCAGCGAACGCGTCTACGCCGGACCACATGTATGTGCGGATGCTTCTCGTCCAGCGGCTCGATTGCGGGCAATTCACTGCGCCCGAACTCACATTCGCGCGCAGGCGCATCGCGCGCTGGAGCGGCCTCGTATCCCTGTCACCGCTCGCAAGCGGCGCGGCGATACCGCGCAACGCCTACGTTGTCGACCTCGCTGGCGCGGACGGTCTGCGGCGCGCCTGCGGATCTCGCGATCACGGCGATTGCCTGTCGCTGGACACGGTAGCGATTGCGATGGCAGTGCGCCGGGAGCTCGACGAACTGCGCAACTGCGCGTCGAGCGCGCGCGCCTGCCGCATCGAGCTGCTGTCCCGGCTGGCGGACCTGTTCACCCCTGCCTGCGACCGCGTCCAACGCCGGGGCCCGCGCAATCCCGTCGTGCTGGCGTCGGTGCAGGCGACCGTCGGTGGCCTGGCAAGCATCTTCGCCATGTTGCAAGCGCAGTCCAAGGCTGGCGCCGCATCCGACCTGCAGCCGGCGCCCGCATCGCCTTCGTTGCACTTCGGGCAGGCATCCCGCGACGCATCGGCGCAGGACGCGGAGCTCGACGGCGAGTCCTCGCGGTTCCCGCCTACGGCAAGCTTCGGGGTGCCGCAACTCGCCTGGCAGGTGCGGGACCGCAGCGAATCGGGGAGCCGGCTTCGCGGCAGGGTCTCGAATCCACGCCGCACGATGCCGGGGTCGCTGATGGCCTTCCGCGAAGACGGCAATGCGCCGTGGTCCCTGGCGATCGTCCGGCGTCTCGCAAGGCTTCCAGGAAGCAACGTCGAGGTCGGTGTCGAGCACCTGGGCCGGAATCCGCAGCCGCTGGTGCTGATGCCCGAGGACCCCGCACGCGGGCAGGGCGAGACGCGGGAACGATTCCCCGCTCTCTACCTTCGCGACTGCGCGACGGGTCCCCGGGTACCGATCAAGGCGCTGGTCGTGCCCACGGCCTGCTACAGGCCGGGCAGGACCTTCACCGCAATCTCGACCAGCCGCGAGACTTCACTCAGGCTCGGGGAGGCGATCGAGCACCGGGCCGATTTCGTGTTGGTCTCGTTCGACCTGGTCGGGACGCCGACCGTCAGCTGAAGTCGGCTGCGAGCGCGTTGCGCGTTGCGGCGGGGACCGCGGCGAGGCTCACCTTGTAGTTCGGATGGTCGACGCCCGCCGCGAGCGCGCGTCCTCCATTCAGCGCGGCGACCATGTCGCGAGTGAACTCGAAGCGCAGGAAGTGCACGGACGAGGTCTTTTCCTCGTTCTCGCGGGCGAGGTCCTCGTCGGCGATGGCCCGCACCTCGGGGAACCCATCGACGCGCAGCCACACGTCTCCTTCGATGCCCTTGAGTTGCGCCAGCGCCTCGCGACGCTCGGCCTCGTCCTCGTATTCGATCAGCATCGTCGCCTTGAGGTTGCTGCCGTCGGGGATCAGCGGGTTGTAGGCGTCAAGCTCGTCCTGGATGCCGGCTTCCTCGAAGGTCTTCTCGATGCGCAGCATCTCCTGGACCTGGTAGCGGATCGTGAGTTCATCCTCGAACAACAGCGTCACGTGCTCGCCGAGGTGGATGCTGCGATCGCGCTTGTGCGCGAGGACGCGCGCGCGGAACGCCGGGCGTTCCTTCGCGTACGCTTCCAGCGTCATGAGGCTGTCCCGCGTGATGGCTGGCATTGCAGACTCCATCCCGATCCTGTTCATTTGATCCCGAAGGCGATCCGCAGCAGCGTCAGCGGATGCGCCTTTCGCGGCTCCGGCGCACCCGACTGCGTGATGCCCTGCGCGATCCGGCGCCCTGCGATCGGGCAGTCCGAGCTGATGTACTCGGGCGACGGCTCGGCCATGCGCTGGAACACCGGCTTCCCGATCTTCATCGAGTCGGCATAGAACTCGCGCTTGACGCCGAACGTCCCGTCGTGGCCGGCGCAGCGCTCGACGGTGTTGACCGTCGTACCGGGCACCCATTCCAGGGCTTCACGGGTCTTCTGACCCACGTTCTGCACGCGCGAGTGGCAGGGGATGTGGTAGCTGACCTTGCCCAGCGGATTCTTGAACTCGCGCTGGAGCAGCCCGTCCTTGTCGCGCAGGACGAAATACTCGAACGGGTCGAACATCGCGTCGCCGACCGCCTTGACGTCGGCGTCCTCGGGGAAGATCAGCGGCAGCTCCTGCTTGAACATCAGCGTGCACGACGGCACCGGCGAGACGATGGCCCAGCCTTCGCGGGCCAGCGGCATGAGCAGCGGAATGTTGACGTCCTTCAGCTTCTCGACACCTTCGAGGTCGCCCAGCTCGAGCTTCGGCATGCCGCAGCAGGCCTCGCCGTCAATCGTGACGTACGGAACCTCGATGTGGTCGAGCAGCTTCAGGAGGTCGTGCCCGATCCCCGGCTCGTTGTAGTTGACGTAGCAGGTCGAGAATACCGCGACCTTGCCAGGGGTGCGCGCGCCGTCTCTGACCGGCCATTGCAGCGACGGCCGCGCCGATTTCTGGAACGGCTTCGCCGCGTAGGTCGGGAGCCAGGCATCGGCCGCGACCCCCAGCGTGCGCTCCATCATCTTGCGCACTACCGGCATCCTGTTCGCCTTGTTGACCGCATGGACGACGACGGGGATGGTCGCGAGCTTGCCGACGGTATCGGTCGAGGTCAGCATCCGGTCGCGAGCGCGCACCGGGCCCTTCCTGAACTTGTGGGCCTTCGCACGCAGCATCAGGTGCGGGAAATCGACATTCCACGGATGGGGTGGAACGTACGGACACTTGGTCATGTAGCAGACGTCGCACAGGTAGCACTGGTCGACGACTTTCCAGTAGTCCGCCTTGGCGACGCCATCGACCTCCATCGTCTTGCTCTCGTCGACGAGGTCGAACAGGGTCGGGAACGAGCCGCACAGCGAGATGCAGCGCCGGCAGCCGTGGCAGATCTCGAAGACACGCTCCATTTCCTTGAAGAGCGCGGCCTCGTCGAAGAACTCGGGATTGCGCCAGTCGAGCGGGTGGCGCGTCGGCGCCTGAAGATTGCCCTCGCGGATCGTCATCGCCGGCGCGCTCCCGTTGTGGCGTGCGCCGTCAGTCGGCCAGTGCGTCCAGGGCTTTCTGGAAGCGGTTGGCGTGCGAGCGCTCGGCCTTCGCCAGCGTCTCGAACCAGTCGGCGATTTCCTCGAAACCCTCGGTGCGTGCAGCCTTCGCCATGCCCGGATACATGTCGGTGTACTCGTGCGTTTCGCCGGCGACCGCGGCCTTCAGGTTGTCGCGGCTCGCGCCGATCGGCAGGTCGGTCGCCGGGTCGCCGACGATCGCGAGGTAGTCGAGGTGTCCGTGCGCATGGCCGGTCTCACCTTCCGCGGTCGAGCGGAACAGCGCCGCGACGTCGTTCTGGCCTTCGACGTCCGCCTTGTTCGCGAAGTAGAGGTAGCGACGATTCGCCTGCGATTCGCCGGCGAACGCGGCCTTCAGATTGTCGTGAGTCTTGGTGCCTTTCAGGGACTTCATGTCGAGCTCCTCTTCAGCGTTGGCGCCCGCACGCGTACGCGCGGGCGACGGATCGAGGACCGGTGCGAACGCGCTGCCGGTCTCGCAGCATATTGTGCGTCGCGGCCAATGATACGTCCAATTGACTATGGCAATGCACGCGATAGATTCTGCTTATCCGCAGCCGGGCGCGACGGAGTTTCCATGAAGTTGCGATCCGCGCGCCCGTTCATGTAAGGTTGGGGCGAAACGTCATTGTGAAACCGATAATTCAATGAATTTCAAAGGCGATTTCCTGCTCCTCGGCAAAACCGACATTTCCGCACTCCGCGAGCGCGTCCTCGCCTTCGGGGAGGAAGACTGGAATCGCGATGCCTGGCGCCGGAACCAGTTCAGGGCCCACCAGCAGACCACGACCATCCCGCTGATTTTCGACGAGGATTTCCGGCACGCCCAGCCGACGGCCCGCCCCGATTACGCGCCGCTGCGCGAGGCGATCGAGCCCGTGCTCGGGCTGATCCGCGATCACTACGACCGGTCCGAAGTCTTCAGGCGCCTGCCGGACGCGAACGCTGGTTGGCCCTGCGTTACCGCGATCTGCTCGACGACACCTCAGCGACGGTCGGCCGGATCGCCGAATTCGCGGGGCTGCCGTTCGACGGTCCATTGAGCGAGCGCGCATCCGCGCCGCTGCCGCTTTCGCGCTCCACCGTCTCGGCTCCGGACCGCGACAAATGGCGCCGTCACGCGGAAGTCATCGATGCGCTCGCAGCCGCAGTACGCGCCGCTGGCGGGAGAACTCGCGAACCTGGACTGAGCGCTTCGTGCCCCGGACCCTGGTCGCGCGTCATGGTTCGCGACGGCCCGCCGGGTCACCGGCACTGCCCTCCTCCGACCGTGCGACCGCTTCGCGAAAGAAACGCTCGAACTCGCGCACGACCTCCATGTCCTCGAACAGGACACCGTTGCGGAGAATGATTTTCTGGTGGATCGCCCGGCGACAGGCGTGATCGCTCCCGAGGCGCACCGCAATGTCGATGTAGTGTGCGGCGTCCACTGCGACGCATTCGGTGATCGCCATCTTGCGATACATCGCCTGCGTGTGCCGGCCGCGCTGGAATTCACCCGGCAACGTCACGACCGGCGTGCCCACCGAAAATGCCTCGAGCGACGTATTCATCCCGTTGAAATGCACGGTGTCCAGCATCGCGTCCGCAAGCCCGATGAGGTTCACGTAATCCGGGCTTGGCTGGCGCGGCAGGAACACGATGCGGTCGAGTACATCCGGCATGACGCCAGCCCAACGGCGACGGAGGAGATCGGTCCAGCTTTCGATGCGGCCTTCGATCACGACCAGCTTTCCCGCGGGATCCCGCCGCAGGACGCCGGCGATCAGCGCATCCATGTCCGGATGGAACTTGAACAGGTTCTGCGGACAGATATACAGATGATCGTCGGCGGCGAGCCCGAATGCCGCGCGTGGCTTCCCCGGCTGCGGCACCGGGGGCCGGTAGTAGCAGGCAAGGCTCCCGAGATCATGCAGCAGGAAGAGATTCTCGCTGTAATGCGCTTGCGCGGCCGGGGTTTCGTACAGGTCGTTCGAAACGAAATAGTCGATCGTGGGGATGCCCGTCGTGTCGGGATGGCCGAACGACACGCACTGGACCCGCGCCAGCCGCGAGAATGCCAGGAGATAGCTGAAAGGCTCCATCCCGATGTCCTGATAGAAAAGGACGTCGAGCTCGAGCGCCTCGATCAGGCTCCGGGCTGCGGCCAGATCCTCCGGCACCACGACACTTCGCTCGGCGTGCTGGCGGATGAACCGCGAGTAGTCGTCGTCGATGACGGGCGCCACGAAAATTGCCGTCACGTCGAACTCGGCGCGCGCAAAACCGGCGAACAGGCCGCGGCTCGTGCGCCCGATGCTGTGATTGTGGAAGAACTTCGAAAGCAGTCCGACGCGAATGCGCTCGCCGGTCCCGCGTGAACGGACACAATGCGGCGCCACGTATTCGAGCGACGGACAGATGCGGCGATACAGGGCGGCATATTTGATCTGGAGGGCGCGATCATTTCTGCCGTGGAATGCCAGATAGAAATTCGTCCACATGGCCGCATCGGTCGGGCGGTCCAGGTGAAGCGCGTCGTCTGCGAGCAGCGTATCGAGCTCGGCGTCGACGCGCGCGCGTTCTGCCTCCATGGCCTCGCGCGAGCCGATGATCGGCGACACGAGAGTGGCGAGCTTGACGCGTGCGCCCGGGCGAGCATCGATGCTGCAGGCGCGCCGATAGGATTCACTCGCCCCGGAGATGTCGCCCAGGGACTGCTGCACGATGCCCAGGCGCTCCCACGCAACACTGTCGATCGGGCGCAGGCGACATGCCGTCTGCAGGCGTGTCGCGGCGTCCGCCAGGCGACCCGCCTGCTGCAGGATATCGGCCTCCTCGTTCAGGAGATCCGGCGCGAGGGGCGACTCGGGGTCGAGCGCCAGGGCATTGGCCAAGCATCGTGCGGCAGCATCCAGCGCGCCAACCTCCCGCGCCAGGACGCCGAGACCATGCCACGCCTCGCACGAGGGCTGGATTTCCAGCGCCTGCCGGTACAGGGCCTTGGCTTCGGCAAGGCGACGGGCCTCGTGCATCTGCCGCGCCTCTCGCAACAACGACAGGCTCCTCGCCTGGCGTCGTCCTTGTTCTCCCACTCCCAGGCTCTCCGACGGGGTCGTCGAATCAGGTTATCACGGGCCGATGATCGGACCGGTTGGGGGTGCGTGAGAGGGACTCGGCACCTGCCGGGGTCGACGTGCGTTGCTCGTCACCGGGCGCGATTGCGTGCACAATGTCCCGACGATGGCAGAGAGTGCGGGCCAATCGGCCTCCTACCCGGTCGCATACGACGTCGAGCCCCAGCTGCACGACCGCAACCGGCTTACCGTCTTCTTCCGGTTCTTCCTGGCAATTCCGCACCTGATCCTTGTCGGCGGCCCGGGCCTCGCACTCGGCGGCGGCTTCGCCTGGAAATTCCCCGCTCACGGGGACTGGACGTGGGGCTTCCACTGGGGCGGTTGCGGCATCCTTGGCGCGGTCGCCTTCATCATGGCGATCATCGCGTGGTTCGCGATCCTCTTTGCGAGCACCCATCCGCGGGGGCTGTGGGACTTCGCGTTCTTCTTCATGTCCTGGCGCGCGCGCGCCGTCGCCTACGTCGCGCTCCTGCGCGACGACTACCCGCCGTTCGGCGATGGTGCCTACCCGACGCGCTATGCGGTCGGCTATCCGGACACGCCGCGCAACAAGTGGTCAGTCGGTCTCCGGATCGTCTACGTGATCCCCCACGCGATCGTGCTTTTCTTCCTCGGCATCGCCTGGTTCATCACTGCGGTGATTGCGTGGTTCGCAATCCTGTTCACCGGTTCGTATCCCGAGGGCCTGTACCAATTCGCCGTCGGGTATCTCCGGTGGTCGCTGCGAGTCGAGTCGTATCTGCTGCTGCTGCGCGACGAGTACCCGCCGTTCTCGTTCGATCCGTAGCGCACCACCGCCCGGTCCCGAGTCGATCAGTCGATCAGTCGATCAACTCGTACGCAGGCAGGGTCAGGAACTCGACGAACGTGTCGTTGTTGACGAGATCGGCGAAGATCTTCGCAGCGACGTCGTACTTGCCCAGCGCATACGCGGGGCCCAGCAGCTCGCGGATCTTCGCCATTTCCTCGGGCAGCAGCTGCGCGACGAGTTCCTTGGTCACCTTGCGGCCATCGTCGAGCCTCCCCTTGGGCGAGCGGATCCATTGCCAGACTTGCGAGCGCGAGATCTCGGCCGTCGCCGCATCCTCCATCAGGTTGAAAATCGGCACCGCACCCTGGCCGGCGAGCCACGCGCCGATGTACTGGATCGCGACGTTGATGTTGAGCCGCAGCCCCTTCTCGGTGATCGGCTGCTCGGGTTCGAACTTCACGAGGTCGGCCGCACTGACGTCGACGTCTTCGCGGCGCCTGGTCGCGATCTGGTTGGGCGCCGGCATCAGTCGGTCGAATGCCTCCTGAGCCACGCCGACCAGCCCCGGGTGCGCAACCCAGGTGCCGTCGTGTCCGTAGGTCGCCTCGCGCTCCTTGTCGGCCTTGACCTTGGCGAAGGCCTCGGCGTTGGCGGCCTCGTCGTTCTTGACGGGGATCTGCGCCGCCATGCCGCCCATCGCGTGCGTGCCGCGCCGGTGGCAGACCCTGACCAGCAGCTCGGCGTAGCTCTTCATGAAATGCGTGGTCATCGTGACCAGCGCGCGGTCGGCGAGGCAGAAATCGCGGTTCGAACGGAATTTCTTGATGCAGCTGAAGATGTAGTCCCAGCGCCCGGCGTTGAGGCCTGCCGAATGCTGGCGCAGCTCATAGAGGATCTCGTCCATCTCGAACGCCGCGACGATGGTCTCGATCAGAACGGTCGCCTTGATCGTCCCGCGCGGAATGCCAAGCTGGTCCTGCGCCATCACGAAGACGTCGTTCCACAGCCGAGCTTCGAGGTGGCTCTCGAGCTTGGGCAGGTAGAAGTACGGCCCGCTGCCGCGCGCGACCAGCTCCTTCGCGTTGTGGAAGAAGTACAGCGCGAAATCGAAGATGCCCCCCGAGATCGGACGCCCGTCGACCAGGACGTGCTTCTCCGGCAGATGCCAGCCGCGCGGACGGACGAACAGCGCAGCGGTCTTGTCGTTCAGTCGGTAGGCCTTGCCCTCGGGCGACACGTAGTCGATTCGGCGGCGGATCGCGTCGCGCAGGTTGATGTGCCCCTGGATGTTGTTCTCCCAGCGCGGGGTGTTCGCATCCTCGAAATCCGCCATGAACACCTTGGCGCCCGAGTTCAGCGCGTTGATGATCATCTTGCGGTCGACCGGCCCGGTGATCTCGACGCGCCGGTCCTGGATGTCGCTGCCGACCGGGTCGCAGGCCCAGTTTCCTTCGCGGATCGCGCGGGTATGCTCCGGAAAGCCGGGCAGCTCCCCGGCGTCGAACCGCTTCTGTACGGCATCGCGCTGCGCGAGCAGCTCGTCGCGCCGGCCGCCGAATGCGCGCTGCAGCCGGGCCGCGAATGCGACGGCGTCGCCGGTCAGGATCTCGGCGAACTCGGGAGTGACGGGGCCGGTGATTTCGATGCCGGGGCCATAGCTGGGAGTGCTCATCGCGGTCCTTGTTTCCGAAGCGGCCCGAAGCGGGCAGGAGGCACCGGCGCCGGACGGAACGCCGGGGGGCAGGCGCAAACAGCAGATTTTACCGCATCGCAACACGCCGTCCGGGCGGCATGACGACTGCGCAAGGTGCGCCGCGGCGGTCGCGTCCGGTGGCTACGGACCCGCGCCGTGCCCCTCCGCAGCGCGGCCCGGCGTTGCGGCTAGGCCGCGAGCTGGGGATTCAAGCGCTCGACCTTGGCGTGCAGCCGGTTGAGCGCGTTGATGTAGGCCTTGGCCGAAGCGACGATGATGTCGGTGTCGGCGCCGTTGCCGTTGACGATCCGCCCGTCGCGCTCGAGGCGCACCGTCACCTCGCCCTGCGCGTCGGTGCCGCCGGTGATCGCATTGACCGAATAGAGCAGCAGGCTGGCGTTCGATCCCGCCATGCGCTCGATCGCCTTGAACACCGCGTCCACCGGGCCGTCGCCGTCGATCTCGGCGACGACCTCGGTGTCGCCGATGTTCAACATGACGCGCGCATGCGGCACGGTTCCGGTTTCGGACGTGACCTTGAGCGCGGCGAGCCTGTAATGTTCGTGTGCAGGAACGATGCCCTCCTCGGATGCCAGCGCGTGGAGATCCTCGTCGAACACCTCGCCTTTCTTGTCGGCGAGTTCCTTGAATCGCGCGAAGGCGACATTGACCGCGTCGTCGCCGGGCAGGTCGATCCCGAGCTCGGTCAGCCGGGTCTTGAACGCGTTGCGCCCGGAGAGCTTGCCCAGGACGAGCTTGTTCGCACCCCAGCCCACGTCTTCCGCGCGCATGATCTCGTAGGTCTCGCGATGCTTGAGCACGCCGTCCTGGTGGATGCCCGATTCGTGGGCGAACGCGTTGGCACCGACGATCGCCTTGTTCGGCTGCACCGGAAAGCCCGTGATGCCCGACACCAGCTTCGACGCCGCGACGATCTGCGTCGTGTCGATGCGCGTCGTGCAGGGAAACACGTCCTTGCGCGTGCGCACCGCCATCACGATCTCCTCGAGCGAGGCGTTGCCGGCGCGCTCGCCCAGGCCGTTCACCGTGCATTCGACCTGGCGCGCGCCGTTCATGACCGCGGCGAGTGAATTGGCCACCGCGACGCCGAGGTCGTTGTGGCAGTGCACCGACCACACGGCCTTGTCGGAGTTGGGCACGCGCTCGCGCAGCGAACTGATCAACGCACCGAACTGCCACGGCATCGTGTAGCCGACGGTGTCGGGGATGTTGACGGTGGTCGCGCCAGCGGCGATGGTCGCCTCGAGCAGCCTGCACAGGAAGTCGGGCTCGGACCGTCCCGCGTCCTCGGGCGAGAACTCGACGTTGTCGGTGTGTCGGCGCGCCCACCCGACCGCCTTGACCGCCTGCTCGAGCACCTGCTCGGGGGTCATCCGCAGCTTCATCTGCATGTGGATCGGCGAGCTCGCGATGAACGTGTGGATGCGCATCGATTTCGCGGGTTTCAGCGCGTCGCCGGCGCGGCGGATGTCGTTCTCGTTGGCACGCGCAAGTCCGCAGACGGTGCTGTCGTGGACCGCCCTCGCGATGTCCTGCACCGCCTCGAAATCGCCATTCGACGACGCCGGGAACCCCGCCTCGATGACGTCGACGCGCAGCCGCTCGAGCTGGCGCGCGATGCGCGTCTTCTCTTCCCGGGTCATCGAGGCGCCGGGGCTCTGCTCGCCATCGCGCAACGTCGTGTCGAAAATGATCAGATGATCGGACATGGGGCCTCCGTGGGACGGAACAGGAAATTCATGCTGCCGCAGCAGCCCCGGGCTGCGCCCGAAGCGTCAAATGCCGCTGCGCACATGCGCGGTCGACCGCGGCGACGATGGCCTTCAGCGTCGCCGTGACGATGTTCGGATCGAGGCCGACGCCGTAGATTCCGCACTGGCCGACGCGCAACTGCACGTACGCCGCCGCCATCGCATCCTCGCCGGTGCCGATCGCGTGCTCGTGATACGCACTCACATGAACGTCGGCACCCACGCGGTCGCGCAGTGCGTGGACGAAGGCGTCGACGGGGCCGTTGCCTGCGCCCCGGAGCACCGTCTCGACGCCGTCGATCAGCAGACGCGCGGTCAGCTGTTCGGACGCCGACGGGCCGCCAGGATGGGTCGTCCGGTGGTCGACGTAGGCGATCGGGGCATCGGGCGCGACGTACTCGCGCTCGAACGCCGTGTGGAGGTCGTCGGCCGTCAGTTCCCGGCCCGTCGCGTCGGCGATCGCCTGCACGACGCGGCTGAACTCGATCTGCAGCAATCGGGGCAGCGCGAGCCCGTGGTCGCGCTCGAGCAGGTACGCGATCCCGCTCTTGCCGGATTGACTGTTGACCCGGATGACAGCCTCGTAGGTGCGGCCGACATCGGCGGGGTCGATCGGCAGGTACGGCACGTCCCAGAACGCGTTGCCTGCGGCCTCCTCGGCGCGCTGCGCCGTGAAGCCCTTCTTGATCGCGTCCTGATGCGAGCCGGAAAAGGCCGTGAATACGAGCTCGCCCGCGTAGGGGTGGCGCGGATGGACCGGGAGCGCCGTACAGTACTCGGCGGTCCTGATGACCGCGCCGATGTCGCCGAAATCGAGGCCGGGATCCACGCCCTGCGAATATAGATTCATCGCGAGTGTCACCAGGCAGACGTTGCCGGTGCGCTCGCCGTTGCCGAACAGGCAGCCTTCGACCCGGTCGGCCCCCGCCATGACGGCGAGCTCGGCGGCCGCGACGCCGGTGCCGCGATCGTTGTGCGGGTGGACCGAGACGATCACCCGGTCACGCCGGCTCAGGTGGCGATGCATCCATTCGATCTGGTCCGCGAACACGTTGGGCGTGGCCACCTCCACCGTCGCCGGAAGGTTGAGGATCACCGGGTGGGGCGTAGTGGACTCCCAGACGTCGACGACGCTCTCGCAGATCTCGAGGGCGAAGTCCAGTTCGGTCATCGTGAACGTCTCTGGCGAGTATTCGAAGCGCCAGTCGGTCGCGGGCTGTGCGTCCGCGCACTCGCGGAAGAGGCATGCGCCGTCGACGGCGATGTCGACGATGCCCGCGCGGTCCTTGCCGTAAACGACGCGCCTGAACAGCGGAGCCGTCGGATTGTAGAGGTGGACGATCGCGCGCTTCGCCCCGCGCAGCGACTCGAACGTCCTGCGAATGAGCTCCTCGCGCGACTGGGTCAGCACCTGGATCGTCACGTCGTCGGGGATCAGGTCCCCTTCGATCAGCTGGCGCACGAAATCGAAGTCGGTCTGCGACGCGGACGGGAACGCGACCTCGATCTCCTTGAAACCGATGGCGACGAGCTGGCGGAACATCCGGAGCTTGCGCGCGGCATCCATCGGCTCGACCAGCGCCTGGTTGCCGTCGCGCAGGTCGGTGGACAGCCACACGGGCGGCCGGGTGATGGTGCGCGACGGCCAGGCACGGTCAGGAAGGTCGACCGGCCGGAACGGCCGGTATTTCTGCGAGGCTGCGGACAGCATGGTCATTCCCGTCGACGATGAACGATGATGACCGCCCCGGGGGCGGGACGGCACGGGCACTGCTCTGAGCGAGGGGTGGGTTTTATCTGCGCGCGGGGCGCAGCAGAAGCAGCAGGCCGGCCAGCAGGGGCGCGGACCCGGAGTTCCGGGTGCGAAGGGCCGTGGAGAAAACGACGCTGCTCATGGTCCTGCCAGCCTAAACCATTCCACAGGGACGCGCAAGTACCGCGCCGCCTCAGCCGCTTCGCGCGCGCCGTTCGCGAAGCGCGTGCCACGCCGAAACCACGTAGCCGGAAATCGCATAGGCGACGAAGCTCGCGAACAGCACCAGCGGGGGCTGGTACATCAACAGCGCCAGCAGCAGCACGATCAGGAGCAGGACCACGAACGAGACGCTCTTCTTCAGGTTGATCGTCTTGAAACTGTAGTAGCGGAGATTGCTGACCATGGTCAGCCCGGCGAACAGTGTCGTCGCGAACGCGACCCAGCGCAGCGCGTCGGGGTCGTAGCCCAGGTCGTCGACGACCCAGACCAGGCCCGCGACCACTGCGGCTGCCGACGGGCTCGGGAGACCCTGGAACCAGCGCTTGTCGGCGACCTCGAGCAGGGTGTTGAATCGCGCGAGCCGCAGCGCGGCGCCCGCGACGTAGACGAATGCGGCGACCCAGCCGAGCTTGCCCAGGTCGCGCAGCGCCCATTCGTACATCACCAGCGCGGGGGCCGCGCCGAAGCTCACCATGTCGGCGAGGCTGTCGAACTCGGCGCCGAAAGCGCTCTGCGTTCGCGTCATCCGTGCGACGCGGCCGTCGAGACCGTCGAGCACCATCGCGACGAAGATCGCGACCGCCGCGTTCTCGTAGTTGACGTTCATCGCCTGCACGATCGCGTAGAAGCCGGCGAACAGGGCCGCAGCGGTGAACAGGTTCGGCAGCAGGTAGATTCCGCGCCGCCTCACGCGGTTCTTGAGGACAACGCGCTCGTGCAGGTAGTCGTCGTGCATGTCAGGCCTGGCGCAGCTGCGCAACGATCGACTCGGTCGCGTGGACCTTGTCGCCGACGCGGGCGCGGGGGATGGCGTCGGGAGGCAGGTACAGGTCGACCCGCGAGCCGAAGCGTATGAACCCGTAGCGCTGGCCGCGGGCGAGACGCTCACCGCGCTTCGCGTAGCAGAGGATGCGCCGCGCAACGAGGCCCGCGATCTGCACGCAGGTGACCTCGGCGCCGGACGAGGTCACGAGGTGCAGCGCGCTGCGCTCGTTCTCCAGCGACGCCTTGTCGAGGGCGGCATTCACGAAACTCCCCTTGTGGTACCAGGCCTGCCGGACCTCGGCGTCGACGGGACTGCGGTTCGAGTGCACGTTGAACACGTTCATGAAGACGCTGATCTTCAACGCCTCGCGCTCGAGCCATGGATCGCGCGCGATGCCGACGCTGACCACACGCCCGTCGGCGGCCGACAGCACCGCGTCGGCCTGGGATGGAACCTCGCGCGGAGGATCGCGGAAGAACTGCAGGATGAACAGGAAGGCGATCCAGGCCAGCGCCGCCGGCAGCCACCACGACGCGATCGACAGCGCGACGGCGACGGCGAGGACGACGAGCAGGAAAGGCCAGCCCTCGCGGGCGATGATCGGATGCGGATAGGCTGCCAAAGTCTCGGGCGATTCCGGCGTCACTTCGGGATGGCGGCGTCGATGCGCTTCTCTTCGTCGATCGCGTCCTGCCGGACTTGCCCCTGCAACGCGCGCGCACGCGCCATCGCGTCGCGCGGCGTCACCGATGCAGCGTCCTCGGCCTCGTTGCCCGACGCCTTCGCGTGCTTCGCCTGGGCCTCCGGGGCCCCGCCCAGCAGGCCGTATTCCTTCAGGACCGTGCGCGCCATCAAGGCGACGATGACGAGGGCGAGCACGAGGCCGACCAGGCCCAGCCAACCCTTCTGACGATGCGGGAACGCCATGGCGCCCTCCCCGATGCTGTCCGACGGGCCAAGTATACCGTCGGCCCGTGCGGGGCGGGCCTCAGTTGCGTTTCCGTTGCGTTTCCGTTGCGTTTCAGTGGCGCCTCGGTTGCGCCTCAGTTCCGGGACTGGTCGACGAGCTTGTTCTTCCGGATCCACGGCATCATCGACCGCAGCTTTTCCCCGACCTGCTCGATCGAATGCTCGGCAGTGAGCCGCCGGCGCGACTTCAGCACCGGCGCACCGGCACGGTTCTCGAGGATGAAGTCCTTCGCATACTCGCCGGTCTGGATGCGCGTGAGGACCTCGCGCATCGCGCGCTTGGTCTCGGCGGTGACGATCTTCGGGCCGGTCACGTACTCGCCGTACTCGGCGTTGTTCGAGATCGAGTAGTTCATGTTGGCGATGCCGCCTTCGTAGATCAGGTCCACGATCAGCTTGACCTCGTGCAGGCACTCGAAGTACGCCATTTCAGGCGCGTACCCGGCCTCGGTGAGCGTCTCATAGCCGGCCTTGATCAGCTCGACCAGCCCGCCGCAGAGCACCGTCTGCTCGCCGAACAGGTCGGTCTCGGTCTCCTCGCGGAAGTTGGTCTCGATGACCCCGGCACGGGCGCCGCCGATCGCCGCGGCATACGACAGCGCGACGTCGCGCGCCTTGCCCGACGCGTCCTGGTGCACGGCGATCAGCATGGGGACGCCGCCGCCGGCAGCGTAGGTCGAGCGGACCGTGTGCCCGGGCGCCTTGGGCGCGACCATCACGACGTCGAGATCGGCGCGCGGCACGACCTGGCCGTAGTGGATGTTGAATCCGTGCGCGAACGCGAGCACCCCGCCCTTGCGGATGTTGGGCTCGACCTCGGCGCTGTAGACGGCCGCGATGCTCTCGTCGGGCATCAGCATCATCACGACATCGGCGCTCTTGACCGCGTCGGCGACCTCGGCGACCTTCAGTCCGGCCTTCTTCGCCTTGTCCCAGGACGCGCCGCCCTTGCGCAGTCCGACCGTCACCTTGACGCCGGAGTCGTTGAGGTTCTGCGCATGCGCGTGCCCCTGCGAGCCGTAACCGACGATCGTCACTTTCTTGCCCTTGATCAGGGACAGATCCGCGTCCTTTTCGTAATAGACCTTCATGGTTTCGTCCTCTTGTCGTTGTCGTCCCCCTCGCCCCCGATCCTCTCCCCTCCGGGGAGAGGGAGCGCGAGGCGCGGGTGAGGGGCTGTTGCTTCAGATCCGCAGTATCCGCTCGCCGCGCCCGATCCCCGATGCCCCGGTGCGCACGGTTTCCAGTATCACGCCCGGCTCGATCGCCTGCAGGAATGCGTCCAGCTTCGAACCCGTTCCGGTCAGTTCGATCGTGTAGCTCTTGTCGGTGACGTCGAGGATGCGCCCGCGGAAGATGTCCGCGAGGCGCTTCATCTCGTCGCGGTCCTTGCCGGCGGCGCGGACCTTGACCAGCATCAGCTCGCGCTCGATGTGGTTGCCCTCGGTCAGGTCGACCACCTTGACGACCTCGACCAGCTTGTTCAGCTGCTTGGTGATCTGCTCGACGACGTCGTCGGAACCGCTGGTGACGATGGTCATCCGTGACATCGTCGGGTCCTCGGTCGGCGCGACCGTCAGCGACTCGATGTTGTAGCCACGCGCCGAAAACAGCCCGGAGATCCGCGACAGCGCACCGGCCTCGTTCTCGACCAGGATGGAGAGGATATGTCTCATTGGAAAAATACCCCCACGCTCGCGGCTTGGGACGGCCCGGCGCCGCTCATAATTCCTCCGCCAGGATCATTTCGGTGAGCCCCTTGCCGCCGGGAACCATCGGGAACACGTTCTCGGTCTGGTCGGTGATGAAGTCGAGGAACACGAGCCGCTCCTTCTGCGCGAAGGCCTCGCGCAGGGCGCCTTCGACGTCGCCCGGCTTCTCGATCTTCATCCCCACGTGGCCGTAGGCCTCGGCGAGCTTCACGAAGTCGGGGAGCGCATCCATGTAGGACTCGGCGTAGCGGTTCCCGTAGAAGAACTCCTGCCACTGCCGCACCATGCCCATGTAGCGGTTGTTCAGGTTCACGACCTTGATCGGCAGGTGGTACTGCTTGCAGGTCGACAGCTCCTGGATGCACATTTGGATCGAGGCCTCGCCCGTCACGCAGACGACGGGCGCGTGTGGATTGACGAGCTGGACCCCCATCGCCGCAGGAAGGCCGAAACCCATCGTGCCGAGGCCACCGGAGTTGATCCAGCGCCGCGGCTTGTCGAACTTGTAGTACTGCGCCGCCCACATCTGGTGCTGCCCGACGTCGGAGGTGATGAACGCGTCGCCGCCGGTGATCTCGTAGAGCTTCTCGACGACGAACTGGGGCTTGATCAGCTTGCTCTCGCGGTCGTAGCGCAGGCAGTCCCTGCGCTGCCACTCCTTGATCTGCGCCCACCACGCCTTGAGCGTCGCGGGGTCCGGCCGCACCGGCGACGATTCGACGATCTTGACCATCTCGTCGAGCACGTCGCGAACGTAGCCGACGATCGGGACGTCGACCTTGACGCGCTTGGAGATCGACGAGGGGTCGATGTCGATGTGGATGATCTTGCGGTCGGCGCGATAGAAATGCGCGGGGTTGCCGATGACGCGATCGTCGAAGCGCGCTCCGACGGCGAGCAGGACGTCGCAGTTCTGCATCGCCATGTTCGATTCGTAGGTCCCGTGCATCCCCAGCATGCCGGTAAACTGCGGATCGGTCGCGGGGAACCCCCCCAGGCCCATCAGCGTGTTGGTGCAGGGAAAGCCGAGCAGACGGACCAGGCGGGTCAGCGATTCGGCAGCGTCGTTCAGCACGACGCCGCCGCCCGTGTAGACCATCGGCCGCTTAGCTTCGAGCAACAGCTGCACGGCCTTCTTGATCTGACCGGCATGTCCCTTGGTCACCGGGTTGTAGGAGCGCAGCGTGACCGTCTTCGGATAGCTGTACTCGGCCAGCGCCTGCGAGACATCCTTGGGGACGTCGACCAGAACGGGGCCCGGGCGCCCGGTCGTCGCGAGATAGAACGCCTTCTTGACCGTGACCGCGAGCTCGCGGACGTCCTTGACCAGGAAATTGTGCTTGACGCAGGGACGGGTGATGCCGACGGTGTCGCATTCCTGGAATGCGTCCTGGCCGATCGCGTTGGTCGGCACCTGGCCGGTGATCACGACCATCGGGATCGAATCCATGTATGCGGTCGCGATGCCGGTGACCGCATTGGTGACGCCGGGCCCGGAAGTCACCAAGGCGACGCCGACCTTCTGCGACGAGCGCGAGTAGCCGTCCGCGGCGTGCAAGGCGCCCTGCTCGTGCCGGACCAGGACGTGCTTGACCTTGTTCTGCTTGAACAGCTCGTCGTAGATGTTGAGGACCGCGCCGCCAGGGTATCCGAAGACGTAGTCGACGCCTTCCTCCTGCAGACAGCGGATCAGGATTTCCGCACCCGTCAATTGCATGATTGCCGCCTCGTGCCGGTAAGTGATCACTCGCGCCGTCGGCGGCGTGAGCGTCGGGTCAGGACTGCCGGTCGCACTCGCGTGGAGTGCGTGCCCGCCAAGGCTCGATCGGATAGAAAGCCGCGATTGGGCTACAGCGGCCGCACTCCTGGGAGGCTCGTTGACGCTTGTGGCGTCTCCGAGGGAGCAACTGCGGCCTTTGCTGCAATACAGCATCCGAGCCTCGCGGCCCGGAATCGCGACACTACCGGCAAACGCCCACGCCGGTCAAGGGCCGGATTGCTACGGCGCAGCATCGCGGGACCCGAACCGCAGCGCCGGGAGCCGATGCTGCCGGGCCTTATAATCGCCGCGCCTCTCGACGGACTTCATAAACTGGCTGCCCAAGCGGAAATTTCGAGTTTTCTGGCGGGAATCGAGCGCCGCGCATTCAAGCAGGCGATGTTCGCCGTACGCGACGAGGATGCGGCGCTCGACGTCGTCCAGGACGCAATGCTGAAGCTGACCGAGAATTATGCCGACAAGCCGGCAGCCGAACTCCCGATGCTGTTCCAGCGCATCCTCCAGAACACCATCCACGACCATTTCCGCCGCCAAAAAGTGCGCACGACGTGGACGACCCTGCTCTCGGCTTTCGGGAACAAGGAGGAAAAAGACGACGATTACGATCCGCTCGAAACTTTGCAGGCAAAATCGCATTCGAACGCCACGGCCGATCCCGCCGGAATCGCCGAGCAAGCTCAGACAGTGGCGGTGATCGAACAGGCGCTTTCCAGGCTGCCGGCACGTCAACGCGAGGCGTTCCTGTTGCGTTACTGGGAAGAACTCGACGTCGCGGAGACCGCGGCGGCGATGGGCTGTTCGGAGGGTAGCGTCAAGACGCACTGCTCCCGGGCGGTTCATGCCTTGGCCGAAATGCTGAAGGCCCGAGGAGTGACCCCATGACCGATCGTGACGCCGAATTCGCCGGGAAGCTGATCCGCCACCTCGATCGTGGCGCCGGACAGATCAAGCCGGGAACCGCCTACAGGCTCCAGCAGGCGCGCGCACGCGCCCTCGCGGGCGGCACGGCCCGGCCCGTCGGCGCCGACGAACTCGCGCTGGCGGGGAGCGGCGGCGCGGGGTCCGGAGGCCGGCATTCGGGCTGGGGAGCGGCGGCCCGGTGGATCGCGCTGGCCCTGTTGCTCGGCGGGATCGGTTTTGGATGGCAGCAATGGCACGCGGTGCAGCAGGTCCGGGAGTTCGCGGAAATCGATACGCAGCTTCTCGCTTCCGATCTGCCCATCGATGCCTATCTGGATCGGGGATTCCAGAATTGGCTCAAGACATCGTTCGAACGCTGATGGCGGCAGCCGCCGTGCTGTTGCTGGCGGCCTCCGTCGCGCAGGCCCAGATCACGCTGAAATCCCCCTCCTGGAACGAGCTGAACGCGCACGACCGGCAGGTCCTCGCTCCGCTCGCTTCGGACTGGAACAGGCTCGACACCGCGCAAAAGCAGCAATGGCTGGGCATCGCGCATCGCTATTCGAAGATGCGCCCCGATGCCCAGCAGCGGATACAGGCGCAGATGCGCTCCTGGGCGGAACTCTCGCCCGAGCAGCGCAAGGCCGCACGCGCACGCTACAAGTCGCTGAAGTCCCTGCCCCCGGAAAAGAAGGACGAAGTGCGCGAGAAGTGGCGCGAATACCAGCGCCTGTCGCCCGAGCAGAGGCGCGAGCTCGCCGCCAGGAACTCGGCCGCCAAGCCCGGCGCCACCGGGAAATCAGCGCCATCCGCCGCGACCGCACCGACACCCGCGGCGCCCGCCGTCTCCCCTGCGCCGGTCCCGGCCGGCCGGTGACCGCCCCGTCGATCTCCCCGCCGGGAACCCCTGCCGCCGGCGCGGACCCGGCACGCCCGCCGACTGCGAAGCTGACGCGGCGCATCGGCGCACTGGCCTACGAGGCGCTGCTGCTGATCGCGATGGCGTTCGGCGTCGGTTTCGCGCTGCTGCCGCTCGTCTCTCCGTCTGCCGGCGCGGGGCAGCACGACCTGCCGATCCCCTCGCTGCTCGCCCGCGCGATCACGTTTTGCGCGCTGGTCGGGGGGGCCGCGCTGTATTACGCATGGTGCTGGAGCCACGGCCGCCGCACCCTGCCGCAGAAGACCTGGCACCTGCGACTGGTGGGCCGCGACGGCGGAGCGTTGTCCTGGCCGCGGGCGCTGCTGCGCTATGCGGCAGCGTGGATCGGACCGGCGATGGCGCTCGCCGGCTATGCGGCATTGCAGGGCAGCGATCACCCGCGCAACGCGCTCGCCTTCATGCTGGTCAACTACTGCTGGGCGCTGTTCGACCGCGACGGTCAGTTCCTGCACGACCGCATCGCCGGGACCCGCGTCGTCGCCGCCTAGCGGCGCCGCGCGAGCGCGACGCCGACCGCGATCAGGCCCATGCCGGCGAACGCCGCGACCCCGAGGCGCTCGCCGAACAGCAGATACGCCATCAGCGCAGTCACCGGCGGCACCAGGTAGAACAGCCGCGCGACATCGGCGGCCGCGCCCCGGCGCAGCAGCCAGTACAGCAGGCTGATCGCGCCCACCGACAGCACGACCACCGACCAGGCGAGCGCGAACAGGAACTGCGCGGTGTACACGATCGGCTGCGGCTCGGCGTAGGCGACGATCGGGGCGTAGACCAGCGCGCAGGCGGTGAACTGGATCACCGCCCCGGCCCGCAGGTCGATGTGGGAAGCGTGCTTCTTCTGGTAGAGGGTTCCGACGCTGATGCCCACCAGTGCGGCGACGATCGGCACGAGCGTCGCGCCGTCCGCGCCCGCGCCGAGCTTGTGGCGCACGACCAGGTAGATGCCGGCCAGTCCCAGCGCGAGTCCCACCCACTGGCGCGCAGCGACGCGCTCGGACAGCCAGACGCGTGCAAGGAACACCGTCAGGATCGGCTGGAGTCCGACGAGCATCGCGCTGGTGCCGGCCGGCATGCCGCCGGCGATCGACACGAACACGCCGCCGAGATAGACCCCGTGCACGAGCCACGCCGCAATCGCCGCGTGGGCGATCTGCCGCGGGTCGCGCGGCCAGGTCGCCCCGCTCGCCAGTGCGACGCCGCCCATCAGCGCCGCGACCAGCGTGAAGCGCAGCAGCAGGAACTTGAGCGGGGGCGCGTAGGGCAGGCCGTAGCGCGCCGCGATGAACCCGGTGCTCCACAGAATGACGAACAGCGTCGGCAGCAGCGCCTTGGCGCGCGTTCCGGCGCGGCGCCCTCCGACGACGATCTCAGGCCTTTCCAGCGCGCTGCTTGGCGCGGAAGCGCTTGGCGCTGGCGACGATCTCGTGCTTCGCCTCCTCGGGCCCGACCCAGCCGGACAGGCGAACCCACTTGCCTGGCTCGAGGTCCTTGTAGTGCTCGAAGAAGTGCGCGATCTGCGCGAGCTGGATTTCCGGAAGGTCGCGCGGCGTCTCGATCGCCCGGTAGAGCGACGACAGCCTGTCGATCGGCACGGCGAGGATCTTGGCGTCGCCCCCGGCCTCGTCATCCATCTTGAGCATGCCGATCGGCCGGCAGCGCACCACCACGCCGGTGATCAGCGGCACCGGCGACAGCACGAGCACGTCGCAGGGGTCGCCGTCATCGGATAATGTCTGCGGTATGTAGCCGTAGTTGCACGGGTAGTGCATCGCCGTCGACATGAAGCGGTCGACGAACACCGCGCCCGTGTCCTTGTCCACCTCGTACTTGATCGGCTCGCCATGCATCGGGATCTCGATGACCACGTTGCAGTCGTTCGGCAGATCGGCGCCGGCGGGAACGCGGTCGAGGCTCATCGGCGATCGTTCGGAGCGGTGGCGGTGACGGACGGGGATGCGGCTGCGGATGCGGTGCGCAGCGATTATACCGGGCCGGGTGCGCGCCCTCGCAGCCGCGAACGCATCGCGACGGCGCGCATGACGCGCCCGCGCGCGTGGTCACGGGCCTGCGCCACCGCCTGTTGCTCGCTGCTCGCGTCCAGCGCACTCGCCGTGTCGGGTGCGGAGTCCCCTGCAGTTGCACCCGCGGCTGCCGTCGCGCCGGCAGCCGTGGTCGCACCGGCCCCCGCGCCGGGCGCGGCCATTGCGCCATTCTCGGGCATGGTCGCAGGCGGGTCGACCGCACCCTGGGACCGGGTCTCGCTTTCCAGCCGCAAGCGGCCGACGCGCTACGACCTGGTCGACGACGCCGGCACGGTCGTGCTGCATGCGGATGCCGACAACGCGGCGAGCGTGCTTGCGGTCGCCACCGACATCGATGTTCGGGCCACGCCGATCGTCACATGGCGTTGGAAAGTGGCCGAACTGATTGCCGATGCCGACCCGAGGCTCGCCGCGCGCGAGGACTCTCCGGCACGCCTGGTGCTCGAGTTCGACGGCGACAGGTCGAAGCTCCCGCTGCTCCAGCGTGGCATCTACGAGCTGTCGCAGCGCATCGCCGGCCGGGAATTGCCCTATGCGACGCTGATCTATTTCTGGGCCAACCACGGGCCGGTCGGCACCGTGATCGCGAGCCCGCGCACCCGCCGCGTGCAGATGGTCGTCGCGTCGAGCGGCAGCCGGGACGTGGGGACGTGGCAGACGCTTTCCCGCGACGTCGTCGCCGATTTCCGCCGCGCGTTCGGCGAGGAGCCGGGAAAGCTCAGTGCGGTCGGGGTCTTCACCGACACCGACAACACCGGCGGCCATGCCGAAGCCTGGTATGGCGACGTCCGGTTCCGCCGGGCGCAGCGATGAGCGTCGCCGCGCGGGTATCATCGCGCGCATGAGTCCTCCGGCGCGCACCGCAACGATGGCGGCGATCGAGTCGCTGCAGCAGTCGCCGACGATCGTCGAGCAGGTCTACAAGGCGATCCTCGACGCGATCTGCGACGGCCGCCTGGAACCGGGCGAGCGCCTCACCCAGGAAACGGTCGCGAAGAAGCTCTCGGTGTCGCGTCAGCCGGTGGGCCAGGCGCTGTTGCTCCTGAAGCAGCAGAAGTTCGTCGCCGAGGCGGGCCGCCGCGGGCTGATGGTCGCGCCGCTCGATCGCGACTTCATGCGGTCGATCTACGAGCTGCGGCTGGGGATCGAGCCGCTCGCCGCGACGCTGGCCGCGCGCAACGCGACCTCGGAGGAGCTCGCGCGAGGGGCGAGGATGATCCGCGCCGGACAACAGGCGATCCACCACAATTCGATCGCCGAGCTGATCGCCGCCGACATGCAGTTCCACATGTACATCTACGAGCTGTCGCGCAATCGCCTGTTCGTCGAGCTGATGGAGGAGCTGTGGAACCACCTGCGCCGCGCGATGCGCGAGGTGCTTCAGCACCGGGATTACCGCAAGGCGATCTGGGTCGAGCACGAGCAGATCCTGCGCGCGGTCGCCGATCGCGACGGCGATGCCGCGGCTGCGCTGGTGCGGGCCCACCTTGCTCACGCCGCGGTCAACGTGCAGGTCGCGCTGCCGGTGGGTCCCGGCCGGGGTTGACGCGATACGCCCTCGTGTAGCGGACGTAGATCTCCCCGGCGCGGGCGAACTCGCGCCGCTCGGAATCCCTGATCTCGCGAAACGCGCGTGCGGGCCGGCCGGCCCAGATCCAGCCCGCAGGCACGACGCTGCGCGGCTCGACCCACGCCCCCGCCGCCACGCAGGCACCGGCCTCCACGATCACTTCGTCGCCGAGGCGCGCACCCATGCCGATCAGCACATCGTCGCCGATCGTCGCCGAACCGATCTCGACGTTGTGGCCGATCGTGACGCCCGCGCCGAGCACGAGGTCGCCACGACGGCTATCGGTCGCGAGGATCGAATTGTCCTGAACATTGCTGCGCGGCCCGATGACGATCCGTCCGTCGCCCGCCGACACCGCGCAGCCGAAGAACACGCTCGAGTCGTCGGCAACGTCTACCGCACCGGCGACGATCGACGTCGGCGCGACGTAGGCGCGAGCGATCGCAGGCACCCGCCCGTCCTGCATGCGCAACGGGCCGGGACCGCCGGCAAGCCGCGACACGAGCTCGGTCCACCCGGGCAGGCGTGTCGACGCCAGCAGCGGATCGACGGCACCGCCGCGCAGCGCCCCTGCGATGTCCGCGAGTTCCTCGGGCGAGATCGCGCGCAGCGGCTGCGCCGGATGTCCGGCGTAGACGAACCCTCCGGGCAGCTCCTTGCGCGGCGGAACGACACTGTCGGCGGCGATCAGCGCACCTGCACCGATCCGCGAGCCATCCATGACGACCGCCGACTCGCCGACGACGACATCGTCTCCCAGCACGCACGCATGGACCAGGCCGTAGCGCGCGACGCTGGCGCCATTGCCGATCACCGCGCCCATGATGCTGTCGGCGATATGGACCGTCGCGTGCTCGCCGAACCAGGCATCGGCGCCGATGCGGATCGACTCACCGTCGGCGCGGATCGTCGCGTAGGCCGCAAGTGACGGGCGTGCGCCGATTGCCGAGCGGCCGATGATCGCGGCCTGCCGCGCCACCGCCGCGCGGGCGCCGACGTCGGGCGAATGCCGAAGGTAGTCGAGGATCAGTCCCTGCGTCATGCGCGATGCGGCGGGTGGATGGAATACCGGCGCCACCTGGGCGGTGGCACGGGCGCGAGCATCAATCGCGGCTGAAGCGCGCGCGCTCGGCATTGTCCCATGCGGTCAGCGGCTGCCAGTCCGGAACGATGCTCAGCCCCTTCTCGAGGTCGGAGGAAACGGTGTCGCGGGTGACGGCGACGTCCACGAGCGCCGGCGCATGCTCGAACGCGCGTGCCAGCGCACCGTCGAGATCCGCCGGATCGTCGACGCGCTCGGCGTGGAGGCCGAAGGCGCGCGCCATCGCCGCGTAATCCGAGTCGCCCAGCAGCGTTCCGGAGACGCGACCGCCGTAGTTGCGCTCCTGATCCATGCGCTCGATGTTCCAGGCCGCGTTGTTGGCGATGACGAACACCGCCTTGCAGCCATGACGCGCCGCCGTGTCGATTTCCATCGCGTGCAGGCCGAATGCCCCATCGCCGCAGACCGCCACGACGCGGCGACCGGGAAACGCCAGCGCCGCCGCGTTGGCATAGGGAACCCCGACGCCGAGGCAGCCGAACGCGCCCGCGTCGAGGTAGGTTGCCGTCGCGAGCGACAGACGCGCGAAGCTCAGGATGTCGCCGCCATCGGCGATGCCGATCGCGTCGTCCCCGAGCAGTCCGGAAAGCGCGGCGAAGATGCGGTTCGGGTGCATCCGTCCATCGGCGCCGGCGGGTGCCTGCGCGAGCCCCGCGACGTGCCGCCGCGAGCGCTCGATGTGCTGCGCGCGCAACGCGTCGCACCAGTCGCGATCGAGCGCCGGCGGGCGCCCGTCGATGGCAGCAGCGAGCCCTGCCAGCGCCGCAGCGACGTCGCCCGCGATCGCGACCGCGCCGGGCCGGTTGTCGCTGCGCTCGCCCGCATGTGCCGCGACGCGCAGGAATCGCGCATTCGGAAATGCCGCGGGCGACCCGTAACCGAGCTGGTAGTCGAGCTTTCGGCCCACCGTCAGCACCAGGTCGGCATCGCGCATCGCCGCGCCGCGCATCGCTCCGACGTGGGAAGCATGGCCGGCGGGGACGATGCCGCGCGACTCCTGCGTGTCGAGATAGACGGCGCCGCTCGCATCGAGCAGCGCGACGAGTGCCGCGCCGGCGCCGGCGGCACCGCGGCCGCTGATCACCAGCGGTCGCCGTGCTCCGCGCAGCAGGTCCGCCGCCCGCGCAATCGCCTCCGGATCGGGCAGCGAGCGCGCCGGCGGGCGGCGCAGCAGGTGTTCGGGCAGCACCGCCGCGTCGGCGATCCTCGTGCGCAGCACGTCGGTGGGTATCTCGACGAACGCCGGCCCCGGGAGGCCGTTCGCTCCCTGCGCGCAAGCGAGCGCGCCATCGAGTTCCCTGATCACCTGCTCGGCAACCCGCAACGTGCGCGCGCTGCGCGTCACCGGGCGAAGGACGTCGACATGCGGCGTTCCCTGCAGCGGGCCCATGTGATCCTGCCGCGCAGGCGGGCACCCGCCGATGACGAGCACGGGCGCGCGCTCGAGGTCGGCGTTGGCGATCGAGGTCACGCAGTTCGTGATCCCGGGACCTGAGGTCACCAGCGCCACGGCAGGCTCGCCGGCCAGCAGCGCGTGCGCCGCCGCCATGTGCACGGCGGCCCCCTCGTGGCGCACGTCGACGATCGGAACGCCGGCGCGCCCGAGTTCGTCCCAGATCGGCTGGATGTGGCCGCCCTGCAGCCCGAACACCCGCGCCGGCCCGCGTGCCGCGACGAAGCGGGCGACCCATTCGGCAACGCTGCAGGATGCGCTCATCGCGGGCCGACGCTCAGAACACCGGAGTCTCGCGGTAGGTTCCCCACAGGCCCTTCAGCTTCTCGATGATCTCGCCCATCGTCGCGCCGGCCGCGACGAGGTCGATCGTGACCGGCATCATGTTCTCGCTTTCGTTCTTCGCCACCTCGACCAGGCGCTCCAGCAGCGCGCTCACCTTCGGATTGTCGCGCTCGCTTCGCACGCGAGCGAGACGCGCGATCTGGCGGTCGGCGGTCGACGTGTCGTACGGATGGAGCTCGATGTCGAACTTCTCCTCCGGATCGACATACTTGTTGACGCCGATCACCGGCTTCTCGCCGTCGGCCTTCTTCAGCGCTGTCTGGTAGGCGAAGTCGGCGATGCGGCGCTGGAACCATCCTTCCTGCGTCAGCCTGATCGTGCCGCCGTTGCGGTCGACCTCGTCGATCACGCCGAAGATCGCGCGCTCGTACTGCGTAGTGAGGTTCTCGACGAAGTACGATCCGCCCAGTGGATCGACCACGCTGGCCACCCCGCTCTCGTCGGCGACGATCTGCTGCGTGCGCAGCGCAATCTTCATCGCCTGCTCGGTCGGGATCGCGAACGCCTCGTCCATGCCGTTGGTATGCAGGCTCTGCGCGCCGCCGAGGACTGCGGCGAGCGCCTGCAATCCGGTGCGCACGACGTTGATCTGGTACTGCGGCTTGGTCAGCGACGCCGCGGCGGTCTGGCAGTGGAAACGCAGCCGCATCGACTCGGGGTTTTGTGCGCCGAAGCGCTCGCGCATGATCTTGGCGTAGACGCGGCGCACCGCGCGGAACTTGGCGATCTCCTCGAAGAAATCCGCCTGGCAGACGTAGAAGAACGCGAGGCGGGGCGCGAACTCGTCGACGTGCATCCCGGTCTTCCTCACCTCCTCGACATAGGTGATCAGGTTGCACATCGTGAACGCCACCTCGTCGAGCGGAGAGCCGCCGGCCTCGGAGATGTGGTAGCCCGAGATGTTGATCGGGTTGTAGCGCTTCATGTTGCGCGCGCAGTAGGTGATGCAGTCGCGGACGATGCGCACCGACGGCGCCACCGGGAATGCCCATTCCTTCTGCGCCTGGTATTCCTTCAGGATGTCGGCCTGGATCGTCCCCGACAGCTGGTTCAGGTCGTAGCCGCGTTTCTGCGCGAGCGCAACGTACATCGCGAGCAGGATCCACGCGCTGGGATTGATCGTCATCGACACCGAGATCTTCGTGAGGTCGATGCCGTCGAACAGGTGCTCCATGTCGGCCAGCGTGTCGATGGCCACGCCCTCGCGGCCGACCTCGCCCTCGCTCATCGGATGATCGCTGTCGTAGCCCATCAGGGTCGGCATGTCGAAATCGGTCGACAACCCGGTCTGGCCCTGGGCGATCAGGTACTTGAAGCGCTGGTTGGTGTCCTCGGCCGTGCCGAAGCCCGCGATCTGACGCATCGTCCACAGCCGGCCGCGGTACATCGTCGGGTACGGCCCCCGCGTGAACGGGTACTGGCCCGGCAGACCGATGTCGGCGAGCGGCGTGTCGGCGACGTCGAGCGCCGTGTAGGTGCGCTTGACGGGGAAGCCGCCCAGGGTTTCGAACCCGGGGGCGCGTTCGGGCGCGCGCGCGACGAATTTCGCGACTTCGTCGCCTTCCCAGGCGTCGACCTGCTTCGCGAGCGCGTCGCGTGTCTGCGGGTCCGGCCCGGCGGATGCATGGGCGAGCGGATCGTTCATGGTTCACCTCCGATATGCAAATCTCGCAGCAATGCCTCAGCCGCCGAATGTGGCGACAGCGTGCGCGCTTTCACGTCGTGCAGCAGCGCCGAGATCTTCCCGTCGCGATGGCGCGCGAACTGCTCGCGCAGGATCTGTTCACCGGCCGCCAGCATCCGGCGCTCGGCGATCAGCGAACGCCGCGCGTCGATCTCGCCGCTCGCCTCCATCGCCCCGCGATGGCGATCGATCGCGGTGAGCAGCTCCGCAATCCCTTCATCGCGCGGCGCGCTGGTCGCGACGACCGGCGGCCGCCACGAAGATTTCGGGGCGGCCTGGAAAACCGGGACGGACCACGTTTTTGCCACGGGAGTGTCAGCAGCAGATGGCGCCGCGAAAACGTGGTCCGTCCCGGATTTCAAAACGTGGTCCGTCCCGGGTTTCAGGCCCAGCGCCAGCATGTTCTTGAGGTCGGCGATGGTCCGGTTCGCATCCGGCTTGTCGCATTTGCTGACGACGTGGATGTCGGCGATCTCGAGGATCCCGGCCTTGATCGCCTGGATGTCGTCGCCCAGGCCCGGCGCCGACACGACGACCGTCGTGTGGGCGGCGCGGGCGACGTCGACCTCGTCCTGACCGACGCCGACGGTCTCGATCATCACGATGTCGAAGCCTGCCGCGTCGAGGATGTCGACGGCCTCGAGCGTTCCCCGCGCGAGTCCGCCCAGTGCGCCGCGCGTGGCCATGCTGCGCACGTAGACACCGGGATCGCCGGCGAGCTCGCCCATGCGTATCCGGTCGCCCAGGATCGCACCGCCCGAGAACGGGCTCGACGGATCGACCGCGACGATCGCGATCCTGCGGCCGTCCCTGCGCACCGCGGCGGCGAGCCTCGCGACCAGGGTCGACTTGCCGCTGCCCGGCACGCCGGTGATGCCGACGACATGCGCGCGCCCGGCGTGCGCATACATCACGTCGAGCGTAGCGCGCGCCTCGGCCGTCCCGGATTCCGCCCGCGTCAGGAGCCGCGCAATCGCGCGCGTGTCGCCGGCGAGGACACGGTCTTCGAGCTCGCGCGAAGGGACGTAGGCCATGGTATCGGGCAGGGCGTCGCTCAGGACTTCAGGCGCGCGTTCATGTCGCGGAACACCTCGCGATCGTCGATGACCCGCCGCGCCTTGAAATCGGTGCGCGGGAACGTCCCCGGGGCGACGACCTCGAGCTTCGAGCGCAGTCCGAGCATCTTCTGCAGGCGGTGCGTGGCTTCGTCGCGCAGCGCCGCGCGCGCGGCCTCGCCGTCGCCGGCGGGCGCGATCTCGACCCGGATCAGGAGCTCATCCATCGCGCCTTCGCGGCTGATGACGATCCGGTGCTCGCCGCCGTAGCCCGCGAGCTGGTTAAGCACCGCGTCGACCTCGCTGGGATAGACGTTCTCGCCGCGGATGGTGAACATGTCGTCGATGCGCCCGAAGATGCCTTGCGGCAGCCGCGGATAGGTCCGTCCGCAGGGATTCGGGCCGTCGTCCCACAGCGTCAGGTCGCCCGAGGCGAGCCTGATCATCGGCTGCGACGTGCGTTCCAGATGCGTGTACACCGGCGTGCCGCGCTGACCGTAGGGGACCCGGTGGAACGTCTGCGGATCGCAGACCTCGGTGTAGACGATGTCCTGCCAGCACAGCATGCCGTCGGTCTGCGCGCTGCCGGCGACGTGCATGAACGGAGTCATCTCGGCCATCGAGCCGCAGTCGACGACCTGCGCGCCGTAAGCGGCGACGATGCGATCGCGCACGCCCGGCACCGACGCGCCGGGCTCGCCCGAGAAGAACATCGTCTTCAACCCGAAACTGCGCGGGTCGTAGCCCTCGCTGCGCGCGACTTCGGCAAGATGCAGCGCGAACGACGGCGTCGCGTAGAGCGCCGCGGGTTTCGACAGCTCGAGCCACATCGCGGCGCGCGCGGTCATGCCGGGCGCACCCGCACCGAAAGGGAACGCCTTGGCCCGCAGCCGTTCGGCGCCGGCCAGCGCGCCCCACGAGCCCATGTACAGGCTGAAGATCGCCGCGACGAACACGGTGTCGCCGGGGCGGATGCCCATGCCCCACATGATGCGGGCGTGCGCATTGGCGATCGCGTCCCAGTCGTCGCGCCCGATCGCAAACGCCGTCGGCCGTCCGGTCGTCCCCGACGTGCCGTGGATGTGATGGACCTCGCGCTCGGGGATGCACAGGTAGTCGCCGAAAGGTGGCACGCGCGTCTGCGCGTCGCGCAGGTCCTTCTTGGTGACGACCGGCACCTTCGCCTCGAAATCCTCCAGCGAACGCAGGTGATCGGGATGGAAGCCCGCCTCGTCCCATTTGCGCCGATAGAACGGAGAGCTGTCCCAGGCGTAGCGCGTCAGGGCCTGGAGCCGCTCGAGGATCGCGCGCTCGCGCCCGGCGGGCGCCATCGTCTCGCGCTCGGGGAACCAGTAGCGCGAATCAGGCGCCGGCAGGTAATCCGCGTCGAAGCGCGGTGGAAACGACCACTGCTCCATGACCGGGCGCCCGGATCAGCGCACGCCGCGCTCGGCGACGACGCGGCGAACCATTTCGACGATCGCGGCCGGCGGCGTGTCCTGCAGCATCAATTCGCGCACCCCCAACGCCCTGAGCTTCGGGAGGTCGTCGTCGGGGATGACGCCACCGCCAATGACCAGGATGTCGTCGGCGCCGCGCGCCTTCAGGAGCTCGACCAGGCGCGGAAACACCGTCATGTGCGCGCCGGACAGGATGCTGATGCCGATGACGTCGACGTCCTCCTGGATCGCCGCCTCGACGACTTCCTCGGGCGTGCGGTGCAGCCCCGTGTAGATCACGTCCATGCCGGCGTCGCGCAGCGTGCGCGCGACGATCTTCACGCCCCGATCGTGGCCATCGAGGCCGACTTTGGCGACAATGACCCGGATGCGCTCACTCGAATGTTCCACTGGACCTCCTCTGCGCCGGATGCGCGCCGATCCGACCGTCGATCGATTTTTATCTGAATTCTGTATACCGTATTCCATACGACGCGCGCTGTCAACGGGGAAATTCAGAGCCGCAAGCCGCCGCGGCGCGCGGGTCGGCAGACCGGCAGGGCGCCAGCGGCACCTCAATCCTGGGAATCCATTTGCGGTCCCCACTGCATCCAATCGTGATTCCTGCCGAGGCCGCCGATGCGCCGCGCACTGCTTCCGTTGCTGATCCTGGGCTGCGTCGCCACCGCCGCGGCGCTGGCATGGTTTACGCTGAATTACGCGAGGATGCCCAAGGCCCCGGGCCCGAGCACGACCACGACCCTGCAAACCCGCAGCGTCGCGCCGTTCCACCGGATCGAAGTCGGCGGAGTCGCCGACGTGACGCTGGTCCAGGGCGATGCCGAATCGGTCGAGATGTCGGTGCCCTCGGGAGGCACCGCGGTCGACGCCGTGGTACGCAACGGCTCGCTGGTCGTCGCGGGGCGCGCTCGCCCGCGGACCTGGTTCGCGTTCTTCGGCTCAGGATCGAAGGAACCTGCGGCCCACATCACCGTCCGCTTCCGGACCCTCGACGCGATCGCGCTCTCGGGCGCCGTGAAGCTCGATGCCGGGGCAATGCGGGCGCGTACGCTGGAAATCGCCGCATCCGGCGGATCATCGCTGCGGATCGGACAACTCGACGCCGACCGATTGCGGGTCGCCGGGTCGGGCGCGCTCGACGCGAAGATTGCAGGACGCGTCGTCGACGAGACGGTTGCGATTTCCGGTGCGGGCTCCTACCGCGCCGCGGACCTGCATGCCGACCACGCGTCGGTCGATGTCAGCGGCGTCGGCAGCGTCGTGGTCTATGCGGACAAGACGCTGCGCGCGACGATCTCGGGTGCGGGCAGCATCGAGTACCTCGGCGATCCCCAGGTCAGCCAGCGCGTCAGCGGGATCGGAAGCGTGCGCCGGCGTCCGTCTCCTTGAACAGCAGGCGCAGCCCGGTCGTCGCATCGACGTCCGGATGCACACCGGGCTGAACGCGGATATCGGAAACCCGGCAGTCGTCGAGCAGCGAAACGAGCATCCCGGCGACGTCGCGCACCGCCTCGTAGGGATGGAGCGGGCAGCGAAAACCTTCCGCGTCCCGCGGCTCGAACGGCGACGACAGCGACACGCGCAACTCCCCGCCCCCCGGTGCATCGGCGGCGCGATGCGCACTGATGACGGCGGTCGGCTCACCGACGCTCGCGCGCAGCTTGCGGATCGCATTGCTCGCGAACACCTGCGCGCCGATCTCGCGTTGCGCAGTGCGCCCGATGCGCAGCGCCGCGACGAGCCGCTGCGGACGCCGCGGCAACGCGAGCACCGACGCGCCGGGCACGGCGAGGCCCGCGCCCAAGCTTCGTGAAAACGGCATTCCCCAGCGCCCGACTTCGCCCCCGACCAACGGATCGAAGTCAGCCGCCGAGACGGCGACCCCGACGACGAAACGCAGGAACACTCGCTCGCCCGCCCCGCGCAGATCGAGGTTCGCGGCGGGCACGCCCAGCGGCGGCAACGGCGCGACTTCGGGACCTTCGCCGATGCGGCATTGCTCGAGCAGCGCAGGCAGTCGCGGCAGGTCGATCGCTTCGGCCCCCGTGAGCGCGGTCGCCAGCGCGAATGTCTCGCAGCCTCCGAGCACGCGGTGCTCGCGCAGCAGCGCCGCGAGGCCCTCGCGCTCCTGCAGCACGGCGGGCAGCGTCGCGTGGGCGCCCTCCTGCGCGAGGCCCGCAACCACGACGACGGGAATCGCGAACAGCGTCGTCGCCAGCGCCCCGACCGATGCGGCAGCATCACGTTCCGCCGCCTCCAGCGACCGCCAAAGCTGGCGGGCAGCGGGCATCGCAGGCGCGGCGGTCAGTGCGTTCGCGACCGCAACGCCATTCCCCGACCGGATCAGCGACACCAGCGCTCGCCTCATCTGCTCGCGCGTGGCGTCCTCCTCGCGCGTCGTGCCCGCGTCGAGACCGGCCACGGCCAGCGCATGCAGCTGCGCGACCGCAGCATCGGACGCGGGCGCGACCCGCCATGCGCGCGGATCGGGGAGCCGATCGAGCATTTCATCGGTCGATGGCATCGTTCGATTCTAGCCGCCGCACACCTGCGAGCCCCGCGCCGGCTGCGCGCACGCCTGCAGGCCCACAGCGAAAGCACGGTAAAATCAATGCTTTGGATTCGACCACCCGGGATCACGCCTGCGATGCGCGTCTCAAGCTTCTACCTGCACACCCTCAAGGAAGCCCCCGCGGAAGCGGAAGTCGCGAGCCAGAAGCTGATGCTGCGCGCCGGGCTCGTCAAGAAGGTCGCGGCAGGCATCTACACCTGGATGCCGCTCGGCCTCATCACGCTGCGCAAGGTCGAGCAGATCGTCCGCGAGGAGATGAACCGCGCCGGCGCGCTCGAGGCCTACCTGCCGCACGTGGTCCCCGCCGAGCTGTGGCAGGAAACGCAGCGCTGGGACAAGTTCGGACCGCAGCTCCTGAAGATCAGGGACCGGCAGCAACGCGATTTCCTGTTCGGTCCCACGCACGAGGAGGTGATGACCGACATCGTGCGCAAGGACATCAGCAGCTACCGGCAATTGCCGGTCAACTTCTACCAGATCCAGGTCAAGTTCCGAGACGAGATCAGGCCACGTTTCGGCGTGATGCGCGGGCGCGAGTTCCTGATGAAGGACGCCTATTCGTTCGACGTCGACCGCGATGCCCTGATGGCGTCGTACCGCGGCATGTACGCGGCCTACGAACGCATATTCACCCGGCTCGGCCTGCGCTTTCGCGCGGTCGAGGCCGACACCGGTGCGATCGGCGGCTTCGCGTCCCACGAGTTCCAGGTGCTGGCGGAATCGGGTGAGGACGCCATCGCCTACAGCAACGGTTCCGACTACGCGGCGAACGTCGAGCAGGCCGAGGCCATCGCACCCGCGTCGCAGCGTGCGCAGCCCGCAGAGCGGATGCAGAAGGTGCCAACACCCGGCAAGTCGACCTGCGAGGATGTCGCCGGGCTCCTCGGCCTGCCGCTTGCGCGCACGGTCAAGTGCCTGCTGATCCATGCGCAGGAGCGCGTGCAGATGCTGCTGCTGCGCGGCGATCACATGGGCAACGAGGTGAAGATCGGCAAGCTCCCCGGAATCGGCGCATGGCGCTGGGCCTCGGAGGCCGAGATCGTCGAGGCCACCGGCTGCAGGCCGGGCTACCTCGGGCCGGTCGGCATACCCGCCGGCATGCCGCTCTACGTCGACCGCCAGGTCGCCGTGATGAGCGATTTCGTCTGCGGCGCGAACGAGGCCGACTACCACCTGCGCGGCGTGAATTTCGGCCGCGACTGCCGCGAACCCGATGCGGTCGCCGACCTGCGCAACGTCGTCGATGGCGATCCCTCGCCCGACGGCAACGGAACGCTGGCGATCGTCCGCGGCATCGAAGTCGGCCACGTGTTTGCGCTGGGCGACGTGTACTCTACAGCGATGGGGGCAACTTATCTGGACGCAGGCGGTCAGTCCCACGTCATCCAGATGGGGTGCTACGGCATCGGCGTCACGCGCGTCGTCGCCGCGGCAATCGAGCAGAACCACGACGACAAGGGCATCATGTGGCCGTCTGCGATGGCACCGTTCGCCGTCGCCATCGCCCCGATCGGCTACGACCGCAGCGCGGCGGTCAGGGAACAGGCCGACCTGCTGTACGACGGGCTCGTGAAGGCGGGGGTCGAAGTGCTGCTGGACGACCGGGGCGAGCGGCCTGGCGTGATGTTTGCTGATCTGGAGCTGATCGGCATCCCCCACCGGATCACGATCGGCGAACGCGGCCTGAAGGAGGGCATCGTCGAATGCCAGGGTCGCCGCGAGGCGACCGCCAGCAAGGTGGCGCTCGCCGACGTCGTTTCATACGTGATCGACAAGGTCCGACCTGCATGATGCATTGCGCGACACCGAGGCCCTACGCAAGAACCGCAGCCCTCGCGCTGGTGCTGGCGGCCGCGCTTTGCGCGCCACTGCCGGCATACGCGGGCGCGCAGGTCGAGGAGCAGCTGTCGGCGTCGGTCGTGATGGGACTGCAGCGCTCGATCGCCGACAATCCGCCACCGCGAAACTATGAAAACGAGCCCGTGGTCCGCGCCTGGATCGCCGACATGTCGCCGCGCCTCGCCAAGCGGCTGCCGGATGCGGGCGAGCGCCACGACCTGCTCGCGGCGGTCAGCTACGAAGCGAGCCGTGCCGGTCTCGATCCCCAGCTCGTGCTGGGACTCATCCATCACGAGAGCAACTTCCGCAAGTATGCGATCTCGTCGGCGGGCGCGCGCGGCTACATGCAGGTGATGCCGTTCTGGGTGCGGCAGATCGGAACGCCGGACCAGAACCTGTTCCAGATGCGCACCAACCTGCGCTACGGCTGCACGATCCTGCGCTATTACCTCGACGCCGAAAAAGGCAGTCTCTTCCGCGCACTCGGACGTTACAACGGCAGTCTCGGACAGGCCGACTATCCGATGGCGGTGATCGCCGCCGAGCGGCTCTACCAGCCCTCCACCACGGTCGTCGCCGTCCGCACGGCCGCGGCCGCTCCTTCGAACTGACGTCGCCCGACGTGGCCGCGACGGGCCCCGTGGCCGCGGCAGCATACCGGGGGCGCTTCGCGCCCTCTCCCACCGGTGCGCTGCACTTCGGATCGCTGGTCGCAGCGCTCGCGAGCCATGCCGACGCCCGCTCGGCAAGCGGTCAGTGGCTGCTGCGCATCGAGGATGTCGACATTGCGCGTGCACGGACCGGCGCGACCGACGCGATCCTCGCGACCCTCGAGCGATACGGCTTCACCTGGGATGGGCCGGTGTGGCGACAGTCGCTGCGCGGCGATGCCTATGCGGCGGCGCTGGAACGCCTCGACGCGCAGGGACTGGTCTACGCCTGCAGCTGCTCGCGCCGCGAGCTCGCCGGCGTGAAGCCTGGCGCGATCGGCGAGCGCGTCTACCCGGGATTCTGTCGTGATCGCGCGTTGCGCCCGACGGCCTCGCGTGCCGCGGATTCGGGCTTCGCCTGGCGAGTGCGCGTCCCGACCGCCCCGGTCGGCTTCGTCGATCGCCACTACGGCCCCCAATCGCAGGATCTCGCGGCCGACGTCGGCGATTTCATCCTGCGCCGGCGCGACGGCCTTTACGCGTACCAGCTTGCCGTCGTCGTGGACGACGCCGAGCAGGGCGTCACCGACGTCGTGCGCGGCGCGGACCTGCTCGCGTCCACCGCGCGCCAGATCTACCTGCAGCGATCGCTCGGCTGCGCGACGCCGCGCTATCTGCACGTCCCCGTCGCCGTCGACGCGCACGGGAACAAACTCTCCAAGCAAGTCCGTGCGCCTGCGCTGTCCGGCGACCCGCTCCCCGCCCTGCTCGCTGCGTGGCGCTTCCTCGGGCAGCTGGCACCTGCCGACGATCCCGCGTCCGTCGCCGAGTTCTGGGCTTTCGCGGTCTCGAGCTGGGAACCGCGACGACTGCCGCGGGCACCCGTGCTTCCTGCGCCCGCCGAGTTCGGCGGCCTCCGGCGCGAGCCTCACGGTGCGCAGGTCGAACGCGACCCGCGCGCGACACCCCGGGGGCATGTCGTCGATGGTTGAGCTATCATCACGACCCGGCCGCACCCGGTAACGGACACGCCGACGACCCACTGCATGACCAGGCCCGGACCCGACCCCATCGACGCCTTGCGCCAAGCGGGATGCCGATGAATCGCAACGATCCCTGCCCCTGCGGCAGCGGCAAGCGCTACAAGCACTGTCACGGCAGCGTGGAGCCCGCCGCGCCGCGGGCACTGCATCTCGAGGCGCTCGACCTGCTGTGGAACGCCGCCGAGCAAACCGGCTGGACGGATCCGAGGGTCCGCAAGAATCTGGGATTGGTGCTCGCCAAGTTCCTGGCGCCGCAAGCCGATGCGCGCCAGGAAGCGCTCGTCGCCGCGTACATCGCCCTCGCGCGCGCGTAAAGCCAGTCCGGCGATCGCCGCCCAGACCTACGCGGACATCGAGCTCGTCACTCGCGAGCACCAGGGCGCAGCGCGGGCGGCCAACGAAGGCGCCAAGCAGGCGCAAGGACGCTACCTCGCATTCCTCGACGCCGACGATTGGTACGCCCCGGAGCGCATCGAGCGCATGGTGGCCGAAATCGCGCGCGCTGAGCCGCTCTGGGGTTTCTCGCAGTTCGGCGATGGGGGCGATGCGGCCGATGACGGCAGCAGTCCGCCTCGCGAAGGGATGCCGCGGGAGCGCGATTTCATGGGTAACGAGCCCGCGAGCTTCACCCTGCTCGACCACGACGTCCCGGGATCGAGCGGCAACCTCTTCGTCGATCGCGCGCTCTTCCTCGAGCTCGGCGGCTATCGCGACGACGCGCAACACCGCGGCTGGGATTTCTGCTTGCGTGCTGCCGAGGTGGTGGAGCCGGTGCCGGTCACCCTGCGACTCTATTTCCGGGGCGGGCAACATCGCGACCGGGAGCCGGGCGCGGCGAACCCGGCTGCCGGAACGGCCGAGCACGAAGCAGCGGAGCGCCTGGCGCAGGCATTGACCGGCGATGTCACCGTGCGGAACGAGTTCAGCCCACGGTACGCCGGCAATCGCGAGCTGCTGCTGCGCGCCGAGCTTCGCACCGGGCGCGGCGATCGCGTTCCGGTGCCGATCCTGCGGTCGGTTGCCGCGACCTGGCGCGGTCGCCCGGTCGCGCCGCCAGCGCGCGGGCGCAGCGCGGCGGCGCAGGAACGCGCCGGCAAGACCGCGCTGGTCGTGCTCGGCTTCTACCGCAGCGGAACGTCGGCGTTGTCGCGCGTGCTCAACCTGTGCGGTGCGTTCCTGCCGGAGCGGGTCGTCGCGGCGAGACTGGGGATCAATCCCAAGGGATTCTGGGAGTCGGAAGCGGTCAGACATCTCGATGCGCGGCTGCTGCTCCACCTGGGAGGCGATTGGAAGCGCGTCGACTTCGACATTCCGCAGGAAGGTCCGGTGGTCGACGAATTCCTGGCCGATTCGCGCGACCTGCTGGCGACCGAGTACGGCGACGCTCCTTTCATCCTGATCAAGGATCCGCGGATCTGCGTCCTGGCGCCGCTGTGGCATCGGGCGCTGCGGGAAAGCGGTTATCGTCCCGTCTACGTGGTCCCGGTGCGCAATCCGCTCGAAGCCGCGCGCTCGCTCGACGCGCAGGGCGACCTGCCCGTGGCCGGCGGGATCGCGCTGTGGCTCGCCTACATGCAGCGCATCGAGGCGTTCGTCGACGCAGGCGATGTCGACGCCGTGCACGTGCGCTACACGGAGCTGCTCGACGATTGGCGCAGCGTCGTGCAGCGGATCGCGCGGCGTCTCGGCGTGCCACTCGCGACCGAGCGGCACGCCGACGAAGTCGACGGGTTTCTCGAGGCGGGCATGCGCAACCAGCGGGCCACCGACGCCGAGTTCGAGACCCATCTGGTCGGGGCGGCCGGCGAAGCCCTCGGCGCGCAGTACCGGCGCCTGCTCGAGCGCTGCGAGCGCGATGCCGCTTTCACGGACGCCGGCGGGAGCCGCGAAGCGCTGCAGCGCAATGCGGTCTGAGCGCAGGGCCTTCGACGCGCGCCCGCCGGCGACGTCAGCCCGCGACCGGCATCGTCACCGCCGTCCTCGGGCCGCCGGTCGTCGCGTGACCCGAGCCCAATCGCCTGCGGATACGCTCGATCGGTCGGTCGACGACGATGTACAGCGCGGCCGACAGGACGATCGTGACCACGGTCGCCACCAATCCCTTGTCGACATGCCCGAGGTCCAGCCCCCTGACGACGTCGATCACCAGGACGTGTGACAGGTAGATCGGATAGCTCAACTGGCCCAGCGCGTTATCGAGCTTCGACGCCCGCGTCAGGTTGAACAGCAGCGGCGTGCAGATCCACACGCACGCGTAGAAGAGCCACGCGATCGGCTGGTCCAGGTCGGGTGCAGTCCACAGCGCCGGCGACACGATGCAGAGCGCGAGCAGCGCCGCGGCGCCTGCGCCGAGGTACCTGGCCATCGACCTGCCCTGCAGCCAGGCGTAGAGGCGGTACGACAGGCTGCCCATCAGGAAGAACACCAGGTCGGCCGGAAAGAAGAAATAGCGCCACGGCAGCATCGGCACGTCGAAGTGGTAGAGGGCCAGGCGGAAGCTCAGCGCGATGGCGCACAGCGCCGTGAGCACGCGCAGGCTGCGCCCGACGACGAAGGGTGCCAGCAGGTAGAAGTAGAACTCGATGCTCAGCGACCAGATCGGCCCGACGACGAACTTCCAGTTCGCGACATCGCGAATCGGCAGCACCTCGACGCCGAAGAAGAAGGTGTTGGCCCCGACCGCGTAGAGCCAGCGTCCCAGGGGCTCGCGGTAGGCCCCGGTCAGGAATGACGGCGTTCCGGACGCGACGTACGCCGCCGCGTACATCAGCAGGATCGTCCAGTGGATCGGATAGAGGCGAAGCGCGCGGTTCGCGTAGAAGCGCCAGCGACCGTTGGGCAGCTTCGCGTACTTCTCGTTGACGATCAGGCTCATGTAGAAGCCCGAGATGATGAAGAACGCGAACACGGCGTTGCCCGACCACACGAGGATGTGCAGCGACTGGCGATTGACCACCGAGGCGCCGATGCTCGTCGCGACGTGCGCCATCAGGACGGCGAGCGCCAGCACGAATCGGAAGGTTCCCATGCGTAACGGTGTCCTCGGGACCGCGGGCTGCCCCGCCCTCGGCGGCGCGGCGGCGCTCGCGGAGGCAGGCGCGCAAAAGTATACCGGTCGGGGCGCCGCACAACGCGACGGCGCGGACGGCGCCGATTCCGGCCACCCGGGCCTCGCGTATAATCAACGTGTTCAACGCCATCGAGCGCAACCGTCCAGGCCGCTCCCATCCCGCTTAATGACCACACTCGTCGTCGTCCGCAAGGGCGACCAGGTTGCCATCGCTGCCGATTCGCTGACCACGTTCGGCGACACCCGGCTCGCCGCCGTCCACGACCGGACCTACGACAAGATCGTCCACCACCGCGACACCTACATCGGCCTGTGCGGGTCGGCCGCGCACCAGCTGGTGTTCGAGAGCCTGCTCGCCAAGCACGCCGATCTCGATTTCACGAACAAGTCCGGGATCTTCGAGACGTTCCGCAAGCTGCACCCGATCCTGAAGGAACAGCATTTCCTGAATCCGAAGGAGGAGGAGGACGATCCCTACGAATCGACGCAGATGACCGCGCTGATCGCCAACGGCAACGGGATCTTCGGCGTGTTCTCGATGCGCGAGGTGTTCGAGTACACGCAGTTCTGGGCCGCGGGATCGGGGCGCGAGTTCGCGCTGGGCGCGATGCACTCGCGCTACGGACAGTTGCGCAGCGCCGAGGCCGTCGCGCGCATCGGCGTCGAGGCGGGCGCGACCTTCGACAAGAACTCGGCCCTGCCGATGACCCTCTACACGCTGCCGCTTGCCGGCCAGTGAGCCTCTACACGCCCGCGCACTTCGACGCGACGGAACGCGCCGCCGTCGCGCGGCTGATGCACGATCATCCGTTCGCGACGCTGGTGACGCCGGCATCGCCCGAGCCGATGATCTCGCACGTCCCGCTGCTGCTGGTCCCGGGCTGCGAGCCGCATGGCGAGCTGATCGGGCACGTCGCACGCGCCAACCCGCACTGGCGCCACGCCGCTGCCGCCGAATCGATCGCGATCTTCCACGGCCCGCATGCCTACGTTTCGCCTTCGTGGTACGCCAGGCCTGCGCAGGCGGTGCCGACGTGGAACTATGCGACGGTCCACGCGCATGCGACGATGCAGGTCATCGACGATCCGGTCGAGGCACGGAGCATCCTCGACCTGCTGGTCGAGCGTTTCGAGTCGGCGCGCGCGAAGCCGTGGAGCTTCGTGATGGCGGAGCGTGAGCGCGATGCGCTGGTCGGCGCGATCGTCGCTTTCCGCCTGCGCATCCGGCGCATCGAGGCGAAGTTCAAGCTGTCCCAGAACCGGCCGGCCGGGGATCGCGAGCGCGTCGTGACGGCGCTCGAGGGCGAAGGCTACGCCGAGGCCACGGCGGTCGCAGCGTGGATGCGCGCCTGCGTCGAGCCGACGCAACAGCGATGAAGCGCGCGGGTCGCGCCGCGCCGGATGCCGCGCGCGTGCGTTTCGACAAGTGGCTTTGGGCGGCGCGCTTCTACCGGACCCGCAGCCTCGCTGCGCAAGCGATCGAAGCCGGCCAGGCGCGCCTCGACGGCGAGCGGGTCAAGCCGGCACACCCGGTCCAGGCAGGGATGCAGGTCAGCGTTCGCCGGCAGGACCTCGGCTGGCAGATCGAGGTCGTCGAAGCGCATGACCGGCGCGGCTCGGCCACGATCGCCGCGTCGATGTACCGGGAATTGCCCGAAAGCGTCGCCGAGCGCGAGCGCAAGCTCGCTGCCCGCAAGGCGGCGGGCCCGAATGCCGCCGACGCACCGGGCCGGCCGACCAAGCGCGATCGGCGCAAGCTCGAGGATTTCCTTGCCGAACCGTGACCGTCAGCAGAGCCGAAGGCTCGCGACGTCGAGTATGAATTCCGGCTGGCCGTAAGCCGCGAAGACCAGCCACAGCAGCGCGGCAGCGGTCAGCCACGCGAGGGCGTGGCGCAACGTCCGGCCCCCGCCGGCGTGGCCAGTGGGAGTCGAGGTCGCGAAGTCGAAGCCGGGGATCGGCGCGCGGGTGTCCACGCGCCCGAATTTACCCCTGCTGCGTACGACCGGGCAAGTCCGGCACGCGTGCCAGCGGCGCCGACGGCAGGATGCCCTGGGCGCGCAATGTCGCCATCACCTTGTTGAAATCCGCCGCCACCTCGACCTGGTCGATCGGTTTGGCGAGCAGGTTCACTGCGCGCCCGCTGACCAGCAGCGGAATCTCGGGGACCAGCGCGCGGCGCAGCGAGCGAATCTCCTGCCCCGCGATCTTGCCCGAGATCCCGCGATCGAACAGCAGCACGACCAGCGCCGCATGATAGGCATCGGCCGCACCTGCGATTTCCTGGGCCGGAACCCCGGTCCCCAACGTCAGGCAGTTGATACCCTCGGTGAACAGCAGGAGCTCGAGGATCGCGAGTCCGAGCTGATTCGGATCGTTCGGCGGCGTCGCCAGCAGGATGTGGCGCGAATCCCGGGTCGGGCGCACCAGCCGGGTCACGTCGCGCAGCAGGCGCTGCGCGAGATCGCAGAAGCGAAGCTCCTGGAAGGTCTGCATCTCGCCGCGCACGACCCGCTCGTGCACGGCCTCGTTGAGGGGAATCAGCGTCTGCTCGAGGAACTTGCGCAGCCCCTGGCCGACGAGCAGCTTGGAAAGATGGTTCTGCAGCTCGCCGACCCGGTGCTCGCCCAGCAGCCGCACGGCATTCGATATCTCCGGCGGCAGGGGTGCAGGATCGGCCACGGCCAGCCCGACCATCGACTGCAGGGCGGAATCGGTCAGGGGCACCACCGCGCCCGCGCGCCAGCCTTCGGACAGCAACTGCTTGATCAGCTTGAGGCGTGCAACCTGGTCACCCGGATAGACGCGATCCCCGAAGGCATCGCGCAGCGGGGACGGAAAACCGTAGCGGCGCTGCCACATGTACAGCTGCTCGCGGCGCAGGCCCGTGATGCGCACGACCTCGCGGATGTGCAATGCGCCGGGCGGCTCACCGGCACTGGCGACCGCTGGCGCATTGGCAGGCATGCCCGCGGCGTCCTGGCGTCGCGACGGCGCCTCGATGAGGATTCCCATGTCGATTATTCCCTTGCGATCCCATTGGTCGCCAGTACAGTTTGTCCTGCACAGGCACAGTGTCACTCGGAAGTACCGAATTGCGGGCGCGCTTCAACGTGAATTCCGCGCCTTGTGCTGCACGGAACGTCGTCATGCACGTTGCGTGCCAAGGCCCTGGACCGTTCTCCCCGGCGGCAGTGCGGGCGCTCGGGCTCCGGGTCCGAATCTTGCAGTGATCTGCCCAAGGCAAATTGCCGTACATCGGGATCGACCGGTAGCCCTCGCTGGGGGAAGTACGGACCCCGGCTACGGGCACCCCCAGCGCCAGGCCACTGACGTTAAACGACCGAAGATGTTCGGATTCTGGAAATCGACCAGGGACCCCCTCGCGGACGCCAGGAACGCGGAGCGCTGGCTGTCGACGCTTTCGCCGACCGACTCGCTTGCGGTCCACGCGGACGTGGCCGCCGAGCTCGAGTACGCAGCGGGAATCTCGGTCCCGCGCACGTCCGGCCGGCTGCAGGCGGTGTTCCACGTCGACGCGCAGACGGCTCCGCGGCGCCAGGCGCTGATCGACCAGTACCTCGAGCATGCGACGCGCAGCTCGCGCATCGAGAACCAGCTGTGGTCCGCGCTGTTCGGGCTGTCGCAGGCCTTCCTGCGCATCTACCAATCGTTCGCGCAGGAGATCGCCGAGCATCCGCAGAGCTCGCGTTGGCAGGAGCTGCTCCCCGAGCTCGTGTGCCGGCAGCTCGTGCACCTCGCGCTCGACGCGCGCGTCCGGCTCTATCGTCACGAGCAGTGGATACCGGCGAAGTGGGCCGAACTGCACGGACTGATGACGCTGGCGTCCTCGCGCCAGATCGAGCGCCAGCCGGTCGCGCTCACTGCGGACGACGAAACCACGACCATCGAGCATCAGTATCTTCGCGCACTGGTGCTGCAGCTGATGAACCCCGGCAGCCTGACGGCCAGGCAGGTCGAATACATCTGGAGCGAGCTCGACGACTGGTGCGCGCCATTGCGCCTGACGCTCGAGCCGTCGGCGCCGTACGCGTTCTTCGTCGACCTCGCGGGACGCGAAGGCCTGCGCCGACGCAAGCCGGGGCCGCTGGAAAGCCGCGTGCTGTTCCTCGACACGCGACCACTGCACGCCGTGATGGTCCAGCACGTCATCGTGCTCGAGCAGAAGATCAAGGGCCAGCCGCTTTCGAACCGCACGCCGCGCCGCTCCGAGCAGCTCGCGATGTTCACCAAGCTCGCCGCGCAGGTCGATCCCGAATACCGGCCGATCCCGCGTCGCGGGGAACGCGTTCCCGCAACCGGCAACGTCGATGCGATCGTCGGCTTCCAGAAGATCGCGGCATTCTTCAAGGCCGAGACCCAGCAGCCGATCCTGAGCGGCGAGACCAGCGGCGACACCTATGGCAGCACGCTGGACATCGCGGTGTTCGGGCGCATCCGCGACGAGCCCGGACGGCAGCGCGAACTGCTGCGCCGACGCATCGGTGCGCACGCGGCGCCCGGCGGTCCGTGGCAGGTCAAGGACAGCTCGGTGACCGGCTTCAAGCTGGTCGCCCCGATCCAGGTTGCGAACGCGGTGACGCTCGGCACGCTGCTGGCGCTGCACCCCCACGGCCAGCCGCGCTGGACGCTGGGGATCATCCGGCGCATGAAGCGCACGTCCGCCGATCACGCCGAAATCGGCACCCAGATCATCGCGAACACGATCGCCACCGTGAGCCTGACCGAGCAGCACAAGCGCGGCGCCAACCCGTACTCGATCGACGGCGAAGGCACGACGATCAACGGCCGCAACTTCAGTGCGCTGCTGCTCGCGCTGCAGGCGCGCGAAGGCGAGCCGGTCGTCCAGTCGCTGATCGTGCCCGCGATCGAATACCACCCTGCCAAGCGCTACCTGCTGACGACGGACAGTGCGGAGTACTCGATCCGCTTCGGGCGACTCGTCGAGCACCAGCCCGACTGGGTGTGGACCGCGATCGAGCCCCTCGATCCCCGCGCTCGCGTCCCTGCGGCGCCCCGCGCGGACGCCTCCTCCGCGGTATGATCGGGCCGTCATCGGTTCCCGCGCGGCCGTGTCCGCGCGCCCTGGAAGCGGCCGGATGCCCGTCGATCGTTACGCCGAAATCCACGCGGCCTGGCGCTGGGACGTCCCGGCCGATTTCAACATCGCGCAGGCCTGCTGCGGGCGCTGGGCCGGTGACCGCACTCGCTTCGCGCTCTACTGGGAAGACGAGGACGGCGCGCAGGCTTCGTTCACCTTCTGGGACCTCCAGCAGCAAGCCAACCGGCTTGCGAATGCATTGCGCGGCGCGGGCATCGCTCGCGGCGACCGCATCGCGCTGATCCTCCCGCAGCGCCCCGAGACCATCGTCGCCCACCTCGCCGGCTACCAGCTGGGCGCGGTCATGGTTCCGCTGTCGTTCCTGTTCGGTCCCGAAGCGCTGGAGTTCAGGCTGCAGAACAGCGGCGCGAAAATCGCGATCGTCGACCCGCAATCGCTGCCCAACCTGGCTCCGATCCGCGATCGCTGCCCCGCGCTTGCGCAGGTGATCGGCGTCGCCGGCGCGCGTGGGGATCGCGTGATCGCATGGGAGGATTTCGCCGGCGGAGCCTCGAGGCGGTTCACGCCGGTCGCGACGCGCGCGACCGATCCTGCGCTCTTGATCTACACCAGCGGGACCACCGGTCCGCCCAAGGGCGCGCTGATGCCGCAGTCCTGCCTGCTCGGCAACCTGCCGGGCTTCATCCACTCGCATGATGGCTACCCGCAGCCAGGCGACCTGTTCTGGTCGCCGGCGGACTGGGCGTGGACCGGCGGCCTGATGGACGCGCTGTTGCCCGCGCTGTATTTCGGCCAGCCGATCGTCGGCTATCGAGGCCGCTTCGATCCGCAGCGCGCATTCCGCCTGATCGAGCGCTACCAGGTCCGCAATGCGTTCCTGTTCCCGACCGCGCTGAAGCTGATGATGAAAGCGTACCCGCGACCGCGCGACGTGTTCGACATCGACCTGCGCAGCGTGATGAGCGCGGGCGAGGCTGTCGGCACGACGGTGTTCGACTGGGCGCGCCAGGCGCTGGGCGTGACCATCAACGAGATGTTCGGGCAGACCGAGATGAACTACATCGTCGGCAACTCGCACCTCGTGTGGCCGGCCAAGCCCGGTTCGATGGGCCGCCCCTATCCCGGGCACCGGATCACCGTTATCGACGACTCCGGAAGCGAGGTCCCACGCGGCGAACCGGGCGAGATCGCCGTGCACCGGATCGCGCCGGACGGGACGCCGGACCCCGTGTTCTTCCTCGAGTACGCGGGCAACCCCGAGGGCACCCGCGGCAAGTTTACCGGCGACTGGTGCCGCACCGGCGACGTCGCGACGATGGATGAGGACGGTTATCTCTGGTACCAGGGTCGCGCCGACGACATGTTCAAGGCCGCCGGCTACCGGATCGGACCCTCCGAGATCGAGAACTGCCTCGTCCGGCACCCGGCCGTCGCCAATGCCGCCGTGGTTCCCTCACCCGACGAGACTCGCGGCAACATCGTCAAGGCGTTCGTGGTCCTCGCGCCGGGCCACACCCCCAGTGCGGCGCTCGAGGGGGACCTCGCGCAGCACGTGCGGCGGCACCTCGCGCCGTACGAATATCCGAAGGAGATCGAGTTCATCGATGCTCTGCCGATGACGACCACGGGCAAGGTGCAGCGCAAGGTGCTGCGCGACCGCGAACGGGCGCGCAAGCTCGGGCGCCCTTAGCGCCGGCTGCGCGCAAATCCGGACAGCGTCGGCATCGATTGACCGGAGCGGAGCGCGGAACGCGTCCTTCGGCAGATCTCGCGGGCGACCCGGATCGGCTACTCGCGTTCCTGTAACCGCAATTGACGGGCGGATTCCTCGAGTCGCGCGGCGTCGATCTCGCGCATGATGCCGTCCAGGTCGACCGTCGTCTCGTCGTGGTCGAAGCGTCCGGTGAGCTCGACTTCCGGATGCAGCAAGCCCAACTCGTAGAGCGCCCATATCTCCTTGCCATAGTCGGTGGCGAGAAGCTCGGGGGCGATTCGCCCGAAGAACCGTCGCAGGTTGTCGACGTCGCGGACCAGCATCCGCTGCGCGTGATTGTTGCCTGCCGCGTCCACCGCCTGGGGCAGGTCGATGATCACGGGCCCATCGTCGCTTAGCAGGATGTTGAATTCGGAGAGGTCGCCATGCACGACGCCTGCGCTCAGCATGCGAACGACTTCACCGATCAGGCGCCGATGCAGCTCGATCGCCAGCTCCGGCGTGAGCTCAGTATCGTTCAGGCGCGGGGCCGCGTTGCCCTCGTCGTCAGTGACGAGCTCCATCAACAACACGCCGGCATGGAAATTATGGGGCCGCGGCACGCGCACGCCGGCGGCCGCGAGGCGGAAGAGCGCGCCGACTTCCGCGCTCTGCCATGCCTTCTCCTGTGCCTCGCGCCCGAATCGCGTGCCTTTCGCCATGGCGCGCGCCTGGCGGCTGTTCTTCGTCTTGCGGTTCTCGGTGTAGTCGACGGCCTGGCGGAAGCTGCGCTTGTCGGCTTCCTTGTACACCTTGGCACAGCGCGACTCCGTGCCACATCGCACGACGAAGACCATCGCCTCCTTGCCGCTCATGAGCTGGCGCTCGACCGAGTCGATCACGCCTTCGTCGACGAGAGGCTGCAGCCGCTTGGGGATTTTCATGCGGCTCAATATACCCTACGGGTCGCAGCCAAGCCGGACCGGACGTGGTGCCCTCCACCAGCGGCGCATGCGTCCGGCGACCATCGGGGTCCCCCTCCCTGCAGCTGCACGGCGCAGGCAATCCGCTGTTCCGTGAACCGAAACGCGGAATGGCCGCAGGTCGCGACGCGCCCCATCAGCGCTGTTTTGTGCGCAAACAGCCCGATTCCGATGGATGGTCATCGAAAGCTTCGGGAAGGCCGCGCGATTGCGGTCGGAGAGCGAAAAGGGGAGCGACGCTTCCGGGCGCTGTTAGACTAGCGGCCTTTCCGAGGACATGAGCCGTGACCGAGATCCTGCAGTGCTTGAAGAAATACGGTCAGCGGCTCGATTTGGAGATTGCCAAGGAGACGGGCGTGCCACTTGCAACGGTGCGCCAGCAGCTTACCGGCCTCGCAGCGACGGGGGCCATCGTCATGTGCAATTTGACCCGTTTCGAGAACGGCCAGCGGATCGATGCGTGGCAGTGCCGCGTGTCGGGTTATGTCCCGCCAATGGCCCCCGGTCGAAAGGCAAAGGCGACGACGTAGGCCGCAGCGCACCGCCGGAACCACCGCGGCGGCGTCATCGGCGCCGGGCGAATCCAATCCGTTCGCCGTCGAGCCTGCCGCATGTGCTCGATCCGCGATCGCGACACCCGGAAGGTGTTCACCGTTGACAGACCCGGTTTCACGGCCCCGGTTTCACGCGCGAGACGGGGGCTCGCGCAGGCCAGCGAGGAAGCGGCCGTGGGTCGTCACCCAGACCACCGCAGGCGCGACCGCAGGCAGGATCAGCGTGCCGAACTGGTAGGCGAAGGCAATGACCTCGCGTTGCCAGGCGGTGAAGCCGGTCTGCGAGGCCACGGCGGGACCCGCGGTGATCGCGACGTTCTTGAGGAAATCCGCGAGCACGCCCCATGCGGTGAAAGGCAGGAGCACCGCGTAGCCGATGACGAGATTGCGCTTCCACGCGGGTTCGCGTGCGGCGAGCGTCAGCGCGACGAACATCGGCAGGCCGAACGAATAGAGCAGCAGGTTGACGTCGACGGTGACGACCCCGTGCTCGACCGCAAACCCGGGACGCAATGTCGTCACGAAGGTCAGCGTCGAGGCCGACTGCTCGATGGAACGCAGGAGTCCGGGAAGCGCGACGTCGGCGATGACGCGCACCATCCACGCGACGGGCGCCAGCAGCAACGGCGCCGCGAAATACCAGACGGCGAACGCCATCGGAAGCCATGCGAGGGTGCGCAGGACGAACCCGCCCACGCCCGCGGACCGCGCGGCGCCAGGCATCGCAGTCGCTACGCGATCACGGCGCCGGGGGGTGGGGCCGCGCCGCCGGGGCGCTGCTTCGCGAGGCGCACCCACAGCAGCCACACGATCAGCACGTCGAGCATGATCAGCGCCTGCCAGACGTAGAGATGCGCCCATTCGAACGCGTCGCGGTTCCACTGCCCGAGGTAGAACAGGCTGATCACGCGGACGATGTTGAGTCCCTGCACTGCGACCGTCCCGATCGCGATGCCCATCAGGCGATGTCGCCAGGTCGCCGGGAACGCCAGGATCGCGGCGACGAGCACCAGCGTCGCCTCGACGCCGTTGCATCCGGCCTCGATCGACACGGCGAACGACCCTGTCGCGGTGCTGATGATGTTGCCGCGCGCGTGGACACCGGGATCGAACGTGTGGATCAGCGTCGTGGCGACACGTGCGACCGCGTCGGTCCACGGCGTCACGATCGACGCCTGCGCCCAGGGGGTCAGCTCGACCCCGAAGAGCGCCGCGAGCAGCAGGATGAACGTGACGAAAAAACGCGGCACGGAATCACGCGCCGGCGAGCGGAGGGCTCTTCGAGAAGTAGCCCTTGACGCCCTCTGCGATCGATTCCGCGAACCGCTGCTGCTGCCTGGGATTGCGCAGCTTCAGCTCTTCGTCCGGGTTGGAGATGAACGCGGTTTCCACGAGTATCGACGGGATGTCGGGCGCCTTCAGGACCGCGAACCCCGCCTGCTCGACGACCGACTTGTGGAGCGCGTTGTGCGTGCCGAGCTCCTCCAGCACGTCGCGTCCGACCTTCAGGCTGTCGCTGATCTGCGCGGTCTGCGAAAGATCGAGCAGTGTACGCGCAAGCACCGGATCCTTCACCCCCAGGTCGACGCCGCCGATCAGGTCCGCCGCATTTTCCCGCTGCGCCAGCCAGCGCGCCGCCGCGCTCGTCGCGCCGTGCTCGGAGAGTGCGAACACCGACGACCCGCGCGCCGTCGGCACGGTGAACGCGTCGGCATGGATCGAGACGAGCAGGTCGGCCCGCACCCCGCGCGCCTTCTGGACGCGCTCGGCCAGCGGCACGAAATAGTCGGCGTTGCGGGTCAGCACGACGCGCAGGCGGGAATCCGCGTCGAGCACGTGCTTCAGCCTGCGCGATATGGCGAGCGCGACATTCTTTTCGTAGGTGCCGCGCCGGCCGATCGCGCCCGGGTCCTCGCCGCCGTGCCCGGGGTCGATTGCGATGGTGATCCGGCGCTCCTGCCCCTGCCGATGCGGCGCCTCCGCGGCGCCCTGCGCAGGCCCGGAGCGTCCCGGCACCTGCGGCGAGACGACCTGTCGTCCGGGCCCGGCAACGGTCTCGGCGCGCTGCTCGCGCGCCAGGAACGCCATCAGCGGATCGACCGGGACGAGCGGGTAGAGATCGACGACCAGCCGGTAGCCGTACTCGGCCACCGGCGGCAGCGAGAACACCTGCGGGCGCACGGCGGACTTGAGGTCGACGACGACGCGCAGGAACCCGCCCGAGGGATTGCCGACGCGAATGGCCGCGACGTAGGGATCCGACGGCTGGACGCGGGTCGGCAGTTCCGAGAGTTCCTGGGAAGGCTCGATGCGCGCGAGGTCGAGCACCAGGCGATCCGGGTCGCGCAGCATCACCAGCTGGTGCTCGATGGGCGCCTTGGCCTCGAAGATGACCCGCGTGTATTCCTGTGCGGGCCACAGGCGCGCCGAGGCGATCCGCGAGGCGTCGGCCCAGGCGGCGGGCACGATCCATTGCGCGGCCGGAAGGAGCAGCCAGCGAAACGCGCGGCGGCGTTCGATGCAGACGCGACTCAGCGCGGCGTCCGCATCCCGGCGGCGAGAGCGCTCAGACATCGCTCACCCGCGGCAGAAAGCGCGCGAACGCGCAACTCGCGCCCGTCGCCCTGCGCCGCATGTGCGAGGTCGAGCGCGAGGTCCGGCGCCGGCAGCAGGCCGGCGACGCGTTCGGGCCACTCGATCAGGCACACGGAATCGTCGCGAAAGCACTCCGCCAGTCCTGCGTTTTCCCATTCGGCAGAATCCGTGAACCGATAGAAATCAATGTGATAAAAGTATAAGCTCGAAATCGGGTAATGTTCAACCAGTCCGTAGCTCGGGCTCTTGACCGGGCCCGTGACGCCGCGTGCGCGCAACAGTCCCCGGACCAGGGTCGTCTTGCCGACCCCGAGATCGCCGTGCAATGTAACCACCATGCCTCCGGCGAGCGACGGCGCCAGCAGCGCCCCGCAACGCTCGGTCGCCCCGGCATCGGGAAGATGCAACTTCAGTTCCAGGTCGGAGGACATTGGATATGAACGGCGCAGGCCACGCGCCGCAGGACTGGGCCGCGCTCGCGCAGCGGATCGCCGGCTGGGGGGGCGAGCTCGGGTTCGAATCGATCGGCATCGCCGACACCGGTCTTTGCGCCGAGGAAGCGAAACTCCTGAACTGGCTCGACGCGGGCCGGCATGGCGAGATGGATTATATGGCGCGGCACGGCGTCGCCCGGGCGCGGCCCGCCGAGCTCGTGCCCGGCACGCTGCGCATCATCAGCGCGCGGCTCAATTACTGGCCGGCGACGGCGCGCCCGGCACGCGAGGCGCTCCAGGATCCACACGCCGGCTACGTCTCGCGCTACGCGCTGGGGCGCGATTACCACAAGGTGCTGCGTGCAAGACTCGCGCAGCTCGCGTCGCGAATCGCCGAAGAAATCGGTCCCTACGGCCACCGCGTGTTCAGCGACAGCGCGCCGGTCCTCGAGGTCGCGCTCGCCGCCAAGGCCGGGCTCGGCTGGCGCGGCAAGCACACGCTGCTGCTGACGCGCGAGGCGGGGTCGTACTTCTTCCTGGGCGAGATCTACACCGACCTGCCGCTGCCCGTGACCGCGCCGGTGTCAGCGCATTGCGGGACCTGCGAAGCCTGCATCGCCGCCTGCCCGACCGGGGCGATCGTCGCGCCCTACGAGCTCGACGCCAGGCGCTGCATCTCGTACCTGACCATCGAGCTCGCTGGAAGCATTCCCGAGGACCTGCGGCCGCTGCTCGGCAACCGCATCTACGGCTGCGACGATTGCCAGCTCGTCTGCCCGTGGAACCGCTACGCCGTCGCCACGACCGTCAGCGATTTTGCCGAAGTTCGCAACGGCCTCGACGGTGCCCGCCTGACCGAGCTCTTCGCGTGGTCCGAGGCGCAATACCTGCACCGCACCGAGGGCAGCGCGATCAGACGCATCGGCTTCGAGCGCTGGTCGCGCAACGTCGCGGTCGCCCTCGGCAATGCGCCGAAGGATCCCGCGATCGTCGCCGCGCTGCGCGCACGCGCCAACGACCCGTCGCCGCTGGTGCGCGAGCACGTCGCCTGGGCGCTCGGGCAACAGGTATCGGGGAACGGGAATCAGAAGTAGCGCGGCGGCCGCGTCCCGCGGCGGGCACGGGGTCCGGGCATTCGCGTCATCGGGCGAAACGGCGCATCGTCACGATCCGCAGCATCAACGGACGAGCTGGTTCATCGTCACGATCGGCAGCATCACCGCGAGCACCAGCACCAGCACGATCGCGCCCATCGCGACGATCAGCGTCGGCTGGATCAGCGCGGCGAGCCACGCAAGGCGGCGCTCGGCTTCGCGTTCGAGCTCCTGCGCCGCTCGCTCGAGCATCGGCGCCAGCGCCCCGCTCTGCTCGCCGTTGGCGATCAAATGGATCAGCACCGGTGGAAACGCATCCTGGTCCTTGAGGGCGCGCGACAGCGAAACGCCCTCGCGCACCAGCGCATTGGCCTTGCGGCCCGCACGCGCAAGCGGGATCAGCCGGATGACGTCGGTCGCAGCGGACAGCGAGCGCAACAGCGGCGCCCCGCTGCCGACCAGGATCGCCAGCGTGCTCGCGTAGCGCGCGGCATCGAGGCTGGCAGCGAGCCGGCCTGCGCCGGGCACGCGCAGCAGCCATCGGTGGACGCGTTCGCGTACGGTCTCGAGCCGCCAGCCGAGCACCGCGGCGACCGCGAACGCCGCCAGGGCCGCGAGCCAGAACCATCCGGTCGCGCGAAAGAACGCGCTGGTGGCGATCAACGCGCGCGTCAGCGGCGGCAGCGTCTGCCGGCTCTGCTGGTAGACCGACACGACCTGGGGCACGACGTAGGTCAGCAGCACCGCGATGACGCCCAGCGCGATGACCGTCACCAGCGCCGGATAGATCAGCGCGACGGTGAATTTCTGGCGCAGCACCAGCCGCGCATCGAGATAGTCGGCCAGCCGGGCGAGGACCTCCGACAGGCGACCGGTCTCGGTGCCTGCGCCGACCAGTCCGCGATAGAGCGGCGCGAACGTCCGCGGAAAGCGCGCGAGCGCCGAGGGCAGCGGCTCGCCGGCCATCACCTGGCTGCGCAGCGCCGCGACGAGCTTGGCGACGCGTGGATCGTCGGCCTGCTCGCCGACCGCGAGCAGCGCCTGGTCGAGAGGCATCCCCGCATGCACGAGAGTCGCGAGCTGGCGCGTGAACAGCGCGAGCGCCGCCGCGGGCAGTCGCGTGCGCGACAGCGTGTCGGGCCGCTCGGGTGCGGGTTCGACCGCGGTGGGAACGAGGCCGTCGGCGCGCAGGCGATCGCGCGCGACGCGCGGATTCTCGGCGTCGAGCAGGCCCTGCCGGAGCCGGCCCTGCGCGTCGACCGCCTCGAAGCGGAATGCGGCCATGGCCCCGGTGCGCTTCAGGCGTCGCGCGTGACCCGCGTCAACTCGGCGAGCGACGTCGTCCCGTCCGCGATCAGCCGCGCGCCGTCGTTGCGCAGACGCCGCATGCCGGCAGCGAGCGCGGCATCGCGCAGCGCGAGTTCGCCGGTGCCGTCGTGGATCAGGCGCCGCAACGCATCGTCGATGCGCAGGAACTCGTAGACGCCGCTGCGCCCGGCGAATCCGCTGCGACTGCACTGGTCGCATCCCGGTGCGCTCCACACGCGCTGGGTCGCCGGCAAGCCGAGCTGGCCGAGCAACCTGCGCTCGCCGTCGGTCGGCTCGGCCGCCGCCTTGCAGGCCGGGCACAACGTGCGCACCAGGCGCTGCGCCAGCACGCCGAGCAGCGACGACGCGAGCAGGTACGGCTCGACGCCCATGTCGGCGAGGCGCGTGATCGCGCTCGCGGCGTCGTTGGTGTGCAGCGTCGCCAGCACCAGGTGCCCGGTCAGCGATGCCTGCACGGCAATCTGCGCCGTTTCGAGGTCGCGGATCTCGCCGATCATGATGACGTCGGGGTCCTGCCGCAGGATCGAGCGCAGCGCGCGCGCGAACGTGAGGTCGATGCGCGGGTTCACCTGCGTCTGTGCGACGCCATCGAGGGCGTACTCGATGGGGTCCTCGACCGTCATCATGTTGGTCGTCCCGCGCGGCAATCGGGAAAGCGCAGCGTAGAGCGTCGTCGTCTTGCCCGACCCGGTCGGCCCGGTCACGAGCAGGATGCCGTGCGGCTCGCGGATCACCCGGTCGAGTTCGGCGAGCGTGGCCGCGCTCATCCCCAGCATCGCGAGGTCGAGGCGCGCGGACTCCTGGTCGAGCAGGCGCAGCACGACGCGCTCGCCGGTCCCGGTCGGCAGCGACGACATCCGCACGTCGACCTGCCGGTCGCCGAGCCGCAGCGCGATGCGGCCGTCCTGCGGCAGCCGCTTTTCCGCAATGTCGAGCCCGGCCATGATCTTCAGGCGCGAGACCAGCGCCGCGTGCAGCGCGCGCGGAGGCTCGATGATGTCGCGCAGCATGCCGTCGACGCGAAAGCGCACGACCGAGCGCGCCTCGTAGGGCTCGAAGTGCAGGTCGGACGCGCGCTCGCGCAACGCCTGCAGCAGCAGCGCATTGATCATGCGCACCACCGGCGCCTGCGCGCTGTCGTCGAGCAGATCCTCGGACGACGGCAATTCCTGCATCAGGCGCGCGAGGTCGGTCTCGTTGGCGAGACCCTCGCTCATCGCCAGCGCGGCGCCCGCCTGGTTGTACGCGCGCGCGAGCTCCGCCGCGAAGGTCTCGGCGGCGACGGGCCGCGCGGACAGCGGCCTGGCGAGGACGCGCCGCAGCTCGGCGAGGCCGTCGACCGTCGCGTCGGGACGCAACAGCACGACGACCGCGTCGTCCTCGATGCGGCAGGCGAGCACGCCGTGGGCCCGCGAGAATGCGTACGGTATGCGGGCGGTCAGCGCTTCGTCGAACGCTACGGGGCGGGTCGCGGGCACGGCGTCGCGCGGGTCGGGGTGCTGCGCTACCTTGCGGGAGGCGCAGGCGACGCGGGGGGTGCTGGGGCCGTCGCAGGAGCAGCCGTGGCGGCAGGCGACGCGGGCCCCGGCGCAGCCGCCCCCGGGATCGCCGGGGCAGTGCCCTGGCGCGGCGGGGCCGAGACCGGTGCCTGCGGCAGAGGCGTCGTGCCGGCATCGCCGGGCATCGTGCCTTGCCGCGGCATCTGCGGCGCGGTCTGGTCCTTCCAGAACCAGCGCTCGCCGGGGGCGATCTCCTGCTGCGCGTCGCGCAGATAGTCGTAGCGCTCGGAGGTGGTTTCGCGTCCGCCGACCGGGCCGCGCACGATCGTCGGCTTCAGGAACACCATCAGGTTGGTCTTCGTGCGCTCGCGCGTGTCGTAGCGGAACAGCGAGCCGAATACCGGCACGTCGCCGACGTACGGGAGCTTCTGGGTGCCGTCGGTCAGGCTGTCCTGGATAAGTCCCCCGAGCACCACGATCTGGTTGTCGTCGACGACGACCGTCGACTCGAGCGCGCGCTTGGACAGGATCGGGCCCGCGGCCGACGTGTCCTGCACGCGCGACACCTCCTGGTAGATGGCGAGGCGCACCGCGCCGCCTTCGGTGATCTGCGGACGCACCCGAAGCACCAGTCCGACATCACGCCGCTCGATCGTCTGGAACGGCTGGACCGTGCCCGTCGTGCCCGTCGTCGCATACTGACCCGTGATGAACGGCACGTTCTGGCCGACGACGATTCGCGCCTCCTCGTTGTCGAGGGTGAGCAAGGTCGGCGTCGACAGGATGTTCGCGTTCGAATCGTTCTGCAGCGCGCGCACCAGCAATCCCAGGTTGCTGATGACCCCGAGTCCGGGGATGTTCACCGTCCCGTTGATGATGCCGAGGTTGAGCCCCTGGCCGACGCTGCCGAGGTTCGCCGACGCATCGATGATGTTGGTGCCGCTGCCGCGGGTGCCGAAGTTGGTCCCGCCGATGCCCTGCACGTTGCTCTTGTTCGCGCCGGTCAGCACCTGCCACTGGATGCCGAACTCGGCGGCCTTGTCCGCGGACACCTCGACGATCAGCGCCTCGACGAACACCTGCGCGCGCCGCGTGTCGAGGCGGTCGATCACCGCGCGCAGATTGTTGTACACGGGTTCGGGCGCGCGGATGACCAATGCGTTGCTGGCGGTGTCGGCCTGGATCACGGCCCCGCCGGCCGCGAATGCCTCCGGCGTCGAACCCGCGCTCTGTAGCGGGGACGTCGCTGCCGCGGATCCTTCGACGGCGGTCGTCGCGACTGCGTTCTGCAGCGACGGCGCGGTGCCCATCGACGCGGCCGGGGCCGACGCGGACAGCGTCGACTTCTGGTCCCCGCCATAGAGGCCGCGCAGCGTGTGCGCGACTTCCGTTGCCTCGGCATTCTTCAGGTACACGATGTAGACGTTGCCGCCCTGCGGCTGCGGCGTGTCGAGCTGCTCGATCATCTGCCGCACGCTCGCCGTGCGCGCCGCGCTGTCGGAGCGGATCATGACGCTGTTCGAGCGCGGATCGGCGACCAGGTTGACGCGCTGCTGTGCATCCGCGGCGGCCCCGGGCTGGCCCGGAGCCTCCGACAGCAGGCGATTGAGCATCGCAACGATGTCGAGCGCCGAGGCGTTCTTCACGTGCACCAGCACCGGCTCGCCCGGCGGATGGTCGAGCGACGCGACGATCTGGTCGATGCGCTTCAGGTTGTCGGCGAAATCGGTGATGATGATCGCGTTGTTAGGGATGTAGGCCGAGATCGTGTTGGAAGGCGAGATCAGGGGCCGCAGCACGGTGACCATCTGCGCCGCCGACTCGTGCCGCAGCGCGATGACCTGGGTGACGATGCGATCGCCCGAGGCGGAGACCGCCCCGCGCTGCACCGGTCCGCCCTGCGTCTTGGCATCGACCTCGGGGACGATCTTGACGACGCCCTCGGACTCGACCGCCGCGAAACCCTGCATGCGCAGCGCCGACAGCAGCGTCGGGTAGACGAGCGCCTTCGGGACCGGGTGCGCCGAGACGATGTTGACGGTGCCCTTGACGCGCGGATCGACGAGGAAGTTGCGTCCGGTGATCTCGCCGACCGCCTTCACCACCGCGTCGATGTCGGCGTTGACGAAATTGAGCGTGACGGTGCCGGCGTCCTGCGCCCGGGCCACGGCGGCGAACAGCAGGAGCAGGCCCGCCAGGACGCTGCGAAAACCGATACCGCGGCGCAGCATCATCAGGCGCAGTGCAGGCCGGCTCGAATCCGGCGATCCCGGCGGAGGCGTTGGGAGGGTGTGGCGTCGGCCATCGAGGGGATCGTACAGTGGCTTCCTGCCGCCGATTGGAGGTCGCGGCGATAATAGCATGGGGTATGCGCAGCTTCGGCCGCGCGCCGGGCCTGGTGGTTCCGGCGTCGCGGTGAATCCGGCCGGGGGGGTCGCCGCATCCAACCGCCATGTCATCCAGGGGAGTCTTCATGCATCTTCAGTCCGCTACGCCGGCGGCCGCCGGAATCCGCCGCCTGGTGCTGGGTGGCGCTTTCGCCCTGGGCCTCGCCTGCTGGCTGTTGCCGCAGGCCCACGTGGTGCGCGCGGCGGCCATCGACGGACGGATCGTCGTCGCCCAGGCCGACGCGGGGCAGACCCCATCGGCCGCCACCAAGCCGACCCCTGCCGCAACGACCGCCGCCGGTCCGGCGCCTGGCGCGTCGCCACCCCCGCCCGCGGACGCGTCCACCGGCGCTGGCACGCCTTCCCCGGGTGCCGGGAACGCGGGGGACAAGGACAATACCGATGTGGACGTGTCGATCGGTCTCCTGAAGGGCAAGAACCACATCCGCGTCCGAGGCACCGGCACCGACCGCAACTACGATTCCTTCGAGCAGTTCGCGCATGACGCGCCGGCGACCGCCTTGTTCGTCTTCCTGATCGTGACCGTCGTCTTCCTCGTCCCGCTGCTGATCATCGCCTTGCTGATCTGGTACAAGATTCGCAAGACGCGCATGCACAACGAGACGATGCTGAAGCTCGCGGAACGCGGCGTCGTCACGCCCGCAGCGGCGATGGAGGCGCTGGCGGCAGGTTCCTCGCCCGGCGCATCGTTCGGTGCGACGGCGAACCCCTCGACACCGGAGGCTGCGGGCGGCGCGCCGCTGTACGATCAGGCGCGCCGGATGCAGCGCCGCACCGCGTGGTCGGACCTGCGCAAGGGCGTCATCCTGACCGCGATGGGCCTCGGCCTGTCCGCCTTCTCGATGTTCGACGACGGCACGCCCAACAGCGTCGGCTTGGTCCTGCTGTTCCTGGGCCTCGGCTACTGCGTGCTGTGGTTCTTCGAGGACAGGGCCTCCGAGCTGCGCCGCGACCCGCCTGCGCCCCCGGCGGGAGGCGCGTGAGCGCGGCGGAAGGGCCGGAAAGCGACGTCGAATGGTACCCAGCAATCCCGATGCCTACGCCACTGCGACCGGCTTCTGCACATTGCGCGGCGGACGGGACGGGTCGCGGGCACCTGCGCTGACCGATGGCAGCGCCCCCCCCGGCGGCGGTCACCGATGCGGCGCTGATCGCGCGCTGCGTCGTCGCGGACGATCGGCATGCATTCGCGGAGCTGGTGCGGCGGCATCAATCCGCCGTGCGCGCCTGCCTGCGCAAGCTGACCGCCGGCAACCACGCACTGGCCGACGATCTCGCGCAGGACACCTTCGTGCTCGCCTGGCGCAACTTGAAGGCTTTCCGGCAGGAAGCGCGCTTTTCGACCTGGCTCTACCGGATCGCGACCAATTGCTGGCTGGCGCACACGCGCAAGCGCCACGAGGAACTCCTGGGCGATCGTGACGCCTTCGTTGCCGACGACGATTCGAAGACGATCGAATCCCCTGCCGAAGCGGGAGGCGACCACGCGCACTCGGCCACTCTCCGGCTCGACCTCGACCGTGCGATGCGTGTATTGTCTGAACCGGAGCGCGCCGCGATTGTCCAGTGCTATGACAACGACCTGTCGCACGAGGAAGCGGCCTACGTGCTCGGGATGCCGGTGGGAACCGTGAAGACGCACATCCTGCGCGCGAAGCAGAAGCTCAAGGCCGCCATGGCGGCATGGGCGCCCGACGAACGAGGAAACGACGCATGAACCGACCCGCGAACACCGACGACGCCGGAATGTCCGGCGACTGGCTGGATCGCGCGCTGGCCGAGCGCTCGCACGAACGCCCGGAGGCCTACATCCTTGACGATGGCTTCACGGCGCGCGTGATGTCGTCGCTGCCGGCGCCGGTGCGGCCGGCTGCCTGGCGCAAGCCGGTGGTGGGCGCGCTGTGGACCGCTGCGGCGGTCGGCTTCGCGATGACGCTCCCCGGCACCGCGATCGACGTGACGCGCGAGGCGTTCCGGCTGTTCGCCGGGAAGCCGTTTGCGCTTTCCGACCTCGCGCTGCTGGTTGCTATCGCCGGCGGCGGCATGTGGACGACCGCGTGGCTCACCTGGCGCCGCGCGTAGCAAAAACAGGGACGCACCACGCTTAAAAACAGGGACGCACCACGTTTTCCGAAGCCGTAGCGCGTGGGCGCTTCAACCGAGGGAAAACGTGGTCCGTCCCTGTTTTTTCGTCCCCGACTTGGGAAAACGTGGTGCGTCCCTGTTTTTCGCGTCCCTGTTTTTGGGCTACTCGTCCTTCAGCGTGAAGTTGATCTCGACCGACGCCTTGTAAGGCGTACCTTCGCCGACGCATTTCCAGCCGGACAGGGTGTCGCGTACCGCGCGGTCGAACACCCGCGGCGGTTGCGAGGAGGTGATGTCGACGTTCGACACGTTGCCCTTGCCGTCGATGGTCAGGATCGCCACGACCTTGCCTTTGCGGATCTCCCTGCGGATCGCGTCGCGCGGGAACGGCGGCGACTCGCGCTGGCTGCAGGACACGCTCTGGCGGATCGCAGGCTTGGGCGGGGCGGGTGGTGCGACCGGCGCCGGCGGCGCGATGACGACCGGCGCGGGCGGCGGCGTCGTCACCGGCGCGGCGATCACTGGCTGCTCGGGCGGCGGCGTCGGCACCTGGATCTCGGGCGGCGGGACAAACGGCTGCTCGACCTTGGGCGGCTCGACGATCCGCTTCGGCGGCGGCGGTGGTGGCGGCGGCGGGGGCGGCGGGAGCTTGATCTCCTTGACGATCGTGGCCTCGAGCGGCTTCTTGATCACCTGGATGACGCGCGTGCCGAGACCCGTCAGCAGCGCCCAGATCACCAGCACGTGTATGAGGACGACGAACGTGATCCCGATCAGATGCCGGGTCGGGTCTCGCTGCTGTCTTGCGAAATCCATTGCGTGGTGACTCCGTTTGCCGGGGGATCGGCGAGTGCGCCCGGGTCAGGGCTCGTTGATGAACTGCTCGCTGCCCACGATGCCGATCTTGGTCAGGCCCAGCCGCTGCGTCAGCGCCATCACCTCGGCGACCACCGCGTACTTGGCGAGCTTGTTGGGCCGCAGGTGGATCTCGGGCTGCGTCGACTCCGCCGCTGCAGCCTTGATCTTGTCCTCGAGCGTCGCCCGGTCGGGCACCACTTCCCCGTTCCAGTAGATCTTGCCCGCGTCGTCGATGTCGAGGTTGACGACCTCGGGCAGCACCAGCGGCGGCGGCGGATTGCCGGTCGGCATGTTGAGATTCACCGAGTGGAGTTGGATCGGAATGGTGATGATCAGCATCACCAGCAGCACCAGCATCACGTCGATCAGCGGCGTGGTGTTGATGTCGATCATGACATCGAGGTCCTTCGACCCGCTGCCCCCGCCCACGTTCATGGCCATGACAGGATCCTTGTGCTCTTGACGGTGGTCGCCGGCCTCAGCCGCCGCTGACGTTGCGGGCCGGCGGCTCGAGGACGAACGCGATCTTGGCGATGCCCGCGCGCTGGCAGGCATAGATCACGCGACCCACACCCCCGTAGTTGCCGCGCGCGTCGCCGCGGATCTGGACCTTGGGCTGCGGGACCAGTACCGCGATTTTCTTGAGGCGGTCGACCAGCGCATTGGTCGTCGGGATGTTGAGGTCGTTCCAGTAGATTCGATCCTCGGTGTCCACCGAGATCGTGATGTCCTCGGGCTTGGTCTGGCGGATCTCGTTGCGCTCCTTCGGTAACTGCACCGGTATCGAATTGCGGACGACCGGCACCGTGATCAGGAAGATGATCAGCAGCACCAGCATCACGTCGACCAGCGGCGTGGTGTTGATCGTCGAGATCGCTTCGTCTTCGTCGTCGGACGCGCCGACGTTCATCGCCATGATGGCTACGCCTTGGCGGGCGACTGCTGCGCGGACAGCAGCACGGCGTGCAGGTCGGAGCCGAAGCCGCGCACCTGCTCCATCGCCGACTTGTTGCGGCGGATCAGCCAGTTGTAGCCGAGCACCGCGGGTACCGCGACCGCCAGGCCGATCGCCGTCATGATCAGTGCCTCGCCCACCGGACCCGCGACCTTGTCGATCGACGCCTGGCCGGCGATGCCGATGGCGGTCAGTGCGTGATAGATCCCCCACACCGTGCCGAACAGCCCGACGAACGGGGCCGTCGAACCCACGGTGGCCAGGAACGCGAGGCCGTCCTGGGTGCGGCTTTGTACGTTCTCGATCGCGCGCTGGATCGACATGCTGATCCAGGTGTTGAGGTCGACGTTGCCGAGCATGCCTTCATGCTTGCTGGTGGCTTCCATCCCCGACTCTGCGATGAAACGGTACGGGCTGCCCTTCTTCAGGCTCTCGGCACCCTTCTGGACGGTCGGCGCAGTCCAGAAATGCTTGGCGGCGGCGCGCGCCTGGCTGCCCATCTTCGACTGCTCGTAGACCTTGGTGATGATGATGTACCAGCTGCCCATCGACATCAGGACCAGGATGCCGAGGGTGATGCGCGCGATCAGGTCCCCGCCTTTCCAGAGCGCCTCGAGGCCGTAGGGATTGTCGACGATGTCGACGCCCTTCGCGGCCGGCGCAGGCGCGGCTGCTGGCGCGGGTGCTGCCGCAGTGGCCGTCGCATCGGTGGGTGCTGCCGCCGTGGTCGTCGCATCGATGGGGGCTGCCGGAGCGGCAGGCGCGGTCGACGGGGTTTGCGCCTGTGCGGCGATCGGCATGACGGCGCCGGGCACGGCAATCATCAGGGCCGCGGCCAGCATGGCCAGACGGATCAGCTTCGACATGGTGTCTCCAGGCTATTGGTGAGCATTCGACATACGTTGCCGGCAGGTGTCCGGTTTCTGGCGACGAAGCAGGGAAACCCGACCGGCAACAAGGCAGGCACTGGACGCTCGTCCGACTCCCTGAGTGCGGCTCGCGCGCAAAACCGGCTTCCGGCCTCTCCATCCGCCGAGCCCCGCCACGGGTTCGACCAGAGGCCCGGTAGCCGTGAGCATGAGACGCATCGGCCCCGCTGGGCGCGAAGGCCAAGCACCGCCAGAAAAACGCGCGATTCTACACCAACGCCGGGCAATGTCCATTGTAGTGCGGGCATGCCGGACGGGCGGCCCTCAGCGGTCCGCGCCCCGGCGAGCGCCCGTTCGCGCCTTGTCGCGAATGCAGGCGCCCGGTCCCGCACCCGGGCTCGTCGCCTGCGCGTTGTGGCGGCGCTGGCCGGTTCCTGCGGTCGATGCTGTCGGGACCATCGCGCGACCACGATCCGAGCTGCCGCAATTCGAACCGCGTGAATCCGGATCGGTCGCCTGCCGCATCGAATCGACGACCGGACCCGAATCGACAAGCTGACTTGAACCGACGACCGGCACTGGATCAGGAACGAGGAGACTGGCGATGAAAAGTTACAAGATGAACACACCCCGCGCCGCATTCGCGCTCGCGGCCGCGGCGCTGACCGCGCTGACCATCGGCGTTGCCGTCGTGCTGCCGGCGCATGCCGACGTCGATCGTGCCAATCAAGTGGCGGTGGCTGCGGCCGACCGCGATGCACCTGCGTTACCCGCGGCACCGCTGACGGCGCCGGCCGATGCCGCCCCGGCTAATGGATGAGGGGAATCGTCGAAGCGAGGTCGTAGTCGCGAACGGCGCGGAACTTGGCCTCGAGCTGCAGATAGCGCGCCGCCTTGATCGCAGGCAACACCCGCATCAGGCGGTTGTAGAGGCGGTGTCGCGCGCGGATCTCGGCGTCGTCGGCAGCGATGGACGCCGCCGCGAGCTGCTTGGCGTAGGGGTTGGTCATCGGCTGGCCCCGCGACAGCTGGCCCTCGAGGGAGACGGCGCGCTGCTGATTGACGACGTCGAGGGCCCGCTGGTACTGGTCGTAGAGGGGCCAGAACTTCTTCGCCTCGACCGGCGTCAGCGCGAGGACCGAGGCGACGAAGGCCTTCTTGTCGGTCTTGATCGCATTGCGCAGCGCCTGCACGTCGACGACTTCGCCCGCGCTGCCGCCGGCGGCGGCGGGTGAAGCGGACGCGGGCGCCTGCGGAGCGCTCGCCGGTGCAGCCGTCTGCGCCGATACGGCGAGCGTGCCGCCGAGGAGCAGCCCCACTGATATCATGCACGCCGCCACCGCACCGCGATTCGCCGTTCCGATCATTGAAGCCTCCCTTGTTGGTCCCGACGGCTAGGCGCAGGTTTTAGCACACTTGCCTCGCACGCGCGACCCTGCGCCGCCGACCCTGCGTTCCCGGCCACCTTGCCCTGTCTGCGTGCGCTCGCGCGGCCTTACGCTGCGCGCGCAACATGGAACAGGTACATGCCGATGAAGGTATCGGGGTGCTCGAACTCGATCGCATCCCAATGGCGGAGATCGGTCATCGCCGGATCGCCGGGGAAGCGCGCAGCGTAGGCTCGCCTGGCCGCCGCAGGCGCGGCAACAGCGGTCACCCGCAGGCCGGCAGCGTCGACGAGTTCCTGCACCTGTGGCCAGGTGTAGCGGTGCTCCTCGACGTGAAACAGAAGGTCGCGGCACTCGCTCGTCGCATGGAAGTCGCGCAGCCGCGCGACTCTGCCGAGCGGTGAACCAGGATCGCGCGCCATCAGTTCCTGCCGGCAGCGCCGGATGTCGGTCGTCATAGGCCGGTATCCGGCCTCGGCGATGAACGCCCTCGCGGCGACGATGTCGCCTCGCGCGCGCTCGCTGTAGAGGCCGATCAGCATGGCGCCGTCGGGGCGCAGCAGCGACGCGAGCACGGAGAGGCCCGCGGCAGGATCGGCGAGGTGATGGAGAACGCCGACCGAGTAGATCACATCGAAGCGTCGTCCGAGCTCCGCGAGCCGCAGGATGTCGGCCTGCGCGTGCACGACGTTCGGCACTCCCATCTCGCGCGCCATGCGCTCGGCGTAGGCTAGGCTCGCGAGGCTCAAATCGACCGCCAGCACGTCGGCAGCCGGATATTCGAGCGCGACCTCGATCGACTCCTGCCCGGTCCCGCAGCCCGCCACGAGGATTTCGGCGCGTCCGCCGTCCGCGCGCACTCCCGCACCCGCCTCCGCCTGCGGACGCGCGAGCGAGGACCAGCGCGGATAAGGGTCCTCCTCGTATTGCGCGTGCACCTGCGCCGACGCGGGATGAATCGGCGTCAATCGTGGCAACGCATCGCGCAATTCCAATTCGCGCAGCGGATCGACGACCTGTTGCCGGACGAGTGCGGCGACTGGCTCCGGCCACGAGATCCCGGCCAACCAGTCGCCGGTGCCAATTGTCGCGAGCGGAATATAGGCGCCGGCGCTCGCGACCCACGCAGGCGGAACGGGCACGCCGTCGCGAAGCCGTATGCCGATCGCCTCGCCGAGACGCGACGCGCGCGCAAGCTCCTCTTCCGTGGCATCGAAGACGTAGCCATTGAGGAAGCACTGCCGCGCGAGCGCGCAGCGAAACGCAATCGACGAATCGACGTCGGTACCGGTCCCGGGACCCGTCGCCGTGCGTGCGCCGGCGTCGGCCTCGGCCGCGAGATCCGCGAATGCCTCGTCGGCGAGCGCGCGGCGAACCGAAGTCAGTACGCGTTCGAGCTCGACGTCCGCGACCGGAGTGCGCTCCATGAGCGCCATGAGCAGCGGTTCGCGAGCGAGCCCGGCGATGCCGTCGGCGCCGAGGAGTTGCGCCAACCCCGGCCGCCGCGGCCACGCGGCGTGCGCGCACTCGATGGCGTTCCGGATCGCCGGACGCGTCGCAAGCAGGCGAACGACTCCGCGCGAAAGATCGGCGGGCCGCGCCCACGGATCGACTAGCGAGCGCAATGTGAGCTCGAAGAGCGCCGGGTCGGAGGCGATTCCGCGGACGTCATCGAAGAGCGCGCCTCGAAAGGCGAGGACGAAGGCACGGCGGAACTGCGGCTTCGATTCGAGCGATCGCGCACGGAGATGACACGCGAGGGCCTCGTCGCCGCGGCCGTCTTCCGCCAGCACGTTGCCGAGGTTGAGCGCGGCCGCAGCGTAGCCTGGTGCGAGCCGCAACGCTTCCTTGTAGCTCGCGAAGGCCTCTGCCGGCCTTCCAAGCTCCCGCAACACCGTGCCGAGATGGTTGTGCGCTTCGGCGTCGTCCGGCCGAAGCCGGATCGCGCGCCGCAGACGCGCTGCCGACGCTTCGGTGCGCCCGAGGGCGAGCAGCGCAAGCCCGGCGTGCTTGTGGTACGCCGGGCGCATCGGCTCGGCGGCGCTCGCGCGATCGATCATTTCGAGCGCCTCGGCGGCGCGTCCGGCCTCATGCGCGGCGAGACCGAGGAGGTGCAAGGCGTCGGGATTGTTCGGGGCCGCCGCGAGGGCGCGCCGGTAATGCTCTTCGGCGTCGGCGCGTCTTCCGGCGCGGTGCAATTCGAGGCCGCGCTCGAGAAGTTGGCGGATGTCGGCGTCGCCCACGGCGGGAATGTAGCACCCGGTAATGACCGGGCTCAGAGTCCCTGCGGATCCCGGACGTCCGCGTCGCAGCGCTCGACGAGCCGCCGGTAGAGCTCGCGCACCTGGTTCTGCAGCAAACCGCCGGACGCCGCGTAATGCGGCGTCGCCGCCGCACCGTCAACGAGCGCGTCGTCTTCGGCGCGATGGTTGCGCATGCCCCGCTCGAGGAACGCATCGACCTCGTCGGCGCGCGAGCGGATGTCGAGCGCCACGTCGAGCCGCGACGCGATGCGCGCGAGCGCATGGCGCCAGTTGTCGAGGAGCGCCGCGTAGCGAACCCAGGCCACGCGCGCATCCACGCCGGCCGTAAACGCCTCGACGCGCTGCATGTATGCGTGCCACAGGGCGAGTCCGGCGGCGACCGGCATGTCACCCTGCCCTTCGAACGACCGCGCGACTTCGAGCGGATGCCGCACGGCGACGAGGTATGCAGGCCGGTAGCCGCTCGCGACCAGCGCGCGATGCCACAACGGAACGAGCATGCAGATACGCGGGTCCTTGATCAGGATCAGCTTCGCATCCCCGTATTCGCGGGCGAGAACCTCGCGCGCCCGGTCGAGGAACTCGTCGACGAGCGGGCCTTCATGGGGCAGCGGGACGTCCGAAGTGTCCCAATCGGAGCCGAGCTGGTGCAGCAGGCGCACGTCGAGATCGGTGACCGCCTCGGCTTCCCAGAAACCCTTTGGGTTGATCGCGAGGCGCGGCGCGATGACCCGCTCGGGAAGGGTCGCGCCACAGAGGTTGAGCGCTCGCGCGATCGCCGAAGTGCCGCTGCGGTAGACGCCGAGGACGACGAGGGCGACCCTGGCCTCCGCGGATGCGTTCGATGAGCTCGTGAAGGTCGGCGCGACCGTGCGGGATCCGGATGCGACCTTCGCACGCCACTCGGCGGCGGCCGTACGGAGAACTCCGACCGGAATGCGATCCCCCCGACCCGCGCGCAATTCGCTGCGCAGGACCAGATCGCGATTCGCAGGGTATTGCGGGCAGAAGATGTTCGTCGCTGACGGATCGCCCTGCAGCGCATCGGCGACGCGCCTGTCGGCCGCAGCGTCGAGCCGGGCGCGGCTGCCTCGTGGATCGGAGGTTGCGCCGGGAGCTCCGGTACCGGGCGGGCCGGAACGAAAGTAGAGTCGCGCCGCCACGGGAACCGGCTCGCTGACGCGTGACGCGCGAAGCGCGAAATCCCACGCAGGATCGTCGACGTCGCGAAGGCCACCCAGATCGAGGAAGAGCTTGCGCTGGACGAAGAGATTGCCGATGGTGCGAACGAGATCCCCACGGAGCAGCGTGAGGCTCGCCGGCTCGTCGCCGCGATGATCGCCGGGTCGAAGCCCGGCGTCACCGGTCCCACCGGATTCGACCAGCTCGCCGATCCGCGAAAACCCCCATCGTGACGCGCCCCCGGCGATTTCGGACGTCATGCGCGCGATTCGCTGCGGCGCATAGCGGTCGCCTGACTCGAGGAACGCGACCCACGTCCCGCTCGCGCATTCGGCCCCGAGATTGGCGGCGCGAGCGCGACCCTGCGCCTCGACAACGACCCGGGGCGCCGCGCCGCGCCACGCCGCGAGTGCTGCTTCGAGGTCCGCGCTCAAATCCGCGGCGACGACGAGCTCGATGTTCAGATTCATTTGCGCCGCGATCGACTCGACCGAGGCCGCGACCCCGGAGGCCACACCGTCGGCAAGCAGCACGACGCTCACGCGCCCGGCCGCGGGTGGCGCCACTTTGCGCGCGCGCTCGCGTTCGAGGTAACGCTCGACGAGCTCCCGCTGCCGCGTGTCGGCGTGTGGCCCGACGAGCTTCGCGATCACGAGCCCGAGGTTCTGCCGCATGACCGGGTCCGTCCAAGCAACCCCATCGTTCGCGTTGGCGAGGAACTCGAGCGCCTCGCCGTAGTGCATCCGCTCGAACTCGAGCACGCCGAGCATGTGCAGCGATTCGACGTCGTCGGGACGCTCCCCCAGTGCCCGCCGGTAGAGCGCTTCCGCGCGCGAAAGCATGCCGGCGCGATGCGCGGCGAGTGCCACGGGGTGGAGCGGATGCGGCCGACGCGGGCTCGCCTGGTTACCGCGTTGAAATCTGCCGCCTCCGAGCGGTGCTTCAGTCGGCATCGACGGCGGCGCCGCACCAAGGTTTCCGTGACAGGACTTATAGCGCCTGCCGCTTCCGCAGGGACACGGATCGTTGCGGGCTACCTTGTTGTCCATGTCCGGCGACGGGTCAGCGAGTCAATAGGTCGACTTCCATCGGGTCTTTGAAGACTCGAGGTGCCCAGCTTCAACGATATCGATTTACGATATCTTGCGAACCAGGTCGGGGGAGCGCGCGAGTTCCTCGAACGCGCAGGAGTGAAACCACGAACATGACGTCCCACAAGGGATTCACAGCAAGGATCGAATTTGACGACAAAGGCAGCATCTTCGCCGGCCGTATTCTCACCATTCCCAGCATCATCGGCTTTCACGGCGAGACGATTCGCGAATTGCGATCAGCATTCGAAAGAGCCTGAATCAATGGATCACCGAGATCGTGCGCGACGCGCCACACACGGGTGATTGACCCATGCCTGTTGATTTCCGCGAGAGGCCCAAGCGCCGATCACGCGAACGAACAATCTTCGAGGCGGCACAGCCATGACCGAGGGTACTCGCCCCTAGGGAGATAGGGATTCGGCGCCATCCCGCTCGCAGCGCTCCACGAGCCGGCGGTACAGCGCATCGATCGCCGCCGCCTCGGACTCCCCAACGATTGCCGCGAGCGAACCCCCGTCCGCCCGCTGGCTGCGCATCTCGGGCGCGAGGAATCGCTCGATCTCTTCCCTGCGCGTCTGCGTGTCGAGCGCGACCTCGAGCCGCTTGGCGATGCGCGCGACCACCTGCCGCCAGTCTTCGAGGAGCTCGTCGTAGTGAATGTGAAGAACGCACGGATCGGTTTCCTCGACGAACGCCTCTACGCTCCCCATATAGCCCCGCCAGAGTGCAAGGCCGCGGGGGAGCGCAATCCCTCCGTACGATTGCAGGGATCGCGTAAGAGACCGTGCGACCTCGAGGGCGTGGCGGACCGACACGACGTAGGTGGGACGGTAGCCGCTCTCGATCAGCGCACGGTGCCATAGTGGCGCGAGCACGCACATGCGCGGGTCCTTGATCAGGATCAGCGGCGCGTCACCGTACTCCCGCGCCAGAACTTCACCGGCGGTTTCGAGGAATTCCTCGACGATCGGCCCCTCGCGCGGAAGGGCGATGTCCGCGCTGTGCCATTGCGCTCCGATGCGCTTCAGCATTCGCGCGTCGAGATCGACGATCGCCTCGGTCTCCCAGAAGCCCTTGTGATTGAAATCGAGCCGCGCAGGCATCAGGTTATCGGGCAGGACCGCTCCGCAGAGATTGAGCACCCGGGTCAACGCCGACGTTCCGCTGCGGTAGGCGCCCAGCACGACGAGCGCGGTCCTCTCGCGCGGAGTCGCCGAATTCTCCGCAGAGGCTCCACGTTGTGCGTGGGACGCCGCTGCCGAGGCGCGATTGGCAATGCGCGTGCGCCACTCGTCGGCGAGTGATCGCAGAACGGGAACGGGGACCCGGTCGCCGTGACGCGCCCGGAATTCGGTCTGCAGAAGCAGCGCGCGATTCGCGGGAAACTGCGGGCTGAACTCGTTGACCGCCCCGGCATCTTCAGCCAGCGCGCCGGCAAGGTTCTCGTCCTGCCGCTGCTCGATCGCCTGTCGAACCCGGGGATCCGGAGCAGACATCACGCGCTGCCGATCGCGTCCGCCGACGACATAGAGGGGACGACTCACGATCGTCGGCTCCGCCAGACATGCGGCACGAACGCAGAAGTCCCAGCCCGGATGGTGGATCTCCCGGTATCCGCCGAGTTCCGCGAAAAGCGAGCGTGCGACGAAGAGATTGCCGTTGGCACCGGCGGTGTCGCCATGGCGCAATGCGAAACTGGGCAGGTGGTCGATCGGTGGGCGCCAATCGCTGCCGTCGCTCGTCGTGGCATCGTGCGGTGCACCTTCCGTGCTGTCGCGCCGGATTCCGCCAGCGGCGACGTCCGCGACGTCGCCGTTCCCTGCATAGGTGAACTGCGAGAACCCCCACGCCTTGTCGGTGCGCGCGATCTCGAGGACCATCTGTTCGATCCTGTCGGCCGCGAATTGATCGCCGGAATCCAGGAACGCGACGAAGTCGCCCGACGCACGGCTCGCTCCGCAGTTCGCGACACGCGCATAGACGGCATCGAGCGGCAGGTCGGCCCGGGCCGGGGATTCGATGGCGACGACTGTGGGCGCACGCGTCTTGCCGACACCCGACTCGACGAGGCGCGATGCGTCGCGCGCATTCCGGGCATCGACAGCGACGATAAGCTCGAAGTCGGCATAGCTCTGCGCCGCGACCGACTCGATCGACTGCGCGATCGCCTCCACCGCTCCCGCGGCGACCAGCACGACACTCACGCGCACGTGACGCGGCGCCAGCAGTTTCCGGGCGCGCTCCCTTTCGTACCAGCGGTTGACGAGCACCTCCTGGCGCGCGTTCGCCTCGGGTCCCAGAAGCTTCGCGAGCACGAGGCCGATGTTCTGGCGGAAAAGGGGAACGGCCCAGCCGGTGCGTTCGGCCGCCTTCCAGAACGGATCGAGAGCGTCGCCGTAGCGCAGACGCTCGAACAAGACGGCGGAAAGCCCGTTCAGGGCATCGGCATCGTCAGGGTGCTCGGCGATCGCCTGCCGAAAGAGCGTCTCGGCGCGGCGCAGCGACCCCGCTCGATAGGCGGCCAAAGCTTCGCCCAGCAGGGCGCTCGGCGCACCGGAGAGGCTCCCGTGGCAATGCTTGTAGCGCTTCCCGCTGCCGCACGGGCAAGGCTGATTACGATCGATCGTCGACACGACTCAAATGATAACGGGGGGCCGAAGCCCCCCGTCGAGGAATGGCTGATTTCCGCCGGCTACTTGAACTTGTAGTTGACGCTCGCGTAGACGAAACGGGCGAGCGGATCGTAGTACGACGGATCGAAGCCGTTGATGAAGACCTTCGACTGATTCGACGCTGGAGGATTGGTGTCGAAGAGGTTCTTGACCCCGACCGTGATCTTCGTATTCTTGAACCCCGAGTAAGTCGTATTGAGGTCCCAGAGCGACATCGTTCCGACGGTACGATGCGGAACATAGTACGAGCCCACGTCGGTGTACGAGTCCTGGAAGGTCTGCGCGAGGGTCGTCGACCACGGACCGCGGTCCCAGGTCAGCGTTGCATAGTGCTTCCACCGCGGGATGACCCCGATGTTCGCTGCCTGGTACGCCGTCCCGACGCCGCCCGACCAGGTTCCGTCGGGGTTCGAGGTGTCGTAGCGCAGGAAGTACGTCCCCTGGATCTCGAACGTCAGGCGCCCCCAATTCTGTTCCGGGGCACGGTAGCGCAGATCGAGGTCGAGGCCCTGCATGCGAACGCCACCCAGGTTGATCTGGAACGAGTCGATGTTGGTGATCGGACCGGGCAGGTTCGGAAACGCGGGCTGCACCGGACCGCGCGTGATCAGGTAGCCGTACTTCGCCGGGTCAGCGAGGACAGTGTCGCTCGATATGCCGTCAATAATGAAATCCGAGACGTTCAGCTTGAAGTAATCGACGCTGATCGATCCGCCCGGAACCGGCTCGAAGACGACCCCGGCGCTGGCCTGCTCGGAGCGCTGCGGCTTCAGGTTCGGGTTGCCGCCAAACGTCACGGGGAACTGGGTTTTGCAGTCTACGCCGACCAGCCCGGTGACCGGACAGCGAACCGAGTCGCTCGAACCGGCTGCACTGACGCCCGTGATCGGCGACTGGTACAACTGGAACAGCGACGGCGCGACGAATCCGTGACCGTACGAGCTGCGGAACAGCAACGATTTCGTCGGCTGCCAGCGCAGGCTGACTTTCGGATTGGTCGTCCCGCCGAAGTCGCTGTAATGGTCGTAGCGCACGGCAGCGTCAGCTTCGAGGCCCTTGACGATCGGAACGTTGATTTCGGCAAACCCGTCGTACTGATTGCGCGACGACGAAATGTCCGTGAGACTGCCGCCCTTGCCCGACACGTATCCCCCCTGGACGACCAGCGGGTAGTTCTGGTCGAGTGTTTCCTTGCGCACGCCGCCGCCCAGTGCGACGGCGACCGAGCCGGCCGGCAGCTTGAAGATCTCGCCCGAGGTCTTGAGCTCCGCACCGTAGCTCGTCGCCTTGTGCTCGGCCGAATCGATGTGGAGAACTGCGGAGCGCTCTTGCGCGACGATATCCGGTGAACTGGGGCCCCAGAAATTGACCAGGCCGCTGTTCAGGAGCGGCTGCAGGATCCGGTAATCGAAATAGCCGTCGTTGAGATGCTGGACGGTCTTGCCTTCGTTGTAGTAGGTGGAAGCGTCGACGTCCCAGTCTCCGATCGACCCCTTGGCGCCGGCGTAGACGCTCGTTTGCGTGTTCGTGTTCGTCTGGTCCCGCATCCCGGTGTCGTACGGCCGGTAAAGAATGTTGAGCGGCTGTTGTCGGCGCCGTACCCGGCCATGATCGCGTGCGGGTAGTACGGGCTGGTCGGCTGGAGGGTGATCGCCCCCGAGTCGCTCTTGCCCGGCCCCCAATTGAAGATGAACGAAGTCGGGGACGGCTGAATGACCAGACGACTCACGTCACGCGCATAGGTGCCGCTGACATAGGCCTGCCAGTTGTCGGTGAGCTGGACGGTCGCATTGGCGAATGCATTCCACTGCTTGTCGTCCCCAATCATCTGGACGCCCGGAGAGGCCCCCACATCGAAGTAGCATCCGGTGGCGGCGACGGACGGTTCGTTGAAGTACGTAACGTGGTCCCCCGGGCCCGGTAGGTTGTCCGGCCCGCAGACCTTCCCGTTGACGATGGTGAAGAGTGCGGGTGCGGTCCCGCCGGCGCCGTAGATGGTTCCCGGATTGGTATTGACCGATTCCGTTGCCAACCCGATGCTCGGCCGGACGGACGTATTCGAGAAATCGCGGGCGCGCTGGTCGAGCGGCTTCTGCTCCCGATAAGAGAGTGTGGCAAAGAAGTTATAGCGATCCTTGTCGAGATTGCCGATGCCGAACGAGCCCGTCCCCGAATACTGGTCGCCCCCGCCGCTCCGGGTCGGCGTGCCGGCCATGCCGGTCACCTCGGCGCCCGTGTAGTCGTCGCGGGTGATGAAGTTGATGACCCCGGCGATCGCATCGGAGCCGTAGATCGCGGACGCGCCGTCCCGGAGGATCTCGACGCGCTCGATGGCGTCGAACGGAATACCGGCCAGGTTGACGCCTGCAACCCCCTGAATTTCGCCGGCAAAGCTCTCGATCCGATGGCCGTTGAGAAGCACCAGCGTGAACTGGCCGCCGAGGCCGCGCAGCGATGCCGTCTGCGCCGAGAAGGTTTCGGCGCCGACCGAGTTCGCGAGCGTCGTCATGTTCGAGGAGTTGTTGAGCGAAATCTTCTGCAGCAGCTCGGGAACGGTCGTGGCGCCGGTCGCCTCGATTTCCTTGCGGGTGATCACCGTCACCGGCAGCGATCCCTCGCCCTGCACGCGGCGGATGTTCGAGCCCGTCACCTCGACGCGGATGTCCGGGTTGGACGCCTGATCGGTCTGCTGGGCGTGTACTCCCGAGACCGCGAGTGCGCCGCCGACACCCGCCAGGTAGGCGAGCGCTGCCGCGACCTTTTTGCGCTTGAATTTCATCTGGAAACCCCCGAGGAAAAGTGGTACTAGACGGATCGAATGTTCGCTTTTAGCGACACACGCAAACGTTACAGCAGGCCACTTTGACCGGGCAACGAATGTCGCCGAACGGCGACCGCCCGTCGCGCACTTTGTTGCAAATTTGCCCAAAATGCCCATCCGCCATGCCACCCCTGACGATCTCGCGGATATTGTCGCGATTTACAACGCGTCGATCCCGGGGCGCATGGCCACTGCCGATCTCGTCCCCGTCACCGTGGCCGGCCGGCGGGCCTGGTTCGACGACTTCTCGCCGCAGCGGCGCCCGCTGTGGGTCCGCTGCGATTCCATGACCGGCGCGGTAATGGCGTGGCTGTCGGTCCGCTCGTTCTATGGCCGCCCCGCCTACGAGGCGACGGTCGAAGTCGGGGTCTATACGGCGCCGGCCGGCCAGCGCCGCGGCTACGCCCGGCAGCTTCTGGAGCATGCGCTGGCGAGCGCGCCTTCGCTCGGGATCGAGGCCATGCTGGCGTTCGTGTTCGGGCACAACGCGCCGAGCCTGCGGTTGTTCGAGAGCGCGGGATTCCGGACCTGGGGAGTCCTGCCCCGGGTGGCCAGGCTCGACGGCGAGCGGCGCGACCTCGTCATCCTCGGGCGCCACGTCGACGCCACGGGCGGGCCGGAATGACATCGCGAGACGATGCTTCCTTCACGATCGCGCCGGCCCGACCTGCGGACGTCGACGATCTCCACGGCCTCATCCGGGACCTCGCCGAGTACGAGCGATTGACCCAGCTCTGCGTGTCGACGCCGGCGGACCTGGATGCCGCGCTGTTCGGGGAGCGGCCCGCCGCCGAAGCACTGATTGCACGTCTTGATGCGGATTCTCAAGAAGCGGCAGGTTTTGCCTTGTTTTTTCATACTTACTCGACGTTCCTCGGCCGCCGGAGCCTGTGGCTGGAGGACCTGTTCGTCCGCCCGCGATTCCGCGGAGCGGGACTCGGGCGGCGGCTGTTGACGACGCTGGCGGCGACCGCCCGGGCGCGGGGCTGCGGACGCTTCGAATGGGCGGTCCTCGACTGGAACCGCAGCGCCATCGGCTTCTACGAGTCGCTCGGGGCGCAGCTACTCCCCGATTGGCGCATCGCTCGGGTGACGGGCGATGCGCTTTCGCTGCTTGCAGCCGGATCCATACAGGACTAGACTAACCGGCCTTAGTTCATCATGAAGGGCATCGATTCAATGCGCACGGTCAACATGCACGAAGCCAAGACGCAATTGTCGCGGCTCGTCGATCAGGCCGCCCACGGCGACGCGTTCGTCATCGCCAAGGCCGGAAAGCCGCTGGTCAAGGTCACGGCGCTCGATGCGCCAGACCGCGCGCAGATGCGGCGCCTGGGCTTCATGGCCGGGCAAATTCTGATACCGGACGACTTCGACCGGATGGGCAGCACCGAAATCGAGCAACTGTTCAGCGGCAACCCTTGAAGCTGTTGCTGGATACCCATCTGCTGCTGTGGGCCGCCGGCGATCCAGGCCGATTGTCGTCCGACGCCCGGGCCTTGATCGAGGATCTGGGCAACGATCCCGTCTTCAGTGCCGCGAGCCTCTGGGAGGTCGCGATCAAGAGAGGATTGGGACGCAGCGATTTCCAGGTCGATCCTCGCCTGCTGCGCCGCGGACTCCTCGACAACGGTTACGGCGAGCTGCCGATTGCGAGCCAGCACGCAGTCGCGGTCGATGCCCTCCCGCGAATCCACGCGGACCCTTTCGATCGCATTCTCGTTGCCCAGTCGATGGTCGAAGGAATCACGTTGCTGACGTCGGATCCCATCGTCGCCCGCTACCCAGGCCCCGTGCGCAAGGTCTGACTCCCGATGCCCCTCCTCACCCGCCCCCTGCCCTCGTTCGACTTCGACGCCGACTTCTGGTCGCTGCGCTTCGTCGAGGAAACCTCGGAAACGTTCTGCATCCGCAACAACGTCCCGCAACCCCTCGCGCTGTCCACCGACCGTGGCGTGATGGCCTCGGTCTATGCCGCCGGCGGCTATGGCTATGCCGCCACCGCCGACACCTCGCCCGCCGGCCTGCGCGACGCACTTGCCCGCGCGGCCGACTGGGCGCGCGCGACGTCCCGCTACGCAATCGCCGATTCGCGCAGCCTGCCGCGACCCGCACCGCGTGGCGAATACGCGTCGCCGTCGGTCGATGCGCCGCTGCCATCGCGCGCCGAATGGTTCGACGTGTTGCGCCACGTCTCGAGCGAGGCCGGCTGCGATCCCCGCATCGTCGACTGGGAAGCGCTGGTCGAGGTCCGCCACGCGAGGCAGCGCCTGGTTACCAGCGCCGGAGGCGACGTGCTGCAGCGCTTCCGCTTCGTGTTCCCGTCGCTCGCCGTGACCGCTCACGCCGACGGCATCACCCAGCGCCGCTCGCTGAACGGCCATCGCGGCATCTGCCAGCAGGGCGGCCTCGAGATCCTCGACCGCTTCGGCTTCGCCGACAGCGGACGCAGGGTCGCCGACGAGGCGCTCGAGCTCCTCGCCGCCCCCAACTGCCCTTCGGGAAGGATGGACGCGCTGCTCGCGCCCGACCAGATGGTGCTGCAGATCCACGAATCGGTCGGCCACCCGCTGGAGCTCGATCGCATCCTCGGCGACGAGCGCAACTTCGCCGGGACGAGCTTCGTCACCCCCGACATGTTCGGCAGCTACCGCTATGGCTCGGAGCTGCTCAACATCACCTTCGATCCGACTCGGCCCGAGGAGCTCGCGAGCTACGCTTTCGACGACGACGGCGCGCCCGCCGAGCGTCGCCACCTGATCCGCAACGGCATCCTCGAGCGCCCGCTGGGCGGCGCGATCTCGCAGGCGCGCGCGGGAATGGCCGGCGTCGCCAATGCGCGGGCCGACAGCTGGAACCGCCCGCCGATCGACCGCATGGCCAACCTGAACCTCGAGCCCGGCGACGCGTCGTTCGACGATCTCGTCGCGTCGATCGAGCATGGCGTGATGATGGAGACCAACATCTCGTGGTCGATCGACGATTCGCGCAACAAGTTCCAGTTCGGCTGCGAGCGCGGTCGCGTGATCGAGAACGGGAAGCTGGGGCACGTGGTCAAGAACCCGAACTATCGCGGCATCAGCGCGAACTTCTGGCGCAGCCTCGCTCGCGTCGGCAACGCCGACACGCTGCACGTGCTGGGCACCCCGCACTGCGGCAAGGGCGAGCCCTCGCAGATCATTCGCGTGGGCCACGCGAGCCCGGCCTGCGTCTTCGCCGGCGTCGACGTCTTCGGCGGGGAGAACTGATGGAAGCGTATTTCAACCAGGTCGCCGCAGTCGTCGACCGGGCCATGGTCGCGGGCGAGCGCCACGCGACGTGGTTCTCGGCCGAGCAAAGCGATTTCGTGCGCATGAACCGCGGCAAGGTCCGCCAGCCCGGCCGCGTGGCCCAGCGCTACCTCGACATCCGCCTCATCCGCGGCGCGCGCCACGCGACGCATTCGCTGTCGCTGTCCGGCGATCTCGCCGCCGACACGCGGACCATCGCCGATGCCGTGGCCGGCCTGCGCAGCGCCCTGCCCGAGCTCGCCGACGACCCGCACCTGCTGCTCCCTACCACGGTCGAATCGAGCCGCACGACGCGCGGCGGCGAACTGCCATCGGCCGAGGCGATGGTCGACACGATCCTCGCGGCAGCGAACGGCCACGACCTCGTCGGCCTGCTCGCCGCGGGACCCGTCTACCGCGGCTTCTGCAATTCCGAGGGCCAGCGCAACTGGCACGCGACGACGACTTTCAACCTGCAATGGAGCCTGTATCACCGCGCGGACAAGGCGATCAAGTCGGCCTATGCCGGGCTCGCCTGGGACGACGCCGAGCTGCGACGGCGGATGGGATCGGCGGTGGACGGGCTCGCACTGATCAGCCGCCCGCCGAAATCGTTGCCTGCCGGCCGCTACCGCGCTTACCTCGCGCCCGGCGCGATGGAGGAGATCGCGAGCCTCCTGTGCTGGGGCGGATTCTCGGCCCGCGCGCTCGCGACGCAGCAGAGCTCGCTCGCGAAGATGAAAGACGAGGCGCGGCTCGATCCGCGCATCGCGATCAGCGAAGACACCCGGGGCGGAGTGGCGCCGGCATTCCAGGCCGAGGGCTTCGCGCGCCCGGCGCAGGTGCCGCTGATCGCCGAGGGGGCACTGGTCGGATCGCTGGTGTCGCCACGAACGGCGCGCGAGTTCGACCTCGAGGCCAACGGCGCCAACGCGCGCGAGATGCCCGAGTCGCTGGCGATGGCGGGAGGCGCGCTGCCGGAGCGCGATGCGCTGACGGCGCTCGACACGGGGCTCGCGATCGGCAATCTGTGGTACCTCAACTATTCCGATCGCCCGGCCTGCAGGATGACGGGCATGACGCGCTTCGCGACCTTCTGGGTGGAGAACGGCAACGTGATCGCGCCGGTCGACGTGCTGCGATTCGACGACACGATCTACCGGATGCTGGGTGACAAGCTCGAGGCACTTACCGCCGAGCGCGAGCTGCTGCTCGAATCCAGCACCTACGGTTCGCGGATGCTGACCAGCACGACCGTTCCCGGCGCACTCCTGTCGGAACTGCAGTTCACTCTTTGACGCAGGTCAACGAACCTGCGGCGGGCGCCCACCCGCCGCGCGATTCGTTGGCACGGCCGCGGCGGTTGCATTACCATGATTGCGGCGCAATCCACGCGCGAGCGGACCGCTGGCGAGGCACCGGACCGGCACCCGTTTGGTCGGCGGTCGTTGCGCGGCGTCCGGCGGCATTCATGCGACCGCGAATCTCCCGAGGTCTCCGATGGCATCCTCCAAGATCAGCATCATCGTCGTCACCGGCTCGCACGAGCGCCTGCAGATGGCGGCCATGCTCGCCTCGGTCGGCGCGGTGAGCGGCAACGACGTCAGCGTCTTCCTGTCGATGAATTCGCTGCAGTATTTCCTCAAGGGCAGCGACCAGCCCGCGCCGGCCGAAGGCAGCTTCGGCAAGCTTATGGCGGGCAAGAACGTCCCGCCGTTCCGCATGCTGTTCGAGCAGGCGGTGGACCTCGGCGGTGCGAAGCTGTTTCCGTGCTCGATGGCGATGGACGTCATGAACATCGAGTCCGGCGCGCTCCAGCCCTGGCTGGGCGAGCCGCTCGGCCTCACCAAGTTCCTCGCCGATGCGCAGGACGGCCAGGTGTATACGTTTTGACGTTGCCGGAAGGAACGCAGGTCATGCCCGAGAAGAAAGTGATCGATGCCCGCGGCAGCTTCTGCCCGGGCCCCCTGATGGAGCTCATCGGCTGGATCAAGCTCGCAAGCATAGGCGACGAGCTCGAGGTGCTGTCGACCGACAAGGGGTCGGCCGCCGACATTCCGGAATGGATCCGCAAGGTCGGCCACGAGTTGATCGGCGTGCGCGAGGAAGCCGGTGTGTGGCACGTGACGGTGAAGAAGACCAAGTGACGGGGGCTTTTGCGTAGGTCCGTTCCGGGGTCCGCATTTCCATTGGCCGCAATACAGGAGGAGTCAGACATGAAGATACTGATCGTCGGCGGCGGCATGGCCGGAACCATCCTCGCGAACAACCTCGCGCGCAGGCTGCAAGGCGAGCTGCGCAGCGGCAAGGTCAAGCTGACGATGCTGTCGGCCTCCGACAAGCACATGTACCAGCCGGGACTGCTCTACCTGGCGCTGGGCCGCATGACCCCCGACGAGCTCTACCGCGACCAGGCGGGCCTGCTCGAGCCCGGCATCGCCTTCTTCGTCGATCCGGTCGAGGAGTTCCAGCTCGACCAGAACCGGGTCAAGACCAAGAGCGGCACCGTGTTCGACTACGACATCGTGGTGATCGCCACGGGGTCGCGGCCCGCCCGCGAGCTCATCCCCGGGCTCGCCGAGCACTCTGAGACGTTCTACACCGAGGACACCGCCATCAAGATGTTTCGGCGCCTGCAGGCGTTCGAGGGCGGGCGCGTCGTGATCGCGGTGGGCGTGCCGCACAAGTGCCCGATGGCGCCGCTGGAGATCACGTTCATGCTCCACGACTATTTCAAGGACCGGGGCATCCGCGACAAGGTGCAGCTGCACTACACGTACCCGATCGGGCGTGTGCACTCGCTGGAGAACGTCGCCAAGTGGGCGGCGCCCGAATTCGACCGCCTGGGCATCACCTACGAGACGCTGTTCAACATCAAGGAGGTCGACGCTGCGGCCAAGGTGGTGAAGAGCGAGGAAGGCACCGAAGCAGCCTACGACCTCCTGATCTCGATCCCCGCGCATCGCGGCATGGAGGTGATCGAGAAGAACAAGCTCGGCGCCGGCGGCTGGATCCCGACGCATCGCCACCAGCTCACGATGGAAGGTCGCAAGAATGTCTACGTGATCGGCGACACTACCAACCTGCCGATCAGCAAGGCCGGGTCGACCGCACACTTCGAAGCCGAGGCGCTGGGCGAGAACATCGCGGCGATCGTCAAGCTCGGCTCGCCGGTGCGCGACTACGACGGCAAGGTGTTCTGCTTCATCGAGGCCGGCAAGGACCGCGCGACCTACGCGATGTTCGACTACCAGAATCCGCCCGACCCGAAGGCCCCGACCAAGGCCGTCCACTGGTTCAAGATGGCCTACAACAAGCTGTACTGGGTGTCGGCCCGCGGGCTGCTGTGACCGGGAGCCGACGATGAACGCACAATCGGACGAAACCACCAGCCTCGACCTCGAGCTCCACCGGGTCGTCGCCGCGGCGCGCGACTCGCTCACCGACGAGATGGTGACGCGGCTCGCCGCCACTGCCGGCGAGACCATCGCGCTGCTCGACCAGGTGAATCGCGCGGAACTCGTGCGCGCGTTGCCGGCGCTGACGCAGATGGTGAGCAACGGCGACCTCGAGCGACTGTCGCAACTCGCCCGCCTCTACAGCTCTGCGCAGGATGCGCTGACCGACGAAATGGTGTCGCGACTGGCCGATACGGTGGGCAACGGATTGTCGCTGCTCGATCGCTTCAGTCGCGGCGGCGCCGACAACGTCGTGAAGATGCTCGAGAGCCTGCAGGCCAGCGGCGCACTCGAGCGCCTGTCGACGATGCTGCCGCAGCTGATCGAGCGCCTGGCCATGGTGCAGGATCTCCTGCAGTCGGTGGACGACGCCGCCGCCGCGAGCCGCGCGGCCCAGCCATCGGCGGGCGGACTCGGCGGGCTGTGGCACCTGCTGCGCGACCCGGAGTCGCAGGACACGCTGCGCTTCCTGCTCGCGGTGGGCAAGCAGTTGCGGCAGGGTCCGGTGGCCACGCGCCGATAGCGGCGCACGCGGCAGCAATCGACCACGACCCTCGCGGAGCGGAGCGCGCAATGGCGTGCGCGCTCCGCGCTCCCGAACGCGCCGCAGTCGTCAGCCGTGCCAGCCCTTGGGGATCGACGCCAGCAGCCGCTGGGTGTAGGGCATCTTGGGATGGCGGTAGATGTCGTCCGAATTCGCGATCTCGACGATCTCGCCCTCGCTCATCACCATCACCTGGTCGGAGATGTATTTGACGACGGCCAGGTCGTGCGAGATGAAGATGTAAGACATCCGGAATTCATCCTGCAGGTCCTGCAGCAGGTTCAGCACCTGCGCCTGGACCGACACGTCGAGCGCCGACACCGATTCGTCGCAGATCAGGATGTCGGGCTTCATCGTCAGGCAGCGTGCGATCGCGATCCGCTGCCGCTGCCCGCCCGAGAACTCGTGCGGGTACTTGTAGAACGAGACCTCGGGCAGCCCGACCTTGGCGAGCAATTCGAACGCCTTGTCGGTGCGATCCTGCGCGCTCGTCCCGATGCCATGGATGTGCATCGGCTCGACCAGGATCTGGCCGACGGTGAACCGGGGATTCAGCGACGCGTACGGATTCTGGAAGATGATCTGGATGCGGCGCTTGTATTGCGTGAATTCCTTCGGCGGCATCGACAGCAGGTCGCGACCCTCGAAGATCGCCTCGCCGGACGTCGCCTCGTGCAGGCGCATCAGCGTCAGCCCCACGGTCGTCTTTCCCGACCCCGACTCGCCGACCAGTCCCAGCGTCTTGCCCTTGGGCAGGCGGAACGAGACGTCCTTGACCGCCTTGAACTCGCGCGTTCCGAAAATCCCCTCGCGCGAATAGAAGCTCTTGCCGAGGTTCTTCACATCGAGGACGATCGGGTCACCCGCGCCGATGCCCCGTGGGCGCTCTTCGGTGTGCTGCGGACCGGTGCCGCGGATGAAATCGTCGATCACCGGCAGGCGCATCGGCCGGCGGTCGAGCCGGGGGCGGCAGAGCAGCAGCGCCTTGGTGTAGCTGTCCTGCGGCGACTCGAAGATCGCCTTCGCGGGCCCCTGCTCCCGGATCTCGCCGTTGCGCATGACGACGACGTAGTCGGCGATCTCGCCGACGACCGCGAGGTCGTGCGTGATGAACAGCACCGACATCTGCAGCCGCTTCTGCAGGGCGGCGATCAGGTCGAGGATCTGCTTCTGGATCGTGACGTCGAGCGCCGTCGTCGGCTCGTCGGCGATCAGCAGCTTGGGCTCGCAGGCGATGGCCATCGCGATCATCACCCGCTGCTGCTGGCCGCCCGAGAGCTGCGACGGATAGGCGTCGATGCGCCTCTCGGGCTCGGGTATTCCGACTTCGCCCAGCAGCTCGATCGCTCGCTTGTGCGCGGCGCGGCCTCGCATTCCCATGTGCAGCCGCAGGACCTCCTCGAGCTGCCAGCCGACGGTGAACACCGGGTTCAGCGATGTCATCGGCTCCTGGAAGATCATCGAGATGTCGGCGCCGCGCAGCTTGCGCAGCTCGCCGATCGGCAGCGTCACCAGATTGCGGCCGCCGTAGAGGATTTCGCTGGTCCGGTCGATGATCGAGTTCTCGGGCGGCAGGAGCCCGAGCATCGCGAGCGACGTGACGGACTTGCCCGATCCCGATTCGCCGACCAGCGCGACGGTCTTGTTGCGCGGAATGTCGAACGAGATGCCCTTGACCGCTTCGAACGACGTGTGCCGGTCGAGGCGGAACGAGACGCGCAGGTTGCGCACGCGCACCAGCGGATCGCCATCGGACGGCATGACGCCTGATTGAATCGTGCCCATCACGCCCCCGTGCGTCCCTTGAGCCGCGGATCGAGCGCGTCGCGCAGCGAATCCGTGAAGATCGAAAACGCCGTCACCAGCAAAGCCATCGCGGTGCCCGCCGCGACCAGCTGCCACCACTTGCCGAGGATCAGCTCGTTCTGCGCCTCGTTCAGCATCGAGCCCCACGACACGACATCGACCGGGACACCGAATCCAAGGAAGGACAGGATCACCTCGGCCTTGATGAAGCCGACGACGAGGATCGAGAGCTGGACCAGCACGACGTGCGAAACGTTCGGGAAGATGTGGATGAACATCCGGCGCGCATTCGACGCTCCGATCGCATCGGCGGCCTGCACGTACTCGCGGGCCTTGTGCTTCAGATACTCGGCACGGATCAGCCTGAACACGCCCGGTCCAGCCGGTGAGCCCCAGGATCAGGATGATCGTGACGATGCCCTTGTGCTGCAGCACCGCGGCGACGGCGAGGATCAGCAGCAGCGGCGGCATCGAGCTGAACACGCTGTAGAACCAGTTGAGGAAATCGTCGACCTTCGCGCCGTAGTAGCCGGCAAGCGCCCCCAGCAGCGTGCCGATGAACGTCGCGACCACTGCCGAGGCGATGCCGACGAAGATCGAGGTCTCCGATCCCTTGATCGTCTTCTTCAGCACGTCGCGGCCCCACTTGTCGCCGCCGAAAGGCAGCGTCGCGAGCCGCACCCGGTGCTCGGCCTTCGCCTCGACTTTCTTGTCGGCACGAATCTCGGACATGACGTCGGCGAGCGGATCGACGCTCTTCTCCTCCGCCGTCTCGGGCGGCAGCGGGCCGCCGGGGACCTTCCCCGCCTTCAGCGACGCGATGACGTCGCCGATCGGATCGACGATCTTCGACTGGTAGTTCGATCCGGCGGGCGCCGCCGTCTCGGGGTGCCTCGGCCTCCGGCGCCGGGGTCGCAGGCGCCTCGGGCCCGATGAACGTCGGCGGCGCGTAGTTGACGCCGACCTCGCGCTGCCAGTCGCGAGGCGATCAGGCCGAGTCCCGACAGGATCATCATGACGATGAACGCCAGCGACGATCGCGAGCGACACCATGCCGACCTTGTCGGCGCGCAGCCTTCGCCATGCAAGCGTCCACAGGCCCGGCGAGACCGTGTGCGGGATCTCGCGCTGCGCCGGTCTCGGCGCGCCGGCGATCGCTGCAATGTCGGTTGCCATCGTCAGCGCCTCACTTGAGCTGGACTCGCGGGTCGACTGCCTTGTAGGTCAGGTCCGCGAGCAGGTTGGTCAGGATGGTGGCGAACGCCACGTAGACGGTGATCGCCTTGATCACCGGGAAATCCGAGCGCTCGACGGCGAGGATCACCTCGCGGCCGATGCCCGGGATCGAGAAGAAGCGCTCGATCAGGAACGAGCCGAGCAGCAGACCCGGCAGCGACGACATGAGGTTCGTGATGATCGGTATCGACGCGTTGCGCAGCACATGGACCCACATCACCCGGTTCTCGGAGACGCCCTTGGCGCGTCCGGTGCGCACGTAGTCCTGGTTGATCTCGTCGAGGACGAACGTGCGGTACAGCCGCAGGTCGGGCGCGATGCTGACGACCAGCCCGATCAGGATCGGCAGCGATGCGTAGACGACCAGGTTGTGCCAGAAGCCGTCGCCCCATCCCTGCACCGGGAACCAGCCGAGCTTGTAGGCGAACACGTACTGGAAAACAATGATGTAGACGAGGATCGAGACCGACAGCCCGACCGTGCAGACGATCATCACCAGGCGGTCGGTGAGCGACCCCCGGACATAGGCGACGGCGAGCGCCAGCGCGATCGAGATCAGCGTGTCGAGGATCAGCAGCGGGACGACGACCGTCAGCGACGGTCCCGAGCCGCGTGATCAGGATGTGCGAGACGCGCTCGTTGGTGCTCCAGCTCGCGCCGAAATTGGCGGTGACGATCTGCTTCACGAAGATGCCGAGCTGGATGTAGTACGGCTGATCGATCCCGAGCTGGCGCCGGATGTTGTCGATCTGCTCCTGGTTGCTGATCTTGCCGGCGAGAACGTAGGCGGGATCGCCGCCCACCCAGTTGAACAGGAAGAACACCAGCAGCACCACCCCGAGCATGGTCGGGATCATCTGCCACAAGCGCCGGAGGATGTAGGCACCCATAGTCGTTCGCCTCACTGGCGCGGATCACGCGCGGAAACGTCGATGTACTTCCATTCGTTGTGCAGGATCGGATGCTTCCTGTAGCCCTGCACCCAGGGCTGGACCAGCATGTTGCGGTACGTCAGGACCCCGAGGCGCCACGGCGCGTACACCTCGATCAGCCGCGTCATGTCGTGATAGAGGCGATCGCGCTCCGGTGAATCGGGCATGCGGATCGACTGCTCGTAGAGCCTGTCGTACTCGGGGATTCTCGCACAGGCATTGTTGTTCTGGCCGGTGTTCGGGCCATACAGCAGCTGCATGAAGTTGTCGGCGTCCGGATAGTCGGCGATCCACGACGCGGTGCGCATCATCAGCTTGCACTGTCGCTCCGCCTTCAGCATTTCCGGGAACCGGTCCTTCTGCACCTCCATGCGGATCCCGATGCGGTCGAGCGCCTTCTTCCACAGCTCGTCCTGCTGCCGACCCAGCGAGTCGGGGCGCGAGGCGTAGCGGACGGTGAGCGGCTTGCCGCCGGGGAGCGTCCGCCAGCCGTCGGCACCCCGCTTGTATCCGAAATGATCGAGGAGCTCGTTGGCGAGTGCGGGGTCGTAACGCACCGGCGAGCGATAGCCGGGGTCGAAACCGACGACTCCAGGCGGGATCGGATACTGAGCCTCGATCGCCTGGCCGTTGCGAACGACCCGGATCTCCTCGTCGACGTCGTAGGCCATCGCCATCGCGCGCCGCAGCGCGATCTTCTCCTTCGACAGTCCGCCGACGATGGGGTCCTGCAGGTTCCAGTACGTGTAGATGATCGCCGGGTCGACGATCCGCGACAGCTTGATGCCCCTGGCCGCGAACCGGGGGCGCAACCGGTCGCCGTTCATGACGTTGGGCGCCAGCACGCCGCCCAGGTCCATCAGGTCGAGCTCGCCGCGCTCGAACGCGAGCAGCCGTGCCTGATCCTCCTCGATGATGCTGACCTCGACGCGGCCGATCTGCGGCATCCGCTTGCCCTTCATCTCGCGGATCAATGCCTGGTCCGCCGGATCGTCGGAGGTGAAATCCCAGGTGAACCCGCGGTAATCGGGATTCGCGTCGAGGACGATGCGCGTGCCGCGGACCCATTCCTTCAGCAGGTAGGGGCCGGTGCCGACCGGATGCGCCATCGCGCGGCCGCTCTCGTCGGCGTAGGCGTCGATGACCTCGCGCGCGACCGCCGACGTGGGCTCGTGCGCGAGGATGTACGACAGGTTGTAATCGGTGTGGGTCAGGTGGATCACCAGCGTGTAGCGATCCGGCGTCACGAGGCCCGCCACCGGTGCGTCGTAATCGAAGCGTCCCGACTTCTTCGCGGCTTCGGCCAGCGCATCGAGCCCGACGATCTTGCCTTCGACCAGCCACGCCCAGGGCGAGCGCAGCCTCGGATCGACCAGGCGCTTCAGCGAATAGGCGAAATCGGCGGCGACGAGCTCGCGCTTCTTCCCCTTGAACGCCGGATCGTCGGCAAACACGATGCCCTTGCGGATCCTGATCGTGTACGTCCTGCCGTCGTCGGTCACCTCCGGCATGGCCTCGGCTGCAAGCGGCACGAGCTTCGACGGCCGCGCGAGGTAGTCGTAGGTGAGCAGCGTCTCGAAGATCGCCTGCTCGATGGTCCCCGAGTAGAGGTCCTGCGCGCCTGCCGGGTCGAATCCGGTTTCGGCGGCGGGGAAGACCTGGCGGATCACCTTGGCCGGATCGGCGGGACTGATCCGGTCGGCCGCGTGCGCGTGCATCGACAGCGACGCCAGCGCGCCGACGGCGAGCAGCGCGACGGCGATGCGAAACCTGCCGGACGCGGCCCGTATCGACCATGTCACTGATGCGCCTCGACGTCGAGGTATACGAAATCGGCGTTGAGGATCGGGTGCTTCTTGTAGCCCAGGACCCACGGGCGGATCAGCTCGTTGCGCTCGGGCGAGGTCTGCAGCACCCACGCGCCGTCGACCTCCATCTGCCGCGTCATGTCGAGGTACAGGTGCTGGCGCTCGACCGAGTCGATCGGCAGCAGGTGCGCCTTCTCGTACATCGCGTCGTAGGCCTTCGACTCGTAGCAGCCGTTGTTGCTCTGCCCGGTGTTGGGGCCGTAGAGGAGCTGCAGGAAATCGTCGCCGTCGGGATAGTCCGCGCTCCACGCTGCGTCCCACATCATCAGCTTGCAGGCCTTCGCTGCCTTGAGCTCGTCGGGGAACTGGCCCTGCTGGAACTCCATGCGGATGCCGATCGCCTTCATCGACTTCAGCCACAGCTCGTCGCGTTCGCGATCGGCGGCGGTCGTGCCCGTTGCCATCCGCAGGGTCAGCGGCTTGCCGTCGGGAAGCGTCCGAAAGCCGTCGGCGCCTTTCTTGTACCCGTAGTAGTCGAGCAGCTCGTTGGCCAGTACCGGGTCGTACTGGTTGATGCTGCGGTAATCCGGGTCGTAGCCGACGACGCCATAGGGGATGGGCATCTGCGCCTGCACCGCCTGGCCCTTGTCGACGACGCGGATCTCCTCGGGCAGGTCGTAGCCCATGATCACGGCGCGGCGCAGCGCGATCTTCTCCTTCGAGAAGCCGCCCACCAGCGGGTCCCGGAAATTGAAGAACGCGTAGGTCACGCTCGGATCGATCGCGCGATACAGCTTCACGCCGTCCTTGACGAAGGCCGGCTTCAGGCGATTGCTGCTATCGAGCGCCTCCGCCCGAAAGGTCGCCGGCAGCGCCAGCAGGTCGAGTTGCTTCTTGCGAAATGCGAGCCAGCGCGACTGGTTCTCCTCGATGATCGAGATCTCGACGCGACCGATCTGCGGAATCGTCTTGCCTTTCATCTCGGCGGCGATCTCGCGATCCCACGGATTGTCTTCCGGCTGGAAATCCCAGACCCGTTTGCGGTAGCCGGGATTCGCCTCCAGGACGATCTTCGCCGCCCGCTGCCATTCCTTAAGCATGTAGGGCCCGGTCCCGACGGGATGCGCGTTCAGGTCCTGGGCGTACCTGTCGACGACTTCGCGCGCCACCGCACCAAACGCACTGTGGGCCAGCGTGTAGGGCAGCAGGAAGTCGGGATGCGTGAGCTTCAACCGCAGCGTGTACTTGTCGAGGGCGACGATGCCGGGAATCGTCGCGTCGTAATCGAACTTGCCGGTCTTCTTCGCTTCCTCGGCCTGCCGGTCGAGTCCCTCGAACCGGTCCGCGACCAGGAACGCCCAGGGAGCGCGGTTCGCGGGATCGGCAGAGCGCTCGAACGAGTAGACGTAGTCTTGCGCCGTCAGCTCGCGCGGTTTGCCGCCGAACGCCGGATCGGGGGTGAAGAAGATGCCGTGCTTCAGGTGGATCAGGTAGGTCCGGCCGCCGTCGGAGACCTCGGGCATTCCATCGGCGGTATCGGGGACGATCTTCGCCGGCCGCGCCATGTAGTCGTAGGTGTACAACGTGTCGAAAATCGCCTCGATCACGACCGCCGAATAGAGATCCGATACACGCGCCGGGTCGAAACCGGTTTCGGCAGCGGGAAACGCGATGCGCAGGACCTTGGCTGGATCGGCGGCGAGCGCGGTGGTGGTGGTGGCGAGGAGCAATGCAAGAATGCCCGCCAACCCTTTGATACCACTGCGCATCAGGACCCCTCCATACCCAAAAGGCGGCGTAATGTACCATTTCCAGGCAGTGGCGCCCTTTCGCTGGGGCCCTGCGCTGACGCTGCGGTCGCCCGGGGCGCGGGTCGCCCTGATCGGAGCCATGCCGCCGGGCCAATCGCGCGGCGGACCACCGCGAGCCTTGCCGGCATGAGCAAACCACCTTTCTGGGATGACGCGACACGCGATCTCGCCTTGCGCGATCCGGTGCTGTCGCGCCTGATCGCGGCCTTCCCCGGCTTGCATCTCGCCCGCCGCGGCGATCCGTTCACCACCCTCGCGCGCTCGATCGTCGGCCAGCAGATCTCGGTCAAGGCGGCGCAATCGGTGTGGGAGCGCGTCGTGGCCGCTTGCACCGAGCGCGGACGCAACGCGAATGCGGCGAAGCTCGATCCGCAGCGCGTGCAGCGCAAGCGCATCGACACGTTGAGGGCCTGCGGGCTGTCGGCGAACAAGGCTTCGTACATTCGCGACCTGGCGCGTCACTTCACGTCGGCGCGCCTCGACCCCGGAGCCTGGTCCGGCCTCGACGACGAATCGCTGATCGCGGAACTGGTCGACGTGAAAGGCATCGGGCGATGGACCGCGGAGATGTTCCTGATGTTCCACGAACTTCGCGCCGATGTCCTTCCGGTCGCCGATCTCGGCCTGCAGAAGGCGGTCGCCCTGCACTATTTCGACGGCGAGCGACCGACCGCGGCGCAGATCCGGACGCTGGCGGAGAACTGGCAGCCGTGGCGCAGCGTCGCCACCTGGTACCTCTGGCGCTCGCTCGATCCGGTGCCGGTGGAGTACTGACGCCGTTCCCGACACTCGGCCCTCACGCCTCGGCCCGCGCACGTCCGCGTCAGTCGAGCTTCGGGTCGGCGCGCGAAAACGGGGACGGGAAACGGGGACGGACGGGAAAACGGGGACGGACCACGATTTCGCGTGATTTCGCGAGTTCACAGTGATCCGTCGAGGCAGCGGGGCGGGGTATGGCGAGCGCGAGCGTGCGCGACGGCCGTCGCGGGTGGTGCGGCGAGCGAGCCCGATAGCAACACATCCTGCAGGATGTCCTCGAGCGATGGCGCACCGGGACCCGCAGGCCGGCGGTTGCGCACTCCGAGCGCACAGCCATGCCCCACCCCGCTTCCCTCGGCACGGTTTTCGGATACGACGCGCTTGCGAAAAATGTGGTGCGTCCCCGATTTCCGCGTCCCCGATTTCCGAAAAAGGTGGTGCGTCCCCGATTAAAAAGGTGGTGCGTCCCCGATTTCCCGTCCCCGATTTCCGATCTCCGCGTCCCCGATTTCCGGAAGTCAGCGCAGCGTCCCGTCGACCAGCTGCAGCGTCCGGTCGGTGCGCGCAGCGAGCTCCGCGTCGTGGGTGACGATCACCAGCGCCGTTCCGATGACGCGATTCAACTCGAGCATCAATTCGAACACCGCGCCGGCGTTCGCGCGGTCGAGGTTGCCCGTCGGCTCGTCGGCCAGCACGCAGCGCGGCTCGGTCACCAGCGCGCGTGCGAGCGCCACGCGCTGGCGCTCGCCGCCCGACAGCTCGCCCGGCAGGTGCCGGAGCCGGGGGCCCAGCCCGACGCGCTCGAGCATCCGCGCCGCCGCCGCCTTCGCATCGTCGGGCCCGATCCGCCGGATGCGCAGCGGCATCGCGACGTTCTCGAGCGCCGAGAATTCCGGCAGCAGGTGATGGAACTGATAGATGAATCCCAGGGTCCGGTTGCGCAGCCTGCCGCGTGCCGCTTCCGACAGCGTGGCGAGCGCAGTGCCCTCGACGCTCACCTCACCCGCGGTCGGCAGGTCGAGGCCGCCCAGCAGATGCAGCAGCGTGCTCTTCCCCGACCCGGACGCGCCGACGATGGCGACGCGCTCGCCCTCCGCGACATCGAGGTCGATGCCGAGCAGCACCGGGACTTCGAGCGAGCCGCTGCGGTAGGTCTTGCGCAGGCTGCGGCAGGCGACCACCGGGGGCCCCGGCGCGGGCACCCCGCGCTCACTCATAGCGCAGCGCTTCGGCGGGGTTGACGCGCGCAGCGCGGAAGCTCGGATAGAGCGTCGCGATCAGCGCCAGCACCAGCGCGATGATGGCGATCGTGATCACGTCGCCGCGCTGCAGGTCCGAGGGCAGGTCGCTGATGTAGTAGACGCTCTTGTCGAGGAACTGGATGTGGAACGTACGCTCGATCGCCGGGAGCACGGTCTCGATGTTCAGCGCGAGCAGCACGCCGCTGACCACGCCGATCAGCGTTCCGATGATGCCGATCAGCGCGCCCTGGATGATGAAGATCGTCATCACCGACGACGGCGCCGCGCCCAGCGTGCGCAGGATCGCGATGTCGGCCTTCTTGTCCTGCACGACCATCACCTGGGCCGACACGATGTTGAACGCCGCGACCGCGACGATCAGCGTCAGGATGATGAACATCACGCGCTTCTCGATTGCGACGGCGCGAAAGAAGTTCGCGTGGTTCTGGGTCCAGTCGCGGACCTGGACATCCCCGGGCATCGACGCCTGCAGCTCCGACGCGACGCGCGGCGCGGCGAACATGTCGTCGAGCTTCAGGCGCACGCCGGTCGCGCCGTCGAGGCGGTAGAGCTTCTCGGCGTCTTCGAGGTTGATGAACGCGAGTCCGCTGTCGAACTCGTACATGCCGACCTCGAAGAGGCCGCTGACCTTGAAGGTCTTCAGTCTGGGCAATGCGCCGGCGGGCGTCACGTTGCCCTGCGGCGTGATGGCCACGACGCGATCGCCGACCTGCACGCCCAGCGCCCGCGCGAGCTCGATGCCGAGGACGATGTTGAAGCTCCCCGGCGTGAGCGACGCGATCGACCCGCGGCGCATGTGGTTCGCGATGTCCTCGACCTTGTCCTCCTGCCCGGGGTCGATGCCGCGCAGCAGCGCCCCGCGGTTGACGTCTCCTTCCGACAGCATCGCCTCGCCGACGACATACGGCGCCGTCGCGACCACGTGCGGATTCCTGCGCGCAGCCGCGGCGATCGCCGCCGGGTCGGTCAGGTCGGGAAACCCGCGGATCTCGACGTGCGAAGCCACCGACAGGATCCGGTTGCGCAGTTCCTGCTGGAAGCCGTTCATCACCGACAGCACGACGATCAGCGCAGCGACGCCCAGTGCGATCCCCGCCATCGAGACCAGCGAGATGAACGATATGAACGAATTGCGACCGGACCCCTTGCGCGCACGGGTATAGCGCAGCCCGACGGCCAGTTCGTACGGCGACAAGATCGTTCCGGAGAGTGTCGAGAAGGGGTGGCGCGCGCCGGGACCCGAGGAGCGGATCCGCGGCCCGGAGCATCGAAGTCGGCGGATTATCGCATGCTAGACTGCCTTGGCGCAGCGTCGCCTGCGACCGGCAAGGCCGTTCCTGTCGCCAATCGCCGTCGCGGTTCACGGCCGCGACTGCGCGGCTGCCGCGGACCCGGCGCCCCGCACTCATCGCCGCCACGCGTCACCATGCCGCTCGTACTCGTCGCCCCCGGATTGCTTTCGTCACCCGCCGATGCGTTCGACCGCGATCGCGCATTCGCGACGCTCGCAGCCCACGCAGGCGACGCGCGGATCCATCCCGAGGGGATCGCCGGGGCGATGCTCGCGGCGACGCCATGCCCGGACGGCACTCCGGTCGCGCCGCTCGCCGCACTCGGCGCGGGCACCGATCCTGGCAGCGCTTTCGTGATCGTCGCCGATCCGGTGCATTTCGATGCCGGCCACACCGATGTCGTGCTGACGCGGCGCGTCGACGACCTGGAGCGCGACGAAGCGGACGCGCTGGTCGCGACGCTGTCCGCCCACTTCGCCGACGATGGCCTGCGCTTCGTCGCGCCGCGAGCGGGCGCGTGGTTCGTGCTCGCCGCCCAGGCGCAGGAGGTCGCGACCACGCCCGTCGATGCGGTCGTCGGGCGCAGCCTGATGGCGCACCTGCCCCGGGGCCCGGCTGCGGGTACCTGGAAGCGGTGGCAGGACGAGGTCGGCATGCTGCTGCACGACCACCCGGTCAATGCGGCGCGCGAAGGACGCGGTCTCCCGAGTGCCAACGCCGTCTGGTTCTGGGGTAGCGGGCGGCTCGCGGACGTGGGGATCTTGGACACGGGGATCGCGGTCGACGTGGCGGCCGCCGCTGGGCGCGCGGGCGACATCGCGCGGGGAATCGCACTCGCCGGCCGTGGCAGCGTGGCGCCGTGGCCGCCCCCGGGCGGCTGGCTCGACCCATCGCTGCGCCAACGCGGCGCCGGCGGGAACGGCGGCGCGAATGCCGCCGCAACCATCGTCGTCACCGACGCCATCGGCAGCGAGCGCGACGTCGCGGCGTTCGCGCGCGACTGGCTCGCGCCGGCGCTCGCATTGCTCGCAGTAGGACACATCGACGCGCTGCACCTCGTCGCCGACGGCAGCGGCATCGCGGCGACGTGGACCGTCAAAGCGCGGGGGCGGCTCGCACGCCTGCGCACGCGGTGGCACCGGCAGCGCTTCCGGATCCCGGTCGCGGACGGCGAATGATCGACCTGCGTCCTGCGCGCTCCGACCGGGCCTGCGCATGATCATCACGCGCCGAGCCGTCCCGGACACGGCGCAGACGCTGATCGCAGCGGGCCTGGCGCCGGTGCTCGCGCGGATCTACGCGGCGCGCGGGATCGCGTCGGTCGCGGAACTCGACCATTCACTGGCGGCGCTGCCCGGCTTCGGGTCGCTGATGAACGTCGACCGGGCCGCCGACCGGCTCGCGACGGCGATCGCCCGCCGCGAGCGGATCCTGATCGTCGCCGATTACGACGCCGACGGCGCGACCGCCTGCGCGGTCGGCATTCGCGGCCTGCGCATGATGGGCGCCGACGTCGAGTTCCTCGTTCCCAACCGCTTCGAGTTCGGCTACGGCCTCACCCCGGAGATCGTCGCAGTCGCGGCGCGGCGCGAGCCGCGGCTGATCGTGACCGTCGACAACGGCATCGCGAGCGTCGACGGCGTCGCGGCGGCGGCCGCGCACGGGATCGACGTGCTGGTGACCGATCACCACCTGCCGGGATCCGCGCTGCCGGTGCCCGCGATCATCGTCAACCCCAACCAGCCCGGATGCAGGTTTCCGTCGAAGCACATCGCAGGCGTCGGCGTCATGTTCTATGTGCTGTGCGCGTTGCGCGCGAGGTTGCGCGATGCGGGCGCCTTCGCCGACGGCGCGAGCCCCAATCTCGCGTCACTGCTCGACCTGGTGGCGCTGGGCACGGTGGCCGATGTCGTGTGCCTCGATCAGGTCAACCGGATCCTGGTCGAACAGGGGCTCGCGCGCATCCGTGCCGGCCGCGCGCAGCCCGGCGTCGCCGCGCTGTTCGCCGTCGCCGGCCGCGACATCCGCCGGGCCACCGCCGGGGACCTGGGGTTCGTCGCCGCCCCGCGGCTCAACGCCGCCGGTCGCCTGGCCGACATGTCGATCGGCATTCGCTGCCTGCTTGCCGAGACCGATGCGAAGGCGCAGCCGCTCGCGAGCGAGCTCGATCGCTTGAACCGCGAGCGCCGCGACATCGAGGCATCGATGCAGGAGCAGGCGCTGGCCGAGGTCGAGGCCGGCCAGGCGCTCGCCAGTGCCGACGCCTACACGCTGTGCGTCCACCGTCCGCAGTGGCATCCGGGCGTCGTCGGCATCGTCGCGTCGCGCCTCAAGGACCGCTATCACCGTCCGGTCATCGTGTTCGCACAAAGCAGTGCCACGGAACTCAAGGGGTCCGGGCGCTCGATCGCCGGATTCCACCTGCGCGATGCGCTCGACCTCGTCGCCAAGCGGGCTCCCGACACGGTGACGCGCTTCGGCGGACACGCGCATGCCGCGGGCCTGTCGATCCCTGCCGACGCCCTCGCCCGCTTCGCCGAAGTCTTCGAATCGGTCGCGCGCGAGCGGCTGCCGGCAGCAGCGCTGCGCCGCACGCAGGACAGCGACGGCGAGCTCCGGCGCGGGGAGCTGACGCTCGAACTGTGCGCGACGCTGCGCGCCCAGGTGTGGGGGCAGGGATTTCCGCCCCCCGCCTTCGACGGCAGCTTCGACGTCGTCGCCCAGCGCGTCGTCGGCGACGGACACGCCAAACTGACCCTCGAGCGCGATGGCGAACGCCATTCGGCGATCGCCTTCCGCACTCCCGCGACGCTCCCGTCGCGCATCCGGGCACTGTACCGGCCGGAGCTCAACCTGTGGAACGGCAGGCAGTCCATCGAACTGGTCATCGACGGTTATGGCGCAATCTGAGCGCCTTCGAGTCCCGCATTGCGCAAAGCGGAATCGCGGCGCCGGAGCCGGAACCGGCGCGGCCGTGCCTCATCCATTCGCGACGCGCCGCAGCACGTTGCGTCATTTCACAATATGATGTTTATATTGACTATTTTAATTGATGTCGAGCTCGTGGCGGCAGCGCAACAACCAGCAGCCCATAGGTCAATATTCCTTGTGCGACGCAATATATTGCGCTAGATTACAACGCGTTTTGCCGAGTCGACCCCACCCCGGGGTGGCCAGCGGCCTGCAACCATCGAAGGATTCGCGGATGCGCCTCACCGACAAGGTTTCGATCATCACCGGCGCCGGCCAGGGCATCGGCCGCGCGACGGCGCTCAAGTTCGCGTCGGAGGGTGCAAAGGTCGCGGTGTGCGACATCAATCCGGCGGCGGTCGAGGACACGGTCAAGGCGATCCTCGATGCCGGCGGCGAAGGGGCGGGTTTCCTGATCGACGTGACCGACAAGGCGAGCATCGCCAGGATGGTGACCGGCGTCATGGCCAAGTGGGGCCGGATCGACACGCTGGTCAACAATGCGGGCATCGTCCAGGACGCACAGTTCAAGAAGATGACCGACGAGCAGTTCGAGCGCGTCATCGACGTCAACCTCAAGGGCGTCTACCACTGCACCAAGGCGGTCGTCGACATCATGCTCGAGCAGAATTCCGGCGTGATCCTGAACGCGTCGTCGATCGTCGGGCTCTACGGCAACTTCGGGCAGACCAATTACGCGGCGACCAAGTTCGGGGTCATCGGCATGATGAAGACCTGGGCCCGGGAGCTCGGCCGCAAGGGCATCCGCGCCAATGCGATCTGTCCGGGCTTCATCGAGACGCCGATCCTTTCGTCGATCCCCGACAAGGTGATCAAGATGATGGAAGACAAGGTCCCCATGGGCCGCCTCGGCAAGCCCGAGGAAATCGCCAACACCTACGCCTGGCTCGCCTCCGACGAGGCGTCGTACATCAACGGTGCCGTCATCGAGGTCTCCGGCGGCTGCACGATCTGACCCGCGACAGCGCGCGGCTGCACTTCAGCAGCCGGGCGGCGCATTTCATCCGAAGGGTGGGTTGAGCCGGATGCGGAATCGGCGGTAGCATTTCGCGCCCGATGCCCCGATTACGGTCAACTTCGATGCTCCGCCCGCTGCTACCGCCCATCCTCCTCGCCCTGGCCTGCGTCGTCACCGCGCCCGCCGGCGCCGTGACGATCGGCGGCAATCCCGGTCCGGCCCACAACTACGTCTGCCCGCACGCGGACGGCGGCCCCCCGCTGGACTGCTATTTCGATGCCGTCCAGCACCTGTACACGATGTGCCGCGACGTCAAGGCCATCGAGATCGTCGAATTCGGCTACGACAGGTCGACCGAGGGGACCAACGGGGCGAAGACCGAGTACTGCCTCGACAAGCAGAAGCAGAACATCAAGCACCCGTTCCTGGCCGCGATGAAGGAGGCTTCGGTCTCGCTTCAGGCAGTCGCTGCGCTCAAGGGCCTGCAGCAGATGTGGCTGTCCGCGCTATCGAACCTGCAGTGGCGCAAGGGCGAATCCGACGCCGAGTACAAGTCGCGCGTCGTGCAACCCTACGAGGAGTTCAAGGACCGCATTGCCGTCATCCGCGGCGACTACGCCGAGGTCGAGTCGCAGCGCGCACGCATGGCGGCAGCCGCGCACCGGAAACCGGCTCCGCCGGTACACCGGAAGGTGGTCGCGCAGGGCAAGGCGAAACCGCGCTGAACGCACCGCAACCGTCCGGGCCGCCCGCGACCGCCGTCGAATCCGAGCTCGAGGCGATCTTCTGCGAGGGCGGCACCCTTGCGCGGAAGCTGCCCGGTTTCCGTTTCCGGCCGCAGCAGCTCGCAATGGCGCAGGCGATCGCCCATGCGATCGGGCAACGCGAGCCGCTGGTCGCCGAAGCCGGGACCGGCACCGGCAAGACGTTCGCCTACCTGGTTCCGGCGCTGCTCTATGGCGGCAAGGTGATCGTCTCCACCGGGACCAAGACGCTGCAGGACCAGCTCTACGAGCGCGATCTGCCGCTGGTCCGCGACGCGCTCGCGGTGCCGGCGACCGTCGCATTGCTCAAGGGCCGCGCCAATTACGTCTGTCATCACCACCTCGAGCGCACGGCACGCGAAGGCCGCCTCCCGACGCGTCAGGATGCGCGCTACCTCCCCAAGATCGTCGCATTCGCGCGCGCAAGCGCGCGCGGCGACCGCGCCGAGCTCGCCGACGTGCCCGAGGGTGCCGGAATCTGGCCGCTGGTGACGTCGACCCGCGACAACTGCCTTGGGTCCAAGTGCGCGTTCCACGGCGACTGCTTTGTCATCAAGGCGCGCCGGGAGGCGCAGGACGCCGACGTCGTCGTCGTCAATCACCACCTGTTCTTCGCCGACGTGACGCTGCGCGACGAAGGCCTCGCCGAGCTCCTGCCGGCGTGCAATACCGTGATCCTCGACGAAGCGCACCAGCTCCCCGACACGGCAACGCTGTTCTTCGGCGAGCAGACGGCCGCAGGCGCACTGGGCGAACTCGCCCGCGACGCCGAGATCGTCGCGCGTACCGAGGCACGCGACGTGCCGGAGCTTCCCGACGCTGCGGCCGACGTCGGCCCTGCGATCCGCAGGCTCAGGCTCGCGCTGGGCGACGCGCCGGGCAAGTTCCCGCAGCGCTCGCTGGCCGGTCGTGCCGATTTCACCGACGCGCTGTCGGCATTGTCGGCGGCACTGGACCGGCTTGCCGCCGAGCTCGGACGGTTCTCCGAGCGCAGCGAGGACATCGCCGCCGTCGCACGCCGTGCCGACGAAGCCGCGCAGCGCCTGGCGCGCTGGAGCGCCGGGCTGGCCGGCGGCGACGATGAGCCCGATGAATGGATCCGGTGGGTCGACGTCGGTGCGCAGGGATTCCAGCTGCATGCGTCGCCGCTGTCGGTGGCCGATGTCTTCCGCCGGCAGGTCGACGCCACCGGCCGCGCCTGGATCTTCACGTCGGCGACGCTCTCGGTCGGCGGCGACTTCTCGCATTACACGGCCCAGCTCGGACTGGGCGACGCCGCCACCGGGTGCTGGGAGAGCCCGTTCGATTACGGCGAGCAGGCGCTGCTGTATGTCCCGCGCGGCCTCCCGCCGCCCAACACGCCCGAGCACACGCGCGCCGTGGTCGACGCGGCCCTGCCGGTGCTGAAGGCCAGCGGCGGGCGCGCGTTCATGCTGTTCACGACGCTGCGCGCGCTGTCCGTGGCACGCGAATGCCTGGCCGAAGCGCTCGAGCGCGAAGGTCTCGATTTTCCGCTGCTGGTGCAGGGCGAGGGGTCGAAGACCGACCTGCTGCAGCGCTTCCGCGCGCTCGGCAATGCGGTCCTGCTCGGAAGTGCCAGCTTCTGGGAAGGCGTCGACGTGCCGGGCAGCGCATTGTCGGTCGTCGTGATCGACAAGCTTCCGTTCGCCCCGCCCGACGACCCGCTGCTCGCCGCGAGGCTCGCGAAACTCGCCGACGACGGCGGCAACGCTTTCATGGACTGGCAGCTGCCGCAGGCGGCGATCAGCCTGAAGCAGGGTGCCGGGCGCCTGATCCGCACCGAGACCGACCGCGGCGTGCTGATGATCTGCGACCCTAGGCTGATCGACAAGCCGTATGGCCGCAGGATCTGGCAGAGCCTGCCCCCGATGCGCCGCACGCGCGAACTGGCCGAGGTCGAGACATTCTTCGCGAACGCGACCGCGGAAAAAACGGGGTCAGAGCTGTAATACTTCGTCGAAACAGCCACACCAGCGGAATGGTCAAAAAAGTATTACAGCTCTGACCCCATTTTTTACCAGAATTTCCACCAGGGCTTCGCCGGCACGCCGGCGAGATGGACGCTCTTGGGATACGTGTTCTCGAGAATGCGCTTCGAGTCGTCGGAGAGCTGCGTCAGGCCGAGCTTCCGGTAACCGCGCACCATGATGTCGAGCGCCTCCTCGTTGGACGGCGTGCGCGGGTAGTCGAGGAGCGCGCGCTGCGCACGATTGACCGCGGCGACATACGCGCCGCGCGCATAGTAGTAGTTCGCGACCTGGACCTCGTACATGCCAAGCGAGTTGGCGAGGTAGCGCATCCGCGCCTGGGAGTCTTCCGCGTAGCGACTGCGCGGAAATTTCTCTGCCAGGGTCTTGAACGCCTGGAAGGACTCGCGCATCTGCTTGGGATCGCGCTCGGAGAGGTCGAGCTCGTAGACATAGCCGAAGAGTCCCTGGTCCTCGCGGAAGTAGATGAGGCCTTTCAGGTAGTACGCGTAGTCGACGTTCGGGTGGTTCGGATAGGTCTGGATGAACCGGTCGCAGGCCGCGGTCGCCGCCGTCGGCTCACCCGACCGCCAGTTCGCGTACGCGCCCTCGAGCATCGCCTGCTGCGCGTAATGACCGTAGGGATAGCGGGCTTCGAGGGAGTCGAACAGCTTGACCGCCCGCGTATAATTGCCGTCCTGCATCGCTTCGTGCGCGGTCGTATAGATCTTTTCCGCCGACCAGCCTGCAGTCTCGTCCTTGACGGCGGGCAGCATGCTGCACCCTGCGGCCGTCAGCGCGATCAGCATTCCGAGCACCCACACCCGCCATTTCCGCGATTGCGACATCGTCATCGGCATCCTTCGTGAACGCTGCGAATTATAGCCGACCCGGGACGCGCTCCCGCGTCCCGGGTCGGGCCGCGGTCGAACCCGGTCCGCGACCGGCCGCGACGGCGGTGTGCGGCACCGGCGCACAGACACTCGTCGTCCCCCAGGCGCTCGCCGGGATGCGGCTCGACCAGGCGCTCGCGCGGATGCTCCCCGAGCATTCGCGCAGCCGGCTCAAGGGCTGGATCGACGCCGGTCATGTCACGGTCGCGGGCATCGCCTGGGACGGCAAGCGCCGCCTCGCCGGCGGCGAGGATGTCGCAATCGCTCGACAGCCCGCAGCGACCGCCGACGCGGCGCTCGCACAGGACATCGCGCTCGACATCGTCTACGAGGACGAATCGGTCATCGTGCTCGACAAGCCCGCCGGCCTGGTCGTGCACCCGGGAAGCGGCAACCGCGACGGCACGCTGCAGAACGCGCTGCTCCATCACGATCCTGCGCTGGCCGCGATCCCGCGTGCGGGCATCGTCCATCGGCTCGACAAGGACACCAGCGGACTGATGGTGGTCGCGAGGACCGAGGCCGCGCACACGAGCCTCGTACGCCAGCTTGCCGCGCGCACGGTGAGTCGCGAATACCTGGCCCTCGCCCGCGGCGATCTCGCGCAGGCGATGACCATCGACGCCCCGATCGGCCGTCATCCGACCCAGCGCACGACCATGGCGGTGGTGGCCAAGGGCAAGCCTGCGCGCACCCACGTCGAGATCATCGAGCGTTTCGGCACCGCGACGCTGGTTCGCTGCCGTCTGGAGACGGGCCGCACCCACCAGATCCGAGTCCACCTCGCAGCGATCGGCCATCCGCTGGTCGGGGACCCCGCGTATGGCGGACGCCGTTCCCCGGCGGGCGTTCCGGCGTTCGCGCGCCAGGCGCTGCACGCGACCCGCCTGGCGCTCGTCCACCCGGCGACCGGGCGCTCGATGCGCTTCGATGCGCCGGCGCCCGCGGATCTCGCAGCGCTGATCGAGAGCCTGCGGAACGCCCGCGGTCCGGGCGCGGCATGACGACAATGGACGCACCGGCCCTCGCCGAGCGGTTCGCCGCCGCCGGAATCGACTGGATCGTCCCGCGCTGGCCTGCGCCTGCGAACGTGCATGCGTTCGTCACGACGCGCAACGGCGGGGCCAGCGAGGGCCCGCGCGCGTCGCTCGACGCCGGCAGCCACCCGCTGCGCGGGGATCCGGCGGACGTCGCCGCGATCATCGAGAATCGGCGTCGGATCGCGGCCTGGCTGCCGTCCGCACCGCACTGGCTCGATCAGGTGCACGGGGCGCGCGTCGTCGCCATCGATGCCGCCGACGCGTCGCAAGCTGAGGATGCACCCCGGGCCGACGCGGCGGTGACGCGCCGGCCCGGCACCGTGCTCGCGGTCCGCGTCGCAGATTGCCTGCCCGTGCTCCTTAGCGACCGCGAAGGCACGGTGATCGGCGCAGCGCACGCCGGCTGGCGCGGGCTCGCTGCGGGCGTGCTCGAGAACGCGGTCGCGGCGATGGCCGCCCGGCCGTCGCAGATCGTCGCGTGGCTGGGACCCGCGATCGGCCGGACGGCTTTCGAGGTCGGCGACGAGGTTCGCGACGCATTCACCGCGGTCGATTCGGGCGCGGCGACGGCGTTCGAGCGCCGCGCGCCCGGCAAGTGGCTCGCGGATCTGGAGGCCCTCGCGCGCCAGCGCCTTGCGCGTGCAGGCGTCGACGAAGTTCATGGCGGAGGGATGTGCACGATGTCCGATCGGTCCCGATTCTTCTCGTATCGCCGCGACCGGACCAGCGGCCGGATGGCGGCGCTGATCTGGATCGACGCTGCGGCAGGTCGATCCCGCGGCGCCGGGAGCGGAACCCCATGACCCTGCTGCGCATCGTCATCGCCGCCTTGGCCGGAGGCGTGCTGTCGACGGCCACCGCCGCGGCGACCCTCGGCCTGCGCGCGACATGGATCCCGCGCTTCGTGTCGTTCGCCGTCGGCGCGCTGCTGGGGGCAGTGTTCCTCGAGCTGCTGCCGGATGCGCTGGAGCGCGGCCGGCCGGCGCCGGTGATGCTGACGGTCCTCATCGGACTGCTCGCATTCTTCCTGCTCGAGAAGCTGGTGCTGTGGCGACACGCGCACGGTCACGACGAGCATTCGGACCTGCGCGAGGAGACCGAGCACGAGCACGCGCTGCACGCCGACCGCCAGGCGCCCCCCGTCGCAGGACGCCCGGGGCTGATGATCCTCATCGGAAACAGCGTGCACAGCTTCTGCGACGGCATCGTCATCGCCGCGGCATTCATCGCGGATCCGGCGATCGGCGTCGCGACGACGCTCGCCATCGTTGCGCACGCGGTGCCGCAGCAGGTTGGCGACTTCGCCGTGCTGCTGCACTCCGGATTCCCGCGAACGAAGGCTTTCGCCTACAACGTAGCCACCGGCGTCGCGACGCTGGTCGGCGCGCTCGCCGCCTACCTTGCGCTGGCCGACATGCAGCAGGCCCTGGCCTACGTGCTTGCCATAGCGGGGGCGAGCCTGCTCTACGTCGCCGTCGCCGATCTGATTCCGAGCCTGCATCGGCGCCCCGAGCCGCTCGAAACCGTCAAGCAGATGTTGTGGATCGGCCTCGGGATCGCGATCATCGCGACGACGCACTTTCTGCTCGAGCCCTGAATCGCCGACCCCGGCATCCGGATGTCCGCGCCCGACCCCTATTCGATGGAGCCCTGGACCGAGCTTGCCGCGCAGTGGCAGCACCTTATGGGCGCCTGGGCGCAATGGTGGATGCGAGGCCTCGGCGATCCTGCACCCGCCCCGCGCAAGCGGCGAGGCACGATCGCGCGCGCGCCTTTCGACCTCGACGCGGTCGCGAAGCTGCAGGAGACCTATGCGCCGCGGTTTGCGAACCTGTGGGCATCGGCGGCCGATGTGCTGGCGCGTCCCGGCACGGCGCTGCCGGAGATCGTCGCCGGCGCCGCGGGCGACCGGCGCTTCGGCTCCACTGCGTGGCGCGAGCAGCCCTATTTCGCCTGGATCCGGCAGGCCTACCTGCTCTACGCCGAGTACCTGACCGAGATCGCCCGGCTCGCGCAGCTTCCACCCGCCGAGAAGCGGCGGCTCGAATTCGCGACCCGCCAGTTCATCGACGCCATCGCGCCAACCAACTTCCCCGGCACCAACCCCGACGTCATCGCCCGCGCGCTTTCGACCGAAGGCGCGAGCCTCGTGCAGGGCCTGCACAACCTCGCCGGCGATGTCGGGAGGGGCCGCATCACGATGAGCGACGAGTCGGCATTCGAGGTCGGCCGCAACCTCGCCGTGACGCCGGGAAGTGTCGTGCTCCGCAACGACCTGATCGAGCTCATCCAGTACGACGCGGCCACGCCGCGCGTGGCGGCGAGGCCGCTGCTGATCGTCCCGCCCTGCATCAACAAGTACTACATCCTCGACCTCAGGCCCGCCAATTCCTTCGTGCGCCATGCCGTTGCGCAGGGGCACACGGTCTTCATGATCTCGTGGCGCAACATTCCGGCCGAACTCGGGCGCCTCGCCTGGGACGACTATCTCGCGCAGGGTGTGCTGCCCGCGCTCTCCGCGGCGAAGGCGATCTCGGGCTCGGGCACCGTCAACGCGCTCGGCTTCTGCGTCGGCGGCACGCTGCTCGCGAGCGCGCTCGCCGTGCTGGCCGCGCGCCGTGACGACTCGGCGGCGAGCGTGTCGTTGCTCACGACGATGCTCGATTTCGCCGACCCCGGCGAGATCGGCGTCTACATCACGCGCGAAGGCGTCGCGGCGCGCGAGCCCGCGCTTCTCTCTGGACAACGCGTCCACGGCAGCGAGCTCGCCGGAGCGTTCGCCAGCCTGCGGTCCAACGACCTGGTCTGGAACTACGTCGTCAGCAACTACCTGGAAGGCCGCACTCCACCGGCGTTCGACCTGCTGCACTGGAACGGCGACTCGTCGAACCTGCCGGGGCCGATGTATGCGTATTACCTGAAGAACATGTATGTCGAGAACAGGTTGCGCGAGCCGCGCGCGCTGGCGATGCTGGGCGAGCCGATCGACCTCGGGCGCATCGACATCCCGGCCTACGTCTACGCCTCGCGCGAGGACCACATCGTGCCGTGGCGATCGGCATGGCGGACCCTGCAGCTGATCGGCGGCAGGCCGGTGTTCGTGCTGGGCGCGTCGGGTCACATCGCCGGCGTCGTCAATCCGCCGGAGCCGGCCAGGCGCAACTACTGGACCAACGATCGCCCCGCCGCCAGCGCCGACGATTGGCTTACGGGCGCGCAGGCGCACGCGGGAAGCTGGTGGCCGCACTGGCATCGCTGGCTCGCCCGGCACAAGGGCGGCGAACGCGCTGCGCCGGCGCAGACGGGCAGCACCGACTTCCCCCCGCTGGCCGCGGCACCCGGCGCCTACGTGCGCGAGAAGTTGCAGTAGCGCTCGAAGCGGGGCCTTCGCGCCCGCCGCGCGCAGGGGACGGCCGCGCGCGCAATGCCGGGGGCCGGTATTGTCCTGCAGGCGCGACGCGACGAACCGCTCACCTGCCGTCGTAGGTGATCCGGTAGAGCGCGCCGGCGAGGTCGTCCGAGACGATCAGCGATCCGTCGCGCAATTCGGCGACATCCACCGGGCGACCGAGGTAATGGCCGTGGTCGTTCCAGCCTTCCGCGAACGGCGCGGACTTGCCGGCGGCATGGCCGTCCTTCCCCAGCAATGTCACCATCACGCGGGCGCCGACGGGCACCGTCCGGTCCCACGATCCGTGCTGGGTCGAGAAGATCGCGCCGCGATACTTTTCTGGAAACATCGATCCCGTGTAGAACAGCAGGCCGAGGTCGGCCGCGTGCGCGACCTGCTCGACCTCGGGAAACACGAGCCCCGCCGGCGCCGTATCGCGCCGGTATTCGTTGGTGCGGGTATGCCCCCCGCCGTACCACGGGAAGCCGAAATCCAGCCCCGACCCGGCGACGCGATCCATCTCGCCCGGCGGCTGGTCGTCGCCCATGCCGTCGACCTGGTTGTCGTTGGTCCACAGCGTCCCGTCCTTCGGATTGAAATCCATGCCGACGGGATTGCGCAGGCCGGTCGCGTAGACCTCGCGGTTGCTGCCGTCGCGTTCCATGCGCACGATCCCGCCCATGCCCCACTTGCGGTAGATGCCGAGCTTCGCCCGGGGCGGAACGTTGTACGGCTGGCCCAGCTGGATGTACAGCTTGTTGTCCGGCCCGACGCGGCAGACGCGCGTCGAGTGGTTGGAGCTTTCCTCGCTCGCCGGGATCAGCGCGCCCTCGGGGACGATCGGGTGGGCGACGACGTCCGGGCTCGCGTAGGCGGATTCGGCCGCCGGGTATTCGACGACCCGGTTCTGCTCGGCGACGTAGAGGACGCCATCGCGGGAAAAGCAGGGGCCGTTGGGCATCCGCTTGACCACGGTCGGCGCGAACTCCTTCACCTCGTCCGCCACCCCGCGGTGCGTGGGGTCGGTCACCGCCCACAGCCTGGTCTTGTGCGTCCCGACGAACGTGACCACGCCCTTCGGGCCCACTGCGATGTGGCGGGCATCCGGCACGATGGCGTAGAGCGCGATGTGGAACCCGGGCGGCAGCCTGACCTTCAGCAGGTCCTGCCGGATCCGATCCGCGTTGGGACCCGTCTGCAGGACGGGCTGCCAGTCGGCCCGCACCTGCTGCGTCGGCGCGCCGACCGGCGCCTGCAGCGGGTCCGCCTCTGCCGCCATCGGCCAGGCGCACAACGCCATTGCCACGACCATCGCCTTCGACTGCAGCTTCATCGAGTCCTCCCCATGCGGGAACGAACTTCCGGTCAGCCGTCCACGGCGAGTCCCGGCCGCCGCCTTCGACAGGCTCCTCCTCATCCGATGCGCTAACATGGTGGCACAGCTCGGTCCTTCGCACCGACGCATCCCGCACTGGAGAATCCCATGTCCGACATCGTCATCGCCGGCGCGTTGCGCAGCGCCATCGGCAAGTTCGGCGGCGCGCTCGCCAAGGTCCCCGCACCGGAGCTCGGCGCCACCGTCATCCGCGCGCTGCTCGAACGCAGCGGCGTCAGGCCCGAGGACATTTCGGAAGTCATCATGGGCCAGGTGCTGGCCGCAGGCAGCGGCCAGAATCCGGCCCGCCAGGCATCGATCCGCGCCGGCCTGCCGCATGCGGTCCCCGCGATGACCATCAACAAGGTCTGCGGATCGGGTCTGAAGGCGGTGATGCTCGCGGCACAGGCGATCCGCTGCGGCGACGCCGACATCGTCGTCGCCGGCGGCCAGGAGAACATGAGCGCGTCGCCGCACGTTCTGCCCGGATCGCGCGACGGCTTCCGGATGGGCGACGCGAAGATCGTCGACACGATGATCGTCGACGGCCTGTGGGACGTCTACAACCAGTACCACATGGGGACGACGGCGGAGAACGTCGCCAGGAAGTACGAGATATCGCGGTCGCAGCAGGACGAGTTCGCCGTCGCGAGCCAGAACAAGGCCGAAGCGGCGCAGAAAGCGGGCAGGTTCAGCGATGAAATCGTCCCGGTGATGATCCCGCAGCGCAAAGGCGATCCGGTCGCGTTCGCAGCCGACGAGTTCATCAAGCCGGGCACGACGCTCGATTCGGTCTCGGGGCTGAAACCCGCGTTCGCGAAAGACGGCTCGGTCACCGCAGCCAACGCTTCGGGCATCAACGACGGCGGTGCGGCCCTGCTGGTGATGAGTGCGGAGCGCGCGGCGAAGCTCGGGCTCACGCCGCTGGCGAAGATCCGTGCCTATGCGTCGTCGGGAGTCGACCCGGCGATCATGGGCATGGGGCCGGTGCCGGCGTCGCGGCGATGCCTGGAGAAGGCGGGATGGAAGGCATCGGACCTGGATCTGATGGAAATCAACGAGGCCTTCGCGGCTCAGGCCTGCGCGGTCAACAAGGAAATGGGCTGGGACACGTCGAAGATCAACGTCAACGGCGGCGCGATCGCGCTCGGCCATCCGATCGGAGCGTCCGGCGCCCGCGTGCTGGTGACGCTGCTGCACGAGATGGCGCGCCGCGGCGCCAGGCGCGGGCTCGCATCGCTTTGCATCGGCGGCGGCATGGGGGTCGCACTCGCGGTCGAACGCTGAACAACCGTTGTCCGACAAACCACGAACCGGAGGAACTCGATCATGGCCAATACAAAGCGCGTCGCGCTCGTGACCGGCGGCATGGGAGGACTGGGCGAAGCCATCTGCATCAAGCTCGCGGCGCTAGGTTACACAGTCGTCACCACGCATTCGCCGGGCAACACCAAGTGGACCGAGTGGCTCGACGCGATGAAGAAGCAGGGTTTCGAGTTCCACGCCTATCCCTGCGACGTCGCGAGCTTCGATTCCGCCGCCGCCTGCGTCAAGCAGATCGCCTCCGAGCTCGGTCCGGTCGACGTGCTGGTCAACAATGCCGGCATCACGCGGGACATGACGTTCAAGAAGATGGACAAGGCGAACTGGGACGCGGTCATGAAGACCAACCTCGACTCGTGCTTCAACATGACCAAGCAGGTGGCCGACGGCATGGTCGACCGCGGCTGGGGCCGCATCATCAACATCTCGTCGGTCAACGGCCAGAAAGGCGCGTTCGGCCAGACCAACTACTCGGCAGCCAAGGCCGGCATGCACGGTTTCACCAAGGCGCTCGCCCTGGAGGTTGCACGCAAGGGCGTGACGGTGAACACGATCTCGCCCGGCTACATCGGCACGAAGATGGTGATGGCGATTCCGAAGGACGTCCTCGACAGCAAGATCATCCCGCAGATCCCGATGGGCCGCCTCGGCAGACCCGAGGAGATCGCGGGACTGGTCGCCTACCTGTCGAGCGAGGAAGCGGCCTTCGTCACCGGCGCCAACATCGCGATCAACGGCGGCCAGCACATGTTCTGACGCGCGGAACCAAAAGAAAGGGCCCTGCGGGCGAACCCGCAGGGCCACAAGGCTGTATCAATCAGGAGGAGAGTATTGATACAGTGGAGTCACCACACGACCAAGCTTGGGTCGGCTGTCTGGGCTTTCAAGCGTCAGTCGCCGCCCTCGCGTCGCGCCGATCCTGCGACCGGCGCAGCGCGGATGGAGCCCGGTCGATGCGCATTACGCGCGCTTGGCCTTCGCCGTCGCCTTGGTCGCCGTGGCGGCCGCGGCACGCACGCTCGCGTCGGCCAGCTCGACGACCTGCTTGGTCGCCTTCTGGAACTGGTCGAATGCAGCGGTCGAAGCGGCGAACGTCGACTTGAACGCGTTGACCGCGACATCCGAGCCGGCAGGCGCCGACTTGCTCGCCTTCTCGACCCACGACGCGACGCCCTTCTGGTACGAGGCCCACGACTCCTCGGCCAGCGCCGACAAGCCGGCTTGCGCCTCGGACGACAGTTCGTACAGGTTGCGCGAATATCCGGTCGCGTTCTCGACCCCGGCTTCGGCGAGCTTGGCGCGCAGGGCGAACAGCTCCTGCACGTCCTTCACCGATGCGACGGCCTGCGCGCTCTGGACGGCCTGCGCGATCGCGCGCTTGGCTGCGCTGATGTTGAGTTGGACCAGCTTCTCGGTGTTCTCGATCGACAGGGACGCGAGCTTGACCGCATTCGAAACACCGGCCTGATTCAGTGCCGCGAATTGTTCAGTAGCGTTGTACATGATGTGTCCTTTGACGGGTCGGGCTCGTCGCCCGACGTTGCCTGTTGGCAGGACCCGGTACCGTATCGCCGCTCCCGCCCCGATTGGTGTCCTTGCATCCCGTCTGCCGGCCCCGCCGACAGATCGTTTGCTGCACCGCACAAAGAGCATTGTAGGTATGGGCATGCCCCGAGTCAAGCTTTTTTTGTGCGACGCAGCATCCGGATCGCCTGATTTCCAAACATCCTAAAAATCAGGGGGTTATAATTGCCCCAATTCCAGGTGGAGCCCGCGATGACTTCCGATGTCCGAACCATCAAGAAGTACCCGAACCGCCGGCTCTACGACACCGCGAACAGCGGGTACATCACGCTGGCGGACGTCAAGCAGATGATCATGGACGGCATCGATTTCCGCGTCCTCGATGCCAAGACCAACGACGACCTGACGCGCTCCATCCTGCTGCAGATCATCCTGGACGAGGAGTCGGGCGGAGTGCCGATGTTCAGCCCCGAGATGCTGGTCCAGATGATCCGCTTCTACGGCAGCGCTCAGCAGACGGTGATCGGTCAATACATCGAGCAGAACGTGCAGGCGTTCCTGGCCATCCAGAAGAAGCTTCAGGACCAGGCCAAGCAGGTCTACGGCGACAAGATGATGCTGACGCCCGAGCTGTGGAAGCAATTCATGCAGATGCAGGCGCCGGCGATGCAGGGAATGCTCGGCAACTACCTCGAGCAGAGCGCCAAGCTGTTCATGGACATGCAGCAACGCATGCAGGACCAGACGCGCGGCATCTTCTCGGCGTTCCAGTTTCCCGCCTTCGGCACGCCGCCCACGCCGCCGCCCGAAGACAGCAAGCGCTGAGCCCCTTGCGGCGCGGCCCCCGCACCGCAACATCTGCAATCCGACCGGTTCATGTTGCGCTGCGGCCGGCCATGCCGCGCCGCAGCCCCGACCAACACCCGACGATCCGCATGCCCGCGATCCGCAAACGCCCGGTACCCGACGCACCACGCGTGGGTTTCGTGTCGCTCGGCTGCCCGAAGGCGCTCGTCGATTCCGAGCAGATCCTGACGCAGCTGCGGGCCGAGGGCTATGCGATCGCGCCCTCGTACGCCGGGGCCGATCTCGTCGTCGTCAACACCTGCGGCTTCATCGATGCCGCGGTCGCCGAGTCGCTCGATGCCATAGGCGAAGCCCTCGACCGGAACGGCCGGGTGATCGTCACCGGGTGCCTCGGCGCGAAGGACGGCGGCGAATTCCTGCGTGAAGCGCACCCCAGGGTGCTCGCAGTCACCGGTCCCCATGCGACGCAGGAAGTGATGGCGGCCGTCCACCTTCATCTGCCGAAACCCCACGACCCGTTCGTCGACCTCGTGCCGCCGCAGGGCGTAAAGCTCACGCCCGGGCACTACGCCTACCTGAAGATCAGCGAAGGCTGCAACCACCGCTGCACGTTCTGCATCATCCCGTCGATGCGCGGCGATCTCGTGTCGCGCCCGATCGGCGAGGTCCTGGGGGAAGCGCAGCGGCTGCTGCGCGCGGGCGTCAGGGAGCTCCTCGTCGTGTCGCAGGACACGAGCGCCTACGGCGTGGACGTCCGCTACCGCACCGGCTTCTGGCAGGGACGCCCGATGAGGACGCGGATGCACGAGCTCGCGAGAGAGCTCGACGCGCTGGCCCGCGCACACGGCGCCTGGGCGCGGCTGCATTACGTCTACCCGTACCCGCACGTCGACGACATCGTTCCGCTGATGACCGAGACTCCGTCGGGCGGAGGGCTGCTCGCCTACCTCGATGTGCCGTTCCAGCACGCGAGCCCCCGGATCCTGCGGCTGATGAAGCGGCCTGCCGCGCCGGAGAAGGTCCTGGATCGCGTACGCGCATGGCGCAAGGCACGGCCCGGGATCACGCTGCGCAGCACGTTCATCGTCGGCTTTCCCGGCGAGACCGACGCCGAGTTCGAGGAGCTGCTCGCATTCCTGCGCGCCGCGCAGCTCGACCGCGTCGGCTGCTTTGCGTATTCCCCGGTGGAAGGCGCGACGGCAAACGACCTGCCCGCTGCGGTTCCCGAGGCGCTCAAGGACGAACGCCGGGCGCGCTTCATGGCAGTCCAGGCCGACATCAGCGCCGCGCGCCTGCGCGACCGGGTCGGGCGCACGCTCGATGCAATCGTCGACCGGATCGAGGGCGATGTCGCGATCGCCCGCTCGGCCGCGGACGCCCCGGAAATCGACGGCATCGTGCGCATCCACGGCGCGCCGGGCCTGGCACCCGGCCGGTTCACGCGGGTCGAGGTCACGGGCTCCGACGCGCACGACCTCGATGCGCGGCTCGCGAGCTGAGGCCCCTCACCCCAGCCCTCTCCCACTTCGTGGGAGGGAGCCGATGGGAGCGAGGCAGGTGAGGGTGCTTGCGCCTTTCAGCGCGCCGGAAGCTTCGCGCTCGCGAGATCGCGGGCGAGCTCCGCCACGATGTCGCCGAAAGCGGCATTGAGCGCGTCGGCGTACGCGCCCGGCGAAGCGTCGCGCATTGCGACGTGCCGGTGGTATTCGCGCGTCCACACCGGCGTCTGCGCAATGCCTCCCGAGGGCGTCAGGTAATAGGTGACCGCGATCTCGGCGTAGGCTTGCGCAGGATTTCGCGCATCGGCGTACAGCGTCGATGCGAACCCGTCGAGGCGCCAGTCGGCGTCGGTGCTCGCATCGGGGCCTGCAACGCGCTCGAACACCCTGGCGCGATCGAGGGCGCGCGCCGTCTGCTCGGTCAGCATCGCTTCGGGCGAGACCAGGAATTCGACGTAATAGTCGGTCTGGAAACTGAGATCGCCGGTCCGGTAGACGAAGGCCTTGCCGCGAAACGGCGCCGCGACCCGGACGATACCCACGCGCAGCGCTCCGGGCCGCGCGTGGGCCTCGGCTGGCGGCGATGCCGGCTCGAGCAGGAACGTCTGGCGCACCGGCGCGGGCCGCGTCAACGCCGAACAACCGGCGAGCGCACAAGCCAGCAGCGCGACGGCGGCCAGCGCGACGCCGCGTCCGGTCGGAGCGCGGTGTCGGATGACTGGCGCAGCGCGGCAGCAGGACGCCGGTGTCCCGCCAGCGGCGACTTCGCGGATCGGCAGCAGGCTCATCGTGGAAGCTCCGGGGACGGTGGCGTCGGGGCCGCGCCGAACGGTAGGGCCGGGGGCGGCGCGCCGAACAGCAGATTCGACGGATAGCGCTTGGCGTCCTCGGTCAGGTCGCGCAGGTTGTCGGTGATCTGGCGCAGGTTCTCGAACGTTGCGCCGAGATCCGCCTCGCCGCCGCCGAAGATCCGGTCGAGACGGCCGAGCGTGCGTTCCATATGCGCAACCGACTGGGCGAGCTTCGGGTCACCGACCAGCGCGCGCACGCTGGCCAGCGTCGCCGCGGTGTCCTGCGGCAGCTTGCGCAGTGCGTCGCTGTCGAGGAAGGTCCTCAGCTCGGCGTTGGTCTGCCGCAGCTCGGTGATCAGCCCGACCGCCTCGTCGGAGATCTTCCGGCTGGCGATGCCGTCGAGCGTCGTGTCGAGCCTGGTGAGCGTGCGGTCGGCGTGCTTCGACAACTCGGCGGCGTCGACGCTCGCGATGCGGTCGTTGGCGGTGACGAGGAGCTTGTTCAGATTCGAGACCGTTCCCTCGATGTCGAGGCGATGCAGGCGATCGATGATCTCGGTCGCGGCGGCCACGAACGTCTGGACCGTCGAAGGCGTGCTCGGGATGTAGATGTTCTGCGGCGTCCAGTCGATGGGCAGCACCGGCGCCGGCAGCGTGTCGACGTAGTCCAGCTCGAGGTAGTTGGTGCCGGTGATGCCCTGCGGCGCCAGGTGGACGCGCAGCCCCCGCGCGACTTCGATCGCCGTCGATTCGGGGCTCGCGATGTCGTTCGCCACCTTGCCGCCGACGAGTCGCGGCTCGATCTGTGCCTCGACCAGCACGTAGCGCTTGCGCTGGCTCATCGGCTTGTCCTGCTCGTACTTGACGTAGGTGAAGCTGATGTTGGTCACCTGGCCGATGACCACGCCGCGGTATTTCATCTTCGAGCCGATGTCGAGCCCCTGCACCGACTCGTTGAAATAGGTCTCGATCGTCGTGCGCGACTTGAACCATGCGCCCGTGCCGACGATCAGCAGCACGGCGACGCCCGCCGCGACCGCACCGATCACGAACAGCCCCAGCTTGAAATAGTTGGCCCGCTGGCTCATCGCATCGTCCTACGCGGGTTGCGCCTCGGGTTCGCGCCGGAAGAACTGCCGCACCCAGGGATTGTCGCTTTCGTCGCGCAGCCGCCGCGGGTCGCCTTCGGCGACGATGCCGCGCGTGCGCCGGTCGACCATGATCACGCGGTCGGCGATGGCAAAGATGCTGGGCAGCTCGTGGGTGACGATGATGAAAGTGACGCCGAGGCTCCGCGCGAGGCGCTTGATCAGCGCGTCGAGCTCGGCGGAAGTGATCGGATCGAGCCCTGCGGACGGCTCGTCCAGGAACAGGATCTTCGGATCCAGCGCCATCGCGCGGGCGATCGCCGCCCGCTTCTGCATGCCGCCGGAGACCTCGGCGGGAAGGTGCCCGGTGAACTGAGTGAGGCCGACGAGCTCCAGCTTCATCCGCGCGATCAGCGCGATCTCGTCGCTGTCGAGGTCGGTGTACTCCTCGAGCGGCAGCCTGACGTTCTCGGCCAGCGTCATCGAGCCGAACAGGGCGCCCGACTGGTACATGACGCCGATCTTGCGCAGGATCGCGTGCCGCGCTTCGTCGTCCGCGGTCACCATGTCGTCGCCATCGATGACGACGCTGCCGGAGCTCGGCTCGTCGAGGCCGATCATGTGCTTGAGCAGCGTGCTCTTGCCGCTGCCGGAGCCGCCGAGGATGACGAAGATCTCGCCGCGGCGCACGTCGAAGCTGACGTGCTCGAGGATCACGACGTCGTCGTAGCCCGCGGTCAGGTCGGTGACCTTGATGATCGGTTCGTCGTCGCCGCCCATGGCACCGCTCAGATGTCCAGGAAGAAATAGATGACGGCGAAGATGCCGTCGACGATCACCAGCATGATGATGCCCGAGACCACCGCGCGTGTCGCGGCGTCGCCGACAGACGACGCGCCCGCCCGGGTCTGCAGGCCCCGCAGGCAGCCGATGCCCGCGATCAGCAGCGCAAAGACGAAGGATTTCACGAAACCGGCCATGAAATCCGAGAACGTCACGATGCTGTCGACCTCGTGGAGGAAAGTGACGAACGGGATCGAGAAGGTCCGCAGCGTCAGCGCCCCGCCCAGCAGCCCGATCAGATCGGCGAACAGGGTCAGCAGCGGCGTCATCAGCAGCGCCGCGATGACCCGGGGAGTGACCAGGAAACGGACCGGGTCGAGCCCCATCGTCGTCAGTGCGTCGACCTCCTGGTTGACCTTCATCGTGCCGATCTCGGCGGCGAACGCCGCCCCCGAGCGACCGGCGAGGAGGATCGCGGTCATCAGGCCGCCCAGCTCGCGCAGCATCGATATGCCGATCAGGTCGGCGACGAAGATCTCGGCACCGAAGCGGCGCATCGGGATCGCCGACTCGAACGCCAGGATCACGCCCAGCAGGAACGAGATCAGCGCGACGATCGGCAATGCGTCGGCGCCGACGCGCTCGCAGATCGCCCACACGTCCTTCCAGCGGACCGTCGACGGGTGCCGCACGGCGTACGCCAGCGCGGCCGCCGTCTCGCCGATGAACGCGATCTGGTTGCGGATGTCCTGCCCGACACCCGCCGCGATGACACCGACCTCCTCGATCGCGGAACGCCGCGGAGCCGGAGGATCGAGGTCGTGCGCGAGGCGCTCGGGGTCGAACTGGTGCAGCAGCGCCTCGAATGCCGGCTTGAGGTTCTCGACCTGGAGGTTGCCGGGCCCGGCCTGCTGCATCAGGTTGACCAGCATCGCAACCCCTGCGCCATCGCAATAATCGACGCTCGACGCATCGACTACGACGCGCCGGCCGGTCGCTTCGGCAATCGCCTTGCGGCCGTCGGCCCACACGCCGCGGATCGTCGATGCATCGAGGCGTCCCGAAAGCGCGAGCACGCGGCGTCCGTCCGCAGCCTCCGAGATCGCGAGCGCAGCCATCCGGCGGCCTATCCTGCCCCTGCTGCCGCCACAGCCCCCGGCGGCACGCTCGGCCGCCCCCACGTCGCCGGGGCGGCCAGCGGTGCACCCGCGGGCGCTGCGTGACCTGATCGCATGCGGAAAAGCTTAGCATGCACTGCGCCCATCGATGGGGCGTTCCAGGGGCCGCAGCGAGGCGCTGTGCTATCGTGGCGCGAGGACATCGCCCCGGGGTCCTCCAGGAGCATGAGCGAGCCTGTCCGCTTCCCCTTGAACGGCCGACGCATCGATACCGCGGGCCCCTCACCGCAAACCACGCTGCTGGAATACCTTCGCGACGTGCGCCATTTCACGGGCACCAAGGATGGCTGCACGGCGGAAGATTGCGCGGCCTGCGACGACGGCATGGCCGCCGGAACAGGCCCATGAGCGACGCTCCGGCAATGGGCGTCCCCTGGCTCGCGCAACTCGCGGGCACGCTGGCGAGCGAGGGACAGGGGGTGCTCGTCGTCGTCGCGGGAACGCAGGGGTCGGCGCCGCGCGAGACCGGTGCGGCGATGGTCGTCGGGCGCGAGCGCTGCGCCGGATCCGTGGGCGGCGGTCATCTCGAACTCGAGGCGATCCGCATCGCGCGCGAAGCGTTGGCGGACGAGCGCTCGTCGGGCACGTGGATCGTCCGCTACCCGCTCGCCGCGCGGATCGGCCAGTGCTGCGGGGGTGTCGCGACGCTCGCATTCTCGCGCATCGGGCGCGAGGCCCCGGGCTGGATCGAAGCCGCCCAGGCCTGCGCGCGGACCGCCGCCCCGTTTGCGCTGATCGCTCGCATCGCCGGCACTGCGGACGGCCGCCGGCTCGTCGTCACCGCCGACGACGTGCGCGGGACCTGCGGCGACGCGGCGATCGATTCCGCAGCAATCGCCCTCGCCCGCGCGCGACTCGCGACGGGCACCGCAGGGGCGACGCTGGTGCGCGCCGAGGGCGGGCACTCGGCTTCGCTGCTGCTGCAGGTCGAGCGCCCCGATGCCTTCCCGGTGCTGATCTTCGGCAACGGTCACGTCGCTCGCGCGCTGGTGAAGGTGCTGGCGGTCGCCGACGCGACGCTGTCGTGGATCGATTCCCGCGCCAGCGACTTCCCGGCGCTGCTGCCCGACAACGTGAACACCGTGATCACCGATGCACCCCAGGACGAGCTCGCCGACGCCCCAGCCGGCGCTTTCATCGTCGTCGCGACGCACAGCCATGCGCTGGATTTCACCCTGATCGAGACGGCGCTGTCGCGCAACGACTGGCGCTACGTCGGACTGATCGGCTCGAAATCCAAGCGCGCGCACTTCGAGCGTCGCCTCGCCGCGCGCGGCTTCGGCAGCGAAGCGATGTCGCGAATCCACTGTCCGATCGGCACCGCGGGCGTGGCGATACGCGGCAAGCACCCCGGCTCGATCGCGATCGCGATCGCCGCCGAGATGCTGGCGGTGCGCGAGACCGCCGCACGACTGTCGACCCCCCATCTCGGCATCACCGCCTCGCGCGGGCAACGGCATTGAGCGCCGCAGCGATCCCGCCCGATGCCCGGGCGCGGCCGCGCCTCGCGCTGCGCGGCATCACCAAGGCCTACCCCGGGGTCGTCGCCAACGACCGCATCGACCTCGATGTCCTGCCCGGCGAGATCCACGCCGTGCTGGGCGAGAACGGCGCGGGCAAATCGACGCTGATGAAGATCATCTACGGCATCGTCAAGCCCGATGCGGGAACGATGCAATGGGAGGGGCGGGCAGTCCGGATCGCGAGTCCCGCACGGGCGCGCAGGCTCGGACTCGGCATGGTCTTCCAGCACTTCTCGCTGTTCGAGACCCTCTCCGTCGCCGAGAACGTCGCGCTCGCGCTCGATGCCGCCGCGGCGGGACCCGACCTGGCCGCGAAGATCCGCGACGTTTCCAGGCGCTACGGCCTGACGCTGGATCCGGCGCGCCTGGTGCATTCGATGTCGGTGGGCGAGCGGCAACGCGTCGAGATCGTGCGCTGCCTGCTGCAGGCGCCGCGCCTGCTGATCATGGACGAGCCGACGTCGGTGCTGACACCGCAGGCGGTCCTGCGGCTTTTCGACACCCTGCGCCAGCTCGCCGAAGAGGGCTGCAGCATCCTCTACATCAGCCACAAGCTCGACGAGATCCGCGCGCTGTGCCATCGAGCGACGGTGCTTCGCGCAGGCCGGGTGACCGGCGAGTGCGATCCGCGCCGCGAGACGACCGCCACGCTCGCCCGGATGATGATCGGCACCGAACTGCCGCACCCGCGGCATCGTCCCCCGGTCGCCGGCGCGCCTGCGCTGGTCGTCGACGGGCTGGACCTGCGCTCCGACGATCCGTTCGGGACGACGCTGCGGTCGATCTCGCTGACCGTGCGCGCCGGCGAGATCGTCGGCATCGCGGGCGTCTCCGGCAACGGGCAGCGGGAACTGCTCGCGGCGCTCTCCGGCGAGCGCCGGGTCGCGCGACGCGATGCGATCGTACTCTGCGGCACGGCCGCAGGGCGCCTCGGAGCAGCGCAGCGCCGGTCGCATGGACTCGCGTACGTGCCGGAGGAGCGCCTGGGGCGCGGTGCCGTGCCCGAGATGTCGCTCACCGACAATGCGCTGCTGACCGCACGCCACCGCGGCCTGGTCTCGCACGGTTGGATCCGCGCCGACGCCGCCCGATCACTGGCGACCGGGATCATCGCTACATGGGGAGTCAAGGCGGCCGGTCCCGAGGCCGCGGCGCGCAGCCTCTCGGGCGGGAACCTGCAGAAGTTCATCGTCGGTCGGGAGATCCTGCAGGCGCCGAGCGTCCTGATCGCGGCACAGCCGACCTGGGGCGTCGACGTCGGGGCGAGCGCGCAGATCCGGCAGGCGCTGATCGACCTGCGCGACGCCGGCGTCGCGGTGCTGGTGGTCTCCGAGGAGCTCGAGGAGCTCATCGAAATCTGCGACCGCCTCGCCGTCATCGCGCAAGGACGGCTCTCGCCGGCGCGCCCCGTCGCGGAGACCACCGCCGAAGGCATCGGCCTGCTGATGGCGGGGTCCGCGGCGACACCCGACCGGACCGCGGTCACCCGCCACCCATGAGAATCGCGCTCGAAGCGCGCCCCGAGGCCTCGCGTGCGGCGATCCTGCTGGCACCTGTGCTGGCGACGCTGGCAACGCTCGTCGCCGGCTTCGTCGTGTTCGAGGCGCTCGGCAAGGATCCGACCGCCGCATTCCACGCATTCTTCATCCAGCCCGTTGCGACACGCTACGGCGTCGGCGAGCTGCTGCTCAAGGCGAGCCCGCTGATGCTGATCGCGACGGGGCTCGCGATCGGGTACCGCGCGAACGTATGGAACATCGGCGCCGAGGGCCAGTTGACGCTGGGTGCGATCGCCGGGGGCGGCGTGGCGCTCGCCGCGGGCAGCATCCCCATCCCGCCGGCGCTGCTGCTGCCAGCGATGGTCGCCGCAGGCGCCTTCTGCGGCATGGCCTGGGCCGCGATCCCGGCGTGGCTGCGCACGCGCTTCAACGCCAACGAGATCCTGACGTCGCTGATGCTCGTCTACGTCGCGAACCTGTTCCTGTCCTGGCTGGTCCACGGGCCCTGGCGCGATCCCGACGGCTACAACTTCCCGCAATCGAAGCTGTTCACCGATGCGGCGCTGCTGCCGAACCTCCTGTCCGGCACGCGATTGAACGCGGGCCTCCCGATCGCACTGGCGGTGGTCGCGATCGCATGGCTGTTCATCCGCAGGAGCGTCTGGGGATTCGAGATGCGCGTCGCGGGACTGGCACCTGCCGCGGCGGCGTATGCGGGCATATCGTCGACACGCAACGTCTGGCTCGGCATGCTCGCCGGCGGCGCCTGCGCGGGCATCGCCGGGGTCAACGAAGCCGCCGGGCCGATCGGGCAGCTGCTGCCGTCGATGTCGCCCGGCTACGGCTTCGCTGCGATCATCGTCGCGTTCGTCGGGCGACTGCACCCGCTGGGCATCGTGTTCGCGAGCCTGCTGATGTCGCTGCTCTACCTCGGCGGCGAATCCGCGCAGGTGAACCTCGCACTTCCCTCGGCGGTCACCGGGCTCTTCCAGGGCACGCTGCTGTTCTTCCTCCTCGCGGCCGACGTGCTCGTCAACTACCGGCTGCGCGCCGTGCATGCGCGGCCGGCGACGCGCTGATCCCCGCGCCGGCGGCGCCGACATGGACACGTTCGCGCAACTCGTGATCCTGACGCTGGCGGCAGGCACGCCGCTGGTCTTCGCGGCGCTGGGGGAGCTCGTCGTCGAGAAGTCGGGCGTGCTGAACCTCGGCGTCGAGGGGATGATGCTGACCGGCGCGGTCGCATCGTTCATCGTCACCGCCGACACGCATTCGCCGTGGCTCGGCGTGTGCGCCGGCGCACTGGCCGGCGCGGCGCTGTCGCTGATTTTCGCCGTGATCGCCCTTACGCTGCTCGCCAACCAGGTCGCGACCGGACTCGCGCTGTCGCTGTTCGGGGTGGGACTGTCGGCTTTCGTCGGGCGCGGCTACATCAGCGTCGTCATCGAAGGCATCAAGCCGCTGTCGATCCCGGGCCTCTCCGATGCCGCGATCGTCGGGCGGCTGCTGTTCGGTCACAACCCGATGGTCTACCTCTCGCTCGCGCTGTTCGCCGCGGTCCAGTGGTTTCTCCATCGCACGCGGGCCGGGCTGGTGCTGCGCGCGGTCGGCGAGTCACCCGCGTCCGCGCACGCGATCGGCCACCGCGTGATCGCACTGCGCTACGCCGCGGTGCTGTTCGGCGGCGCCTGCGCGGGCCTGGGCGGCGCCTACCTGGCGGTCGCGTACACGCCGTCGTGGACCGAGGGGATGACCGCAGGGCGCGGCTGGATCGCGCTCGCGCTGGTCGTCTTCGCCACCTGGAAACCCTGGCGGGTGCTGGCCGGCGCCTACCTGTTCGGCGGCGTCACCCTCGCGCAATTCCAGGCGCAGGCGGCGGGCGTTGCGATTCCGTCGCAATTGCTCGCGATGCTGCCCTACGTCGCGACCATCGTCGTGCTCGCGATCATCTCGCGCGATGCGACGACGATCCGGCTGAACGCGCCCGCGTCGCTGGGAAGGCCTTTCCATCCCGAGTGACCTCCCCTGAAAATGGGGTCAGAGCTGTAATACTTCTCGAGCCCGGGTCGCAGACTCGAGCGCAGACGAAGTATTACAGCTCTGACCCCATTTTCAGGGCGCGTAAAATGCGTCGGTTCGATCCCTGCAAACCGAGGAGACCACGATGTACCGCACGACCCGCCGGATGGCGCTCGCGACGATGGCCGCCTTCGCGCTCGCTCTCGCGCTGCCTGCTGCCGCACAGGACAAGGGACCGCTGAAGATCGGCTTCGTCTACGTCAGTCCGGTCTCGGACGCCGGCTGGACACACCAGCATGACATCGCCCGCATCCAGATGGAAAAGAACCTCGCGGGCAAGGTGACGACCAAGTACGTCGAGAACGTGCCGGAGGGCGCCGACGCCGAGCGCGTGATCCGCGACCTCGCGCAATCCGGCTACAAGCTGATCTTCACGACGTCGTTCGGCTACATGAACCCGACGATCAAGGTCGCGAAGCAGTTCCCGGACGTCGACTTCGAGCACGCGACCGGCTACAAGACCGCGAAGAACGTCGGGACCTACAACGCACGGTTCTACGAGGGCCGCTATCTCGCCGGCATCGTCGCCGGGAAGATGACCAAGACCAACATCGCCGGCTACGTCGCGGCCTTCCCCATACCCGAAGTCGTGATGGGCATCGACGCATTCACGCGCGGCATGCGCAGCGTCAATCCCAAGGCCGTCGTGAAGGTCGTCTGGACCAGTTCCTGGTTCGATCCGGGCCGCGAAAGCGAGGCCGCGAACACGCTGGTCGCCCAGGGGGCCGACGTGCTGACGCACCACACGGATTCGACCGCGGTCGTGCAGGCGGCCGAGGCGAAGCACGTCTATGCAGTCGCCTACCACTCCGACATGTCCAAGTACGGCCCGGACGCGCAGATCACCGCCGTCACCCACGTCTGGGACAAGTACTACACCCACGTGGCGCAGACGGTGCTCGACGGGACCTGGAAGCCCGACCACGTGTGGGGCGGGATCAAGGACGGCATGATCAAGATGGGACCGTTCGGCAAGGCCGTGCCGCAGGACGTCCGCGACCTCGAGAAGCAAGCCGAGGCCGAGATCGCCGCGGGCAGGCTCAACCCGTTCACCGGGCCGATGAAGGACAACCAGGGCAAGCTGCGACTCAGCGCCGGACAGACGATCACCGACGACGCGCTGTCGAAGATGAATTACTACGTCGAGGGCGTCGAAGGCACGCTACCCTCGGGCGGGTGATCCCCGGCATGGCGTCTGCGCTCCCCGCCGGCACTGCCGCAGGCGACTACGACGCGACGGCGAAGTGGCTGCACTGGCTGGTCTTCGTCCTGGTCCTCGTGCAGTTCATCGTGTCGATCGCCATGCCGCCGATGCGGCGTGGCACCGTTCCTGGCCCCCTGATCAACCTGCATTTTTCTCTCGGGGTGCTGATCTTCGTCGTCGTCGCGCTGCGCTGGCTGCGGCGGCTGCGGCGCCCGGTCGCGCTGTCGATGCCGGATTCCGCCGCGTGGGAGCGCCTGACCGCGGGGGCGACGCATGCGCTGCTGTATGCGCTGCTGCTGGCGGGACCGCTCCTCGGCTGGGCCGCGGCATCGGCGCGCGATTTTCCGGTCACGTTCTTCAAGCTGTTCGCGCTGCCCTACCTCGTGCCCGCCGGAACACATGCAGGCTTTACCGCCGGCGACGTCCATTCGTTCCTGATGTGGACCCTGCTGGCGCTCGTCGGCCTCCATTCGGCGGCGGCCCTCTACCACCACTATTTCCGGCACGACGGCGTGCTGCGACGCATGCTGCGATCGCGCGGGCGGTGAATGAAATCGGCGTCTAGCCGTTGAATCGCCGCAGCAACGCCAGCACGCGCTCGAAAGTCCGACCGTAGGGCGGGTAGAGCAGCCGCGCCGCCGCGTAGCGCGACTGCCTGAACACCGGCTTGGCATTGGAGAAAGTCGCGAAGCCGTGCGCGCCGTGATAAGCGCCGATCCCCGATGCCCCGACGCCTCCGAACGGCAGGCCTTCGTGCGCGAAATGCCAAAGCGTGTCGTTGACGGTCACGCCACCGGCGAGAGTCTCGTGCAGCAAGCGCTCGCGGCGCGCGCGATCGCGCCCGAACCAGTACAGCGCCAGCGGATGCGGACGCGCGTTGATGCGTGCGATCGCCTCGTCGAGTGTCGCATACGTCTCGACGGGCAGCAGCGGGCCGAAGATCTCCTCGCGCATGATCGCCATGTCCTCGGTCACGCCGATGACGAGCGTCGGCGGCAGCCGGCGCGGATGCGCGGACTCGCCGGCGGGACCCGCATCGAACGCTATGATCGTCGCGCCTTTGGCGCGGGCATCGTCGACCAGGGCCTCGAGCCGCGCGTAATGGCGCGCATCGATGATCGACGAATAATCGGGATTGGCGGCCACCGACGGGTAGAGCCTCGGCAGCTCGGCCCGCACCGCGCCGACGAACTCGTCGAGTCGCGACGCGGGCACCAGCGCGTAATCCGGCGCGATGCAGGTCTGCCCGGCGTTCAGCAGCTTGCCCACGATCAGCCTCGGGATTCCCCGCGCGAAGTCGGCGTCCGCGTCGAACAGCGCCGGAGACTTGCCGCCCAGCTCCAGCGTCACCGGCGTCAGGTTGGCGGCCGCCGCGATGGCGACGCTGCGGCCCACTGCGCTCGACCCGGTGAAGAACAGATGATCGAAAGGCAATGCGGCAAAGGCGGCGCCCACGCCCGCATCGCCCAGGACGATCGCGAATTCGTCCTCGCGGAAGTGCGTCGCGATCAGCTCGTTCAGCAGCACCGAGGTCGCCGGGGTCATCTCCGAAGGCTTGAGCATCACGCGGTTGCCCGCTGCCAGCGCCGCGATCGCCGGCGCGAGCGCGAGTTGCACCGGGTAGTTCCAGGGACTGATCACGCCGGCAACTCCCAGGGGCTGATGCACGACGCTGGCCGACGCGGGCAGCAGGTGCCACGGGGTCGCGATGCGGCGCGGCCTCATCCAGCGCGGCAGGCGCCGGATCGCATGGCGCGCCTCGGCCGCCACGACGTAGAGCTCGGCGAGCCTGGTCTCGTGCGACGAGCGATGGCCGAAATCGCGCGCGATCGCGTCGACCAGCGCGTCCCCGTGCCGCGTGACGATGGCGAGCAGGCGGGCGAGTCGGTCGCGGCGCGCAGGAAGGTCCGGATAGCGCTCCGCCGCGAAAGCCGCCCGCTGGACGCGCAGGATCCGCGCAAGCGCGTCCGGATTCATGACGCTAGCCAGCCCGGGCCGCAGGGCGAGCCGATCGCGCCTCGATCGCGAGCAACGCCCGCTTGCGAACGAGTCCGCCCGCGTAGCCGGTCAACGCGCCGCCGCTGCCGACGATCCGGTGGCAGGGAACGATGACCGTAATCGGATTGCGGCCGGTCGCGGCACCGGCCGCCCGTACCGCCGACGGCCGTCCGCAACGCCGCGCGAGCTCGGAATAGCTGATCGTCGTGCCGTACGGCACCCGGGCAATCTCCCGCCACACAGCGCGCTGGAATGCCGTGCCTGCAGGCTCGAGCGGTATTCGGAAGTGCTCGCGCTTTCCGGCGAAGTACTCGCCCAATTGCGCGATGGCATCGCGGAAAAGCGGCAGCCGCGGCGACGCTGTCCAGCGGGCCGCGTCCTCGGGAAAGTATTTCTGGCCTTCGAGGTAGAGCCCGCGCAATGCGTCTCCTCGCACATTCGCGACCAGCAGGATCTCTCCCAGCGGGCTCGGCATTCGGCAGGTCTGGGGATTCGCGTTCATCGGCCCCTCCTGCCCGCGATTCTAGGCGATGGCCTGAACGAGTTCCTTCTTGCGGTAACGCTCGGCCATCCCGTCCAGCGGCACCGGCTCGATCTTCGACGCCTGGCCGGTGCAGCCGAAAGCCTCGAAGCGCGATGCGCAGATGCCTTTCGCCGCCGCGGTCGCGTCCTTGAACAGCTTGCGCGGATCGAACTCGCTGCGCTCCTTCGCCAGTGCGCGGCGGATCGCTCCGGTCATCGCAAGTCGGATGTCGGTGTCGATGTTCACCTTGCGCACGCCGTGCCTGATCCCTTCCTGGATCTCGGCGATCGGCACGCCGTAGGTTTCCTTCAGCTCGCCGCCGTACTCGCGGATGATCGCGAGCCATTCCTGCGGCACCGACGAGGACCCGTGCATCACGAGATGCGTGTCGGGGATGCGCTGGTGGATGTCCTTGATGCGGTCGATCGCCAGCACTTCGCCGGTCGGCTGCCTCGAGAATTTGTAGGCACCGTGCGAGGTGCCGATGGCGATTGCCAGCGCATCGACGCCGGTCCTGCGCACGAAGTCGGCCGCCTGTCCGGGATCGGTCAACAGCTGGTCGTGCGACAGCTTGCCCTCGGCCCCGACGCCGTCCTCCTCGCCGGCCATTCCGGATTCGAGTGAGCCGAGGCAGCCGAGCTCACCTTCGACCGACACGCCGACCGCATGCGCCATTTCGACCACGCGAAGTGTCACGTCGACGTTGTAGTCGTAGGAAGCGGGCGTCTTCATGTCCTCCCGCAGCGAACCGTCCATCATGACGCTGGTGAACCCGGAGCGGATCGATGCCTGGCACACCGCGGGACTCGATCCGTGGTCCTGGTGCATGACCAGCGGGATGTGGGGCCAGGTCTCGACCGCCGCCTGCACGAGATGCCGCAGGAAAGCCTCGCCCGCGTACTTGCGCGCCCCCGCCGAGGCCTGCAGGATCACCGGGGCATCGGCCTCGTCGGCCGCCTGCATGATCGCGTGGATCTGTTCCATGTTGTTGACGTTGAACGCGGGAACCCCGTAGCCCTCCTGCGCCGCATGATCGAGCAGCTGCCGCAACGACACCAATGCCATGACACCCTCCGTTTCGAATATCAGTTCAATTGGCCACGGCCTGTGCGCGCCAGCACCGATCTCACCGCGTCGGCGACGCGCTCGGGCGTGAAGCCGAAATGGCGGAACAGCTCGCCGGCCGGCGCCGACTCGCCGAAGCGGTCGATGCCGACGACCGCGCCGGAGCGCCCGACGTACTTGCGCCAGAAATCGGTCACGCCCGCCTCCACGGCGACGCAGGGCAGATCCGGCGGCAGCACGCGATCGCGGTAGGCCTCGTCCTGCCGGTCGAACACGGTGGTCGACGGCATCGACACGACGCGCACGGGCACGCCCTCGCCCGCCAGCCGTTTCGCGGCGTCGACGGCGAGCGGCACCTCCGAGCCGGTGGCAATGATCACCGCGCGCGGCGCGGCATCGGACTCGACCAGCACGTAGGCGCCGCGCCGGATGTTCGCGACCTCCTCGGCAGGGCGCAGCTGGAAAGGCAGGTTCTGCCGGCTGAACAGCAGGCACGACGGCCCGTCGCGGCGCTCGATCGCCATTGCCCAGGCGACCACCGATTCCTTGGTGTCGCAGGGGCGCCAGACGTCCATGCCGGGAATGAGGCGCAGCGTCGCCGCGTGTTCGATCGGCTGGTGCGTGGGCCCGTCCTCGCCCAGGCCGATCGAATCGTGGGTGAACACCAGGATCACGCCGATCCGCATCAGCGACGCCATGCGCAATGCATTGCGGCAGTAGTCGGCGAAGGTCAGGAACGTTCCCCCGTACGGGATGAAACCGCCGTGCAGCGCGACGCCGTTCATGATCGCGGCCATGCCGAATTCACGTACGCCGTAGTACAGGTAATTGCCGCCGGAGTCGCGGGTGATCGCGCGCGAGCCCGACCACAGCGTGAGGTTCGAGCCGGCCAGGTCGGCGGAGCCTCCGAGAAGCTCGGGCAACAGCGGCGCCAGTGCCTCGATCGCGTTCTGCGAGGCCTTGCGCGTCGCGATCGTCTCGGCCTTCTCCTTCGCCTTCGCCATCATCGCGACGACGCGGCCGTCGAAGTCCGCGGGAAGCTCGCCGCGCATCCGGCGCTCGAACTCGCGCGCGAGCTCCGGGTGCGCATAGGCATAGGCGTCGAAATGCTCCCGCCACGATCCTTCGGCGACAGCGCCCTGCTCGCGTGCGTCCCAGGCGGTCCGGACATGCGGCGGGACCTCGAAAGGGGCGTAGCTCCAGCCGATCGCGGCGCGGGTCGCGGCGATCTCCTTTTCGCCCAGTGCCGCGCCGTGGGCCTCGTGCGAACCCGCCTTGTTCGGCGAGCCTTTGCCGATGACGGTCTTGCAGCAGACGAGCGACGGCCGGTCGGTCACCGCTTTCGCCGCGACGATCGCGCGGTGGACCGCTTCGCGGTCGTGTCCGTCGACATCGCGCAGAACGTGCCAGCCATAGCCCTCGAAGCGGCGCGGTGTGTCGTCGGTGAACCAGCCCTCGACGTGGCCGTCGATCGAGATGCCGTTGTCGTCGTAGAGCGCGATCAGCTTGCCGAGCCCCAGCGTACCGGCGAGCGAGCAGACCTCGTGCGAGATCCCCTCCATCATGCAGCCGTCGCCGAGGAACACCCAGGTGTGATGGTCGACGATGTCGAAGCCCGGCCGGTTGAACTCCGCCGCCAGCTGCTTCTCGGCGATCGCCATGCCCACCGCATTCGCGATGCCCTGTCCCAGCGGGCCGGTGGTCGTCTCCACGCCCGGCGTCACGCCGACCTCCGGATGACCCGGGGTCTTGGAGTGCATCTGCCGGAACCGCTTCAGATCGTCGATCGACACGTCGTAGCCTGCGAGGTGCAGCAGCGCGTACTGCAGCATCGAGCCGTGGCCGTTCGACAGCACGAAGCGATCCCGGTCGACCCATCGGGGGTTGGCAGGGTTGTGGCGCAGATGGCGCCGCCAAAGCACCTCGGCGATCTCCGCCATGCCCATCGGCATGCCCGGATGCCCCGAATTCGCTTTCTGCACCGCGTCCATCGCCAGAGCGCGCAGGACGTTGACGACATCGCGCTGCGCCGCGTCGATCGCGGGACGCTCGCTCACCTGGACATTCATGTTGCGCTCCTCGAGCTAGCTCGCCATTGCCTGCTTGCGTCGCTCGATCAGCCGCCAGATCATCGGCGTGAAGATGAGCTGCATCGCCAGGTCCATCTTTCCGCCCGGGCACACGATCGTGTTCGCGCGCGACATGAACGACCCGTTCATCATCGACAACAGGTAGGGAAAATCGATGCCGCGGGGATTGGCGAAGCGGATCACCAGCATCGATTCCTCCGGCGTCGGAATGAACCTGGCGATGAACGGGTTCGACGTGTCGACGATCGGGACGCGCTGGAAATTCACGTGCGTGTGCGCGAACTGCGGGCAGATGTAGTGGACGTAGTCGTTCATCCGCCGCAGGATCGTGTCGGTCACCGCCTCGGTCGAATAGCCGCGCAACTTCTGGTCGCGCTGCAGCTTCTGGATCCACTCGAGGTTGATCACCGGGACGACGCCGATCAGCAGGTCGACGTGCTGCGCGACGTCCGCCTCCTCGGTGACGACCGCCCCGTGCAGCCCTTCGTAGAACAGCAGGTCGGTGTCCGTGGGCAGCTCTTCCCAGGCCGTGAACGTTCCCGGCTTCTGGCCGTACGGCTTCGCCTCCTCGTCGTCGTGCAGGTACTTGCGCCGCTTGCCGCGACCCGTCTCGGCGTAGACCTTGAACAGCTCGGCGAGCTCCCTGAACAGGTTCGCCTCGGGGCCGAAATGGCTGAAATGCTGGTTGCCGCGCGCGAGCTCCTCGGCCATCTTCTGCTTCATCTCGGCGCGATCGTAGCGATGGAAGCTGTCGCCCTCGAGGAATGCGGCGTCGACGCCCTCGCGGCGGAAGATCTGCTCGAACGTGCGCATCACCGATGTCGTGCCCGCGCCCGACGAACCGGTGATCGCGATGATCGGATGCTTGATCGACATCCCTCTCCTCCCTGCCTGGCGGTCTGATCAGATGGTCGTGCGGAACAGGCCGCGCGAGGCGAACAGCGGTGCGTCGAATTCGCGCAGGTTGTGGTCGCGGTGATACTGCTCGATCCTCGCGACCTCCTCGCGCGACCCGAAGACCAGGCCGATGCGCTGGTGCAGGGATTCGGGCACCGTGTCGAGCATCCGCCCCCGTCCGCTGCTCGCCCGCCCGCCCGCCTGCTCGACGATGAACGCGATCGGATTGGCCTCGTAGAGCAGGCGCAGCCTGCCCGGCTTCGGCGGCTCCTTGGTGTCGCGCGGATAGAGGAACACGCCGCCGCGCATCAGCACGCGATGCGTCTCCGCGACCAGCGAAGCGATCCACCGCATGTTGAAGTCCTTGCCGCGCGGACCCGACTTGCCGGCGAGGCATTCCTCGACATAGCGCTTGACCGCGGGCTCCCAGAAGCGGCTGTTGGAGGCGTTGATCGCGAACTCGCTGGTCGTCACCGGGATCCCTATGCCCGGGTGCGTCAGGAAGAACTCGCCCAGCAGCGGGTCGAGCGTGAACCCGTGGACGCCATTGCCCACGGTCAGAACCAGCATCGTCGACGGCCCGTAGATCGCGTAACCCGCGCACACCTGCTGGTGGCCCGGCTGCAGGAAATCCCCCGCAACGGCGTCGGCGCCGGGGTTCGGCGCGCGCAGGATCGAGAAGATGCTTCCGACGGCGACGTTGACATCGATGTTCGACGAGCCGTCCAGCGGATCGAATGCGAGCAGGTAGCTGCCTTTCGGGTATTGCGCCGGAATCGCGTACGGCGCGTCGATCTCCTCGGACACCATGCCGGCCAGATGCCCTCCCCATTCGTTGGCGCGCAGGAACAGGTCGTTGGCGATGACGTCGAGCTTCTTCTGCGTCTCGCCCTGGACGTTCGTCGTCGCGTTGCCGCCGAGGACGCCGCTGAGCGCGCCGCTCGCGACCTCACGCGAGATCGCCTTGCAGGCGAGCGCGACGTCGAGGATCAGGCCGTTGAACTCGCCGCTGGCGCCGGGGTGGCGGCGGCGTTCCTCGATCAGGAACTGGGTCAGCGTCGTTCGGTCGGCGAGCATCGTGCGGTCCCTCAGGCTTGAAGCTTTGCGAGGCGTGGCGAGGCCGGCAGCGCGGGAAGCTCGGCGACGCTGGCGATGATCCAGTCCGGGCGCTCGGCGGCGAGCGAGAATCCCTGGTGATAGCCGTAGTCGACGACGGCGACCGGACAACCCGCGGCGCGGGCGGCAGCGATGTCGATGCGCGAATCGCCGACGTAGAGCATGTCGGCGGCAGCGATGCCGAGACGCCGGCAGGCCGCGAGCAGCAGCGTGGGGGCGGGCTTGCGCTCCTCGGACCGGTCGGCGCACAACGCGAATCCCAGGCGACCGGACAGGCCGGCGGCCTCGAGCAGAGGCAGCGTGAACGCGCTCGCCTTGTTGGTGATGCAGCAGCGCGCAACCCCCATCGCATCGAGCGCCGCGAGGCCCTCGATCACGCCCGGATAGACGCGGCTGCGGTCGAACAGCCGCTCGGCGTAGCAGCGACGGAACAGCGCAGTCGCCGCGGCCAGCGGGCCCGCTTCGGCGGCGCGCCCGGTGCTCGCCGCGAGGGCGGCTTCGACCAGCCGGTCGATGCCGTTGCCGATCAGCGCAGCGATCCGCGGCTCTGGCAGCCGCGCATGGCCCAGTACCTCCAGCATCGCGTTCGCCGCAGCCGCGAGGTCGGGGGCGCTGTCGACGAGCGTCCCGTCGAGGTCGAAGGCAACCGCGCGAACGCGCGCCAGCAGCTTCGGCGCATCGCTTCGGGCATCGACTTGCCGGTGGCTCACGATTTCGCAGCTTCCTGCGCAGCGCCGCTCGTCGCCCCCGCATGCAGGCTGCGCAACTCGGAGAGGCCCAGCCATGGCCCGCCCACGGTCGCGGCCTGCGCGGGCGGCAGCGGATGCGCCGGATCGCCCAGGTGCGAGAGCACGAGATCCGCGGCGCGGAAATCCTCGCCGAGCGTCCATTGCGAAGGCGTGACGACCGTGCAAAGGCCAGCGGCCTTGGCCGCGCGCAGGCCGTTCGCGGAGTCCTCGAAGGCGACGCAGCGCCGCGCAGGCTCGCCCAGCGTCGCGAGCGCCAGCGCATAGATATCGGGGGCCGGCTTCTTGCGCTCGACGTGGTCGCCGCAGGCGATGCACGCGAACCGCTGCAGCGCGTCCTCGCCAAGGTGCCGCGTCAGCAGCGCATGGACGTTCTCGGCCGTCGTCGTCGACGCGATCGCGAGCCGGACGCCGGCACTGCGCGCGTCCTCGAACAGGCGCTCGATCCCCGGCCGCAGCTTGCAGCGACCGTCGGCGATCAGCTCGGCGTAGAGGCGGGTCTTCGCGCGATGGATCGCGGGCACGAGCTGCCGCAGGCGGGCGGACTCGGCGGCCGTGGTCGGCAGGGTCTCGATGTAGAGGGCGATGCGCTCCTTGCCGCCGGAGGTCTTCAGCAGCTCGCGGTAGAGCGGCTTCCCCCATTCCCAGTCGAGGCCGAACTCCAGGAACGCGTAGTTGAATGCCTGGCGATGCGTCTCCTCGGTGTCGGCGAGTGTTCCGTCGACGTCGAAGATCAGCGCGCCCAGGCGTTCCGCGGCGGGCTTCGCGCCGCAGGCCATCGCGCCGGGATCCGCAGCGGTCGTCACTTCCCGTCTCCATTGCCGAACACGCGGCTCGCCCGGATGTCGGCAGCCTCGATGGTCATCAGCGCGTCGCGCGACAGCGGCCCGCCACGGTTCTCGAACAGGCGCTTGGCCTGGCGCAGCCGCGCGCGGTCGAGGGCATTGCGCACCGAGCGCGCATTGGCGAAATGCGGCCGGGTCCTGCGCAGCGCGATGTACTGGCGCAGCGCCTGCGCAGCGTCGCCGCTCAGCCGGTATTGCATCTTGTCCAGCATCAGCTGCGCGATCGCGAACAGCTCGTCCTCCGAATAGTCGGGAAAGTCGATGTGGTGCGCGATGCGCGACGACAGTCCCGGGTTGCTCTGGAAGAAACGCTCCATCCGGTCCCTGTACCCGGCGAGGATCACGACCAGGTCGTCGCGCTGGTTCTCCATCACCTGCAGCAGGATCTCGATCGCCTCCTGGCCGTAGTCGCGCTCGTTCTCCGGGCGGTACAGGTAATACGCCTCGTCGATGAACAGGACGCCGCCCATCGCTTTCTTCAGCACTTCCCTGGTCTTGGGCGCGGTGTGGCCGATGTACTGGCCGACCAGGTCGTCGCGGGTGACTGCGATCAGGTGCCCCTTGCGGACGTATCCCAGGCTGTGGAGCAGCGCGGCCATCCGCAGCGCGACCGTCGTCTTGCCGGTGCCGGGATTGCCGGTGAACGACATGTGCAGGGACGGCGCGCCGGCGTCGAGTCCCAACCCCAGCGTCCGGCGCAGCCGCTCGACCAGCAGCAGCGCTGCGATCTCGCGCACGCGCGTCTTGACCGGAACGAGACCGACCAGCTCGCGGTCGAGCGCGTCGAGCGTCTCGCCGACGTGCGAGTCGCGATAGAGCGCGTCGAGATCGAGCGGGGGCTGGTCCGGGGCCGACACGATGTCTCCTCCTGACATCGGGTTGCGCGGTTCGGGGCGCTAGTAGCGCGCCCCCTCGGGCTTGTCGGTCGCGTAGGCGCGCGTCGTGTACCGGATCTGCCGTCCGGCGGCCTCCTCGCGGATCAGCGCGAAGCCTGGCTCGTCCTTCGGCCGGTTGACGATGAACGACAGCCGCAGCGACTCGACGCCGTGGGTCGAATCGAACGCATTGACCTTGACGTAGGAGCTCGGGAACGCTGCGCGGCAGCCCTGGATCTCGCCCATGATGCCTGCCGCATCCCTCAAGTCGAACATCGGCGCCCCGTACATGTCCCAGTAGCTGTTTCGCGGGTGGGGGTCGTCGGTGTATTCGATCGACACCGCCCAGCCGTTCTTCAGGCAGTACTCGATCTGCGCGACGATCTGCTCGTCGGTGAGGTCGGGAAGGAACGAAAACGTGCCTTGGGTCAGCTTCATCGCTCGGTTTCCTCTCGGTGTCCGGTCAGGCGGCGGTCGGGGTCGGCACGAAATCCAGCGTGTCGGTGCTCGCGTAGTCGAAGGTGATGTCCTTCCACGTGTCGAGCGCCGCGCGTAGCGGCACGCAATGGCGCGCCGCGTTCTCGAGGATCTGCGGCCCCTCGTTCCAGATGTCGCGGCCCTCGTTGCGTGCGAGGATCATCGCCTCGAGCCCGACCCGGTTCGCCGTCGCCCCTGCGGCGATGCCCATCGGGTGGCCGATCGTGCCCCCGCCGAACTGCAGCACGTTGTCCTCGCCCAGGTACGTGATCAGCTGGTGCATCTGCCCGACGTGGATGCCGCCCGACGCCACTGGCAACACCTTGCGCAACCCCGCCCAGTCCTGCTCGAAGAAGATGCCTCGCGTCAGGTTCACCGGGTTCACCGGCTCGCGGAGGATGTCGTAGAAACCCTGGACCGAGTTCGGATCGCCCTCGAGCTTGCCGACGACGGTACCCGCGTGGATGTGATCGACGCCCGCCAGCCGCATCCACTTGGAGATCACCCGGAACGAAATGCCGTGGGTCTTCTGCCGCGTGTACGTCGAATGGCCGGCGCGGTGCAGGTGCAGGATCATGTCGTTCTTCCGCGCCCACTTGGACATCGACTGGATCGCCGTGTAGCCGATGACGAGGTCGATCATCACGACCACCGAGCCCAGCTCCTTCGCGAAGTTGGCGCGCTCGTACATGTCCTCCATGGTGCCGGCGGTCACGTTGAGGTAGTGCCCCTTGATCTCGCCGGTCGCCGCCTGTGCGCGGTTCACCGCTTCCATGCACGACAGGAAGCGGTCGCGCCAGTGCATGAACGGCTGCGAGTTGATGTTCTCGTCGTCCTTGGTGAAATCGAGTCCGCCCTTGAGCGCCTCGTAGACGACGCGGCCGTAGTTCTTGCCCGACAGCCCGAGCTTGGGCTTGACCGTCGCGCCGAGCAGCGGTCGACCGAACTTGTCGAGGCGCTCGCGCTCGACGACGATGCCCGTCGGCGGGCCGTCGAAGGTCTTCACGTAAGCGACCGGAATGCGCATGTCCTCGAGGCGCAGCGCCTTGATCGGCTTGAAGCCGAACACGTTGCCGATGATCGAGGCGGTCAGGTTGGCGATCGATCCCGGCTCGAACAGGTCGAGGTCGTAGGCGATCCACGCGAAATGCTGGCCCGGCGAGCCTGGAACGGGCTCGACCTTGTAGGCCTTGGCGCGATATCGCTCGCAGGAGGTCAGCCGGTCGGTCCACACGACGGTCCAGGTCGCCGTCGACGATTCGCCCGCGACGGCCGCCGCGGCCTCCTCCGGGTCGACCCCTTCCTGGGGCGTGATCCGGAACAGCGCCAGGATGTCGGTGTCCTTGGGCACGTAGTCGGGCTCCCAGTAGCCCATCTGCGCGTACTTGAGGACACCGGCCTTGTAGCGCGCCGCGGCGTCCTTGATCGTCTTGCCCTCTGCGTGCGTTCCCATCGCAGCTCCTCCACGTCGGATGATCGGTGCAGGTTAGAGGGCCTCTTGCATTAGCACTACTTAAAGTTTCTAATACGTTCGATAAGTTTTCCTGAAAAGGAGCGATGTTGCGCCGCACAACATTACGCCAGCTCCAGATCTTCGAGAGTGCGGCGCGCCATCTGCATTTCGGACGCGCCGCAGCCGAGATCCACCTGACGCAGCCGGCGGTGTCGCTGCAGATCAAGCAGCTCGAGGAGGAAGTCGGGCTGCCGCTGTTCGAGCACGTCGGACGGCGCGTGCAGCTGACGACCGCCGGCCACGAGGTCGCGCGCTACAGCCGCGCGGTCATGCAGCTGCTGCGCGAGGCCGACGAGTCGCTGAGCGCCCTCAAGGGAGCCGGCGGCGGCGAGCTCCACATCGCGGTCGTCAGCACGGCGAAATACTTCGCGCCCAAGCTCCTCGCCGAATTCCGGCGCCGCAACCCCCAGGTCAAGGTGCGGCTCTCCGTCGCCAATCGCGAGGCCGTCGTGCGCGACCTTGCCGAGAACCGGATCGATCTCGCCCTGATGGGACAGCCGCCCCGGGGCATCGACACCATCGCCGCGGCCTATGCCCGGCACCCGCTGGCGATCATCGCCGCGCCCGACCACCCGCTTGCCGGCAAGCGGCGGGTCCAGCTGAAGCAGCTCGCCGGCGACACGTTCATCATCCGCGAGCGCGGATCGGGAACCCGGAGCTCGACCGAGCGCGTGTTCGCGCAGCGCGGCTTCCATCCTGCCGAAACGATCGAGATGAGCTCCAACGAGACGATCAAGCAGGCGGTGATGGCCGGCATGGGCGTGAGCTTCCTGTCGCTGCACACGGTCGTGCTCGAGGTCGAGACCGGACGCATCGTGGTCCTCAAGGTCGCCGGAACACCGGTCATGCGCGCCTGGCACGTCGTCCATCGCGAGAAGAAGCGGCTCTCGCCGGCGGCGCTGGCGTTCAAGGCGTTCCTGCTCGAAGGCGGCGAGGAGCTGCTCGCCAAGGCGCTGGCGTGAGCCGTCGCACCGCAACCATGCTAAAAGAGCGATTTTGCGCCGCGGCATCGCGGCCGGGAATGCGGCTGGCGAGGCGCAGGTCCGGTGCGGCCACCCCCGGCCCGATGGAGTGAACCCGTGACGACGCACGACCCGAAGCGATGGATCGGCCTGGCGTTGGTGGTCCTGGCCGGCGCGGCGTCCGCGCATGCGCAGACGCTGCAGAAGATCGTGTTCTCCACCGACTGGCTCGCCGAGGCCGAGCACGGCGGCTACTACCAGGCGCAGGCCGAGGGGATCTACCGCAAGTACGGCCTCGACGTGACGATCCGCATGGGCGGGCCGCAGGTGAACGGCCTGCAGCTGCTCGCCGCCGGCCAGATCGACATCGCGATGGCCGACGCGCTGCAGGTCGTGTCGGCAGTCGAGCAGGACGTGCCGGTGGTCGCGATCGCCGCGACGTTCCAGAAGAACCCGACAGTGATCATCGCGCATCCGGGCGTTGGACGCCTCGAGGACCTCAAGGGCGAACCCATCGCGATCGGGGCCGCGAGCAACACGACGTTCTGGCCGTGGCTGCGCCAGCAGTTCGGGTTCACCGACGCCCAGAAGCGGCCTTACGGTTTCTCGGTGCAGCCATTCCTCGCCGAGCCGTCGCTCTCCCAGCAGGGATTCGTGACCTCGGAGCCGTACTCGATCGAGAAGGCCGGCATCCGGCCGGTCGTGTTCCTGCTCGCCGATCGCGGCTACCCGCCCTATTCGGAGACCCTGGTGGTGACACGATCGACGCTTGCCCGGAAGCGCGAAGTCCTCGAGCGCTTCATCCGTGCCTCGGCCGAAGGCTGGAAGAGCTACCTCGCGCATCCCGCCCCAGGCAACGCGCTGATTCGCAAGTCGAACCCTGAAATGAGCGACGACCTGCTCGCCTACGGCCTTCGCAAGCTCAATGAATACGGCATCGTCGTCAATGCCGATGCGCGCAAGTTCGGGCTGCTGACGATGACCGACCCGCGCTGGCACGCAACCTTCGATTTCCTGCGCAGCGCCGGGCTCGCCAAGCCGGGCGTCGACTACGCGCGCACGTACACGCTCGATCTGGTCAAAGCCGTGCGCGTGGTGCCGTGACCGACCCGCGCGCCCCCCTCGTCCCGGGCGCGAGGCGTGGCAGCGACTGATCCCGCCGCCGAGCCCGCCGTCGGGGCGCCGCTCATCGAGCTCCGCGGCGTCGGCAGGACCTACGCCAACGGCACCTGCGCGCTGGCCGGCGTCGATCTCGACCTGCGGCCCGGCGAGTTCCTGACCCTGGTCGGCCCCTCGGGCTGCGGCAAGTCCACGCTGCTCGGCCTGATCGCCGGCCTCGCCCGTCCGTCGACGGGGCGGATCACCTGGTGCGACGCGGTCGACGCGTCCGCCCGCGACGCACCCCCGCGCATCGGTTTCGTGTTCCAGTCGCCGACGCTGATGCCCTGGGCGAGGCTCTCGACCAATGTCCGCCTGCCGCTCGACCTTGCGGGCGTCGCGCGCAAGGTCGCCGACCGGGCCGTGGCCGATGCGCTGGCCCGCGTGAACCTCACCGGCTTCGCCCGCCACCTTCCGCGCGAGCTGTCCGGCGGCATGCAGATGCGGGCGTCGATCGCGCGGGCACTGGTCACCGGTCCGGAGTTGCTGGTGATGGACGAGCCTTTCGGCGCACTCGACGAATTCACTCGGCAGCGCCTCGATGCCGAATTGCTCTCGCTGTGGTCCGCGCAGGGTTTCACCGTCGTCTTCGTCACCCACAGCATCCAGGAGGCGGTGTTCCTGTCGACGCGCGTGGCCGTGATGGGCGCGCGTCCGGGGCGCATCCTCGACGTGCTGTCCATCGCCGAACCCTACCCTCGCGACGACGCGTTCCGGCTGTCGACGGCGTTCGCGGCCTACGCCCATCGGCTGTCCTCGCGCGTCGCCGATGCCGGGGCCGGCGAGCTTCCCGACGCCGCTGCCGGCGGCCGCAGGACGGCGAGCGCGGCCGCGCGGCCCGGCCAGGCGCCCCGATGAGCCGCGCGGCGACGCACGCCCGGCTGCTGCGCGTGCTCGCGCCGCTCGCGGTCGCGATCGTCATGCTCGCGGGCTGGCAGGCCCTCGTCACCGCCTACCACGTGCCCGCCTACCTCGTCCCGTCGCCGTTGCGGGTCATCCACACGCTCTACACCGACCGCGCACTGCTCTTCGCCTCGCTCGGGGTGACGCTGGGCGTGGCGCTGACCGCGCTCGCGATCGCGACCGTCACCGGCGTCGCCATCGCGCTGGTGTTCGCCCAAAGCCGCTGGATCGAGATGAGCTTCTTTCCCTACGCGATCCTGCTGCAGGTGACGCCGATCGTGTCGATCGCTCCGCTGATCATCATCTGGGTGCACGACACCCGCACCGCGCTGGTCATGTGCGCCGTCGTCGTCGCGATCTTCCCGATCATCTCCAACACGACACTCGGGCTGCGCAGTGTCGACCCGGGCCTGGCCAACCTGTTCCGTCTCTCGCGTGCGACGCGCTGGCAGACGCTGTGGCGCCTGCGCATGCCGGGCGCACTGCCGTATTTCTTCGGCGGCCTGCGGATCGCGAGCGGGCTGGCGCTGATCGGCGCGGTCGTCGCCGAGTTCGTCGCCGGCACCGGCGGCGAGGGAGCGGGCCTCGCCTACCAGATCCTGCTCGCCGGCATCCAGCTCAACATCCCGCGACTGTTCGCGGCGCTGCTGCTGATCGCGGGCGCCGGCGTCGCGATGTTCGCGGCGACCGCCGGCCTGTCCCGCCTCGCCCTTGCACGCTGGCACGAGAGCGAGCTGCCCGGGGACGATTAGCGCGGGCGCCTCGAACCCGGCGGTACACTCGCGCGATGAACGGCAGGCGCTGGGATGTCTTCTGCCGCGTCGTCGACAACTATGGCGATGCCGGCGTCGCCTGGCGCCTGGCACGCCAGCTCGCCACCGAGCACGCGCTCGACGTCACGATGTGGATCGACCGGGTCGCGACCCTCGCGCGCATCGAGCCTGCGCTCGTCCCCGGCCTGCCGTTCCAGCGCCACCGCGGGGTCACCCTCCGGCAACTGGATGGGGCCGCCGACGCGGTTGACCTCCCCGACGTCGTCGTCGAGGGTTTCGGCTGCGGGCTGCCCGAGCGCTATCTCGACGCAATGGCGGCGAGCGCGCGCCCACCCCTGTGGTTCAACCTCGAATATCTGTCGGCGGAGCCCTGGATCGACAGCGTTCACGGCCTGGCCTCGCCGCTGCCGCGGCGGGCACTGACGCGCTACTTCTGGTTTCCGGGATTCACCGCCCGCAGCGGCGGGCTGATCCGCGAGGCGGGCCTGCTGGCGGCGCGCGACCGCGCGATGCGCGACGCGCAGGCCGCCGGGCGCGCGGCCGCGGCGCCGCTGCGCATCGTGCTCTTCTGCTACCCGAACCGCGGCCTGCCGGCGCTGTTCGACGCCTGGGCCGAAGGCGACGAGGCGATCGCCTGCACGGTGCCCGACGGCGTCGCGACTGCGGCGCTCGACACCTGGTTGCACGGGGACGTCCCGCACGCAGGCCAGTCGGTGGCGCAGGGCCGGCTCACGCTCGCGATGCGGCCGTTTTCGACGCAGGAGGAATTCGACCGCCTGCTCTGGGCCTCCGACCTGAACTTCGTCCGCGGCGAGGATTCGTTCGTCCGCGCGCAATGGGCCGCCCGCCCTTTCGTCTGGCAACCCTATCCCCAGGACGAGAATGCGCAGCTGCTGAAGCTCGAAGCCTTCCTCGACCGCTATGCGGCCGACCTGGCCGGCCGGGAGCTAGGCGCGCTCCGGGGTTTCTGGCGCGCGTTCGAGGCCGGGGAAGGCGTCGCGGCCGCCGCGGCGTGGCCCGCGTTCAGGGCGGCCCTCGGCGCCCTCGCCGACCACGGGCAGCATTGGGCCCGCCAGCTGGCGGCCCTGCCCGATCTCGCGGCCGGCCTTGTTGAATATGCCCGCCATCGGCTATAATTTACGGTTTGCCAACTTTGCAACGTCATTCGCCGGCCCGCCGGCGGAACCCCAGGAATCGACATGAAAATCGCCCAGGAAGTGCGCGCCGGCAACGTGATCATGATCGGCAGCAACCCGATGGTCGTCCAGAAGGCCGAGTTCACCAAGTCCGGCCGCAACGCATCGGTCGTCAAGATGAAGCTGCGCAACCTGCTGTCCGGCGGCGGCACCGAGACCGTCTATCGCGCCGACGAGAAGTTCGACGTCGTCCAGCTCGAGCGCAAGGACGTCACCTATTCGTACTTCGCCGATCCGATGTACGTTTTCATGGACCAGGAATTCAACCAGTACGACGTCGAGAAGGAGAACATGGAGTCCGCCCTCCCCTACCTCGAGGACGGACTGCCCTGCGAGCTCACCTTCTACGAAGGCAAGGCGATCTCGGTCGAGCTGCCGACGTCGGTCGTGCGCGAGGTCTCGTACACCGAGCCCGCGGTCAAGGGCGACACGTCGGGCAAGGTGATGAAGCCCGCCAAGATCGGCAGTGGCTTCGAGATCCAGGTCCCGCTGTTCGTCAGCACCGGCGACAAGATCGAGATCGACACGCGCACCGGCGAATACCGCCGCCGCGTCTGACCGCGCGGGGCGCCCGCGGGCGCCCCCGCTTTCCCGGCCCCGCACCGTTCCGGCGCCGGCCCGCTAGTGCAGGACCGCGCCGTCGCGCTGCTGCTCGGCCAGCAGCGATTCCTTCAGCCGGTCGAAGAACGCGACGATCGGGGACACGTCCGGCCGGCGCTCGTGCCGGAACGAGGCCCCGAGCAGAGCCGAGCCCTCGACGGCAGCGGGCAGCTCGTCGGGCGAAATCGCCGCCATCGGTGGCTGCAGCGGATAGTCGAACCCCGAGCGACGGTCCGATTCCCAGCGTGCCGCATGCTCGAGCCAGGCCTGCAATGCGGGCAGGGTGCCCGGCAGATGGTCGAGCGTCGCAATCAGCGCGTCGAGCATGATGTCGTCGATGGCCGCAAGCAGTGCTGCGAGCTCGAACATGGTGCGCCCCTCTCAAACGTCCCGCTGCCCGGCGCGCTCCCGCAGGCTCTGCGGCCATCGGACCCTTCGGCCATGAATGAAGCTCCCGGGCCGGGCGGCGGTCATCTTATCGCGAAGTCGACGCGCGTAGGCAGCCCCTTGTCGGCGATCCCCTCCGCACCGAGCTTCGGCGCCACGATGAACACCCTCTCGGGCGCGATGTGGCCCTGCTCGACCAGCCACGACTTCACGGCCTGCGCGCGGGCGTTCGCCAGTGCCGTGAGCGCAGCATCGTCGACCTTGTAGCTGTCGAGCAGCAGCTTCTCCATCTCGGCATCGGGAACCGTCTTGGCAATGCCCAGGAAGTTCTTCGGCTTCCCCGGAAGATCGGTGTCGCGGTAGACCGCCGCGAGATATTTCGAGCGCTCGGCGGCGTCGATCCGTATCTGATCGAGCGGCGGCGCGGATTCGCCCCGTGCGGCCAGCGCTTTCTGCTTTTGCGTCCGCATCGCGGCGTCGAGCCGCGCGTGCTTCAGCCCCTCGCGGTCGACGTCGGGCACTGCTCGGCCCGACGCGTCCAGCTTCAACGCCGGACGATCGGTCAGCGCCTTGGCCAGCGTTTCGAGCTTGGCATTGGCCGCGGCAGCGAGTTCCGCATGCCCGGGTGCGAACTCGATGTAGGCGAGTTGCTCGCCCCCACCGCCGCCGATCGATCCAAGCAATGCGAATGGTGCGGTCACCGCCTTGGTGATCAGGTTCAGGAAGATCTGGACCAGCACGCGCCAGATCGAGAACTTCGGATCGTCGAGCGTGCCCTCGATCGGCAGGTCGAGGTTGATGACCCCGTTGCGGTCCTTGAGCAGCGCCACCGCGAGCAGCACCGGCAGCCTGGTCGCCGTCGGGCTCTCGACGCGCTCGCCGAAGGTCAGCTGGTCGAGGCGCAGCTGGTTGGTCGCAGCGAGCTTGCGGTCGTCGATCTTGTAGTGGACCTCCATCGACAGCTTGCCCTTGGTGATGCCGTAGCCCGCATACTTGATCGAATACGGCGTCAGCGGCGGCAGCTCGACGTCGGTCGCCTTGGCCGTCAGGTCGAGCTGGAGCTTGCTCGCGAACGGGTTGATGGTGCCGCGGATGTCGACCGGGGCGCTGTCCTGGACGCGCCCCGAGATGGCGACGTCACCCGCCTGCGTTGCCGACAGTGTCGAGACGTTGCCGCTGACTCGGGACAGGTGCGTCGAGTAGTTCGGCTTGACGAAGAAATCCGAGAACTCGACGTCGCCGTTGGCGACTTCGATGCGTCCGATCGACACCGGCAGCGCCTTCGCCTCCGCAGGCGGCGGCAAGGCCTTGGTGGTCACGCCTGCGCTCGTCGAGGCGGCGGTCTGCGCTGCCGCCTGCACCGCAGGCGAATGCGGTGCGAGCAGCTGCTGCAGGTTGAGCGTTCCGTCGGCATTGACGATGATCCGCGCGTAGAAGCTGTCTAATGCGACAGCGCCCAGACCCACCTGTAGCGGCTCGGACCTGACGTTCATGCCGGTCAGCGCGAGCGTCTTCCAGCGCAGCAGCTGCTGCGACTCGGGCCGATCGAGCGATTCGAAATTGCTGACCGTCACGTTTCCCGCATAGGTCGCCAGCGGCGCGCCCCGCCCGGTGTCCGCGTAAGTCATGCGCCCTTTGGCGGCAACGGCGCCGCCTTGAACGACGACGTTGGTCTGCTCCTCGAAATAGGGCTTGAAAGGCACGAGGTCGATGCCGGTCGCGTCGACGCGCCAGTCGACTGCGATCGGCTCGACCCCGAGCGCGCCGGCGATGCGAATGCGCCCGGCCTTGCCGACGCGAACGAGTGCGTCGATCCGGCCCGTTGCGCCTTTCGCGTTGCTGAAATCGTCGATCGCAATCCGCTCGTCCGGGATTCGCAGCTTCACCGGGACATCGGGGACGCGGTCCTCGATGTCTGCCGCCACGCCCTCGAGTAGCGCCTTGTGGACAAGCAGCGTCCATCCCGCGTTGCTGTCCCCGCCGACATCTGCCTGGCCACTTGCCGCAGGCATCCTCTCCGCCGCAGGCGTCCTTTCCGCCGCAGGCGTCGAAGCGGCGGTTCGCAGCAGCCGCTCGAAGTTGATGACGCCGTCCGCCTGCCTGACGATGCGTAGCGATCCCCGGCGCCAAGTGGCGCTGTCGATCGCGACGCTGCGCTTGGCGAGATCGAGGGCGATGCCGGTCAGGTCCGCGCGTCCCGTCCGCCACAGCGCATCCCGCTCCCCTCGCATTGCGGCTTCGACATCCGTCAGCCCGGCCACCCCCTTGGTCAAAGTGAATCGCGGAGATCCCGCAGCCACGGAGGCGTCGACTTCGCCGGTGAAATCGAGCGTGCCGCTGCGCAAGTCGAGGTTGACTGCCGAAGCGTAGTACGGGTACAGCTTCGCGAGCGGAAGTTTGACGACGGAGACGTTCCCGCGCGCCGATCGATCGGCAACATTGACCTCGGCATGCGAGGCAAAATGCGCGCCCTCGCCGGCATCGAAGGCGATGTCGACCGTCCCGGGCGGCCCGTTGGACGCGAGCTTCATGCCCTCGAAAGTGATGTTCGACAGGGTGTCCTTGAACGCAGGCGCAACCGCGGCGTCGGTGACGTGCACGACGCCGCTGCCGATGTGCGCCTCTGCCACCGCATAGCTCCAAGGTCCCTGCGGGGTGGCAGTGGGCGTGGGGCTGGCGGAGGCACCGGCCTTGGCGGCAGCGGAGGTAACGCCGACGGTGGCGACGCGGGGGGCGGCCGAGACACGGGGAGACGCCCGCGGCGCAGTGGCCGCACTGCCCCAGACCAGGTGCTCGATCTCCAGCGAGCTGTCGGCGAGGCGGCGCAGGTCGACCTCGGGTGCGTCGATCGCCACGCGATCGAGGGCGATCGTCCTGTCGAGGAAGTCGACCTTGCCGATCGTCGCCTCGATCGCCCTCGCCGAGGCGAGCGGCGACCCGTCCTTGCGCAGCACCGAGAGTCCGTCGAGGCGCGCCGTGCCTGCGAGCGTCACCGTGCTGGGCGCGCCCTTGTCGGCGACGAACGTGAGCTTGAGCCGCGTTGTAAGGGCGCCGCCGCCAAGCTTCAGCGCCTGCGGCAGCGCTGCGTACTCCGCGTATTCGGGAAGCCGCAACGCATCGAGATCGATATTGAGGGCCGCCTCCACCCTGTCCTCGAACGGAGAAGCCGACGTGCCTGCCAGCGCAAACTTCGCGCCGTCGATCACGCCCTCGATTCGCGGCGTGACGCGGACCTTCGCATCGTGCGGAATGCTCGAAAGGAACGGAAGGCCGATGCCGATGCCGGAAACCTCGGTCTTGTGCTGCTTGACCCGGTCGTCGACCGATACCGAGCCGTCGTCGACTTCGATGTTGTCGATCGCGAACGCCGGGGTGGGACCGCTGGAAGGCTCAAGCGCGCGGTCGATCAGGTCCTGGATGTTCCAGGTTCCATCGGCGTTGCGCAGCAGCGCGATCTGCGGCTGCACGAGCTTGACCGCATCGACCACCAGCGCGCGATGCCACAGCGACGAAATCGATACTTCGACATCAAGCGTCGAGAACTTGAGGAGCGTACGGGCGGGATCGCGGTCGGCAAGCACGAAGTCCGTCAGCTTCGCGTGCAGCGTGAACGGATTGAACGCCAGCTTGCCCAGCGTCGCCCGACGGCCGAGCTCCGAGCTTGCCAGCGCCTCGATCTTCGCCTTGGCGACCGGCGGGACGACGAGGAACCCCAGCACCGCCACGATGCAGGCGGCGGCGGCGAGCGCGATGAAGGCGGTGCGCAGCCGTCGGCGCCATTTCGACCTGGTCGGTGCGGATGCAGTGGCCATGCGCAGGGGCCCTGTGCGCTTGCGCAGGACTTCGCCATTGTAGGTTAGGACCCTGCCCTCGATCCATCCCCTGCGCGCGGCACCGCGTTTCCCGTCACCGCCGGCTGCGGGCGGATGCCCGCGCGCCGGCGCAACCTGCTAGGCCAGGTAGTCGTAGACGACCGAGCCGAGCCCGAGCGTCAGGTCGGACACGACGTGCACGCCCGACACGACCTCGAGCACCGGCAGCTGCGCCACCGGCGCGAGGGCGTGATGGAACAATTCGAGCGCCGCGGGACCGCCCCACGCGCCCTTGACCGTCACGTCCTCGCAGCAATAGCGGACCAGTTCGCACACGCGCGCCGTGCCGTCGACGTGCGGCACGATCTTCAGCAGGAAATTGGGCGCGCGGATCGCTGCCCCGATCGGCGCGATCTCGAGCGCACGGTGCTTGTAGCCCATCGTCGCGATCGCGACCTTGATGCTGCCGTAGGACAGCGAACCGACCAGCGTGTCCTTCTCGACCTTCAGCGACGGCGAAGCGAGCTTCTTGGGGAATCCCCACAGCTCGCGTCCGCCGGCGATCGGCGCTTCGTCGTCGAGATACATCGCGTGGACGTAGCCTCCCGTCTGTCCCTGGAAGCGCACCGGGATCACCTGGCCCGACTCGGTGTAGTCGCCGAAACCGGTCGAATCGGGCATGCGGATGAACTCGTATTTGACCAGCGGCTCGGCGATCTCCAGAGGTTCGGGCACCACGGCCCGCAGCGCGCCCGGATCGGTCCGGTAGGTGACGATGAAGAACTCGCGATCGACGAACCGGTACGGACCGGGCGGATACGCGGGATTGGTGAGCGGCATCGCGAACGCGCGCCGCCTGACGTCTTCGATGTTCAATGCAGTAGCCTTTCAGCGAGACGCTGCGCGCAGCCGGAGGCGTCGGTGGTCGGGAGCTCGCGACGGACCGTTCCGGTGGCGCCGGTCCGCAACGCGAGGCGGCGCGATGGCGCCGCACGATGAGCGACAGCCGCGGCGCCGGGGAATTCCCCGGGGTCGGCGACGAGGCGCCGGCAATCGCCCCGGTCAGGTGACGAGGTGCTGCGGCCGGCCCGCTTCCCAGGCCTCGATGTTGTCGATCAGCTGGTCGGCGAGGAACTGCATCGCCCCGTCGGACGCCCAGGCCACGTGCGGCGTCAGGATGAAATTCGGCAGCCGCAGGTCGAGCAGCGGATTGCCCTCCTTCGGCGGCTCGCGGGTGAGGACGTCGAAGCCCGCCCCGGCGATCCAGCCTTCCTTCAGCGCAGTGATCAGCGCCGCCTCGTCGACGAGCCCGCCGCGGCTGGTGTTGATCAGGATCGCGGATCTTTTCATCCGGCGCAGCTCGGCTTCCGCGATCATGCCGCGGGTGTCCGCGGTCATCGGGCAGTGCAGCGAAAGCACGTCGCTGCGCTCGAGCACGGTCGCGTAAGGCGTGTACTCCACGGCTTCCGCCTTGGGCGGCGCGTGGTCGGCGAACATCACCTTCATGCCAAAGCCACGCGCGATGCGCGCCGTGCCCTGGCCGATGCTGCCCTCCCCGACGATGCCCATCGTGGCCCCGGCGAGGTCGCCGATCGGATAGTCGAAGAAGCAGAAACTGTCGACCTGCTGCCAGCGCCCCGCTTCCACCGCGGCGCGATAGGCGAACAGATTGCGCCGCAGCGCCAGCACCATCGCGAAGACATGTTCGGGAACGGTGTTCACCGCGTAGTTGCGGATGTTGGCGACCGCGATGCCTCGTGCCCGGCACGCAGCGATGTCGATCACATCGTAGCCGGTGGCCGCGACTGCGATCATCTTCAGGCCGGGAAGCCGCTCGAGGTCGCCCTCGCGTAGCGGAATCTTGTTGGTGATCGCGATCGTCGCGTCCGCGAGACGCGCGACGACGTCGCCCGCGGCCGTGGTCCGATGCTCCGTCCCAGTCATGGGCGAAACCGGGGCGGCGCAGATTGGCCCGAAGCGATGCTCGATCGAGGAAGACGATCTTGTGCATGGGCAGATCCTTGGCGGGCTGTCTGACGGGATCATAGCGGGAAAGGCGCTCGCCTCTCCCGGGAGGTTGCGCTGCGAGGCCCCTCCGGACGCGGGCCGATTCGGCCCCCGGGATTGCGCGACGCGGCATGTTCCTTGCTGGAACAGAGGGAATGCGGGTCGATGGCCCTGCCGGTCGTTTCCCAATGAAACCCCGATGAACGACAGGCGCGGTCCCCGCTTTCCGCCCGGCCAAAGGCCGATCGAGGCCCTGTTCGCTCACGGCCTGCAATGTGGTGCGAACAGGTGATCAATGGACGTTCCGGAGAACATCGCGAGTTGGCGCAAGGCGCAGCGGGCAGAACTCATCGCGCGGCGCCTCGCCGTGCCCGACGACAAGCGCGAACTGTGGACCGCGGCGATCACCGGGTTCCTGATCGACGGCTTCCCGATCCTGCGCGGTCTCGTCGTCGGCTTCTGCTGGCCCTACAAGGGCGAGGTCGATCCGCGCTTCGCGATCCGTGAATTGCGAAGGCACGGTGCCCGCGCCGCGCTGCCGGCGGTCGTGCAGAAAGCTGCACCGCTGCAGTTTCGCGAGTGGGCGCCGGGGGTGGCGATGACCCGGGGGGTATTCGATCTACCGGTACCCGATGGAACGCCGGTCGTCGATCCGCAGGCGCTGCTCATGCCTCCCATCGGATTCGACCGCCAGGCCTACCGCCTGGGATACGGGGGCGGATACTTCGATCGCACGCTCGCGGCGCTGAAGACCCGGCCGCTCAAGATCGGCGTCGCCTTCGAGGCATCCCGGATCGATACGATCTTCCCGCAGCCGCACGACATCCCGATGGATTTTGTCGTGACCGAGCGCGGCATCCACCGTGCAGGGGCCGGAGGGCTCGAGGTCGTGGCGGACCTGTCCCGGTTGAACGCGCTCGTCCGCGACCTCGGCATCGCCCGCGCCTGACGGCCACTGCAACCAGAACCCGGGAATGAATATTGCTGCTCGCTGCGACGCCGCGCGCGATCCGCCAGAGTCCGTTTCAACCCGGGACGCGGATTGCGCAAGCCCCGCCAGGCGGAGCGAAGCCCCGCATCCGGGCATCGCACCGATCCCCCATCATCGAACTCCCTCCTGCCCATGAAGCACACCCGGAACAGTGCCGTTTCGCCCGCGAACGGCTCGCTCATGCTCTTTCTCCACAACTACGTCACGCCGGCCCAGATCGGCATCTATTCGTCGGAGCGTACGCACGAGCAGAGGGTGCGCATCGACATCGCGGTTCGCGTCGAAGGCTGCACGTATCCCTACTCGGCACGCAATGTCCTGGACTACAACGTCCTGCGCGACGGCGTTCGACGGATCATCGATCTCGGCCACATCGAGTATCAGGAAACGCTGTGCCAGCACATACTGTCGATGTGCCTCGCCCAACCCGGCGTCAGCATGGCTCGCGTACGGGTCGCCAAGCTCGACGCGTTTCCCGATTGTTCCGAGGTCGGATGCGAGATGGAGCGATTCAAGGGCGAGGATGACGGCCGGACGACGGAAGACCTCGTCGGCGGGCATGCTGCGTTGAGCGCGGCCAAAGGTTGAGCATGCGAGCGCCGGCGGTCCGCCGCCGATGCCGCAGCGGCGTGCGCATCCGTGCTGCATCGGCGCCCGCATTCCATCCCCGGTGCATCCGCTGTGCAGTTGCCGTGAGAAACGGGGGCGTTTCGTTCCGAAACCGCATCCGGCGCGCAGGTCGGCACGGGAATCCATCGAAGAAACGCCGCCCCATCGGACCACAAGCTGAGCACACCCAGGGCACATGACCACTTACCGATTCCGCGACCGCCACACGCAGCAGTTCGAGGACCACGCAGGGCAGCAGGTCAAGTACACGACCTGCTACATGTGCGCCTGCCGGTGCGGGATCAAGGTGACCCTCGAGAACGACCGGATCCGCTTCATCCAGGGCAACCGCAATCATCCGGTGAACCAGGGCGTCCTGTGTGCGAAGGGCTCCGCGGGGATCATGAAGCAGTATTCCCCCGCCAAGCTGCGAAAACCGCTGCTGCGCAGACCGGGAACCGAGCGCGGCGCAGGCGATTTCGTGGAGATCGAATGGGATGCCGCGCTCGACATGCTGACCGAGCGCCTCGCCCGCATTCGCGCGACCGATCCGAAGAAGCTCGCATTCTTCACCGGACGCGACCAGATGCAGGCGCTCACCGGCCTGTGGGCGCAGCAGTTCGGCACCCCGAACTGGGCCGCGCACGGTGGATTCTGCTCGGTCAACATGGCGGCTGCGGGACTCTATTCGATCGGATTCTCGTTCTGGGAGTTCGGGGTTCCCGACTGGGACCACGCGAAGTACTTCATCATGTGGGGCGTGGCCGAAGACCACTCGTCGAATCCGATCAAGATCGGCCTCGAGAAGCTCAAGCGGCATGGCGCGAAATTCGTGTCGGTGAACCCGGTGCAGACCGGGTATTCGGCGATCGCCGACGAATGGGTTCCGATCCGACCCGGCACCGATGGCCTGCTCGCCCTCGCGATCGTCCATGTGCTCCTGTCGCGGGAGCTGTTCGACTGGGAATTCCTGGTGCGCTACTCCAACGCACCGTGGCTGGTCGTGCAGAGCCCGGGCGAGGTCGGGGATGGCCTCTTCCTGCGCGGGGAAGATGGTCAGCCGCTGGTGTGGGATCAAACGAGCGCGACATTCATCAGCGGCCTGACCCCCGACATCGCCCCGGCCCTGTTCGGCGAATTCACCGCAGCGGACGGCCGCAAGGTGACGACGGTGATGAGCCTCGTCGCCGAGCGATATCTCGATGCACGATATGCGCCGGAAAGCATCGCCCGCCAGTGTGGCGTCCCCGCCGCGACGATCGAGCGCATCGCGCTCGAGATGGCTCACGTCGCGTTCAACGAGGCGATCGAGGTCGAGGCGGAGTGGACGGACTGCTACGGTCGCACGCACGACCGCTTCATCGGTCGCCCGGTGGCGATGTACGCGATGCGCGGCATATCCGCGCACTCGAACGGATTTCAGTCGTGTCGCGCGATCCACCTCGTCCAGCTGCTGCTCGGCGCGCTGTACGGTCCGGGCAGCTTCCGGGCGCGCGCGCCGTATCCGAAGCCCATCCCGCCCCACCAGGTCCCCGAGAACAACGTCGACGTCATCAACGCGCCCAACACGCCGCTGACGCGACCGCCGCTGGGCTTTCCGACCTGCCCCGAGGACCTGGCAATCGACAAGGACGGCAAGCCGCTGCGGATCGACAAGGCCTACTCGTGGGAATCGCCGATCGCGGCCCACGGACTGATGCACATGGTGATCGCGAACGCGGTGGCGGGCGATCCGTACACGATCGACACCCTCATCCTGTTCATGGCCAACATGGCGTGGAATTCGAGCATGAACACGCAGTCGGTGCAGAGCATGCTGAGGAAAAAGGACGCCGGCGGCGAGTACAGGATTCCATTCCTCGTGGTGGTCGACGCCTTCCATTCGGAAACCGTGAATTTCGCCGACCTCGTCCTGCCGGACACGACGTATCTCGAGCGGCACGATGTCATCTCGCTGCTGGACCGCCCGATCTCCGAGGCCGATTCGGCGTCCGACGCGATCCGCTATCCGGTGGTCGGTCTCGACCGCGACGTGCGGCCGTGGCAGGAGGTGCTGGTGGACCTGGCGTCGCGACTGAAGTTTCCCGCGTTCGTGAATGCGGACGGGTCGCGCAAGTTCGAGAACTACCCGGACTTCATCGTCAATTTCGAACGGGCCCCCGGCGTCGGCTTTCTCGCGGGATGGCGCGGACCCGACGGCGACCAGTTCCTCAGGGGGGAGCCCAATCCGAAGCAATGGGAAGCCTACATCGCGAACGAATCGTTCTTCAGCTGGCATTGGCCCGACAACATGAAGTACATGCGATTCGTCAACAAGGATTATCTGGATTTCGCCGCCGAGGTCGGTTTCATCGGCAAGCCCGAGCCGATCATCATGCAGCTCTATTCGGAGCCCCTGCAGAAATTCCGCCTGGCGGGCCAGGGCCTCTACGCAGGTCCCCAGCCTCGCGATCCGGTCGACCGGGAGCGACTGGTCAGGTACTTCGATCCCCTCCCGTCGTGGGAGGACGCTCTCGAGCATGCAGGAACGCCGCAGGACGAGTATCCGTTCCACGCGATCACGCAACGGCCCATGATGATGTACCACTCGTGGGATTCGCAGAACGCGTGGCTGCGACAGATCATCTCCGAGAATTTCCTCTACATGAATCGGGGCACCGCCACGCGGCTGGGACTGGCCGACCTCGACTGGGTATGGGTGGAGTCGGCGACGGGCCGCGTGCGCTGCCAGCTCAAGACCATGGAAGGCGTGCAGTCCGACACCGTGTGGACATGGAACGCGGTCGGCAAGCAGGCCGGGGCGTGGGGTCTCGAAAAGGAAGCGTCGGAAGCGACCCACGGCTTCCTGCTCAATCACCTGATCTCGGAGCTGCTGCCGCAAGGTCCGCACGAGCGCCGGCTCACCAATTCCGATCCGATCACCGGGCAGGCCGCGTGGTTCGACCTGCGCGTCAGGGTCTCGAAGGCGAAGTCCGGCGAGACCGGCGTCTGGCCCCGGTTCGAGCCGCTCCGGCCCCTGCCGTGGGACGACGGCCAGCGCCCGGCAGTTGCCGACTACGACTCCCGATCCGAGCGCGGACAGCCCGCCAAGGCGCGCAATGCGCAGCGCGGCGTGGACGACGCTCCCTGAGGCGAAGACCATGAAGCTCGGACTCGTCATCGACCTGGACACCTGTGTCGGCTGTCACGCCTGTGCCGTCGCGTGCAAGGAGTGGAACGGCTCCTCCGCCGTGTCCGGCCCGCTGTCGGACTACGAGCCCTACGGCGCCGAGCCGTCGGGCGTGTGGTTCAACCGCATCCGGCACTACGAGATCGGCGAATATCCGGACAACAAGACCCTCAACCTGCCGATGTCCTGCATGCATTGCGAGGATGCCGCCTGCGTGACGGTGTGCCCCACCGGCGCGTCCTACAAGCGCCCCGAGGACGGCATCGTATTGATAGACCAGGACAAATGCATGGGCTGCAATCTGTGCTCATGGGCCTGTCCGTACGGAGCGCGCGAGCTGGACAAATCGTCGGGGACGATGAAGAAGTGCACGCTGTGCGTCGATCGCATCTACGACCTCGAGTTGCCCGTCGAGGAGCGCCAGCCTGCGTGTGTGCTCGCCTGCCCGGCCCACGCCCGGATGTTCGGCGATCTCGACGACCCCGATTCGGCGGCATCGCAGGCCGTGCGCGAGCGCGGCGGCTTCGGCCTCATGGGCGAGCTCGGATACAAGCCGGTGAACCAGTATCTCCCGGCGCGGAAACCGCGGCCCATACCCGTCCAGGTCTCGCCCTCCGCGTCGCCGCCCGGGCGAACCCGGACGTTCATCAACCGCGTGATCAAGCGCTGACGCTCCGGCCGGATGAAACCTGCGCTGTCAGTCATCTTCTTCACCGTCAGTTCCGGCGCGGGCTTCGGACTGATCGCACTGCTCGGATTGGCAGACCTGCTGCAGCGCGCCGCGGGCGCAGGGGGCCCCGGCGATGGCGAGATCGTGGCCGGTGGGCTCATCGCGCTCGTGCTCGTCGCCGCGGGCCTGCTGTCGTCCACGCTGCACCTGGCAAATCCCAGGAATGCGTGGCGCGCCTTTTCGCGCTTCAGGACCTCGTGGCTTTCGCGCGAAGGGATCTTCGCGCTCGCCTTCTTCCCGGTGGCCGTGGGCTACCTGGCCCTCGTCGAGTTGGGCGCCGGCGAAGGACCGAGAGCGTTCGCCGCCGCTTGTACGGTGCTGCTGGCGTGGATCACGCTCTACTGCACCGGAATGATCTACGCGAGCCTCAAGCCGATCCCCCAGTGGCATTCGCCGCTGGTGCCGCTCGGCTACCTGGCTCTCGGCCACTATTCGGGCGCGCTGCTGCTGCTCGCCGTGCTGGCGCATGCGGGCCACCGGACGTCGCTCTACGTCGACTGGGCGCTGGGGTGGCTCGTGGTCGCCGCGGCCGTCAAGGTCCTCTACTACGCATCGATGGCGCGCGCAAACGCCGGCACGACGATCAACACCGCGACCGGGGTCTCCCGCGCGCGGGTGCGCCTGCTCGACGCCGGGCACAGCCACGGGACGTTCCTGACCGACGAGTTCTGCTTCAGCGTCGCCCGCGCGCACGCGCGCCTCGGCAAGGCGCTGGTGTTCCTGGTCGGGTTCGTCATCCCGCTGCTGGCGCTGCTGCTGTCGCCGCCGACGCTTGCCGTCGCGATCTTCGCCGTCGCGGCCGCGACCATCGGCCTGATCCTCGAGCGCTGGTTCTTCTTCGCCGAAGCGCGACACGTCGTGCGCCTCTATCACGGGATGTGAACCCCGCGGCTTCGCGGGTCGACATGCCGGACGGGTCGTTCGCCGGGGACTCCGAGGCACATCGCGATCCGGGCGCAGCGCCGTTTTCGGGTCGTTCTATACTGTAGGGGCCACGCGGTCGATGTCCGCGACCGGCGGTTGCCGGTGCCCTGCGCTCTCCACCGGCCGGATCGACGATCGCTGCGAATCCGGCTCCCGGTTCGCCTTCGCCCGGTGTCGGCCGGGAACGCCGCCAGCGGTCGCGCACCGCGGATGACGCGGGCCCGGAAGGGGCGGTCCCGGGATTTCGGGATAATGCCGGTCCTCCGCAGCGCGCGAAGGGCGCTCCCGCTCTGCGCCGCGTACCGCGTCGTGAGCACTCGCCGCGGGCGATTGATCCATTCGTACATTGTCTGGAAACCATTGATTTTGCGCATCGATGACACTGTGTCCAAGGCTACTCGCAACTCGCTGGGCACGCTGATCGACGTCGTTCCGTGGCCGGCGGCCGTCATCGCGCGATCGGGGCGGGTGACCCACGTCAACGCCGCGATGGAGCGCCGCGGCATCCGCCTCACGGAGCGGACGGATCGTCATGTGCTGTCGGTCTTCCCCGAGTACTGCGAATTGCTGGAGGGAAATCCGCGCTGGCTCACTCCCCAGGAGGTCGACGTCGCGCGCCCGTCTCCTGGCGGCACCGTGCACGAGAGGGTCTGGTTGCGGCGGTTCGGGTCCGGCGCCGGAATGTTCATCGCCGACGAGTCGCGATTGCGCGAGCTCGAGATGGGCTATGCGCAGAACGCGCGCCTCGCGTCCCTGGGATTCCTGCTCGCCAGCGTATTGCATGAAATCAACGGCCCGCTGTCGGCGATCAGCTCGATGATCCAGATTCTCCAGTCGAAGCGCCCGGTGTCGCGCGAGGTGCGCGCAAAGGGAACGAGCCTGGTCGAGGAAAACGCCCGTCGGCTCCTCCTCATCACCCGCAAGCTGACGAGCTTCGCCCGCGTGGACGACGCCCTCCGGGGTCCCTTCTCGATCGATACGTCGATCGACGAGGCATTCCTGCAACTGCGGCATGATAGTCTGGGAGAAACGGTCAAATTCGAGCACCAGCGCGAGCCGAAGGCGATCGTGGTCGGCTATCAACACCAGATGCAGCAGGTCTTCTTCAATCTGTTCCTCAATGCGGCACAGGCGATGAAAGGTCGTGGGACCATCACCGTCGTGACCGAGCGGATCCCGCCTGCCGAGATCGGCGTCACGGTCAGCGACACCGGCGTCGGAATCCCGGCGCTCCACCTGCATCGCATCTTCGAGCCTTTTTTCACGACCAAGCCGCGCGGCGACGGCATGGGCCTCGGGCTCGCGATCAGCAACGAGATCGTCCAGGAGCACGGCGGCAGCCTGGTCGCGGGTAACAATGCTGCCGGCGGAGCGCTCTTCCAGCTCAGGCTGCCGCTGCCCGCGGGCAGCCCCATGGACTGATCGATGAGATCGCCATCGCGGGTCCCGATAGCGCAGCTGAAAGGCGAGCGCATACTCGTCATCGAGGACGACCACTCGGTGCGCGAGTCGGTCGACCTCCTGCTCTCGTCGAAGAATTACGCGGTCACCGCCGTCGAGGCGATGCACGAAGGCATCGAGCTCGCCCGGTCGGCCGAATTCGATCTGGTCGTCACCGACCTTCGGCTGCAGGACGGCAACGGGCTCGCGGTCATCGCCGCCCTCCGGGATGCCCACGACACCACGCCGGTGATCGTCCTGACCGGGTTTTCCTCGGTCGAGAGCGCTGTGCAGTGCCTGCGCCAGGGCGCCGTCGACTACATCATCAAGCCGTACAACAACGACGAGTTCCTGTACGCGGTGGGCCGCGCCCTCAACGAGCGCCAGATGCGGCGCGAGAACGCGGTGCTCAAGCGCAACCTCCAGAGCGTCTACGCGTCCAACCGGATCATCGGCGAGAGCCGCGGCATCAAGCGCGTGCTCGAGCTGATCCACCGCGTCGCCGCCACCGATGCGACGGTGCTCATCCACGGCGAGAGCGGCACCGGGAAGGAGCTGGTCGCCGCAGGCGATCCACAACGAGGGCCCGCGCGCCAGCGCACCGTTCGTTCCCGATCAACTGCGGCGCGATTCCCAACGATCTGCTCGAGTCGGAGCTGTTCGGCCACGTCAAGGGCGCGTTCACCGGTGCGACTGCACGCGTCGGAAGGCCTCATCCTGGAGGCGCATGGAGGAACGTTGTTCCTCGACGAGATCGCCGAGCTGCCGCTGGATTTCCAGGTGAAGCTGCTGCGCGTGATCCAGGAGCGCGAGGTGCGTCCGGTCGGCGGCGACCAGACGCGCCAGGTCGAACGTCCGCATCGTGGCCGCCACCAACAAGGACCTGAAGCAGGCCATCGCGCGCGGCGAATTTCGCGAGGACCTCTTCTATCGCCTCAACGTCATCAACATCTCGGTGCCGCCGCTGCGGGAGCGCGAAGGCGACGTCGACCTGCTGGTGAAGCATTTCATGAGCTACTACGGCAAGAAGATCGGCCGGCGGATCCGCAATCTCGATGCCAACTTCAAGAGCTTCGTCAAGACCTATCACTGGCCCGGCAACGTGCGCGAGCTGCAGAACCTGATCGAGCGTGCGGCGATTCTCACCGACTCGGACGTCCTGAGCTACGATGACATCGCCGATACGCCGCTGTCCATCGCCAGCCCGCCCGCCGCCGCCGCCGGCGCGGGAAATCAGCCGCTGACCGTCGAGGACTACATCCAGCACATCGTCAAGACGCTACCAGTCGACCCACAACGAGATCGAGCTCGCGCGGATGCTCGGCATCGGCCGCAAGGCGCTCTGGGTCCGCCGTCGGCGCTGGGCGATGGCGCGCAGCCCGAAGGCGTCCGCGACCAAGGGGTGACGACGCAGTCGATGTGTCGTGATGCACGAAGAGTGTTTCTTTGCGAAACCTCGCTGCAGGTCCGACCGGTCCCGGCTGCGCGCGCCCGAAGCGAAAGCCGCACTCCGCCATCGGCATGCAATTTGCTGTAGATGAAAGTCGTGCTTGTTCAACGTATCCACGCCAAACCAGGAGGCAACGATGGCCGAAGCTCCCGCAGCACCGAAGCGCAAGAAGGTAACGATTCCGATGCTGATGGAAAAGAAGAAGAAGAAGGAGCCCATCGTCCAGCTCGCCGTGTACGACTACGAGACTGCGATCGTCGCCGATCGCGTCGGCATCGACATCCTATGCGTCAGCGACACCGGTGGCATGGTGCTGTTCGGACATGAGTCCACGACGTCCGTCTCGTTCGAGGAAGTGATGTTCATGGCGCAGGCCGTCAAGCGCGGATCGCAATACGGGCTGCGCATGGTCGACATGCCCTACATGAGCTTCCATCTGTCGCCGCAGCAGGCCGTCGACAACGCGGCCCAGTACGTTGCGCAAGGCCGGTGCGGAGGTCATGAAGTGCGAGGGCAACAAGCACCACGCGAAGTACATCGAGGCGATCGTCAAGGCGGGCATACCGGTGCAGGGCCACATCGGCATCTGCCCGATGCGCATGCCGCAGCTCGGCGGCTTCGCTGCGCAGGGCAAGACCGCCGATCGCGCCAAGGAGCTGATCGACGATGCGATGGCGTTCGTCGACGCGGGCTGCTTCTCGATCATGACGCGAGGTCGTCGACCTCGGAGGTGTCCGAATACCTCGCCGAGACGCTGCCGTCCCGGTGATCAGCCTCGGCTCCGGCAACACGTCCGACGGCGTGCACATCATCGGCTCGGACCTCTTCCATCTCTACGAGAAGCACACGCCGCGCCATTCGAAGATCTACTGCGATCTCGTTCCGATCCTCGAGAAGGGACTACGGCGACTACCGGACGACGTCAAGAGCCGGCGCTACCCGGGCAAGGAGCACACCGTGTTCATGAAGGAAGACGAGCTCGCCAGGTTCAAGCAGATGGTCGGCTGGCAGAGCTGATGTGAGGGCCGAGAGCGCAACCCTGGCGGGAGCGTCGCCGCTCGCGGCGATCGCCACCGCCAGCTTCTTCTCGTCGCTGACCGAGGCGCAGCGCAGGAGCGTGGCCAGCGTCGCGAGGCTGCTCGAGTTCCCGAGCGGCAGCAACATCTACAAGCTCGGGGAGAAGGCCGAGTGCTGCTACGTGCTGGTTCGCGGCATCGTCCGCTTCAACCTCGCTCTCGGCAACCGGACGGCGTCGGCCGGGGAGATCATCCGCACCGGTGAGTTCTTCGGCTGGGCGGCGCTGATCCGGTCCGCGCAGTCCAGGATCGCCACCGCGTCGTGCATGACGTCCTGCTGCGTCGTCGCCATCGAAGGCGAGGCGCTGCTGAACCTGATGGATCGTGACCATTCGCTGGGTTACGCCATCATGAGTCGCGTGAGCCTGCTGATCGCCAGCACGATCACCGCGCTCGTCACCGGTTGAAGGCGATCCGCCACGACGGTGCAGGACACAGCAGCCGCGCGGCGGCATCCGCCGCCGGTGCATAGCTGAAAGGGTCCCCGATGACCTTCGCACTGGCCGCGGTTTCGCTCGTCGTGGGCGCCCTGATCGGCGCCGTCGGGATCGGCGGGATCCTCCTGATCCCCGGGCTGGTCGTGCTCGGCCAGCTCCCGATCCACACCGCGAGCGCGACCGCGCTCTTCACTTTCCTGTTCACCGGCGCGCTCAGCGCGTGGCTGTTTGCGCGTCGCGGCAGCATCGACTGGCGCGCGAGTCTCCCGGTCTGCGCCAGCGCGCTGGCCTTCAGCTACATCGGCGCGTTCGTCAACTCGCTGACCAATGCGGCGCTGCTCGACAGGATCATCGGCACCGTCATCGTGCTCGCGGGAATCAACGTGCTGGTGCCGGTGCGGGGGCTCTCGAGCCGGGCGCAGGCAACCCGGCGCACGCCGTTGCTCGCGCTGGTCGGGGCTGCAGCGGGATTCGGGTCCGGCCTGACCGGGGCCGGAGGACCGCTGTTCTCGGTCCCCATCATGCTGGCCCTCGGCTTCCCTCCGCTGATGACCATCGGCGTGAGCCAGATCCTCCAGCTCATCTCCGCCGGCTCCGGGACGCTCGCGAACCTGGCGTACGGAAAGTTCAACTACGGGGTCGCGCTGCTGATCATTCCCTTCGAGCTGGTCGGCGTCGCGATCGGCGTCGCGGTCGCCCATCGGGCGAACGTGGCCCACCTGCGCCGTGCCGCTGCCTGGCTTTGCATCGTTGCGGGGACCTTCGTCCTGATCCGCGGGGCGTGAGGCGCGAGCCCCATGCTGCTCTCGCACTTCGAGGAGCGCGGCGTCGCGCTGGTGAAGCTTCCGGACGGCGGCAGCGTTCCGCTCGTGTTCTCGGATGCGCAGCGGGAGCACCTCGCGACACGGCGGGGTGTGGGGCTGTTCGATTTCTCGTTCATGGGCTGGTGGGCATTCAGCGGACGCGACGCGCTGGCGTGCCTGCAGCGCCTGCAGACACGCGATCTGCGACAGCTGCAACCGGGACGGCTGTGCTACACCCTCCTTTGCCGCGACGACGGCAGCGTGTTCATCGACGCCACCGTCTGGTGCCATCGCCCGGACCGGTATTGGCTCTTCACCGGGCGGCGCAGCGATCTCGCCGATCTGCAGCGACGCGCGCAGGACTTCGACGTCGCGATCGCCCCCCTGGCGCAGAGCCACGCAGTGATCGCGATCCAGGGACCCGCCAGCGCTGCGCTGCTCGGTCAGGCGCTTCCGGGAAGCGTCGATTCGCTTGCGTATTTCGGATTCCGCCGCCATCCCATCGACGGCGGCGAAGCCTGGGTGGGCAGGCTCGGCTACACCGGCGAACCGGGCTACGAGCTGCTGGTGGCGGCACCGGACGCCCTGCGGGTGTGGAGACGCCTCGCGAGCGTGCCTTTCGGGCCCGAGCGCCTCGAATGCGGCATGCAGGCGGCGAACGCCCTGCGCATCGAGGCCGGGTACATCCATTTTGCGCACGAGCTGGCGCAGCCCGCCTTTCCCGCCGAGCTCGGGCTGTCACAGCTGGTACGGGCCGGAGGCGGCGATTTCATCGGCCGCCAGGCGCTGCGGAACTCACGAACGAACTCCCGACGGATCAGCGGCATCACGCTCGATCGTCCCGAGGCAATGCGCGCGCCCGCAGCCTACGACGGGCGTCGAACCGTGCAGCTCACCAGCGAAACGTTCTCGCCCGTATTCGGGCACACGATCGGACTGGCGTTCGTCGAGCGCGAGACCGGACCGGCCGACGTGGTCTACACCGGGGATGGTCGAAGAGGACGGCTGGCCCGCCTTCCTTTCCGGGACCCGATGCGCAGGCTGGTGCGCCAGGGCACGCCCGGCCGCCCGGCATAGCGTGACCAGCCTCGGGCTGGCGGACGGCGAGACCGGGCCGCGCTGCTAACCCGCGGCCGCAGCCACCTTGCCCGCAGCCGGCATCTGGATGGCCGCGAACCGTTCGGCGGACTGGATGGTGTTCACCAGCAGCATGGTGACGGTCATCGGACCGACGCCGCCCGGTACCGGCGTGATGTACGAGGCCTTTTCGCGCACCGCTTCGAAGTCGACGTCACCGACGAGGCGTCCGTCCGGCAGGCGATTGATCCCGACGTCGATGACGACTGCGCCGGTCTTCACCATCGGCGCGGTGATCACGTTCGGCTTGCCGACGGCGACCACCAGGATGTCGGCGAGAATGGTGAACTGCGCGAGATCGCGGGTCTTGATGTGCAGATGCAGACCGTCGCGTCCTTCTTCATCAGCATCATGCGCCATCGGCTTCCCGACGATGTTGCTCGCCCCGACGACCACCACGTTCTGACCCGAGATCGGGATGTTGCTGTACTCGAGCATGCACTGGACGCCGAACGGGGTGCACGGCGGGAACACCGTATCCCCCGCTGACCAGCGCGCCCACGTTGTAGAGGTTGAAGCCGTCGACGTCCTTCTCGACCGCGATGGCCTCGAGCAGGCGCCGGCTCTCGAAATGGGCCGGCAACGGCAGCTGCACGAGAATCCCGTGTATCGCCGGGTTCGCGTTCAGCCGCGCGATGGTGTCGAGCACCTTCTGCTCCGGTGCATCCGCCGGAAACTCGTGCTGCTCCGAATGGATGCCCATGTCGGCGCAGGCCTTGATCTTGTTGCCGGACGTAGACCTGCGAGGCCGGATTGTCGCCGACGATGATCACCGCCAGTCCGGGCTGGATTCCCCGCGCCCGCAGCGCGTCCACCCGGTGTTTCCACTCGGCGCGCACGCGTTTCGCGATTTCATTGCCATCGATGATCTTTGCTGTCATGGTCGACGCGTCCCGGTTAGCGCTGCGCTAGGCCCCGTGTGGAAAGAAGAGGCCGTTGCCGATGAAGAGTGCGATGCTGATGCCCATGAGCACGTACGCGGCCCGGTTCATGCGTCCGATCCAGAGGACATCCGGGTTGCGGCGACGCTGGAGAACCATCGCCAGCAGCGAGGCGACGCCGCCCAGGACGGCGAAACCGACGATGACTTCCCGGGAGAGCAGCAGGCGCACGGATCTGGTTCGGGACCGGGAGGGTCATTCTTTCTTCGCCCGCAACCGCCTCGAATATGCCTCGACGAAATCGGCCGCGGCCTTGCTGCCGCGCGGCGAACGACTTCATCGCCTCTTCGTGCAGCAGCGACAACGCCTCCATCTTGATCTCGTTGGCCCGGTCGTCTCTCGACCAGGTCGGACGAGGTCGGCGCGGCCGCGGCATGTCGACCTCGACCACCGCGCGCACCTGCGTCGGGATGTTGGACATGATCAGCAGCCGGTCGGCCAGGAAGATCGCCTCGTCGATGTCGGTGGTGACGAAGAAATTGGTGCGGCCGGACTCCTCGTAGAGGCGCGAGTAGTACTCCCACATCAGCTCCTTGGTCATCGCGTCGAGGCCGCGGAAGGGCTCGTCGAGGATCATGACCTCGGGATTGTTGATCATCGCGCGCGCGAGCTCGGCGCGCCGCTGCATCCCGCCGGAGAGCTGCGTCGGGTACTTCTTGCGGAAAGTCGCTGCAGCCCGACCTTGTCGAGCAGGAACTCGGCGAGCTCGAGCGTCTTCCGCGTGACCTCGCCGCGGGCGCGCGGCCCGTACAGGATGTTGTCGTAGGTCGTCATCCAGGGGAAGAGCGCGCGTCTCCTGGAACAGGACGAGCCGATCGCGGCCCGGGCCGGTGACCGGCTTGCCGTTGAGCCTGATCGTGCCACTGGTCGGCTTCTCGAAGCCGGCGAGCAGTCGGATCAGGGTGCTCTTGCCGCAGCCCGACGGCCCGATCATCACCGTGAGCTTGCCGCGCTCGATCGTGAACGAGCAGCCGCTGACGACTTCCTTGCCGAACTGGCGCCGCGCCGTAGCTCTTGCCGACGCTCGAGACGACGATCTCGCCGGCTCGCCGACTCTTGCGGACGGCGACGTCGCCGTGGCGTTCGCGGCTGTGCTCATGCGGGCCTCTAGCGTGTTCTCAGCCATGGCGTGACGAAGCCGCCGAGCATGCGCAGGAGCTCGCTGCGAGATGTAGCCGGCGATGCCGATGCTGATCATGCCGACCACGATCTGCTCGTAGGAGCCGCCGACGTACGAGTTCCAGATGAAGAAGCCGAGCCCGCCGCCGGTGCCCGCCTGCCTGGCTGCCGCCGCCGGAGATCATCTCGGCGGCGACCACGACCTCCCAGGTGATGCCCATGCCGACCGCGGAGCCCGACCATGATCGACGGGCAGCGTCGCCGGGCAGGATGATGCGCCGGAAGATGTCCCACTTCGACGCGCCCATCGACTGCGCCGCCTGGAAGTAGCGCACGTCGATCGATTGCGCGCCGCCGAGCACGTTGATGACGATGGTGAAGAACGCGCCGAGGAAGGTCACGAAGGTGATCGACAGCTCCTGCGTCGGCCAGAAGATGATCGACGCCGGCACCCAGGCGAGCGGCGGGATCGGCCGCAGCACCTCGAACGTCGGGAAGAACGATGCCGTACGCAGTGCGGCTGACCGCCAGCAGCAAGTCCGAACGGGATGCCGATGAGCATCGCGGCGAAGAAGCCCGCTCAGCACGCGGAAGAAGCTCATGTACCAGCTCTGCCAGTAGCCGGCGTCGCGCGATGACGCCGATCCAGACGTGCAGCACCGCGGTGGGCGCAGGCACGGCGCCGATCCACGGGACAGGTAGATCGCCTTGAAGCCCACTGCGCCGAGCAGCGCGCGAGCCGCGCGAACGCTTCCCACCGAGCCACGACTTCGAGGCGAGCCGATCTCCCACAGCACCAGCAACACGAGCGATGGAAGACGCGCCGCCGCCAGGCGATCGAGACAGCGATCTTTTCGCCATCGCCTCAGCCCTCCTTCTCGCCGGCCTGCGAAGGCCTTCAGCGCTTCCTCGTGCACCGCCTCGTTGGTCTCGTCCATCAGCTCGCGGAAGCGCTTCGAGGTGAGGACGCTGTAGTCGCGCGGGTGCGGGATGTCGACATCGAGGATCTTCTTCGGCTTGCACGGGCGCGTGGTCATGATCGCCACCTTGTGGCCGAGGAAGATCGCCTCCTCGAGATCGTGGGTGATGAAGAAGATCGTGACCTTGTTCTTGTAGTAGATCTCGAGCAGCGCCTCGTGCATCACGCGACTTGGTGAGCGAATCGAGCGCGCGGTACGGCTCGTCGAGCAGCAGCACCTTCGGGTCGTTCATCAGCGCGCGCACGATCTCGACCCGACGCCGCATGCCCCGACGAGACCTCGCCCGGATAGTTGTGCTCGACGCCCGCGCAGGCCGGCATCGGCCATCATCGCGCGGGCCTTCTCGTCGGCCTCCTTCTTGCCGCAGCTTGCCCTGCATGATCGGCGCCGAAGGCGACGTTCTCGAGGTTCGTCTTCCAGGGAAAGAGCGCGCCGTTCTGGAACACGACGATGCGGTCCGGCCCCGGCTCGGCCTTCGGCTTGTCCGTGCCGCACAGCACCTCGCCGTCGAGCAGGATGCGCCCGGACGTGATGCTCGTGGAAACCGGCGATGGCGTTGAGCAGCGTCGTCTTGCCGCAGCCGGACGGCCCGACGATCATGCAGATCTCGCCCGCCTCGATGTCGAGCGAGCAGTGGTCGACCGCCATGACCGCGGCGCCGTCGGGGTCGTAGATCTTGACGACGTCGTCGATGCAGATCGCGCCGCGCGTCCGGCCGCCGCGCGCGGGGCCGGTCGTGCGTCGATGCCTGCATCACCGCCCCCCGAGCGCGAGCTCGCGCACGCGCCACTGCATCATGTAGTCGCCGACGACGCGCACCAGCGCGCTCGTGACGTAGCCGACGGCGCCGAGAGTGATCATGCCGATCACGATCGTCGGGTAGCGCACCATCGTGTAAGACGTGTTGATCACGTAGCCGAGGCCGTACTGCCCGGACACCATCTCCGCGGCGACGAGCGAGAACCACGACGACGCCGATCGAGATCTGCAGGCCGGTGAAGATGAACGGCAGCGCGCCCGGCACGATGACGTGCCGGAACACCTGCAACTTGCTCGCGCCGAGGCAGTTCGCCGCGCGCGTGTAGGACTCGTCGATCGATTCGACGCCGAGCATCGTGTTGAGGGCGGTGGCGAAGAACGACGCGAGAAAGGTCGAGGAAGATCACCGCCGACTCCGGTCGCGAGAACATCACGATCGCGAGCGGCACCCAGGCGAGGATCGGGATCGGGCGCAGCATCTCGAACACCGGAAAGACGTACTCCTTGAACTTCCTCGACCAGCCGAGGAAGAGGCCGAACGGCACGCCGAGCACGGTCGCGAGGAAGAACGCCTGCGCGACGCGCCAGACGCTCACCCAGATGTGCTGGTAGTACTCCGGCGTATAGAACGATAGCCCGTAGGTCGGGTTCGTGGCTGAACCATTCCTTGAACACCGCGGTGATGCCCGGCATCTCGCGAAAGCGCGGCAGCTTCCACACCTCGACCGACAGGTACCAGAAGCCGAGGAAGAGCGCGAACCCGATGAGCATCAGGTACGGCTGCGGGCTGCGCAGCCAGCGGGATATCCGGAACATCGTCAGCGCGAGCCCCGTCGCCTGGCCCTGCGGCCGCGGCGCCGCGGCCGGCGCCGACCGGTCCGGCGCGGCAATCTTCGCCGCTGCGGCAGGCGCACCGAATTCGCGCGTGATCATGGTGGCGAAGCGGCTCATCACGACCGCCGCCGTCGCCGGATCCTCGTTAAGGCGCTCGATCAGCGCCGCGCCGTTGATGCGGATGACCTCGGCGGTCTCGACGCAGGTCGCGGTGGCGAGCCGCACGCGACTGTCCTGGCCGAGGACGGCCGCCCAGCCGTAGACGTCGCCGCTGTGCATCACCCGGTTGCGCTCGACGGTGGTCGGCGTATCCGAGAGCAGATGCTCGACCGCGCCCGACACGACGACATACACGTCGTCGGCCTTGTCGCCGGCGCGATAGATCACCTCCCCGGCACGATAGGAGAACGGCCGCGAGACGGCTGCGACCGATTGCAGCATGTCCTCCGATATGACCTGGAAGGGCATGGTGCGCTTGAGAAGCCGGACGATCAGTTGTTCGGCCTCCCTCGATGCTGGTGGCTGCATGCTAGCGGGGTGCTCGCGAAACATCTTGCGCCTCGATGGTTCCAATATCGGGCTCCGTCCCGAGCCCGGCTTCGACGACATTGGGCCGCTGCTTCATGAAGTCACCACCTGCACCGGCTCCGCCGCCTGCGCGACGGAGCCGGCGGAGCCCAACTGCAACGGCAGCGCCGGGGTAGCGGCCCGGAGACGGGCGCCGGCCGCCTGCCGGAATCCCGTCATTTGAAAGCGGACTCGGGCAGCCCCTTGACCTGGGCGATCGGAGCCGTCAGATGCCTCTCCTTGAGGATCGCCTGCGTGAACTCGGGCATCACCGCATCGGGGCGAAGCTTGTCGACGTTGATGCTCTTGATCGAATACAGGAAGGTCGTGGCGCGGTTGATGAGCTCCATCGACGCCGGCGTGAACGTGTACTGTAGGAGATTGCGAATCGGGTCACCCCCCTCCGAGGCCGGGTACGTGCCGTAGAGCGACATCCACATCACCTTCTCGCTGAAGCCCGTCGTCTGCGAGACGGCCATCTTCGTGACCTCCATCGCGTTCTTCGGATCCGCCGCGTAGAGCTGCGCGTCGAGCTCGGCGTTGAGCCAACCCTTGACGACGTCCGGACGCTGCTTGATCAGATCGTCGCGCATCGCCAGGAATCCGGCATCGTTCTCGTTCACGGTCGCGCCGGACGCGACCCGTCTGGCGAGGCCCTCCGCGACCAGCCGCGACGCGGTCGGCTCCCAGATGACGGCCGCGTCGAGCTTGCCGGCGCGGAAGTCGCTGGTGATCACTTCGATGTTCTGGTTCAGGTAGGCGGCCGGCTCGATCTTCTCCTTCTTGAACGACGGCCTGGGCGAAGCGGTCGGTGCAGCTGCCCTTGGGCACGGCCACCGCTTGCCGTTCAGCCACTTGCAGCGCGTCCTTGGGCGTAGGCGAATTGCGGAGCGTCGTTGCGCACGACGAAGATGTTGCACTGATCGTGCGCGAGCCCGAGCATCGCCACCAGGCGGACGTCGGCGACGCTCTCCTTGGTCGTCGACACGATCGCCGGCATGTCGCCCATGTAGCCGATGTGCTGCTTGCCTGCGAGCATCGTGTTGACGACGATCGCGCCCTGCAGGCCGATCTGGAACTCGACGGTCGATCCCGCAGGCAGGTACTTCTTCGCACAACTCCTTGCCACGCATCACGACCCCGGACCAGGACTGGGTGTAGTAGGGTTGGTAGCCGACGACGAGATGCACCGGGGTGCCGGGCTTGCCGTAGTCGATGTCGGCGGCGAGCGCCGGGCTGGCGATCGATGCCGCGAAGATGCAGGTGCTAGCGGCCAGGGCTGTTCCGGCACGGCGAAGCAGGCGGGATTCCAAGGTGATCCTCCTAGTGGGGCTGGTTGACGTCATCGATCCACGCGAACCCGATGTTGTAATTGTTGTGAAGCCGCGCGGGTCTCACACACGATGCAGCTTGATGCGAACAACGATCGCCCGTGGCGATCAGGTAACGAAGGCAGCGTTCATTTCGCTCCAGAAAGGGTCAGGTACCGGGTGACAAGACTCGAAAGCTTGCGCATCACGATGAAGCCGGACGCAGGATCGGCCTCCAGGACCTTGAGAGTCTCCTTTCCGCTCATGCGCAGGAGCGACTGATTTCTCCAGGCAGGACGCACGGGCGATGCGGCTGCGGCTGATTCTCGAGCAGCGCGGCCCAGCCGAACACCTCGCCGCTTGCGCAGCATGAAGCCCGCGGACGTCGTGCGCTCGTCGCGGCCGATCAGGAATTCGACGCGCCCCGACTCGAGCACGTAGAGGTCGTCGGCAGGATCCCCGATGTCGTAGAGCGCGCTGCCGGCCGCGTGTTCCTCCCGGCGCGCGATCGCAGTCAGCCTCGCGAGCGTCTCATCCGAGGCGGCGGTGAAGATCTCGGCTGCCTGCAGAGCGTGGTCTGCACGACGAAAATCGTCGCCGTCGGCACCTCGAGCTGGTAACGCTCGAGCGGCGCCTCCGCCAAGCCCCATCGGTGCGCCGGTGCGTGATGTCCCACTGCCACAGATGCTGGTGGCAGGTCAGCACCGCGCCGTCGTAGAGGCCCTCGCACAGGCGGCACCTCCTGGTGCGGGCAGATCGCCTGATAGGCGTAGTAGTCAGTCGCCAGACTGGGCGACCAGCAGCTTCATGCCGGCCTCCGAGCTCACAGGCCTTCATCCCGTTCTCCGGAATGTCGGCGGTCTTGCAGACGAGGACTTCGGCCCATGCTAGCTGAATTTGTCGTAGCGAATGTTGTCGGTCGACAGCCTCGCCTGAGCAGCAGCATCCGGATCGACGCATCGACGGCCGGCGGCGGCCCGGCCAGGTAGGCGCGCACGTTCTGGTAACTGCCCGCTGCATGCGCGCTCCTGCGACCTCGTGCACCAGGCCGTGCGCGAAATGGAGTCGCGGATGATCACGCGCTGCCGCCTCGGGAACCGGCTTCGTCGGACAGCGCAATCGTCACTGAGAGACTTTTCGCCGCAGCGCTCGACGAAGTCGGCGAGCTCGCCGAGGAAGAACGCATCCTTCATCGTGCGCACCCCGAAGAACACGTCCCCGCGGTACTGCGTCGAAGTAGCGCTCCTGGGCCGCGCGCGGCGAGCATCGACATCATGCCGGCGATGCCGCTGCCGCCGGCGATGCACAGGATGTTCTTCGCGAGAGCTGGGGTAGAACGTCGCGCGTGCCGAGCGGGCCGAAGAGCTCGAGCTCGGCGCCTTCGCGCGGCGCCGCTCGAACAGCCACTCCGAGAGGCCGCCGCCGGGCTTCTTCTTGACGACGAAATCGGAGCTTCCGCGTGCTGCGCTCGAAGTTGACCATCGAATAGCCGCGGAACCCGGGGACGCCGCGGCCCGCACCGTGACGAACTGGCCGGCGTCGAAGTCGCATCGGCCGGTCGAGCTCCACGTCGAGCGAGACCACGTCGTGCGGTCAGCTTGCGCATCGAGCTGACCCGGCCCTGTGAAGTGCTGCGGCGTCGCACGCGCCCGGCTCCATCGTGTAGCACGAAGCTCGCGACCTCGACGACGAGATCGCTCTTCGCGGCGCACTGGCACAGGAGGAATCTCGCCGGGTCCCTTGAGGTACTTGCGCCCGGGCGCCTCCGGCCAGCCGTCGTCGATCTCGCCCTCGACGAGCCGCGCCTTGCAGGTGCCGCAGGTGCCGCTGCCGCACTCGTAGGGCAGATCGACCGCGTCGCGCAGCGCCGGCGTAGAGCAGCTTCTCGTCCGGCTCGGCCTCGAAGCGATGGGCGCGATTGCGGGCGTTGAGCTGGATCTTCATCGGAATCGCTTCGCGGCGCCGGCCCTAGAAGGGGATGTGGTAGCCGAAACCGAGCATGCCGCGTATCGAGCCGGACGATGCGCGTCGACGAGCATCGGCGCGCCGCCGTCGAGCTTCACGGTGTCGTAGAGCTGCCCGACCGCGAAGAGCGCGGTCGCGCCGCCGTCGAGCGCTGTCCTGAACACCTGCAGCGCCGCTAACGACCGCGCGCGTTGCCCGCTCGCCCTCGCGTTCGACCGTGTAGACCGTCACGTGCCGCGTGATCGGCGAATGGTCGCTGTTGTGCCTCGGCAGATTGTCGAACAGCAGCTTGCAGGCCGGCCTTGTCGTGGTCGAGCCAGATCATGTCCTTGCGGATCTCCGGGCTGAACGCCGTGACGCTGTAGCGGAACGCAGGATCGCACAACTCGAGAAAGCCGGTAAAGTCCTTCGCGTCGAGCGCGAGGCAGGAGCGGTAGATGAGCTCCTCGATCGATTGCTTTGGGATCACGCTGATCCTCTCGGGTCTCGTCGTACGTGGCCGGTCAGGCCGTCGCCAGCTTCTTCGCAGGCGCCGGGCTGGCGCCGGGATTGGCCCCGGGATTGGTGCCGAACGGGTCGTACGCCGGCCGGCCCATGCGCCGGCTCCATTCGGCGTAGAAGTGGCGCATTCCGCCCTCGTCGTGGATCGTCATGTTCTCCTCGCGACCATGGATCACCCAGCTTGCTGTCGGTGCCTTCGCGCATCGCGAGGCCCTGGCCGTGGACGCCGAGCAGGTCCTCGTGCAGGTTGCGGCCGAACGGTCCCCAGATCGTGTTGTGGTCGCGGATGCGCTCTGCACGCTCGCTCCGGCGTGTCGCTCTTGAGGCCGAGTCCGCGAAACTCGATGAGCGACCTTGTTCGGGCCCGAGCGGGATCGACGGTGTCCATGCGCAGCACCGAAGTGCGCAGGTTGTAGGTCATGCCCGGGAAGATGTCGATCAGGATCCACCCGCCGGGCGCGAGGCCCGGCCAGCCGACGCTGCGCTTCTTGCTGCCTTCGTACTTGTCGTACTTGATCGGCATCGAGCCCACCGACGCGTGCCCGTTCGGATAGCCGGTGTACTTGCGGTCGAAGTACCCGGGCTGCAGCATCCCGGTGATGCGATTGAAGTAGTGCAGGTAGTCGTGGTAGAACTCGCTGTTCGTGTCGTGCCACAGCTTGTAGTTCGTGTCGACGACCGCCTTGTGGATAGTGGAACACCTCGAGCGGCATGTTCATGTGTTCTTCGAGCATGCCCAGCGCGTCGCCGATGTATTCCTGCAGCGAGCCCGATTCGTCGTCGATGTTGACCCAGACGAATCCGCCGTAGCCGACTCGACGCCTTGCACCTCGCGCAGCCCGGCGTCCTCGCCTTGCAGAACCGCTCCTGGTAGCCCTGTCCTTGCCGCGCGAGATGTCGATGCAGCTTCCCTTGGTGTCGAACGACCACGCGTGGAAGATGCACGTGATGCGCTTGGCGTTGCCGACCGGATCGTAGAGAAGCGTGTTTCCGCGGTGCGGGCAGATGTTGTAGAACGCGCGCACCTTCATGTCCTCGCCGCGCACGACGATCAGCGGGCACGCCGGCCGGGATGCTGGAACGTGCGGTAGTCGAACGCGTTCGGGCAGCTCCGACTCGTGGCAGGCGATGATCCAGCACTTGCCGAAGATCTTCGCCTGCTCTTCGCGGAACAGTTCGTCGCTGGTATAGATCGCGGTATCGACGTAATGCGTGTCCGGGAACCCGGGCTTCTGGTGCCACTGGATGGCGTTGCGGGACATGTCAGCTATCTCCTATGGACGAGCTGCCCCGTGCATGCGCACGAGGGCCGATGGCAATCGCGATGAAGGTTGCACGCGCCCACTCGCAGGCGGTCCGGTGGACCGAAGCAGGTTGCGTACCATCCAGACTGCAATTGCAATGCCATGATTTTCATTGCGTTTTCCTGCGCCTCCGGCAGGCCTCAAGCCCGGTGTTTCCTCCGGAAACTTCGGCCCTCCCGGATGCCTGGGCACGCGCGGGACGCAAGTGATTCCACGAGCCCGCGCCGGGCGATCAGAACAGGCCCACCACGTTGCCCTCGGCATCGATGTCGATGCGCTCCGAGGACGGCCGCTTGGGCAGGCCGGGCATGGTCATGATGTCGCCGCAGACCAGCACGATGAACTCCGCCCCGGCGGCCAACCTGACTTCGCGCACGTTGATCACGTGGCCGCTGGGCGCGCCCCGAAGCGCGGGGTCGGTCGAGAACGAATACTGGGTCTTGGCGACGCATATCGGGTAGTGCCCGTAGCCATCGTCCTGGAGCTTCTTGATCTGCGCCCGCACCTTGGTGTCGGCGGTGACGTCGGCAGCGCCGTAGATCTTGGTCGCGACGGCCTTGATCTTGTCCCAGATGCTCAGCCCTTCCTCGTACACGAACTTGAAGTCGGACGGCGTGGTGTCGATCATCGACACGACGGCCCGCGCCAGTTCCTCGGCGCCCTTGCCACCTTCAGCCCAGTGCCTGGCGACCACGATCGGCGCCTCGTGGTGCGCCATCTTCTTCGCCAGCAGCTTGATCTCGGCATCCGTGTCGTGGGTGAAATGGTTCACCGAGACGATGCAGGGCAGGCCGTAGTGGTTGCGCACGTTGTTGACGTGCCGCTCGAGGTTGGCGATGCCTTTCTCGAGCGCCTCGAGGTTCTCGACGTTCAGGTTCTTGACGTCGACGCCGCCGTGGTATTTGAGGGCGCGGATCGTCGCGACGATCACGACGGCATCCGGCCGCAGGCCCGACTTGCGGCACTTGATGTCGATGAACTTCTCGGCGCCCAGATCGGCCCCGAAGCCCGCCTCCGTCACGACGTAGTCGGCGAGGTGCGACGCCGCGCGGGTCGCGATGACTGAGTTGCAGCCATGGGCGATGTTCGCGAACGGACCGCCGTGGATGATCGCGGGGTTGTTCTCGAGCGTCTGCACGAGGTTCGGCTTGAGGGCATCGCGCAGCAGCACCGTCATCGCGCCATGGGCATTGAGCTCGCGCGCGGTGATCGGCTTCTGTTCCCGCGTGTACCCGACGACGATGTTCCCGAGACGCTCCTTGAGATCGGCGAGGGAGGTCGCGAGGCAGAAGATCGCCATCACCTCCGACGCCACGACGATGTCGAAGCCGTCCTGCCGCGGAAACCCGTTCCCTGGTCCGCCGAGTGCGACGGTGATGTCGCGCAGCGCTCGGTCGTTCATGTCGAGCACGCGTTTCCAGGTGATGCGGCGCGCGTCGAAATTGAGCTCGTTACCGTGATGGATGTGGTTGTCGATCAGCGCCGCCAGCAGGTTGTTGGCGAGCTGGATCGCGTTGAAGTCGCCCGTGAAATGCAGGTTGATGTCCTCCATCGGGACGACCTGGGCGTAACCCCCGCCCGCGGCACCGCCTTTCATGCCGAACACCGGGCCGAGCGACGGCTCGCGCAGGCAGATGATCGACTTCTTGCCGATCCGGTTCAGCGCATCGCCGAGGCCCACGGTCGTCGTCGTCTTGCCCTCGCCCGCCGGCGTCGGGCTGATCGCGGTCACCAGGATGAGCTTGCCCTGCGGGCGGTCCTTGATCGACTCGAGGTAGCCGAGCGAGACCTTCGCCTTGTAATGCCCGTAGGGCTCGAGATGGTGATCGTCGATTCCAAGCCGCTCCTTCGCGATCTTGGAAATCCGTACCAGCTTGGCCTTCTGCGCAATTTCGATATCGGTGGACATCTTGTACAAGGCTCCGGGTTTCGTGCGCGCTCGGTCAGGCGCGAATTCGGTCGGCGGTGGCGCCGGACAGCCTCGGCGCCGGCGCGGTGCGCAGGCGGCAAGAGGGGGCGACCGCGCGGGACGGATCGACGATGGTCGCGTCGGATGCGGGACGCGTTCGTCCGCCCGCCCGTGCAGCGCCTCGCGGCCAATGCTTTCGAAACGAAACATCCGCGGTGCCGCCAGGCTGCGCATTGTGTCCGTACGACATATCTTGCGGACGCTTCATCGGCATGGCGACGGAAAACGCAACATGCATGCCAAGCGGCGGCGGGCAGCTGCGCGTACGATATTTCGCAAGGGGGGACTGATCGGCGTGGTTCGCGCCCTAGAAGGCGAACGTGTCGTAATCGTGCGAAGTCCCGGGGTCGGTGGCGGGAATGTGCGCGGGAACGAACTGGTCACGAACCTTCACGAACCCGGCGAAACCATATAGATGCCGCACCATGCTCGCGAAGCGCCTCAGAACGGCCTCCTTCGCGCCCGGCTCCTTGTCGAGCGCCTCCATCAGTTGTCCGGCGTCGATGATCAGGACCTCGGACTCGCCGAGACTGGTCGTTTTCGCGAGCCGGATCGGCGGCTCGTTGCCGGAAGGCGCCTTCAGGAGCGCGCCCCAGCCGAAAACCGCGGCGGGCCCGACGATCTTCACGAGCTCCTTCGCCACGGCACGCCCGGGATCGAATGAATGCTCGACATTTCCCGCCAGCACGACATAGATGTGCTCGGCGGCCGAACCTGCGTCGTAGATGGCCTCCCGGTCGCGGTAGTGGGCGCGCCTGCCGAGCGTCGAGATCCTTTCCAGGAGCGCATCGGGCAACGCGGCAAACGGGACCGAGAGCCGCAGCATTTCGGTGACGGATGGGATCGTATTCACGTCGATGGCCTTCTCGGTTGGATGCGCGCCGGGGCCTGCCCTGCGCGCAACGGCGGTCGCACATGCCGCGATGGCCGCGCCGGCGTCAACGCCCGTCACGCACGAACATCGTTCGCTCGGTCACCACCCGGTCGAGGCGCACATCGTGCTCCTCGACGGGAATCCGATCAACCATCTGCAGATGGAATGCGCCGGCGACCAGCGCAGTATCGGGACGGCGGCCTGCGAGCAATCGATCGTAGTAGCCGCGCCCGTAGCCGAGCCGATCACCCCGGGCGTTGAACCCCAACCCCGGAACCAGAACGAAGTCCACGTCCGACAGGTTCGCCGGTTCGCAGGTGTCGGGCCGGGGTTGCCGGATGCCCCAGGGCCCCGGCGCGAGGTCCGCGCTCAGGTCGCGGGCTCGGTAGAGACCGAGTCGGTTCTCCGCGCGCCGCATCAACGGCAGCACGAGGATCTTGCCCGCCCTCAACGCGTCGTCCGCAAAGGCTCCAGTCATGAGCTCGCTGCCGAAGGTCATGTACCCCATGACGGTCCGCGCCCGTCGGTAGGCTTCCAGTGCCAGGATGGAACCGATGATCGCTTCGCTGTAGCGCTCGCGATCTTCCAGTGCAAGCGCGTTGCGCTGCGCGTGCAAGCGCTTGCGCAGGTCGCCCTTCCAGGACTGCGGATCTTCCGAAATGGTCATCGCAACGGCCCGATAACGGCTCGTGGGTCGCGCGGAATCGCGAGCCGGCGCAGCGGAAGCCGCTCGACCGGGGTACGCAGGTTTGCAGGGAATTTCCGCGCGCACAGAACATACGCGAAATTCCCGGACCTGTGGAGCCGGATCCGCAAGGGTCCGGCGCCATCGGCCGCCGCCGATCTAGCGGGAACTGCTTGACGGCCCTTCGGACCAGGGGCAGTCGGCGCAGTGGTATTTGCCGGGGCACCGGCCTTGCCTGCGCGCGAGGCAGTCGTGCTCGACATGCCCGAGCTGCCGCGCCAGCGCGGCAAGATCGAAAGCGGGCACCAATGGTGTCGCCCAGTCCACCCAACGTCCCAGAACGTTCGTCATGGTCGCGTCTCCGAACTCCGTGTCTCGATGACCTACGCTACCGGTTTCGGCGTGCTCGCACCTTGATAACCATCAAGAAGTCCTGGGGAACGACCCGCCGCACGACGGCCGCGGGCATCAGGCGGGGATGTATCGGCGCCATGTGGCGGCGAGATCGGATGCATCGGCGATGCGCCATCCGCGCCTGCCGAAATCCTGCCACTCCGACTCGGTGGGATACGAATAGTATGTCCCGCCGAGCTGCAGCGTCCCGGTGCGCACTTCGCCGTGGCCGAGCCGGTCCAGCGCATCGGCGATCATGGAAGCGGCACCCGGGTAGAGCTGCAGCAGGTGCCACAGCAGCGAGCGGGCGGGGTCGACCGGTATCCGGGAGGTGCCGAGAATCGGACCGGTGTCGATCGACCCGTCGGTGATGTAGTGCAGCGTGCAGCCGATCTCGTCATCGCCGTTCATCAGCGCGCGGAAAGCGGCGATGACCCCGCGGTACGTCGGAAGGAGCCCCGCATGGAGATTGAGCACACCGAGTGCCGGGATGGCGATGCATTCGGCGCGAAAGATCGATCCGTAGCGGACCGAGAGGATGAGGTCCGGCGCCACGTCGCGAACGAAGCCAAGACCCTCCTCGCTGTTGGCATTCGGGAGCGAGGCGACGCGGATGCCGCGATGGCGCTCGAGCTCGCCGAAGGTGAGGAAGCGCTTGCCGTCATCGGGCAAGCCCGCCTTCTCGATCAACGGAAACAGCAGCTCGATCGCTAGCGTCTGCTCGGCGGTCCGAAGTTCCCGACGGGGCGCCGGCTCGTCGCCCGATCCCGAGGCCGAGCCGATGCGCGGACTGATCGCCACGCATACGTCGTGACGGGCGAGGGTCGGCAGCAGGAGATTGAGTGCAACGCTGCTTTCGATGTCTGCATTGGTGCAGTACAGGATCTTCACGGTGATTTACATAGGGGAAATGTCGGCAATTTTCACGACATCTTTACCTTTACCACCGCCTTTACGACCACGACTCTGCGCTGGGCGCCGGCCCCCCTTACGGGCCGTCTTCGCGGGTGTCTTGCGCTTGACTTGTAGCGCCTTGAGCACGGCGGTCGGGTCGCGCTCGATGATGTTGAGCAGAACGAGCGTCGCGCCACGGGGCGTCCGGTCTCCCTGCTCCCAGTGCCGCAGTGTCCCGAGGCCGATACCGAACGTCGCCGCGAAGTCGCTCTGCGTCAGCCCAGTGCGGCCGCGGACCCGTTTAACGTCCACGGACTGCGGCTGGTACACCTTCACGCCGCGTCCCCTCCCGCCCTGATGCGCAACGGCCTGCCGCAACCCGCGCCTGATACTGTCGAATGCTCCGCTCATGCCTTCACCTTGCCAGTTGTTTCAGTGTCGTCGTCAGTTGGGCCAACTCACGCCGCTCTTCCGCCGAGAGATTGGTTCGCTCGCCCTTCGCGAAGATTGTCAGCAGGTAGAGTGGAATGCGGTCGCTATGGTAGTAGTAGATGACCCGCACGCCGCCGCTCTTGCCTCGGCCGCCCCGCGCCCAGCGCAACTTGCGGACGCCGCCAGTCTCACGGATGAGATCGCCCGCGGTTGGATTCGCAGCCAGATAGGCCACGACCGCCTCTCGTTCAGCGGCTGAGAGCAGCCCCTTCGACCGCCGCAGATACTCAGGGACCTCGGCGACGGTCAGCATGGGCAGATTGTAATCCAATGGATTAGCAATGTCGACCCTGCGGCAAGCCCCCTGTCGGGCGGACCGAGCCAATCGATTTGCCACGGCATGGCGTTGACGACTACTGGACTCGTCCCGCAAGATACTGCTCGTACCACGTCGTAATTTAGCCCCACTTGCCGCGACGGAAAACAAGGCAGCTAAACGGGGCGCCGACCATGGAGTCGACGATGAATGAGCAAGTCCCCGTTCCAGCAATCCTCGACACTCAACGGTCCGAAGGCGCCTCACCCGGGGCCATGAGCGACAATGCGGCCGCGCTGCAGGTTCAGAAGGCTCGAAAGCGCCTATTTCAATCCATTAACCGTCGGTCCAAACGCGCCGCATGATCAAGACAGCTTCAGCCTCATCTTAGGATTGGAAAATACTGAGGGTGCCTTCCACCGAACGCCCCGGGACGCCCTTGGATGCTGTTTCATAGGGGGAATGGAAAGAAAAACGGCCCCGCGCGGGGGCCGTCATAGTGCTTGATGGTGGAGGTGGCGAGAATCGAACTCGCGTCCGGAAGACCTCTACAGTCGGGACTACATGCTTAGTCTCGTCGTTTGGCTCTCGTTCTCCCGACGCCGGCGGACAGGCTGCGGTCGAACCAGTCACCTTGCTTTAGCGCTTCACCCAAGTGACCCGGATGGGCGCGATCGCTCTAAATGTCCCCGCTGCGACTTCCGGTGTTACCCGGCTGCCGCCCGGGCTGAGCGCCGCCCGGTGCGAGGTCCGGCGGGATTAAGCCGCCAGAGCGTACGTTTCGTCGTTCGCAGTTAAGTTTGCGATTGCTCAGGTTTAACGAGGACAAGCGCCTCGGCATGCCCCGCGCTGCTTCGATACCCCCGTCGAAACCAGTACACCCCCGGTGACGATGCGGGCCGCCGGTTCGACACCGGTCAGCGCAAGAATCCAGATGATACCAGTCCTGCCCCCCTTCCTCGAATTCGGCAGGCGAGCGTTTCGGTACCAATTTCCAACATGGGGGGTATCGGGGGACGATCAAGCGGTCACCGGCTGCAGCCCTCGGGGAGCGGAGCCGGGTCACGGACCGCCGCCCGCAGCGGACCGCAGCGCCCCCGTGCCTGCCTGCCCGATCTCCTACAGCCGAATCAGTCCCTCACGGCTACGCGCAAGACCCGCAGCGGCCTAGCCTGACAGGATCCCGAGGCACTCCGGAGGACCCGATGAATACCCACATCCCGGCAGCAATCGCACTGATGAGCGTGGCGCTCGCGCTCGGCGCCTGTGGCCAGATCGACAGCGGCCCTCCGGGTTCCGCAGCGTTGACGCCCGGCCATCCGACCCCGCTGTCCGAGCCGCCCACCTCGCTGTCGGCGCCTGCGGCGCCTCACGACTACGGGCCGATTCCGTCCTGGCGCAACCACCCGGCGCCGGGCACCGATGCGGCGCTGGCGCTGGCGGCCGATGCCGGGGCGGCCGCACGGACGGCGGCCGCGGCCGGTCACCCTGCCGCATAGCCGGCGACCTCGTCCGCAAAAAAAAGACGCCGCTTTGGGGGCGGCGTCGAGGTCCCCTCGCTTGGGCACGAGGGGGAGGGAGACGGTAAGGGCGTCGGCCGGACCGGCGCCTCAGCGATCACGCTGTCGGGTCGGGTCCCGGCGCGGCACGTCCAGCGACCTCGGCACCATCGCGCCCAGCAGCGTGAACACGACGAACAGCACGACGTTTCCGAAGAACAGCACCTGCGCCAACGCGAACGACGCCGCATCGGACACCGCCACGCCGAACAGGCCGCTTGCGACGGCGAGCAGCAGAAAGACGAAACCCCACTTCAGCATTGCGTAGGCCCGGGCGAACTGGTCACGAATCTGGACGACGGACAACGGCTCGAATGTAGTTGAGCCTCGTACGGGAGCCTATCAGCGCATCGCCTATCCTGCTGTCGGACAAACACCGACATCGACCCGCGGCCGGCCTCCGGGGACACGCCGGCAAGGGGGTATAGTGGTGCTCCACGATCCGCAGCCCCCGCACATCGGGGCTTCGTCTTCCTTCCGCGATGAAGCGCCTGCTCCCCCTTCGCGTCCTGCTTCCGCTCGCGCTCGGCATGGTCGTGTCCCTGGCCATCCTGGGGTTCGCCGAGATCGGCTACCAGCGGCTCGAATTCGCCAACCGGGCGATGTCGACTGCGCTGGAAATGGAGACCGTCGTCAACGAGACGCTGGCGCTGATCGTCGATGCCGAGTCCAGCCAGCGCGGATACCTGCTGACCGGCGACCCGTCCTACCTGAAGCCCTACCAGGCAGCTCTGCCGAAGATCGACAAGGCTTCGGCCCGCCTGCGCGACCTGGTCAGCCAGAACGGCACGACGTCGATGATCGAGCACGCGAGTCACCTCGCCACGCTGATCGGCGAGAAGCTCAACGACCTCGAATCCACGCTGACGCTGAACGATCGCAACGGCCGCGAGGCGGCGCTTCAGCTGATCGACACCGGGGTGGGGCAGAAGCTGATGGAGCAGATCCACGGCGAGGCCCAGAGCATCCTCGACGAGTTGCGCCTGTCGGCGCGGCGCGGGGGATTGCGCTGGACGCGCGACATCGAGTTCGGCCGCGTCGGCATGCTGACGATGACTGCGTTCACGATCGCGCTGCTGTTCGTCGTGATGGCGCTTTCGCGACGCGAAATCGCCGCCCGGGAAGCGAAACGTCGCATGCTCGTCGAGGAACAGCACCGGCTCGAGCGCGAGGTCGCGGCCCGCACCGAGGAGCTGTCCGAGCTTTCGACCTACCTGCAGACCGTGCGCGAGGAGGAGAAGTCGAGACTCGCGCGCGACATCCACGACGAGCTCGGCGGCATCCTGGTCGGCGCGAAGATGGACGTCGCCTGGGCTTCGCAGCGCTGCAAGGCGGCGTTGCCGGAGGCTGCCAACAAGCTGGAGCGCGCGCTGACGATCCTCGACGAGGGGGTCGAGATGAAGCGGCGCATCATCGAGGAACTGCGGCCGACGCTGCTGGACAACCTCGGCCTCGCGCCCGCGCTCGAGTGGCAGATCAGGCAGACGTGTGAGCGCGCGGGTCTCGACTGCGACCTCAACCTCGGCGAGCCCAGCCTGCCGCCCGATGTCTCGATCGCGCTCTACCGGATCGTGCAGGAAGCGCTGACGAACGTCGTCAAGTACGCCAACGCGCGGCACGTCGACATCGACCTGGTGCGCGGCGACGACGGAATCTCGCTGGTCGTCCAGGACGACGGTCGCGGATTGCCCGCCGGGGCGGCGACGGACCGGCTGTCGCACGGCATCATCGGCATGCGCCAGCGCGTGCGCGCATTCAACGGGGACTTCAGGATCAGCGGCAAGCCCGGCGCCGGAACGACGATCGAGGTCTTCATTCCGCTTGCCGCCGACAGCGCGACCCCGCAGGACGAGCCCGACGCGCGCGGGCGCGCGGCGACCGCGTCGGCCGCCGACTAGGCTAACAGCTGATCAGGGCGCCGAGCGCGCGGAGCGGGACGATCCGGTCCGCCGCCGTCTTGACGGTCGCGAGCAGCGGCACGCCGACCAGCAAACCCCAGCCTCCCCACAGCCAGCCGAAGAACAGCAGCGCGACGAAGACGGCGACCGCGTTCATCCGGAACGCGCGCCCGAGCATCCAGGACGAAAGGCCGGTGCCGATCAGCGTTGCCGCGGTCCCGATGGCGAGGGCAACGAACAGCGCGCGCCCGGCGGCCTCGAACTGCAGGAATGCGGCAAACCCGGTCGCGACGATGGTCAGCGCCGACCCGGCATACGGCACCACGTGCAGCACGCCGGCAATCACGCCCCACAGCGCCGCGTGATCGACGCCGAAAGCCGCAAGGATCGCCCAGGTCGTGAGTGCGACGACGACATTGATCACCAGCATCGTCAGCAGATAGCGCTGCACCTGCGCGTCGATCTCGTCGAGAATCTCGATCGTTATCCTGCGCCGCGCAAGCGTCGGGCCGGCGAGCTGCGCGAGCTTGCGACGGAAGGTGTCGCCCGACGCCAGCAGGAAATAGGCGAGCATTGCAGCGATGCCCAGGTCGGCGACGACCGCGAGGACCCTCGACGATTGCTCGGCGAGCCACTTCTGCAGGCCGTTCAGCGCGGGCGGCTGCGGCGCAGGCGGCGACACGCCGCTGCCGGCAGCCTCGGCTGCAGCTCGATTCAGCTCGGCGGCAGCCGCACGCACGTGCGCCACCGGCCCTTCGGGCCTGCGCGCAGTCTCGTGGGCGGCGATGCGCAGCTTGCGCGCCGCGTGCGGGAGCTCGGCGATCGCCGCCCTGGCATCGTCGCGCAGCAGGAAGATGCCGCCGATCACCAGGCCGGTCAGGATCGCGAGCACGATCGCCCCGCCGAGGGCGCGATGCACACCGATGCGCTCGAGCCATGCGACCATGGGCTTCAGCGCATAGCTCGCCAGCATCCCGACCACGACCGGCACCAGGAATGCATCGGCGAGCTTCGCCGCGGTGACCACCACCACGACGGCGACGGCGATCAATGCGCATTCGGCGGAACGAAAACGGCGCGGCGTCAGCAGTTCGATGTCCATGCGTGTCCACGCCACGGCGGTTCGCCGCCGGCGCCCTCGATGAGCAGTGCGATTCGGACGACGACCCGGGCGTCAGTGCACGCCGGATCCTCGCTCGGCCACGAGATGATCGAGCACTTCGCGCACGCGATGGTATTCGCGGGCCTTGTCGAAGAAATAATCGGCGCCCAGCGCGAGGCTTTTCGCGCGGTACTGGGGAAACGCATAGTTGGTGAGCACGATCACCTTGACGTCGGGCGGGCGCCTCGATATCAGGGCGCGCAGCACGCCCAGGCCGGTGCCATGGCGCAGCTGCAGGTCCAGCACCATTGCGTCCCAGGGCGCCGCGGCGAGCATCCCGATCGCCGCCTGTTCGCTGTCGGCCTGGCCGACAACCTCGATGCGGCCGGGCTCGGCGATCGACTCGGCGAGGCGTTCGCGGATCAGTGGCGAATCCTCGACCAGCAGCACGCGCAGCGGCGAATCTTCGGTCGCGGGTCCCTGCGCGCGCGCGCCGCCTGGAGCTGGCGCACTGCCGTCGGCCGGATCGATCCCCGTCGTCCGCACCGTGTGTTTCGCATCCCCTGGCTGCGCCGGCCCGGAACGTGAGCTCGCGTGCCTGCGATCCATCACTCGATCAGTCCATTCTTGATCGCGTAGTACGTGAGATCGGCGTTCGACTTCATTGCCATCTTCTCGAGGATGCGCGTGCGGTAGGTGCTGACGGTCTTCACCGACAGGTGCAGCTCGTCGGCGATCTTCGAGACGGCGGCTCCGGAAGCGAGCTTGCAGAAGATCTGGAACTCGCGCTGCGACAGCTCGGCGTGCAGCGGCCGGTCGGCGTCACCCGAGACGCCGTCGGCGAGAATCTGGGCGAGCGACGGGCTCACGTACTTGCGGCCCTGCACGACGGTGCGGATCGCGCCGACGAGCTGCGTCGAAGCGGCTTCCTTGCTCACATAGCCCGAGGCCCCGGCGCGCAGCAGATTGACGGCATACTGGTCCTCGCCGTACGCGGAGAGCATCAGCACGGGGAGGTCGGGTTTCACGTGGCGCAGCAGGCGCAGCGTGTCGATGCCGTTCTTGTCGGGCATCGAGATGTCGAGCAGGACGACGTCGAATTCGCCTTCGCGAACTGCCGCCACCGTTTCCGACCCGCTCGCGGCTTCTCCCGCGATCTCCATGTCGGGCTGGTCGGCGATGAACTGGCGCAGTCCAGCCCGGACGATGGCGTGATCGTCCGCGATCAGTATCCGGATCATCGGGGCTCCGCTGACGCGAGAATCCCCCGATTCTAGCCTAGAGGGTCGCGAGTCCAGCATCGGGTTCTGCCTGGTATGCGGTGAGGCGGTTGTAGAGGGTCTTCAGGCTGACACCCAGCATCTCGGCAGCGCGTCGCTTGTTGCCGCGACAGTGATCGAGGGTCGCGAAGATTGCCTGGCGCTCCATGTCGGCGAGCGACGTGCCCACGGGAATGCGCAAGCACCGGCCGTCTACAGGCGGCGGCGCGAGCCTGCCGACATCGAGCTCGACCGTCTCGTCGGCGAGGATGAATCCGCGATGCACGGCGTTCTTCAGCTCGCGGACATTGCCGGGCCAATGGTAGCTGCGGATCGTCGCCAGCGCGGCGCGCGACAGCCGCTTGGCGGCCCCGGCCTCGACGTTGAGCTCGTGCAGGAAATGTCCGGCAAGCACCTCGGCGTCGTCGCCGCGCGCGCGCAACGGCGGCAACGCGATCGGGAACACCGCGAGGCGGTACATCAGGTCCTCGCGCAGGCATCCGTCGCGCACTGCATCGCGCGCATCGCGATTCGACGCCGCCAGCACGCGTACATCGGCGTCGAGCTCGCCGTCGCCACCGACCCGCGTGTAGCGCCCGCTCTCTAGCACCCGCAGCAGGCGCGCCTGCATCTCGACGGGCATTTCGGTGATCTCGTCGAGGAACAGCGTCCCGCCTTCGGCCTGCTCGAAGCAGCCATGGTGCTGACGGTCGGCGCCGGTGAACGCACCGCGCTCGTGACCGAAGAGCTCCGCCTCGATCAGGTTCGCCGGAATCGCACCGCAGTTGATCGCGACGAACGGACGCTGCGCACGCAGGCCGCGCTCGTGGATCGTGCGCGCGACCAGCTCCTTGCCGCATCCCGACTCGCCGGTGATGAAGACGGTGGCCTCGGTCGGGGCGACCCGCTCGATCATCCGGTACACATCTTGCATGGGTGTGGAGCTGCCATAGAGCCGCCCGAAGCGCCCGAGCGGCGTCACCGACGCGGAGCGCGGCGCGACCGTGAAAGGCAGCGCGACGACCGTCTCGGAATTCGCTGCGTGGATCGGGATTGCGTCGTCGGGCATGCGGAGCCTCGTGGCGGGTGTTTGGGGGTTTCTCGATGCTAGGGAAAAGCCCGACTGCCCCGTATCGGCGTGCGGCCGATGCTCGTGTCGAGGTTTGTCCTACACACGACGATCTGGGCTACAGTAGCTTCGAATGCAGTACCTTCGAAATCGACGGCCGGCTGGCGCAATGACCCCCTCCCCCCTGATTCCCCTGATCCTTTCCGGCGGCGCCGGAACCCGGCTGTGGCCGCTGTCGCGCGAGGCCGCGCCCAAGCCGTTCATGCAGCTTCCCGACGGCGAGACGCTGCTCGCCAAGACGGCGATTCGTGCCCTGGCTCTGCCGGGCGTCGCCGCGCTGCTGACGGTGACCAATCGCGACTACTACTTCCACACCAAGGACACCTACGCCGGCGTGCAGGCGTCGCCGGACCCACAGGCGACCTACCTGCTCGAACCGTTCGGCCGCAACACGGCGCCGGCAATCGCGTTGGCGGCCCTGTGCGCCAAGGCGCGCGGACTCGGCGAGGGCGTGCTGCTGGTGATGCCCTCGGACCACCTGATCCGGGACCAGAAGGCATTCGCCGCTGCGGTCGAACGGGCGAAGACCCTGGCGGCGGGCGGATCGCTGGTCACGTTCGGCATCACGCCGACCCACCCCGAGACCGGCTTCGGCTACATCGAGTGCGGCGAGCCGATGGCAGCCGCGGACGCTGCGCTGCCCGCCGCGTTCCGCGCCAGGCGCTTCGTCGAGAAGCCACCGCTCGAGCTTGCCCTCGAATACCTCGCGGCCGGCCACTACGTCTGGAACTCGGGCATGTTCGCGTTCACCGCGGATGCGATCCTCGATGCCCTGTCGCGCCATGCGCCGGGCGTCCTCGCCGCGGCGCGGCCGGTCGCACAGGCACTGCCCAGGCTCGCCGATGGATCCATGCTCGAGATCGACGCGGCGCTGTTCGCCGCCGTGCCCGACATCTCGATCGATTACGCGGTGATGGAACGCGCCGCGGAGGCGGGCGAAGTCATCGTCGTGCGCGGTGCATTCGACTGGAGCGACGTCGGGTCATGGCAGGCGGTGGCGGCGCTGACCGTGGCCGACGCGGACGGCAATCGCGGCCAGGGAGAGCGCGTCGCGATCGCCACCCGCGGCACCTACGTGCACGCGCCCGATCGCGTCGTCGCCACTGTCGGCGTCGAGAACCTCGTGATCGTCGATACGCCCGACGCGGTGCTGGTCGCGCATCGCGACCACCTGCAGAAGGTGAAGGACGTCGTCCGCGAGTTGAAGGCGCGCGGCCACGAAACCTACAAGCTGCATCGGACCGTCAGCCGACCCTGGGGCACGTACACGACCCTCGAGGAGGCGCCGGGCTTCAAGATCAAGCGCATCGAGGTGCGACCCGGCGCCGCGCTGTCGCTGCAACTGCATCACCGCCGCAGCGAGCACTGGGTCGTGGTGCGCGGCGTCGCCCGCGTGACCAACGGCGAGCGCGAGTTCGACGTCCATCCGAACGAGTCGACCTACATCCCGGTCGAGACGCGCCACCGCCTCGAGAACCGCGGCAGCGAGCCGCTGGCGATCATCGAGGTGCAATGCGGCGACTACCTGGGTGAGGACGACATCGTCCGCTTCGACGACCGCTACGGCCGCACGCCGGCCGCGAAAATGGGGTCAGAGCTGTAATAATTGGATCCGCACTCGTGAGCTCACTGTGTGCGGATCTATCAATTATTACAGCTCTGACCCCATTTTCGCGGTTCCCACCGCGACCACCCTGCCCATCCGGCTGGTCGCATAGATCCCGCAGAGGATGAGGGCGATGCCCGCGACGTGGTACGGCGCGACCCGCTCGCCCAGCACGGCCCAGGCGAGCACGACGCCGAACACGGGCATCAGATGCACGAACAGGCCGGCGACGCTCGCCCCAAGGCGCTCGACGCCGCGACTCCAGAAGACATAGGCCAGCACCGACGAGAACAGCGCGATGCCCGCGATCGCGAACAGCGTCGCCCACGTCCATACCATCGGATGGCCGTACGCCGATTCGACCAGGTAGAGCGGGAACACCGCCGCATCGCCGACGCAGGCGATGACGAACAGGAACGACAGCATCCGCATGCCGGGCGGCCGCCAGCGCAGGCCGATCGTGTACAGCGACCACATCGCCATCGACAGCACGATCAGCAGATCGCCGGCATTCAGGCGGAACGCGAGCAACGCAGACAGCGATCCGCGCGACAGGATCGTCAACACGCCACACAGCGAGATCGCCACGCCCGCAAGTCCCGCCGGCGACATGCGCTCGTGCAGCACCAGCCACGACAGCGTGACGATCATCACCGGGATGAACGAATTGAGGATCACGCCGTTCACCGCCGTCGTGTAGTGCAGGCCCAGGTAGGCGAGGGAGTTGTGGATGCCGACGCCGACGACGCCCAGCCCCGCGAGGGACTTCCAGTGGCGCCTGATCGTCGGCAGGTCCCTCCTGAGCGATGGCAGTGCGAACGGGGCGAGCATGACGATCGCGAACAGCCAGCGATAGAACGTCATCGCCAGCGGCGGAACGTCGTCGGCCAACCCGCGTCCAACGATCCAGTTGATCGACCAGAAGAAAGGCGCCAACGTCAGCAGCGCGATCGAGGATCCGCGCCCCGCGCGCTCGGTGGTGGCGGCCATCGTCGAAGTATCTCATGAAGGGTGCCGCGTATAATTCGCGCAGATCACCGACCATTGCTTTCCCCTCGCATGCCGACGGCCCCGACCGATGCTGCGACGGCCGCCGCCGCGTCGAGTCCGGCAGCACGCGAACCCGTCGCCGCACCCGCCTCCACCCCGACCGCAGATCCGTTTGCGGCGCTGCCCGCACTCGTGCCCGCGCTGCCCGAGGCCGGTCGGCGCATGGCGCCGCCGGCCCTGGCGGGCTCCGCCGACGCAATTGCGCTCGCGCAGGTCGCGCTCGCGGCCCGCGACCGGCACCGCAGCCTCGCGATCGTCTGCGCCGAAGCGCATGCCGCGGCGAGGCTCGCCGACGAGATTGCGTGGTTCGCACCTCAGCTCAGGCTCGGCGTGTTTCCGGACTGGGAGACGCTGCCCTACGATCATTTCTCGCCGCACCAGGACCTGGTATCGCAGCGACTCGCGACGCTCTACCGCATCACGCGCGGCGAATGCGACGTCGTCCTCGTCGCTGCCCAGACCGCGCTCTACCGACTGCCGCCCCCGTCGTTCCTTGCCGCGCATACGTTCTTCCTGACGCAGGGGGAAACGCTCGACGTCGAGGCCCTGCGCGCGCAGCTGGGGCTCGCCGGCTACTCGCACGTCACCCAGGTCGTCTCGCCCGGCGAGTTCTCGATCCGCGGCGGCCTGATCGACCTGTTCCCGATGGGCTCGGCGCTGCCGTACCGCCTCGATCTCTTCGGCGACGACATCGAGAGCATCAAGACCTTCGACGTCGATTCGCAGCGCACCCTCTTCCCGGTGCGCGAGCTGCGCCTGCTGCCGGCCCGCGAGTTCCCGCTGGACGACGCCGGGCGCACGCGCTTCCGCGGCCGCTTCCGCGAAGTCTTCGAAGGCGATCCGTCGCGATCGGTCCTGTACAAGGACATTTCGGCCGGAATCGTCCCCGGCGGCATCGAGTATTACCTGCCGCTGTTCTTCGATGCGACGGCGACGTTCGTCGACTACCTGCCGCGCGACACGGTGATCGCGACCCACGCCGACGTGCAGGGCGCGGTCGAGCGCTTCTGGCAGGACACCGAGTCGCGATACCGCCTGCTCCGCGGCGACAAGGGACGGCCCCTGCTGCCGCCTACGCAGCTGTTCCTGCCCCAGGACGAGTGGAACGGCGCGATCAAGGCCCACGCGCGGCTCGCCGTCGCGCCGGCGGATGCGCAGGCGGCGCTGCCGCCCGACGCGCCGACGCGGCGCCTGCCTTCGGTGCAGGTCGACCGGCGCGCCGATGACCCGCTCGCCGCGCTGAGGGGCGTGGTCGCGATGCTCGAGGGCCGCATGCTGATCGCAGCGGAGAGTCCCGGCCGGCGCGAAACCATGCAGCAGTACTTCGCCGAATACGGGATGCATCCCGCCATCGTCGAATCGTTCGCGGAATTCGTCGCGTCCGACGCGAGGCTGGCGCTCGCCGCCTCGCCGCTGCAGGCGGGATTCGCATGGCCGGCCGCGGGCCTCGCGTTCGTCACCGAAGCCGAGCTCTACGCGAACGTCGTCCGCCACGGCAAGCGCGAGACCGCGCGCCGCAGCAACGTCGATGCGATGGTGCGCGATCTGTCCGAGATGCGCATCGGCGACCCGGTCGTCCACGAGGAGCACGGCATCGGGCGCTACCTGGGGCTGGTCACGCTGGACGTCGGCGACGGCGCGACCGAGTTCCTCGAGCTCAAGTACGCCAACGACGCGAAGCTCTACGTCCCGGTCTCGAACCTGCACGTGATCAGCCGCTACAGCGGGGCATCGCCCGATGCCGCGCCGCTGCACGAGCTCGGCAGCGGCCAGTGGGAGAAAGCCAGGCGCAAGGCCGCCAAGCAGGCGCACGACACCGCGGCGGAGCTGCTGAACCTCTATGCGCAGCGCGCGGCGCGCGAGGGGCACGTGTTCTCGTTCAAGCCGCACGACTACGAGGCGTTCGCCGAAGGTTTCGGCTTCGAGGAGACCGCCGACCAGAAAGCGGCAATCGAGGCGGTCATCGCCGACCTCACGTCGGGACAGCCGATGGACCGGCTGGTCTGCGGCGACGTCGGTTTCGGCAAGACCGAAGTCGCACTGCGTGCGGCGTTCATCGCGCTGGCCGACGGCAGGCAGGTTGCCGTGCTGGTGCCGACGACGCTGCTGGCCGAGCAGCATTTCCAGGTGTTCTCTGACCGCTTCGCCGACTGGCCCGTCAAGCTCGCCGAGCTCTCGCGCTTCCGCTCGGGCAAGGAGGTGAGGACAGCGCTCGACGGGCTCGCCGCCGGGAGCATCGACCTCGTCATCGGTACCCACAAGCTGATCCAGCCCGACGTCAAGTTCAAGAACCTGGGGCTCGTCATCATCGACGAGGAGCACCGCTTCGGGGTGCGCCAGAAGGAGCAGCTGAAGCGCCTGCGCGCCGAAGTCGACGTGCTGACGCTGACGGCAACGCCCATTCCGCGCACCCTTGCGATGTCGCTCGAGGGCATCCGCGACTTCTCGGTCATCGCCACCGCGCCGCAGCGCCGGCTTGCGATCAAGACCTTCGTCGCCGCGTTCTCGACCGGCATCATCCGCGAAGCGGCACTGCGCGAGCTGAAGCGCGGCGGCCAGATCTACTTCCTGCACAACGACATCGACACGATCCGCACGACGGCCGAGCGGCTGGCGGCGCTCGTTCCCGAGGCGCGCATCGCGGTGGCGCACGGGCAGATGGCCGAGCGCGAGCTCGAACACGTGATGCGCGATTTCTACGCGCAGCGGATCAACCTGCTCGTGTGCTCGACGATCATCGAGACCGGCATCGACGTTCCGACCGCCAACACGATCATCATCGATCGGGCGGACCGCTTCGGCCTCGCGCAGCTGCACCAGCTCCGCGGTCGCGTCGGGCGCTCGCACCACCAGGCCTACGCCTACCTGCTGACGCCCCCGCAGGAGGCGCTCTCCGCCCAGGCGAAGAAGCGCCTCGAGGCGATCCAGATGATGGAGGACCTGGGCTCGGGGTTCTTCCTGGCGATGCACGACCTCGAGATTCGCGGCGCCGGGGAGGTGCTGGGCGACGAACAATCGGGCGAGATGCAGCAGATCGGCTTCCAGCTCTACGCCGACATGCTGAAGGCCGCCGTCGCGGCGCTCCGTTCGGGCCGCGAGCCCGACCTCTCGCAACCCCTGGGGGTCACGACCGAGATCAACCTGCACGTCGCAGCGCGGCTGCCGCAGGAATATTGCAGCGACGTCCACGAGCGCCTCGTCCTGTACAAGCGCCTCGCGAGCTGCGAGTCCGCCGACGAGCTCGACCTGCTGCGCGAGGAGCTCGTCGATCGCTTCGGTCCGACGCCCGAGCCCGCGCAGGCGCTCGTTGCCTGCCACCGGCTGCGACTGGCGGCGCGTCCGCTCGGGCTCGTCAAGGTCGACGCCGGACCCGAGCGGACGACCTTGCAGTTCGTGAAGGAGCCGCCGTTCGACACCGGCAAGCTGATCCTGCTGGTCCAGAAGGACGGTCGCATCCGCTTCGCCGGACCCGACCGGATCCGGATCGAGTGCGCGGCACCCACGCTGTCCGATCGCGTAGCGCTGGTCCGCGATTTCCTCGCGCGCATAGATTGAAGGCGTCGACATCGCCCGCCAGGTGAATGTCCAACGAGCGTCGGACTCCATGAGCGTCGCCCTGCCCCCCCAGGTTCACGTGTTCGTCCGCGACTGGCTGTCGGCCAACAACGTCGTGCTCAAGGCAGGTGACGGTTGCGTCGTCGTCGACTCGGGATACGTCAAGCATGTGCCGCTGACGTTGGCGCTGGTCGCATCGCGGATGGGACTGGACGGCAGGCCGTTGTCGAAGCTCGTCAACACCCACTGCCATTCCGACCACATGGGCGGCAATGCGGCGCTGAAGCGCGCGTACGCATGCCCGATCGCGGTCCCGGCCGGCGAGGCGCGCGCGATCGCGGCGTGGGACGAGCGCGCCCTGCTCCTCGGCCATGCCGGCCAGCGCGCCGACCGCTTCGCCGCGGACGAGGCGCTGCAGCCGGGAGCGACCCATCGATGGGGTGATCTCGAATGGCAATCGATTGCTGCGCCGGGGCACGACATGGGCGCGCTGGTGTTCTACAACGCCGAGCACCGGATCCTGATCTCAGGCGATGCGCTGTGGGAGAACGGCTACGGCCTGGTGATGCCCGCCGAATTCGACGCGGCGGCGCTGCCGGCGACCCGCGCGACGCTGGAGATGCTCGCGGAGCTCGACGTGGGCTGCGTCATCCCGGGGCACGGCGAGCCATTCGGCGACTTCGACGCGGCGATCGGGCGCGCATTGCGCCGCACCGCGGCCTTCGAAGCCGATCCGTTGCGGCTGGCGAGCCACGCCCTCAAGGTGCTCCTGGTGTTCTCGCTGCTCGATCGCGAGTGCATCGCCCTCGCGCAGCTGCCGGAGCACGTCGCGCAAGTGGACATCTTCCGCGAGTTCAACGCCTGCTATTTCAGGCTGTCGCCGGAAGCCCTCGCCGAGAGGCTGGTGAACGATCTGGTGAAAGTCGGCGCCGTGCGGCGCAGCGACGACTTTCTGGTGCCGGCGTAGAGCATTCGCCGCAGGCAGGAATTCCGGTGCCCGCGCAGAGAATTCGGCCAGCGCCGGCACGCCGCCGGCGCATCTACTGGCGGTAGGCCTCGAACGGAATCTCGAGCTTCACGTCGTCGGCGGGCGCGACGGGCAGGTTCGCCGTCATCCCCCATTCGGAGCGCCTGATCGTCGCCGTCGCGTCGCCCCCGCACATCGGCCGCTTGTTGAACGGCTGCGGACCGCAGGCGAAGTCGGCCACCGTGAGCTTCACCGGCCGCGTGACGCCCAGCATCGTCAATTCGCCATCGATGCCGACGACGCGGTCGCCGTCGAAGATCACGTCGGACGACTTGTAGGTGATCGTCGGATACTTTTCGACGTCGAAGAACCGCGGGCCCTTGACGATCGCGTCGAGCCTCGTGTCGTGGGTCCTGATCGACGCGGCAGTGACGGTGCGAACGTTCATGATCGGCTCTCCTGTGGGTGGGCGCAGCGGGCCCGGGTGGCGCACCGGCGGACCGGCGGTCCCGTCATGGGTCCAGGTCGCAGGACACGGCGTGGACCCGTCATCGCGCCGGTGGAAGTACCATCCGGATCCTGACGACGACGTCGTTGGCAACCGTGCCGGTATCGGCCCATTCGCCCTCACCGACCCGGTAATCGAGACGCCGGATTGCGAAGCGTCCTTCGGCGACGCGGTTGCCTCCCGAATCGCGGGTCACGACGATCGGCACCACGCAATCGCGCGTGATGCCCTTGAGCGACAGCCGTCCGGCGACGTCGTATTTGTCGCCGCCGCGGCTGGTGATCGACGTCGACGTGAAATGGGCGACGGGGAATTTCGAGGTTTCCAGCCACAGCGGACCCCGGGCCTCGGCCTCCGAGTCGTCGCTCGCGAGATCGATGCTCGCGAGGTCGACGTCGATGCTCGCCCTGGAGGAGGCCAGCGCCCCGGGCTTCGAAGACGATGTTCGCATTCCACTTCCGGAAGCGGCCGTCGAAGGCGACGCCCATCTGCGTCGTCGTGAACGCGATCTCGCTCTTCGCGACGATGACGCCCTCGGCTGCGGCAGGGCCTGCCGCGACCAGCAGCGCGCACAGGCAGGCGCCCGCGGGGCCCAGGATCCGCCCTGCGACGTGCCGGACCATCATCGGTTCGACGCCCCCTTCCTGCGCCTGCGCAGCGGCAGCATCCTGCGCAATGCGGCGTCCCGGTCGACGTAGTGGTGTTTCAGAGCCGCCGCGACATGAACGCAGACCAGCATGAACATCAGCGAGTTCAATGTCACGTGCACGACCTTCAATGCATCTCCCAGCACGCGGTCCCGCGGCACCAGGTTGGGCAGGGGGATTGCGCCGAGGTAGACGACCTGCACGCCGGTTGCCGAGCTGTACAGCCAGCCTGAAACGGGAACCGCGAGCAGGAGCACGTAGAGCAGCGTGCGCACCAGCGCCGCGCTGCGGCGCTGCCAGGCGGGCATCGCGACCGGAGGCGGTGGTGGCCGGATCAGTTGCCACGACAGGCGCATGCCGGTGAGCAGCAGGACCGTGATGCCGACCGACTTGTGCCAGAGGTACCACTGCAGCTTCCGCGGCGAGATTGCAAGCGGGACCATCGACAAACCCAGTGCCAGATTGGCCACGATCAGGAGCGCCGTCAGCCAGTGCAGCGCGATCGCCGTGGCGCCGTAGCGTTGCTCGACACCGACCACCCTTCGCGATCCGTCACGCGCCAGATCGGCTACCGTCGGTCGCCGGTCTTCGTCCGCCGATTCTCGTCCACCCAATGCGCCGCGGTTCACCCGCCATGTCCGAGCCCGACGACGTAGGCCTGGACGCCGTCGAGCAGCATCTGCACGGCGATCGCGGTCAGCACCAGCCCCATCAGGCGCTCGACCGCGATCATCCCCCGCTCGCCCAGCGCACGTTGCAGCCGGTAGGCGGCCAGCAGGACCACCGTAGTGATCGCCATCGCGATCGTCAACGCGACGATCCACGCCAGCCGGTGCGAGGGATCGCGCGAGACCATCAGCATTACCGTCGCGAGCGCCGAGGGCCCGGCGATCGCCGGAATCGCCAGCGGCACCACGAAAGGCTCGGCGCCCGGCGGATCGCCGAACACGCCCTCCGGATGATGGAAGACCATGCGCAGTGCGATCAGGAACAGGATGATGCCGCCGGCAATCGCCAGCGACACCTCGGAGAGCTGCATCCACTTGAGGAACGTTCGCCCACCCAGCATGAACACCAGCAGGATCACGTAGGCGGCTGCGCATTCGCGCAGCACGACGCGCATGCGGCGCTCGGCCCGTACGTTCGCGAGCGCCGCGATGACGATCGGCACGTTGCCGAACGGATCGATGACCAGGAGCAGCAGGACCGCTGCGGAAAAGATCTCGGCGATGGGCATGGCGTTCATTCTCCCCTGACGACGCCTTCGCGGCGAGGGTCGGCGCCGCCGATCCATCCGGCAGAACTGCGCACGATCGCCTGCACCCCCGAGGTGTCGACGATGATGCGCGTCGCGTGCCCCATCGCGCGCAGCCGGGGTTCCAGCGCGACGATGGCGGTGTCCTTCTCGAGCTCGGTCGGGCCGTTGCGGCTGCCGAAATTCGGCAGCGCGATCGCGGCCTGGGGATCGAGGTGCCAGTCGACGATGCCGATCAGCGTCTTGGCGACGTCGTTGATGATCAGGCTTCCGCCTGCCGAGCCCAGGACCGCGAACAGCCGTCCGCGGCGATCGTAGACGATCGTCGGCGACATCGACGAACGCGGCCGCTTGCCCGGCTCGACGCGGTTGGCGACCGGCTTGCCGTCGACGACGGGCGCGAACGAGAAATCGGTCAGCTCGTTGTTGAGCAGGAACCCGCCTTCGGTCATCAGCCGGCTGCCGAACGCGTCCTCGATGGTGGTCGTCATCGCCACCGCGTTGCCGTCGCGATCGACGATCGAGACCTGCGATGTCGACGGAAACTCCGCGGCCGCACCGACCCCCCAGGCGATCTCCCCCGGTTGCGCGAGCGCGTGCCGCGGGTCCCCGGGAGGCGCGTGCCCGAGGCTGTGCTGCGCGGAGATGAGCCGGGATCTGCGCTGCAGATAGCGCGCATCCAGCAGTCCCCGCGGCGGGGCGCACGAACGCCGGGTCGGCGATGTACGCATTGCGATCGGCGAATGCGAGGCGCTCGGCCTCGGTGATGAAATGCACGCTCCAGAACGATTCCGCGCCCATCGACGCGACGTCGTAAGGCTCGAGCATCCTCAGGACCTGCAACACGGCGATGCCTCCCGACGAGGGCGGCGGCATGCCGCAGACGCGGTAGCCGCGATAGCGAGCACAGACGGGCCGGCGCGCGATCACCCGGTAGGCCGCCAGATCACGCAGGGCGAGGTCGCCGCGATGCGCAGGCGCGAGATCCGCAGTGCGTACGATGTCGTCGGCGATCGGTCCGGAGTACAGCGCGCTGGCGCCGCGCGCGGCGAGCATGCCCAGCGTGCGCGCGTACGCCGGATTCTTCAGCAGCGCGCCGACCGGGCGCGGCGCTCCATCGGCGTCCAGGAAATAGTCGCGCGCGCGACGCTGCGACCAGTGCGTCTCGGCCGCGAGCAGCGCGTGCAGCCGCGGCGAGACCGCGAAGCCATGCCGGGCGATGTCGATCGCCGGCGCGAACAGCCGCTTCCAGGGCAGGCGGCCGTACCTGCGCTGCACGGCCTCGAGCAGCCGCATCGTGCCCGGCACACCGACCGATCGTCCTCCGATCACGGCGTCGTAGAACGCCAGCGGCTTGCCGTCCGCATCGAGAAAGCGATCGGGTCTCGCCGCGGCAGGTGCGGTTTCGCGGCCGTCGTAGGCGATCAGGCGCTGCGATTTGGCATCGTCGTAGAGCAGCAAGGCGCCGCCGCCCAGTCCGGACGACTGCGGCTCGACCAGCCCCAGCACGAGCTGCACCGCGACCACCGCATCCGCGGCATTGCCGCCATCGCGCAGGATCCTCGTAACCCGCCTCGGTCGCGAGCGGATTCGCCGTGGCCACCATGAACCGGCGGCTGCGGACCGGAGCCTTGTCGACCCAGTCCGAAGGCCGCTCGGGCGGCTGCGCCTGCGTCCGGGCCTGCGCTTGCGCCGGCTCCTGCTCCTGCGACTGGGCCGGCAGGATGCAGGACAGCGCCAGCGCCAGGATCGTTGCAAACCGCGTGCGCAAGCTCATCGGAAATGCGCCGTCGGTCACGGGCCGCAATGGAGATGGGCGGCGATTCTACGCCGGAGCTGCCTGCGGCACCGCGTCCGCCGCGGGCGCGCGGGGCGGCTCGATCGCGGTGCGCCCCGCAGCAGGCGAAAAAAGAGGCAGCGGGTCTGCCGCTGCCTCGCACGGTTTCGCGCTCGGCGAACGCTCAGCCCGCCGTGCAGCGCCAGCACCGGGACGATCATCAGCGCAACGATGTTGATGATCTTGATCAGCGGATTGACCGCGGGGCCGGCCGTGTCCTTGTACGGATCGCCGACGGTGTCTCCGGTGACCGCCGCCTTGTGTGCGTCGGAACCCTTGCCGCCGTAGTTGCCGTCCTCGATGTATTTCTTCGCGTTGTCCCACGCCCCGCCGCCGGTGGTCATCGAGATCGCGACGAACAGGCCGGTGACGATCGTGCCCATCAGCAGGCCGCCCAGGGCCTGGGGTCCGAGCGCCAGGCCGACGACCACCGGCACGAGCACCGGCAGCAGCGACGGCACGATCATCTCCTTGATCGCCGCCTTGGTCAGCATGTCGACGGCGACGCCGTATTCGGGCTTGGCCGTGCCTTCCATGATGCCCTTGATCTCCTTGAACTGTCGCCGCACCTCGACGACGACGGCGCCGGCCGCGCGTCCCGACCGCCTCCATCGCCATCGCGCCGAACAGGTAGGGGATCATGCCGCCCAGGAACAGGCCGATGATCACCATGTGGTCCGACAGGTCGAACGTCGTCTTGAGGTTCGCGGTCCCTAGCGCGTGCGTGTAGTCGGCGAACAGCACCAGCGCCGCGAGCCCCGCGGAGCCGATCGCATAACCCTTGGTCACCGCCTTGGTCGTGTTGCCGACGGCATCGAGCGGATCGGTGATCGCGCGCACGGAATCGGGCAGATCGGCCATCTCGGCGATGCCGCCCGCGTTGTCGGTGATCGGACCGTAGGCGTCCAGCGCGACGATGATGCCCGCCATCGACAGCATTGCCGTCGCGGCGATCGCGATGCCGTAGAGCCCCGCGCACCAGAACGACACGAAGATCGCGACGCAAACCGCGATGACCGGCAACGCCGTCGACCTCATCGACACGCCCAGACCCGCGATCATGTTGGTCGCGTGTCCGGTCGTCGACGCAGCGGCGATGTGCTTGACCGGCGCGTAGTCGGTCCCGGTGTAGTACTCGGTGATCACGACCATCGCGGCGGTCAGCGCCAGCCCGACCAGCGCGGCCCCGAACACGCGCAGCGGCGACAGCGCGGCATCGACGCTGCCGATGTCGCGCAGCATCCATTGGGTGATGAACCAGAAACCGATCGCCGAGATCACGCCCGCGACCGCCAATCCACGGTAGAGCGCGTTCATGATCTTGCCGCCGGCCCGCGCCTTGACGAAATAGCAGCCGGCGATCGACGCCAGGATCGAGAAGCCGCCCAGCACCAGCGGATAGGTGACCGCGGTGGTCGCCATCGACGGCAACAGCAGCGCCCCGAGGAGCATCGTGGCGACGATGGTGACCGCATAGGTCTCGAACAGGTCGGCGGCCATGCCCGCGCAGTCGCCGACGTTGTCGCCGACGTTGTCGGCGATCACCGCCGGATTGCGCGGGTCATCCTCGGGAATGCCCGCTTCGACCTTGCCCACCAGGTCCGCGCCAACGTCGGCACCCTTGGTGAAGATGCCGCCCCCCAGCCGCGCGAAGATCGAGATCAGCGAACCCCCGAACGCCAGGCCGACCAGCGGCCCGATCGCAGCGTGCAGGCCCTCTGTCGCCAGGTTCGGCGCCTGTTCGGCCGAGGCGACGAGGAACCAGTAGAAACCGGTCACGCCCAGCAATCCGAGGCCGACGACCAGCATGCCGGTGATCGCGCCGCCCCGGAACGCGACCGCCAGCGCCTGGTCGAGGCCGCTGCGCGCGGCTTCGGCGGTGCGAACGTTCGAGCGCACCGACACGTTCATGCCAATGTAGCCGGCGAGCCCGGAAAGGATCGCTCCCAGCGCGAATCCCGCCGCGGTACGCCAGCCGAGGAACACGCCGATGACGATGAACAGGATCGCGCCGACGATGCCGATCGTCGTGTACTGGCGGTTCAGGTAGGCCTTGGCGCCGGCCTGGATCGCGGCGGCGATTTCCTGCATTCGGGCGTTTCCTGCGGGCTTGGCGAGAATCCACTTGATGGACACCGCGCCGTAGACGATCGCCGCAAGCGCGCACAGCAGCGCGAAAACGAGCGGATTTGACATGGATTGCTCTCCCCTGGGATGTGTCGTTCGAAAGGCGCGCTATTCTGCCAGTGCCCTGTCCAGAAAGTCGAGTCGATCCTGTCCCCAGAAAGGCTCGTTGGCGTAGATCCAGGTCGGGACGCCGAAAACGCCGCGGTCGATCGCTTCCCGGGTAAGCGCGTCGTACTGCGAGCCAATTTCCGCTGCCCCGGTGCGAGACTCGATCGTCCCCGCGTCGAGCCCCTGCGCGCGCGCGATCTCCGCGAGAGTCGCCGCATCGGCGATGTTGCGCTGCTCGACCCAGACGGCGCGCCCGATCGCCCCGCCGAGCGCCAACGCCTCGTCGATGCCGACCTCGTTGGCGGCCAGGATCCATTTCGCCGCCAGGTCGCCGGACACCGGAAAGTAAGCGGGTTGCGGGTTGAGCGGGATGCCCAGGAACTTCGACCAGCGCGCGAGCTCGACCAGCCGGTAGGCCTGGCGTTGCGGTGCGCGCTGCTTCAGGGGCAGGCCCCCCGAGACCGCGAACACGCGCCCGGTGTCGATCGGCTTGATCGCGATGTCGGCGCCGTGGTGCCGGGCGATCGCGACGAACCGGTCGTGACCGAGGTAGGTCCAGGGCGAGACAGGCGCCATGAAGTAATCGATCTCCTTCTTCATCGGCGCTCCGCGCCGGCTGCAGCGGCTTTCGTCATCGGTCCTCTCGTGGTCAGACTTCGAATGCAGTGGCGAGCTTCTTCGGCACCGCGGTGTTCTTCAGGCGCACGTATTGTGGCAGGCCATCGCGGTAGGGGGGCGGAGCTTCGCCGCGGATCAGCGGCGCGAGATAGGCGCGCGCCTTGGCCGTGATGCCGAAACCGTCGGCCGAGATGTAGGTCCGCGGCAGCATCTTCTCCTTGTTGGCGACTTCCGAAAGCTGTGCCACGCCGATCTTCCAGCGATACGGCTTGTCCGAGACCCGCAGGATCGCCGGCATGACGGCGTTGTGGCCGGCGAGCGCCAGCTCGACCGCCGCCTTGCCCACCGCGTACGATTGATCGAGGTCGGTCTTGGATGCGAGATGGCGCGCGGCGCGCTGCAGGTAATCGGCAACCGCCCAGTGGTATTTCAGGCCGAGCCGCTCCTTGACCAGGTTCGCGATCAGCGGGCCCACCCCTCCGAGCTGCGCGTGGCCGAAGGCGTCGCGCGTCCCGGCCTCCGCCATCAGCCTGCCCGACGCGTCCTGCAGCCCCTCGGACACGCCGATGCAGCAATAACCGTTGCGCGCGACCCTCGCGTCGACGGCGGCGACGAACTTCGCCTCGTCGAAAGGGATCTCGGGGAACAGCAGCAGCAGCGGAATCGGAGTCGCCGCGTCCTCGGCCATGCCGACGGCGGCGGTGATCCATCCCGCGTGGCGGCCCATCACCTCGAGCACGAACACCTTGGTCGACGTCTTCGCCATCGACGCGACATCGAAGGCAGCTTCGCGCATCGACGTGGCGACGTACTTGGCGACCGAGCCGAATCCCGGGCAGTTGTCGGTGACTGCGAGGTCGTTGTCGACGGTCTTGGGAACGTGCACGGCGGTGAGCGGATATCCCAGCGTTTGTGCGATCTGCGACACCTTGAGGCAGGTGTCGGCCGAATCGTTGCCGCCGTTGTAGAAGAAATAGCCGATGTCGTGGGCGCGGAAGACATCGATCAGCCGCTCGTACTGCGCGCGGTTCTGGTCGAGGCCCTTCAGCTTGTAGCGGCAGGACCCGAAAGCGCCGGCGGGCGTGTGCTTCAGCGCGGCGATCGACCGCGCCGGCTCGCGGCCGGTGTCGATCAGGTCTTCCGTCAGCGCGCCGATGATGCCGTTGCGTCCGGCATAGACGCGTCCGATCCTCGACTTGTGGGCGCGCGCGGTCTCGATGACGCCGGCGGCACTGGCGTTGATGACGGCAGTGACGCCGCCGGATTGTGCGTAGAACGCGTTGCGCTTCGCCATGTCTCGACCTCGGAATCCCCGCCTCGGTGACTACAGCTCTGCCAGGAGCTTTCGCGCCGCAGCGAACTGCGGCGCCTCGCGAATCGCCCGCTCGCAGTGTGCGCGGGCGCTCGCGAGATCGCCCTCTGCGCGGCAAATGAGGGCCAGATTGTAGACGAGAGCGACGTCGCCGGGGTGCACGGCACAGGCGAGCTCCTGCGTCCGGCGGGCCTCGGCGTGGCGTCCTGCCGAGCGCTGCAGCATCGCCAGCAGGTTGAGCGCGTGGGGATCGTTCTGGCTGTAGGCCAGGATCGCATGGCAGGCCGCTTCCGCCCCTGCGCGTTCGCCCCGCTTTGCCTGCTCGGCGGCTTGCTGCAGCGCGGCGCCGACGCGATCGACCAGCGCGTCGTGGCGGCTCGCCCACTTCGTGTAGATGCGGTCGCGGAACGCAGCGAACCGGGTGTCGTCCTGGTTGGCGCCGCCTGCGGCGCCCGAATCGCCCTGGTCAGCGCGCCAGACGAAGGTCTGCCTCGGCTCGAAATGAAACCGCGTGTGCTGGGCGCACTGCAGGAAGAAATCCCAGTCCTCCATGATCTCGAACGATTCGTCGAACCGGCATCCCGACGTCCCCAGTTCGCGGGCGAACAGCGCAGTGGACAGATGGATGAAGTTGCGCTCGTACAACTGCTCGAGCGCAAACGGCTGGCCCCACGACTGCGTGCTGCCGTCGGCCATGCGCGCCAGTGCGAGCGTGTAGACGAAGCGCGCGTTCGTTGCGTCACCCCGGGCTGCGACCAACCCCGCAATGTGGCCCGGCAGCAGCAGGTCGTCGTCATCGAGGAACGTGATCCACTCGCCCCGGGCCGCGTCGAGTCCCGCGTTGGCGGCGCGCGGTCGTGAGAGGCGGTTGTCGCTGGCCACGAATCGCACCGGGTGCGGACCGGTCCGCTCGGCGGGCGCCGGATGACCGCCACCGCTCGCGGCGACGACGACGACTTCCAGCGCCGGGTACTCCTGCTCGCCGATCGATCGAAGCGCATCGACGAGACTCGGCCGCGACATGCTCCGCACGACCACGCTGACCCGGGGCTCCATCGATCCCCTACGACCGGTTCGTCAACCGCGCAACGCGGCGAAGCAGGCGTCGCCCACGCTTTCGACCGTGCCCAGGCCGTTGACCCGCCGGTAGCGCGGCGCGCGCGGGTCGCCGCTGCGCTCCCAGCGCTCGTAATACGCGATCAGCGGCTCGGTCTGCGAGTGATAGACCGCGAGGCGCTTGCGCACGGTGTCTTCCTTGTCGTCCTCGCGCTGGATCAGCGCTTCGCCGGTCGAATCGTCCCTGCCGGCAACCCTGGGCGGCTTGTACTTGACGTGATAGCTGCGGCCGGAGCCGACGTGCACGCGTCGGCCGCTCATCCGCTCGACGATGGCCGCGTCGGGGACGTCGATCTCGATCACGTAGTCGACGTGGATGTTCGCGTTGCGCAGCGCTTCCGCCTGCGGCAGCGTCCGCGGCACGCCGTCGAGCAGGTAGCCCGCGCGGCAGTCGGGCGCGCGCAGGCGGTCCTTGACGAGTCCAATGACGATTTCGTCGGAGACCAGCGTGCCGCGGTCCATCAACTGCTTCGCGCCGAGGCCCATCGGCGACCCGGCCCTGATGGCTGCCCGCAGCATGTCACCGGTCGATACCTGCGGAATGCCGAAGGTGTTGCAGATCAGCGCCGCCTGCGTTCCCTTGCCGGCGCCGGGAGGACCGAGCAGTATCAATCGCATGAGGTTTGCCGGTTGCCTGCGGTCGCGGGTTTGCCGCCGTCCCTGCGGCCATGCCAGCCCCTCGAACGCGCGGGCTGTCCCGGATTCTCCCCGCTATGGGCGCACGAGGTCAATCACCGCCCGCTCACGACGCCGTGCCGAGGAGCGCGCGCACCCGCGCGAGATCCTCGGCAGTGTCGACGCCGGGTGCCGGCGCACCCTGTGCGATCTCGACGACGATCCGGTGCCCGTGCCACAACGCACGCAACTGCTCGAGAGCCTCGAAGCGCTCGATTGCCGCGGGGGCCAGTGCCGGAAACGCCTGCAGGTAGGCGACCCGGTACGCATAGAGCCCGTAATGGCGATAGAGCGGCAACCCGGCGGGAAGGACGCCGCGATCGGCCGCGAACGCATCGCGGGCCCAGGGTATCGTCGCCCGGCTGAAATAGAGCGCATGGCCGTGCGCATCGAGCGCCACCTTGACGACGTTCGGATTGAATGCGTCGCGCGCGTCGTCGATCGGGTGGCAGGCGGTGGCGATCGACGCATCGGGATTGGCAGCGAGGAGCTCGGCGATCCGCCGCATCAACGCCGGATCGAGCAGCGGCTCGTCGCCCTGCACGTTGACGACGATCTCGTCGACGGCCAGCCCGAGCGACGCTGCTGCTTCGGCCAGGCGGTCGGTGCCGGTCGGGTGGTCTGCGCGAGTCATCACCGCCTCGATGCCATGTGCGCGCACCGCATCGGCGATGCGCGCATCGTCGGTCGCGACGACGACGCGCCGCGCGCCGCTTTGTCGCGCGCGCTCGGCTACCCGCACGATCATCGGCTTGCCACCGATGTCGGCCAGCGGCTTGCCGGGGAGGCGCGTCGATGCGTAGCGTGCCGGGATGAGGACGGTGAAGCTCACTCCTTGAGCGCTTCCCATTCCTCGGGCGAGAGCTTGCGCGCCTCCTCCTCGAGCATCACCGGTATGCCGTCGCGGATCGGATAGGCGAGGCGCGCGGAGCGCGAGATCAACTCCTGCCGGTCCCGATCAAGGATCAGCGGGCCCTTGGTCACCGGGCACACGAGCATTTCGAGAAGCTTGGAGTCCACGCAGTTTCTCCACGACAGCATCGATTAACGCCGGGTCGACCGACGCCCGGATCGGCAGCATCCACATGCGCGGGTCGCCGAACTCGCGGCATTTTACCGCGTCCTTTTCGGTCATCAGGATTGCGCGCGCGCCCGGGAACGCGACTTCGGCGCGGCGATAGGGATGGTGGTCGTCGAACGCATGTGTCCGTGGGTCGAGACCCAGGCGCGCGAGCAGGTCGAAGAACCGCTGCGGATTCCCTATCCCCGCGATCGCGACCAGGTCCGGGCCACGCAGGCGATCCGTGTCGGCGACGATCGCCGGATCGGCGACATTGAGCCAAGGCTGCGGCTGCTGCGTCATCGGGTAGGCCGCGGGAAATCCGGGACGGACCCGGTTTTTCGCATCGGTGCCGGAATACCCGGGACCGGCCCCGATGCTCGCGTCGCGGCCGGCTCTGGCCCCGCTGCGCTCCGGCGCCGCGACGGATTCGCCGGACCGCAACCCGACCACCGCGTCGACCGCCGCGAGGCGCGAGACCGGCTCGCGCAGCGGCCCCGCCGGCAGCAGCAGGCCGTTGCCGTTGCCGCGCGCCTCGTCGACGACTGCGATCTCGACGTCGCGGTCGAGCGCGTAGTGCTGCAGGCCGTCGTCGCCGACGATCATGTCGACCTCGGGATGCGCTGCGAGCAGCGCGCGGGCGGCGGCGCTGCGACTGCGTCCGACGCACACCGGCGCGCCGGAACCCGCGAGGATCGGCGGCTCGTCGCCGACGTCGCGCGCGCCGTCGCCCGGCCGCACGACGCGCGGCGCGCCGTCGTGGCGACCATGACCGCGACTGACGATTCCGGGATGGAAACCCCGCTCGCGCAGCGCGCAGACCAGCGCGATGACCAGCGGCGTCTTGCCCGCCCCGCCGACCGCGATGTTGCCGACGATCACGACCGGGACCGGCAAGCGCGTCCGGCGCAGCCACCCGGCGCGATAGGCGGCGCGGCGCAGCGCGGAGACGATCCCGAACACCCACGACAGCGGCAACAGCAGCGCCGCGAGCAGCGTCATCCGCGGTTGCCACCACGCGCGCTGCAGCGCTTCGCCGATGCCCATGGGTCAGGGTCGCTGCCGCGCGACGGGGCCGGCGAGGTCCGCGGCCGCGCCGCGGGCGCCACGCGGGCCGGCGCCCGCCGGACCGCGCCGCACGCCCGTCATTTCCGCGCAGCCGACGACGACTGGGTCGCGAACGTGATGTGGGTGAGTCCCGCGTCGCGCGCAGCTTCCATGATGTGGACGACCATCTGCTGCGTCGCCTGGGCATCGGCGTTGATGACGACGACCGGTTCCCTGGCGTCGCCCGCCGCCTGTTTCAGCATGCCTGTCATCGAGGCGACGGACGTGAACAGGAATGGCGCACCGCCCTGGATCGAGTAGCGTCCCTGCGCGTCGAGCCCGACGTTGATCTCGTGCGGACGCTGCTTCGCCTGGTCGGCGTCGGCCTGCGGCAGGGTGATCTGCAACTCGGCGATGCGCTGATAGGTCGTCGTCACCATCAGGAAGATCAGGATCACCAGCATCACGTCGATCAACGGGATGAAGTTGATCTCGGGATCGTCCCGCGTGCGGTTGCCGCGCAGGTTCATCGCGTCACTTCCGCTCGCCGTGGGCGAAATCGACCAGCTTGATCGCCTGCTGCTCCATCTCGATGACCAGTGCGTCGACCTTGGCGCGGAAATGGCGGTAGAAGATCATGCTCGGGATCGCGACGATCAGGCCCATCGCCGTGTTGTAGAGCGCGATCGAGATGCCGTGGGCGAGCTCGATCGGATTCGATCCGCTCGCCGACTGCGAGCCGAAGATCTCGATCATCCCGATCACCGTGCCGAACAACCCGAGCAGCGGCGCCATCGCCGCGATCGTGCCGAGCGTCGTCAGGAAGCGCTCGAGCTCGTGCGTGACCAGCCGCCCGACTTCCTCGATCGCCTCCTTCATCACCGGCCGCGGACTCCTCACGTTGGCGAGGCCGGCGGCGAGGATGCGGCCCAGTGGTCCCTGCTCCGCCGTCCGCGCCAGCAGGTCCTGTGTCGCGCCGGTGTGCTTGAATTCGACCAGCACGTGGTCCACCATGCCGCGCGGCGCGACGACGCTCTGGCGCAGAGACCACAGGCGCTCGAGGATCAGCGCGAGCGCCGTGACCGATGCGATGATCAACGGCCAGATCGGCCAGCCCGCTGCCTCGATGATTGACCACACGTTGCGGATGCTCCTCGATCGCCTGCCTGGTTGTGATTGCCGGAACCAAGCCCCGGCGACGCTGAAATGTAGCTTGGCTCGCCTGCGCTAAGCAACCTCGCGCAATGAAGGGTACACGGGCGCCTCGTCGGCGCAGCCGGGACTCACCGCGCCCGCGCGCCCGGACGGCCGCGACGGCTGCCGGGATCGGCGATCGCGGCGCTGACCGCGGCGCCGGCCAGGATGATCACCCAGCACAGGTAGATCCACAGCAGGAAGATCGGCAGCGCCGACAGCGCGCCGTAGATCGCCTGGTACGTCGAGATGCGCGTCACGTACCACGCGAACGCGTGCTTCGCGGCCTCGAGCGCAGCCGCGGCGAGCGCCCCCCCGATCAGGGCGGGCGCCAATGCCACGGATCGCGCCGGGACCATCTTGTACAGCAGCGTGAGCCCGGCGAGCGAGAACGCGAACGGCAGCATCTGCACGATGCGCTCGCCCGAGGTGCGGTGGATGGGTACGACCGCGAGCGAGTGCACGACCAGCCAGGTCGTGATCGAAATGCTGGCACCGATCAGCACCGGGCCGGCGGCGAGGCCTATCGCGTAGACGAGCAGCCGCCTCCCGAGCGGACGGCCCTGGCGGATGCCCCAGATCGCGTTGATCTCGCGCTCCACGGTCGCGATGGCGAGCCCGGCGCTCAGCGTGATCACCGCGATCGAGATCCCGGTCAGCCGCGAGGCCTGCTCGGCGAACTCGGTGACTCGGGCGCGGACCTCGGAGGCCGCGCTGAATGGCAGCAGGTGGCGGAGCATGAACTGCTCGAGCGCTTTCAGCCAGTCCTCGAATATCGGGAAATGGGCGACGAACGCGAGGGTGACCGTGGCGAGCGGGACGATCGCGAGCAGCGTCGTGAACGACAGGCTGCCCGCGGTGCGCGCAAGGTCGATGTCGCGCATGCGGGCGGCGACCTTGGAGAGGAACCGGAATGGATTGGCGGTCAAGCGCGATGCAGGCGCGGCGACACGGCATGGCCGCGCGCGGTGCGGATCGGAGCTTGCCGATTATCGCAGATCGACCCGTCCGCGATGGCGTAAGCTTTGTGCGATCGGCGACGACGGATGACACGATGACCCAAGAAACCGCGCTCGCGACCGCGATCCTCGGCGGCGGATGCTTCTGGTGCCTCGACGCGGTGTTCCGCGAACTCGACGGCGTCCACTCGGTGGAGTCCGGCTACGCCGGGGGGCGGACAGCCGCTCCGACCTACGAGCAGGTGTGCGCCGGCGATACCGGCCACGCCGAGGTCGTGCGGCTGCGCTTCGACCCGGCTGCGATCTCGTTTCCAGACCTTCTGCGCGTGTTCTTCACGATCCACGATCCGACCACGCGCAACCGGCAGGGCAACGACGTGGGCACCCAGTACCGGTCGGCGATCTTCTGCGAGGACGAAGGCCAGCGCCGCGACGCGAATGCGGTCATCGCCGAACTCACGGCGCAGGGGCTCTGGCGCGATCCGGTGGTGACCGAGGTGGCCGGGCGGGCGACATTCCATCCGGCCGAGGTCTACCACCAGGATTACTTCGAGCGCAACGGCAGCCAGCCCTATTGCGCCCATGTCGTCGCGCCGAAGGTCGCCAAGTTCCGCAAGGCGTGGGCGCAACGGCTCAAAGTCAAGGGCTGACGCACCGGCGCTGCCGCCGCAGGCAGGGCGGCCCGCGTCCGGGCGCCACACCGGCGCGGGAGCGCCGCGACTCAGGCTTTCCCGCGGCGCGTGAGCCAGCCGCCGGTCGCGAGGAACACCCCGACCGACCATAGCACCGGCGCGAGTCCGACCGTCCCGCCGACTGCGCCGAACACCAGCGGCACGGCCACCGACATCGAGTTGATCAGCGACATCCGCACGCCCGCGGCCTCGCCCATCCGGCCCGGCGGGGCATGACTGTGCAGCACGCTCATCACCATCGGCTGCCCTGCGCCGAGCCCCAGCCCGAGGCAGAACGACAGGCACATCAGCGTCGTGACGTTGCGCGAGAACGGAAATGCGAGGTAGACGGCAGCCGCGATGTACAGCGCGATCGTCAGCACCCGGTGCTCGGAGAGCTGCCGCACGATCGCGGGCATCGCGAGCCGCACCGTGAAGGTGGCGGCCCCGAATGCTGCCAGGATCAGGCCGATCTCCGATGCCGGCAAGCCGATCGAGTTGCCGTAGATCGGGACGAACAGCGTGTGCAACTCCCAGGCCAGCGTGATCAGCGCATTGATGACGAACACCCGCCGCAGCTCACCATGCGCGACGAGATCGAGCGCGCTGCCGCGCGCGCGCGGCGCGTGCGCTGGATGCGGTCCGGGAAGCGCGATCCGCCTGCTGCCCAGGACGGCGATCGGCAGCAGCGGTGCGAGCGCCATCAGGGCGAACGTCGCGCGAAATCCGTGATGATCGATCATCACGCCGGCGATCAGGGGTCCTGCGATCGACGACGTCGAATAGCCCAGCGCGACCAGGCCGAAATTGCGGGTGCGGCCCTGCGGGCCGCCCAGCTCGCCGGTCGCGTACTGGGCCGCGACCTGGAAGGTCATGAACGACACGCCGATCAGCATCGCCGCGGCGAACAGCGCGGCCAGGCCGGGCACCAGCGTCGCGATCACGACGCCGCCGGCAATGCCGACCGATCCGGCCAGCATCGGACCGCGCACGCCGACCCGGTCGGCGAGGCGGCCCGCAGGGATCGCGAGGAACATCGGCAGCAGCGCGAAGACCGCCATCAGGGCGCCGACCGTTGCGGCATTCTCGCCCTTCGCCAACGCCGCCAGCGACACCGTGACGCGCGAGCCGGCCAGCACGATGTGATTCGCGATGCCCATCGCGATCAGCACACCGAGGGTGGAGACCCGGGCGCGCAGGCGCGCCATCACGGGGCGAGACGCACGAGGGTCCAGCCCTCGTGGGCGCGCCGCCATTCCAGCCGGTCGTGCAGGCGGGAGGGGCGGCCCTGCCAGAATTCGAACCGGTCGGGGATCACGCGAACGCCGCCCCAGTGCGGGGGACGCGGGACCTCGCCGGGATAGCGGGCCTCGCACGCGGCGAACTGCGCCTCGAGCCAGGCGCGCCCGGCGATCGCCGCGCTCTGCGGTGACGCCCAGGCGCCGAGCTGCGACGCCCGCGGCCGCGTAGCGAAATAGGCGTCGGATTCCGCACCGCTCACGCGCTCGACGACCCCCTCGATGCGCACTTGGCGTTCGAGCTCCACCCAGAAGAACAGGAGGCCGGCGTGGCGACCGGCGGCGAGCTCGCGACCCTTGCGACTTTCGTAGTTGGTGTAGAACACGAAGCCCCGCTCGTCGACGCCCTTGAGGAGCACGATGCGCGCGGCCGGCCGACCTGCCCCGTCGACGCTGGCCAGCGTCATCGCATTGGGCTCGGGGACCGCGGCGGCCACCGCTTCGTCGAACCAGCGGGCGAATTGCCGGAAAGGATCGGGATCCGCAGCCTGCTCGTCCAGCGCCGCACGCTTGTAGTCGACGCGCAGCTGGGCGGGATCGGTGAGGGGGCTCGGCATGCGAACGGCGAGAGGAGCCTGCATTCTACTCCGCGCCTGCTCCGCGCTCGGGTGGGGGCGGCGCGCTCACGGCCTTGCGCGGCGCGTGGGGAAGCATGACCCGCGCGGGCGCAACGGCATCGATCCCCGAGCGCAAAATCCCCGCGGCCCCCATTCCCTTGCTGGGAAAATGCGGTATAGTCGCCGCCGATGGAGCGTTGTGCCTCGACAGGAGGGCCACGCTTCAGGACGCTCTGGCGTTGCCCCGCCCGAATAACCGACAGGAAGGAGAGTCATGGCTACTGCCAAGAAAGCTGCGAAGAAGACTGCTGCAAAGAAGCCCGCCGCCAAGAAGACGGCTGCAAAGAAGCCCGCAGCGAAGAAGCCTGCGGCAAAGAAGCCTGCCGCGAAGAAAGCCGCTGCGAAGAAACCAGCAGCGAAGAAGGCCACCGCCAAGCGCAAGCCCAATGCTGCATTCATGAAGGCGATGACACCGTCGGCGGTGCTCGCCGCTGTCGTCGGCGCGATGCCGATGCCGCGCACCGAAGTGACGAAGAAGATCTGGGATTACATCAAGAAGAACAAGCTGCAGGACGCCGTGAACAGACGCCTGATCAACGCCGACGAGAAGCTGAGGGCGGTGTTCGGCGGCAAGAACAAGGTGTCGATGTTCGAGATGACGAAGCTCGTCTCGAATCACCTGAAGTAAGCGGCGGCACCTCTCGCGCGGACCATCCGCGCGCCAACGGCCGGTTCGCGCGCCACAACGCGCCCACCGGCCGTTTTGTTTTCCGAAAAACCGGGACGGAAAAACCGGGACGCACCACGTTTTAAAACGTGGTGCGTCCCGGTTTTTCCGTCCCGGTTTTTCGGAAGGTGCCGGGCAAGAGCGAGGCGGTTGAGGGACTCAGTCGTCCTCGTCTTCGATGATCCGGATCACCCGCGTACGCTTGCCGCCCGCGTATTTCTCCATCTGCACGAGTATCGGAAAACGCTCGGCAAGCGCCGCGCGTGCGGCAGCCTCGTCGTCGAAGGTGAGAATCGCGCCCTGGTCGTTCCGGACGTCGGTCCAGATGCCGGTATCGTCCTGCACCTCGATCTTGTAGCGCATGCGTGGCCCCTTGTTCTCTCGTGCTGCGATGCTGTCGCGGTCGTCGGTTGCAGCTACTGCGCGCCCGGGGCGCGACCCTGGAGCGCGGCGATCCGCGCCTCGATCGGCGGATGCGACGCGAACAGCGCCATCACGCCGCCGCCGCCGGTGATGCCCGACGCCTGCAGCGACTGCGGCAGCTGGCCGGGGGCGAGCCCGCCCAGGCGCGCGAGCGCATGTATCATCGGCTGCGGCGATCCGAGGAAGCGCGCGCTCCCCGCGTCGGCGCGGAACTCGCGCCGGCGGGAGAAGTACGCGACGATCATGCTCGCCAGGACCCCGAAGACGATCTGGCACACGATGACGGTGATGAAGTAGCCGGCGCCGGTGCTGCGCTGGTCGTTGCGGAACACCGCGCGATCGACGATCGACCCGACGACGCGCGACAGGAACACGACGAAGGTGTTGACGACCCCCTGGATCAGCGTCAGCGTCACCATGTCGCCGTTCGCGACGTGGGCCATCTCGTGGCCCAGCACGGCCTCGGCCTCTTCCTTGTTCATCGACTGCAGCAGGCCGGTCGACACGGCAACCAGCGCCGAGTTCTTGAACGCGCCGGTGGCGAAAGCGTTGGGCTCGCCCTCGTAGATCGCGACCTCGGGCATCGCCACGCCGGCGGTGGTCGCGAGCTTGCGCACCGTCTCGACCAGCCACGACTCGGCATCGCCGGACGGCGTCTGGATGACGCGCGCGCCGGTCGACCACTTGGCCATCGGCTTGGACATCAGCAGCGACACGAACGCGCCGACGAAGCCGACGACCGCCGAGAACGCGAGCAGCGGCCCGTACTGCAGACCTTGGGCGGCGAGCGCCTGGTCGAGGCCGAGCACTCTCAGCACGATCGACAGGACGAGGACCACCGCGAGGTTGGTGGCGATGAACAGGAAGATGCGTTTCATGGCGTGTCCCGACAAGACGACCTTCCCCATATTAGCGCGGGAAGATGCGATCTCAAGCGTCGCGGGCGCAACCGCGGGGGGCGCCGGGCGCTCGGCGCCGGAATGCCGATGGGCCGGGGTCTAGCGCGGCTTGGACCAGGAATCCTTGAGCGTCACCGTCCGGTTGAACACCGGCTGTCCTGCGCGATGATCGACGAGGTCGGTGACGAAATAGCCATGGCGTTCGAACTGGAAATGTTCCTCGGGCTGCGCGGCCGCGAGCGCGGGCTCGACGAAAGCCCGAATGACGGTCTTCGAGGCGGGATTCAGGTCGTCGAGGTAGTTGCGCTCTTCGTCGCCCGACGCCTCGTCGTCCTCCCCTGCCACCACGCTCGCGTGCGCCGGCGCGAGGCCGACCTCGGACGGCACCACGTCCCGGCTGCCGGTCGGATTGCGGGCGCCCGGAAACGGCACGCCGAACAGCCGGTCGTAGAGGCGCACCTCGGCCGGCACCGCAGCCGCAGTCGACAGCCAGTGGATGTTGCCTTTGACCTTGCGCTGGTCAGCGCCCGGCGTCCCGCTGCGGGTCGCGGGATCGTAGCTGCAGTGGACGACGGTGACGTTGCCGGCAGCGTCCTTCTCGAAACCGGTGCAACGGACGATGTACGCGTAGCGCAGGCGGACCTCGGTGCCGGGCGCGAGGCGGAAGTAGCCTTTCTGAGGTGTTTCCTGGAAATCCTCGCGCTCGATCCACAGCTCCTTCGACAGCGGCACCGCCCGCTTGCCGAGTTCCGGATGCTGCGGGTGGTTGGGCGCGAAGCACTCCTCGCTCTGCCCTTCCGGATAGTTGTCGATGACGAGCCGGACCGGGTCGAGCACGGCCAGCCGGCGGACCGTGCGCGCGTTCAGGTCGTCGCGCATGGCGTCCTCCAGCACGCTCATGTCGATCCACGAATCGGATTTGGCGACGCCGATGCGCTCGGCGAACAGCTGGAATCCTTCGCGCGTGTAGCCGCGCCGACGCGCGGCCACCAGCGTCGGCATCCGGGGATCGTCCCAGCCGTCGACGTGGCCATCGCGGACCAGTTCGATCAGCTTGCGCTTGGACAGCACCACGTACGTGAGGTTGAGCCGCGCGAACTCGTACTGGCGCGGCAGCGGGCGCTCGAGGCGTCCGCCGTCGGCGAGCCTTTCGATCACCCAGTCGTAGAGCGGCCGGTGGTCCTGGAATTCGAGCGTGCATATCGAATGCGTGACGCGTTCGAGCGCGTCCGAAATGCAGTGGGTGTAGTCGTAGAGCGGATAGATGCACCACTTGTCGCCGGTGCGGTGGTGGCTGGCATGGCGAATGCGGTAAATCGGCGGGTCGCGCAGGTTGAGGTTCGGGCTCGCCATGTCGATCTTCAGGCGCAACACGTGGGCGCCGTCGGGAAACTCGCCCGCCCGCATCCGACGCAGCAGGTCGAGGTTCTCGGCGGCGCTGCGGTCGCGATAGGGCCCTGCGACACCCGGTTGGGTCAGCGTGCCCCGCGTCGCCCGCACCTGGTCGGCGCTCTGGCTGTCGACATAGGCAAGCCCCTGCCCGACGAACCACTCGGCGAAGTCGTACAACGCATCGTAATAGTCGGAGGCGTGATAGCGGTGCGGACCCCAGTCGTAGCCCAGCCAGCGCACCGACGCGGCGATCGAATCCTCGTACTCGACGTCCTCCTTGAGAGGATTCGTGTCGTCGAAACGCAGATGGCAGGTGCCGCCATTCTCCGCGGCGAGACCGAAGTTCAGGATGATCGACTTGGCGTGGCCGAAATGCAGGTACCCGTTCGGCTCCGGGGGGAAGCGGGTGACGACGCGCCCGCCGTAGGTCCCCTCCGCGTTATCCTCGGCGATGATCGCGCGCAGGAAATTCGATCCCGAGGGCGGCGTGCCTCCAGCGTGCCTCGATCCTGTGGGTGGTGGGCCAATTCCGACGGCCTTGCCGGCACCGACAGCGGACGCGGCCGGCATTTCGTCCGAGGTGCCGGACAGCGAAGCATGCGCTGGATGCTGCAAAGCAGCATAGGTGGGTTTGTTCATGAACAAGCGGATCCTTCGTGGAATTCTAACCGGCGCGGCATGTTGCGTCATCGCCCGCATTGCCAGTGCGCGCGGGGCACACCCCGGAAAACCGCGTCGGATAAGGCTTTGCGGGCGACCCCGGCAATCGGTTGGTCGATGTTTTCCACAAAACTTGTGGATAGCAGTGTGCATATCTTGTAAATTCGCGCGCTAAGTCACCTGCCGGACTGGGAAAAAGCACGCCTGACCAAATTCGCGCCGGAAAAATATGTCATTTATTCAATGATCTGCAAGTGGACGCCCGCAGCGTTTTGGGTAGCGATCCGAGCCGCCGCGGGCACTTCGTCGCCGATCGATGACAGGCCGATGACAGGGGTTATGGACAAAATTGTCATGGACAATTGGCGATCCGGGCAAAAGATGTCCAAGACATTCCTCTGGGATGCCGCGGAGAGCGAGCATGACTGTTGACGCACCGCGCAAGCGCGCGAACGGCACTGGCCCCGAGGCGAGCTCGATGGTCGACTCGGCCGCAGGGCCGGCGGTGGTCCCCGTATCGCTGCTCGTCTCCTCGGCGAGACTGCTGCTCGAACGCCACCTCGGGCTGCTGTGGGTGAGCGGCGAGATCTCCGGGTTCACCCGTGCCGCCTCGGGGCATTCGTATTTCACGCTCAAGGATGCGTCGGCGCAGGTGCGCTGCGTGTTCTTCAGGCACAAGGCGCAGGGACTGTCGTTCACCTTGCGCGATGGCCTGGCAGTCGAAGTGCGCGCGACGCCGACCATCTACGACGCCCGCGGCGATTTCCAGTTGAGCGTCGAGACCGTGCGTCTCGCCGGCCTCGGCGCGCTCTACGAGCGATTCCTGCGGATGAAGGCGGCGCTGGAGGCCGCGGGCTGGTTCGATCCCGCCCGCAAGCGCGAGTTGCCCCGCTTTCCCCGCCGTGTCGGCGTCGTCACCTCGCGCAAGGCCGCCGCGCTGCGCGACGTGCTGACGACGCTCGAGCGACGCTATCCGGCCGCAGGTGTCGTCGTCTACCCGGCGTCCGTGCAGGGCGCAGGCGCCGCCGACGAGCTCGCGGCCGCCATCCGTACCGCCAACGAGCGCGGCGAAGTCGACGTGCTGATCGTCTGCCGCGGCGGAGGATCCCTCGAGGACCTGTGGGCGTTCAACGAGGAAGCCCTTGCGCGCGCGGTCTTCGAATCGAGGCTCCCCGTCGTCTCCGGGGTCGGCCACGAAACCGACTTCACGATCTGCGATTTCGTCGCCGACGTCCGGGCCGCGACGCCGACGGCCGCCGCAACGCTGGTCGTGCCCGATCGCGCGGCGTTGCGCAACGTCGTCGGGCCGCTCGGGCAGCGCGTCGCGCGCGCCTGGCGTCACGGCATCGACAACCGTGCCCAGCGCCTCGACCTCGCGACGCAGCGCCTGGTCCATCCGGCGGCCCGGCTCGCCCAGCAGGCGGAGCGAACGCAGCGCCTGGCCGAACGGCTGGCACGGACCTTCTCGCTGCAGCGCGACCGGCTGGCGCAGCGCGCCGCAGTCGCACAGGCGCGGCTGCTGCGCGAGCTGCGCGCGCCGATGCCGCAGGCGCAACGCCTCGCAGCCGCATCGAGCGGCCTCGCGAAAGCGGGACGTGACCGCCTCGCGCGCATCTCGGTGGACCTCGGTCGCGTAGCCGACGCGCTGGCGCACCTCAATCCGGCCGCGGTGCTCGATCGGGGCTACGCCATCGTCCAGCAACGCGGCGATGTCGTCGTCACCGACTCGCGGCAACTCGCCGTCGGGGAGAACCTCAGCCTGACGTTCTCCCAGGGGCGTGCGCAGGCCGACGTGGTGTCGACCGAGCCACCCGCCGCTGTGCATGGCCCCCCATGAGCGCCCCCAACCAGTTCTCGCTGCTGCGCCAGCGCCGCTTTGCGCCATTCTTCTGGACGCAGTTCGCAGCCGCCGCCAACGACAACGTGTTCAAGAACGCGTTCGTCGTGTTCGTCACCTTCGAGGCGACGAACCTCGTCAACGTCGACGCCGGGATGATCGTCAACCTGATCGGCGCGCTGTTCATCTTCCCGTTCATGCTGCTGTCGGCGACCTCGGGACAGCTCGCCGACAAGTACGAGAAGTCGCGGCTGATCCGGCTGATCAAGCTGTTCGAGATCGCGATCATGGCCATCGGCGCCGTCGGCTTCGTGACCCGGAGCATCACGCTGCTGTTCGTGGCGCTCGCGCTGCTCGGCGTCCACTCGACGCTGTTCGGCCCGGTCAAGTACGCGATCCTGCCCCAGCACCTCAAGACCGAGGAGCTCACCGGCGGCAACGGCATGGTCGAGATGGGAACCTTCGTCGCGATCCTGCTCGGCACCATCGCCGGCGGCCTGGTCGTCGCCATCAAGCCGGACGGCACCGCCTGGGCGGCGGCGCTGACGATCGCGATCGCGATCTTCGGCTGGCTCGCGAGCCGGAGGATCCCCCACACCCCGGCGGTCGCGCCGGACCTCCGGATCAACTGGAACCTGTTCACCGAGACCTGGAGGAACCTGAAGCTCGCGCAGGAGAACCCCGTCGTATGGCGGTCGATGCTCGGCATTTCGTGGTTCTGGTTCTACGGCGCGATCTACCTCGCGCAACTTCCGGAGTTCACGCGCGGCGTGCTGGGTGGCGACGAGCACGTGTTCACGCTGCTGCTCGCGCTGTTCTCGATCGGCATCGGCACGGGCTCGCTGCTGTGCGAACGCATGTCCGGACGCAAGGTCGAGATCGGCCTCGTGCCCTTCGGCTCGATCGGCTTGACGCTGTTCGCGATCGACCTGTGGCTCGCCACCCGACACATCGCCCCCGCGGCGAACGGCACGGTGTCCGCGTTCATTGCCGCAGGGGCGAACTGGCGCATCGTCGCCGACATCGTGCTGCTGGGGATCTTCGGCGGGTTCTACACCGTACCGCTCTATGCACTGCTCCAGGCGCGCTCGCAGCCCTCGCATCGGTCACGGATCATCGCGGCCAACAACATACTCAACGCGCTGTTCATCATCGTCTCGGCGCTGGCAGCGATCGCGCTCCTGAAAACGGGCCTGACGATCCCGGAGCTGTTCCTGGTCGTCGGCGTCCTGAACGGCATCGTCGCGATCTACATCTACGCGTTGGTTCCCGAGTTCCTGATGCGCTTCCTCGCGTGGCTGCTGATCCACAGCGTCTACCGCGTGCGCCAGGAAGGCCTCGACAACATCCCCGAGGAAGGCCCCTGCGTGCTGGTATGCAACCACGTCAGCTACGTCGACGCGGTCGTGATCGCCGCCTGCGTTCGGCGGCCGGTGCGTTTCGTCATGGATCACCAGGTGTTTCGGATCCCGCTGCTGTCGTTCATCTTCCGCGCGATGCGCGCGATCCCGATCGCGCCGGCAAAGGTGGATGCCGCGCTGAAGGAGCGCGCCATCGGCGAGGCACAGGCGGCCCTGGCCGCCGGCGAGGTCGTCGGCATCTTTCCCGAAGGCCGGCTGACCGAGGACGGCGAGCTCGGCCCCTTCCGCCCGGGGGTGCAGCAGATCGTCGCCGTGGTGCCGGCGCCGATCGTGCCGATGGCGCTCTCGGGCCTGTGGGGCAGCTTCTTCTCCCGCGCCTACCGGGGCCGCGCGATGCGCCGGCTGCGCGGCCTGTTCTCGCGCATCGACTTCGTCGTCGCGGCGCCGGTCGCCCCCGCGACCGCGACACCCGAGGCGCTGCAGGCGATCGTGCGGAAGCTCCGGGGCGACCCGCGCTGACAGCGAACGGGGGTGGCGGCACCCCGGTCATCGCCCGACCAAGCGCCGGGTCCGGCGTGGGCTGCGTGCTATAGTCGATTCGGCTCGTTCCACCGCTGCATCCCCCATGTCAGGCAACACCTTCGGCACGCTCTTTTGCGTCACGTCGTTCGGCGAATCGCACGGCCCGGCGATCGGCTGCGTCGTCGACGGCTGCCCGCCGGGCCTGGCAATCGGCGAAGCCGACATCCAGCGCGACCTCGACCGCCGCAAGCCGGGCACGTCGCGTCACGTGACGCAACGCCGCGAGTCCGACACCGTCGAGATCCTGTCCGGCGTGTTCGAGGGAAAGACGACCGGCGCGCCGATCGCGCTGCTGATCCGCAACGAGGACCAGCGCAGCAAGGATTACGCGAGCATCGCCGACACGTTCCGCCCGGGACATGCCGACTACACCTACTGGCAGAAGTACGGCATCCGCGATTACCGTGGCGGCGGCCGGCAATCGGCGCGCGAGACGGCGGTGCGCGTGGCCGCGGGCGCAATCGCGCGCAAGTGGCTGGCAGAGCGCCACGGCGTCGCGATCCGCGGTCACATGACGCAACTCGGAGAGAACGCGATTCCTTTCGAAGGCTGGGAGCACGTCGATGCGAACCCGTTCTTCGTCGCCAACGCTTCGGTAGTCCCGGCGCTCGAGGCCTACATGGACCGCCTGCGCAAGGCGGGCGACTCCTGCGGCGCGCGCATCGAGGTGGTCGCGACCGGCGTCCCGGTCGGCTGGGGCGAACCGGTCTACGGCAAGCTCGACGCCGATATCGCGCACGCGATGATGGGCATCAACGCGGTCAAGGGCGTCGAGATCGGCGCGGGATTCGCTGCGGTCGCCCAACGCGGGACCGCGCATTCCGACGAGATGGCGCCGGAGGGTTTCCTCGGCAACCAGGCGGGCGGGATCCTGGGCGGCATTTCGACCGGACAGGACGTCGTCGTTGCGATCGCGGTCAAGCCGACGTCGTCGATCCGGCTCGACCGGCATTCGATCGACAAGGCGGGCCGGCCGGTGATCGTCAACACGCACGGCCGCCACGACCCCTGCGTCGGCATCCGGGCGACGCCGATCGCCGAGGCGATGCTTGCCTGCGTGCTGATGGACCACGCGCTGCGCCACCGCGCGCAGAACGCCGACATCGTCGTGACGACGCCGCGGATCGCCGCGCACGCGCCCGCCGACGTCATCGCCCGCCTTCGACCGGGCAGCCCGGTCGACGACCCCGATCCCGACGAGGCCTGAGGTGCAGGCCTACCTCGACTTCATGCGCCATGTGCGCGACCACGGGCATCGCAAGGACGACCGGACGGGAACCGGGACGCTGTCGGTGCTCGGTTACCAGATGCGCTTCGACCTCGCCCGCGGCTTTCCGCTGGTGACGACCAAGAAGCTGCACACGCGCTCCATCGTCCACGAGCTCCTGTGGTTCCTGCGCGGCGAGACCAACGTTCGGTCGCTGCAGGCGGCCGGCGTGACCATCTGGGATGAATGGGCCGACGCCAACGGCGACCTCGGACCGATCTACGGCTACCAATGGCGCAATTGGCCCGGACCCGACGGGACGCAGATCGACCAGGTGGCGAACCTCGTCGCCGAGTTGCGCCGCAACCCCGATTCGCGGCGCCTGATCGTCTCGGCCTGGAACGTCGCCGACATCCCGCGGATGAAGCTGCCGCCTTGCCACCTGCTGTTCCAGTTCTACGTCGCCGAGGGGCGGCTGTCGTGCCAGCTCTACCAGCGCAGCGCCGACATCTTCCTCGGCGTCCCGTTCAACATCGCCTCGTACGCGCTCCTCACCCACATGCTGGCCCAACAGTGCGATCTCGACGTCGGGGATTTCGTCTGGACCGGCGGCGACTGTCACCTGTATCTCAACCACCTCGAGCAGGTCGAGGCCCAGCTCGCGCGGGCGCCGCTGCCGCTGCCGCGCCTCGTCCTGCGCCGCAGGCCCGCGACGATCTTCGATTACGCTTTCGAGGATTTCGAGATCGTCGACTACGCGTCGCACCCCGCGATCAAGGCGCCGGTCGCCGTCTGACACGCAAAAAAATGCCCGCAGGAGGAGGCGGGCAAGGGGGTTCCGATGGTTGGGCACGCGGCGCGTGCCTTGCCACAATGCCGGGAGGTCGAGGCGCCCCGGCGGCGCGTAAAGTCAGACGATGCTGCGCGCGGCGCTGATCCGCTCGGCGAGTTCCTCGAGCGCGGCTTCCTGCTCGCGCTTGGCCTCGTCCCGCTCCGGACTGGCGCTGCCAGGCTGCATGGCCCGCGCCTCGTGCAACAGCTTGGCGAGTTCGGGCGAATACGTGTCCATGTCGGTCTTCTTTACGAAGCAAGTCTGCGATAGGTTGGTAGACCTCTTCAAGCAACCGTCGTGCCAAGAACTCACCCCCGGCGCGATGGCGCGACTTGCGGGGACTTTGAGAGCGTGAACGGTGCATAGGCGCGACAGCCGGGGCGAGCACACCACCGCAGCGCAGCGAAGCTTTGTCGCGGCGCACCGACATCCAGGATGACGGATTTGTTAAAGTCTTGAAACGACGAGAGAAACGATGTCGCTCAAGAGCGACAGTCGATGCTGCATTGCGTAAATCGAGCGTCGGAAAATTTTGCAGTCGGCGCCGACCGGTCGGTCAGGCCTTCGCTTCCTTGAACATCGATGGCTCCAGGCGATGACGCTGCAGCAGCTTGTAGAACTCGGTACGGTTGCGCTTGGCGAGCTGGGCGGCCTGGGTGACGTTGCCGCCGGTGATCTTGAGCAGCCGGACGAGGTAATCCCGCTCGAAGGTCTTGCGGGCTTCCTCGAACGGGACAAGCGCCGCGGCATCTTCCTTGAGCGCCGCCTGGACCAGCGTCGCGGGGATCACCGGGGTCGGTGAGAGCGCCACCGCCTGCTCGAGCAGATTGATGAGCTGGCGGATGTTCCCGGGCCACGGTGCCGCGACCAGCAGCGCCATCGCGTCGGGGGCGAGCGTCGACGCGTGCTTGTGGTAGCGCTCGCCGAGCTTGCGCAGCATATGGACCGCCAGCAAGGGGATGTCCTCGCGCCGTTCGCACAACGGCGGAAGCTTGAGCGAGACCACGTTCAGGCGATAGAACAGATCCTCGCGGAAGTGGCCTTGCGCGCGCTGGGCGTCGAGGTCGCGGTGCGTCGCCGAGATCACCCTGACGTCGACCGGGATCGACTGCGTCGAGCCGACGGGACGCACCTCGCCCTCCTGCAGCACGCGGAGCAGCTTGACCTGCAGCGGGAGCGGCATGTCGCCGATCTCGTCCAGGAACAGCGTCCCGCCATCGGCCGCCTGGAACAGCCCCTTGTGCGCCTGCACCGCGCCGGTGAACGCGCCGCGCGCGTGGCCGAAGAGCTCGGACTCCAGCAAATCGCCCGGAATCGCGCCGCAGTTGACCGCGACGAAAGGCTTGGCGGAGCGGCGGCTGGCCTGGTGGATGGCGCGCGCCAGCAGTTCCTTGCCGGTCCCGGATTCCCCGAAGATCAGCACGCTGGCATCGGAATCGGCGACCAGTCGTGCCTGCCGCAGCAGATCTTCCATCCGCGGGCTGCGGGTGATGATTCCGGCGCGCCATTCGCCACCCGCGCTGTCGCCTCCGGCGGCCTCGCCCCCCGACAGCTCGAGTGCGGCAGCCACTTTCTGCAGCAGGTCCTGGCTGTCGAATGGCTTGGTCAGGTAGCCGAACACGCCGCGCTGCGTCGCGCTGACCGCGTCGGGGATCGTGCCGTGCGCGGTGAGGATGATCACCGGCATCGCGGCGTGCTGGCGATGGATGGCCTCGAAGAGCTGCAGGCCGTCGATTCCCGGCATCCGGAGGTCGGTGATCACCACCGCCGGGCGCTGGACCGCGATCGCCGCGAGCGCAGTTTCGCCGCTGTCCGCCGTGCGCACCCGGTAACCGGCGGAAGTCAGCCGCAGGCTGATGAGCTTAAGCAGGTCGGGATCGTCGTCGACCAGCAGGATTTCGCCTGGATTCATCGCAGTCCTTCAAGAAACGGGGAATTCACCGGATCGCCGACGCAGGTCGCTGCCTGCGCAGCCGGACCCGTCAGCGGCCGCTGCCGCCTGCGCCGCCACCACCGTCGCCGCCGGAGCGGACGCGGTCGCGGAACAGGCTCTGCTCCATCGCGCGCAGCGCCTCGAGCTTCTGGATGGCGGCATCGCCCTTCTGCTGCTCGGTCTTCACCGCGCGCTGGCGCTCGATGACCTGGGCTTGCAGCACCGCGGCGAGATAGCGCACGGCCGGCGCGGCGGCCGGCGCCCGCGACACGACCTCGAGCAGCTGCAGCGCGCGCTGATCGTCCTGCGGCGAGGTTCGCAGCATCGTATACAGCACGGCCAGGCGCAGGCGGTTGACGTCGCTGTGCTCCCGGCCGAGCGCGGTCGTGGCCTGCGCGATCTCGCGCTTCAGCTCTTCGGGCTGCAGCGTCCCGTAGCGCTGGAGATCGCCCAGCAGGCGCAGGATCTGCTGGTCCTCGCTCGGCTCGGTCGGCGCCGCCGCGGTGCCCTGGACGGCCGGCGCGGCCTCCGCGCCCGGTGCGCCGGATGGCGGCGGTACGGCCGCAACCGGCGTGGCAGGCGTCTCGGCGGGAACCGGGGTCCGGGCCGACGAGGCGGCGGCCGGAGCCGGTGCGACCGGAGAAGGCTCTGGCGCGCCCTGCGCCTGGGCCGGTGGCGGAACCGGCTCCAGCGGGGGCGATTCCACCAGTGGCGGCGACGACGGCACGGGCGGGCCGACGTCGGGCTCGAACACCTGCCCCGGCTCCAGGATCGGGGTGCCCCTGATCCCGCACCCTCCCAGGACGGCCGCGACGCAGATGCCCCCGATCAGGCGCCGGAGGTTCATTTGCCTTCCGCCAGCAGCGCTGCCGTCTCGCGGGCCCTCGGTGCCGCCTCGCGCATGGCGAGCGGCAGCGAAAGCTTGAACCATGCCCCGCTCCGCCCGTCGTCGCGCCCGGTGACCTCGATCCGTCCACCGTGGGCGAGGGCGTATTCCCGGGCGATCGCCAGCCCGAGCCCCGAACCCTTGATGCGCCCATCCGCCGGCGCGGGCCCCTGGTAGAACGAGTCGAAGATCCGGGTCCGGTCCTCGGGGGAGACCCCGGGGCCTTCGTCGACGACGTCGAGCGCGGCGTCACCGTCCGCGGCGGCGACATCGATGCGTATCGTCCCCGATCGCGGCGAATACTTGATCGCATTCGACACCAGGTTGTCGACGATCGTCCGCAGCTTCTCGGCATCGCCCACCACCAGCACCGGGCGCATGCGGGTCTCGAAGTTGACCATCCGGCCAAGGGCCGCGAGCTTCTGCTCCTTGATCACGCGGCTCACGACATCGGACAGGTCGACGGGACCGAGCGTTGCCGGCTCCATCGCCCGCGTCTGGTGATAGGCAAGCAGGTCCTCGATCAGCTTCTGCAGCGACAGCGTGTTGTCGCGGACGATGCGGACGATGTCGCGCTGCTCGGGTGTCAGCTTTCCGCCGACGCCGTCGCGCAGGAGCTCGGCCCCTTCACGGACCGCGGTGAGCGGGGTCTTGAGTTCGTGCGAGACGTGGCGCAGGAAGCGCGTCTGCTGCTGCTCGAGCTCCGACAGGCGCGCGCGCAGCCACTCGAGGCGCTGCCCCAGGTAGCGCAGGTCCTGCGGCCCGGACACCTCGATCGTGTGGGTGAAATCGGCGCGCCCCATGCGCCGGACCGCGAGATCGAGCTGCCGGATCGGGCGCGCGATCAGCGTCGCGAACACGATGGCGAGCGCGATGGCGATCCCGACCGTCGCAAGCCCCACGTAGATCCACTTCTCGCGTCCCTGCGTCGCCGTCTCCTGCAGCCGATCGATCGCGCGCTGGGTCAGCTGGTTGCTGGCCGCCAGCATCGACTGCGCGCCGTCGACGAGCTTCGCGTAGCCGTCGGCGATCCGGGTCGCGATCTCGGGGCTGCGCTGAGGCGCGATCAGCAGCTTGTGCAGCTGGCTTTCATGCTCGGCCAGCTGGTCGAGCGCGATGAGCTGGCCGGGCTCGAGCGGAAGCGCAGCGAGCTGGCGCGTCGTGTGCCGGAAATCCTGCCGCAGCCGTGCGTATTCGTCGAGCAGCGCGCTGTCCTCGAGGATCAGGTGCTGGCGAGCGATCCGCTCGAGCGTCGTCGTCTGCTCGTAGAGGAGGCGACTCGTGCGCCCGGCCTGGGCAGCCTGGATCACCTCCTGCCGGCCTTGCGACTCGAGCCGGTCGATCGACAGGATCAACTCGGCGAGCGCATACACCAGCGGCAGGCTGACGAGCAGGAAGCCGAGGAGGATGAACTTGAGGAACGAGCGTGGGTAGTACACGCGTGTTGGCTGCGGCTCTCGCTATAATCCGACGGATTATGACATTCCCGCCTCGCGCGCGAGCGCTCGCCCGGCGCTCGCCGGGCGCACCCGAATCTGCGCCGCGGACCGGCGGACACGCTGCGTGGGTCCGTCGATGAGGCCAGCGCTCGCGCTGATCGCGGCCGTCGCGAGCAACGGCGTCATCGGGCGCAGCGGTGCGCTACCCTGGCGGCTCCCCGACGACCTGCGACATTTCCGCGCGCTGACCACGGGACATGCAGTCATCATGGGCCGGCGCACCTGGGACTCGCTGGGAAGAGCGCTGCCGCAGCGCCAGAACATCGTCGTCAGCCGCCAAAGCGGCCTGAAAGCAGAAGGCGCGATCGTCGTCGCATCGCTCACCGATGCGCTCGCGAGCGTCCAACTTCCCGAGCCCGCGTTCTGCATCGGCGGCGCCGAGCTCTATCGGCTCGCGTTGCCGATCGCGCAGGCCGCGTACATCACCGAGATCGCCCGGGACTTCGAGGGCGACGCCACGTTCGCACCGCTCGATCGGGCGCGCTGGGGCGAGACGGCGCGCGAGCGTCATCGCCTCGACGCTCCCGGCGGGTTCGACTACGACTACGTGACCTACCGGCGGCGCGGACGCACATAACGACAAGGAGAATCGGCGATGTCGGAGGATGGATTCCACGTGCACGGCCCGCACGACCACGAGGTCGAGCATGCCGCGCATTTGCGCGACCCGTTTTCAGCGCGCATCGCGGTGATGACCGCGATCTTCGCGACCATCGGCGCTTTCTTCGGGTACATGGCCGGCGCGACGCAGAACGATGCGCTGCTCTACAAGAACGATTCGGCGATCCGCAGGACCGAAGCGTCGGATCAATGGAATTTCTACCAGGCAAAGAGCAGCAAGCAAAGCATGGCCGAACTGGGGGCCGTGCTGGCGAGCGGAACCGACTCGGAGCGCTACCGATCCGAGGCCGCACGCTACGACAAGGAGAAGCAGGAGATCATGGCCGAAGCCCGGCAGCTCGAGAAGCGATCGACCGAACTCGAGGCTCGGAGCGAGGCGTCGATGCACGTCCATCACCGCTGGGCGCAGGCGATGACGCTGATCCAGATCGCGATCGCGCTGGCGGCGATCACGTTGCTGACCCGGAGCCGGTGGCTGCAGTACGTTTCCTACGGTGGCGCGGCGGGGGCGATGGCCCTGGGCGCGATGGCGTTCGCGCAGGTCTGACTTTTCCGCGATAATGCGCGTCCGCGTTGCGGGCGTCCTGCGCATGCGGAACAACGCCCATACCTCGCCGGGGTGGCGGAATGGCAGACGCAGCGGACTCAAAATCCGCCGCTGGCAACAGCGTGAGGGTTCGACTCCCTCTCCCGGCACCAAATAATCAATGGATTAGATTACGTCAGCCCTTAAAGCTGCACGTGGATCGCATGCTTCATCCGCGCGCAGGCACCGTTGCAGAAATGCGGTCGCGCCCCTGCCACACTAGGATCGTTACGATGCACGGGCATCTGGTCGCGGCTGTTGTTGCAGACGCGCCACGCGACGCGCGCCAGGCCCCGCGCGATTCGGGCATGGTCAATTTGTAGGCAACATCACGCCCTTGCATGCCTTGGCCGCACCGGTGTCAACCAAGACCTACACCCTCGCCGATTTCGACTATGCGCTGCCACAGGAGCTGATCGCGCAGACGCCCGCGCGCGAGCGCAGCGCGAGCCGTCTGCTGCACGTCGACGCAGCTGAGCTCCGCGACCTGCGCTTCACCGATCTGCCCTCGCTGCTCGATGCGGGCGACCTCGTGGTGTTCAACGACACGCGTGTCATCAATGCGCGCATCCATGGGCGCAAGCCCACCGGCGGCGAGGTCGAGATGCTGGTCGAGCGGGTCACGGGAACCGACTCGGCGATCGTGCAGCTGAAGGCAAGCCATCCGCCACGCGTCGGTGGCAGCGTCGATCTCGCGGCCGGGGCGCGCGCAACCGTCGAAGCGCGCGACGGCCGCTTCTTCAGCCTGAGATTCGAAGGGGTCGCAGAGCTGCATCGCTGGCTCGAGCAGCACGGCGAACTGCCGCTTCCGCCCTACATCACGCACGCGCCGGACGCCGCCGACGCCGAACGCTACCAGACCGTGTATGCGCGCGTGCGCGGCGCAGTCGCAGCGCCGACCGCGGGTCTGCATTTCGATGCTCCGATGCTCGACGCACTCGCGAAGCGCGGCGTGGCGCAGGCCTACGTCACGCTGCACGTCGGCGCCGGCACCTTCCAGCCGGTGCAGACCGAGCAGCTCGACCGGCATCGGATGCATTCGGAGAGCTACGCGATTCCGCAAGCGACCGTCGACGCGATCGGACGGACGCGCGCGCGCGGGCGGCAGCGTGGTCGCGGTCGGAACGACCAGCCTGCGGGCGCTGGAGTCCGCGGCGGACGCATCCGGAGGCCTGCGGGCGGGACCCGGCGACACCACGCTGTTCATCACGCCCGGCTACCGGTTCCGCGTCGTCGACCGGCTCGTCACCAATTTCCACCTCCCCCGATCGACGCTGCTGATGCTGGTGAGCGCATTTGCCGGATACGACACGATGCGCCGCGCCTACGCCCATGCGATTGCGCAGCGCTACCGCTTCATGAGCTACGGCGACGCGATGCTGCTCGAACGTGCGTGACCGACGCGCCGGGCAGGCGGCATCGAGCGGCGGCCGCCGCGGCGCCCGTGGCCCGGCAATGGTCGGGCTCCCGCCTCGCCCAACGCCACAAGCATGTCAAAACGTCGCCATACGGCGACAAACGCGCATTGACTGCCGGACCTGCAACACATCGGCGGTCCCCGATCGGCACCCGCATCGTGGTTTCGATTGGCAAAACGCCCGCCATCCGCTAGTGTGCAAACCATCTGGAATCCTACGGCGGCAGCGAGTTTTGCGCGCCGCTGCGCCGATCACCTTGTCATTGTCATCGCCGCTGCGATCTGCCGCAGCGCTACTCGTCGGCCTTGCACTGGCGGGCGCCGCCCACGCCGCGCGTGTCGCGGTGCTGTCGGATGCCTACGCGAGTGCGACGGCGGCCAACTTCGCCCTGAATGTCTCCGGGGACACGTTCACCGGGATCGACGTCTCGGCGACGATCCCGTCGCTCGCCACGCTGCTGGCAAACTACGATGTCATATTGCTGTTCGAAGACGGCGTGTTTGCCAATGCGACTGCCGTCGGCACCCGGGTCGCGCAGTTTGCCAGGGCAGGGCGTGGCGTGGTCCTGGGGACCTTCTATGATCAGGATCGAAGCGACGCCACCGGGGGAACGACGGCACCCCACGGCTGGGGTGACCTCGAGAACATCGATCCGAATACGACCGATGGTGTCGGCACCCCCTACTCCGTGCGCACCCTCGACCCCACCAGCATCGTGAAGCACCCACTGACGTTCAAGGTGACCTCGCTTTCGGCCTTGCAGGGCTCGCCCGGACCCTATGCGGGGGGCAATCAGGCCAAGCCCGGGACCACGGTCGTCGCCGCGTGGCTGCAGCCGAATGCGCGCGGCCTGGTCGATCCGGCAATCGCGTACCGGCGAACGGGCGCGGCCTGCGTCATTCACATCGGCATCGCGCCCGATTATCCGGTGCTGGCCACGTTCAGCGATTACGGCACCGACTTCGGCGGGGACTACTACCAGGTGTGGAAGAATGCCTTCGACTTCGGCGCGGCCGATTGCGGCGCGAATGCGATCCCCACCCTCTCCGGATGGGGCTACGCGCTGATGACGCTGATGCTGCTCGGCACGGCGTTCGCTTCGCTGTCCCGAAAATCGCGCGGCGCCAACGCCTCGCGCTGACCGCGCAGCGAACGGCGCCGCCTCTCGACGCGACGCGCATCGATTGCATTCCCCGCCATTGCGCTTCACCCTGACCGCCAGTTGCGGCCGCGCCCGGCGCGGCCGCCTGACATTGACGCACGGCAGCGTCGAGACCCCGATCTTCATGCCGGTCGGGACCTACGGCACCGTGAAGGCGATGTCGCCGGCCGAGCTCGATACCCTCGGCGCGCAGATCATCCTCGGCAACACGTTTCACCTGTGGCTGCGGCCCGGCCAGGAGGTCATCGCCGCCCACGGTGGCCTGCATCGCTTCATGGGATGGCAGAAGCCCATCCTCACCGATTCCGGAGGCTTCCAGGTCTGGAGCCTGGGTGCGCTGCGCAAGGTGCACGAGGAAGGCGTGGCGTTCGCCTCGCCGGTCAACGGCGACCGCCTGCTGCTGACCCCCGAGAAGTCGATGGAGATCCAGCGCACGCTCGATTCCGACATCGTCATGGTGTTCGACGAATGCACCCCCTGGCCGGCGGTCCGTGATGAGGCGGCGAAGTCGATGGAGCTGTCGCTGCGCTGGGCGGCGCGCTCGAAGGCTGCGCACGCGGGCAACCCGAACGCGCTGTTCGGCATCGTGCAGGGCGGCATGCACGAGGACCTGCGCGACCGCTCGCTCGAGGGCCTGCAGGCGATCGGCTTCGACGGGTATGCGATCGGCGGGCTGTCGGTGGGCGAGCCCAAGGAAGACATGCTGCGCATCCTGTCGCACACGGCGACCCGGCTGCCGGCGGACCATCCCCGCTACCTGATGGGCGTGGGGACGCCCGAAGACCTGGTCGCGGGCGTGTCGGCGGGCATCGACATGTTCGACTGCGTGCTCCCGACGCGCAACGCGCGCAACGGGTGGCTGTTCACGCGTCACGGCGACGTCCGGATCCGCAATGCGCGCCACAAGGCCGACACGGCCCCGCTCGACGCCACCTGCAGCTGCTACACCTGCCGCAACTTCACGCGCAGCTACCTGCACCACCTGCACCGGATCAATGAAATCCTCGGCGCCAGGCTCGCGACCATCCACAACCTTCACTACTACCTGACGCTGATGGCGGAGCTGCGCGATGCAATCGCCGCGGGCCGGCTCGACGCCTATGCGTCGGAATTCGCGGCCGGGCGGCAACGCATGCTAGACTGAGAAGCTGAACTGACTGCCCCTCCCGGGGGCTGGTCGCGCTCGCAGGGCTCCACCCATCGAAGCCTCGCGCGGCCGCAAGAATCCCTGTCATCGCCACCGGAGACCCCAACGTGCTCATCACTCCCGCTTATGCACAGGCGGCAGGCGCCGCAAGCCAGGAAAACACCCTGCTGACCTTCCTCCCGATGGTCGCGATCTTCGTCGTCTTCTATTTCCTGCTGATCCGTCCGCAGCAGAAGAAGCAGAAGGAAGCGCGCGCGATGCTCGCCGCCCTCGAGAAAGGCAACGAGGTCATCACGTCGGGCGGCATCCTCGGGCGCATCGTCAAGCTCGACGAGCAGTACGCGACCGTCGAGACCGGCCCCAATGCGCAGATGATCGTGCAGCGCACGGCAATCGCGCAACTTTTGCCCAAGGGCACGATCAAGGGACTCCAGTAGGACGGCGGAAACCCCTGCCCCAGCACCCCGCCCCTCGCCTCCCGTCACTGCCCGCCCATGAACCGGTATCCGCTCTGGAAGTACATCGTCATTGCTGTCGCGCTGGTCGTGGGCATGCTCTACACGCTGCCCAACTTCTTCCCCGAGGTGCCGGCGGTCCAGATATCGTCATCGAAGTCGGCGGTCAAGATCGACAACGCGCTGCTCGGCACGATCGAGGACACGCTGAAGTCGGCGAACATCGCGTACCGCGGCACCGAGCTCGACCCGGTGGGCATCAAGGTGCGCTTCAACGACTACGACACGCAGCTCCGCGCCAAGGACCTGCTGCAATCCAAGCTCGGCGACAACTATATCGTCGCGCTCAACCTGCTTTCGTCGTCGCCCCACTGGCTCGCGTCGATCGGTGCGCTTCCGATGTACCTCGGCCTCGACCTGCGCGGCGGCGTGCATTTCCTGTTGCAGGTCGACATGAAGGCTGCGCTCGACAAGGCGGCTGACCGTTACACGACCGACATCCGCTCGCTGATGCGGGAGAAGAAGGTCATCTACTCTGGGGTCGGGCGCGAAGGCTCGAACGTCGTGCTCCGGTTCAAGGACAGCAACGACCGCAGCAAGGCGCGCTTCGAGATCGAGAAGGCGTTTCCCGACCTCCAGGTGCGCGAGCAGGACGCCGCGGGCGGTGACCTGCGGCTGGTCGCGGGGCTCTCGCCGCCGGCGCAAACGCGCATCCAGGAGAGCGCGGTCCAGCAGAACATCACGATCCTGCGCAACCGCGTCAACGAGCTCGGCGTCGCCGAGCCGATCATCCAGCAGGCCGGAACGGACCGGGTCGTCGTCCAGCTGCCCGGCGTCCAGGACACGGCGCGCGCGAAGGACATCCTCGGCCGCACCGCGACGCTCGAGATCCGGATGGTCAACGAGGACCCCGGCGCGCTCGAGGCGGCAGTCGGGGGCTCGGTGCCCTTCGGCAGCGACCTGCTGACCGACCGCAACGGCCAGCCGATTCTCATTCAGAAGCAGGTCGTGCTGACCGGCGATCGCATCAGCGACGCACAGTCGGGATTCGATCCGCAGAGCGGCGAACCGGCGGTCCACGTGGACCTCGATCCCACCGGCGCGCGGATCTTCAAGGAAGTCACCCGCGACAACGTCGGCAAGCGGATGGCCATCCTGCTGATCGAAAAGGGCAAGTCCGAGGTCATCACGGCACCCGTGATCCGCGAGGAAATCGGCGGCGGCCGCGTGCAGATCAGCGGTCGCATGTCATCGCGCGAAGCGAACGACATCGCGCTGCTGATGCGCGCGGGCGCCCTGGCGGCACCGATGGAAATCGTCGAGGAGCGCACCGTCGGGCCGTCGCTGGGCAAGGAGAACATCACCAAGGGCTTCGACTCGGTCAAGTACGGTTTCGTCGTGCTGGCGGTGTTCATCTGCGCTTATTACATGCTGATGGGCGTGATCTCGACGATCGCGCTGGTCATCAACCTGATGCTGCTGATCGCGATCCTCTCGATGCTGCAGGCGACGCTGACGCTGCCGGGCATGGCGGCGATCGCGCTGACGCTCGGCATGGCGATCGACGCCAACGTGCTGATCAACGAGCGCATCCGCGAGGAGTTGCGCTGGGGCTCGACGCCGCATGCGGCGATCCAGGCCGGCTACGAGCGGGCGTGGGGGACGATCCTGGACTCGAACGTCACAACGATGATCGCCGGCATCGCGCTGTTCGCTTTCGGAACCGGACCGGTCAAGGGCTTCGCCGTCGTCCATGTCCTCGGCATCCTCACCTCGATGTTCTCGGCCGTGTTCGTCTCGCGCGGCATCGTCGCACTGATCTACGGCGGGCGCCGCAAGCTCGATCACATATCGATCGGCCAGGTGTGGCACCCGACGTCCAAGGCGACGGCCGCAGCCAAGTCGTGATTGAAGCCACTCGTCCCTGAGCCACCCGGAACGCGACCATGGAATTCTTCCGCATTACGCGCGACATCCCCTTCATGCGGCACGCGCTGGTGTTCAACGTCATATCGTTGCTCACCTTCATCGCCGCGATCGTGTTCCTCAGCGTCAGGGGACTGAACCTGGGCGTCGACTTCCGCGGCGGCACCGTGATCGAGGTGAACTACGGGCACGCGGTCGATTTCGGCCGCCTCCGGGCGGCGCTCGACAAGCTCGGACTCGGCAGCGAGGCCTCGGCCCAGAGCTTCGGCGCGTCGGACACCGCGCTGATCCGGCTCCCGCTGCAGAAGGGCGTGTCCAGCGCGCAGCTTTCCGACCGCGTGATGGCGGCCCTCAAGGCAGACGATCCTGCGGCGACACAGCGGCGCGTGGAATTCGTCGGCCCGCAGGTCGGCAAGGAGCTCTACCAGAACGGCGCGCTCGCACTGCTGCTGGTGTCGTTCGGCATCGTAATCTATCTCGCGTTGCGCTTCGAATGGCGCTTTGCCGTCGCCGCGATCGTGGCCAACCTGCACGACGTCGTCATCATCCTCGGGTTCTTCGCGTTCTTCCACTGGGAATTCTCGCTGCCGGTGCTGGCGGCCGTGCTCGCAGTCCTCGGCTATTCGGTCAACGAGTCGGTCGTCATCGCCGACCGGATCCGCGAGAACTTCCGCAAGATGCGCAAGGCCTCGGTCACCCATGTCATCGACAGCGCGATCACCAGCACCCTGTCGCGGACCATCATCACCCACGGCTGCACGTTGTTGATGGTGCTGTCGATCTTCTTCTTCGGTGGCGAATCGCTGCATTATTTCTCGCTCGCGCTCGCGATCGGCATCTGCTTCGGCATCTATTCGTCGGCGCTCGTCATGGCGTCGCTCGTCATGTGGCTCGGCGTCTCCCGCGAGGACCTGGTCAAGCCCGACCGGAACCGCGGCATGGCCGGTGACAAGATCCTGCCGTAATACCCCCTCACCCGGACCCTCTCCCGCGCGCGGGAGAGGGGGGCAACGGACATGAGCGCGACGGATTTCCTTCCCCACTGGCCGCCCGCAGCCAACGGCTTCCTGGTGTTCGGTTTGCTGCTGCTCGCGGGGCTGCTCGGTGGCCGGCTCGCCGCGACCACGCGCGTGCTCCCCGCCATCACCGGTTACATCGCGACCGGATTCCTGCTCGGGCCCGGCGGACTCGGATGGCTCGATGCCGGCGTGCTCGCCCAGTCGCGCGTCATCGCCGAGTTCTCGCTCGGGCTGATCGTCTTCGACCTCGGCCGCCGGCTCGATCTCAAATGGGCGAGCCACGACCGGTGGCTGCTGCCAATGGGAATCGCCGAAAGCCTGCTGTCGTTCGTTGCGATGTTCGCGTTGTTGCACGTCGCCGGCGGCATCGACACGCTCGAGGCTGCCGTCGCCGCCATGATCGGCATCGCGACTGCGCCGGCGGTCGTGCTGCTGGTCACCAACGAGCTCAAGGCCGACGGACCCGTCACGCGACGGATGCTGTGGCACGTCGCGCTCAACAATGTCGTCGCGACGCTGGGAATCACCGTGCTCCTGCCGTTCATCGAGGCGCGCGCGAGCGGTGCATCGTGGAATCCCGTCGCGCGATCGCTGTGGATCATCGCGGGGTCGTTCCTGCTGGGATACGCCGCGTTTCGCGTGTTCACGCTGTTCGCGCGCCTGATCGGCAAGTCGCCCGCGCCGCAGTTCATCCTGACCGTCGGCATGATCATCGTCACCGTCGGCGTGGCCCAGGTCTCCCGCCTCTCGGTGCTGCTCGCGCTGCTGGTGCTCGGCACCTGCGCGCGCAACCTCGATCGCGAGCACCGGCTGGTCGACGTCGACTTCGGGCGTGCAGCGCAGCTCTTCTTCGTCGTCCTGTTCGTGCTGACCGGCGCAACGCTGCACCCCCACCAGTTCGGGGCGATTGCCTGGATCGGCCTGGCGTTCGTCATCGCGCGCGGACTCGGCAAGGCTCTCGCGCTGTTCGCATTCGCGTGGCCCGCGCACATCTCGGCGCGCCAGGCCGCCACGCTCGGACTCGCGCTCACACCGATGACGGGGCTCGCGATCGGCATCGCCCAGCCGATCTACGACATCGCGCCCGAATTCGGCGCGCGCCTTTCGGCGATCGTCGTCTCCGGCATCGCGATCCTCTACCTGCTCGGACCGATCGCGACGCGCTTCGCGCTGATCCGCGCCGGCGAGGGCGAGCCGGCCGCCCGCGATTAGCGCGACCCGCGATGCCCGCCCTCGATTTCACCTCCTCCGACGCGCTGACCTTCGGTGTCGAGCTCGAGCTGCAGCTCGTGAACACCCGCGATTTCAACCTCGCACCGGACGCCGACGACCTCCTGCGGCGCGCGACGCGCGACGCTCCGCAGGGCGAGCTGAAGCCGGAAATCACGCAGAGCATGGTCGAGATCAACACGTCGGTGCATCGGCGCTATCCGGAGCTCCTGGCCGAGCTGCTGGCCACGCGCGACGTGCTGGCGAAGCATGCACGCAAGATGAACGTCGCGATCGCGGGTGGCGGCACGCATCCGTTCCAGAAGTGGAGCGAGCGCAAGATCTACCCGACCGAGCGCTTCCTGTCGGTGTCGGAGAAGTACGGGTTCCTCGCCAAGCAGTTCACGGTGTTCGGCCAGCACGTGCACATCGGCTGCGCGAGCGCAGACGATGCGATCTACCTGAACCTCGCGCTGATTCGCTACGTGCCGCATTTCATCGCGCTGGCCGCGTCGAGCCCGTTCTACCAGGGCGTCGATACGGCTTTCGACTCGTCGCGGCTGTCGGTGGTGAATGCATTTCCGCTTTCCGGCACGATGCCTTTCGTGAAGGACTGGGCCGAGTTCAACCGCTATTACGACCGGATGTTCGACCTCGGAATCGTCGCGAGCATGAAGGATTTCTACTGGGACATCAGGCCCAAGCCCGAATACGGCACCGTCGAGATCCGCGTCTGCGACACGCCGCTCACGGTCGACCGAGCCGCCCAGATCGCCGGCTTCGCACAGGCGCTCGCGAGCTGGCTGTGGGAGACGCGGCCGGAGATCTCGCCGGACATCTACCTGGTGCACAGCTACAACCGGTTCCACGCCTGCCGCCACGGCTTTGCCGGGACGCTGGTGGACCCGGTCACCGGCGGCTCGCGGCCGCTCGCCGACGATCTTCGCGAAACCCTCGACAGGATCGCGCCGCACGCTGCGATGCTCGGGGCACAGGATGCGCTGTCGGCGCTCCACACGACCCTGTCGCAGGGCAACGACGCAGCGTGGCTGCGCGGTCAATTCGCGGGCACCGGCACCCTGACCGATGTCGTGCGCAAACAGGCCGCATTGTGGGCAGGCTGAGGCGGCGATGCTGACGACCGTCATCTACTCGCTGCTCTCCCTCGACCAGACCCTCGCGAGCCTCGCAGGCAGCTACGGCCCCTGGCTCTACGCAATCCTGTTTCTCGTGATCTTCGCCGAGACGGGTCTCGTCGTGCTTCCATTCCTGCCCGGCGACTCCATACTGTTCATCGCCGGAACGGTGGTGGCGGTAGCCGGCCTCGATGTCCACGTGCTGGCGCTGATCCTCGCGCTCGGGGCAATCATCGGCGACTCGGTCAACTACGGCGTCGGCCGCTACGTCGGCCCGAGGGTGTTCCACGAGCCGGAATCGCGCTGGTTCAAGCGCGAGTACCTGCTGCGCACGCAGGGCTTCTACGACCGTTACGGCGGGGTCACGATCATCATCGGCCGCTTCGTGCCGATCATCCGGACGTTCGCGCCGTTTCTCGCCGGCGTCGCCGGGATGCCGTATCGCCGGTTCCTGTCGTACAACGTGATCGGCGGCTGCCTCTGGATCGGGCTGCTGGTGTACGCGGGATACCTGTTCGGCAACATCCCGTGGGTCAAGAGCAACCTGTCGCTGATCGTGATCACGATCGTCATCGTTTCGCTGATCCCGGCGGTGACGACATTCTTCCGCGAGCGGCGCGCCCGGCGCCGCTGATTGGCCGCTGCGCTCCGCGGAACCGCCGAGGCAACCCGCACTGCTACGAGCAGGACGGCTGCTGCGGTTTCGTGATCACAAATCCCCGTTGGCGCCGGCACGCATGATGTCCTCCAGCTTGTCGCGAACCTCGATGGCCTTCGCCTTCAACTCGGGCTTCAGGTCGGCCAGGTTCAGGAGCATGTCGAGGTCCATCATCACGAGCCAGCCCTGCCCCTTGTCGTCCTCCACCAGGGCGATGCGGCACGGCAGGTAGGCGGCGAAATCCAGGCTGTAATCGAGCATCTCGCGCGCAGTAAGTACATCGCAGAACTGGAAAATGGTGGCGTACGGCGAGGGTTTTCCCGTGATGGCGCTCACCTGCCTGGAAAGCGGAAGCTCGGCGACGAGGTGCATGTTCAGCAGATTGGCCCGCAGCTTCATGGACTGCGCGGCGTCATCGGGCGAGACGCCTTTCGCCAGTGCCATCTTGACCACCGTGTCGCCAAGCGACCGGATCGTGATCGTCGCCGGCGGCCTCGCGTGTGTCGGGGAGCCGTTGGTCGCCCAGGTTCTGCTTCCGGAAACCGACAACACGACCAAGCCAAGCAGTGCAAGTGAGCGCGTCATGCTTCCAATTGTGACGAGGCGGCCCGAATCAGGCAACGGCCGCCCCGGACCGCCCGTCCCCGGGACCGTAGGTGCACAGCCGTCGTCCTCGCTGCTCGTGACGGCGCTGTCGGCTGGCCGGGCAGGCAGGAACTTGCTCAAACCTGCATGTGCGCTGGATCGCCGCGCAGACAGGGCCGACGCAGGCGCGTCACCCCGCCGGGATGTCGTAGCCGATCTCCTTCATGAGCGGCGCGGCGACTGCTTCGACGGTTGCGCGGTCGCGCGGGTCCATTTCCCGGCGCCAACTGTGTACGCGATCCTTTCTCGGCGGGTGCGCGAGATTCTCATGCAATCGGGCGCGCAGTTCGCGCGGCACGATCGCGCTCCCATCCGCATGCAGACGATCGCCAAGGTGAGCAATGTGTCTGGCACCGCTGCCGCGGTATTCCAACATCTCCCGCGAGTAGTCAAGCTCCAGAAAGTTGCAGATCCTGCGCAGCTCCGCTTCCGGGTCGAGCACCAGATCCTCATAGCGCACTTCGTGATAGCGGCTGACGCGATTTGCAGAGGCCCGCGCAATCGAAACCATGCTGACCCAGATCTGCGAAGTCTCCTCGACACTTCGTCCGACGCTGGTCCTGCGCAACGAAAGGACAACGTCGCGAGGGTCGCGAATGATATGTATGAAACGCGCCTCAGGCAAATACGCTTCGATCTGCGGCATGCAGTGCGTGTCGGCGGGCGTCTTTTCGCCGAAGAGACGCTTGCCCAGGCGGTCTGCGTACATGCCATAGAACAAGCGCAATGCCCCGGTCACCGAAAACGTGTGGAGTGCACAAAGCTTGCTCCAGTAGGCGTTCTTGTCGATACCGATGTCGTTCCAGTTGGAGACACCCCATCGATCGGTTGTCAGCAAAACGAAGAGGTCGCGCCTGAGCGCGGCGCCCTCTTTCCCGGCCAGCACTCGCAATTCCGGCAAGAAGGCGGTCTCCGGCAGCATCGCGATCCGCGAATGACTGTCCAGCATTACCGTGAGCAGCGTGGTCCCGGAACGGGGACAACCAACCACTACCGGCATTGGCCCGCGCGCATCCGGAGTGGGTTCGGCGCCCACCTGCTCGTTCATGTCTACGGTCGGCCGTGTGGCGACCGGTCGTGCGATCTGCCGCAGGGTGAACGCGATGGTTCCGGAATCGTAGAGGGGTTTCCTGTTCACGAAGCTGCATACCTCCTTTCCGGCGCCCTTGGGGATCGTCCAGTCCATCTTGACGGCGATTATAGCCAGCGATTCGCGTGCTTCCGCTCAGGTTGAAGGCTGCGCGAGCTCGAGGCCGACGATGCGAAGCCGACGAAGCTACCGACCGGGGCACATTTGGACATCGGGGTGCCATTGGCGCAGTCGACGTGAAGCGGGTGGCGCGGCAAGGTCCGTGCGCTGCGCCACCGAGTGGCGCGCGCGCCTCAAACGCGCTTCGCGAGCGCTTCGGCGAGTCCGGTATAGGTCGACGGCGACAGCGCGAGCAATCGCGCCTTGGCGTCGTCGGGCAGCGCGAGTCCGCCGATGAACGCGCGCAACGATTCGGCCGTCATCCCCGTCCTGCCTCGCGTCAGAGCCTTGAGCTGCTCGTAAGGCTCGGGCAGGCCGTGCCGGCGCATCACCGTCTGGATCGCCTCGGCGAGCACCTCCCAGTTCGCATCGAGGTCGGCGCCAATGCGAACCGGATCGGCCTCCAGCTTGGCGAGGCCCTGGCGCAGCGACGACCAGCCCAGCAGCGCGTGGCCGAGAGCCACTCCCAGGTTGCGCAGCACCGTCGAGTCGGTGAGGTCGCGCTGCCAGCGCGACACCGGCAGTTTCTCCGCGAGATGGCGCAGCAGCGCGTTGGCGAGTCCCAGGTTGCCTTCGGAATTCTCGAAGTCGATCGGATTGACCTTGTGGGGCATCGTCGACGAGCCGACCTCGCCTTCGCGCATCCGCTGGCGGAAATACCCGAGCGACACGTAACCCCAGATATCCCGGTCGAGGTCGATCAGCACGGTATTCGCCCGTGCGACCGCGTCGCAGTACTCGGCGATCCAATCGTGCGGCTCGATCTGCGTCGTGTACGGATTGAATTCGAGCCCGAGGCCGGTGACGGCCCTTGCAGCGAACCTTTCCCAGTCCACCTCGGGGTACGCGATCGCATGCGCGTTGTAGTTGCCGACTGCGCCGTTCATCTTGCCCTTGATCGGCACTTTCGCGAGCGCCGTGATCTGGCGCTCCAGTCGCGCATGGACGTTGGCGATCTCCTTGCCGAGCGTCGTCGGTGTCGCCGCCTGGCCATGGGTGCGGGAGAGCATCGACACGCCCGCATGCGCGTGGGCGAGCCCGCGCAGGTCGGCGGCGACGGCCTCGAGCATCGGCACCAGCACCGCCGCACGCGCGTCGCGCAGCGCGAGCCCGTAGGACAGGTTGTTGATGTCCTCCGACGTGCAGGCGAAATGGATGAACTCGGCGACGCGGGCGACCTCGGGAACGTCGGCGAACCGCTCCTTCATCCAATACTCGACCGCCTTGACGTCGTGGTTGGTCTTGCGCTCGATCGCCTTGACCCGTGCCGCATCCTCCTGCGAGAACGAGGCCCCGACCTCGGCAATGCGTGCCTTGGCATCCGGCGAAAACGGCGCGACCTCAGGGATCGCGGGTTCGGAGGCGAGCGCCAGCAGCCATGCGAGCTCGACGCGAATCCGCTGCCGGATCAGCGCGAATTCGGAAAACTGCTCGCGCAGCGCGTCGACCTTGGATGCGTAGCGGCCGTCGAGCGGCGACAGCGCAGTCAGGCGTGCGTTTTCGGTCGCGTCCATCGTCTTGTGCCTCGATGAAGTCTATCACGCAGCGCCTGCCCGAGCTTCGTGTCGGACGGGCTGCGCGCAACACCTGCGGGCGCGCTTCGCGGCCGGGAGTCGCGATGGCGCGATGCTATAATTTTCGCCATCCCAGAACGCGCGTCCGACGCGCCCATTCGTGCTGAAACTGATTGCCTCCCCGACCAGCCCCTTCGCTCGCAAGGTGCGCATCGCGCTTGCCGAAAAGAAGATCGAGTACCAGCTGGTCAACATGTCGCCGATGGATCCCGGCAACCCGGTGCACGAATGGAATCCGCTCGGCAAGCTGCCGGTGCTGGTTCTCGACGACGGAATGCACCTGTACGACTCGCGCGTGATCGTCGAGTACATCGACCTCGTGAGCCCGGTGTCGCGCCTGATCCCGGAGCCCGCACGCCAGCGGATCGTCGTCAAGAAATGGGAGGCGCTCGCCGACGGCGTCTGCGATGCGACTGCTTCGATCGTCATGGAGCGGCGGCGTCCCGAAGCCCAGCGCAGCGGCGAGTGGATCGACCGCCAGCGGCGCAAGATCGAAGACGGCACCGCCGAGCTGGCGCGCGAGCTTGGTGACCGGGCATGGTGTTACGGCGAGGCATGCTCGCTCGCCGACATTGCGACCGGCTGCGCGCTGGGCTACCTCGACCTGCGGCATGCGGAACTTTCCTGGCGCGAGCTGTATCCGAACCTGGCCCGCCTGGCCGAGAAGCTCGGCAAGCGGCCGTCGTTCGCCGACACCGCCCCGCCCGCGGCCTGAGGGTTTGCGCCGCGGAACAACCACGAAAGAGGACCCACATGAACTGGCAACATCGAAGCGCACGTAGTGCAGCGTCCGCGGCAAGCCTGCTTCTCCTGATCGCCGCGTCCGGGCACGCCGCGGTTCCGACCCAGGTCATCCACGTGAAGCTCCAGGACCCCTCGACCGACTCGGCGGTCAAGAACATGGAAATCGTCCTCGACCGCCATGTGGTCAAGGCCGGGAGCGTCAAGCTGGAGGCGGTCAACCTTTCGAAAACGCTGGTGCACGAGGTCCTGGTGCTGCACGACCCGGGCAAGAAGGCGCTGCCCTACGACGCCAAGAACGCCGAGGTGAACGAGAACAAGGTGCACTCGCTGGGCGAGGTCGGCGACCTTCCGCCCGGTCACTCGGGCACGCTGACGCTGAACCTCAAGCCAGGCAAGTACCTGCTGTTCTGCAACGAGTCGGGGCACTACGCCGCCGGCATGAGGACCGAGCTGACCGTCACCCGTTGACGCGAACGCGGGCCGGGCGCCGACGCGAGTGCCCGCACCGGCGCAATCGCCCGGGCTGACCGCAAGCACCGGCACGACGCTCGCGCCGGCGCCGGTGCCATTCCGGCCTACAGCGACTGCTTCAGCTGGTCGAGGATCGCCGGATTCTCGAGCGTCGACGTGTCCTGCGTGATCTCCTCGCCCTTGGCGATCGAGCGCAGCAGCCTGCGCATGATCTTGCCCGAGCGCGTCTTGGGCAGGTTGTCCCCGAAGCGGATGTCCCTGGGCTTGGCGATCGGCCCGATCTCCTTGCCGACCCAGTCGCGCAGCTGCTTGGCCAGTTCCACCGCTTCGCTGCCATTCGGCCTTGCGCGCTTCAGCACGACAAATGCGCAGATCGCCTCGCCCGTCATGTCGTCGGGTCGTCCGACGACGGCGGCCTCGGCGACGATCGGGTTGGCGACCAGCGCCGACTCGATCTCCATCGTGCCCATCCGATGTCCCGAGACGTTCAGGACGTCGTCGATGCGTCCCATGATCGTGAAGTTGCCGGTCCTGGTGTCGCGCACCGAGCCATCGCCGGCGAGGTAGAGCCTGCCGCCGAGCTCGTCGGGAAAATAGGACTTGGTGTAGCGTTCCGGGTCGCCCCAGATGGTGCGGATCATCGACGGCCACGGGCGCCTGATCACCAGCATTCCGCCATGTCCGTTGGGAACGTCATGGCCCGTCTCGTCGACGATCGCCGCCATGATTCCCGGCAGCGGCAACGTGCACGACCCCGGCACCAGCGGCGTCACGCCGGGCAGCGGCGAGATCAGGTGCCCGCCGGTCTCCGTTTGCCACCAGGTATCGACGATCGGACAGCGCTCGCCGCCGACGTTCTTGTAGTACCACATCCAGGCCTCGGGATTGATCGGCTCGCCGACCGATCCGAGCAGGCGCAGACACGACAGGTCGTAGTGCTGCGGCGCCGTCGTCGGGGCGGCGCCGTTCGCCTTGATCAGCGAGCGTATCGCGGTCGGCGCCGTGTAGAAGATGCTGACGCGATGGTCGGCGATCATCTTCCAGAAACGCCCGGCATCCGGATAGGTCGGGACGCCTTCGAACACCACCTCGGTCGCGCCGCAGGCGAGCGGGCCGTAGACGATGTAGGTGTGGCCGGTGACCCAGCCGATGTCGGCGGTGCACCAGAAGACGTCGGTGGGCTTGAGGTCGAAAACCCATTTCATCGTCAGCGCGGCCCACAGCAGATAGCCGGCCGAGCCGTGCTGCACGCCCTTGGGCTTGCCCGTAGAGCCCGACGTGTACAGGATGAACAGCGGATGCTCGGCGCCGACCCATTCGGGTTCGCAGGTGTCCGGCTGCTTGTCGACGAGATCGTGCAGCCAGACATCGCGGCCTTTCGCGAAACCGACGGTGCCGCCCGTGCGGCGATAGACGATGACATTGCGAATGACGTCGCAGCCGCCCATCGCGAGCGCCTCGTCGACGATCGCCTTGAGCGGCAGCGGCTTGCCGCCGCGCATCTGCTCGTCGGCGGTGATCACCGCCACGGCGCCGGCGTCGACGATGCGCTCCTGCAGCGATTTCGCCGAAAAGCCGCCGAACACGACCGAGTGCGTCGCGCCGATCCTGGCGCAGGCCTGCATCGCGACGATGCCCTCGATCGACATCGGCATGTAAACGACGACGCGGTCGCCTTTCTTCACGCCCAGCGAGCGCAGGCCGTTCGCGAGCCGGCAAACGCGGTGATAGAGGTCCTGGTAGCTGACCTTCGTCACCTTCCCGTCGTCGGCCTCGAAGATGATCGCGGTCTTGCGGGCGTTGCCGTTCGCCAGATTGCGGTCCAGGCAGTTGTACGAGACGTTGAGCTCGCCGTCTTCGAACCACGTGTAGAACGGCGCATTGCCCTCGTCGAGGACCTTGGTGAACGGCTTGCGCCACAGCAGGTTCTCGCGCGCCAGGTCCGCCCAGAATCCCTCGAAGTCGCTCGCGGCCCGCGCATTCATCGCGTCGAAGTCGGCCTTCTTGACCGTGGCCTGCGCGACCCATTCGGGCGACGGTTCGAAGACGCGGCTTTCCTGCATGACGGACTGGATCGTGGACATGGGATTCCTCCAGGTGCGAATCGAATGTGCCGCCAGTCTTGCGCCGGCGGCCTGAATCTTCTGGCCCTCAGTCTACCGAAGCCGGCGGCGATCGCCAACGAAATGGGGTCAGAGCTGCAATAATCGAACGGCCCCTGCGCGCACGCTCAGGGTCTGCCGACCTGCCGATTATTACAGCTCTGACCCCATTTCGTTCCGCACGGGGAGACGGTCGGGGCGAGGGGGAATGGTAGACTTTTCAGGTGCCGACAGGCCCCGATGCGGACATGAAATGACGACGACAACGCCGAAACCGCGTGCCGACCCCCGCCTGCGGCCCCTGCCGCAGCTGATCTTCGCCAGCCGCTGGCTGCAGTTGCCGCTCTACCTGGGCCTGATCGTCGCGCAAGGCGTCTACGTCTGGCAATTCTGGGTCGAGCTGGTCCACCTGGTCCAGGCAACGATCGGCGGCGACAGCGCGGCCGCCCAGGCGGTCATCGCGAGCGTCACCCCGCCCGGCGCGACCCCCGACTTCAAGATGGGGCGCGAGACCGTGATCATGCTGCTGGTCCTCGGCCTGATCGACGTCGTCATGATCTCGAACCTGCTGATCATGGTGATCGTCGGCGGCTACGAGACCTTCGTGTCGCGGATGGATCTGGAGAGCCACCCGGATCAGCCCGAGTGGCTGTCGCACGTCAATGCGAGCGTGCTGAAGGTCAAGCTCGCCACGGCGATCATCGGCATCTCCTCGATCCACCTGCTGCGGACGTTCATCAACGCGCAGGCCTACGACACCAAGACACTGTTCTACCAGACGACGATCCACGTCGCCTTCCTCCTGTCGGCGATGGCGATCGCGGCGGTCGACCGCATCCTTCCCCAGCGCACGCACCTGCGCGACAGCGCCAGCGGCCACGGCTGAAGCACGCCATGACCGCGATTGCGCAGCAGGACCTGATCCAGAGTGTCGCCGATGCGCTGCAGTTCATTTCGTACTACCACCCGGCCGACTACATCACGGCGCTGGGCGCCGCCTACGACGCCGAGCAGTCGCCTGCGGCGAAGGACGCCATCGCGCAGATCCTCACCAACTCGCGGATGTGCGCCGAAGGACACCGGCCGATATGCCAGGACACGGGCATCGTCGTCGCGTTCGTGCGCGTCGGCATGGACGTGCGCTTCGGCGACGCGACGATGAGCGTCACCGACATGATCAACGAGGGCGTGCGCCGCGCCTATCTCGACCCCGGGAATCCGCTGCGGGCTTCGATCCTCCGCGACCCGGCGGGGACGCGCACCAACACCAAGGACAACACCCCGGCGGTCGTCCATTTCGACCTGGTGCCGGGGAAGACGATCGACGTGAGGATCGCGGCCAAGGGCGGCGGCTCGGAGAACAAGTCGAAGCTGGTCATGCTGAATCCGTCGGATTCGATCGTCGACTGGGTGCTGAAGACGGTGCCGACGATGGGCGCCGGCTGGTGCCCGCCGGGCATGCTGGGCATCGGCATCGGCGGCAGCGCCGAGAAGGCGATGGTGCTCGCCAAGGAGGCGCTGATGGCGCCGATCGACATGCACGAGCTCAAGGCGCGCGGACCGTCGAACCGGATCGAGGAACTGCGCATCGAGATCCACGACAAGGTCAACGCGCTGGGCATCGGTGCACAGGGCCTGGGCGGGCTCGCGACGGTGCTCGACGTCAAGATCCTCGACTACCCTACGCACGCGGCGGGCCTGCCGGTGGCGATGATCCCCAACTGCGCAGCGACGCGCCATGCGCATTTCGCGCTCGACGGCAGCGGCACGGCGAAGCTCGACCCGCCCGATCTCGCACGCTGGCCCGACGTGCGCTGGACGCCGTCGCCGCAGTCGCGGCGCGTCGACGTGAACTCGCTGACGCCGGCCGAGGTTGCAAGCTGGAAACCCGGCGAACGCCTGCTGCTCTCGGGCCGGATACTGACCGGCCGCGACGCCGCGCACAAGCGGATCGCCGAGATGCTCGCACGCGGCGAGACGCTGCCCGTCGATTTCACCAACCGCATCATCTACTACGTCGGGCCGGTCGACCCGGTGCACGACGAGGTCGTGGGCCCGGCGGGCCCCACGACGGCGACGCGGATGGACAAGTTCACCGACATGATGCTGTCGAAGACCGGGCTGATCGCGATGATCGGCAAGGCCGAGCGCGGCAGCGCGGCGATCGAGTCGATCCGCAGGCACCGCGCCGCCTACCTGATGGCCGTCGGCGGCGCCGCCTACCTGGTCTCGAAGGCGATCCGCAGCTCGCGCGTCGTCGCGTTCGGCGACCTCGGCATGGAAGCGATCTACGAGTTCGACGTCGCCGACATGCCGGTCACCGTCGCCGTCGATGCCGCCGGCGAATCGGTGCACCAGACCGGTCCGCGCGAATGGCGGCAGCGGATCGGACGCATCCCGGTCACGACCGCCTGATCCGCGCGATGCGAGCGACGGCGCGCTGAGGAATCCCCATGCGGCGCCGCCACCGCCAGCATCTCGCTCCGCTCGCCAGCGATACCGGGGCGCAGGTCGACCTGCCGCCGGTGCGGACGCGGCTTTCCACCAAGTTCAACCTGCTGACGATCGGGCTGATCGTGGCGACTGCGATCGCCGTCACTGCCTTCGTGTTCCACCGCCAATGGATCGACGAGGAGAATCAGCTGCGCGTGCAGGGCGAGACGCTCGGCCTGATGCTCGCCGATCTGTCCGCCTACGGCCTGCGCACGAACGACAAGGCGAGCCTCGAGCAGCTCCTCAAGAGCCTCCCCGAGGAAACGAATTTCGCCTACGTCTACGTTCTCGACGCGCAGCGCAAGGTCGTCGCGGAACGCTATCTCGCGCCGGCATTGCGCGACGGCATCATCCCGCCGCTGGATTCCGACGAACTGCCCGAGAGGACCGGACCGACCCGCCGCATCGATCGCGTCGTTCCCGAGGGCCACTACCTCGAGCTCGTGACCCCCGTCGCCGCGCTGGCATCCGGCTACGGCACGCCGCTGCCGGACGCCAACAATGCGACCGCAGGTGCCGCGACCGATATCACCGCCACGACGGGGCCGCTCGGTTACGTCCGCCTGGGCATGACCTTCGACCTCCAGCGCAGGCTGCTCGTCGATCAGCTCCAGGGAGCGCTTGCCGTCGTCGCCGTGCTGGTGATCATCGCGGTCACGATGACACTGCTGCTGACGCGGCGCCTGGTGGCGCCGATGCGGCGCCTGATGCACGCGGCGCGCGCCGTCGGCGCCGGCCGCCTCGACGTGCGCGTCCCGGCGCGCTCGTCCGACGAATTGGGGCTGCTGACCCACGCGTTCAATCACATGACGCGACGCCTGGCGCAGTCGCAGGAACAGGTCGCGAACTACCAGCGGACGCTGGAGGACCAGGTCGCGCAGCGGACGCGCGAGCTCGAAATCGCCACCGCGCATGCGTTCAAGCTCGCCCAGCACGACATCCTCACCGGGCTGCCCAACCGGTCGCTGCTCAACCAGCGCCTCAAGCGGATCATCGCGCATGCACAACGCGACAGCACGCACGTCGGCTGCCTGTTCCTCGACTTCGACCATTTCAAGCGCATCAACGACACGCTCGGGCACGACGCCGGCGACCAGCTGCTCAAGGCGATCGCCCAGCGCCTCGAAGGCGCGACGCGCGAGAGCGACACGGTCGCCCGGCTGGGGGGAGACGAGTTCGTCGTCGTGGTGCCCGGTCTCGATCCGGCGCAGGGTTCGTTCGAGGTGCTCGCGGTGATCCAGCGCATCCGCGAGTCGCTGCTCGCCCCGTTCCGGCTGTCGGACCAGACCCCGACCCTGACCTGTTCGATCGGCGTCGCTATCTACCCGCTGGACGCCCATGATGGCGGCACGCTGATCAAGCAGGCCGACACCGCGATGTACGCCGCGAAGGACGGCGGGCGCAATGCCTACCGCTTCTTCGAGGCCGAGATGAACGCGCGGGTCCAGCAGCGGCTGCAGCTCGAGACCGACATGCGCCGCGCACTCATGGACGACGAGTTCTTCCTCGTCTACCAGCCGCAGATCGAGATGCGCAGCGGGCGGGCCTGCGGCGTCGAGGCGCTGCTGCGCTGGCGCGATCCCGAGCGCGGCGTGATCTCACCTTCGGACTTCATTCCGATTGCCGAGGAATCGGGGATGATCCAGGCCCTGGGCGCGCGCGTCCTGCGCGATGCCTGCCACCAGGTGATGCAGTGGCATCGCCAGGACCTGCTGCTGCGCCTGTCGGTCAACCTCTCGGTCCAGCAGTTGCAGCACGAGGACTGGATTGCGACGGTCGAGGATGCGCTGCGGACGAGCGGCCTGCCCGCGCATTACCTCGATCTCGAGATCACCGAGAGCATCATCATCACGCACCCCGAGCGGGCCGTCGCAACGCTGGTCAAGCTCAAGCAGATGGGCGTCTCGATCACCATCGACGATTTCGGCACCGGCTATTCGAGCCTGTCGTACCTCGCGCGCCTGCCATTGCACGGCCTCAAGATCGACCAGCGCTTCGTCCACGGCCTCGGCCAGAACTCGAACGACGACGCGATCACCCAGGCGATCATCGCGATGGCGCACTCGCTGGGACTGCGCTGCATCGCCGAAGGGGTGGAGACCGCCGCGCAGTCCGAATTCCTCAGGAGCCACGGCTGCGAGGAAGCCCAAGGCTTCCTGTACGCTCCGCCGCTGCCCGAGGACGAGTTCCGCGCATGGTGGCACGAGCGCGAGCGCTCGCTCGCGACGTCGACGCACCAGCCGGGACTATGGCAGTGAGGCGAGATCGCCCGGCACGTCGACGTCGCGCAGCACGCCCGGATCGTCGACCTCGACCAGCGTGAGCGTCTCGCGGCTCGCCGTGACCAGCTCGCGCGCACCCGCATCGCCTTTCGATCCGATCAGCGCATCGCGATGGCGCCGCGCGAAGCCCACCGGATGCCCGCGCCTGCCCAGGTATGCCGGCGCGACGATGTCGGCACCCGCCGCGAGCGCCGCCGCGACCGACGCGATGGTGACGGGCCGGATCCAGGGCATGTCGGCAAGCGCCACGACCCAGCCGTCGGCGTCGCTCGTTGCCGACACGCCACAGGCGAGCGTCGCTCCCATGCCTTCGTCTGCATTCGGGCACTCGATGGTCCGCAGGCCGGTGCTGCGCATGCCCGCGCCGAGGTCGTGGTGACCGGGGCGCAGCACGACGATCGTCTCTGCGAGTGCCTGCGCGAGATGTGTCGCGGAAGCGATGCCGAGCGGCGTGCCTGCGGGGACACCGGCGGCGGGCGCGGGCAACGGCGCAAGCAGCTTGTCGCCGCCGAAACGCGATCCGCGCCCGGCAGCGAGCAGGATGCCGACGATCCGCATCATCGGGACATGGCGTTGCGCGGCGCGGCGGCGCGCGACGTCACTCGCGCAGCAACCGGAACCTGCCACCGCGGATCGTGACGAGCACCCGCGCGCGCTCGTCCATGCCGTTGTGGTCGGTCGGCGACATGTTGAACACACCCTGGCAGCCGACGACGTTCTTCTGCGACTCGAGCGCGTCGCGCAGCGCCGAGCGGAACGCCTCCGTGCCCGGCCTTGCCGTCGTCAGCGCGATCGGAATCGCGCGCTCGAGCAGCAGCCCCGCGTCCCAGGTGTTGGCGCCGAAGGTCGAGGGCTTCGAGCCGAATCGCTTCTGGTAGGCGGCGATGTAGCCCTGCGCGACCTTCTTCGTCGGATTCGAATCGGGAATCTCGTCGATGACCAGCATCGGACCGGCAGCCAGCACCGTTCCCTCGACCTTGTCCCTGCCGAGCTTGATGAAATCGTCGGTTGCGACCGCGTGCGTCTGGTAGATCGTGCCCTTGAAGCCGGTGTCGCGCAGCGTCGCCTGCGGCAGCACCGCGGGACCGCCGACCGCGGCGATCAGGATCGCGTCCGGTTTCGCGGCGATCAGCTTCAACGCCTGCCCGGTGACGCTCGAATCGGTGCGCCCGTAGCGCTCGGCAGCGACGACCCTGACGCCCGCGTTATCGCCCAGCGCGCCGAACACCTTGAGCCAGTTGTCGCCGTAGGGGTCGGAGAAGCCGATGAAGCCGACCTTGTGCACGCCGTGCGCGACCATGTGTTTCAGCAGCGCAGCGGCGATCAGCTCGTCGTTCTGCGTGGTCTTGAACACCCAGCGCTTCTTCGCGTCGAGCGGCTCGACGACCGCCGACGTTCCGACCGTCGCCAGCATCGGAACCTTGGCTTCGGCGATGACGGGCAGGATGGCGAAGGCGTTCGGCGTCGTCGACGGACCGATCAGCGCGTCGATGTGGTCTTCCTCGATGAGCTTCTTGACATTCTGGACGGCCCGCGTCGTATCACCCCCGTCCTCGAGGGATATGTACTCGACGCTCGCGCCGCCGATCGTCCTGGGCAGGATGTCCCCGGTGTTGCGCTGGGGGATGCCGATCGCGGACGTGGGCCCGGTCGCCGACACCATCAGGCCGATCCTGATCTGTGCGAACGCCGTCGATGCCGACAGCGCCGCAGCCAGGGCCAGGGCGAAGATACGTTTCATCACGCGCCACCTCACGCCTGCATCCTGCGAAGGAACGCATCCTAGCAGGGCACCGCCCAGACTGCTTGCGGCCGACGCGTCACCGCCGTAGAGTGTCGGGACAGCGACCCGACGTAGGAGGGCACCATGCGTCGCAGGCTCTATTTCCTCCTGCCCGACCCCGCCAGCGCGCGCGGAATGATGGACGACCTGCTGCTCGCGCGTGTCGAGGAACGACACATTCACTTTCTGGCAAGACGCGGAACGCCGATGGACGGCCTGCACGAGGCGAACCACCTGCAGAAATCCGATCTCGTCCATGGCGCGCAAGTCGGGCTGGCGCTCGGCACCGTGCTCGGACTGATCGTCGGCGCATTGCTCGTGAACCTGCTGGTGACCGACGATCGCTGGCAGATCGTGACCGTGCTGGGCGCCGGACTCGCCGGCGGCCTGTTCGGAAGCTGGGTCGCGAGCATGGTCGGCAGCTCGGTGCCCAACTCGCGGCTGGCGCAGTTCTCGCGCGCGATCGAGCAGGGAAAGCTCCTCGTCATGGCGGACATTCCCGAGCGCCGCGTCGCCGAGGTCCGCGAGAACCTGAGACTGCGGCACCCCGAAGCCGAGGATCGCGGGATCGACCCGCACATCCCCGCCTTCCCCTGAAATAGGGTCGGAAAAAATGGGGTCAGAGCCGTAATATTGCGTTCGCGCCCTAACGACGCGAACGCAATATTACGGCTCTGACCCCATTTTTTCCGACCCTATTTCAGGTGCCGAAGAACTCGCGGACGCGGTCGAACCAGTTCTTGGCGCGCGGACTGTGCGCGTCGGGATTCTGCTGGATGATCGACTCGAACTCGCGCAGCAGCTCTTTCTGCCGGGACGTCAGCTTGACCGGTGTCTCCAGCGACACGTGGCAATAGAGGTCGCCGGTCACCGAACCGCGCACCGGACGAATGCCCTTGTTCTTCAGGCGGAACACCTGGCCGGTCTGCGTCTCCGCGGGAATCTTCAGCTTGGCGTGGCCATCGAGCGTCGGGATCTCGATGTCGCCACCCAGCGTCGCCGTCGCGAAGCTGATCGGCATCTCGCAATGCAGGTCGGCGCCCTCGCGCTGGAAAACCGCGTGGGGCTTGAGTCCGATGACCACGTAGAGATCGCCGGGCGGCCCGCCGTTCATTCCCGCTTCGCCTTCGCCCGACAGGCGGATGCGATCGTCCTGGTCGACGCCGGCGGGAATCTTCACCGACAGGGTCTTGTGCTTCTTGATGCGTCCGGCGCCGTGGCAGTCGGGGCAGGGGTCGGCGACGATCTTCCCGGTACCGTGGCACTGCGGGCAGGTCTGCTGGATCGAGAAGAATCCCTGCGAGACTCGCACCTCGCCGCGACCGTGGCAGGTCGGACAGGTCTTCGGCTGCGTCCCGGGCTTGGCGCCGCTGCCGTGGCAGGTCCCGCATTCGTCCATCGTCGGAATGCGGATCTTGATCTCGGCGCCGCGCGCGGCTTCCTCCAGCGACAGCTCGAGGTTGTAGCGCAGGTCGGCGCCACGGTACATGCCGCTGCCGCCCCCGCGGCCGCGCTGCTGGCCGAAGATCTCTCCGAAGATGTCGCCGAACGCATCGGCGAAACCGCCGAAGCCCTCGCCGCCCCGGGCGCCCGCCGCACCGGCGCCGAAGCCCATCGAAGGATCGACGCCGGCGTGCCCGAACTGGTCGTAGGCGGCGCGCTTGCGCGAATCCGACAGGACTTCGTAGGCTTCCTTCGCTTCCTTGAATTTCTCCTCGGCGTGCTTGTCATCCGGACTGCGATCCGGATGATGCTTCATCGCGAGCTTGCGATAGGCCTTCTTGATATCGTCCTCGGAGGCGTCGCGGTTGACGCCGAGGACCGTATAGAAATCGCGTTTGGACATGGATGATCAGGCGGCTCCCCTGCCGCATGCCGATTCCGGCGCTACCAAAACTAGCTGCTGAAGCAAGGCCCGGCGCAATTGCCCAATGCCTACCGAATACGTCCCGATGCAAAACGGCCGAGTCAACCGGCGCCGACGGCGCCGCGTTGAACTCGGCCAGATATTCCGTCACGCGCCGACCTGCGCCTGCGCATTGCCCCGGATAGTGACGGAATATCGCAGGAGGTGATCAGGATCGCAAGTGCTTCACTTGCGATCCTTCACCTCCGTGTACTCGGCGTCGACGACTTTCTCGTCCCCGCCCGCGGACCCGGCGCCCTGGCCGGCCGGCCCCTCGCCCGAGGGCCCCTGACCGGCACCCGCCTGTCCGGCTTGAGCCTGCGCGTACATCGCCTCGCCGAGCTTCTGCGACGCGGTGGCGAGGGCCTCGGACTTCGCTTCGAGGGCTTCCTTGCCCGCGTCCTTGTCCTTAAGGAGCTCCTCGGCGTCCTTCAGCGCACTCTCGATCCTGCCCTTCTCGTCCGCACCGACCTTGTCGCCGTAATCGGTCAGCGACTTCTTGACGCTGTGCACGAGCGCGTCGAGACCGTTGCGCGCCTGCACGACTTCCATCAGCTTGCGATCTTCCTCGGCGTGGGCCTCGGCATCCTTGACCATCCGCTGGATCTCGTCCTCGTTCAAGCCCGAGTTCGCCTTGATGGTGATCTTGTTTTCCTTGCCGGTCGCCTTGTCTTTCGCCGACACGTGCAGGATGCCGTTGGCGTCGATGTCGAACGTGACCTCGATCTGCGGCATGCCGCGCGGTGCGGGCGGGATGCCCTCGAGGTTGAACTGGCCGAGGCTCTTGTTGCCGGTCGAGCGCTCGCGCTCGCCCTGCAGTACGTGGATGGTCACGGCACCCTGGTTGTCGTCGGCGGTCGAGAACACCTGCGTCGCCTTGGTCGGGATCGTCGTGTTCTTCTGGATCAGCTTGGTCATCACGCCGCCCAGCGTCTCGATGCCCAGCGACAGCGGCGTCACGTCGAGCAGCAGCACGTCCTTGCGCTCGCCGGCCAGCACCGACGCCTGGATGGCCGCACCCACGGCGACCGCCTCGTCCGGGTTCACATCCTTGCGCGGATCCTTGCCGAAGATCGCCTTGACGGTGTCCTGCACCTTGGGCATGCGCGTCTGGCCGCCGACCAGGATCACGTCGCTGATGTCGGAAAGCGATACGCCCGCGTCCTTGATCGCGGTCTTGCAGGGCTCGATCGTGCGCTCGATCAGGTCCTCGACCAGCGATTCGAGCTTGGCCCGCGTGATCTTGATCGACAGGTGCTTCGGACCCGAAGCGTCGGCGGTCACGTACGGCAGGTTGATCTCGGTCTGCTGCGAGCTGGAAAGCTCGATCTTCGCCTTCTCGGCGGCTTCCTTCAGGCGCTGCAGCGCGAGGACGTCGTTCTTGAGGTCGACGCCCTGGTCCTTCTTGAACTCGCTGACGATGTACTCGATGATCCGCTGGTCGAAGTCCTCGCCGCCCAGGAACGTGTCACCGTTGGTCGACAGCACCTCGAACTGGTGCTCGCCCTCGACATTCGCGATCTCGATGATCGAGATGTCGAAGGTGCCGCCGCCCAGGTCGTAGACCGCGATCTTGCGGTCGCCTTCCCGCTTGTCGAGGCCGAACGCCAGCGCGGCCGCCGTGGGCTCGTTGATGATCCGCTTGACTTCGAGGCCGGCGATGCGGCCGGCGTCCTTGGTCGCCTGGCGCTGCGAGTCGTTGAAGTACGCCGGGACGGTGATGACCGCCTCGGTCACTTCCTCGCCGAGGTAGTCCTCGGCGGTCTTCTTCATCTTGCGCAGCACTTCGGCCGAGACCTGCTGGGGGGCGATCTTCTTGCCGCGCTCCTCGACCCAGGCGTCGCCGTTGTCGGCCCTGACGATCCGGTAGGGCATCAGGTTGATGTCCTTCTGGACTTCCTTTTCCTCGAAGCGGCGACCGATCAGGCGCTTGACGGCGTACACGGTGCTCTTGGCGTTGGTGACCGCCTGCCGCTTGGCCGGCGCGCCGACCAGGATCTCGCCGTCGTCGGCGTAGGCGACGACGGAGGGCGTCGTGCGGGTGCCTTCCGAATTCTCGATCACCTTGGGCTGGCCGCCTTCCATGACGGCAACGCAACTGTTCGTCGTCCCGAGGTCGATGCCGATTATTTTGCTCATTTGAAGAGTCTCCGTGCCGCTAAGGGAATTGTCTAGCCATGAAAATTGGGACTTCGGGGCTTCGAATCAACCGGTGGGCGCGCATTCACGCGGGCCGTTCGTCGGTGCCGGACCCGGACCCGGCCTCGCGGGCCCTGGCAACCGTCACCAGCGCCGGACGCAGCACGCGGTCGTTGATCAGGTAACCCTTCTGGAACACCGTGACGACGGTGTTGGGCGCCTGGTCGCTCTCGACCGCCTGCATCGCCTGCTGCGAGTGGGGGTCGAACTTCTGCCCTGCCGGATCGATCTCCGAGATCCCGGCGCGCGAGAAGGCGGCCGCGAGGCTCTTCAGCGTCAGCTCGGCGCCTGAGCGCAGCGTCTCGGCCGACACCGACGCCCCGGCGACCAGGGTCTGCTCGAGCGCGTCCTTCACCGCCAGCAGGTCGCCTGCGAATTTCTCGATCGCGTACTTGTGCGCCTTGGCGACGTCGGCCTGCGCCTGGCGGCGCAGGTTCTCGGTTTCCGCCCGTGCGCGCATCCAGGCGTCCTTCATCTCGGCGGCCTCGGCCAGGGCCTTGCGGAGCGGATCCTCGGGAGCGCGGTCGGCGGCGGCCTGGGCATCCTGCTCGCTTGCGGTCGAGGCGGACTGGTGGTCGGACGGGGCGTCCTGGCTGGAAGAGTCGGAGGCGGTCATTGGAATGGGTCGCGAGAGGCGTGACTGACCGACGGCATCTGGGGCCAGCACCGATGAATTCAAGGGACGAAAAACAGGGACGCACCACGTTTTCGGGCGGAAAACGTGGTGCGTCCCTGTTTTTCGTCGCCGTTTCCCAGCTAGACCTTGGCCCCCAGTGCCCTGGCCCGAAGCTGGATGGTCTCCCGCTGGGCGGCGTCGGGCGGGGGTGCCAGCCAACCTTCCAGGTTGGCGAGCACCAGGTCCGTCAGCGCCGAAATCCAGCGCGGGTGCTCGTTGAGGCAGGGAATCACATGGAATTCGCCCCCTCCCGCCCCGGTGAACGTGGCCTTGCCCTCGATGGCGATCTCCTCGAGGGTCTCCAGGCAATCGGCGACGAAGCCCGGGCAGAAAACATCGATGCGACGGGTCCCCGCCCTGCCGAGCGCGGCAAGGGTGTCCGACGTGTACGGCGTAAGCCAGCGTGCACGGCCGAAGCGCGACTGGAAGCTGATCGACCATTGCCTGGACTCGAGGCCCAGCTCCCTCGCCAGCAGCCGGGCCGTCGCCTGGCAATGGCAGTGGTACGGATCGCCCTTGTCGAGGGTGGCGCGCGGAACGCCATGAAAGGAGAGCACCAGGTGCTCGGGCCGCGCGTGCCGCGTCCAGTAGTCGTTGACCGCCTGGGCCAGCGCCGCGATGTACCCGGGGTCATCGTGGAAGGTGTCGATGAACCGCAGTCCGGGAATGCGCCGGATCCGCCCGACGTGGGCGGCCACCGCGTCGACGACCGATGCCGTCGTGCTGGCCGCGTATTGGGGGTACATGGGCACGACGAGGATCCTCGCGCAGTCCGCCGCGCGCAGGCGATCGATCACGCTGCCGACCGACGGCTCACCGTAGCGCATCGCGCAGTCGACGACGCAGGTGTCGGCGGGAAGCCCCCGCTCCTTCAGCCGCTGGCCGAGCCAGCCCGACAGCAGGACTTTCTGCTTGGCCGTGTGGACGGCAAGCGGCGACCCGTCGCGGGTCCAGATCTTCTCGTACCGCTCGGCCGATTTCGATGGCCGCGTGCGCAGGATGAGGCCGTGCAGCAGCGGCCACCAGACGATGCGCGGAATCTCGACGACGCGCGGATCGCTCAGGAACTCGGCCAGGTAGCGCCGCACCGCTGCAGGGGTCGCGGCCTCGGGGGTACCGAGGTTGACCAGCAGCACGCCGGTGCGTGCGATGCGGTCGTGCGAAAACGGGGGCTCGGGTCGATAGGACATGGACGGACCGCTCGGGGCCTTCAGGTCACGGAGGTTGTAGACCCTGGCGCCCGACGGCCCGCGAGTCAGTCGTCGCCGAGCTCGCGAGCGAGCGCGTTCGACAGCAGCTTGGCGGTGATGTCGACGATCGGAATGACGCGCTCGTAGGCCATGCGCGTGGGCCCGATGACCCCCAGCGTGCCGATCACCTGCCCGCCCACCTCGTAGCTCGCCGTCACGACGCTGCAATCGTCGAGGGGCACCAGGCCGGATTCCTCGCCGATGTAGATCTGCACCCCCTGCGCGCGCTGCGACACGTCGAGCAGGTGCAGCAGCGAGGTCTTCTGCTCGAACAGGTCGAACAGGCGACGCAGGCGCTGCATGTTCGACGCGAGATCGTCCGCGTTGAGCAGGTTGCGCTCGCCGGTGACGACCAGCGCCTCGCCCTCGGCGAGCGCGCCCTCGCCGGCATCGACCGCCGCCTTCATCAGGCCCGCGATATCGTCGTGCAGCGCGCGCAATTCGTCGGCGAGGCGCCCGCGGATCGCGGTCAGCGGTTGCCCGGCGAAATTCTGGTTGAAGAAGTTGGTCGCCTCGGCAAGCTGCGACGGTGTGTACGCGCGCTCGGTGTGCAGGATGCGGTTCTGCACGTCGCCGTCCTGGGTGACGACGATCAGCAGCACGCGCTTCTCCGAAAGGCGCAGGAACTCGATGTGCCGGAAAGCCGCCTCGCGACGCCTCGGCGTCACGATGACGCCCGCGAACTGCGTCAGCTGCGAGAGCAGCGAGACCGCGGTGCTGACGATCTGCTGCGGGCGATCGGCGCTCAACTCCCCTTCGAGCCGGTGGATCTCGACCTGCTCGAGCGGCTTCATCACCATCAGGCTGTCGACGAAGAACCGGTAGCCGCGCGGGGTCGGCACGCGCCCGGCCGACGTGTGGGGGCTGGTGATGAAACCGAGCTCCTCGAGGTCCGCCATCACGTTGCGCACCGTCGCCGGCGACAATTCGAGCCCCGAATGGCGGGAGAGCGCGCGCGAGCCGACCGGCTGCCCTTCGGCGATGTAGCGCTCGACGAGCGTCTTCAGCAGGTGTTGGGCGCGAGGATCGAGCATGGCCATTCATGGGCGGCGGCGCCGTGACGGCGCTCGCCGTACCGGTAGTTTACCGTGCGTCGCGCCAACGTCGCCGGGGACCGCCAGGCGGCTTCCACCGGCCATGCGGCCGACCCCGTGCCGCAGCCCCCGTATGGTTTAATCGCCGGATGCCCGCCTCTGCCCCCGCAAGCTCCGCCCCGTCGCGTTTCGCCCGGGTGGCGCTGATCGGCCGCCACGGCGACCCGGGGATCGTCGAGCCGCTGGAGCGCATCGCCGGGTTCCTGCGCAAGCGCGGGCACACCGTCGCGCTCGACGCGGAGACCGCCCGGTTCGTCGGTGCGCCGGAAGCACCCGTTCTCCCCGACGAGGCGCTGCGCGGCGCCACCGATCTCGCCATCGTGCTGGGCGGCGACGGAACGATGCTGTCGGTTGCCCGCACGCTGGCCCCCCACGGCGTGCCGCTGATCGGCGTGAACCTGGGCCGCCTCGGCTTCCTGACCGACATCCCGATCTCGGAAGTCGAGCAAACCCTCGGCGCGATGCTCGACGGCCGCCACGTCGAGGAGCGCCGCACGCTGATCACCGCCACCGTCATGCGCGGCGACGGCACGCGCGCCGAGGCGCTCGCCTTGAACGAGGTGGTCGTCAACCGCGGCGGACTCGGTTCGATGATCGAATGCGTCGTGGAGATCGACGGCCGCTTCGTCTACGCGATGCGCGCCGACGGCGTGATCGTCGCCACACCGACCGGCTCGACGGCGTACGCACTGTCGACGGGCGGTCCGATCATCGCGCAGGCAGTGCCCGCTTTCGCGCTGGTCCCTGTCGCGCCGCACGCGCTGACCCACCGGCCGATCGCGGTGCCCGACAGCGCGATCATCGCGATCAGCGTCAGCCGCGGTCGCGATGCAGCCGTCCACTGCGACGGCCAGGCGCATTTCGATCTCGCCGAAGGCGATCGCGTGTCGATGCAGCGCGCGCCCCACACCGCGCGCTTCCTGCATCCCGAGCAGTACGACTACTTCGCGATGCTGCGGCAGAAGCTGCACTGGAGCGAGACACCGGAGCGGCTCAACCCCGGCGGCACGCTCCGATGACTCGCGCTTCCAACCCGCGGGCCGCCGACGCCTGCGTGCGGGGTCGCGGCTGATCGCATGCTGCGCCTGCTGTCGATACGCAACTTCGTGGTCGTCGACGCGCTGGACGTCGAGTTCGACGCCGGCTTCTCGGTCCTCACCGGCGAGACGGGCGCCGGCAAGTCGATCCTCCTCGACGCGCTCGCGCTGTTGCTGGGCGACCGCTTCGAGCTGCGCCAGTTGCGGCCGGGCGCTGCGCGCGCCGAGCTCGCGGCGGCTTTCGATGTCGCAACGCAACCCGCCGCGCGCGACTGGCTCGCAGCGCGCGAGCTCGAGTCTGGCACCGAGCTGCTGCTGCGCCGTGTGCTGGACGCACAGGGCAGGAGCCGCGCGTGGATCAATGGCCGGCCGGCGACGCTCGCGCAGCTTGCGGAGGTGGGTGCGATGCTGCTCGACCTGCACGGCCAGCATGCGCACCAGGCGCTGGCGGGCGCCGGGGCCCAGCGCGACATGCTGGATGGCTACGGCAGGCTCGCGCCGCTCGCGGCCGAGGTCGCGGCGGCGTGGCGCGCCTGGCGCGATGCGCTGGACCGGCGCGACGCGGCCGCGGCCAATGCGCGCGCCAGCGCGGAGGAGCGCGAGCGGCTCGTCGATCGCCAGCGCGACCTCGCTGTCCTCGCGCTGGCAGCCGGCGAATGGGACGAGCTCGCGGCGGCGCAGCGGCGCCTTGCCAACGCCGCGGGCTTGCTCGACGCGACGACGCAGGCGTCGATCGCCCTCTCCGAAGGCGACGACGCGCTGGCGACGCGCATCGCGCAACTGGTTCACCGGCTGAGCCAGGCGGCCGAATTCGACCCGGCGCTCGCCGCTGTCGTCGATCTCGTCTCGCCGGCGGCGATCCAGCTCGACGAGGCTGCGCGCGCACTGCGCGATTATCAAAGGCGCCTCGATCTCGATCCCGGTGAGCTGGCGCGGGTCGAGGCCCGCCTCGGTGCGATCCACGACCTGGCGCGCAAGCACCGCGTCCGCCCCGAGGAACTGCCGGCGCTGCAGGAGGCGACCGCGCAACGGCTGCAGGAGCTCGACCAGGCGACCGACGCCCGCACACTCAACAATGCCGTCGACGAGGCGCTTGCGCGTTACGACGCCCTCGCGCGCAAGCTGGGCGAAGGACGCAAGGCCGCGGCCAAAGCGCTGTCGGCGCGGGTGACCACGGCCATGCACGAGCTCGCGATGGCAGGCGGCCGCCTCGAGATCGCGCTGAGCCCCGAGAGCGCGCCCACGAGCCATGGGCGCGAGAGCGTCGAATTCCGCATCGCGACGCATCCGAAGCAGCCCGTCGGTCCGCTCTCGCACGTCGCGTCGGGCGGCGAGCTCGCGCGCGTCGCACTGGCGATCCACGTCGCAGCGAGCGACGTCGGTGACATCCCGACCCTGGTCTTCGACGAGGTCGACACCGGCATCGGCGGTCCGGTTGCCGCGACCGTGGGCAGGATGCTGCAGGCCCTCGGGACGCGCCGCCAGGTGCTATGCGTGACCCACCTGCCCCAGGTCGCCGCGCATGCCGACCACCATTATCGCGTCGCCAGGACCGGCGACGGCGAGCAGGTGGCGAGCGGACTCGCGCTGCTCGCAGCCAATGCGAGAATCGACGAACTGGCGCGAATGCTCGCGGGCAGCGCGATCACGTCCAAGACGCGCGCCCACGCGAAGGAGCTCTACGAGCAGCACCGCCGCTCAGGCACTCCGTGATCAGCGGCGGGTGTTGGCGGCGGTTGCGATGAACCGCGGCTTGGTGCTGGCGCGCACGACGTGACGCGCCTTGACGTGCGTATTCCTGACCTTCGCGACATGCGCGCGCCTGGGGTTGCCCAGCGCCAGCGTCCGGCCGGTCTCCAGCCAGTACTTGACGCGCTGCGCGTCCGCGAACCGCGTGTACTTGCCGAACGAATCGAGCAGCACGATCACGAACGGCTTGCTCGCGATGTTGACCAGCATGACGACGCAGCGGCCGGCTTCGTTGATGTAGCCGGTCTTCTGCAACATGATGTCCCAGGAATGGCCGCGCACCAGGGCGTTCGAATTGAGGAAGCCCAGCGTCCGGCCGGTCGGGTTGATCTCGACCGAATGCTCGGGCGTCGTCGTGAACTGGCGGATCAGCGGATAGCTCGCGGCCACCTGCACGAGCTTCGCGAGGTCGACGGCCGTCGACACGTTTTGCGGCGACAACCCCGTCGGATCCGAGTAATGCGTGTGCGTCATGCCGAGCTCGGCCGCCTTCTGGTTCATCGCGGCGACCGCGGCGACGGTGCCTCCGGGGTAATACCGTGCGAGCGACGATGCAGCGCGGTTCTCGGACGACATCAGCGCGAGGCGGAGCATCTCGCGCCGCGACAGCGTCGCGCCCATTCCGAGGCGCGAATGGCTGCCCTTCAGGTAATCGATATCGTCCTTGTCGATCTCGATCGGCTCGTCCATTGGCTGATGCGCATCGAGAACGACCATCGCGGTCATCAGCTTGGTCACCGATGCGATCGGCGTCACCTCGTCAGCCGCCTTCGCATAGACGGGGCGATCCGAGTCCGCGTCGAGCACCAGCACGTTCGCCGAGCCGAGCTTCAGGCGCGCGGGATCGGGCGTCGTTGGGCCTGCCCAAGCGTGGGCAGCGACAAGACTCGCAAAAACAATAGGTAGCAGACGCTTCATCAGCAAGAACCTCAGAATTTTCAAGGGCGTTATCGCACATGCCCCGTCGGCGAGTCAACAGTCTTCTGGAACAAGTAGGCTACAACGCCCCTCGGACTGTTGCGGCGGCCGCAGCCGCCGGTGCCACGTTGGGCTCGCGCAGGCCCCCGGCATCGCTCTCCGGAGCTTCCGCGGCCAGGGCGCCAGCCCCCTCCCCCACACCCAAGCGCCGCTCGTCCTGCTGCAGGCGCCACATTCTCGAATAGGCGCCGTCGGCCGCGAGCAACGCCGCGTGGGTGCCGCGCTCGATGATCCGGCCATGCTCGAGCACCAGGATCTCGTCGGCATCGACGATCGTCGACAGACGATGCGCGATGGTCAGGGTGGTCCGGTCGCGCGCGATCTGCTTCAGCTCGGCCTGGATCGCTTTCTCCGACTTGGAGTCGAGGGCGGAGGTCGCCTCGTCGAAGATCAGGATTGCCGGATCCTTGAGGATCGCGCGCGCGATCGCGACCCGCTGCTTCTCGCCGCCGGAGAGCTTCAGCCCGCGCTCGCCCACCGGCGTCTGGTAGCCCTCGGGGAGCCCGGCGACGAAATCGTGGATCTGGGCGAGGCGCGCCGCTTGCACGACCTCGTCATGCGATGCGCCGGGCCGGCCGTAGGCGATGTTGTACTCGATCGAATCGTTGAACAGCACCGTGTCCTGCGGAACGATGCCGATGGCTTCGCGCAGCGTCGACTGCTGCACGTCGCGCAGGTCCTGCCCGTCGATGACGATGCGACCGCCGGTGACGTCATAGAAGCGATAGAGCAGCCGCGCCAGCGTCGACTTGCCCGATCCCGACGGACCCACGACCGCCACGTTGTGCCCGGCCGGGATCGAGAACGTCACGTCGTGCAGGATCTGCCGGTTCCGCTCGTAGGCGAAGTCGACGTGCTCGAAGCGGACCGCGGCGCCGCGGGTGGCGAGCGGCGGCGCGCCCGGCCGGTCGGTGACCTCTGCATTCTCGCCGACCAGGCGGAACAGACGCTCCATGTCGGCCAGCGCCTGCTTGATCTCGCGGTAGAGGACTCCGAGGAAATTGAGCGGGATGTAGAGCTGGATCATGAACGCGTTGACCAGCACCAGGTCGCCGATGGTCATCTTGCCGGCGACCACGCCGACCGTCGCACGCCACATGATCAGCGCCACCGCGACGGCGATGATCGCGCTCTGCCCGACATTGAGCGCCGACAGCGACGTCTGGCTCCTGACCGCGGCCTTCTCCCAGCGCTGCAGGCTTTCGTCGTAGCGCGTCGCCTCCCATTCCTCGTTGCCGAAGTACTTGACCGTCTCGTAGTTCAGCAGGCTGTCGATCGCGCGCGTGTTGGCCTTGGAGTCGAGCTCGTTCATCTCGCGCCTGAAATGCGTGCGCCACTCGGTGATCGTCACCGTGAAGAAGATGTAGATCAGGAGCGCCACGGCGGTGATCGCCATGAACGTCCAGTCGTAGCGCTCGATCAGGATTCCCGACACCAGCGCGATCTCGACCAGCGTCGGGAGGATCGAGAACAGTGTGAAGCTGATCAGCGCCGATATGCCGCGCTGCCCGCGCTCGACGTCGCGCGTCAGCCCGCCGGTCTGCCGTCCAAGGTGGAAACGCAGCGACAGCGCATGCAGGTGCCGGAACACCTTGAGCCCGATCTTGCGCACCGCGCGCTGCGTCACCTTGGCGAAAAGGTATTCGCGCAGCTCGGTGAACAGCGTCGTCGACAGCCGCAGCAGGCCGTACGCAACCAGCAGAGCGAGCGGAACCGCCAGCATCGCCGTGCGCTGATCGAGGCTGTCGACGATCCGCTTCATCACCAGCGGCACGCCGACGTTCGCGAGCTTGGCGATGACGAGGCACGTGAGGGCCACGGAGACGCGCACGCGGTACTCCCAGAGATAAGGGAGCAGCGTGCGGATCGTCTGCCAGTCGCCGCGCCGCGTGCGCGGCGTTGCGCTGTCGGCGGGCAGTGGCAGGGAGCTCGAGCGATGGCGCATGGATGGGCCTGGAATTCGGCGTCAGCAAAAATTGGGGTCAGAGCTGTAATACGCAATAGCGATCGACGACATCGGGTACACCTCGTAAAGTATTACAGCTCTGACCCCAATTTAACGCCGCGGCCACCCGCTGCGCCACCATTCGTCGCCGCCGTAGCGCAGGACGCCCATCGCCACGCGGACGACGCCATAGGCGACCCACGACAGCCCTTTGGCGAAGCGCGAGCGCTGCGCCCAGTCCTGCGGCGGTACGGGACGCGCCCCGGACTCGATCATGTTCACCAGCTCTGCGCGCAGTTCGTGTGCGAACACGCGATCGCGGACGAATACGTTGGCTTCACGGGCCATCAGGAACGAGTAGGGATCGATGTTCGACGACCCGACGGTCGCCCATCGCGAGTCGACGACGGCGACCTTGGCGTGCAGGAACGATCGATGATATTCCTGGATCGCGACCCCGGCCGTCAGCAGCTGCCCGTACAGCGCGCGTGACGCCCAGTGCAGGAGCTTGAACTCGACGCGGGCCTGCAGCAGCAGCGTCACGTGGACGCCGCGCGTTGCCGCCGCGACCAAGGCGCGCCGGAACCTCACCCCCGGAAAGAAATACGCGGTGGCGATGACGATCTCGGAACGGGCAGTGCGCAGCGCGGCGAGATAGGCGCGTTCGATGTCGCGGCGATGGCGCAGATTGTCGCGGATCGTGAACTTCGCCGTCTGCGTACCCGTGGGGGCCACCGGATGCTCGTCGGCGAACAACGGAACCGCGGAGCTTCGAAGCTGCGTGAACTCGACGATCGCCCATACGCGCTGCATCGTCTGCACGATGGGCGCCAGCAGCGGACCGCGCACGCAGACGGCAAAATCGACGCGCGGCGGCTTGTGGCCCGGGGTGTGCATGTCGTCGATGACGTTGATGCCACCGACGAATGCGATGCGCCCATCGACGTGGCACAGCTTGCGGTGCAGGCGACGCAGCCGATGCGAGCGGAACTGCCACGGTGCGATCTCAGGCCGGTATTTGAGGAGGTCGACGCCACCACCCACCAGATGACGCTCCAGCTCATCGGTCAGGTAATGGCGAGCACCCCAGCCGTCGACCAGAACGCGCACGACAACGCCTCGTACGGCGGCTTCGACGAGCGCGTCGGCGATCCGGCGTCCCGCCGCGTCGTCGGCGAAAATGTAGGTCTCGAGCCAGATCTCGCGCTCGGCCACCGCGAACGCCTCCAGCAGCGCGGGAAAGTACTCGGCGCCGTTGCGCAGCAGCGTCACGGAGTTCCCCGCCGTGTAGCGGTTCATTGCGAGGCCGGCGATGCGCACGTTCAGTGCTTGCGCTTTGGAGCGAGCTCGAAGGTCGCCGCGAGCGCGGCGTGATCCGACATCCGCACCCCCGCGGTCACGTAGTGGACCTTGGCGTCGACGACTTTCAGTCCTCGCGCGTAGATCCGGTCCAGTCTGAACACGGGGAGCAGCGATGGGTAGGTGCGCGCCGGTCGCCCGGTGACTTCCTCGAACACCTCGACCAGGTTCAGCGCATCGGTCAGCGTGCGGTCGCCCTTGCTGCGCCAGTCGTTGAAGTCACCGGCGATGATCAGCGGCGCCGAATGCGGCACGGTCGCCTTGATCCGGTCGACGAGCGCGTGGATCTGCAGCTGCCGCCCGCGCTCGAAGAGCCCCAGGTGGACGTTGATGCAATGGAGACTCGGCTGGCCCTCGCCCAGCTCGATCTCGCAGTGCAGCAGCCCGCGGCTCTCGAACAGGTGTGCTGAAATGTCGAGGTTTTCCTGCGCCAGCATCGGGTACCGCGACAGCAGCGCATTGCCGTGGTGGCCGTGCGGGTAGACGGCATTCTTGCCGTACGCGACCTCGTGCCAGTACGCATCCGCGATGAACTCGTGCTGCGGGCTGCCCGGCCAATTGACGTAGCGATTGGCGTGCCGCTCGTGGGTGTGCAGCACTTCCTGCAGGAACACGATGTCCGCGTCGAGGCCGCGCAGCCGCTCGCGCAGCTCGTGTATCACCACCCGCCGCTTGAGCTGCGAGAATCCCTTGTGGATGTTGTAGGTCGCGACGGTGAAGCGGATTGGCGATGCGGCCGGCATGGCGTCAATGTTAACGCCGCAGCCCATCCCGTGGCGTGGAATCCCATATGTAGATGGGGGCCGCCGCAGCGGAGTCAAGCTGCGCGATTGATGTATCGAGACCAGCGCTCCTGCCGCCTGATCGATCTGTCTTGTCGAAGCACGGGAGTACCGTGCCCGGCGGGCGCGGACGCTCAGAGATCGAGCACGGAGTCGAGACCACGGTGGACCCCCACCAGGGTCGAGACCTTCCGGATCGCGAGCTCGCGGGCCATGCCGCTCGACGCGTCGACCTCGTCGTCGTGCGCATAGTCGATGATCTCCCATTGCGGGATGAGCCTGGCTGCGGATTCGGCAAACTTCTGGAGCAGCACGACCGTCAGGGCAAAGTTGCCGCAGGCCAGTACGCCGTGATGCTGTTTGCGGGCGCACGCGTCGATCTCGGCGAAATCGCCATCCGTGAGACCGGAGGTTCCCACCACGACGTGCGCACCCCGCTCGAGCGCGGTCAGGATGTTCGCCTTGGCGGTGTCCGGCTTGGTGTACCCGACGAACACGTCACACGAGACCGCGAGCGCCTCCGTGACGGAGGCGTAGATGCTGGCGGTAAGGCGCGGCTCGCCCAGCACGTCGTCCAGGACCCGGCCCGCATCCTTTCGCGCAATGGCTCGACAAATCGTCAACAGAAAGTTGCGGCGGTCGATTCATTGCTTCCAGAACTCGCGGGAGGCGATGCGGGCGCCCTCGGCCATCGCGGTCATCTTCGCCCACACGACGTCGGGATCGACCGCGGCCTGCCCGACCCAAGTGCCGAAGCCGCAATCGCTGCCCGCGATCACGTTTTCCCGGCCCACGAGCTGCGCGTAACGGCCGATGCGCTGCGCGATCAGCTCGGGATGCTCGATGAAGTTCGACTTGGACTCGATGACGCCCGGAATGAGCAGCTTGCCTTCCGGCAGCTTCACGGTCTCGAACAGCTTCCATTCGTGCGCGTGGCGCGGATTGGCCGCCTCGAGGGCGATGGCGGAAGGCCGCGCGCGGAACACGATGTCGATGACGTCCGCCAGGGGCACGTCGCAGTGGTGCGGGCCCTCGTAGTTGCCCCAGCACAGGTGCATGCGGAGCTGCTCGGGGTGGATGTTCGCGACGGCGTGATTGAGGGCCTCGACGTGAAGCTCCGCCTTCTTGCGCCACTGCGCCACGCTGAGGTCGGCATACTGGATGTGCCGCCCCATCCCGAGATCGGGGCAGTCGATCTGCAGCACGATGCCGGCGTTGGCGATCGTCTCGTACTCCTGCCGCATCGCGTCCGCGATCGCGAACAGGTACGCTTCCTCGGTCGGGTAGTGCTCGTTGCGGAAGAACAGCGACACGACGCCCGGCGACGCCGCGGTCAGGAACGCGTCCTGGACTTCGACCGATGCGAGTGCCGCCTTCAGGTGGTCGACGTCGTCCTGCGCGCCCTTCGGATCGCGCACGCCGATCGCCGCATTGCACGCGGGCGTCTTCCGGCGTGATCGACCGGGATCGCCGAACACGCGCTTCTCGAGGCTCGGGAAGCTGGCCAGGTCCTGGTACACGAACGTGTTGCCGGCGCCGCCGAATCCGCTCAGGCGATCCTTGATGTAGGTCGCATAGCTCGGCTTGCTCATCTCCCCGTCATTGACGACGTCGATGCCCGCGGCAGCCTGCTTGCGCACGACGTCGGCGACGGCGGACGCCACCCGCTGCGAAAGCGCGGCAGCGTCGACCGGCACGCCCTCCTCCTTGGCGTACATCATCCGGATCAGGTCTTCCGGCCTCGGCAGGCTGCCGGTGTGCGTCGTGAGAAAGCGATCGGTACTGCGCTTCATGGCAATCCCCTAGAAGATTCCAGTTGCGGGCGTCGACCCGGTGGGGGGTTCAAGCGCCGCTGGGCCTCGCGTCGACCGAGGGGTTGGGCCCAATCCCTGGCCATGTGACGAATGGAATGAATCGCTTCGTGCGCAGCATGTAGTCAGCGCAGGCGTTGCCGAGGGTACTTGCGAGCGCTCGCTCCTCTGCCACAACGCGCCTGCCGCAAAGGTAGCACTGCGCAAAGAATAGTATGCCCACGCTGATCCAGCTTTCCAAGCCCAATCCCATGCCAACGTACATCATGAATGTGGCCGTGCAGGAAAGGTGGCGAACGAAGCGGTACAAGCCCGCCTGGATGACCTCCTGGCCTTCTTCGACCGAGACTACGCCTGTAAAGGACGTGGAGACCGCGTGGAAGCAATGACGGCGAAGACCTGCTCCAGCGACCGTTGAGGCAATTCCGCAAGTGACGGCTGTGGCTGTGCCGCAGATCGTGAGCCACGGCAGAAATGACGCCGGAATCGCCAGCAACACCGGCAAGGGTGAACAGATCATGAGGGCGCGAAAGCTGCCCGCATCCTGTACCGAAGGCTTCTCGGCGAGTGCCGGCCGCACCACTTGTGGGCATCCCCTCTGCAGCGAGTCGATCGATCCGGCACGGCTGGGTTCCCCGGCAGGATCGAGCTGCAGGCCTACACACATCCATCCCACTACGCTGTGGGGGGATTTGCACCTGCCATCGGGCACCCGTGCACTCCCGACTCAGGGTGCTCTGCAATCGGAACCCGATTCGCAGGCGAGGGCCTGCCGGTGACGGAAATGGGCATCGAGCGCGACGGCTATCGCCTCAAGTCAGCTGCGCTGTAAGGCGTCGGCTGGATTTGATTGTTATGCCGATGGCTACCGAGCTTCGGCCTTGGCTTCACGAGGCGTAAGCAATGCCAGCACCGCCGCTACCGCGAACAGAGCTAGATCATCACCCATGAGGTGCCCCATGTTATGGTCGCCGTCAAACGACTGAACAGTCATGATTCCGCCGTGCACGATGCTAGACCAGACGGTGAACCAGATGAGGGTCCGGTGAGCGAGAGGGTTACGGGCGGCGAGCATGAGGAAGACCCCGAGGGTTGCGTAAATGCCGATGATCATCTCAAGATAGTACGAACGACCCTCAGCGTGCCACGACCAACCTGAAGGCCAGACAATGGTGAGTGGCCAGACGCCGAAGGTGAAAATTAGCCCTACGAGCACCAGAGCAATGCGTAGATATTTGATGCGATCAGCTTCAGTCATTATCTTTTCCTATAGATAATCAATAGCGCACTTCAGGAACATCCTCTCGTGTGCGCTGGAGGGCGAAAGTCCTTGAGGCATAACGTTGGAGGTAACCGGCGCGCCGCGCCGATGGTCGCGAACGAGAAGGCGCGCGCCGGCGCGTCCGGTTGACCGAATAGAAGGGACTTCCCCTCCCCACTTCGGCAGCGGAGTGCCACGATTGAATTTCCACGTTCAATCCATGAGAGGGGAAGTCATGAACGAGGTTACTACGGTGGGCTTGGATCTGGCAAAGCGCGTGGTGTCGCTGTGCGGCGAGGATGCGCATTGCCGCGTCGTAGTGCAGCGCACGCTGCGTCGCGAGGCAGTGCTCGGTTGGTTTGCGGGGCGCGTCCCATGCCTGGTCGGGATGGAGGCGTGCAGCAGCGCGCACTGGTTTGCCCGCGAGCCGACCGCGCTCGGGCACACGGCGCGGATCATCGCGCCGGAGTTCGTGCGGCCGCTTCGGCTCTCCGGGAACAACGATGCCCACGACGCGGCGGCGATCTGCGCGGCGCTGCGGCAGCCCCAGTTGCGCTTCGTCGCGGTGAAGGGCGCGGAGCAACAGGCGCGGCTCGTTGTGCACCGGCTACGCCAAGGCTGGCAGGAGGAGCGCACCGCGGGGTTGAACCGACTGCGCGGGCTGCTGGCGGAGTTCGGCCGGGTCTTTCCGAACAGTGCGGCCGCGGCGCTCGCCTGGGCCCGCGCGACCTTGGCCGACGACACCCTGCCACCGGCGCTGCGGCGTGGCATGGCACGCCAACTCGAGCATCTGCGCGAACTCGACCAGCGTATCGACGACTGCAACCGCGAGATTGCGCAGGATGCCGCCACCGCTCCGCGTGCGCAGCGGGCGGCACGCCTGAGTGGGGTGGGCGCGCTCACCGCGAGCGCGGTCGCGGCAACCGTGGCCGACCCGCAGCAGTTGCACTGTGGTCGCCAGTTCGCGGCGGGGCTCGGACTCACGCCGCGCCAATACTCGACCGGCGGCAAGCCACGCCTGGGCCGCATCACCCGGCGCGGCGACAGCTATCTGCGGGACCTGCTCGTGCAGGGCGCGCGCTCGGCGTTGCAGGCTGCCCTGCGCGTGGCACCCACGCGACGAACGCGAATGGCGGCATGGATCGTCGCCACCTACGAGCGCATTGGCTACCACAAGACCTTGGTCGCCATCGCGAACACGCACGCGCGATTGCTGTGGGTGCTGCTCACCCGCGACCAACCGCTGCGCGCCCACGCTGCCATGAATTGAGTGCCGGACCCTGCCGACGACTGCGAGGAGAGCATAGCTATGACGATGGTCAGACCGGCGCTGCGCGCACCTGGCTAACCTGCCGGCCGCAACACGAGGCCGTTGACCGAATGACGGCGCGGCGCGCGGTTCCTAGCATGGCCCGGGCACGCTTCAACCACCCATCACGGCCGGATACAGAGTTGCAGTCTGATCCTTCGTCAATGCGATCTACCCTTGCATTTCCCGGGAAGTCCATACAGTAAGGTTAGGCAGCATCGTTACCTTCATTGCCAAGGCGAGGAAGCTAATTCGTTCATGGTGTAATGAACGAACTGCTTGCCTAGTTCCGTCAGTACGTATGGCTTGAGTCCTCGAACGCCGATTCCATCGTAGTCGAGGCAGACAGCTTGCGATTGCGCACCGCGCGCTTACGAAGAAAGCGTCCATCGTGCGTCGTGTCGCGCTCCTGTCGAATCACGCCCCCCGTGCTCAGATCGCGAATCAAGAGTTTGTAGAGATCGGCTTCCGCTGAATCCTCGCGGGTCGGTGGACCGTATAGGGCTTCCCAAATTTCATACCGGGTTGCACCGGGACTCCTATAGATCTCGCGAATCACCGCGAAGTGAATCTCGTGGTACAGAACAAGCCAGTTCACGAAGAGACGCACTACATCGTCGGAACACACGCGCGTTCCAGCAGCATTCGTAACGAGGTTTGCGACGTAGCGGCGCTTGTCTTCGGTCTCCGCGCGATCCCACGCTCGAAATGCATCCCGGACAGACTAGGTACTCCTCGCTCTGTATCCGTTCATCAATGGCTTCGCCAAGCTTATCGAATCGCTGAGCGACATCAAGAGTGCCCGAAAGCTGAAGCATCTTCTTCGAGTGCTCCTCGAGCCATCGGGTCTGCAGGTTGTCTTCCTCCACCCCGCGCTGATCAGTCTTGATGCTCGCAGCTGCGCTGATGAAGCCGCCGACCCAAGGAATGCTTCCGAGCGCGGCTAGTATGAACTTCTCAAAGGCCCTGCGACGTGACGAGATGGCGGTCTTGCAAGTGCGGTCCGAATCAGCGCAATTGCCCGGTCTTCGGGGTTCGTCTCAATTGGGCTAGGGGCGTCACTCACGGGGATGCGGCCTAACGTTGGAGTTCACCCGCGTGCGAAGGCTGGCGAAGCCCGCTGTAGCGCGTCGGGTGCAACGACGGGTTAGCCGTCAGTGGAGCCATTCCGCAGTTACTTCCGTTTGTAGCGATCGGGCTCTTCAAAGAACTCGATGATCTTGGTGCCCGCCGCGAGCCTCGCGCTGTGGACGGCGCCCGCTGGAATGTAGTACGAGCTTCCCGCGGTGTGGACTTGGGTTGATCCGCTAACCGTGAGCTCAACTGTCCCTTCGAGGACCGTGCCCCATTGGCCTTTGTGGCTGTGGGCGGGGAGGTCCACATCCTCCAAGATCTGGAAGAAGACGAGTTGGCCATGCGCGGACTGCAGGAGGCTGGTGCGCACGGTAGTTGAAGGGATCGGAAGCTCTACCTGCGGCAGTCGAGTGATGATGTCTGGGAGTTCCATCTGCATTCCCTTCGGAGTGGCATGCGTGGTCGCGGGTTGGGTGCTGTACTCGTTGCATTCGTGACGGCGACTGGTGGAACTGTTTCTGACGCCTAACGCCGCAGTTCAGCGGCCGCGCGCTGCCGTGTGAAGCGCGACGCGAGCGCATAATGAAATGGAGCGCTCGCGGCGTCGCCGCGATGCCGTTTGACGGTCCGCTGCAACTGCTTGTTAGGCGGCTGGCACAACGTTGAACGCATATACGTCTCGACGACCAGTCCAACCTCATCCCCGACGAGGCCCGCCCAGGGCGAAGAAAGCCGAAGTCCGCAGCGAGCGCCAAGGAAGCCAAGTCGTTGGCACTGATAGTGACAACAAAGCTGCCCACGCCATGGGTTTCGTGGGCCCACTGCATCAGCGCCAGACTCGCCTCGCGAGCAAAACCTCTACGACGATACGCCGGAAAGACCGTGAACCCGAATTCCACTCCACCCGGGCTCCACTGCTCAAGGTAGCGCGGCCCAGGCAGGCTGTGAAAGCCGATATGGCCGATCATCTCGCAACTGCTCCGCAGGCCCATAGCGCGGAGCAACCAAGGCTGGAGCGACGAATTCGATTCGAGCTGCTCGAGGCGAGCGCCAGAAGAGATTCGATGTCCGGCCACGTGTCGGGCACCTTAAGCCACAGGTGTTGCGCCGCCTCCGCGGAATCTCGACGAAGCGAGGCGCGAAGAAAGGCGGGAGTCATCGGGACGAGCTCGAGACGGTCGGTCTGAATCGTTGTCGCCACAGTTGACGCCTAACGTTGGAGGTAACCGGCCCGCCGACGAGATGCGGACCGAAGATCAAGGCATGTGCCGGCGGGTCCGGTTGACCGTAAGGTTAAAGGCGGCGACAGTGGTAAGCGTCAGTACGGTAAATCATCTGGATGTACGGGATGTACGCCGACATGGTCCGGTTGCGGATCATCCACAAAGCGCACGGCCTCGATATCTTCGTGGCCCAGGAGCAAAGCCTTACAAATGCGACGCATTCCATCCATCACCCGACCATCACGCGAAAGGATAACGGGGAATTGGAAGTCACAATCCTGCATGAGACGCGCATGCTCGACGACATCCCGGCACGTCAATTGGGTCGTCCCTTCGTTGGACCAGTACGGCTCATCGATTTCTCGAATTGACGCCAGTGGAACGCGCTGACGCGGCAAACCCTTCGCCAGTTCGATCAGACGGTCGACGTCCCAGGCACGTAGCCCGGCTGGCGACTCGCGGAAGTGGTACCGCTTGCGCATTGCGGAGTGTGTGGGCGACGCCTAACGTAAAGTTGCCGGCCTAACGAACCGACATTTCCGGCCTAAATGACGGAACGTAAACCGTCTCGGCCTGAATCGGGCTTCGATTCCGGCACAATACTTCAAGGTAATCAAGACGCTGTCCAGATTTCGGCTATCCTAATACGATATTCGCGGGTCGGCACCCGCCGCAAAGCGGATGCCGAGGCAGCACCGGGCAAGGGAGGCGACTCGCGGCACCGGGCGGTCCATCGACGAGCGCCCGCCTACGCCGGCGCAGCCTGCGCGATCGGCCGTGCCTTGCGCACGTGTCGATTGCCGGTGGTGAGCCCGGCCAGAAGCAGCAGCCACGCCGCGAATGCCAGCACGGTGTCGAGCGCACCGAAGCGCTCGATCAGCGCGCCGGAGAGCCACGCGCCGAGGGGCATGAAGCCGAAGGCGATCAGGCGGAACGTGCTGTTGACGCGGCCCTGCAGCTCGTCGGGGATGATCGAGAGCCGGTAGCTGAACTGGACGACGTTGTAGATCGGCCCGAGCAGATAGATCAGGCCAGAGATCATGCCGAGCAGCAGGTACGACGGCGCGATCGCATAGAGGGGGAAGAGCAGCGCCTCGATCCAGACGACGGCCACGATCACCTGGCCGAAGGTGAACCGCTTCTGGATCTGCCCGCCGACCAGCGACCCGACGACCCCGCCGATGCCGCCGAGGCTGAAGATCACGCCGACCTCGGCGTCACCTGCGCCGAGGTGCTTGGCCAGCACGATCATGACCAGCGGTGCCGCGGCGTTGATCAAGTTGAGCCCGCCGGTGAGGAAAGCCATGTAGCGGATCAGCGGGTTCGCCCACACCCAGCGCAGGCCCTCGGCAATCTCTGCACGCAGGTCGCGGCGAACGGACGACGGCGCCGCGCGGAACGGCGTCGTGATCCGCAGCAGCGTGACCACCGACACGACGTATGACACGGCATCGGCGACGAACGGCACGGCGCGGCCGAAGCCCTGGTAGAGCACGGTCCCGAACGAGGGGCCTACGATGTTGGCCACGCCGAAGCCGGCCTCGTTCTGCGCGGCGGCCTGCGGCAACTGGTGGGCAGAGACGATCCGCGGCAGCGCGGCGACCTCGGCGATGTTGAACAGCACGAAGAGGCTGCCCTCGATCAACGTCGCCGCGTAGATCTGCCACAACGTCAGCACGCCCAGGCCCATCGCGACGGGAATGCTCGCGGCAGCGAGCGCGCGCCCGACGTCGCACAGGATCATCACGCGCTTCCTGTCCCAGCGGTCGATCAGCGCGCCCACCGGGAGGCTCAGGACCAGGTAGGGTGCGGCCCGCAGCGCGCCGGCGATGCCGGCCGCCTCGGGTGAGCCGGTGAGCGCCAGGATCAGCAGCGGGTAGATGACCGACGATGCGGCCGAGCCCAGCGTCGACACCACCTGCCCGCTCCACAGCAGCATGTAGTCGCGGTTGTGCCAGAGCCAGAGCCGCGGCTGCTGCGCGGGCAGCACTCAGATCCCCTTGGCGGTCGGGCTCATAGGCGCGGGCAGCACTCAGATCCCCTTGGCGGTCGGGCTCATAGGCGCGGCATGCTACACCACGCGTCGCCGCGCCCGTTGCGCCGCGCCCTCGTCGAGCAGCGGGTCATGCGCGACGTTGGCGAGAATCGTGGGGGGAGATCTTCTGAGTTCCCCGCGCCCATTCCCCGTCGTTCCGGGACTATCGCGACGAGCGCTGGGCGCGACGCCATGCCGCCGGGGGTTGGCCGACCAGGCGCTTGAAGGCGCGCGCGAATGCCGCTTCCGAGTCGTAGCCCACCTCCTGTGCGATCGTCGCCACCGTCGCCTGGCCCTCACGCAGCAGGCGAGCGGCGCACTGCATGCGCCAATTCGTCAGGTACTGCATCGGCGGCTGCCCGACCAGTTGCACGAAACGCTCGTGCAGCGTCGAGCGCGACAGGCCGATCTGTCGGCCCAGCTCGTCGATCGTCCACGGTTCGGCGGGCCGTTCGTGCAGCAATCCGATCGCCCGTCCGACATGGCGGTCGCGCAGCGCCGCCAGCCAGCCCGAGGCATCCTCGGGCAGCGACTCGAGGTAGCGCCGTGCGGCATCGACGAACACCATCTCGCTGAGGCGTTCGAGCACCGCTGCGCTGCCGGGCCGGCGCAAGCGTGATTCCGATGCCGCCTGGTGCAGCACCGGCGCGACCCACGCGCCGACGCCGCCGGCAGGCAAGTGCAACAGCCGCGGCAGCGCCTCGATCAGCGGGTTGAACGGTCGCAGGTCGCAACCGACGAAGCCGCAGATGATGACGGTGCTGGCCTCCTCGAGCGGCATCGCCACCCCGGGTTGCACCACGTCGCCGTGGTAGGCGACCGGAATGGGCTTCGCATCGTTCCGGGTCGCCGACACCCAGTCGCCATCGACGTGCTGCGCCCGCATTCCGGGCGCGCTCGACAGGACATGGGCGTCGCCGCGCGGAAACATCACGATGTCGCCGCCGGACAGGCGCACCGGGGCCACGCCGCCGGTCGCTGCCCAGCTGCCGCCCTTGATGATCAGGTGGTAACCCAGCACATGCTCGGCGCCTGGCATCACGACATCGGCAACCTCGCGCGCGGCGGGCGACTCGGCAACCCACTCGTCGCGACAGTTGACGTAGTAGAAGACCGCGCCGCGCAGGCGCACACTGCGCAGGACATCGGACAGGGGATCGTGCTTCATGGCCGGTGGGCGGCAGCGCCGCGATCAAGAACGGCGGACGGACGATCAATCGACGGTGCAGGTCCGGACGCACAGGCAAATTTGCACGACACCGAGTGAAGCGTCAATGGCCGTGGCTGGGAACAATGGGCCCGTCGTCGCGATGATGCGTCGATCGCCTTCCGGCACTGGCCTGTACTGCGGGCCAATACCCATTCACTCAGGAGACTTGCATGAGTACTGTTCTCGCCCCTCGCGCCGCCGCGCCCGATTTCGCCGCGATCAAGAACCGCCAGCAGGCAACGTGGGCCAGCGGCGACTTCGCGATCATCGGCACGACCCTGCAGATCGTCGGCGAGTCGCTCGCCGAGGCCGTCGATGTGCGTGCCGGCGAACGCGTGCTGGACGTGGCCGCCGGCAACGGCAATGCGACCCTCGCCGCGGCGCACCGCTTCGCCGAGGTCACGTCGACAGATTACGTCCCGGCGCTGCTCGACAAGGGTCGCGAGCGTGCGCGCGCCGAGGGCCTGGCGGTCAAGTTCCAGGTCGCCGACGTTGAGCAACTGCCCTTCGAAGATGGCAGCTTCGACGTCGTGCTGTCGACCTTCGGCGCCATGTTCACGCCCGAGCACGACCGGGCAGCCCGCGAAATGCTGCGCGTGCTGCGCGACGGCGGTCGCATCGGCATGGCGAACTGGACGCCCGAGGGCTTCATCGGCCGCCTGTTCAAGGTGGTCGGCGCCCACGTGCCGCCCCTGGCTGGACTGAAGTCGCCGGCCCTGTGGGGCACCGAGCCGCACCTGGTCGAGCTGTTCGGCACCCGGGCCGCGCAGATCCAATGCGAGCGGCGTCATTTCAACTTTCGCTACCGCTCGGCCGCACACTGGCTGCAGATGTTCCGTGACTACTACGGGCCGACGCACAAGGCCTTCGCTGCGCTCGAACAAGCAGCCGGGCAGGCGCTGGCGCGCGACATCACGGCGCTGCTCGACGAGATGAATACCGCGGGCAACGCGTCGCTGGTCGTGCCTGCCGAGTACCTCGAGATCGTGATCACCAAGCGCTGAGGCGCGACGCACTGCAACGGTAGACGACGCGATGACAGGCGATCGGGAGACTTCCATGGCTGGGGAAAACGATGCCGTCATCGCGGCGTGGAATACCGTGCTGTTCGACAAGTTCTGTCGCTTCAAGCACCTGCTCACCGCGGGCCTGTCGGCGCACAGCGACGAGGCGCTCGCCCGGCACGTTCACCCCGAAGCCTCGCGCGTGCTGGATGTCGGCTGCGGCTTCGGCGACAGCGCGCAGCGGATCGCCGGATATGTCGGTCCGAGAGGAGTGGTGGTCGGGGTCGACTGCGCCGGGAACTTCGTCAGGGCCGCCGCGCAGGACGCGCGCCAGGCAGGCACTGGCAATGTCTCGTTCTTCGAGGCCGACGTGCAGACAGACGATCTGCGCGGACCCTACGACTTCGCGTTCTCGCGCTTCGGAACGATGTTCTTCACCATGCCGGGCGCCGCCATGCGCAACATCAGGAAGGCACTCGAGCCCGGTGGCAGGCTGACCATGGTGGTGTGGCGCCGTCGCGAAGACAACCCGTGGCTCCACGATGCGGAGGTCCGGGTGAAGGGGATCGTTCCGGTGGTGTCCCTCGAGGACACCGATCAGGTGCACTGCGGGCCGGGGCCGTTTTCGATGGCAGGCCCGGACATGGTCAGCTCGCTGCTGCGCAGCGCGGGTTACGACCGCATTGCATTCGAGCGCCACGACGCCGACATATGCATCGGCAGTGACCTGGCCGAAGCCATCGAATTCGCCATGGCGCTGGGCCCGGCCGGCGAGATCATTCGTCTGGCCGGCGAGGAAGGTGAAAGAAGAAAACCCGAGGTCGTCGCGGCACTCCGGGAAACCCTGGCGCCCTACGCGCGGAAGGGCGGCGTGTGGGCACCGTCGAGCACCTGGTTCGTCACCGCCTGCAATCCCTGATCCAGAACCACCTCGGACCGATCTACGCCTGGATGACCGGCGGTGCCGAGGTCGCACTGCAGGCCGGCAGCGCCGAGATCGCGCAATTGAGCTTGCCACCCGCGCAGAGCGCCGTCCTTTTGCCCGCCCAGATCTGCGCAGAGCCACCCTTTGGGCATGCCGCACGCGCCTCCCGTACCGCCTCAGCGCTGCAGCGCCTGCCAGACCCGCTCGGGTGTCAGCGGCATCTGCAGCCTGCGCACCTGCTCCCCGCAGCCGTTACGCGCCAGCGCATCCATCACCGCGTTGACCACCGCAGGCGTTGCGCCGATCGTGCCGAGCTCGCCAACGCCTTTGACGCCCATCGGGTTGGTGAGGCAGGGGGTCGATTCGTCCATCGTCATCTCGAAGCGGCAGGTATCGCCCGCCCGCGGCAGCGCGTAGTCCATGAAGCTTGCGGTCAGCGCCTGGCCCGATTCGGCGTCGTAGACGAAGGCCTCGGAGAGCGCCTGGCCGATGCCCTGCACGGCGCCGCCTTCGAGCTGGCCGACCACGACCATCGGGTTGACCACGCGGCCGACGTCGTTCACCGACCAGTAGCCGTCGAGCGCGATGGCCCCCGTGTCGGGATCGATCTCCACTTCGCAGATGTGGCAGCCGTTGGGCCAGCTCGCAGCACCGACCGAACTCGTCGATTGCAGCGCGATGCGCTCGCCGGCCTGGCGGCGTGCGAGCTCGAACAGGCCGATGCGCCGGTCGGTGCCGGCGATGCTGAACACGCCATCGCGGTATTCGATGTCGGCCACCGCCGTCTCGAGCTCCTTCGCCGCCAGGTCCTGCGCCTTGGCGACCGTGCGCTCGGAGGCGACCTGCACCGCGGATCCGACGACGAACAGTGACCGCGAGCCGGCGCTGCCGAAACCGGTGGCCCGGTCGGTGTCGCCGAAACGCACGTGGATGTTCTCGACCGGCAGCCCGAAGATGTCGACGGCGAGCTGGGTGAAGGTCGTCGCCAGCCCCTGCCCCATCGGTTGCGCGGCGGTGAAGATCTCGATCTCGCCGGCACCGGACACGGTGACGCTTACCGTCTCCTCGAACACGTCGGCGCCGGTCCATTCGAGGAAGGTCGCGATGCCCTGCCCGCGCAGCCTGCCGCGGCGCTTGGATGCGGCAGCGCGGGCTTCGAAACCTTTCCAGTCCGCCAGTGCAAGCCCCTCGTCCATCACTCTTGCGAAGTGGCCGCTGTCGTAGGTCTTGCCCATCGGGTTCGTGTAGGGCATCTGCTCGGGGCGGATCATGTTGCGCCGGCGCAGCTCGGTGCGGTCGATGCCGGTCTGACGCGCCGCGGCGTCCATCAGGCGCTCGATGATGTAGATCGCTTCGGGACGCCCCGCGCCGCGATACGGGCCGGTGGGCAGTGTGTGCGTCAGCACCGCCTTGATGCCGATGTCGATGGTCGGGATGTCGTAGATGCTGGTCGCCACCCAGGGACCGATCAGAAGCTGGATGACGACGCCCGCCGGTGTCGCATAGGCGCCGACGTTCGCAAGCGAGGCGACCCGCAATGCCAGGATGCGACCGTCGCGATCGAGCGCCAACTCGGCCTTGCTGGTCACGTCGCGGCCGTGGCCCGCCCCGAGGAATTCCTCGATGCGCTCGGCGGTGAAGCGCACCGGCCGCTTCAAGTCACGCGCCGCGAAGGCGACGACGACGTCCTCCGGATAGAGGCTCGTCTTCATCCCGAAGCCGCCGCCGACGTCGCCGACGATCACCCTCACCTTCTCCTTCGGGAGTCCCAGCACGGGGTCGCACAACTCATCGCGCAGGCCGGTCGGCGTCTGGCAACTGACCCGAAGGGTCAGGCGATCTTCGGTCGCGTCGTACGTGGCGAGCGTCGACCGCGGCTCGATCGGCGACGGTGCGACGCGCTGGTTGACGAGATCGAGCGCGACGACGTGTGCGGCACGTTTGAATGCCGCCTCGGCCACCGCGGGGTCGCCGTGGCGGATCTCGCAGGCGACGTTGTCGGGCGCCTCGGCCACCACCGTCGCCGCGCCCGGCAGCGTGGCCGCCGTCGCATCGACGACCGCGGGCAGCGGATCGTAGTCGACCTGCACCGCCTCGGCAGCATCGCGCGCCTGCGTGATCGTGGTCGCGATCACGGCGACCACGGCCTCGCCGACATACCGGACGGTGTCGACGGCGAGCGCGTGATGGGGCGGCGTGGCCGTCGGCTTGCCGCCCGCGCGCCGGAAGTCCGCGGAGTTGGGGATCGGCTTGATGCCGGCACGCAGGAGGTCGGCGCCGGTGAGAATCCTCTGCACTCCCGGCATCGCGGCTGCGGCTTCGACGTCGATGCGCGCGATGCGGGCGTGCGGATGCGGCGAGCGCAGAAAGTGCGCGTGGAGCTGTCCCGCCGCCGGCACGTTGTCGACGAACCGACCCTGGCCACGAAGCAGCGCGTCGTCCTCGACGCGCTTGATCGACTTGCCGCTGCCGTAGCGGCTCGCTTGCGATGCAGTCACGTGCGCAGTCTCCGGGATTTCGGGCAGCAAACCTCGATTCTGCCATCATGCCGGACATGACGACCATCGGCCGGCCCGGCGAAGCACGGCCGCCTGATCCCGTCGTCGACGATTGCGAGTCCGCGTGGACTGGGCGACAATCGGCGCAGCCCTCCCCCGAGGCACCGCAACCCTGGCTTCCCTGGGTCGCAAGTTCCGCTTCCGATTCGACCCCGCGCGAGCGCTTTCTGCACGGCGGTTGACCGGGTCGGGCAAACCCCGAATACTCGGGCACGTATGGTCGCAACTCCTGCGTCTTTGATCGAAGCGGGCCGCCACCTGCCGCAGCAATCCTTCGCAGTTCCACGCGCCACAGGCGACGGCGAGCGGAGGGTCCCCTGATGGCCGCGGCGGCCGCAACTCCGCCCGGCGCCCTGCCTCCGTTGCGCGTCATTGCCTTCGATGGCGGCTGGAACCTTCCGATCTGGGCCGCCCAGCGCCAGGGTTTCTTCGCCGCACACGGCGTCGTCGTCGCGCTGTCGTACACGCCGACCTCGGTCGCGCTGATCACCGGGCTCGCCGAGGGCCGGTTCGACGTCGCGATGGCCGGCTTCGACAACATCGTCGCGTATCAGGAAGGCCAGGGCGAGGCGGAGACTGCGGCCGAACCGGACCTTTTCGCGTTCATGGGCGGAGACAGCGGGTTCCTGAGCGTGGTGACCGCGCCTGGCGTCATCAGCTTCGACGCGCTGCGCGGCAGGACGCTGTCGGTGGACGCGATGACAAGTGGCTTCGCCTGCGTCCTGCGCGAGCTGATCGAGCGCAGCGGGCTCGCCGAGTCGGAGGTGACCTACGTGCGCGCCGGCGCGACGCGCGCCCGCTACGAGGACCTCGTTGCCGGCAAGCACGACGGCACGTTGCTGCGCACGCCGTTCGAGCTCCTCGCCAAGGCGCGGGGTTGCCACGTCATCGCGACGGCCGCATCGCTCGGGGCGTACCAGGGCTCGGTCGGCGCGGCGCGACGGTCGTGGGCGCGCGCGAACGAAGCCGCGCTGATCGGGTACATGCGCGGCTACCGCCAGGCGATCGACTGGCTCTACGATCCGGGCAATCGCGCGGTCGCCGAAGCACTGCTTGTCGCGAACATCCGCGACATGACGCCGGCGCTCGCCCGCGAATCCTGCGATCTGCTGCTCGCGCCCGAGGGCGGCCTGTTCCGCGATCTCGCGCTGGATCTCGACGGCATCCGCACCGTGCTCACGCTGCGCAGCAAGTTCGGCCAACCGCAGAAGCGCCTCACCGACCCCAATCGGTACATCGACCCAGGCCTGCACGCCAAGGCGTTCGGTCCGTAGTCAGCGCGAGCGGCGTGGGGCCGCGAGCGACGGAAATCGGGGCCGCGCGGTCGACCCGCGCACCACGAGTTCGGGCTGCAGCTTGATCTCGCGCCTGGGCGAGCGCGGATTCTCGATCTCGGCGACCAGCAGCCGCGCGGCCTCGGCGCCCATCGCGCGCTGCGGGATGCGCACGGTCGTGAGAGGCGGATCGAACCGGTCGGCGAACGGCATGTCGTTGAACCCGGTGATCGAGATGTCGCGAGGACAGGCGAGCCCGCGGCGCTTCGCCTCGTCGTAGCAGCCGAGCGCCAGCAGGTCGTTCGCCGCGACGATGGCGGTGATGCGTGGGTGCGCGTCGAGCAGCGCGGCCGCAGCGCGCGCACCGGCTTCGATGTCGTAGCTCGCCGCTTCCGCGATCGGTGGCGGCCCGCTTTCGCCGACGACCCGCAACGCCGCGACGAATCCGCTGCGGCGGCCCGCCCCGGTCGACAGCCGCTGCGGACCAGCCACGTGTCCGATGGCGCGGTGGCCGCGCTCCGCGAGATGACGGACCGCGAGTGCCGCGCCCGCCTGATCGTCGGTGAACACCGCCGACGTCGTGCCGCCACTGGTGCTGCGATTGACCAGGACCACAGGCAGCCCGAGCTTGCGGCATCGATCGAGCAACGGGTCGCGGCGGCTCACCGTCGCCAGGATGACGCCGTCGACGCGGCGCGCGGCGAGTCGTTCGAGGGCGTCGCGGGCGCGCAACGGGTCGTTGTCGGTGTTGGTGATGATCGCGGTGTAGCCCGCCTCGGCCAGCGCGGCCTCGATGCCTCGCAGGATCGGCGGGAACAGCGGGTTCGCGATGTCCGGGATGAGGACGCCGATGGTCGCCGAGCGACGCGTGCGCAGACCGGCAGCGACCGGATCGGGGGTGTAGCCGAGGCGGCGCGCGGTGGCCGCGACGCGCGCGGCGACCGCGCCGGTGACCAGCCGCTGCTTGCCCGGATTCAAGGCGCGCGAGACGGTGGAGGCGTGCACCCCCGCCTCCCGCGCCACGTCCTCGATCGTGATCCGCTTCTTGCGCATCGCCGCGGCGTCCGCCCGATTCTCCCTCCGGCACTCCCCCGGAAATCCTCCCGCCGGCCCGGGCTTGTCACGCAGGACGGCCGGCACTATTCTATGCAAACGATTGCAGGAGCGCCACCGCGCCGCAGAGCGCGGGGGCGCCTCATTGGAGGAAGAACCGGTTGGAGCCGACGCAAGCTGCGCGCGACAGGCGCATCGAGATCGCCAACGCCCATTGGGGGCCACGTTTCGTCGCCAACGGCGTGACGATGAGCGACTTCCACGACGTCACCTCCGGCATCGACCGCTGGGATGCGTGGTGCGATGCGTGGTCGGCGTGCGCGGCCATCCACGAGGTGCTGGGACGCGAGGCGCTGGCCGCGGGCTGTGGCTTGAGCGCGGCCGGGCACCTCACCCGTGCCGGCGTCTGCTACCACTTCGCCAAGTTCCTGTTCGTCGACGATCTCGATGCGATGCGCCGCGCCCATCGCAAGGCGATCGAATGCCGCCAGCTCGCGCTGCCACACCTGCGTCCCGCGGGCGAGCGGGTCGAGATTCCATTCGCGGGAACCGCGCTCGCGGCGATCCTCCGCCGCCCGGAAGGCATCGTCCGTCCCCCGCTGGTGGTGATGATCATGGGGCTCGATTCGGCCAAGGAGGAGATGGACGCGTACGAGAGCACGTTCCTCGAGCGCGGCATGGCAACACTCGCTTTCGACGGCCCCGGCCAGGGCGAGGCCGAATACGACCTGCCGATCCGGGGTGATTACGAGGTGCCGGTGGCGGCCGTGCTCGACTGGGTCGAGCAGCGTCGCGACCTTGACGCTGCGCGGGTCGGACTGTGGGGTGTGAGCCTGGGCGGCTACTACGCGCCGCGCGCAGCCGCCTTCGACCGGCGCGTCAAAGCCTGCGTGGCGCTGTCGGGGCCCTACGACTGGTCGGACGGCTTCGACGAGCGCAATGAGCTTACGCGCGAGGCCTTTCGCGTGCGCGCACGCTGCGCGACCATGGACGACGCCCGCGAGGCGGCAGCCAGGCTCTCGCTCGCCGGGGTCGCCAGCAGGATCGCGTGCCCGCTCTATATCGTCGCGGGCGGGCGCGATACGCTGACGCCGCCGCGGCACGCGCAGCGACTGGCGGCCGAGGCGTCGGGTCCCGTCGTGCTGTCGATCGTTCCCGACGGCACGCACGTCGTGAACAACCGCCCCTATCGCTACCGTCCGCAGACCGCGGACTGGATGGCATCGCAACTCGGTGCGCGGGCCGCCTGAGCGCGCACCGCACCGGAATCCGGAGAGCACCATGGCCAGGAAATCGGGCGAACCCAAGATCATTCGCCCCGACGACATCAATCCTCACCACCGCTGGGACCGGCCACTGCAGTCGCCAGGCCACACGCAGGTGGATTTCGAGGAGCGGATCAACTTCCGCCGCCTGCACGACTACCGCCTCGCCCGCACGCGCGCCGCGCTCGCGGGGTCGGGGCTCGGCGCACTGCTGTGCTTCGACCAGCACAACATCCGCTACACGACCAGCACGGTGATCGGCGAATGGGCGCGCGACAAGCTGACGCGCTACTCGCTGCTCACCGGCAACGGCGACCCCTACATCTGGGATTTCGGCTCCGCGGCCAAGCACCATCGTCTGCACGCGCCGTGGCTGCACCACGATCACTGCCGCGCGGGCCTGCTCGGCCTGCGCGGTGCCGTCGGCGGCGACATCCGGCTGTTCCGCGAGGCAGCCGAGGAGATCAAGTCGCTGCTCGACGCCGAGGGCGTCGGCGACATGCCGCTCGGGGTCGACGTGATCGAGCCGCCGATGATGCTCGAGCTGCAGCGCATCGGCATCGAGGTGCGCGACGGCCAGCAGGTGCTGCTCCAGGCACGCGAAGTCAAGAACATCGACGAGCTGACGCTGCTGAACATGGCCGCGGCGATGGTCGACGGGGTCTACCAGGACATCGCGGAGGCGCTTAAGCCCGGCATCAAGGAGAGCCAGATCGTCGCGCTCGCCACCGCCCGCCTCTACGAGATGGGAAGCGACTGCGTCGAAGCGATCAACTCGATCTCCGGCGAACGCTGCTCGCCGCACCCGCACAACTTCACCGACCGGCTGATCCGCCCGGGAGACCAGGCGTTCTTCGACGTCATCCAGTCGTTCATGGGGTACCGGACCTGCTACTACCGCACTTTCAACGTCGGTCGCGCGACCGATCCGCAGCGCACCGCCTACCGCAAGGCGCGCGAGTGGATGGATCGCGCGATCGAGCTCCTGAAGCCCGGCATGGCTAGCGACCAGATCGCCGCGGCGCTGCCGCGGGCCGACGAAATCGGATTCGCGAGCGAGATGGAAGCCTTCGGGCTCAACTTCTGCCACGGCCTCGGGCTGGGCCTGCACGAGCGGCCGCTGATCAGCCGGCTCAACTCGTTCAACGAACCGATCGAACTCAAGGCCGGCATGGTCTTCGCCGTCGAGACCTACTGTCCGGCGACCGACGGCATCTCGGCGGCGCGGATCGAGGAGGAAGTGATCCTGACGCCCGATGGCGCCAAGATCATCTCGCTGTATCCGGCCGAAGAGTTGCCGATCGCCAATCCGTACTGACCCCGCCCGAACCCGCAGGCATTTTCACCAGGAAGCGAGCATGAGCACCACGAAACCGAAGATCGGCTGGATCGGCACCGGCCGCATGGGCTACGAGATGGCGCAGCGTCTCGCGCGCGGCGGCTGCGACATCACGGTCTGGAACCGCACCCGGGCCAAGGCCGAGCCGCTCGCCAAGGACGGCGCCAGGATCGCCGACCACCTCGCCGATCTCGCGGGATGCGACATCCTGTTCTGCATGGTCGCCACCTGGGCCGATGTCAAGAAGGTGATCGTCGGTCCGCAGGGCGTCTTTTCGAAAGCGAAGCCCGGCGCCGGAGGCGTGCCCCCGATCGTAGTCGAGTGCTCGTCGATTTCGCTCGAGGGTTCCGCCGAGCTGCGCGAGATCCTCGCCGGGTTCGGCTCGAGATACCTCGCGGCCCCCGTCAGCGGCAACGCGAAGGTGATCAAGGCGAGCAAGCTATCGTTCGTGTGCTCGGGACCCCGCGCGGTGTTCGACGAGGTGGCCCCGTTGCTGAAGCTGATCGGGCCGGCCGCGAGCTACGTCGGCGAAGGCGAGCTCGCGCGCATCGTGAAGATCTGCCACAACGTGTTCCTCGGCGTGGTGACGCAATCGCTCGCCGAGATCACGGTCCTCGCCCAGAAGGCCGGGGTGCCGCGGCACGCATTCCTCGATTTCATGAACCAGTCGGTGATGGGCTCGACCTTCACGCGCTACAAGACGCCGGCCTTCGTGAACCTCGACTTCAAGGTGACCTTCACGCCGTACCTGTTGCGCAAGGACCTCGATCTCGGGCTCGATGCCGGGCGGCGCTTCGAGGTGCCGATGCCGCTGGCCTCGATAACGCGCGACCTCGTCCAGTCGATGATGGGCAAGGGCATGACCGAGCAGGATTTCGCGACCCTGCTGCTGCAGCAGGCCAGCGCTTCCGGGCTCGAGCTTGCGCCGGAAAACGTCGACGTCTCCGACGGGCTGCACTGACGCTGCGGGCAGGCGCGATGGAATCGGAGCGGGCGCGTGCGGGCCACGATCGAAACGGAGGGTGAGCGGGTGACGGCATCCGGCGCCGCGCAGCCGCGGATCCGCATCTCGCGGGCCGGCATGCGCTACGACGCGATCGAGGTGTTCCGCGACGTCGACCTCGATGTCGGGGACCGCGAGGTCGTCGCCATCATCGGGCCGTCGGGCTGCGGGAAGACGACACTCTTGCGTTGCATCGACGGGCTCCTGCCGCTGACCGCGGGCGAGCTGCGGGTCGAAGGCGAGCCGGTGCGCGGGCCGCGCGAAGGCGTCGCGATGGTGTTCCAGCACTTCGGCCTGTTCCCGTGGAAGACCGTGGCCCAGAACGTGGCGTACGGCATCAAACTCGCTGGCCACGGCGCCGATGCGGTCGCGACGAAGGTCGCCGAGTGCGTCAAGCTCGTCGGGCTCGCCGGATTCGAGCACTACTATCCACACCAAATTTCAGGGGGCATGCAGCAGCGCTGCGGCCTGGCGCGCGCGCTTGCCGTCGAGCCGCGCGTGCTGCTGATGGACGAGCCTTTCGGCGCGGTCGATGCGCAGACGCGCGAGATCCTCCAATTCGAGCTCCTGAGGATCTGGGAGATGCGGCCGACGACGATGGTCTTCGTCACGCACTCGATCGAGGAGGCGGTGCTGATGGGAGACCGGATCGTCGTCCTGAAGGGCCGCCCGAGCAGCGTCCATGAAATGGTCGAAGTCGATCTGCCGCGACCGCGCAGCCGCGCCACGCTGACGCTGCCGCGATTTGCGCAGTTGCGGGAGCATGTCTGGAGCACGTTGATGGCCGAGGCGCTCGAGGCGGAACACGAAGTCAAGAAATGAGCCGGCGCGCTTTCACTTTTCACCACGATCAGGAGGAAGCATGAAATTCAGCAGCTTGGTATCGATCGACGCCGTGGGCGCCGCCTGCCTGTCGATGACGCTGGCGCTCGCGCCCGCAACCGCCGGCGCGCAGGACCCGAAGCTGACCTTCGCGGTGCCGGGGATTCCGCCGGTGTTCGCCGGCGTGATCGCGATGGTCGCGGACAAGGAGGGCTTCTTCAAGAAGCACGGCGTCGACGTCGACGTGCGGGCGTTCGAGACCGGGGCGGCGGCATCGCGGGCGGTCGCGGGCGGCGAGATCGCGATGGCGCTGTCGCCATCGCCGCTGGTAGTGAGCCAGGTCTCGAACTCCGACGTCAAGCTCGTCGGCATCTACGGCCTCGAGCACCCCGACTGGCTGATCGGCTCGACCGACCCGAACGCGAGTTGCCAGACCATCAAGGGCCAGCCAGTGGGCGTCGACGCCGTCGGAGGCGCGCGCTCGATCGCGCTGAAGACGATGCTGATCGGCGGCTGCAAGATGAAGATCGACGACGTCCAGCAGGTGGCGTTGAGCTCGAACGTCGCGCCGGCGATGGTCGCTGGCCAGCTCAAGTACGGCGCGCTGCACATCGACGACGTCGCGGTGATCGAGGCCCAGACCGGCAAGCCGGTCAAGACGGTGGTGACGCAGAAGACCTCGCGGCCGCTGGACCACTACATGCTGGTCGTCGTCAACAAGGACAAGCTCGCGCAGGACCGCGACGCCTACGTGCGCGCGGTGGCGGGGCTGATCGACGCCGAGCGCTTCATGCGCAATCCCGCCAACGCGGCGAAGGTGGCAGAGGACGCCAAGCCCACCGGCCACAGCATCCCCCAGGCGGAAAGCGCGCTGAAGGACTATCTCGCGATGGGCTTCTGGCCGAACGACACCGACGGGCTGACCGAGAAGAACCTCGACCTGCTGGGCAAGGTGATGAAGAACGTCGGCAACATCAAGCCCGACAAGCAGCCGGCACCCTATGACCGGATCGCCGATCCCTCGGTCTGGCGCGACGCGATGAAGATGGTCGACGCCGAGAAATGAGCCAGGCGCGGGCCCGGGTCCGCCGCGTCACGATCGCCGCGAGCCTCGTGCTCGGGGCGATCGTCTGGCAGGTCGCCGGACGGTACACGTCGAATGCGTTCTGGGCGCCACTGTCCGCGACCCTCGCGAGCCTCGTCGAAGTCGTGAGGAACGGGGTGCTGTTGCGCCAGGCGGTCAGCTCGTTCGAGCTGTACCTGGCCGGGCTCGCCGTCGCGGTCGCGGTCGGGGCGCCGCTCGGGGTGCTCCTCGCGCGCGTCGGGTGGCTTCGCGTCGCGCTCGAGGACTACATCATGATGCTCTACGCGACGCCGATGGTGGCGCTGATCCCCTTCATCCTGTCGATCATGGGTTTCGGCTTCGCCCCGAAGATGCTGGTGGTGTTCCTGTTCGCCGTGTTCCCGGTGCTCTACAACACCATCGAGGGCGCGCGCAGCGTCCGCCCCGAGCTGGTCGAGGTGGCCAAATCCTTCCGCTCGGGCGAGTGGCGACTGTGGTGCGACGTCCTGATTCCGTACACGCTGCCGTTCACGATGACCGGCGTGCGGCAGGCGATCGCCCGCGGGCTGGTGGGCATGGTCGCCGCCGAATTCTTCTTGAGCCCGTCCGGCCTCGGGCAGATGATCATGATGGGGTCGCAGAACTTCGACACCGCCGGGATGCTCGCCGCGATCCTGATCATCGTGCTGCTCGGCGTCGGGTTGATGGATCTCGGCCGCTACCTCGAGGGCCGCTTCGCGCGCTGGCGCAGCTACAGTCCGTGAGCCCGACCGAAACCCTTGCGTTGCAGGCGACGGCGCCGCCACGTGCCTTCGCCCTCGATTCGCCAGCCATGCTCAAGGCGATCGCGGGCGTGCTGCTGCTGGCGCTCTGGGAAGTCGTGGTCCGCCTCTGGGCGCCGGCCTACGTCGCGCGTCCCACCGGCATCGCCCGGGTCTTCGTCAGCGTCGTCACCAATCCGGAGTTTCTCTCCGCCGCTGGGGCGACGCTGGGCGCCGTCGCCCTCGGCCTCGCGATATCTCTGATGGCCGGCACCGCGGTCGGCTTCGCGATGGGGCGGATCGCCCCGGTCGAATGGGGCCTGCGCTACTACGTCAACAGCCTGTTCGCGACCCCGATGGTCGCGATCCTGCCGCTGCTGGCCCTGTGGTTCGGCTACAACGGTGACACGCGGCTCGCCGTGGTGATCTTCGCGTCGTTCTTCTCGATCGCGATCAACGCGGCCGACGGTGCTCGCTCGGTTCCGGTCGAGTTCCTCGAAGTCGCCCGATCGTTCCGCTCGCGGCCACTCGCGACCCTCGTCGACGTGATCGTTCCGGCGTCGCTGCCCTACCTGATCGCGGGCGTGCGGCTCGGCGCGGGACGCGCGCTCGTCGGCGCCGTGGTCGCCGAGTTCTTCGTTTCCATTCCGGGGCTGGGCTACTACATCCTCTACCACTCGCGCACGTTCAGGCACAACGAAGCGTTCGTTGGCGTGATCGTGCTGGTCGCCGCGGGTGTAGCGTTCGACGCGCTGACGCGCTGGCTCACGCGGCGCTACCTGCCCTGGCACCGTCGGCGGTGACCGCCCGGCAATTCCATGGGTAGCAGGTCCGGCAGTCGGGTGAAACCCGGGAGCAGGGGTTCGGGCGCCGCGGTCCACGCGGCATCCGCAGCTACTTCCGTCGGCCCATCGACCACTTGCGCAACGCGTCGAGCGTGTTCTCGACGTGCTTGTCCGGATTGAGCGACACGTACGCGTAGACGATGCGTCCATCGGGCGCAATGACGTAAGACACCCGGTCTGCGTATTGGGGCATGATCGACAGGACCGCGTCGTAGGACTTCATGATGCTCTGATCCTCGTCGGCGGCGACTGCGAACTTGCTGCGGCACTCACTGACGGAGAATCTTTTCAAGGTGTCGATGTCGTCGTGCGAAACTCCGATGATCGTTGCGCCCAGTGCGCGATACGCATCCACAGCCTCGGCGAAATCGTGTGCCTCGATCGTACACCCGGTGGTGAACGCGGCGGGATAGAAATAGAGGACGACCGGCCCCTTCTTCAGGGCCCCAGCAAGCGAGAACGTGAACACCTTGCCACCGAGCGACGCCTCGGTCGTGAAGTCGGGCGCCCGGTCGCCGGCCTTCAGCGTCGCGAAGGCGGGCCCGGCGACCAGTGCAGATGCAAACGCGAGACAGGCGACGAGCTTCGTCATGGTCGGGCCTCGTGAAATCAACCGGCCTGCAAACATCTGCAAGGAACGACAGGTGGTCGCATGACGCATCCATACCACGACGACCGGATTTCACCAAGTCACCTGATTTCGCACCCGACCGACGCAACGGTCGGACCTGCCATCGACCCACGACCTCGTGAACGGCGTTGCCGACCGCGGGAGCCGTCCCGCAGCGAGGCCTGGACGACCAAGTCCACGTCGGCGACGATCACCTCCCCGCCGCGGCGGAACGTCACGGAGATGTCCGGTGGCGCGGGCGCCTCCAGAACGCCAACACCGATCGCGGCAGCGTGGACCTGCTAGAGCTCGCGGTCCAGCGGCAGCAGCGAGAGGAGGTCGACCTTCATGCGCCGCCAGGTGCTCCCCGCCGGCTCCGTCTCGTACTCGACGGTCTTGCCCCCTTCCTCGGTGCGCCAGACGAGTCGCGGTACGCCTCCCGCGGGATCGACGCGCAGCGCGAGATGGTAGCTGTCGACCGGTGAGGCGATGGATTCGAAGCGTGCCGCGGCCTCGCGCGCCAGCTCGGGGCTGTCGATGATCAGCCCGATCTCCGTGTTGAGGTGCCGCGAGCGCTCGTCGAAGTTCATCGAGCCGACATAGAGGCGCTTGCGGTCGAAGACGAACAGCTTTGCGTGCAACGCGTAGTTGCCGTAGCGTGCGTCCGCCTTGGTCTCGCCGCTGCCGTGGGCGTCCCCCAGCTGCGCGCGGACTTCGGAAAGTCCCACTCCGTCCTCGAGCAGCGGCACGCGGTAGTGCATGTACCCGGATTGGGCAATCAACTCAGGCGTCGATTCCAGCGAGTTGGTCAGGACGCGGATGCGCACTCCGCGCTTCCGGAGATCGGCGAGCAGCCGCATTCCCGCGGAGCCCGGAACGAAGAACGGCGTGACGATCAACAGTTCCGACTGCACCGATCTCGCCGCGCCGGCCACGGCGCCATGCATCAGGCTGCCTCCCATCTCGCCACTTTCGATGCGCTTCTTGTCGGGGCTGTCGCAGACGACCTCGGCATGCGCCCAGACGAGGGGCAGCCGGCCCGAGAGCATGCCGGCGAGCGGCTCTCCGGCGGCAATGCGGCGCGCGTACGCGACCCCGTCCGCATTCAGCGCCCTGCGGTGCTCGTCCAGGGTGGCGCGATAGGCCGTCAGGGCGGCAGCAGTCGACTTGTCGCCCTGCAATGCCGCGATCGGGATGGCGAGTTCGCTGTTCCAGTACTCGTCGAATGACTGCGACAGCTCCTTGACGACGGGACCCGCAGCGAATACATCGTCGTCTCCGAACTGCGACTCCGGGTCGACCTGGAAATACCGATCGCCGATGTTGCGGCCGCCGACCAGCGCGATCGCGTTGTCGACGACCATCAGCTTGTTGTGCATCCGGTAATCGAGCCTCGCTGCGTCGAACGCGAAATCGAGATCCCGGAACAGCGGAACGTGCCCTCGATACGCGAACGGATTGAAGATCCGGATGTGGACGTTGGGATGCGCGCTCAGCGCGGCGAGCTGATCATCGACATCATGGGTTTCCGCGTCGTCGACCAGCAATCTCACGCGGACCCCGCGATCGGCGGCGCGCAACAGCTCATCGGCCAGCAGCTGCCCGGTCTCATCCTGACGGAAGATGAAGTACTCGAGATCGAGGGTCCGCGCCGCAGCGTTGATCATCTGCGCCCTGACCAGGAAGCCGTCCACCCCGACGGAGAGCAGGCGAAACGCCGAGTTGCCGTCGTGCCCGCGTGCGGCGTTCTCGAATTGATGTCCGAGCCTCGTCTGGCCCGGATCGGCCAAGGCCGAGGATGTCACCTTCGGGAAGTCCGCCCCGGGAGGCAGCGACGCGCATCCGGCGGCGATCAGTGCGGAAAGACCGAAGGGAAGGACACGCAGGATGCGGGCGAGCATGGGCACGTTCGGACTCCAGGCGCGGCATCGCGCGACGGTTCGGGGGCGCATCGAGGTCAGCGCACCTCGGCGTCGCGTCGGCTGCAGCCGAGTCGTAAAGCAAGCTCATCCGAAGACGCCGGATGCGTTCCGCGAATCGCGCTTCGTGCGGCGGCGGGTGTCTCCCGCCGCCGCCCCCGACGGCTACACCGTCAGCGGTCCTTTTCCACCCTGAGCTCGTTCGAGACCGACTTCACCCCTTCCGTGTTGCGGGCGATGGTGACGGCCTTGTTCGCCTCATCGCGACTGTTCACCGTGCCGCTCAGCGAAACGACGCCGTTGGCGTCCGTATCCACCCGGATGTTCTTGAGACTGTCGAGGTGTTGGGCCGCCATCTTCGCCTTGATCTTCGTCGTGATTACCGAATCCCTGACGAAGGCAGTCGGGTGCTCGCGGTCCATACCCGAGTCTGCCGCGTGGGCGGCGATCGGTCCCAGGGCTGCTGCAACTGCAAAACATGCTGTCGCGAACTTGTGCATCATGATCATTGCCTCCGGTGTTGAGATTACGGTTGCCATCGTAGCGCTCGACCGTCTGGAGGTACGTCGGCGATGACCGCATTTGAATGTAGGTCGGGCGGCCGGATGTACGTAGGCTCAGCTGTCCAGTTCGCGGCGGCAACGCGCTGGCATCGCCGCCGCCGGATGCCGGCGACTTGCGCCTGTCTGACTTGGCCGCACGCCTACTTGTTCTCCCGCGCTTCGTGCTGGATCGCGCCGCCGAGATGCGAAATGTCCTTGCCGGCGCCTTCGACCGTGCTGCATGCCGTCAGGGACGCGGCCGACAGCGTCACGGCCCCCAGCACGCAAAGAAAAAGAAGAATGCGATTGAACATGATCATCCCTCCCTTGGAGAGTCCAGACATCCCGATGCCCGCGGCGCGCGACCGGCGCCGATGAGGCGTCGACGGCGCAGCTCCGTCGCTGGCTGTTCCATGGCGCGTAAGCACCCCTACCGAGGAGCGTGCCCGATCCGATGCCAGCGATCGGAGCGGGGGTGCAAATGCGCTTGGGATGCTCCGTGGTGAAGGCGGCCCCATGCCATGGAACTCGGCCAGCGCGAGGTCATTGTCGCGACTCCGCAGCCCGGCGGCTGGTGGCGCTGGTCCGGTTTTGTCGTAGGCGATCGTCGCCATTGCGTGTGGGACGAGGCGCCTGCGCCGGATCGGCCGGACACGGAAAGGGGCTCGCCGTCCGTCCGCGCGGCCTCGGCTGCGCATTGGAAAGTAGGACGCGACGGACGCTGCGATCGGACGCCGTCCGATCGCGGGCGACGGCCCTCAAGCGTACTGTTTTCCCCGGACGATGCGATATGGCAGAGCAGCCGCCGTGCCGACGTCCGATGAAGAGCGACATCTCTCGGGAGGAACACCATGCTGTATTACGCGCTTGTATTCTTCGTGATCGCCGTCGTCGCCGCGATCTTTGGGTTCGGCGGCATCGCCGCGGGCGCCGTGGAGATCGCGAAGATCCTGTTCTTCATATTTCTGGTGCTGTTCGTCGTGTCGTTCGCGATCGGACTGCTGCGCGGCATTCCATGACCCCGGGACGGACAGGTGGCTCGCGCGTGCCTCACCTTGCTCGAATTGGCCCGCGTCATCGTCGGTCGGCCCACGGCGCAGGACGGCCGCGCCGCGGCCGCGGCGAGGAGCTGCGCGAGCGGGTGGTTGCGCTTCATTGCCGCATGGGACATTGGTGCGAGCTTTGCCTTGGTCGCGCTGTACTCGGACGTGCAAATCGCAGACCCGTACATACGACGCGTGGTACTGGCCCGCGGCGCCGTCGCCTTTTTCTATACGATCGGCATCCTCGCCCTGATGATCAATCTGGTCGCAGGCCTGATCACAACAGCCAGCTCCTAGGAACGGTGGCCCAAGCTCGCGACGGGGACGTCGGCTCGCTCCGCCGGTGCGGCAGCCCTTCCATTGCGAAAATGCCTCTGCCCGAGTCGCCATTCCATCGGAAAGGTTAAGCGCTTTCGCCGCGATGCTAGCGAGGCGGCGCGACCGAGCCGGCGTAGAACACATCGCACTTCCCGCCGAAAAGGCTCTTCGCTTGCCTCAGCAGCTTGAGCGCCGGCCCGGCAAGCGATAGCAGGACGTTAGGTTGTTCCACTTCGGGCTTGCCGAAGGGGCCGTGAATTTTCTGCTGCGCCATGGCGCATCCCTGTGCGTCGATCCACGCTACAGTCACTTCCTCGAAGCGCCCATTGACGAAATCCAGCCGTCCCTTCAGGGCGATCCGATTCTCCCTTGTCGCCATGGCGACATCCTTGGCCTGCGCCACGCCGCGCTCGATGCGCCACTCAGAGACGAGCGTCCGAATCTGGCTGCTGCCGCCGGCACTTTGGAAAATGGTCGCAAAGTTGTATCCCTTCGTGACCACCAGACCGATTGGGCCTGCGAAGAAAAGAGCACCCACATCGACGAGGTTGAAGTTCTGGCTGGACTGGTAATGGAGGAGTTCCTTGTCGATATCGCCGATTTCGAGTGTGAGATCGTGGCCGTGAAGGGAAGCCTCCCCCGAAGCCGACCGCACCATCTCATTCGCTGTCACTCCCTTCAGCGACAGGTTTGCGGAGAAGTCCATCGGCCCATCCCCCACATTCCTTGGCGACAAGGTTCTGAGCGACTCCGCAAGACGGAACTTCGACAGCGAGTAGTGGACCCGGTAATCGGGGACGGATCCGGAAAAATCGGCCCGGATGTTACCTGACCCCACTCCGCCAAATACATGCATCGTGACCGGGTTGAGATTGAAAACCCCCTCCTTGCCGTCGATCGAAGATTTCACATCGGACAAGACGAGATCGCTTGTACGGATGGTCCTGCAGGCGAGTGCCGCAGTGAAAGAGGGGCTCTTCAAGGGGGTCGGGCCTTGGTGCTCTGAACGCTGCAAGTGGCTCACGTCCAGATCGCAGGAGTTTGCCTCGAAACCCTTCCCGGATTGTTGATCCGCATAGAGAACAGTCACATCCGACAGGGATACGGTCATTGCATCGGCGAGCGGAAGCGTACCCTTGAGGTCTGCTTGCGTTTCGAAGTTGAACTTTCCGTCGCGCTCCAGCTCGACCGCTATTTTGACGTGCTTGAACTCGACCCTGTCCATCCTGACTTCCCCGTGCAGCAGGGGAAAGAGTTCGATCCAAAGGCTGGCTTGCGCTGCCGACGCGACCTCAGAGCCGCGGTTGCGGATCCGCACATCTTCCATGGCAACGTGGAAGCTCGGAAAGAAGCCGATGTTCAGTCGCCCGCCGACCGTGACTTCCATTCCGAGTGCGTCGGAGGCGCGGGCCTGGACGTGGCGCTTCGCGTTCACTCCAAGAACCAGAAGTGCGACCGCCCCGACAAGCACAAGTACCCCGACCACTCCGCCGACAGCGAAGAGGATGGGCTTCCGTGAGTTTGACATTCCGCTCCGTTCTTCGACTCCGGCGAAAGCGGATCAAGCCAAATTATCGCGCAGACGATGGGTCATGGAAATTGGGCTGGAGGAGTGCTTTTCTCGATGGGGTCCGTCGACTTCACGGCACGAGCAAGCTTCGCCAACGGCCCCTCGCTTAACCAGAAGCCAGACGCTCGCCACAACGTCAGCCAAGGGCAAGCACCGTCGGCAATGGTCGGCCAGAAGCACAGCCTGGTCGCAGGTTTGCCGGATTTGGATCCACGCGTTTGCGCCAGAACGCTCAATCCCGTTTCCTCCAACCCTTCTCAATACCGTGCAGCTTGCAGCGCCGCCACCAGAAATTCGTGGCCGGATTCGTTCTCGTCGAACGGCTCGTCGAGGTCCGGCCCATAGTCGCGCTGGTCGTCGTCCCGATACACGGACCGACCCGCCGGGGCGCCCACGGCACCAATCGGGCCGCCAATCGGGCTGACTATGACGTGGTGCCCACGCGTTATCTCCCTCTCCACAACGGCTGAGCAGGGCAAAATACGCCCTGCTCCTTGTTTCAGCTAGGCGATTTTCTTTTAGCCGAAATCACCGAACAGCGCCAGCCACGAGCGCCAATTCTTGGCCGCATACGACCTGATCGTCGACGGTCCCAGTGCGACCCGCTGCGGACAGTGTGCTCGGCGCAAAGCAGACACTCCAACATCCGCTGATGGCGGACTCGCTCTCGTTCCCAGGCTGGGGGGATGCTGCCGATGGCCGCCCTGCAACGCCTGAATTGCAGCGGGCTCCGCAGTCATTCGTCAATACGCCAATGCATCAGCCCGCCGCTTGCAGCAAATTCGCGCGCAAGGCTGCGTTGGGCATCTACCATTACCCGACGGATGCGCGAGTTGCCCAAGCGCGGGCATTCAACGAGAGCGACCCATCCACTTGGACTGGAAGGCGCTCCCGTAGCCTGTCCCGCAGGCGCGCTCTAGCGGTCGCGTCGAGCGACATGGCGTAGGCGGGCGCGGGCCCTTGACCACCCAGGAATGGCAGCCAGTAGTCGTCGAAGCTCGCAAACCGGGTTGGTACGTCGATCGCGGTCACCTCGACCTCCTGCAATCCCGACCCCTCGAAGAGTTCCACCAGTGCGTCCGGACGGCACGTCGCAAAACGAATCCCTTCGTCCAGCCTCTTCGCGTCCGCGTCGAACTCGACCGCAACGTCCCAGAAGTACCGCATGAGATCCATCTTTGCAGCGTAATCCCAAACATACGCCCCGATGGTGCCTCCGCTGCCCGTCACCCTCGCCATCTCGGCAAGCGCCCCTCGTTGGTCCGGAACGAAGTTCAAGACCAGGCCTGACACCACGACATCCATCGACGCGTCGTCCAGGGGGCTCTCATTGGCACTGCCTTGGAACAGCACGGCCCGCCCCGCGAGGCGCGCTCGCGCCGTGCTGAGAAATCCTTCGGAGGGCTCGATGCCGGTGACCGAAGACGGCGCGCAATGGTCCAGGATCGCCGCGCTCAACGCTCCCGTCCCGCATCCCACGTCCAGCCACTTTCGGCCGGCGGGAATACCCAGCCAAGTCAGGAACCGGGGCGCGACCCGACGGCTCCAGCGACCAATGTAATGCTCGTAGGGATCCCCAAGCTCCCAGGACTCGGGCAATTGTCTGTGGTCCATGGCCGACCCCTCCTGTGCGCCACCGAATGCCCAGCTCGATCAAGTCGACGCGACACCGGCAACCACGATAACAAGCAGGATCGGCACCAATATCCCGCCGTATCCACCCATCCTGCCGTATCCGCTCATCCAGCCCCCGCCATTCATCATGGTTCCGTTCTGCGCCAATGCAACCCCGGCGGACAACAGGGGCACCGTACCAACAACCATAGCAAGCAAAGTCTTCATGCATCTTCCTCAAATGAAACGATGACCTGAGCGAACCGACTCGGCGAAAGCGGGTCGGCCGGAAACGACACGACGCCGTACGGCGAATGGGGCCGGAGTGAACCACGCTCTATCGGCTTTCTCAACCGCCATAGCTGCCCGCCGCTCGGGCCAAACGCCTCGCTACTCATACGGATCTAAACAGGCTAGCCCGAGATAAAGCCGCCGTCTGTGCGGCAGAGCACAGCGACTCGCTTCGATTCCGCACATACGGGCATGTACCAGCGTGCCTGTATGCAGAGCACGGCCGCGGCACCTCTTCGACGGCGTACAGACGAAGCTTCGTCGTGCGGCAGGATCGTTGACATCATTTTTGTCGACAGGGCTGCTCAAGCTCCCTCGATCGTTCGCGCCCGGTCAATCTGGATCGCTTTGACCATGCGCCGATATAGCGCATTGCGCCATGTGCGCCAACGCACAGATTGCCAAATGATCATCGCGCACAATTTCACGCTCCCGCTTGTTGGTGGCGTAATGGGCAACGGCCATAAGCCTGCAATGGCTGTTCGCCATGCATTGCAGTGGCGGGAGTTGTGCGATCCCTGATCATTGCCGAAGGCTCATCCAGACCTCGCCAGACCCCGCGGCTGCAAGCGCACGGCGTTTGGCGTCGATGCAAACTCTTCGATACCACTGGAGGCACCCATGATTCGGACACCCACCAGACACTCCACCAAGACTTCCTCGAGAAGCGGCGCGAATGCTGCACATCGGTCCAAGAGTGAGCCGAAGCCAACCGCGGCTAGCATGGACGGCGTCCAGGGCGAGGGTAACTACGAGGCTGCACGCGAATTCAACGCAGCTGAGCGCAAGTTCGTCGCATCCGGGAAGGTGGCGGCGGCAGCCCGCGCGGCGGCCCCAAAGTCCGAAGCCGAACGGCAGGCGATGTTCGCGGCCGAGGAAGAGGGTAGGCGACGAGCGAAGGAATAGGATCCGGCGCAGCCGAAGTCATGTTCCGATTCTGCGTTCATCCGGACCACTACATACCGGGAGTTCCCAATGCATGGCCTCAGAATTTCCAAACAGGTATGGCTACCGTTCGGAGAAGCGCTGATTTTCGCAATTTCGCCGCCGGGCCCGTATTCGAGCATCGCAGCTGCAGCCGACATCAAGGTGGCAGTGGCGGGCGATCCGGAAGTGCCACCGGTCATGAGTGCGGGAACCGGCACCGGGACGAAAATCATCGGTGCCGACAGGATGGTCAGCGGACGCGTGACGAGCATCGGGATTGCCAGGACGGCGGCACACATCCACGAAGCGGCGCCGCGCAAGAACGGACCTGTGATGGTTCCGCTCGCGAAAAACGGGGACACCTATGCGGTCCCCGCCGGCGCAAAGCTTACGGACGCGCAGTTTGCAAGCTCCCAAGCGGGAAACCTGTATGTCAAAGTCCACACCGCGGCAAATGCGGGCGGTGAGATATGCGGACAGCCGAGACCCTGAGATCGGGTGTGGTTGAGCAACGTCGACCGGCGCCCCCGACTGGTACCGGCCGATCTATTGAAATCAGAAAGGAGAATCAAATGACTGCGACTGTTACGATTGAAAGTGCAACGCTTCACCTTCTGCCGCCGCTGCCCTATGCGGAAGATGCGCTGGCTCCCACCATCACCGCCAATACGCTTGGGTACCACTACGGCAAGCACCATAAGGGGTACGTCGACAATCTGAACAAGTTGATCGCCGGTACGCCGCTTGCCACCCTTTCGTTGGAGAAACTCATCGCCGAGACCGCGGGCAAAGCCGACAAGGTCGCGATCTTCAACAATGCGGCGCAAGGCGAGGCCGGGCTGACACCGGAGAAAATCGAAACGCATGCCGCCGTAATGCTGGAAAAACTCGATACCGGCTACGAGATCACGGCGAGCCACCTTAGCGTGTCCGCAAGAATCCCGGGAGCCGACAACGCGAAGTTCCAGGAGATCGCGAACAAGGCCAAGGCGGGGTGTCCGGTGTCGAAGCGTGAAAGCGCAGATCACGATGGACGCGAAGTTGGAGGCGTGAGCGGAGGCAACCCTGATTCAGGTTCGCAAGGACCACGCACCCGCCAACAGCGATCTGGTGGAGATCGATGCAGAGTAATCGAGTGCGCTGAAATGCGCGACAAACGACACGGCGCCCCATCCGATTCCGGCGTTCTCGCGCCCCTCAAGACGCTATTCGAGGCGAGGCGCGGCCGTGCGCTACCGCTTCCTCCCAGATTGGCGCGCCTCTACGGTTGTCTCCGCATGCCCCTGCCGAGCACACGTCCTCATGTTTTCAGCAATTTTGTAACCACGCTGGACGGCGTCGTTTCGCTCAATACCAAGGGGCATGCGAGCGGTGGCGACATCAGCGGATTCAGCCCGCAAGATCGCATGGTGATGGGGCTGATGCGCGCCATTGCCGATGTGGTGATCATCGGCACTGGTACCCTCGCCGCCGACCGTCGGCACGTCTGGACGGCCGCAGCCGTCTTTCCGGAGCTTGCAGATGAATATCGACAGCTAAGGGAAGCACTTGGCCAGCGGGGGTCGCCGCTGAACGTCATCGTGAGCGGCAGCGGCAGGGTCGACCTGCGGCTGCCGGTGTTCACCTCCGGCAGAGTGCCGGCCCTGATCATTACGACGACCGCGGGTGCAAAGCGTTTACGCGAGCAAAGCGGATCCGCTTCGGTCGAGATCCGCGCAATTCGTGGACGTGGGAGCACGACCGCGATTCAGGCGAGCGCAATCCTCGTCGAGGTGTGCCGGGTACGCGCCTGCAAGCGAATCCTCGTCGAGGGAGGGCCGCGATTGCTGGGCGACTTCTACGCGGAGCAACTCGTCGACGAGCAGTTCCTCACGCTCGCGCCGCAGATCGCCGGCCGCGACGTGGGCGACCGACGGCTCAGCCTGGTCATGGGCAAGGTGTTCGCGCCGGGCGATCCTCTATGGGGGACCATGATCGACGCGCGGCGCGGCAGCCGCCACCTGTTCCTGCGGTACGCGTTTCCCAAATCTCGGCCCGGCCGGCGGACTGGCCGCAAATGACGCGGTTGTGCTTGTATCCGCTCTCGAATCCTACTCGAGCGACGACATCCAGGTAAATTAGGCGTCCAGCGCGAAGGACGACGTCGCGACCACGCTGGTATGGCTACGCCTTGCGGCTCTTGCCAGCCTTGGTCAATGCGATGGCAACCGCCTGCTTGATCGCTTTTTTCTTGGTCGGCGGGTGGCTGGTGCCAATCGATCCATCCTTCTTCCAGTCATCCACCAGCGTCTTGATATTGCTGCTGACGACCGATTGGCTGGCTCCTCTTTTGAGCGGCATGATGTTCATCCTTGTTGCAGAATCGTTGGGGCGCACGTTCCAACAGGCGCGGCGACAGTCCGCGCAATGCGGGGGGCAATCCCTTCTCTGGCTCGGCCGGCGCCACAGGCCACACGACATTGCCGACGTTGTTCGCGACGAGCAGAGCGGCTGCCCGATCCACCGCCGCGCCTACGGGACGACCCAAGGCGTTGCCTTCTCCATTCACGAAATCGGTGAGCACGTCCTCGGGAGTTCCGGCGAGGCGGCCATCGTAAACCCCGCAAAGTTCTCCCATCCTGGAAACGCTACGGCGTGAATCAGCACGCCGCGGATGCTGGCATGGTCTGCGAGGTAGGTATCGACGGAAGCGCTGAGGCCGGTGAAGTCCTCTTTGCTCAGCGAGTGGTTCGGTTTCAGCACCAGGATGCCTTCGGGCTTCAGGATCGTGTATTCGAGCACGGGGTCCTCCATCGCAAAGAGCGGGTTGATTCCATTTAGGTAAGCAGACCGCTTCGCGACACCACGGTGTACCCTGCTTCAGGGTCCGCAACGCCAACGGAGTTCCGACGTGTCGCACCGGACTGCCGGCTCACCCGTTCTCGCGAGAACCACTTTGGTCTTTCGGTCGACCTCGCCCGCTTCCTTGGCGCTCAGCCGGCCCGGGTTGTAGCGATGCGCCGCGCGCGCCTCGACCTCGCGCTCGCGCCTTATCCTCGGCCGGAGTGCCAAACCTCTCATACCACCCGCAACAGATAACGGCGACGGAGACTCTCTTCGGCCTCAGGACTTGCCGTATTGTGAGTTCGCGCTGCGGACGCACGCATCCTTTGCGGGACCCGCGAGCGCGTCGCACTTCTCGATGGCAACCTTGTATTCCGCCTCGCGCTTGTCTGCGCTTGCGTCCTTGCGGGCTTCGGCCTGCTTCGTCGCCGCCTCCTTGTTCGTATCGCCCGCGACACGGTCGACCTTGGCGTTCGCCTTGCCCTTGACCAACTCGGACTTTGCTTCCTTGACGCAGACATCCTTCGGGTTGCCGGCCAGGTCGTCGCATTTCTCGATGGCGACGCTGTAATTCGCCTGTGCGTGCGCAATGCGGGCGTTCTCGCGCGCCTTCGGGGTGTGCTTGTAGGCGGCTTCGGCTTCCGCCTTGGCAACGCTGGCCTTGCCCTTGGCTTCCGCGAGGCAGATGTCCTTCGCGTTTCCGGAGAGCGACGCGCACGCGTCCTTGGCGATCTTGAACTGCGCATCGGCGTCCTTCACCGCCTGGCTGTAGCTGGCCTTCGAGATCGGAGCGGTCTTGGGCGCGTTCATCTGCGCCGCGGCGGTGCCGGCGACGCCCAGCCCGGCGGTGAGGAACAATGCAATCATTAGCTTGGACATATCGTTTCCTTATAAACAAGTACGTTATCGCAAGCCCTGTCGCAGACTTGCGTCCGTCCCTACTTCAAACGCATATCGTTCTCGACGGACTTGACGCCGCCCACAGTGCGCGCGACCTCAACCGAACGTCCTGACCCTTCTTTTGAAAGGAAAGCGGCATCCGAACAGATAGCCATCGATCCAAAAAAGGTCACGGCACGAGATGAATTGAGTATCCGCCACCGTCCGCTGCTTGTATGTGCGGTATCGCACACGATGGAGCGCCACGGTTGAATGCGGGTGCCCACGGGTCCAGATAGCGACAAAAGGTCGCATGCGACGTGGGGCCGAAATATCACGAAGCATGTGGTTCATCGCACAGAGCTTCTTGGTCCTTTTGCGTCAACCTTCACGACTTCCCATAACCCGCTACCAAGGACGCAAATGAAACGCAATTACCTCGGCCACGCGTACTTTTCCCCGTTCATCCTATGGGGCGACCTCGCTACGGAGACTCTGGAGATGATGCTGGCCTCGGCGCAGGTTATCGGTCACCGAGCAAGCCGCATGGCGCGGGCCGGCCCCGCTCCAAACGCGCGCGACCGGCGCGAATTCGCAATGATGGGACAGGAAAAGATCGATGCGGGCGCGCAATCCGCTCAGGCGATGGTCGCGCACATGATGTCGATGAGCCAGCCGTGGGGCGCGTTGGCTTTGCGCCATATCCTGCGGAACTCGGCGGCATTCATGTCGTTGGCCAGCAGCCAAACGCCAACCCAGTTGATCGCGCGGCAGGCAGCACTCGCGCGAGCAGTGGCACAATCGGCGGTCAGCATGGCGGACGTTTCGAGAGACGCCACCAAGCTCGCGCATCGCGGGCTGAAGCCCATCCACGCCAAGGCCACCGCAAACGCGAAGCGGCTTGGAAAGCGTTGACTGATAAGGTCCTTGGGATCCGTGCCGCCGCCGCATTGGATTCGGCACGCAGACCCAGAGAAGATCTGTGACTGGGGGTCGCGACCAATCATGGGCGCGACAACACGTCCAGCCGCGCCTTGATTCAAAGTGCGGAGCACGCCTATCGACTCAAGGCCGGCTCGGCGCGCAGGGGGAAGGTCAGATGTTCAGCGATTCGGACGAAGAGTGGCGGCCGGCCGCACGCCGGCATCCTCTCGACGTTAGCTTGTACCCCCCGCAGCTGTGAGTAGTTTGGCATTGGGGACCAAGTCTCTGCGCCTGCGCTACGCATGCAAGTGTGGTCTGACCCCTGCGATTTCGTCAGGCTTCGGCGAAGCCATTTCACTCGCGCCGCGCGGGGCGGATTACGGCGCCAGAGGCACAGCGTTGGGAGAGCTACTTTGCGACGTAGGGCAGGAGACGATCAAACTCCGTCTTGACCACCTTGTAGCACTCACAGCACCGCGCTTCCAGGCCCAGCCGGTCGACAACGGTGATCCTGCCGCGCTGGTATCGAATCAACCCGGCGTCCTGCAACTTCCCGGCAGCCTCGGTGACGCCTTCGCGGCGCACCCCCAGCATGTTGGCGATCAATTCCTGAGTCATGGAGATTTCGTTCGACGACGAACGATCCAGGCATAGCAACAGCCACCGGCACAATTGCTGGTCGACCGAATGGTGCCGATTGCAGACCGCGGTCTGCGCCATCTGGGTGATCAGCGCCTGGGTGTAGCGCAGCAGGAGATGCATAGTCGGACCGTAACGCTCGAACTCATTCTTGAGCAAGTCGGCCTTGAGTCGGTAGGCGTACCCCGCGCCTTGCACGATGGCGCGGCTGGGCGTGGTATTGCCCCCCATGAACAGGGATATGCCGAGGATGCCCTCGTTGCCCACGACGGCGATTTCGGCCGATGCGCCATCCTCCATCACGTACAGCAGCGAAAGAATGCAGGTGGTGGGGAAATAGACGTACCGCAGCTGGTCCCCGGACTCATAGAGAACGTCACCGAGCTTCATCGGTATCAGTTCCAGATGGGGCGCAAGCCGCTCGTAGTCGCTGGTCGGCAGCGCGTCGAGCAAATGATTCTGACGAGGACTGTGGACTGCAGGTGTAGTCATGTGCGGACTTTCCCAACGGGCAATCGTGGCGCTTTCCCGATTCCGCGAGCAAGTCTGCCGGCCGCCATGACGAGATCTTATCAGGCCCGTCAGCCGGCAGGGCCGCCTGCGCGGCGCGAGCGCTGCTAGCAAGGCTGCGAACGCCCTCGTCCCGACGCGACCTAACGCCCGAGCCGCGTCCGCGGACCCATGATCGATTGGGGCAATCCGGAATGTCCGCTTCATAGAACTTGCGGCGGCGAAAGCGACTGGCTGGAGGTGGCCGAGCTGAGACGGTGGACTGGCGTTGGGGTTGGCGCAGGCGAGGATGGACGCCGTCTTGGAGACCGTCAACCGACCCGTAAACGGGTCCGGTCGCGGGCCCCCGCCACCACGAATGCCGTTTTAAAAGCAACGGATTACGCTTAACGGCGTAAGCCAGTCCTTGTACGTAGGCTCCGCTGCCAATACCCGAGCCATTGATCCCTTAACGATGGAGCATGGCAACCCTCCTTGTCATCCATCGCTTGCCGGTCCATTCTTGGGGCGATAAACGCAGATTGATTCGATTGGGGCGATGATGATGAGGATCGTGATTTGCGTCCTGGTTTTTGTCACTTGTACCGCTGCCTATGCGCAAGGTTCGCCGCGATACCGCATGGTTGTCGTTGACCTGGATTGTCGCGCGGGGGGACTCTCACACGTCCTCATCGTCGACGAGCAACAGAAGACGATACGGAGTTGCAGTCTCACCGCTGGGAACAATCGCCCTGACCATCATTGGGAATCAAACGGCATCTGCTACCCGCCAGTGCCGATGCAGGACTACGAGACATGGAAGGACCGGACATTTGCGACATCCCCGCTGTCCTGCCCGCCGCAGCATGATCAATATCCCCCTTCGGTGGCTCTCAATCCCGATAGCGGCGAACTTCAATGGTGCTTCTACGCCGACGGCGTATATCGGTGCTTCAAGCCACGTACCCAGTGAGGTCACGTTCCATTCGCAAACGATTGACGCGAACGCGGGGTGCGGACCCGTGCGACGTGATCCCCGGATTTAGCAGCGTTTCTGTTTAGAGTCCGTGGTTGGAAATCGCTATTGTTGTGCGGTTGTCGAGGTGGTCATGGCCTCGAGGCGCGCGGCGTAGACTGCCGGTGGAATTCCGCCCAGATCCTTCTTTGGTCGATGGTCGTTGTAGTCGCGGCGCCAGGCCTCGATCAGGATCCGGGCATTGGCCAGACTCGTGAACCAGTGCTCGTTGAGGCACTCATCGCGCAGGCGGCCATTGAACGATTCGACATAGGCGTTCTGGGTTGGCTTGCCCGGTTCGATGAAGCGCAGCGCGACGCCGTTCTCATGCGCCCAGGTCACCATGGCTCGTCCGCAGAACGCCTTGCCGTTATCGGACCGAATAACCTTGGGCAGCCCTCGTTCGGACTTGACCCGATCCAGGATGCGCGCGACGTACGCCCCCGAGATCGCACGATCCGGTTGGATGGCGACGGCTTCATGCGTACAGTCGTCGACCACGGCAACGCATTTCAGGCTGCGCCCATCAGCAAGGCGGTCAAACACGAAATCGACTGACCACACTTCATTGCGACGGCTCGGTCGTACCAGCGGCTGTCGCTCGCCCAGCGGGACTTTCTTGCGTCGCCGCCGGCGCACCATCAGATTCTCCAGCCGGTACAGCCGGCGAACGCGCTTCAAATTGATCGTCCACCCCTCATGCCGCAATCGCAGGTGGATCATCCGATACCCGTAACGGCGATGCCGGTGGGCCAGATCGACAATGCGCGCGCGCAAGACCTGGTTGCGGTCAGCTCGGCGCTCATACCGCAGTACGCTGCCACTCAGCTGCGCCATCCGCAGTGCCCGGCGCTCCGACAGCCCGCGCGCTTGACCAAACCGTACCAGCTCGCGCCGCGCTGCTACGGTCACCATTATTTTCGTAGCGCCTCGCGCGCTACCTCGTTCTCCAACATCGACTCCGCCAGCAACTTCTTCAGCCGCGCGTTCTCCGCTTCCAGCTCCTTCAGCCGCCTGGCGTCCGACACCGACATCCCACCGAATTTCGACTTCCACAGGTAGTAACTGGCCTCAGCAAACCCGTGCTTCCGGCAAAGGTCCTTGCCAGCGATCCCGGCTGCGCCGTCGCGCAGGAACCCGATGATCTGCTCTTCCGAGTAGCGCTTCTTCACGCGTCCGATCCCTCTCAGGTGAAATCGGACTCCAGATCATAGCGCTGCTGATTCCAGGGATCCCGGCGCCACCTCTCTCTTTTGGCAATCGAACAAGACGGACAGCAGCAGCAGCACGATAAGCGCTTTCACTGATCTCTCCATCTCCCAGCATTCCAAGCGCGACTCTTTCAACGCGCTCAACCTCATTCACGGCCATGCCGGAGTCTTCCTGGATGTTGCCGAAAAGGCCGACGGGAACGACCTATTTCTTCAAGGTCCTTCTCGTCGCTTTCTTCGCCGGTTTCTTTCGCCGGTTTCTTCGCCGCCTTCTTCCCCGGTGCCTTGACCGCCTTGCGCACCGTCGCGCCGCGCACTCCCTTGATACCGCGCACGGCGCCGGCCAGAACGTCCGCTACTGTTTGGGCGGTGTCGGTGCCGACCTCGTCCGCCGCCTTGATCGCGCCCCTGACCGCAGCCGTTGCAACGCGACCCACATTTCCACCCGTCTCGGTCGTAGCCTCCACGATGCCATCGACGGCACCTCTCGCCACCGAGCTGACATCCGCACCGACCGCCGCCGCATGCCTGATAACCGTCTTGACCGTTTCGGCTGCCGCAGTGGCAATATCGCCGCCCACCTCGTGCACTCCCAGCACGACGCCCTTGGCAATGCTCTTGGCGCTCGCGATCAACCCGGTCCCGACCTGCTCGGTCGCCTGTACCGCGCCGGCGACCACATCCCGTACCACGACCACCAATTCGTCGGCGACCGTTCCCGCGGCACCGAGGGTGCCTGAAACGGCGGACCTGACGAGGACGACGATCTCTCCCTCGATCCTGGTCAGCGTTGTCAGGCTGTTGACGATTCCGTCTCTGACAGCGCTGCCCGCTCGACCCAGGGACATTGGAACGGCTACGGGCACCGGTTTCGCCGACCGCATTTTGCGCGCTGAAGCTCCTGACTTGGTTGCTTTCACCGTGATCGTGCGCGGTGCGCGCGGCTTTGCACTTCTGGTCTGCCATTTTGGTTCTCGCTTTCATCGTTGTCTTTGGCCGTATCGAACCGCGCAACGTGCGCGGCATCTTTGCCAATTGACCCAAGTACTTCCGCCCGCCCCGACCTGGATGCGCAACGAGTCGTGGAACGGGGTGCGACACCGCGTTTTCTGCGGCATCGCACCGGTTCGCCCTCCCGACCTGGGAGGGCTTCCCGTTCGCGCCGTTGAGGCCCTTATGCTTTCGTGACGGCGTCTGTGACGGCTTCTTTCAGATCGCCAACGGCTTTCTGCAGCTTGCCTTCCGCCTGCTTCTTGAGCCCCTTGGCCTGCTGCTCCTTGCTCCCCACCAGCTTCCCGGCTTCTTCCTGGATCTTGCCGCCGAGGTCTTTCAGTTCGCCTTTGACCTGATCCTTGTTTGGGGTGATGGCCATGATCATTTCCTTAACGGTTGGTTGAAACGTCTGCTCTGCGAACCGGGATCGGTTCGCGCTCTCGGCTCGCACAACGTCCCCCGCTGGCGACCAGCACGGTGCACTGACTCCCGGCACGCTGGGCGGTGGCCGACCTGTCACTTGAGCCGCATATCATTCTTGACGGACTTGACACCGCGGACGCTGCGCGCGACCTCGACCGCCTTGCTGATGTCGGCCTGCGAACTGACGAAGCCGCTCAGCTGCACCACGCCCTTGAAGGTCTCGACGTTGATTTCCGCGGATTTCAGTGTCGGTTCGTTGAACACCGCCGCCTTGACCTTCGTGGTGATGACCGTGTCGTCGACGTATTCGCCGGTGCCCTCCTGCTTCGCGCGTCGACGCGCAGCCCAGCGCCAGTGCGCCACGAACAGAATGCCACGAAGTTGCCAACTTGCGAGTGATATTGGTCATGCTTTTTCCTTTGAATTGATAGCCGACGGGCGATTACAGCCGTCCCATCAAGAACAGAACGAGCACGATTACCAGGATGACGCCGACGATTCCGCTGGGACCGTAACCCCAGCTGCGCGCATGCGGCCATGCAGGTATGACGCCGACCAGTATCAGGATCAGAACAATCAGCAGAATGGTGCCAAGACTCATGATTTGCTCCTTTGTTGTTCACCGATGCCGATGCCAATGCGAAGCGCGCCGGCTCGGGTTGCCTTGTTGGTTGTGTTACCCGCCGGGCTGTTCACCTTTCCCACCGCGCTGCTCCTGTCCCTGCTTGGGTTCCTTCGCGGGCCCCTTGCCTTGCGGCCCCTTATCCTGGCCTTGTGCCTTGGGTGCCTGCTGCTGACCCTGGGGGCCGCCTTCTGTGGCGGCCGCGCCTGAGGCTGCGCCTTTGGTGGCTGCGCGGGTCGCTTGGCCTGGGTCTGCGGCTTGGGTGCCGGCTGCTGACGCTGCACCGCCTGTTGCTGCGGCGGCCGCGCCTGAGGCTGGGCTGTCGGCCGAGCCTGCTGAGGAGGTGCCTTGGCCGCTGCCGGCCTCTGAACGTTCGCGCCTCCCGTTTGCGGCGACGGCGCGCGGGGGGCCGCGGGCGCCGCCTGCCTTACCGGCGGCGACGCTGCGGGCGCACGTTGCACTTGCTGCGCCTGGAAGTGCTGCCGCACCACCGGGTCGCGCGGCTGGTAGCGGTAGTTCTGGCGCTCGAGGACCTGCTGCTGCGCCGCCGCAGGATAGCGATTCCCTGAGTATTGCCGCTGGTATGTAGGCAGCGGCGCTGGCGCGGGCACCGCGCTGCGATTCCAGTTGTCCCATCCGTGCCGATGCTGCTCCCAGGAATTGCCCCAGTGATCACCCCAGCGCGGCGGCGCATCCGAGCTCCACCCGCGAAAGTACGCCGGAGGTTGCCGGTAATAGCGTACCGGGATGCGCAGGATGAACAGCGGCACCGCCTCCGGGCCTACGAGCTCCCAGGGCCCGTTGTACCAGGAGCTCGCATACCAGTTGTCCTGCTCGTAGACCCAGTACATGCCATCGTAGAAGAAATAGTTCGAATTCAACTGCGGAGCGTAGTAGACCGGATATCCGGGAACGCGTACCAGGTCCGGATACACCGGCAGGTTGATCCCGATGCTGATCCCGGGAAGCCCGATGCCGATGCTCACCTGAGCAGAAGCCGTCGTGATCGGGACAAGCAGCATCCACAAGACAATGAGCGCCTTACGCATTTTCGGTCCTTCAGTTCAGCTTCGCGGGGCGGTCATGCACCTACCCGGCCGCCGCAACTGCGAACGGCAGTTGACCCGCGCGACACATGCCTCGTCACCGGCCAGTCGCGGTCCTTCCAACGATCGACGAAACCTTGGCCAGCGCGTCCGCGGCCGGCGGTGCCGCCCTTTCCTCTTCCCGCCGCCGATCGCGCCGGATTCCCGCAAACGTTCTCCGCAGGTCCGTATTGAAGCTCGTCGTATAGCGAAACGATGGATCGAGAATCGATTTCATGTGGCCTCCTGCGATCTCCCCGGCGCTGTTCGATTACGCGCCGACAGGGTCTCGAGAAACACCTTCCTGCCGTGAGCGTGGAAACTCGCTTCGCTACCCAAGCGGCGCTCTTCTGGCCCAGCGTGATGCGCTGAAGTCATGCGCCTTTCTTCGACTCTTTCACCTCGTGCTTGACGTCACCAAACTTGGCCTGCGCCGCGCCGAGCTTTTTTTGCACCTTGCCTTTCGCTTCCAGGGTCTTGTTGCCCAGCAGCTTGCCAGCGACTTCCTTGATCTTCCCTTTCGTTTCTTTGACTCGGCCTCTGACCTGATCTTTGTTCGTGCTCATGACTCGCTCCTGACGACGTGTTCCGGCATACGACTGACCTGCCGCACTGGAAGGCCGGGAAAGGCGACGCGCGACTCCAACCGCCCCCCGGCTGCTCGCCAAAGCGTAGTTCGCTTGCGAACATAAGGGTTTGACGGAAATCAACCAACGTGGCGATGCGGTGCGCATATTTGAAGTGAAGAGATTCGATGCGGTGACGTACCGAAGCTTCGAATGTCGGACGACAGGAGGAACAATGGCAATGCGCCGCACCACGATGCGAAGGGGATCGGGCACGAAGCTCTACGCCATCCGTGACGACGGCGGCAAGTTCAAGGACATCCAGACCTAAAACGCGCTCACACCGCCGACACGCGCGGTTCCTGGTTCCTAACAAGTCGATGCGAAAATGTGTTCGGCCGCCCGCGCACTCTCGCGCTTGAGGCAGGTTGGGGCAGCGCCCAATATCGGGCGGATCCATCCCTCGATGACCCAATACGACTACAAAACGTCAGCGGAGTCCAATTGCACCGCGCGGCCTGAACTCCACTCTCATGGGATCGCTTCATTTCAGATGAAAATTGCCGCCGAAAAGCCCAAGTAAGCCCATCACGATCAAGTAAATGGCGACGATATAGCTCAGCAACCGGGGCACAACCAGGATCAGAATGCCGGCGATAAGCGACACAAGCGGGCCGATACTCAAGTTCAGGTTCATGACGCGTCCTTCCTTCTTCGCGTAAAACAGCGGCACAAATGCGCCAAACACACCTTACCGGTTAACCTATTCGCGGTCTCGAGGGGCCGTCTGTGCGATGCCGCACATACGATGGCATATCGGCCTGCCCGAACGCGGAGTACGTCCGCGCCAACTTCGTCGATGTCCAAGACCGCAGCGGGTTCATCGGCCCGTCGGCCGCGACCCGTGTCGGTACGTGCGACTGGCTTGGCGACCGGTGGTCGCAAGCGCCTTGGCATTCTCGACGCGGCTTTGATTTGACACAGAGCGCGCAGCTCCCAAGATTTGCAGGCTGCCAGGAGAAGCCATACCCGTATCTCAGAACCCGTCGCTCGGATCGCTAGGCGCCGCGACCGACGAGTTTGCCGAGTGCAACCCGGTCGAGCAACTTCACGTTGCGCCCTTGCACCTGAAGCAGGCCTTCCTGCTGCAATCGGGAGAACAGGCGACTCACGGTTTCCAGCTTGAGCCCCAAGTAGCTCCCGATCTCTTCGCGAGTCATCCGCAGCACGAACTCGCTCGATGAATAGCCACGCGCCTGATAACGGTGCGACAGGTCGAGCAGAAACGCTGCCAGCCGCTGCTCGGCGTGCATTGTTCCGAGTACGATCATCAGCGAGTGGATGCGTGTACTCTCCTGTGACAGCAGTTTGTGCAGGGTGTGCCCGAATTCATCGCTGAGTTGTGCAAGGTGCTCGATCTGATCGAACGGCAGCCGACAGACTTCCATGTCTTCGAGCGCGAGCGCGTCACACTCATGAATATCGGTGGCGATCCCGTCAACACCGATGATTTCTCCCGCCATGTGAAACCCAGCGACCTGGTCCTGCCCGTCATTTGCGAGCAAAACAGTCTTGCACGAACCGATGCGTATCGCGTAGAGCGCGTCAAATCTGTCGCCAACTCGATATAGGACGTCATCTTTCCGGAACCGAGTCCGCTGGGTCAGAAGTCGCTTGATCTCCGGCGTCGCATGCGGATCGAGTCCCGTGGACGAGCAAAGGTCCCGCAGCGTCCAAGTCGAACGCTGCGACGGGCGTCGCGTGAGCGCGGGCTTGGACTGACCCGCGAGCACCTTCAACCGCTCATTGGCTTCCGTCAGGATCTCGACCTGGTGCTGCGCGGCGATCGACACCTGCTGGCTCGATGCCAGCGCACGCTGGAGTTCCTCCACTCGCGCAAGGGCCAGGTGCGACTGCAGCGGCCCAGTATTGAGGGCGGCGAGTTGCGCGGCATCGCGCGGGTACGCGGCGCCGACGTTTGGCACCGTGCGGACATCCCGCGGGCCAATCGTTCGTGGGGTCGTCATCCGACCTGCCCCCAAGCGGCGTTGGACGGCACGAATGAGTTCGCTACGAATCCGGCCATCCGAGCAGCGTATGCCGGCCGTCGTGTTGTTGAATGTGCGCCATCGCACATAAGCCTCGGACCGCAGCACGAGACGGAGGCAATCTCCTCCGAAGCCGGTGTTCCACGACCCGCGCGAAGGGCTGCCGAGGCGCGGCGCGCCTGAGGCATCGCAACGGCGATTGCGCCTGCGACGACTGGACCGATGGCGACCGGCTAGCTCAGGTGATCCCGCCTGAGTGTGGAGGTGGCAAGTTCTAGCCGCGCGATTCATCTCGGCGACGATCACCGCCCGCAAACGGCCCTTAACCCACCCGATCCGACCCCCTGATGCAAGGGTGCCGGCGGTTGGGTCTATGCCCCCGAAACGCTCTGTGCGCTATGGAACAGTAAGTTTAATCGAAATCAACAGACGGAGCGGATGGGCCGGGTAGATTCCATCATCCGGTTAGCTTGATAGCCGGCTCCCTATTCTCGGGAGAACGCGATGTTGGGACCACATGCGTTTCGGCCGTGTCCGGAGACGCGCTTAGAGCTTGGCAAGCGATTGTATTCCGCACCCGCACCACAGGACACGCCCAGGCGGAATCACCTTCTTGCGGCGCTGCCCCGGCAGGATTATGAGTGTCTGCTGCCGAATCTGGAGCCCTTCCCCTTGCCATTGGGTTGGGTTGTTCACGAGGCCGGCGACCAGGAAAGGTATCTGTATTTTCTAACCGAGGGCATCGTTTCCCGGTTCTATGTGACGGAGGGCGGGGGGTCGGCAGAATTCGCAGTCACGGGCAGCGAAGGCGTAATCGGCGTCGCGGCGTTCTTGGGGGGCGAAAGCACGCCGAGCCAGGCGGTGGTGCTGAGCACCGGCTACAGCTATCGGCTGAGGGCGGATCGGCTGAAGCGCGAGTTCGGGCGCGATGGCCCGCTGCCGCGTCTGCTCCTGCGCTACACCATGGCGCTGATCAACCAGATGGCGCAGACCGCGGTGTGCAATCGATACCATTCGGTCGACCAGCAATTGTGCCGTTGGCTGCTGCTGTGCCTGGATCGTTTGGCGCCGCACGAAATCTCCATGACGCAGGAACTGATCGCCAACATGCTGGGTGTGAGGCGCGAGAGTGTCGCCATGGCTGCCCGGAAGTTGCAGGACGCCGGGTTGATTCATTACCGCCGCGGCACTATCACCGTGCTCGACCTGCCGGGTCTAGAAGCGCGGTCCTGCGAGTGCTACCGGGTGGTCAAGACCGAGTTCGATCGTCTACTGCCCTACATCGCCAAGCAGTTCTCCGAACCTCTTGCCTTGGCGCCATGATCCGCAGCTCCGAGCACTCATGCCGGGCAGCGAGCAGTCGCAGCAACCCCGTCGCCGTAATCTCCCACGCATTGCAGGCGGTTAGGCCGCGTCCGGATCGTCCGCTTCCGGGGGCAACATAGTGTGCGCTTTCGCACAGACGGCGGACCTGAAGTCATTTAGCTTGTCAGCCGGTTCCCGGATGTGGTGGATGGGGGAAGTGCTTTGCGAATTGCCTTAACGGCGCGATGCGGCGGGCACCAAGAAGCGTTTCGGCCGGCGCACGCGAGAATGTGCGTCAGCCAATAGCCTGAACCTCGAGCAATCTCAGGGCGCATGTCATGCTCTACACGATTGTCGTTGTGCTTTTTCTTCTGTGGCTCCACGCGCTCGTTGCGGTACGCCCGCTATGAGCCGGGCGTATCGGGCGTGCACCCATGACGGCGCGTCGGGCTGCGGTCCAGACTCGCGATTGCCGATTCATCCGCACCGTACCGAGCGTCGAATGAACAAGAACCAGATCGAAGGCAAGGTCCAGCAGGGTGCCGGAGACGTCGAACACCCAGTTGATAAGGCAGCCACCAGGACCTGCTCAGAGGCCGAGGGCGCAGCCAACGGGCGGCTTGGTCTGCGGGCCACCAATGACCGATTGTCGTGAAGGAAGCAATCATGAATTGGATTGGCAGATTCCCGGCATCCAGGGAGCCGGAACCCGCTGTCGCACGGCGCAAGACTGCAATCCACGGCGCATCGTACGGCGCCCACAATGCGATACGGGGCGGGTCGGAAAACGCTGCAGCGCCCAGTGAGATCGTTGGCGGCGAAATTGCGGAGGAAATCAAGCGTCGACAGCTATTGCTAGCACTGCGCTACGTCGTGGCGGTGCGTGCTCGATAGGGCACATCGTCTTAACGTCATACCCGAGGTGGGGCCGATGATGGTAAAGACGTGGCCGGTCGTGCAGCTGTGCCGGGGAAAGGGCGCATCGACACCTCGTTCTGCTTACGTCGCGTGCAGTTGGAAGCCAAGCGGTACTAAGCGGTACTTCGTGGCCCGCTCATTTCTTGTCGCCCTTTGCCTCATCCTGGATCTTCTGACCGGCCTTCTCGATCTGCTTCCCGGCGCTTTGAACGGACTTGTCGATTTCCTTGCCGGCGCGTTCCGCTGGACCTTCTTTCTTCTCGCAAGCGGATAGTCCAGCAATCAAGATGCTCATCACTAAGCCTGCGCAAACGCTGTTGCCGCTTTTCGTCATTATTCGCTCCTTGGTTTCCCTGTCATTTCCCCAGCAACTCGGCCACCGGCTGCAACTGCGGCTCGAGCCTCGCGCTTGGCCGCCGAGAGGGACGGCTGCTCGTGGGCCGTTTCGTCGACGAGTGCGCCGGTTCGCGCGTCAGCGAAGAGACGCCGCTACCTGGGGGCGCTGAAATATGCTAAGTGTGCTTACTCGCGGAGTTCCGTTCGCTCGTGCTGTGGTCATCCGATCTACCCCAAACGGTGTCGAACTCTCCAACCCGGCGGCGGAGAATCTTGCAATGACGCGAGCATAGGCCGAATGTCATCTGTACGCTAGCGCACATGCGGCTCGGAGCTTGCACAGGCTGCACAGGCGCCGCTACGCGGGCAGGATCGTGTCGGCGGGGACGAAACGCAAGTTGCATCACTATCGCTCGATCACCTAACGGGAACGGACGACCCCGCAAGTGGAAATGATTGAAATCGTCGGCAGCAAATCCTATGGCACCCTCTGACCAACTCGCCAAGTCAGCCCGGATGCTGGCGTCGATCGCCGTGGTTGTTGTGGCGCTTTACCTGGCCAAGGGTGTGCTGGTGCCCATGACGCTGGCCGTGCTGTTGAGCTTCCTGTTGAGCCCAGCGTGTGACTGGCTCGAGCGGCACTGGCTCGGCCGGATCGCCGCGGTTCTGGTAACGGCACTCGTTGGCTTCACGATACTCGGCGGCGCAATATGGCTGGCGGTGGTTCAAATGTCGGAGCTGGCCCCCCGAATGCCCGAATACGAGACCAATCTGAAAGCGAAGCTCCAATCGGCGAATGCTCATGTCAGTGCCACGCTGGGCCGGCTAACAAGAACAGCTCAGGGAATGAGCGAGAACCTGTCGCCCGTTGAACTGGCTCAGGCGCCGCAGGGGACCAAGGAATGGCCGTATTCGGTTCGGATCATTTCGTCGCCAGCGAGTCCGCTGCAAGTCTTTGGCAGCATGTTTGGCACAGTGCTGGAGGTATTGGGCTCGATCGGTGTGGTGATCGTTCTTGTCGTGTTCTTCCTCATCCGTCGCGACGACCTGCGCGATCGGTTCATCCTCCTGGTTGGACAGGGTGAAATGACACTGACCACGCAGATGCTGGAAGACGCCGGTACACGGGTCAGCCGGTACCTCGCGACGGAGTTCCTGCTCAATGTCATTTTCGGCACCGCCGTGGGTAGCGGGCTCTATCTGATCGGCGTGCCCAACCCCATTCTGTGGGGGATCCTGGCCACGACCCTTCGGTTCATTCCCTACATCGGCCCGTGGCTTGCCGCTGCAATGCCGATTGGCCTGTCGATGGCCATATCGGGCGACTGGGTGGCGCCTAGCCTTACGATCGGGTTGTTCGTGATTCTGGAACTCTTCACCAACAACGTCCTGGAGCCGTGGCTCTATGGCAAGAAAACCGGTGTGTCGGCTGTCGCGGTGCTATTGGCGGCTGTCTTCTGGACCTGGTTGTGGGGAGTGGTGGGGCTGCTGCTGGCGACCCCGTTGACCGTGTGCCTGCTGGTGGTCGGCAAGCACGTTCCCCAGCTTTCATTCTTGAACACGCTGCTTGGCGACAAACCGGTGTTCGAGCCCACGAAGCGAGTCTATCAGCGGCTCCTGGCGGGAGATGATGATGAGGCTACCGAATTGCTCGACGAATACTTTGAGCACACACCGCTCGTCGAAGTCTACGACACGGTGCTGATCCCGGCACTGGCTTCGGCCGAAACGCATTGGCGTCGCGGCGAGCTCGAGGAGGGCCGGCACAAGTTCATTTTGCAGACTCTTAACTCCATGATTCAGGAACGGGGTGAACGCCGGCAGGAACTGCACGAGAAGGAGAGCAGTGAGGACATGGAAGGGGCGGAAGCAGACTCCAGTCTTGCTGATCGGGCTGGTCAGCAAGGGCTTTGCGTCCTCTGCCTCCCCGCTCACGGCGAGGCGGATGAATTGGCCGGAATGATGCTGGCGCAAATCGTGGACATCCGCGGCTGTGTCGTGGAAACCGTCCCGTCTACGGCGACGGCCGCGGCCAGCGAACTGGTTGAATACGTCGAACAGCGCAAAGCCGATGTGGTCTGCATATCCGCCGCGCCTCCCGCGGCCGTAGCGCATGCTCGCCGCCTGTGCATGCGTCTTCGTCGCCGGTTTCCGGAATTGAGTCTGGTCGTCGGATTGTGGAATGCGCCCGGCGACCTGAATGAGGCGAAAGAGCGAATCGGATCTGACGCAACAACGCACATTGTTGCGACGTTAACGGACGCTCAAGAACAGATCCGTATCCTTGTCGAGCGGCGGGCCAAGAAGCAGGTACAGTCAGATGCCCAAAAATTGGTCGCGGCGGGGGCTTGCAAGTGAAGAGTCAGACCGACGAGGGCCCGATCACGACGCCGTTCGACATGATGGTGCTAAACGATCTGGACCGTTTCCACCTCGTGATGGACACCATCGACCGCCTGCCGCAGACCGGCGACAAGGGCGTCTACCTGAAGCAGCAGCTCAAGGACAAGCTCATCGAGCACAAGCAGTACGTCGACAAGCACGGCCAGGACTTGCCCGAAATCCGACAATGGCCATGGGGCGCGACCAGCACAGGCAGCCCGGCACAACGCGCGAAGGTGCGAGAGTAAAAGTTCACGATGCCGCCGACCGCAAGCGGATCCGAAGCCGCGCAAGCTTGGACCAGATCGAATCTGTGCCGACCGATGCCTACTGTGCGAGTGCCTGCATGATCATCGCAAGCGCTTCCGGCTTCCCCTATCGTTTTTTTGCGGAGCACAATAGCGCTTGAAACGGTGGCCGAGCCATGGCGAGCGCCGCCATTTCGGGCCCACACTTCCAAAGCCCGCAGTCCGCGATCGAGCCACGTCTCGCGCCGTCGCAGAAATTGAAACGACGTCTGTGAATCTCACACACCATCCCCTGGCGATGACACACCGAGCCGGCAAGGATGAACTCCAGACCATCGCGCACGAGGCGATGCTCCGGCGCGGACTGCTGCCGGACTTTTCACCCGCGGTGATGGCTCAGACCAGCCACATCACGCAGGCCGCTGTAGCGTCCGGCGCCACGATTCGCGATTTGCGCGACCTGCTCTGGGCGTCGATCGACAACGACGATTCCCGCGATCTCGATCAACTCTCGGTTGCCGAGTCCATGGCCGGTGGCGCGGTGAAAATCCTCGTCGCCGTCGCCGATGTTGACGCGTTGGTGAGAAAGGGTTCCGCCATCGACGGCCACGCGTGGACCAACACGACCTCCGTTTACACCGCCGCTGAAGTTTTTCCGATGCTGCCGGAGAAGCTGTCGACCGACCTCACGTCGCTGGGCGAAGGTCAGGAGCGGCTGGCAAACGTCGTGGAGATGGTGATCGCCACCGACGGCACCGTGATAGCTTCCGACATCTATCAGGCGATCGTCCTCAATCGCGCCAAGCTTGCCTACAGTAGCGTCGCCGCGTGGCTCGAGGGCACAGCGCCCGCGCCGCCAAAGCTTGCGGCAGTTCCCGCGCTGGATGAACAGCTCCGCATCCAGGATCGGGCCGCGCAGGCGCTGAAACGTGTGCGCCACGCGCACGGCGCGCTGCGACTGGAAACGCTGGAAGTCCGGGCCGTATTCGACGATGGCGCGCTGGCCGATCTGCTGCCGGACGAGAAGAATCGGGCAAAGGAACTGATCGAGGACTTCATGATCGCGGCCAATGGCGTGACCGCAAATTATCTTGAAAAGAAAGGCTTGCCATCGCTGCGCCGGGTACTGCATGCCCCCAAGCGCTGGGACCGCATCATCGCGCTGGCGGCCGAGTCAGGGGAGCAGTTGCCGCTGATGCCTGACGCCGCCGCGCTGGATGCCTTCCTGACCAAACGCCGACAGGTTGACCCGTCGGGTTTCCCCGATGTTTCGCTTTCCGTAGTGAAGCTGCTCGGCTCCGGCGAGTATGCGCTCGAAGTGCCCGGACAGCCGTCCGAGGGGCACTTCGGACTGGCTGTAAGAGACTACACACATTCCACGGCACCGAATCGCCGATTTCCCGACCTCGTCGCTCAACGCCTGTTGAAGGCAGCACTCACCGGGCAGCCATCGCCGTACAGCAACGACGAACTCACGAGACTCGCCCGTCACTGCACCGACCAGGAAGACAATGCCGCCAAGGTGGAACGGCAGGTCGCGAAGTCTGCGGCAGCGCTGCTCCTTGCCCCGCGGATCGGCACTCGGTTTGATGCCATCGTGACTGGCGCATCGGACAAAGGAACATGGGCGCGCATTTCCGGGCCGACGACCGAAGGCAGAGTCATCCGCGGATTCGAGGGCCTCGATGTCGGCGACCGGGTCCGTGTGGAACTTGTTCACACCGATGTCGCGCTCGGCTTCATCGACTTTGCAGCAGTGGGGCAGAGAGCATGACTTCAACCAATCAGCCGCCCAAGCCGGTCGCCTACAAGAACGAGGGATTCCTCGACAGCGACGATGCGCGCCCGCTGCGCATCCTTGCCGAATACCTCGAACCGATGCACGCATTCCACCGCGAGCATGTTTGCGACACGATCGTTTTCTTCGGCTCATCGCGACTGACGCCCGAGGGTCCGCTGGGCCACTACTACGACGCCGCACGCGAACTGGCGCGCCTGGTCACCACATGGTCGAAGAGCCTGCCCTCGCACGCGCATAGATACGTGGTTTGCACGGGTGGTGGCGGAGGCATTATGGAGGCGGCGAACCGAGGCGCCTCCGAAGCCGGAGGCAAGACCATCGGATTCAATATCGGCTTGCCGCAGGAGCAGCCGCCGAACCGTTACGTAACGCGCCAACTGGCGTTCGAATTTCACTATTTCTTCATGCGCAAGCTCTGGTTTGCGCATCTCGCGCGTGCGCTGGTGGTTTTTCCAGGCGGCTATGGCACCCTTGATGAGTTGACCGAAATCCTGACGCTGATGCAGACGAGAAAAATCGATCGTCGCATTCCGGTCCTGCTCTATGGGTCGAGCTACTGGAATGAAATCATCAACTTCGACGCCTTCGTTCGGCACGGCATGATCAACCGTGAAGATCTTGCGCTGTTCCAGTTCGCCGACGATCCGGTTACAGCGCTTGGACTGTTGAAAGCGGGGATCGCGGCGGAGCTGGATGAGGCGACGCCGGCGATCGCCCACTCGCGGATACCGCACACTGTTAATGCCGGATTTCCGCGCACCTAGCGCACGACAGAAGTGGCCCCGCGCAGTTGGACCGGTTTTAGGAGTTCTAGAGTGTGTCGCTCTGCGGGTTAAGCCCGCCCTATCAGCAGGGAACGAGGAAGCCGCGCGCGATCGGCGCGGCGGTTCCCCATGCTTCCTAAAATGCCGGACGACGCCCTTGCCCGGTTGCCAGGGCTCGGCGGGAATGGGCCAGAAGCGAATGCGTCGGAAATGGCGCGTCGCGATAGCCAGACGCAAATCGGAGCCATAGCCATCGGTGACCGCGCCGTCGCCCGTCGTATGACCGAGAACTCTCTTCAAATATTTCGGAGGCACCTGCGCGGCTTCGAGAAAATCCTTTGCGTTACGCCTCAATGAATACAACGTCTCGAACGAACTTGTGATGCCCAAGCTTCTCTTGTAGCGTCCGAAGAATTTTCCGAACGCGCCGGAATATTTGCCGTGCGTATCCGGCTTGAGGTCCGGAAACAGGCGCGTGTGCTCTTGCGCCTTCACGGACTCGGCGTAGCGCAGGAAGCCGAGCGCAATCAGCTCCTTGGCAACCGGGATTTTCCGTCGCGAGGCGGCATTCTTGAGCCTGCGCGATGTCGATGCCTCCGATGTCGGCGCCTCCTGAGAATCCGCTGTTCTTTCGCCGTGGCCTGCGAACAGCACACTATCTTTCGGCGAAGGCAGGTCAGTGATGTGCAGGTACCAGATCACTTTGGGCGCGTGGCGAACATCGGCGACCTCGAGTCCGGCAATTTCCTCGGGCCGAGCACCCGAGTAGTACATGATGATTGGAATCCAATATGTAGCTTCACCGCTTTGCCCGCGCGAACGACGGTGCTCAGTGAACACCGACGAGCCAAACAGAGCGCGTATCTCGCCCCCAGTGAACGGGCGGCGCTTCTTCTGTCCAAGCATGTGCTTCGGCAGCTTCACGCCGAGCGTTGCTTGTGCCGGCCTGTTGGAAAAGAACTCTTTGCCCACCGCAATGCGGTAGATTGCGCGGATCTTGTTGAGCCGTTCGTTAACCGTCTTGGGGCTCAAGTCCTTGGCGCGCATGTCATCGACAAGCTTCGCCATGAGCTGCGAGGTGACGTGGGACGGCTACAGGATGTCGTGACGACGTGCGAATGCTTCGAGCTGCCGCCAAGCCGTGCGGCTGGCGATGGTGGTGGCCTTCGGCCGCTCCGCGACGTAATCGCGTCAAACAACGAAGACCTGCTCCCAGGTGTGCAGCGGCTGCGCGTCACTGGTGACTGCTACGGTACCAACGGCGCTGCCCCGCTGCCGCTGCGCCTGATGGTCGAGCGCGGTGACGACCGCTTCCAAGAACGCGTACCCTGCTTGCTGCTCGTTGGCGACCGAGAGGCGGGCGTCGATACCGCAGAGGGTCAGGAATCCGTACATCGCGGGAATGATTGAGCGCGTATCACCGCGCGCCAGCATCTGCCCGAGCTCGGTCCGCTGGGCCGCGATGCGCGCGCCGAGACTCTGAAACTCGGCTTCGTCGAGGCCGTTGCGCCGGGCCTGCTCGTCGGTTTCCAGGACTGCCGTCACCCAGACCTTCGCCAGGTCACGCGGCTGCCCGAGCGCGAGTGTCGTCACCCGCTGCTGCCGCGGCAGTCGTCGCTCCTCGCGCAAGCGGGTGGCTTTGAGTGCGAACTCGCGGTCGACGCCGACCAGAGCGCTGCGCAATGTCCGCTCCGCAACCTGCGGGTCACGCGTGCGCAGGCTGCGCACGGCCTGTGCAGCAACCGACGATCTATGCGCCGGTCTGCGAGAGGACTCCTACGGCAAAACAGGCGCTTGCGGGGAAATGGGGTGGCGGATGGGATTCGAACCCACAACAGCCGGAATCACAATCCGGGACTCTACCGTTGAGCTACCGCCACCACTGGATGGGCAACACGCGGGAAACGCAAAGTATACATCTTCCCCGTCTGTCGACCCCTGCGCGGTCACGCGGCGGGCGGGCGCCTGGCAGCCGCACCGCCGGTCAATGCCGCGAGCCCATCATCCGGGTCGGGAGCCAGGTCGCAATCTCTGGAAACGCGCAGAGGATGACGATAGCGAGCATCATGCACGCCACGTAGGGGATGGTCCCCCACATGACGCGCGTAACTGGAACGTCGGGCGCGATCGAGCTCACGATGTAGATGTTGAGCCCCACCGGCGGATGGATCAGGCCGATCTCCATGTTGATCGTCAGGATCACGCCGAACCACACCGGATCGAAGCCCGCGGCCGTGACGATCGGGTAGATGATCGGCGACGTCATCAGGATGATCGCCGCGGGCGGGATGAAGAACCCGCACACCAGCAGGAACACGTTGATCATGCCCATCAAAACCCAGCGGTTGACGTTCATGTCGGCGATCGCCTGCGCGAGCGTCTGCGTCAGGTAGAGCGAGGTCAGCATGTACCCGAACAGGGCCGCCGAGGCGATGATCATCAGGATCATCACCGACTCGCGCATGGTGTCACGGAGGATGACCCACCAGTCCCGGGGCGCCCACATGCCGTAGATGACGACGGCGAGCAGCACGCACAGCGCAGCACCGACGCCCGCGGCCTCCGACGGCGTCGCCACCCCGCCGTACAGCACATACATGACGCCGACGATGATGGCGATGAACGGGGCGACCTTCGACACCGACTGCAGCTTCTCTTTCCAGCTGTAGCGGAAATCCGCCGCGTAGGCGCGGAATCCCCGCTTCCAGACGATGAACAGCGTCCACAGCATGAACAGCGCGGTGAGCATCGCACCCGGCAGCACGCCGGCGAGGAACAGGCGGCCGATCGACGTCTCGGTCGCGATGCCATAGAGGATCAGCGTGATCGATGGGGGAATCAGGATGCCGAGCGTTCCGCCGGCGCAGATCGACCCCGTCGCAATGTCGTCGGGATAGCCGCGCCGCCGCATCTCGGGAATGCCCATCTTCCCGATCGCGGCGCAGCACGCCGGGGACGACCCGGTGAGCGCGGCGAAGATCGCGCAGGCGCCGAGATTGGCGATGACGAGCCCTCCCGGCAGCCGGTACAGCCACCGGTCGAGCGCCTCGTAGAGGTCCTTGCCGGCAGGCGACGATCCGATCGCCGCCCCCATCATCACGAACATCGGGATCGAGACCAGCGTGAAATCGTTGAGGCCGCCGAAATAGGTTTCGGCGACCACGTACAGCGCCCCGAACCCCTGGAAGATCGCGATGAAGACGATGGACAGCAGGCCCAGACCGAAGGCGACCGGCGCGCCCGAAAGCAGCACCACCAGCGTGACGGCGAGAACGACCAGGCCCTGGCTCGTCGGGCTCATTTTCGGTGGCCGGCGCTGACGATGCCGAAGGGCGGCTCGCGTCCGGAGACCAGCAGGAAGATCTCGGCGATGTACTGCAGCGAGAGGATCCACAGACCGATCGGCATCGATGCATATGGGATCCACAGGCGGACCCGCCACATCGTGTTCGACAGCCAGTGCTCGTTCCACGCCGTCAGCCAGTACTGCGTGGCGAGCCCCGCCACGATGGCGCAGAACGCGAGCGCGGCAAGCGCCGAGACGAGCGCGAGCCACCACCGCGGCCGCGGCCGCAGATAGAGGGGCAGGACGTCGACGTTCACGTGGCCGCGCAGCAGCAGCACGTAAGGACTGCCGACGAAGGTCGCCGCAATCAGGCTGTAGGTGACGAAGTCGGTCTGCCAGATCGTGCTCTCGTCGAGCACGAACCGGACGAACACCATCTCGCAGACGACGGCGACGCTGACGGCGATCAGCCCCGCCGCGACGTAGCCGCAGAACCGGGACGCCAGGGCGACGCCCCGGGCGAAGCTGTCCATCCGTCGGAACCGGGGACTACTTGACGCTCAGCGCCTCGTCGATCAGCTTCTTTCCGTCGGGGACGTCCTTCGCGAATTCGACGTAGGAGCTCTTCTTCGCGAGTTCGATCCACCGATCGTACTGCGCATCGGTCAGCGTCTTGACCTGGACTCCGTGCTGCTCGTAGGCCTTGATCGTCGCGGCATCGACCGATTCGGCCTTGTCCTCGTAGTATTTCTGCGCTTCCTTGCCGGCCTCGATCAGGACCTGCTGCTGCTTCTTGTCGAGCTTGTCGAAGCTCTGTCTTCGACATCAGCACCGGCTCGTACATGAACCACAGGGCGTTCTTGCCCGGAGCGGTCATGCACTTCGCCTGCTCGTAGAGCCTGAACGACAGGAAGCTCCCCATGCTGGTGTCCGTGGCCTCGGCAACGCCGGTCTGGAAGGCGTTGTAGATTTCGTTCGACGGAATCGACACGATCGATGCGCCAGCCGTCTGCCACATCTGCGCGAAGGTGGGACCCGCCGCGCGGAACTTCAGTCCCTTGACGTCGTTGGGCTCGAGGATGCAGTCGCGCTTCGAGACCATCCCGCCGCCGAACCAGGCATCGGACAGCACGATGACGCCTGCCTGCTCGATGTGCGCGCGGATGTCCTTCATGAACTGCGAGTCGTTGAGGCGCTTGGCGCGATCGTAGTTGCGCACCAGGCCGGGCATCAGCGTCGCGCTGAATGCGCGCACCTGGCCGCTCGCATAGTCCAGCGGGAGCAGCGTGATGTCGAGCTGGCCGTTGGTCATCGCGTTCCACTGCTGCTCGGCCTTGAACAGCGACGCGCCGGGATAGACCTGGATCTCGAGCCCGACGTTCGCCGCCTTTGCCTTGGCGGCGATCATGCGCACCATGTCGTCGCGGACGTCGCCTTTGCCGCCGGGAAACTGGTGCGAGGCGCGCAGCACGATCGGTGCGGCCAGCAACCGCGCCGCTCACCCACACCAGCGCGAACGCCGCCAGCATGCCCGAAGCGCATGAATCGTTTCATCTGTGGTTCCTCCCTGAGTCGATCGATCTCATCCCGCGCAGACGGACTGGACCGATTCGGATTGATTCGATATTTTTCTCGCGCCATGAGGCCAAGACGCGGCGCGCGAACGATTGTAATCCTGAAAACGGCGAAACGAATACCTGGCGACGCCGAGCTTCGATGCGGCGCTGCCGGCTCACGGAGGGACCACCGTGGAGGTCGGATCCCGCGGAAAGCCGGCCGTGGGGACCGGAGCGGGGGAGGTGCGCCCGGGAGTGGCACGCCCGACAGGACTCGAACCTGTAACCGCCGGCTTAGAAGGCCGGTGCTCTATCCGGTTGAGCTACGGGCGCAATGCCTGCCAGCCGATCTCCTCGACCGGCGCTCGAATGGTACCAGACGGGCCCTCCGGCGCGGTCGGCATCCGGCCCCCGGACGCCCGCCGGTGGATCGGTGCGCGCCGGTGCCGTAAAGTTGCCGCTGCGACCGTTGTCGCAAGGGGCCGGGGTTGTCCGAGCATTCCGCCGTCGCGACGTTCCTGTTCACCGACATCGAGGGCAGCACCCGCCTGTGGGAGCGAGCAGCCCGAGCGCATGACGAGCCGCGCTCGCGCGGCACGACGCGATCGCGCCGGGACGCGGTCGAATCGCACCGCGGGCGCGTGGTCAAGATGACCGGCGACGGCGTGCACGCCGTCTTCGACGACCCGCTCGACGCGATCCAGGCGGTGCTGCAGATGCAATGCGCACTGACCGAGCCCCAGCCGACCAACGGCCTGCAGCTGCGCGTTCGCTGCGGCCTGCACGCCGGCATCAGCGAGCGCCGCGACAACGACTACTTCGGCACGGCGGTGAACCGCGCCGCGCGCATCATGGCCCCGCCCACGGCGGGCAGGTGCTGCTGTCCGATGCCGTCGCGACGCTCGTCGGCGAGCACCACCCGACGGGCTTCGAGTTGCGCGACCTGGGCCGCGTGCGGCTGCGCGACCTGACGAGCCCCGAGCGCGTCTACCAGCTGCTGCACCCGAAGCTGCGCGCCGATTTTCCGCCGCTGCGCTCGCTCGAGGCGACGCCGAACAACCTTCCGCAGCAACTCACCTCCTTCGTCGGCCGCGAGCGCGAGCTCGCGCAGGCGCGCGACCTGCTCTCGCGCACGCGGCTGCTCACGCTGCTGGGTGTCGGCGGACTCGGCAAATCCCGCCTGTCGCTGCAGATCGCCGCCGAGGTCCTCGAGGAATTCCCGGACGGCGTCTGGCTGGTCGAGCTGGCGCCGATCGCCGACGAGCGCCTGGTGCCTCTCAGCGTCGCCTCGGCGCTCGGCGTCAAGGAGGATGCCGGGCGGCCCGGTGCAGGATGCGCTGGTGAAGCACGTCGCCGATCGCCAGTCTGCTGATCATCCTCGACAACTGCGAACACCTGATCAGCGCCTGCGCCCACCTGGCCAAGGCACTGCTGCAGGCAGCTGCGCAGGTCCGCATCCTCGCCACCAGTCGCGAGCCGTTGCGCATCGCGGGCGAGACGACGCTGCAGCTTCCGACGTTGTCCGTGCCGGATCCCGGCACGACCCTGGCGCTGTCGGAACTGCGCGAGATCGATGCCATCCGCCTGTTCCTCGATCGCGCGGCCGCGGCCGACCCGGCGTTCCACCTCGACGAGCACAACGCGGCGGCGGTCACCGAGATCTGCCGGCGACTCGACGGCATTCCGCTCGCGATCGAGCTGGCGGCGGCGCGCGTGCGCGGGCTGCCGGTGGATCGGATCGCAGCGCGCCTCAACGATCGCTTCAAGCTGCTGACCGGCGGCGACCGCACGGCGCTCAAGCGCCAGCAGACGCTTGCGCGCGCTGATCGACTGGAGTCACGACCTGCTGACGCCGCCGGAAGCGCGCGCTGTTCCGCCGCCTGTCGGTGTTCGCCGGCGGATGGACGCTGGACGCGGCCGAAGCCGTGGCCGCGGGCGGCGACGTCGACGAAGCCGACGTCCTCGATCTGCTGACGCGGCTGGTCGAGAAATCGCTCGTCGCACCCGACGCGGACGAGCACACGCTTCCGGTTCCTCGAAACGATCCGCGAGTACGCCGACGAGCAGCTCAGGGAATTCCGGCGAGGAAGAAGACGTGCGCATGCGCCACCTCGAGTGGTACCTGGCGCTTGTTCGAAGCGGCCGCCCGAATCTGGTCGGACCCGAGCAGGCAGCCTGGCTTGCTCGCCTCGACGTGGAGCGCGAGAACCTGTTCGCGGCGCACCGCTACTGCGACCGCGCACCCGGCGGCGGCGAGCTCGGGATGCGACTGATGTCCGCGGTCCGGCGCTACTGGTTCGATCGCGGCCTCCTCGGCCTCGGCTATCGGACGACGATGGAGGCCCTGACGCGCCCTTGCGCACAGGCCCCGACCCCTGCGCGCGCCGAAGCGCTCAACGATGCGGGACAGATCGCCGCGTTCATGGGTCGTTATGCCGAAGCGCAGGTGCATCTGGTCGAAAGCCTCGCCGTCACGCGCGCGCTCGGCGACAGACAGCGCATCGGTTACCTGTTGCAGCCGCTCGCGCTCGCCTGCATGGGCGTCGGCGACCTCGCGGCGGCGCGCGAATATCTCGACGAGGCACTCGTGATAGCGCGCGAATCGGGCGACGCCTCGCGAGATCGCTGCGGTGCTCAATTCCCTCGCCCAGATAGCGCGGATGGAAGGCGACCTCGAAACCGCGGAGCCCCTCTACCGCGACGTCCTGGAAATCGGCCGCGACATGCCCGACATCGCATCATTCGCTCTGCTCAACCTGGCGATGGTCGCGATCCTGCGCGACTCGCCCGACAGGGCGCGCGAGATGCTGCTCGAGGTGATCGCGATCTGCGACGATGCTGGATCTGAAGCTCACCGGCCAGAGCGTGATGGAGGTGAGCTCGGGGCTCGCGCCGCATCGCGCAGCGACTGGGGGCACGCGACGCGCTTCTTCGGCGCCGCCGAGCGCCAGGCGGCTGTCAGTGGCAGCCATCGCGACCCGACCGACGAGGCGTTCCTCGCGCCGCTGATCGCGAAGGCGCGTGCCGCCCTCGGTGCGTCGGCCTACGCGGACGCGGAGGCGGCCGGACGCGCGATGGATTACGCAGCGGCGATGGAGGCGGTCAGGTCGTGGCTTGGCGCCGCCTCCGCGTCCTGAGGCGACCCACCGCTTCCCCGAGGTCATCGTCCGGTTGACGATCGACGGATCGTAGACGGGGCATGCCGTCGATCCGTTCATCAACTGGACCCCGTACGGATACGTGTAGGTCGGCCCTTGATCAGTTCTTGTCGTGAAGGATGTATCGCCTGCCCTGCTGCGGCTGAGTCGGCCTGACAATCTGGTCGGGCGGATTGTCGTTGGGCTTGATGAACACACCATTGCCTTCCGCGAACGTGTAACTGGAAGGCCCGTCGATCTCCCACATGATGTTGACATTCTTGCCCGTCACGTCGATTCTTCGTCGACGACGATCTGGCAGTTGTCGGTGACCGTGACCTTCACGCTGCAGGGTGCGCCGCCGCCGGCGCATGCGACGTGCGCGCCTTCCCGACCAGGCGGCGCCGGGCGGTAATGCCCCGGTCCGCCGCAGCCCGCGACAAGGAACACGGCAATGGCCGCGGACACCGACAGCTTCGCGTTCATCTGCATGCCTCCCCACGAAATGGCTGCATCGCACCTGCCCGACATTCTCTTGCAATCCGCGTCGATTGAAAAGGTGGAATATTCGCGCGTTCGGCGATGCGCCCGGCCACGGTTGAAACCCCGATGATCGACCGTCCGACCCTCGCACGCATCCGCGCCAATCTCCAGGGCGAGATCGACAGCTCAACACTGTATCTCGCGATGGCGGCGCACGAGCCCGACCCGAAGCTCGCCGAGGTCTACCGGCAGCTCGCTGCCGTCGAGCAGCGCCACGCCGATTTCTCGCGCCGGAAGCTGGTTGCCGCCGGTGCCGCGACAGCGTCGCCGGGCCCCGGCTGGCGCACCAGGATACTCGTCTGGCTCGCCGGACGCTTCGGGGCCGCCGCGGCTTCGGCGGCCTGATCGCCGGCGGGCTCCAAGGAGTCGCCGCGAGCGCGGCGGCGAGCGCGACCGCGCTGTTCGCGATCGGCGTCGCGACGACCCTGTTCACGGGTCGCGGTGCCTGGTTCGCGGGCCTGCGGCAGGCCGCCGTAGGGCTTGCCGCAGCGCTGGTCACCTTTGGCGTCGGCAGGCTCCTCGGGACGATCGTCGGCGGCTGACGGTGCGCGCGCTGGAGCGCAGTCGGCTGCCGCGTGGTGCCGGCAGGCGTTCGGACCGGATCATCCGCGCCGTGGATGCTCCTTGACCCTGGACACGAGCTGCGTCGGATCGACGAACCGCATCGCGATCAGCAACCACACGAGCGTCACGACCATGTAGATCATCGCCATTGCGTCGATCGACTGCGGCGCTCGCACGCCGGCGGCGAACACGGCGTAGTAGAGCGTGACCACCAGCGTCTGCGAGTCGGGTCCGGCGGTGAGGAAGGTCAGCTCGAACAGCGCGATCGTGCGCACCAGCACGAGCAGCGACGCGGCGAGGATTCCGGGCGCCAGCAGCGGCACCAGCACGTACCAGAACATCTTCAGCGTGCCCGCGCCGAAAACCCTGGCCGCGAGCTCGAGGTTGCGGTCGATCTGCTCGATGAACGGCGTCATCACCAGGATCACGAACGGTGCCGCCGGGATCAGGTTGGCGATGATCACGCCGTTCATCGTCCCGGCCAGGTGCAGCCGGTAGAGCACCGTCGCCAGCGGAATGCCGTAGGTGATCGGGGGCACCATCAGCGGCAGCAGGAACAGCAGCATGACCAGGCGCTTGCCGGGGAAATCGCGGCGGGCGAGCGTGTAGGCAGCCGGCACGCCGATGATCAAGGCCAGCGCGACCACGGCGCCGACGATCTCGACCGTGACCCAGAGCACCGAGCTCAGCTGGAATTCCTTCCACGCAGCGAAATACCAGCGGGTGGTCCAGCCCTCGGGCAGCCACGTGCCGAGCCAGCGGCTTGCGAACGAGTTGGTCGCGACCGCTGCGATGATCGCGCCGATGTTGATCAGGAACAGCGCCATCACCCCCCACAGGAACGCGCCCCAGGCGTGGTCGAACCATGACCGTGCGACGCCGCGGCGCCGTTCGCGGCGGCGCGGTTGCGGCGGCGCCGCGCCGGCCACGCCGTCGGTGACGCTCATCCCTTCCCTCCGACGGCGGGGCCCCGGTAGAACAGGCTGCGCGACGCCAGCACTGCGGTGATGACGAGCAGCTGGACGAATCCCATGACCATCGCGATCGCGGATGCGAGCGAGTAGTCGTATTGCTCGAATGCCGCCTCGTACGCGGCGATCGAGATCACGCGCGTCGGTCCGGCGGGAGCGCCCAGCAGCACCGCCGACGGAAACACCGTGAACGACTGCACGAACGCGAGGCAGAAGCACATCGCGAGCCCCGGAGCGAGCAGCGGGAGGTAGATGTGGCGGAACTGCGCCGAGCGGCCCGCCCCGAGCGTCGCCGCGGCGCGCGCGAGCGCCGGATCGATCCCGGTGATGTAGGAAAGGATCAGCAGGAATGCGAACGGGAAGCCCGAGATCACCAGCGAGATCATCACGCCCCAGTAGTTGTGGGTGAGGTGGATCCTGCCGTCGTAGAGGTGAAGCACCCCGACGATCTGGGCGAGCCAGCCCTTGGGGCCGAAATAGGTGAGCATCCCCTCGGCGATCATGACGGTGCCGAGCGACACCGGGATCACCAGCACCGTCGTCACGAAGCGCTGGTACCGCGTCTTCGAACGCATCTTGAAGGCGATCGGCAGCGCCAGTCCGACGTTGATCAGCGTCACCGGCAGGGCGAGCCTCATGGTCGTCCAGATCGTCGGCCACAGGTTGTCGGCGGTGAAGAATTTCCGGTAATTCGCGAGCCAGTCGCCGTGCTGCGGCGTGAACGACAGCAGCAGCCCGTAGAGGAACGGGTAGATGAACAGCAGCACCATGAACAGCGTCGCGGGCACCATCGGCGCCATCGTGCGATCGAGCAGCGCGCGCGGGACCGCAGCGACACGACCGGTCATGGCGTCAGGCCTGCGGGTAGACGAGCGCGCGTTCAACGGGAACGTGCACGTTCACCTGCGCCCCGGCCGCGTAATGCCCGGTGGCGCGGACGTGGAGCCGATGGCCCGAAGCCGTCCTCAGGTCCAGCAGGGAGTCGCGACCGCAGTACTCGACCCCGTCCACGCGAACCGCGATGGTATTGGCGCTGCCGGGACCGTCGCCGACCATCATCTCCTCCGGACGCATCGCGACCCACGCGCGGCCGTTGCGGAGAGGCAGCTTGCGGGTGCCGGTGAGCCGGACGTCCGGCCCGGCCAGGGTCACGCGCTCGCCCTCGGTGCGCTCGACGTCGAGCTCGAGGAGGTTGCGGTAGCCCATGAAGGTCGCCACTGCGAGGTTCCCCGGCTGCGCGTACACCTCCTGCGGCGTGCCGACCTGCTGGACGACGCCGTCGATCATGACGATGATCCGGTCGGCAAGCGAGAGCGCCTCCTCCTGGTCGTGGGTGACGTAGATCGTGGTTCGCGCGACGTCGCGATGGATGCGCCGAATCTCCGACCGTGTCTCCAGCCTGAGCTTGGCGTCGAGGTTGGACAGCGGCTCGTCCATCAGCACCAGCGGAGGCTGGATGACGATCGCTCGCGCGATCGCGACGCGCTGTTGCTGCCCACCCGAGAGCTGCCCCGGCAGCTTGTTCTCCTGGCCGGTCAGCTGCACCATCTTCAGGACGTCCGCCACCCGCCTGCGGATCTCGGCGGCGGGCAGCCCGCGCATGCGCAGACCGAAGTCGATGTTCCGGACCACGCTCATGTGAGGAAACAGCGCGTAGTTCTGGAACACCATGCCGAAGCCGCGCTTTTCCGGGGGAAGCGCGTCGATGCGCTCGTCGTCAAGCCAGATGCTGCCGTCGGAAAGGGGCAGCAGGCCGGCGACGAGATTCAGCGCCGTCGATTTTCCGCAGCCCGACGGGCCGAGCAAGGCGATGAACTCCCCGCGCTCGATCGTCAGCGTCAGGCCCGACACCGCGTTGAACGCTGCGCGCCCCGCATCTGCAAACCTGCGCGTGACGCCTTCCAGCCGGATTTGCCTGAAGTCGCTGTTCATGCCATCGCAGGTTCGGGTTGGGGTGGCGATGTCCCGGTCGAGTCGAATCCATCGTCGCAGCGCTGCGCAGGCAGGTGTTTGATCTGGCTCAACGATCAGGACCGGCGGGGTGGCGATGATTGCCGCCTGGTCGACGCCGGCGCACCATCGTGGTCGCCACATCGCGCTGCCCTCCCGCAACGAACCGATGAACAAGACCCACAAGCTCAACGCCTGGTACGTGCTGGCCGCGATCCTCGGCGTGCTGTTCGCGCAGCAGTTCTTTCGCCAGGCGAGCCAGACCGAGGAACTGCCCTACAGCAGCTTCGAGAAGCTGGTCGCCGAGCACCAGGTGGCGAAGGTCGTCGTCACCAGCCGCCACATCGTCGGCTACTTCAGGACACCCCGGAACGGCAAGACGCAGTTCGTCACCACCCGCGTCGACATCCCCCTCGCGAACGAGCTGAAAGATTCGGGAATCGAGGTGACCGGCGGCGAGGAGTCGGGCCCGCTGTCGACACTGATTTCGTGGGTCGCCCCGGCCGCGGTGTTCTTCGCGATCTGGTTCCTGCTCTACCGCCGCTTCGCCGAGCGCATGGGCGCCACCGGCCTGATGTCGATCGGCAAGAGCCGCGCCAAGGTCTACGTCGAGAAGGACACCCGCGTGACCTTCGACGACGTCGCGGGTGCGACCGAGGCCAAGCAGGAGCTGCACGAGGTGATCGATTTCCTGAAGAACCCGAAGGAGTACGGAAGGCTGGGCGCCCGCATTCCCAAGGGCATCCTTCTGGTCGGACCGCCGGGCACCGGCAAGACGCTGCTCGCGCGCGCGGTCGCGGGCGAAGCCGGCGTCCCGTTCTTCTCGATCAGCGGCTCCGAGTTCGTCGAGATGTTCGTCGGCCTCGGGGCGGCGCGCGTGCGCGACCTCTTCGCCGAGGCCCGCAAGCAGGCGCCCGCGATCATCTTCATCGACGAGCTCGATTCACTGGGGCGTGCGCGCAATTCCTACGGCGGCATCGGCGGTCACGACGAGCGCGAGCAGACGCTGAACCAGCTGCTGGCAGAGCTCGACGGCTTCGACCCGCGCGAAGGCGTGGTCCTGCTCTCCGCCACCAATCGCCCCGAGATCCTCGACCCGGCGCTGCTGCGCGCGGGGCGCTTCGACCGCCAGATCCTCGTCGACCGGCCCGACAAGCGAGACCGCGTCGAGATCGTCAAGGTGCACACGCGCAAGCTGACGCTGGCACCCGACGTCGATGCCGACAAGATCGCGGCGCTCACTCCCGGCTTCACCGGCGCCGACATCGCCAACCTCGCGAACGAGGCGGCCCTGCTCGCGACGCGACGCAAAGGGCAGTCAGTCTCGCTCGACGACTTCACGCGCGCGATCGAGCGCATCGTCGCCGGGCTGGAAAAGCGGAACCGCCTGCTGATCCCCAGGGAGCGCGAGATCGTCGCGCACCACGAGATGGGACACGCGCTGGTCGCCCTCGCGCTGCCGGGCACCGAGACGATCCACAAGGTGTCGATCATCCCGCGCGGCATCGGGGCGCTGGGCTACACGATCCAGCGGCCGACCGAGGACCGTTTCCTGATGACACGGCAGGAGCTGGAATACAAGATCGCGACGCTGCTGGGCGGTCGCGCCGCGGAGATGCTTGTGTTCGGCGAAGCGTCGACCGGCGCGGCCGACGACCTCGCCAAGGCCACCGACATCGCGCGTGGCATGGTCGCGCATTTCGGCATGGACCAGGATCTGGGTGCGGTCAGCTACGAGACCGACCGCTCGACCATGCTGGGGCCGGGGCAGGCGCAGACGTACCTCGAGCGCCGCTACAGCGAAGCGACCGCGCAGCAGATCGACGCGGCCTTGAAGCGCATCATCGACCGGGCCTTCGAACATGCGTTCGGGTTGCTGCGCGAGCACCGCAGCGTGCTCGATGCCGCAGCGCGCGAGCTGCTGGAGAAGGAGACGCTGGACGAAGATGCGCTGCGCGGCTACGCCGCGCGGATGACCGCGGCCGCGAGTGCAGCGGCAACCGGCACGACGGCCGGAGCGACGACGGTGCCGCCCGCGGCGGTGTCGGGTCGATGACCCGCGAGCGGGCTCTCGCCTCCCGCCGATGGCTCAGCGCCACTCGTCGATCGTGGGAACGCGGATGCCCTCGACTTCGGGCAGGTCGAAGCCGAAGTGCTCGGAGAGCAGCGCTCGCAACGCCGCGCGATCGGGAAGCTGCATCGTGTTCGACTCGTTGCCGCGACGGATCGTGACGTCGCGGTTCATCACCGACACGCGGCCGTTCTCGGTCAGGGCGCGCAGCATGATCCGGTTAACGAAAGGCGAGCTCGGGTGTGTCGCAGTGAAATGATTGCCGACGTCGAAATCGATCAGGTTGTCGTCATCGACGGCCGATACCCAGCAGTCGACCGCCCTGTCGGGCGCCTGCGCGCGCAGCACCCACAGGCCGCCGTCGCGCGCCATCCAGTGGGTGTCGGTCCCCGCACTCACGTCCATGCCTTCGACCAACGGGACCGGCACGCGGGGCGCGAGCGCACCGAACCCGGGATCGACGACGAACGTACCCTCGGCGATGGGCACGGTCAGGAACATGTGCGTACGCGGCGATGCCTTGCGCGGCGCCACGACGACGACTCGCGCGGTATGCCGCACGGGCTCGAAGCCGATCGCCTCCAGCGCCGCGGCGAACAGCGTGCCGTGCTCGAAGCAGTAGCCGCCGCGCCGGGCACCGACGAGCTTGTCCTGCACCGACTCGAGGTCGAGGCGCACGCCGCGACCGAGCAGCACATCGAGGTTCTCGAAAGGGATGTGCGACATGTGGGCGTCGAGCAGCCCGGCCAGCGTCGCGTGGCTGGGGCCGAGGCCGCCTGCCCACTCGATGCGCTCGAGGTAGGCGTCGAGATCGAAGGCCATGATCGTGCTCCCTCCTGAGGACCGCCCGCCCATTGACCCGCGGCGGCGATCGCGGTTCCATGGCGCCATTATGGAGGCAGGGGCATGACCAGGCGGAGCTTCCCGCTGGCGGATGTCTATCGGCTGCTCGAGCCGGGCCCGGTCGTGCTGGTGACGACCGCGGCCAGGGGCCGCGCCAACGTCATGGCGATGTCGTGGCACACGATGATGGAGTTCGAGCCGCCGCTCGTGGGCTGCGTGATCAGCGGGCGCAACCATTCGTTCGGTCTGCTGCGAACCACCCGGGAGTGCGTGATCAACGTCCCGACCGTCGATCTCGCCCGCAAGGTGGTCCAATGCGGCAACACGTCGGGACGGCGCGTCGATAAGTTCAAGCGCTTCGGCCTGACCCCGGTCGCCTCGTCGCAGGTCGGCGTGCCGAGGATCGACGAGTGCTACGCGAACCTCGAATGCCGGATCGCCGATGCGCGGATGGTCGACCGCTACAACCTGTTCGTGCTCGAGGTGGTCAAGGCATGGATCGATCCCTCGGTGAAGAAGCCGCGGACGATCCATCACGCCGGCCGCGGCGCTTTCGTCGTCGACGGCGAGACGATCCGGCTGCGCTCCAAAATGAAGTGACGGACATGGCGGTGACGAAGCAGCCTCCCACCCGCAGGACATCGCGCAAACCGCGCGCGCCGCCGATGCGGATCGTCGATCACGCATCCGACACGGTCGGTCTCGCGCGCCAGCTGCGCGCATGGGCCGACTCGGTGCTGGGCGTCGCGGGCGCTGCGGCCGATCTCTCGCTCGGTGCCGCCAGGGCGTTGCTGGTCAAGCCCGGCCAGCGCGCAGCGGTGGGGAAGGCAGGGGCGCTGCTGCGCCGGATGCGCGAAGCCGCGGGTTTGAGCATCAGGGAAGTGGCCGAAGCGATCGATCTCGAGGATCCCGCGCTGCTCGAGCTGGTGGAGACGGGCAGGATCGCGCTGCCGTTCGAGATCGTGCTGCGCCTCGCTTCGGTGCTCGGCCGCAACGACCCGGTCCCGTTCGTCATGCGCCTCACCCGCTCGTACAACCCCGAGCTGTGGCGCACGCTCGAACGCCTGGGCATCGGGCGCCTAGCCGTGCAGGCGGGGCGCGAGCGCGAGTTCGCGAACATCTATCGCGCCAATGATGCCGCGCGCGGATTGTCCGACGAGGAATTCGCAGCCGCCCTCGCATTCACCCGGCAGGCGTTCGAGCTCGCGCTGGCTTTTCGCGGACAAAAGCCCGGTCGCCCGCGCCGGGCGCGGTCGGTCAAATGACCGCAGACGACCGCAGCGTCGGCTGACGCGGCGAGGCGACGTTGCGGTCCGCATCGCGCGCCGAAGTCACCGGGGTCCGGTGAATCGCCTGGGCAGCCCCTGCCAGCAGCGAAAGTACTCCGCCTGCAGCTGCGCCGATTCGAGCGCGTGGCGCGTCGGTCGGATCACGCAGCGCGTCTCGAACATGAAAGCCATCGTGTCCCGGACGTAATCGGGCTTCGACGTGTCGGCGTTGCTCGCGCGCTCGAAGGTCCCCGCGTCGGGCCCGTGGCCGGTCATGCAGTTGTGCAGGCTCGCGCCCCCCGGCACGAAACCCTCGGCCTTGGCATCGTAGGCACCATGGATCAGCCCCATGAATTCACTGGCGACGTTGCGGTGGAACCAGGGCGGCCGGAACGTGTGCTGCATCGCGAGGATGCGCGGCGGGAAGATCACGAAGTCGATCGCATCGACGCCGGGAGTGTCCGACTGCGACTGCAGCACCAGGAAGATCGAGGGATCGGGATGGTCGTAGCTGATCGATCCGATGGTGTTGAAACGCCGCAGGTCGTACTTGTAAGGCGCGTAATTGCCGTGCCAGGCGACGACATCGAGCGGCGAGTGATCCATCTCGGCCGACCACAGGCTGCCCATGAAGCGCGCGACGAGCTCGCAGGGACCCTCGCGTTCCTCGTACCATGCGGTCGGCGTCAGGAAATCGCGTGGATTGGCGAGGCCGTTGGAACCGATCGGGCCGAGGTCGGGCAGACGGAACGCGGCGCCGTAGTTCTCGCAGATGTAGCCGCGTGCGGTCGCATCGAGCAGCTCGACGCGTAAGCGCAGGCCGCGCGGGATCACGACGATCTCGTGAGGCTCGGCCTCGACGATGCCGAGCTCGGTGACGAAACGCAGCCGGCCTTGCTGCGGAACGACCAGCATCTCACCGTCGGCGTCGTAGAAATACCGGTCGACCATCGAACGGTTCGCAGCAAAGACGTGGATGCCGCAACCACCTTGCGCATGGGGGTCGCCGTTGCCTGCCATGGTCACGATGCCATCGACGAAATCCGTCGGCGCAGAAGGAATCGGCAGCGGATCCCAGCGCAGCTGATTGGGCGGCGTGGCGACCGCTGCGAAATCGGATTCGTAGCGGCCGTTGGCGATGCGCTGGAAGGGCCGATGGACGGCGGCCGGACGGATCCGGTAGAGCCACGACCGGCGGTTCGCGCCGCGCGGGGCGGTGAAGGCCGTGCCCGAAAGCTGCTCGGCATAGAGGCCATACGGGCATTTCTGCGGCGAGTTCTGCCCGACCGGCAGCGCGCCGGGGAGCGCCTCGGTGGCGACTTCGTTGCCGAATCCTGAAACATAGCCGGGCGCGTCCGTTCCCGCGCCCGTCGTGCTGGCGCGGGCGGTCGCCGCACCGGGCCCGGGCGAAGCTGCAGTGCTCATGATGTCTCCTTGCGCTGGCTTGCCTGCGGCGCGCCACGATCGGTGGCGACTCGGGTCGAGCCTTCGTCGCCCGCTGCGATCCCGGCGCGCGCATGCGCCATTGCCTGACGCAGGATGTCGAGGTCGCCGATGTGGTTCGCGAGCAGCAGGATCAGCCTGGCGTTGACGAGCTCGCTCTGCTCGGGCGCGAGGTCGCGATGGGTCTCGATCAGCACCTCGTAGAACTCGTCGGGCGCTGCGATGTTGGGTTCGACGTTGAGCATGCCGGCCATGATGAACTCGTCCTCATCGGTTACAGGTCGCGCGCGCAACCGCGTCCGCGACCCGGGTCTGATCGAAGCGTCGCCAACGGGCGCAGACGTGCTGGTCGGGACGCAGCAGATAGCAGGTGCCATCGCGGGCGTCGTAGCGCTGCGCCAGCACGCGCTGCGCATCCTCGACGACGGTGACGCCGGCCTGCCCTCCGCCGCGCATGCCCGGCGGCGTCACGATGATCGCCTCGACCGGAATCGGCGCCTTCGTAAGCGAGCGCAGCGTCGACGTGATCCCGGGCGCCGGCACACCGTCGTCGCTGAAAAGTATGGCCGTGAATGCACCCCCGGCCTGCGACAGGAACCAGTCGTCGCGCCCGCCGACGCGGACCGGCGCATCGGCAGCGGGCGCGCCCGGCACCATCGCCCCGGCGAACGCATCGCAGTCGGGCGTGTTCAGGGTGGATTGCGACAGCGTGGCGGGAACGGACAGGCGTCCGCTGTTCACCAGGCGGCGCGCGAACGGATGATCGCTCGCGAGAGTCAGGACCGCGTTGCGGAACGTGCGGCTCACCCCGCTCTTGGGGGTGATGAAATCGGTCGAGCGGGTGGAGTTCAGGATGTTCTCGTCGGCAGCGAACTCGCGCTCCGCGGCATAGGTGTCGAGCAGCGCGTCGGGGGCCTTGCCGGCCGCGACCAGTGCGAGCTTCCATCCCAGGTTGTCGACATCCTGCACGCCCGAGTTCGCACCGCGCGCACCGAAAGGCGAAACCCCGTGCGCCGCGTCCCCGGCGAACATCACGCGGGCATGCCGGAACTTCTCCATCCGCTGGCAGGCGAACGTGTAGACGCTGACCCACTGCAGATCGAACCGGGCATCCTCGCCCAGCAGCGCCTTGATGCGGGGAATGACTTTCGCGGGCTTCTTCTCCTCCTCGGGGTCGATCTCCCAGCCGAGCTGGAAATCGATGCGCCAGACGTTGTCGGGCTGCATGTGCAGCAGCACCGACTGGTTGCGGTGGAACGGCGGGTCGAACCAGAACCAGCGTTCCGCCGGGAAATCGGCGCTCATCCTGACGTCGGCGATCAGGAAGCGGTCGTGGAACACGCGGCCACGGGTCTCCTGTCCCAGCATCGTGCGCAGCGGGGAGCGCGAGCCGTCGCAGGCGATGACGTATTCGCCTTGCAGGCGGTAGCTGCCCTCCGGGGTCTCGACGGTCAGCTCGACGTGGTCGGGCCGCTGCTCGACCGCGGCGACGCGGCTTTTCCACCGCAGGTCGACATTCGGCGACGCAGCTGCCGCTTCGTACAGGTAGCCCTCGCAGTAGTACTGCTGCAGGTTGATGAAGGCGGGCCGGCGATGGCCGGCCGCGGGAAGCAGGTCGAACGAGTAGACGAGATCGTCCCGGAAGTAGACCTTGCCGACGTTCCACGACACGCCCTTGTCGACCATGCGCTGGCCGACTCCCAGCCGGTCCCAGATCTCCAGCGTGCGCTTGGCGAAGCAGATCGCGCGCGACCCGGTCGAGAGCCTGCAATCGTCGTCCAGCACGACGACCGGTACGCCGTGATGGGCGAGATCGATCGCCATGGTGAGGCCGACCGGGCCGGCACCGACGACAACCACCGGATGGCGCACCGGTTCGGCCGCATATTGGTCCGCGCAGCTCGCGTAGGCGAGCTCGAGGCTCTGGTAGTCGACGTCCACGTCGTACGCCGCGTGACCGATGCCGTAGGCGTGCCCGCGTCCGGACTCAGCGCGATCCGCCCGCCTCGCCTTCCAGCGCCTGCCACATCTCGATGTCACGCTGCGCCGTCCAGATCCGCGGATCCGCATGCCCGGTCGCAAGGTCGTACGCGCGCGAGACGTCGAACGGCATGCAGTGCTCGAAGATCACCCACTGGCCGTACTTGGGCTTCAGTGCCTCGAAGGTCTCGCGATAGATGCTGCGCAGGTCCTTGCCCGCGGCTGCGCCGGCCTTCACCGCCGCATAGAGCTCGGCGATGAACGCGCGCGTGCCGGCAACGCCCGCCTGGACCTGCTGCGGCGTCGTCAGTGATGCGCCGCGACCCGGCACCAGCTTCTCCGGCCGCAGCGCGGCGACCGCATCGAGGGTCGCCGGCCAGTCCTCGTAATAGGCGTCCCCCGCATAGGGCGTGGCCCCGTACTCGACGAGATCGCCCGAGAACAGGATCTTCTCCGACGGAAGCCAGACGACGGTGTCGCCCTTGGTGTGGCCGCGACCGAGCTGCAGGATCTTCACCTCGAGCTTGCCCAGCCACAGCGTCATCTCGCCCTTGAACACCAGGTTGGGCCAGGTCAGGCCGGGCACCGATTCGACCGCCCTGAACAGGCGCGGGAAGCGCTCGATCTCGCTCTTCATGTCCTGCGCGCCGCGCTCGACGATCAGGTCCCGGGTGTCCTGGCTCGCGATCACGTGGCTCGCGCCGTAGGCGGCGGCGCCCAGCACCCGCACCGCGTGATAATGCGAAAGCACGACGTAGCGGATCGGCTTGTCGGTGACCTCGCGGATGCGACGGATCACGTCCTGCGCCATCACCGGCGTGGCCTGGGTGTCGATGACCATCACCGCGTCGTCGCCGACGACGATGCCGGTGTTCGGATCGCCCTCGGCGGTGTAGGCCCAGGCACGATCGGACAGCTTGTCGAAACTGACCTTCTTCTCGTCGAGGTCGGCGTGGGATGCGAAGTGCTTGCTCATGGAATTCTCCGGATGAACCTGAATCTGTCTCAGCTGCCGGCGGCCAGCGTCGCTTCGACCGTCACGTGCCTGCCGTCGCGCAGGAGGCCGACGGACACCCGCTCGCCCGCGCTGAAATCGTCGAGGCGCGCGCGCAGCCTGGAGACGCTCGTGACGGGCTGGCCACCCACCGACACGATGATATCCCCCGGAACGAAGGTCCCATCGCGTTCGAGGCGCGCACGCCGCAGGCAGGCGGCAGCGCCGGCACGACGCGGTTGATGGCGTCGATCGGCACCGCGAGGCCGATGCGCCCGAGATCACGTGATAGTTGGTGATGACGTGGCCGCGGTCGTCCCATATGATGCCCGAGCCGGTTCCCCGCGGAATGCTGCGGACGTTGCGCTACCACAGGTCGCGCACCTGCTGCGACGTCGAGATGTAGACGACCGAGCGCTTCGACTTGTCGAAGATGTCGATGGTCAGCCGTTCCTCGGGCGTGAGCGGCCCGCGCGGCGTCACCGGCCGGGCATGAACCGGGGCGGCGATCGACCACGCGATGCAGGCCGAAATGGCCGCCACGTTGAAAAGCCGTGGGACCCTGGCGAAAGACGGGAAGCGGGCGTGCAGGCGCATGGCGGGAGTGCGGCGGGCGAGATGGAGCGACGGGAACGGAACACCGAGCGGCGGCAGCGCGCGGGCGCGGCGGAGGCACGAAATGGAACCGTCGCGACGCCCGAACGAACGCCTCATTCTACCGATGACCGGACGAACGTGCGTCGGCTGATCGCGCACGAGGTCTTCTTCCCTGCGGCGGCGCTCTACGGCGCCATCGTGCTGCCGTGGTCGGTGCTGGCGATCACCGGCGTCGTGCACGGCCCTGCGTCATTGTCCACGCCGTCGGGTCACGCGCACGAGATGCTGGTGGGCTATGCGCTCGCCGTCGTCGCCGGCTACCAGCTGCCGAGGATGTCCGCGCGGCGCCTCGCGCTGCTGTTCGTGCTGTGGGTGATTGCGCGCGTGGCCTACGTGGCGAGCCCGGACCGTGTCGTGGCCGGAATGCCGGACGCCGCGTTCGCCGCCGCGCTCGCGTGGCACGTCGTGCCGCGCCTGTTCGTCGCCGCGAAGAAGCTGCGCAACCTGGCCCTGCCGGGAATCCTCGCCGGATTGTGCGTCGCAGCCGTGGCATTCGACATTGCGGGCAGCCGCGCGCGGTCGCCGGGGGCCGGAACGATCGCGCTCACCGTTGTCCTGCTGCTTGCGGCGCTGATGCTCTTCATGGGCGGGCGCATCATCGCGCCCGCGGCGGCCGGTCAGCACTACCGGCAGGGGGGCACGCTCGCAGCGCGCGTGCAGCCGAAGAGTCGAGGCCGCGCTGCTCGCACTGCTGGCCGTCGCGATCATCGGGTCCATTGTCGGGTCCATCGCGCACTTCGGGCCTGCCATTCCCGCGATCGACATCGCGACGCGCGTCGCCTGCGGCGCCGCCGGGGCGCTCGCGCTCGTCCGGCTGTTGCGCTGGCGACTGTGGTCGTGCCGCGCACGCCCCGATCTGGTGTGCCTCGGCGCGGGCTACGCGTGGCTCGCCCTTGGGTTGCTTGCGCTCGGCCTGACGACGCGCGGGGGGCCGCGCACCGGCGCGATCCACGCGATCACCGTCGGCGCGATGGGAACGCTGACGTTCAACGTCATGGCGGGCACCGTGCTGCAGCGGGCGCGGCGCGACCGCGCACGCGAGCCGCGCCTGATCGCGGGAACGGCGCTGATCGCGCTCGCGGCGACGCTGCGGATCCTCGCCGCCGTGGACGGCGGCGAGCCGTTGCCGCTGCTGATCGCCGCGGCCAGCCTGCTGGTCGGTGGCGTTGCTGCTGCTCGGCACATGGATCGTCGGCATCATCGCCCGCGGACGACCAGCGCGACCCTGAGGCTCGCGGCCACGCCTGCGAGCGGATGCGGCTCCCCGGCGCGGGTGACAGGCGCCTGCCGCGCCGGCGCTCAGGCCTCGAGCCTGGTCCGCGCCTCGCGCAGTTCGCGCCGCAACGCGGCCCCCGCCTTCGGGTAGCGCATGTCGAGCGCCTCCAGCGTGTCGGTGACGACCTTCGACACGATGAGCCGGGCGTTCTGCTTGTCGTCTGCGGGAACGACATACCACGGGGCCTGCTGCGTGCTGGTCGCGCCCATGCAGCGCTCGTAGGCGTCCATGTACGCGGGCCAGTGCTCGCGTTCCCTTATGTCCGCGAAGTTGAACTTCCACACCTTCTGCGAATCGTCGATGCGCTCCAGGAGCCGCCTGCGCTGCTCGTCCCTCGACAGGTGCAGGAAGAACTTGAGGATTCGCGTGCCGTTGCGCGACAGATGGTTCTCGAGGTCCACGATCGAATGGAAGCGTGCGCGCCAGAACTTGCCGTCGCCCCTGTCCTTGCCACTGCCCTCGCCCGCGGCATCGCGATCGGGAAGGTTCTCGGCCTGCAGCAGCTCGGGATGGACGCGGACGACGACGACTTCCTCGTAATACGAGCGATTGAAGATGCCGATGCGACCGCGCTCTGGCAGCGCCCGCGTGCTCCGCCACAGGAAGTCGTGCTGCAGCTCGGCAGCGCTCGGATGCTTGAAGCTCGTGACCTCGCAACCCTGCGGGTTGACGCCGGACATCACGTGCTTGATCGCGCCGTCCTTCCCCGACGTGTCCATGCCCTGGAACATCAGCAACAGCGCGTGCCGGTTCGATGCGTAGAGCAGTTCCTGCAGCGACGCGAGCTTCCCGACCTGCCGCTCGAGCAGCTCCTGGTATTCGTCTTTCGACCGGTAGGCGGGCGTCACCGCCGTCGGCCACTTCCGGAGGTTCAGCTTCGCGCCTTCGGGCACGAGGAAATCCTGCGTGGGGATCTTCACGGACATTCCTTGCGTTCGGGTTGCCGGATGCCGGCGACAGGCCATTAGAGACGGAAACCCGGGCAACAATCAAACGCTTTTTCGGCGCAGCCCGGAACGCCGGCGCAACAACTCGGAGACCGCGCGGATCGAGCGGTCGGGTCGAACGGCCGCAGTGCCCGTGCACCCGCGGATGATATCGTGAGGTTTTCGACGACAGGCCGCCCGCCGGCGCAATGGACGCGATGATGCAGACCAGGCCCGCAGCATCACCTGCGCCTTCCACACTGGCCGTCGTCGACATGGGGTCGAACAGCTTTCGCCTCGAGATCGGGCGCGTCGAAGGCGGGCAGATCTTTCGCCTCGACACCTGGCGCGAGACCCTGCACATCGGCGCGCGCCTGGACTCGCGCGGGCGCCTGACGGCGGATGGGAGGCGGCGCGCCCTCGCCTGCCTCGCCCGCTTCGCGGAGCGCCTGCGCGGGCTGCACCCATCGGCGGTGCGCGCCGTCGCGACCCACACGTTCCGCGTCGCGGCGAACGCGTCCGCGTTCCTCGAGAAAGCCGAACGCACGCTCGGATTCCCGATCGATGTCATCACCGGGAACGAGGAAGCCCGGCTCATCTACGCCGGCGTGACGCATGTCCTTCCCGCGTCGGTCGAGCGGCGGCTGGTCATCGACATCGGCGGCGGATCGACCGAATTCATCGTGGGCCACACGCTGCTTCCCCACCGGCTCGCCAGCCTGCCGATCGGCTGCGTCAACATGACCCAGCGCTTCTTCCCGCAGGGGAAGCTCACGGCTGCCGCATTCCTCGCCGCCGAAACCGCCGCGCGCGCCGAAGTCGAGGAGATCGGGCGCGAGTTCGGACGCGATGCCTTCGACGTCGCGTACGCGTCCTCGGGGACCGCGCTCGCGCTGGCGGAGATGCTGGAAGCCAACGGCCTCTCCGCTGCAGGGATCACGCCGGACGGCCTCGCGAGACTGCGCAAGCGCATGATCGCCGCCGGCGAGGTCGGCCGCTTGCGGATCGCCGCGCTCAAGCCTGAACGTGCTCCGGTGCTCGCCGCCGGCCTCGCAATCATGGCTGCTGCACTCGCGGAACTCGGCGTACAGCGGGTCAACCCGGTCGGGGGAGCGCTGCGACTCGGCGTGCTGTACGACCTGCTCGGCCGCACCGAGCATCACGACGCGAGGACCGCGACGATCGAGCAGTTCCTGAACCGCTACCAGGTCGACCGGGACCACGCATCACGGGTCGCCGAGCTCGCAGTCGACCTTTACCGGCGCGCCGTATCGAGCCCGAACCCCATCGCGGTCCAGCGACTGGAATGGGCCGCGCTGCTGCACGAGATCGGAATCCAGGTTTCGCACACCGGCTTCCACAAGCACGGCGCCTACATCCTCGAAAATGCGGACATGCCGGGATTTTCCTCCGGCGAGCAGCAGACGCTGTCCAACCTGGTTCTCGGCTGCCGCGGCGGCCTCGGCAAGATGGGCGCCACCCTCGGGGACCGCGGTTTCCGCGCCACGCTGCTCGCATTGCGCCTGGCGGTCGTGTTCCATCACGGCCGGCGCCCGATCGAATTGCCGCGCATCGCCATCGGTGCCGAAGCCGCCATCCGCTGCGCCGTGCCGCTGCGCTGGCTCAAGGCGCATCCGCTGAGCGACCTGCTGCTCGCGCGCGAACGCAACGAGTGGGCCGCCGCGGGCCATCCGTGGCGCACCGTGGAGCGACGCGCCCGCCGGGCAGGTCGCGGCAGCACATGACACCCGGCATCGCGATCCGGCTCGGGTGCCGGGCCCGCGGAGTTCGCCTCGACCGGTCGGCGGTGCTCGCCCGCCATCGCGCGTCGGCCCCGCGGACCGCGACCGTCGTCGCGCAGTACTGGGACACCGCCTCGAGGGCGCTGCAGCGGCGCGCCATGGCGCTTGCGCTGCTCACGCAGGACGGGGGGCCGGTCGTCCAGACGCTGGAAATCGAATCCCCGTATCCGGCGACCGCGCGAAGCTTCGCCTCGCCCGCCGCCGCGGGTCCTCCCGGCTTCGCGTTCGCGCTCGCGCAGGGCTTCGAGCCCGACGAATCGCTCTGCGCACTCGAACGCGACCTGCGGCCGGTGTTCACGATCCGCATCGAGCGGACGCTTCGCACCGTCGCCTTCCCCGACGGGACCTGCGCCGTGCTCGCGATCGATCGCGGCACGATGCAAGCGGGCGCCCGCTCCGGCGCCGGAGGGGGGGCCCGGCGGAGATTGCACGAAATCGCGATCGTGCTGCTCGCGGGCGACCCGCGCCGGATCTTCGGTCTCGCGCGCGAGCTCGTCGGCGAGCAGCCGGGCCTGCAGCTCGAACTCGCGAGCCTCGCGCAGCGCGGCTATCGGCTGGTCACCGGGTCGGCGGCGGGCGGCGGCGGCCCCCGCCGGGTCGCGCCCCGACGCAGCGCTTCCGGGGCCGAGGTCGCGATCGCGGGCCTGCGCGACGCGCTGTCGCAGATCAGCGCCAATGCGGCAGGTGCGGCCTCCGGCGCCGATCCCGAGCATGTGCATCGGATGCGCGCCGCACTCCGACGCCTGCGGGTCGCGGACCGGCTGGCGCGTGCGGCGGGCTTGCCGGTTTTCCCGCGCCGGCTGCTCGACGACATCCGGTGGCTTTCCGGGCTGCTCGCCGCCGCGCGGGATTGGGACGTCCTGCAGACGCAGACCTGGCCCGCAATCCGGGACGATGGTCGAGGCACGCCGGGCATCGACGCCATTTCGGCACGGATCGCGAGCGAGCGTGCACGATGTCATCGCGACCTGCGCCTTGCGCTCTCCAGCGTGCGCTTCCAGCGCCTGATGCTCGCAGTCCTGAGCAGCTTCGCAAGCCGGGCGCCTGCGCGACCGGCCCGGTCATGGGACGCGAAGTCGTTCGCACGCCGGGTCGCAGCGCCACTGCTCGCCGACGCAGCACAAGCCGATCGCCGGCTCGGCGCGCGCGCGGTGCCCGAACGGCAGCACGCGCTGCGGATCGCGGCCAGGAAGCTGCGGTACGCCGCCGAGTTCTGTGCGGATGGCTATGCGCGCCGACCGGTGTCGCGCTACCTGCGGCGCCTCGAGGACCTGCAGTCGGTGCTCGGCGATCTCAACGACCTGCGCGTCTCGCGCCGCCTGCTCGCGCAGGCTGCCACGGCCGGAGCGCACTCGCCGCTCGCCCGCGCCATCGGGCGTAGCCTGGACGCCCGCCGGCGGGCGCTGGCCCGGCGACTGCAGCGGGCGCGAAAGCGCTTCCGCAAAGCCGTCGCTTTCTGGGATTGACGCGACGCCGGGGGCGGCGTCGCTGTCGCGTTCGCGATCCCGATCCCGGCCGACGATGACGACCGGTCCGCGCGCGTCTGCTGCGGGTCAGTGCAGCGGCCGCAGGTACGCCGGCAGTTCCAGCGCCTGGGCGGCGCCGTCGTGACCGCCGCCCAGGCGTCCCATCAGGTCGGCCTGCGCCGAAAAAGGGGCTGCGCCCGGGGGCGCCTGGACCTTGCTCCACGCCCCGTCCGCGCCGAGTTCCCAGGCGCCCTCGGTATCGCGCAGGTAGATGTCGAGCCCTTCGGCGACCACGCGCTGGGCGAGCTCGGGGTCGCGAACCGGAAATGCGACTTCGATGCGCTTGAACAGGTTGCGCCCCATCCAGTCTGCCGACGACAGCCAGACCGACGGCGCCCCGTCGTTCTCGAAGCGCCAGACACGGTGGTGCTCGAGGAAGCGCCCGAGGATCGAGCGCACCCGGATGGTCTCGGACAGCCCCGCCACGCCTGGGCGCAAGGCGCACGCGCCGCGGATGATCAGCTCGATCGGCACGCCCGCCCTCGACGCTGCGTACAGGGCCTGGATGACGCCGTCGTCGACGAGGGCGTTCATCTTGGCCCTGATGCCCGACGGTCGGCCGCTGCGGGCGTGGCGGGCCTCCCGCCGGATCATCGCGATCACGCGCGACTGCATCGTGAACGGCGCGAGCAGCATGTGCCGCAAGCGGTTCGCCTTCGCCAGGCTGGTGATGTGCAGGAACACTTCAGCCACGTCGGTGCAGATCCCGGGGTCCGCAGTCAGCAGGCCGAAGTCGGTGTAGAGGCGCGTCGTGCGGGGGTGATAGTTGCCGGTGCCGAGGTGCGCGTAGGAAACGAGCCTCGGTCGCCCGCGCGAGTCGGCTTCGCGGCGCGTGATCAGCACCAGCTTGGCGTGCGTCTTGAGCCCGAAGATCCCGTAGACCACCTGCGCGCCGGCCTGCTCGAGGCGTTCCGCCCAGTCGATGTTGGTCTCCTCGTCGAAGCGCGCCATCAATTCGACGACGACCGTCACTTCCTTCCCCTGGCGCGCAGCCTCCACCAGCGACTCCATCAGCGCGGAATTGACGCCGGTGCGATAGACGGTCTGCTTGATCGCGAGGACGTCGGGGTCCTGCGCCGCCTTGCGGATGAATTCGACCACCGGCTCGAACGACTGGTACGGGTGGTGCAGCAGGATGTCGCGCTGACGCATCCCGACCAGGACGTCGACCGTCGCGGGAAGCCGCGCCGGCAGCCCGGGGCGGAACGGGGCGTACTTCAGCGCGCCGATGTCCACCTGGTCGATCAGCGCTTCGAGCCGCATGATGTTGACCGGACCGTTGCAGTGATAGAGGTCGTCGGGCGCGAGCTCGAAATGGCGCAGCAGGAAATCGGCGAGCTGCTTCGGGCAGCCCTCGGGCAGCTCGAGGCGCACCGCGCGACCGAAATGCCGGTGCGACAGCTCGCCCTGCAGTGCCTGCCGCAGGTTCTTGACCTCCTCCTCGTCGATCCAGACGTCGGCGTCGCGCGTGACCCGGAACTGCGAGTCGGCAATCACTTCGCGACCCGGGAACAGCGCGGCAATGTGCGTATGGATGATCGATGACAGCAGCAGGAAATCGTGGCGGCCGTTGTCGCCGTGCCCCGGCACCCGGATGACCCGCGGCAGCACGCGCGGGGCGCGCAGTATGGCGATCGACGTCTCGCGCCCGAAAGCATCCGAGCCCGACAGCTCGACGACGAAATTGAGCGACTTGTTGACCACCTGCGGGAACGGATGCGCCGGATCGAGTCCGATCGGCGTCAGCAGCGGGCGCACTTCACTCGCGAAATAGTCCGCGGCCCACGCGCGCTGCGCCTGCGTCCAGGCGGAGCGCCGGATCAGGCGCACCCCCGAGCGCTCGAGCGCCGGCAACACCTCGTCGTTGAGGACGCGATACTGGTCTGCGATCAGCGCCCGCACCCCGGTCCCGATCTGCCCCAGCAGCGCGCGGGCGTCCTGGACCGGCATCCCGAAACCCGGCGCGTTTTCGCGCAGCTGCTCCTTCAGGCCCGCAACCCGGATCTCGAAGAACTCGTCGAGATTGCTGCCAACGATGCAGAGAAACCGCAGGCGCTCGAGCAGCGGCACCCGCGGATCGCTGGCGAGCGCAAGCACGCGGCGGTTGAACGCCAGCGTCGACAGCTCTCGGTTGATGTGCGGAGGATGCGGAAGCACAGCGGTTTGGGGGCCGGGTTCGATGCCGGGCACCGACGGCAGGCACGGCAACCCGTCAGCGTGCATCCTTCAGGTTACGACCCTGTGACAGGGCGGACGTGGCCCGAAGGTGCCGCGCGCCCGGCGGGGATTGCATGCCCAAGCGGGACAACGGTTGGTGCTGGTCGGGGTGAGAGGATTTGAACCTCCGACATCTTGCTCCCAAAGCAAGCGCGCTACCGGGCTGCGCTACACCCCGAACCCGGCCATTATGCCACCCGGCCCCGCCCCGGTCCCGGAGGTCGGGCCTGCGCGGCGCCGGCTGCACTGCCAAGTCCTGCGCTCGGGAACCGCGGGCGAGCTGGTACTCTTGTCGGTCAGACACGAAACGGCAGCGCAGCCGCGCTGTGCGCCGGTCACGCCCCGCCGGCCCAACCACCAAGGATCCTCAATGACCGCAGCCCGCGACGTCGTCGTCATCGTCGGAAGCCTCCGCAAGGAGTCGTTCAGCCGCAAGCTGGCAAACGCCCTGCGCGCCATCGCGCCCGCAGCCCTTGCACTCGAGATCGTCGAGATCGGACAGCTGCCGCTCTACAACCAGGACCTCGATGGCGAGACCCCGCCTGCGGAATGGGCGGCGTTCCGGGCGCGCGTCGCGAAAGCGGATGCCGTCCTGTTCGTGACCCCCGAATACAACCGCTCGGTGCCCGGCGTCCTGAAGAACGCGATCGACGTCGGGTCCCGCCCCTCCGGCAAGAGCGCGTGGAGCGGCAAGCCCTGCGCCATCGTCAGCAACTCGCCGGGCAACCTCTCGGCGTTCGGCGCCAACCATCACCTGCGGCAGTCGCTGGTATTCCTCAACATGCCCGCGATGCAACAGCCCGAGGCCTACATCGGCGGCGTAGCCGCGCTGTTCGATCCGCAGGGACAGCTGGTCAACGACTCCACGCGCGACTTCCTGAAGAAGTTCGTCGACGCATTCGCAGCGTGGATCGAGAAGATCGCGGCGAAGTAGCTCGCCGCGGGAACCGGGGCCGCCGAAAATTGGGGTCGGGGAAAATTGGGGTCAGCGCCCGAACCTGCGGATGACGGCGAGAGCCTCGTCGATCGCGTGCGCGCCGTCGCCCGACGCGACCGCGTGGGCGACGCAGCCGTGCAGGTGATGCTCGAGGAGCTTCAGCCCGAGCGCATCGAGCGCCGATTGCACCGCCGCGACCTGGGTCAGGATGTCGACGCAGTAGCGGTCCTCCTCGATCATCCTGCCGATGCCGCGAATCTGGCCTTCGATGCGGTTGATGCGCGTCGCCAGCGCCTTGGCGGTTTCCGCGGAGCGCGGAACGGCGGGGTGCGCGGGATGCGCGCATGAATCGTGCGTCGCTCCCGCAGGCGCGATCGGCGATGCGGACGCTGCCGGCAGATCAGGCGGCGACGTCATAGCCGGCGTCGCGGATCGCCGCGCCCAGTGCGGTCACATTGGTGCGCGTCGGATCGAACGTCACGGTCGCAGCGCCCGGCTGCAGCGTCACCGCCGCGTCTGCGACTCCTGGAACGGCCTTCAATACGCGTGTGACGCTGGCCACGCAGCCCTGGCAGGTCATGCCCTGCACGTCGAGTTTCACGGATTCCATTCGCTGCTCCTTTGCAGTTCTAGCGGTTGGGTCGGAAGCGCCGCAACAGCAGCGCATTGCTGACGACGGACACCGAGCTCATCGCCATCGCCGCGCCTGCGATCACCGGATTGAGCAGGCCGAGCGCGGCCAGCGGAATGCCGAGCACGTTGTAGGCGAAGGCGAAGAACAGGTTCTGCCGGATCTTGCCGCGCGTCGCGCGCGACAGCAGGATCGCGTCGACCACCGCGCCCAGGTCGTCGCGCACGACGGTCACGTCGGCTGCCTCGATGGCGATCGCCGAGCCTGCGCCGATTGCGAAGCTCACGTCGGCCGCAGCGAGTGCGGGCGCGTCGTTGACGCCGTCGCCGACCATGCCGACGACGCGACCCGCAGCCTGCAGGTCCCGAATCGCCTGCGCCTTCGCCGCGGGCGTCATCCCGCCGCGGTGATCGCGGATGCCGACCTCGGCTGCAATCGCGGCGACAGTCGCCCCGTTGTCGCCCGACATCATCACCACGTCGACGCCGTGGGCGGCGAGGCGCGCAATCGCGGTCGCTGACGTCGGTCGCACCCGATCCGCCAGCGCGATGACACCGGCGAGCGTGCCGTCGATCGCGACCGCGACCAGGGTGTCGCTGCCGATATGCAGCGCGTCGACGGCGCGCGAGTCGACGGCGATTCCTTCGTCGAGCAGGAATTGCAGCGACCCTGCGAGCGCAGCCCGCTTGTCGGCGCCGACGTCGCCGCGCGTGCCCTTGCCGGGAACCGCGATGAACCCCTCGACCGCCGGCAGCGCGACACCGTCGTCGCGCGCCCGAGCGACGATCGCCTGCGCGAGCGGATGCAGCGCGTTCTGCTCCAGCGCCGCAGCGACCGCGAGCACCTCTTCGCGCTCAACCGCGCCGAAAGGCGTGACGCGGGTCACGGCAGGCACTCCAGCGGTCACCGTCCCCGTCTTGTCGACGACCAGGGTCGTCAGCCGGCCGGCGTTCTCGAGCGCGATGGCATTGCGGATCAGCACGCCGAGCTGCGCGCCGCGCCCGGTGCCGACGATGATCGCGGTCGGCGTCGCGAGCCCCAGCGCGCAGGGGCAGGCGATCACCAGCACCGACACCGCGTTGACCAGCGCGACGGTCGGGTCGCCAACCAGCCACCACGCGAGCACGAAAGTCAGCGCTGCGATCGCGACGACGACCGGGACGAACACGCCCGAAACCCGGTCGGCGAGCTTCTGGATCGGCGCCTTGGTGCCCTGCGCTTCGCCGACCAGCCTCACGATGCCGGCGAGCAGCGTCGCGCTGCCCACGCCGGTGGCCCGGCAGCGCAGGAAGCCGTCGTGATTGACCGTCCCCGCATAGACCTTCGCTGCAGGAGCCTTGGCGACCGGCAGGCTCTCGCCGGTCAGCATGCTCTCGTCGACCGACGACGCGCCCTCGACCACGATCCCGTCGACGGGCACCGCCTCGCCTGCGCGCACCAGGTAGCGCTCGCCGACCTTGACGTCGGCCAGCGGCACGTCGACGATTTCGCCATCACGCTCGATGTGCGCGGTCGGCGGCTGCAGCCGCAACAATCCTTCGAGCGCGGCGGAGGTGCGCGCCTTGGCGCGAGCTTCCAGTGCCTTGCCGAGCAGCACCAGGGTGATGATCGCGGCCGACGCCTCGAAATAGACGTGCTGGTGCAGGCCGAGGACGGTGACCACCGCGCTGAAAGTCCATGCGATCGTGGTGCCCAGCGCAATCAGGACGTCCATGTTCGCGCCGCCGCCGCGCAGCGCATGCCATGCGCCGACGTAGAAACGGCGGCCGATCAGGAACTGGACGGGCGTGGCCAGCGCGAACTGGAGCCAGCGCGGCAGCAGTTCGTCGTGCCCGGCGCCGAGGCCCGGGACGAGCATCGCAACCATCTGCAGCAGCAGCGGCGCAGTCAGGGCAATGGAGATCGCAAGATCGCGGCGCAATTCACGCCACGTGCTCTCCCGGCGCGACGACTCGAGCTCGCGCTCGACGCCGTCGTCGACCTTGACGCGCGCCCCGTAGCCCGCGCGGGCGACCGCGGCGAGCAGCGCATCGACGTCAGCACGCGCACGGTCGTAGCGAACCGTCGCGCTTTCGGTAGCGAAATTGACGGCAGCGTCGACGCCGTCGATGCGGTTCAGGACTTTTTCGATGCGCGTCGCGCAGGCGGCGCAGGTCATGCCCTCGAGCGCGAGATCGGCGCGAGCGTCGAGCGCGCAAGCATCCGCGCCCGCGGCGGCACTGCCCGCCCCGTCGGACGCTGCCGATGCCGGGTTGCCCGCGGCAACCGCCGGATCCTCGCGCCGGACCGTCGTATCCATGCACGCACTCTATACCCCGTCAGGGTATATGTCAACATACCTGGTACAGGTATCGTTCGATCCCGGGCCGAGCGCCCGCGGACGGCGGTCTAGACCTCGGGCTTGAGCTGCGGGAACAGCACCACGTCGCGGATCGACGGGCTGTCGGTCAGCAGCATCACCAACCGGTCGATGCCGATGCCCTCGCCGGCGGTCGGCGGCAGCCCGTATTCCAGCGCCCGCACGTAGTCGGCGTCGTAGTACATCGCCTCCTCGTCGCCCGCCTCCTTCGCGGCCGCCTGGGCGGCGAAGCGCGCCGCCTGGTCCTCGGGGTCGTTGAGCTCCGAGAACCCGTTGGCGATCTCGCGCCGGGTGATGAAAAGTTCGAAGCGGTCGGTGACCGCAGGGTTCGCATCGTTCGCGCGCGCGAGCGGCGACACGTCGGTCGGGTGCGCGACGATGAACGTCGGCTGGACCAGCTTCTCCTCGGTGGTCTGCTCGAAGAGCTTCAACTGCAGAATTCCCACGCCGTCCGTGGGGAACACTTCCTCGTCGAACGGCGCCAGCGCGACGCGCAGGTACCCGGGCTTGGCGAGCTCGTGCAGCGGGTACTGCGGATTGTGCTTGTGGATCGCCTCGGCCATGGTCAGCCGGTCGAAGCGGCGGCCCAGCTCGATCGTTTCGCCCTGGTAGGTGACGCTGGTCGTGCCGAGCACCTGCTGCGCGACCGTGCGCAGCAGTTCCTCGGTCAGGTCCATCAGGTAGCCGTAATCGCGGTAGGCCTCGTAGAACTCCAGCATCGTGAACTCGGGATTGTGCCGGGTCGAGATGCCTTCGTTGCGGAAGTTGCGGTTGATCTCGAACACCTTCTCGAGCCCGCCGACGACCAGCCGCTTCAGGTAGAGCTCGGGCGCGATCCGCAGGAAGAGCTGCATGTCGAGTGCGTTGTGGTGCGTGACGAACGGGCGTGCCGCGGCGCCACCCGGGATCGGATGCATCATCGGCGTCTCGACTTCGAGATAGCCGCGGGCGACGAAGAACTCGCGGATCGCCTGCACGATCTGCGAGCGCTTGACGAAGACCCCGCGCGACGCCGGATTGGTGATCAGGTCGACGTGGCGCTGCCGGTAGCGCTGCTCCTGGTCGGTCATGCCGTGGAATTTCTCGGGCAGCGGGCGCAGCGACTTGGCGAGCATCCGGACCGAATCGCACTTGACCGACAGCTCGCCGGTCTTGGTCTTGAACAGCGTCCCGGTCGCGCCGACGATGTCACCCAGGTCCCAGTGCTTGAACGCCTCGAGGGTCGGTGCACCCACGCCGTCGAGCGTCACGTAGAGCTGGATGCGCCCCGACATGTCGGAAATCGTCGCGAAACAGGCCTTGCCCATCACCCGCTTCAGCAGCATGCGTCCCGCCACCGCGACCCGGATCGCGGCGGGCTCGAGCTCGGCGTTGTCCCTCGCGTCGTGGGACGCGTGCAGCTCGCCCGCCAGCGCATCGCGCCGGAAATCGTTCGGGTAGGCCTGGCCTCCCGCCCGCAGCGCGGCGAGCTTCGCGCGCCGCTCGGCGATGACCTGGTTCTCGTCGCGTGGTTCCTGTTCGCTCAAATCAGACTCCCTGCTTGAGGCTCGCCGCAATGAAATCGTCGAGGTCGCCGTCGAGCACCGCCTGCGTGTTGCCGACTTCGTAGCTGGTCCGCAGGTCCTTGATCCGCGACTGGTCGAGCACGTACGAGCGGATCTGGTGTCCCCAGCCGATGTCGGTCTTCGAGTCCTCGAGCTTCGCCTGCTGCTCCTGGCGCTTCCGCAACTCGAGCTCGTAGAGCTTCGACTTCAGCATCGAGAACGCCTCGGCGCGGTTGCGATGCTGCGACCGGTCGTTCTGACATTGCACGACGATGTTGGTCGGCAGGTGGGTGATGCGCACCGCCGAATCGGTCTTGTTGATGTGCTGGCCGCCCGCCCCCGACGCACGGTAGGTGTCGATCCGCAGGTCGGCGGGATTGATCTCGACCTCGATCGACTCGTCGACCTCGGGGTACACGAACACGCTGGCGAAAGACGTGTGGCGCCGCGCGTTGGAATCGAACGGGCTCTTGCGCACCAACCGGTGCACGCCGGTCTCGGTGCGCAGGTGGCCGTAGGCGTATTCCCCGTCGACCTTGATCGATGCGCTCTTGATGCCCGCGACTTCGCCCGGCGACTCCTCGAGCACTTCGACGTTGTAGCCCTTGCGTTCGCAGTAGCGCAGGTACATCCGGAGCAGCATCGACGCCCAGTCCTGCGCCTCGGTGCCGCCGCTTCCCGCCTGGATGTCGACGAACGCGTTGCCGGGATCGAGCGGATGGTGGAACATCCGCCGGAATTCGAGGCCGGACACCGTCCGCTCGAGCTTCGCGACGTCGGCCTCGATCGAGGCGAGCGCGGCGTCGTCGCCTTCCGCGCGAGCCAGTTCGTACAGTTCGCCGCTGTCGTCGAGGTCCGATTGCAGCCCCGCCAGCGTCAGCACGACGCCGTCGAGCTCCTTCTTCTCCTTGCCGAGCTCCTGCGCGCGCTGCGGGTTGTCCCAGATCTTCGGGTCCTCGAGCTCGCGGTCCACTGCGGCGAGACGCGCTTCCTTTGCCTCGAAGTCAAAGATACCTCCGAAGCTGCGTGGTGCGGTCCTTCAGGCCCGCGATCGCGTTTCCGATCGCATTCAGCTGTTCGGCTTCCATGATGTTTCCCGTCGCATTCGTGTCAACCGTAGATTATAGCGTCCCGCAGCAGCGAACCCCGACGACGGGCGTCCCGGTGGGCGCGGGCACGGCGATCGTGCCGGCATCCGGCGAAATCGCCTAGAATCGAATGTTTCGCATCGAGAGAATGCCTCCGCGGAGCGCCCCATGCCGATCTTCTTCGTAAACAAGGTACGCATCGACATCGCGGCGAGCGTGCCGGGCGACACGCCCCTGCTGTGGATCCTGCGTGATTCGCTGAACCTCACGGGCACCAAGTACGGCTGCGGCAAGGCGCTGTGCGGTGCGTGCACGGTGCTGGTCGAGGGCCAGCCCGCCCGCTCCTGCCAGGTCCCGCTGTCGTCGATCAAGCTCGGCACCGACATCACGACGATCGAGGGCCTGATGACCCGCGAAGCGCTGGCGCTGCAGGCGGCATGGGAGAAGCTCGACGTCCCGCAGTGCGGCTACTGCCAGTCGGGGCAGTTGATGTCGGCGGCGGCGCTGCTCGCCAGGAGCCGGCATCCGAGCGATGCCGACATCGACGACGCGATGGCAGGCAACATCTGCCGCTGCGCGACCTACGTGCGCATCCGCGCGGCGATCAAGGATGCGGGCAAGAGCCTGGGCTGAAGGAGCGAGCGATGAATCCGATGCGCATGTCCCGCAAGTCCTTCATGTACTCCCCACAGTCCACGCCAGGGTCCGCGGCCGGGTCCACCGCCGAAAACCCGGGCCGCCGCGTCTTCCTCAGGGTGACGGCTGCGGCCGCGGGCGGCCTGACGCTGGGCATCTTCGGCGTCGACGCGGCGCAGGCCGCGACCGCAAAGCGCGGGAAGGCCGCGAAAGCCGTCGCCTCCGGCCCGAAATTCACGCCCAACGCGTTCCTGACGATCGCCCCCGACAGCTCGGTGACGGTGATCGTCAAGCACCTCGAGATGGGCCAGGGCACCTACACCGGATTGCCTACGCTGGTCGCCGAGGAGCTCGACGCCGCGTGGTCGCAGGTGAAGGTCGAAGGCGCCCCCGCCGATGCAAAGCTCTACAACAACCTACAGTGGGGCCCGATGCAGGGCACCGGCGGTTCGAGCTCGATGGCGAACTCGTTCGAGCAGTACCGGCTGGCCGGTGCTGCCGCGCGCGCGATGCTGGTCGCTGCGGCCGCCGCGCGCTGGAAGGTGCCCACCGACGCCGTCTCGGTGAGGAACGGCATCCTCTCCCACGGCGGCAGGAAGGCGAGCTTCGGCGAGCTCGCGGCGGCCGCCGCGAAGCAACCAGTGCCCGCGTCGCCGAAGCTCAAGGATCCGAAGGACTTCGTCTACATCGGCAAGCGCGTCCCGCGCACCGACGCCCGGGCGAAATCGACCGGCACGGCGATCTACACGCAGGACGTCAAGCTGCCGGGAATGCTGACCGCCGTCGTCGCGCATCCGCCGCGCTTCGGCGCCAAAGTGAAGAACATCGGCGCAGACGGGCTCAAGGGCTTGCCTGGCATCCGTTTCGTCGTCGAGGTGCCCAACGGCGTCGCCGTCGTGGCGAACAGCTTCTGGGACGCCAAGCGCGGCCGCGACGCGCTGAAGATCGAATGGGACGAATCGACGGGGTTCAAGTATTCGTCCCCCGACATCCTCGCCGAATACAAGCGCCTCGCCGGCACGCCGGGAACGGTCGCACGCAACGACGGTGACGCGCCGGGCGCGCTCGCCGGGGCCGCGCACAGGCTCGACGTCGCCTACGAGTTTCCGTACCTCGCGCACGCGGCGATGGAGCCGATGAACTGCGTGATCCGCCTCGACGCCGGCCGCGCGGAGGTGTGGAACGGCGAGCAGTTCCAGACCGTCGACCAGGCCGCGGTCGCCAAGGCGCTGGGCCTCGAGCCGGCGCAGGTCACGCTGCACCAGCTCTACGCCGGCGGCAGCTTCGGGCGCCGCGCCAATCCGAATTCCGACTACGTGCTCGAGGCCGCGGCGGTCGTCAAGGCCCTCGCGGCGCAGGGCCAGCGCGGGATTCCCGTGAAGCTGGTCTGGACGCGCGAGGACGACATGCAGGCCGGCTATTTCCGGCCGGCGTACTACCACACGCTGCAGGCAGGGCTCGATGCCGACGGCAACGTCGTCGCCTGGCAGCACCGGATCGTCGGCCAGTCGATCCTCGACGGCACGCCGATGGCCGGGATGATCAAGAACGGCATCGATCCGACATCGGTCGAAGGCGCAGCGACCCTGCCCTACGCGATCGCCAACCTCCGCGTCGACCTGCATTCGCCGCAAGTCGGCGTGCCGGTGCAGTGGTGGCGCTCGGTGGGCTCGACTCACACGGCGTTCTCGACCGAGACGCTCATCGACGAGCTCGCGGCGACGGCCGGCAAGGACCCCGTCGCATTCCGCAAGGCGTTGCTCGCGAAGCAGCCCAGGCACCTGTCGGTGCTCGAGCTCGCCGCCGACAACGCCGGCTGGGAGAAGCCGCTCGCACCGGGCCGCAACGGGGCGAAGCGCGCACGCGGCATTGCCGTCCACGAATCGTTCGACACCGCGGTCGCGCAGGTCGTCGAGGTCAGCGTCAACGCCGACAAGTCATTCACCGTCGATCGCGTCGTCTGCGCGGTCGATTGCGGCCTCGCTGTCAACCCCGACGTCGTGCGCGCGCAGATGGAAGGCGGCATCGGCTTTGGCCTGTCGGCGGCGCTGTTCGGCGAGATCACGATCAAGGACGGCGCAGTCGTGCAGTCGAACTTCGGTGATTACCGCGTGCTGCGCATCAACGAGATGCCGGCGATCGAGGTGCACATCGTGCCCTCGACCGAGGCACCGACCGGCGTCGGCGAGCCCGGCGTACCGCCGATTGCGCCCGCGGTCGCGAACGCGCTGGCTGCCGCCACCGGCAAGCGGCTGCGCAAGCTGCCGCTGGATCTCTCGGCCTAGGCCGCTCGTCGCCAGGATGATCGCGAACGCGAACATGCGCCGGGCACCGTAGCCGGCATGCGAATGCCTGCGCCATGATGCATACGCCCGCGGACTTCGCGCCGGCGCAGGCCACCCCTGCCCTGCTGGCGGGCAATTCGCTGGTGTTCGCTTTCACCGACGCGAAACTCCTGGTCTGCGGCGACGAAGGCGCACCGACGGCGCCGACGCTCGCCGAGTTCGAGGGCATGGGCCTCGTGGGGAATCGCCACTACCTCGGCCGCCTGCGCGGCATCGACTGCGTCTCGATCACGCTCCCGGACGCCGCGCCCGAGCCCGCCGGATGCCGCTACGCGGGCTTGCGGTCGCTGTTCCTGCGCCTGCCCGAGGACCTGCTGGCGCTGGCCGCCCGAGCTTTCCAGGTCGTCGACTGGGACCGCTCGCACCGCTATTGCGGGCGCTGCGGGACGCCGACGCGCGAACGTGAAGGCGAGCGCGCCAGGATCTGCCCCGCCTGCGGCCTGGTTGCGTACCCGCGGATCTCGCCGGCGATGATGGTGCTGGTCACCCGCGGGAGCGAGGTGCTGCTCGCGCGCGCAAGCCGCTTTCCGAAACCGATGTACAGCGCGCTCGCCGGATTCGTCGAACCCGGCGAGACGATCGAGGATTGCATCCATCGCGAGGTCCGCGAGGAGGTCGGCATCGAGGTCACGGGCCTCGATTACTTCGCGAGCCAGTCGTGGGCTTTCCCGCACTCGCTGATGATCGCCTACACGGCCCGCTACGCGGGTGGTGAACTGGCGCCCGATGGCGACGAGATCGCCGACGCGCGCTGGTTCCCGTCCGACGCGCTTCCGCCAGAACTGCCTAGCACCGTGTCGATCGCGCGGCGCCTGATCGAGGAGACGGTCGCGAGGCTGCGCGCACCATCGGCCTCGGGGGCCCTGCGCTAGAATCGGGGCCTGCCGACTCCCGGCCGCGCATTCCCCGCCGATGCCCAGCATCCGTTTGCACCGCCTCTCAGTCTTCGTGATCGCCGCCTGCATCGGCGCCGCGGCATCGCTCGCGACCGCCGCGCCGCCGCCCGCGACGATGCAGGATCCGCGCGGCATGAACGATGCCGAGCGCAAGGCTTATACCCAATCGCTGCGCAAGGCGAGCGCCCTCGTCGAGCGCAAGCAGTACGCCGCGGCGATCGAGATGCTCGACAAGCTCACTGCCGAACACCCGCGCGAAGCGCAGGCGCGGTTCGTCAAGGGCATCGCGCTGACCGACGAAGGCAGGACCGACGACGCGATTGCGCAGTTCCGCGCGCTGGTCGCCGATTTTCCGGAGTTGCCCGAACCTCGGAACAATCTTGCGGTCCTCTACGCGAAGAAAGGCGAATACCGGCTGGCGCGCGACGAGCTGGAGCGCGCTGTGCAGGCCGCCCCGGATTATGCGATCGCCCACGAGAACCTCGGCGACGTCTACGCCCGGCTCGCGCAGGTCGAGTACGAGCGCACGGTGGCGCTCGACAAGCTCAACCGCAGCGCGCCGGCCAAGCTCAAGCTGATCCGCGAGGCCCAGGCGGCCGGCCGGACCGGGTCGGCGGACGGCACCGGAGCCACCGGCGCTACCGATGCAACGGGCAAGACCGGGGCAACAAGCAACACCGCGACACCGGGCAACGCCGAGACACCGGGCAGATGACGCGCGGGCCCGACCGGGAACGCGCCGGCCCGAACCTGCGGGACGCCATCGTCGGCGGCCCGCCGACACAACGAGACTGAGGAGGTCGTTCATGCTTCGCCGTATCCTGATTGCCGCATCGCTCGCGCTGGGCGTCGCCGCATTGCCCGCGTACGCGGCCAACCCCGAAGTCGAGCTCGACACGAGCGCCGGGGTGATCAAGCTCGAGCTGTTCCCCAACGCCGCGCCGAAGACCGTCGAGAACTTCCTCGACTACGTCAAGGCCAAGCATTACGACGGGACGCAGTTCCACCGCGTCATCGCGGGCTTCATGATCCAGGGCGGCGGCTACGACGCCAAATTCTGGCAGAAGCCGACGCGGCCTCCGATTCCGATCGAGTCCGAGCAAAGCGTCAAGGCGGGGCTGTCGAACGTTCCAGGCACCGTGGCGATGGCGCGCACCGGGGATCCGAATTCGGCGACCTCGCAGTTCTTCATCAACGTCGCCGACAACAAGCGCCTCGACTTCCATTCCCCCGACCCGCAGGGCTGGGGCTACACCGTGTTCGGGAAGGTCGTCGCAGGCATGGACGTCGTCGACAAGATCGCCAGGTCGAAGACCGGCCCCGCCGGCCCGTTCCCCTCCGACGTCCCGGTCGAGCGCGTCATGATCAATTCGGCGCGCATCGTCACGCCATCCCACTGAGGCACAACCGATGGTCATCCTGCATACGAATCACGGCGACATCACGCTCGACCTCGACGCCGAGAACGCCCCCGCGTCCGTTGCGAACTTCCTGCAATACGTTCGCGATGGGCATTACGACAACACGCTGTTCCATCGCGTGATCCCAGGCTTCATGATCCAGGGCGGGGGCTTCACCCCCGGGATGTCGCAGAAGCCGACGCGCGCGCCCGTCGCCAACGAGGCGGGGAACGGGGTCAAGAACGCGCACTACACGGTCGCGATGGCGCGCACCTCGGACCCTCATTCGGCGACGGCGCAGTTCTTCATCAACGTCGCCGACAACGCCTTCCTCGACTACAAGGGGCCGAGCCCGCAGGGCTGGGGCTACTGCGTCTTCGGCAAGGTCGTCGGCGGCACCGACGTCGTCGACCGGATTGCCGGCGTTGCGACCGGCACCTCGGGATTCCACCAGGACGTGCCCCGGGAGGACGTCGTCATCACGCGCGCCGAGGAAGTCGCCGCCGCCGCCTGAACGGGAGCGGGATCGGTTTCCCGATTCTCGGACGCATGGCCGAAGAGCGAAGCGACAGGCATCACCGCCCCACCGGGGCAGCGGCGCGGTTTCGCCGATGAAACCGACGCTGCTGCTCTCGGACCTCCACCTCGCCCCCGAGCGTCCGGCCACGGCGGCCGCTTTCCACGCCTTCACGCGCGGCCCCGCCCGTGGCGCGGCGGCTGTGTACATCCTGGGAGACCTCTTCGACTCCTGGGTCGGTGACGACCAGCGCCGCGAGCCATTCGCGCGCGAGGTCGTCGAGTCGCTGCGGGCGCTGACCGAAGCCGGCGTTCCGGTCCACGTCGCGCGTGGCAACCGCGATTTCCTGCTGGGCGAGGATTTCGCTCGCGCGACCGGCGCGATCCTGCTCCGCGAGCAGACGATCGCCGACATCCAAGGTACACGCACGCTGCTGTCGCACGGCGACGAATTCTGCACCGACGACCTCGCCTACCAGCGCTACCGAGCGTGGGCACGCGACCCGGCGCGCCAGCGCCGCCTGCTGCGACTGCCGTATCGGCTGCGTCGCTGGATCGCCGCCTGGATGCGTCGCGGCAGCCGCAGCGCGACCTCGCGCAAGCCCGAGGCGATCCTCGACGTCAACGCGGGCGCGATCGAAGGCGCGTTTCGCGCGAACGCCATCACGCGGATGATCCATGGCCACACGCACCGACCGGCGCATCATGCGCTGGTCGTCGACGGCACGCCGCGCGAACGCATCGTCCTTGCCGACTGGAACGACCGCGGCCATTTCCTCGAAATCGGCGACGCCGGGGTTCGCACCCGGGACATCGACGGATGAATCCCGAACTCTTCTCGTCTGCGTGGTTCTCGGCACTGGCATCGATCATCGTCATCGACCTGATCCTCGCCGGCGACAATGCGATCGTCATCGGGCTCGCCGCGCGCAACGTCCCGCCGGCGATGCAACGGCGCGTCATCCTCTGGGGCACTGCGGGCGCGATCATCGTGCGGGGCCTGCTGACGGCGGTCGTCGTCTGGCTGCTGAAGATTCCGGGCTTCCTCCTGGTCGGCGGCATCGCGCTGGTCTACATCGGCTGGAAGCTGACGCGCGGCGGCGATCCAGGGCACGACAAGCTAGCCACCAGGAATTCCGTCCGTGCCGCAGTGCAGACGATCATCGTCGCCGATGCCGTGATGGGCGTGGACAACGTGCTGGCGGTGGGAGGAGCGGCGCACGGGTCGTTCGCGCTGGTGGCGATCGGACTCGCCGTGTCGATCCCGATCGTGATCTGGGGCTCGACGCTGGTGCTGAAATGGGTCGAGCGCTACCCGGCGATCCTGTGGCTGGGCGCGGGAGTCCTGGGCTTCACCGCGGCCAAGATGATCGCGAGCGAGCCTCTGCTCGCGGCGACGATCGCGGCGAGGCCACCCCTGCGCCTGCTGCTCTACGCCGTCATCGTCGGGGGCCTCGTGGGTGCGCCGCTGTTCCGCGCATTGCCTCCGCGCCATCGCCTGCAGGCCGCGGCGCTGCTGGTGCTCGCGGCCTGGCTCGCGGCTTGGGGATGGCTCGACGAGCGCCTGGCCGCCGGCCTCGACCCCGCCGGGGCCTGGCAGTGGGACGAGAGCCTGGTCGACTTCGTGCGCTGGGTCGGCTGGATACCGGTGCTGATCGGATTGCAGCGCGGCCTGGCGCGCTTCGCGCCGAAAGGTCTCGGCGACCGCTGACGATCCGTCGCCTGACGGCGGCAATCGGCGGACGCCGATCGACCGGCGATGATCGACAGGCGCCGGGCGGCGCCCCCGCGCAATCGCGCGCGTGGCGGACCCCGCGCCGGTCCGCCGGATCAGTGGGCGAGCTTGGGTTCCGGCTTCTTCGGTTGCTTGGGCTTTTTCGGTTCCTTGCGCTGCTTGTCGCGATTTCCCACCTTGGCCTCCTCGTCTGCGTGGCGAACAGCGGCGATTATGCTCCCGCGGATCAGGCCGTGGCGAGCGCCCGGGCAAAGTCGGCGAGCAGGTCTGCCTGATCCTCGATGCCGACCGAAACCCGCACCAGCGAATCGGCGATGCCCATCTCGGCGCGGCGCGCAGGCCCCATCTCCCAGTAGATCGTCTGCGCGACCGGAATCGCCAGCGTCCGGTTGTCCCCGAGGTTCGACGACAGCACGACGCTGCGCAGCCGGTCGAGCACGGCGAGCACGTCGCAGCCGTCGGCGAGCTCGAACGAGAACAGCGCGCCCGGGGCGCGGAACAGCGCTTTCGCAAGCCCGTGCTGCGGATGGGCGGCGAGTCCCGGATAATGCACGGCACGCACCTTCGGATGCGCGACCAGGAAATCGGCGAGCGCCTGCGCGTTCGCGCATTGCCGGTCCATCCGCAATGCAAGGGTCTCCGCGCCGACCGCGATGTGATGCGCCTGTTCGGCGGACAGCGTGGCGCCGAAATCGCGCAACCCTTTCTTGCGCATCTGCGTGATGCCCCACATCGCGGGCTTCTGCGACCTGTAGTTCTCGGCGATGTTCGGGTAGCGCGTCCAGTCGAAGCGTCCGGTGTCGGTGACCGCGCCGCCCAGCGCATTGCCGTGACCGCCGATGTACTTGGTCAGGGCGTTGACGACGAGGGTCGCATCGACGGTGGCGGGCCTGAACAGCCATGGCGAGGTCATCGTGTTGTCGACGACGTAGATCAGGCCCCGCTCGCGGCACAGCGCGCCGATGCGCACGAGGTCGGCGACCTGCGTGCGTGGATTGGCGATCGTCTCGACGAACACCATCCGCGTCCGCGGCGTCAGCGCGCGCTCGACGTTCTCGGCTGCGGTCGCGTCGACGAAGCTGACCGGCGTCCCGTGGTCGGCCACCGTTCCGAGCAGGCTGTTGGTGTTGCCGAACACGTAGGAGCTCGAGACCACATGGTCGCCCTCACGCAGCAGCGACATCATGATCGCGCCGATCGCCGCCATGCCGGTCGCAAAACACACGGTCGCCACGCCCTGCTCCATCGCCGTGACCTTGGCTTCGAGCGCAGCCGTCGTCGGGTTGCCCTGGCGTCCGTAGGCATAGCCCGCGGCGCGGCCCTGGAACACGGCGATCAGGTCGGCGACTTCGCGATATCCGTACGCCACCGACAGGTGCAGCGGCTTGTGGATCGCGCCGTGCTCGATGACCGATTCGCGGTCGCCGTGAAGGATCGCGGTCGTGAAGCCGCGCTCGCGTGTCTCGTTGGTCATGTCGTTGCTCCTGCCCCAAACAAAAAACCCGTCAGGCTTCCGCCAAACGGGTTTCGTGTGCCCCGCCCGATATCCTCGGGCTGGAGCGAACCTCGCTTTAGCGGAATTTTTTAAGCGCCCGCAAGCTGAAGCTCAAATCGGCGCGACCAGACTATACCACGTCCGCGAAATCGGGGTTCCGAGGTCGCCTTTTTCGGCTTCGCGCTCACCAGCTCCCTGAGGCGCCGCCACCTCCAGAGCCCCCGCCTCCGCCCGAAAAACCGCCGCCGCTGCTGCCCGACGACCACCCGCCGGAATGCCCGCTGCCGCCGAGCACGATGCCTCCGATCGTTGCCTTGCCCTTGGTCTTGAGATCCTGCCGTGCCCTGGCGTACCAGTCGGTGCCGGACGCGAGGATCTTCGCAATCGGGAAGCCGATCGCGTAGACGCCGAGGAGCGCTAGCGCGCCCCGCGCGCCCAGCACCACGATCGGGAACGTCGCCCAGAACGGAATCAGGAAGAAATACAGGAACCAGCCTGCACCGGGGGTCACGATGCCGACGAAGGTGAAGATGCCGATGATGCCGAAGATGAAGCAGCCAAGCAGGATCCGCAGCGGCCACGCCGGCAGCTGCGGGTCGTCGAAACGCATCGGGATCCCGTTTCCGCTCGACGCGCGGGACGCGCCAGTGTCGGCGAGCTTCGCGACATCCGCGCTCCCTTCGAGCGTTCCGACGATCGCGGAGGCCCCGTCGCGCACGCCCTTGTCGAAATCACCGGCGCGAAACGCCGGTGTGATCACGTTGCGGATGATGCGGCTCGACGCCACGTCGGTCAGCTTTCCCTCGAGCCCGTAGCCGACCTCGATCCGCAAACGGCGATCCTTCGGTGCGACGACCAGGAGCACGCCGTTGTCCTTGCCCTTGACGCCGAGCCGCCAGGCCTGGAAGACGCGCACCGCGTAGTCCTCGATGCTCTCGTCTCCGGTGGTCGGAATCGTCAGCACCGCGATCTGGTCGGTCGTCCTCTCCTCGTGCGCCTTCAGCTGCGCGGTGATGGCACTGCGCGTCGCGGGGCTCAGGATCTCGGCGTTGTCGACGACGCGGCCGCTCAGGTAGGGGACCTCGGCGGGGGCCGCCCAGGCGGCAGCGGCAGCCGCCGCTGCCAGGAACGCGCAGGCGAGCCCGCCGACACCCGAGGGCCTCACGCCCCCGCCTCGTCGATCGGCCGGTCTGGAAGCTCGTCGCCGACCCGCGATCCGGCGATGCCCTTGGCCCGAAGCAGCGATTCGACCGCTTCGACCCCGCGCGACAATGCCTCCGCCGGATCGGCACCCGCGAATGCCGGCGTCATCGCGTCGACGACCCCGCGCCACTCCCGCGGCTCCACCCGTCCGTCGAAGCCGACGTCGGCAATCACTTCCACCCGACGTTCGAACACGCTCGCGAGCAGCAGCACTGCGTCGCGACCGCGGGTCCTCGCGAGCTTCCGTTCGTGGAACAGCGCCTGCGCGCGTTGGCGCACTTCGCCGTCACGACGCGCGGCTTCGAGGTACAGGCGCGCGTACGCCGGCAGTACCAGCGTCAGGATCGCGCTTGCCGCGCCTGCGCCGAGGATCGGGACGACATTCGACCAGACCGCAAGGTCTGGCATCCAGTCCGGGCGCAGCATGTCGAGGCAGACGACGGCCAGCGCGGCAATCGCCGCCCCCATCGCGAAGGCCTTCCAGGCGATCTCCGGATAGGCGTCCGAGCGACCGACGATCGCCGCGACCACCTGCACGCCGGTGCGCGCCTCGACCTCGGCGATGCGCAACTCCATCGCGTCGGCTTCCGCCTTCGTCAGATGCACGGAGGACCTCCCCGCCTCTCGTGTAACGGGGCGATTCGCTAACTCAGCAGCGAGCTCGGCTCCTGCGAGCGCTCGCGGTCGCCGTCGGCCTCGCCGCGCATCTCGTCGCGATCCGCAGCGAGCTGCGACAGATATTCCGGCGTGACGTCACCGGTGATGTACTTGCCGTCGAAGCACGACGCCTCGAAGCTGGACAGCGCCGGATTGCAGTCGCGCACCGCCTCCTTCAGCGCATCCAGGCGCTGGTAGACCAGGAGGTCGGCGCCGATTTCCATGGCGATCTCCGCCTCGGTGCGGCCCGTCGCGACCAGCTCGCGCTGGTTGGGCATGTCGATGCCATAGACGTTCGGATAGCGCACAGGCGGGCTCGCCGACGCAAAATAGACCTTTCGCGCACCGGCGTCGCGCGCCATCTGCACGATCTCGCGCGACGTCGTGCCGCGCACGATCGAATCGTCGACGAGCAGCACGACCTTGTCCTTGAACTCCATGCCGATGGGGTTCAGCTTCTGGCGCACGCTCTTCTTGCGCATCGCCTGTCCGGGCATGATGAACGTGCGCCCGATGTAGCGGTTCTTGACGAAACCCTCGCGGTACATCAGGCCCAGCCGGTTCGCGAGCTCGAGGGCCGAGGGCCGGCTGGAATCCGGGATCGGGATCACGACGTCGACGTCGGCGGCCCCGGGCATCCCGCGGATCTGGTCCGCCAGTGCACCGCCCATCCGCAGCCTCGCCTCGTACACCGATGTCCCGTCGATGACCGAGTCGGGGCGCGCGAGGTAGACGTATTCGAACAGGCAGGGATTGAGCGACGGGTTCTCTGCGCACTGGCGCGTATGGAAGCTGCCGGTCTGGTCGACGAAAATCGCCTCGCCGGGGGCGACGTCGCGCAGCACCGAGAATCCCAGCGGCTCGAGTGCGACCGATTCGGACGCGACGAGGTACTCGCGTCCACCCATCGCCTCGTTGACACCGATGATCAACGGCCGGATGCCGTAGGGATCGCGGAACGCGACCATCCCGTAGCCTGCGATCATCGCGACGACCGCGTAGGCGCCGCGGCAGCGCCGGTGCACGCCGGCGACCGCGCGGAAGATCGCGTCGGGATCGAGACGATGATGCTGTGCCGCGCGCTCCAACTCGAGCGCGAGCACGTTGAGCAGGACCTCGCTGTCGGAATTCGTGTTGACGTGGCGGAAATCGAGCTCCCACAGCTCGCGTTTCAGCGCCTCGCTGTTCGTCAGGTTCCCGTTGTGGCCCAGCGTCACGCCGAAAGGCGAGTTGACGTAGAACGGCTGGGATTCGAGATCCGAGTAGGCCGATCCGGCGGTCGGATAGCGGCAATGCGCGATGCCGGTGTTCCCGACCAGGTCGCGCATGTTGCGCGTGCGGAACACGTCACGCACGTATCCGGGCCCCTTGTAGGTATGGAACATCGGCCCGTCGCCGGTCACGATGCCTGCCGCGTCCTGCCCCCGGTGCTGCAGCAGCAGCAGGCCGTCGTAGAGAAGCTGGTTGACCGGCGTGTGTGCGACGACGCCGACGATGCCGCACATGGATGTGGCTCCTATGCCTGCTGCGCGCCGGGCGTCGGCCGCGGCCGCGCGCCCCCGCGAGAATAGTCGAGCCGCTCCGCGAGTGCCTGCGGCAGATACGGCTTCAAGGCTTCGACGCCCGCCACGATCGGCGGCGCGAACGTCGAGTTCTGCCACCACGCGCTGCGCGGCAGGTCGGTCAGGCCCGCGACGACGGCGAACGCGAGAACGACGACGAGCCCTCGCGCGAATCCGAACACGCCGCCCAGGAACCGGTCGACGAAGCCGAGCCCGACTGCGCGAATGACCCTCGACAGCGCCCAGGCGACCAGCGCGCCGATGATCAGGGTGCCGATCAGGATCAGCGCGAACGCGATCACGTAACGGAGGGCGGGATGGCCCGCGACGTCGGGCAGCAATTCGCCGACTACCGGCGCGAAAGCGATGGCGGCGACGAATCCGACGATCCACGCGACCAGCGCGATCACCTCGCGGACGACTCCGCGCAGGAAGGCGAACAGCGTCGAAAGCGCGACAATCGCCATCACGGCCCAGTCGAAGGACGTCATTGCGGGGTCGGGGTCTGGTTGCGACGCATCGTCGGGTCGCCCGGGCGCGCAGGCTGCAGCGGGCGAGGGGCCGCCCGCCGCAACGCGGGTTGCGCCCCGCGTCGGCGCAGGCCGGGCCGTCAGTGCGCCGGTCGTCACCCCGGACGCATCCTAGCCCGGCGTCGCCACGATGCCGCTATGGCCTTCGCGCTTGAGCTTGTCGCGCGCGACGATCGCAGCCTGGCGGGACGGATAGGGGCCGACGCGGACGCGCCACAGCGTTCCCTTGCTGGTCTTCAGAGGCTCCGTATATGCGGAGTATCCGGCGTTCTTCAAGCGATGGGCCAGTGCGTTCGCGCCCTTGTCGTCGGAGAAGGCCGCGAGCTGCACTGCGTATTCTTCGTGCTTGCCGGTGCCCGCATGCTCCTCCCTGGTCCGAGCCGGCGCCGGCTCGCGCGCGGCCGGCGCCGCGGGATTCGCTGCGACCTTTTCGCGTTCGGCCACAGGCGCGGCGGGCGCGGGCGCTGCCTTGGTCGCTGCGGGCGCCGCGACGGGTGCGGACGCGGACGGGATCACCCCGTCGGACGCCGGGTTGCCGCTCGCGGGAACGTCGGGAACGCGGGTGTCGTACTTCGGCGGCTTCGCGTCGACGGCCGGCGCGGGCGAAGGCGTGGCGGGAACGGCAGCACTGGTGGCGGCCGCAGCACCCGCTCGCGGGCCCTTCGCCGGCTCCGCGGCCGGGGCCGGGCTGCCGGCGGTTCCCGGCACTTGCGCTGCGTCGGTCGGGCTGGCGGACAGCCGATTGATGAACTTGCCGTCGTCGACCGGCGGGATCTTGACCGAGACATCGTCGCCGAGCGGCTTGGGGCGGCTTTCGAGCAGCATCGGCACGATGACCGCGACTGCGAGGGCGAGCACGACGGCGCCGACCAGGCGGCGCCGCGCGCGCCGCCGCAGTTCGTCGACATTGATGTCTGCAGGTTCTGCCATCCAATTCGTCCTGACGGGGCCGGCCGTCAACCGCCGGCACGCGCAGCGTCGATCGCAGCGGCAACGGTGAGAAACGAGCCGAAGGCTGCGATTCTATCAGTCTCCCGCGCCTCGTCCCGCGCCGCGCGGAACGCCTGCGCGACGCTGTCGAAACGCCTCACGGAAGTCTCGGCGACCCCCGCCTGCCGCAGCCGTCGCGCGAGATCGTCCGCCGATGCGCCGCGGGGTCCGGGCAGCGTGGCGACATGCCAGACGTCGATTCGCGGGCGCATCGCGGCGATCACCGCGTCGATGTCCTTGTCGGCGAGCATGCCGAAGACCGCGTAATTGCGGGGAAACCAGCCCATGGCGTCGAGCGCGTCGGCAAGCGCCCGCGCCGCGTGCGGGTTGTGCGCGACGTCGACGACCACAGCCGGACGGCCCGGCAGCACCTGGAACCGCCCCGCGAGCTCGACATGCACGAGCCCGTCGCGAATCGCGCCTGCGGCCACGGGCAGGCGCTCACGCAGCGCGTCGACCGTGGCGAGCACCGTCGCGGCGTTGCCGACCTGGTAGCCGCCGCGCAACGCCGGAAGCGGCAATCCGTGACGCGCACCTCCCGGACCCTGGTAGCGCCACTGGAGCGCTTGCGCCTCGTAGCGGTATTCGTGACCGATGCGCCACAGCGGCGCACCGATCGCGCGTGCGTGCTCGAGCAGCGATTGCGGTGGATCGGGCTCGCCGCAGACTGCGACCCTGCCCGCGCGCATGATGCCCGCCTTCTCGCGCGCGATGTCCTCGCGCGTCGGGCCGAGGTACTCGACGTGGTCGATGTCGACGGTCGTGATGACTGCGACGTCGGCGTCGATCACGTTGACGGCATCGAGCCGCCCCCCGAGGCCGACCTCGAGGACCAGCACGTCCGGCTTCGCCTGCTGGAACAGCAGCAGCGCGGCCAGCGTCGTGAACTCGAAGTAGGTGAGCGGCACCGGCGCCTGCGGATTGCCGGCGGCGAGCGTCGGATCGGGGGTTGTGGCGCTTGCCCGCGCGGTCACCGCGGCGTGCTGCATGCCGGCGGCCGTCGCGCTGCCCCCCGAGCGGGCGGCCTCGACCGCTTCGAACGCGGCGACCAGCGCAGCGTCTTCCGCGGGCTCGCCGCCGATGCGCACGCGCTCGTTGAAGCGCAGCAGGTGTGGCGACATGTACATGCCGGTGCGATAGCCGGCGTGGCGATAGATCGACTCGAGCATCGCGCAGGTCGAGCCCTTGCCGTTCGTGCCGGCGACGGTGATCACCGGACAGGCGATGCGGATCGCCAGCCGCGAGGCGACGATGCCGACCCGGTCGAGGCCCATCGCAATGGGCATCGGGTGCAGCGTCTCGAGGTGGGCGAGCCACTGCACCAGGGTCGAGGGACGCATCACGTGGTCCGGCGGGGAAGAGTGCGGGAAATGGGGGACCGCGCCGGCGTGCGACGCCGGATGCGGGCCGCGAAACGACGCCTAGGCGACGAGCGCCGGCTGCCGCGTCAGCATCGCGAGCAGGCGTGCGAGCTCGTCGCGCAGCTGCCTGCGATCGACGATCATGTCGAGCGCGCCTTTCTCGATCAGGAATTCGGCGCGCTGGAAGCCTTCCGGCAGCTTTTCGCGCACCGTCTGCTCGATGACCCGCGGACCGGCGAAACCGATCAGGGCACCGGGCTCGGCGAGCACGAGGTCGGCGACAAAGGCGAACGATGCCGAGACGCCCCCCATCGTCGGATCGGTGAGGATCGACACGAACGGCAGCCGCGCGCGGGTCAGCTCCTGCAGCACCGCAGTCGTCTTGGCCATCTGGAACAGCGAGCTCACGCCTTCCTGCATCCGCGCGCCGCCGGAGGCAGACACGCAGACGAACGGAACCCGGTTCTCGAACGCGACGCGCACACCCCGGACGAAGCGCTCGCCGACGACCGAGCCCATCGAGCCCCCCATGAAGTCGAACTCGAACGCGGCGACGACCACCGGCACGGTCCTGACGCTGCCCTGCATCACCACCAGCGCGTCGGTCTCGCCGGTCTCCTCGAGCGCGGCTTCCAGGCGCTCGGGATACTTCTTCTGGTCCTTGAACTTGAGGCTGTCGATCGGCACGACTTCCGAACCGATCTCGAAGCGCCCCTCGGCGTCGAGCAGCTGGTCGATCCGCTCGCGCGCGGACACGCGGTTGTGGAACCCGCACTTGGGGCATACCGACAGGTTCTTCTCGAGATCGGTCCGATACAGCGTCGCCTCGCAAGACGCACACTTGACCCACAGCCCCTCGGGAACCGGCGTCTTGCGTGCACCGGGCGTGCTCTTGATCCGCGGCGGAAGCAGCTTCTGCAGCCAGCTCATGTCGGAGACCTCCCCGGATCAGGCGGTCGAGGCGCGCTCGCCGGCATCGGCATGCTTCGAGGACATCGTGTCGAGCGCGCGACGGATGGTCGCGAGCCACGCGCCGGCGCGCACGGCCGCGTCGGCAGGCGGGCCGGTTTCGATCTCGGTGATGATGCGGCTGCCGATGACGACCGCGTCGGCGTGGCGGGCGATCGCCTGCGCGCTTGCCGCATCGCGGATGCCGAAGCCCACGCCGACCGGCAGCGCGACATGCTTGCGAATCTCGTGCAGCTTGGCCGCAACGGCATCGGTGTCGAGGTGGCCTGCGCCGGTGACCCCCTTGAGCGAAACGTAGTAGACGTAGCCCGAACCGAGCTCCGCGATGCGGGCGATGCGCTCGGCGGGGGTCGTGGGCGCGACGAGGAAAATGGGCGCGATCTCCCGCGCACGCAGCAGGGCGGCGAACTCCGCCGCCTCCTCGGGCGGGTAGTCGACGATGATGACGCCGTCGACCCCTGCCGCTCGCGCGCGGTCGGCGAACGCGGTCGCGCCCATCGCCTCGACCGGATTCGCGTAGCCCATCAGCACGATCGGCGTCGCCGGGTTGCGCGCGCGGAAGCGCGCGACGAGGTCGAGCACGTCGCGCAGCCCGACGTGCTGGGCGAGCGCGCGCTCGGATGCGCGCTGGATCACCGGGCCGTCGGCCATCGGGTCCGAGAACGGCACGCCGAGTTCGATGACGTCGGCGCCGGCGCGGGTCAGGGCGTCGAGGACCTCGTCGGTCGCCGCGAGCGACGGGTCGCCGGCGGTGACGTAGGGAATCAGGACGGTGCGGCCGGCCGCGCGCTGGCGGGCGAACGTGGCATCGATTCGATTCACGGCGCGGCCTTCCTCGCGGCGTCGCGCTCGGCCACCGTCGCCATGTCCTTGTCGCCGCGACCCGAAAGGTTGACGAGGAGGATGCTCTCGCGCGGCAGCGTCGGCGCGAGCTTGGTCGCGTACGCGAGCGCGTGCGACGACTCGAGCGCGGGGATGATGCCCTCGATCCGGCAGCACGAGTGGAATGCCGCGAGCGCCTCGTCGTCGGTGATCGCGACATACTGCGCGCGTCCGCTGTCCTTGAGCCACGCGTGCTCGGGGCCGACACCCGGATAGTCGAGGCCCGCCGAGACCGAGTGCGTCTCGATGATCTGGCCGTCGGCGTCCTGCAGCAGGTAGGTGCGGTTGCCGTGCAGCACGCCCGGACGTCCGGCGCAAAGCGACGCCGCATGGTGCCCGGTCGCGAGCCCCTCGCCGGCCGCCTCGACGCCGACCAGCTTCACGTCGGCGTACGGTACGTACGGGTGGAAGATCCCCATCGCATTGCTGCCGCCGCCGACGCAGGCGATCACGTAGTCGGGCTGCCGGCCGGCGGAGGCCGGCATCTGCGTCAGGCACTCGCGCCCGATCACGCTCTGGAAGTCGCGCACCATCATCGGGTACGGATGGGGCCCGGCGACGGTGCCGATGATGTAGAACGTCGTGTCGACGTTGGTCACCCAGTCGCGCATCGCCTCGTTCAGCGCGTCTTTCAGGGTCTTCGACCCCGACTCGACCGGGACGACCTTGGCGCCGAGGAGGTTCATCCGGAACACGTTCTGCGCCTGGCGCCGGATGTCCTCCGACCCCATGTAGACGACGCATTCCATGCCGAAGCGCGCGGCCACCGTCGCCGTCGCCACGCCATGCTGGCCGGCGCCGGTCTCGGCGATCACCCGGCGCTTGCCGAGGCGGCGCGCGAGCAGCGCCTGCCCCATGCAGTTGTTGATCTTGTGCGCGCCGGTGTGATTGAGGTCCTCGCGCTTGAGCCAGATCTGGGCGCCGCCGAGCTCGCGCGACCAGCGCTCGGCGTGATAGACAGGTGAAGGGCGCCCGACGTAGTGCTCGAGCTCGTAGGCGAACTCGGCGACGAACTCCGGGTCCTCGCGATAGCGCGCGTACTGCGTCTTCAACTCGTCGAGCGCCCCGATCAGCGTCTCGGCGACGAAGACCCCGCCGTAGGGTCCGAAATGCCCGCGCTCGTCGGGCAGCTCACGCCCCCGTGCCAACTCTGCCATCTGCACTGCGCACTCCTTGCACGAATGCCGCCATCCGCCCTGCATCCTTCAACCCGCGGCGCGGCTTGCCGTCGGGGTCGCGCTCCTCGACTCCGGAGGAGACATCGACCGCCCAGGGGCCGATTTCGCGTATGGCGCGCCCGACGTTGCCTGCGTCGAGCCCGCCGGAAAGAATCAATCGGGGTCCGATGCACGCCCGGACATCACCCGACAATCGGCGCCAGTCGAAGGCCCGCCCGGTGCCTCCCGGAAGATCCCCTTCGAGATGCGTGTCGAACAGAAGCCCCGTGGCGTCGCCGTAGGGGCGCGTGCATTCTAGCAAATCGGCCCCGTCCCTGACCGGTATGGCCTTCAGGTAGCGGCGGCCGAAGCTGCGACAGAATTCACCCGGCTCGGCGCCGTGGAACTGCAGCAGGTCGAGCGGCACCGCGGCGAGCGCTGCGCGCACCGCCTCGGGCGCCGGATCGACGAACAGCCCGACCACGTTCACGAAGGCCGGGACCGCGGCGGCGATCGCCCGTGCCTGGTCGTGCGAAACGACGCGCGGCGTCCCCGGCCAGAACACGACCCCGACCGCATCGGCACCGGCCCCTGCGGCGGCGATGGCGTCGTCGACGCGCGTGATGCCGCAGATCTTGATGCGCGTGCGCTTGGGCGTCATCCGGCGAATGTTGCCACATCGCGCCGCGTCGCCGGCAGCCCGAAGCCGGCGTCGTAGTCGGCGCCGGTGAAATGCAGCCCCGCTGCGGCGAAGGTCGGCGCACCCAGCCTGCGATCGGATGCGGCCAGGAGCTCCCCGACCCACGCCGGCGCACGCTTGCCCGCGCCGACTTCGACCAGGCTGCCGATGATGTTGCGCACCATGTGCTGCAGGAACGCGTCGGCGCTGAGGTCGAAGCGCAGCAACGCCTCGTCGTGCGCGAGGCCGATGCGTGTCACGTCCAGCCTCGTCAGCGTCTTCACCGCGGAGCGGGCCTGGCACTCGGCTGCGCGAAACGACGAGAAGTCGTGCGTGCCGAGCAACCGTTGCGCGGCCTCGCGCATCGCGTCGGCGTCGAGCGGCGCGTGATGCCAGCCGGCGCGACCGTGCATGAGCCCGGGCCGTTGGGGCCGGTTCAGCAACAGGTAGGTGTAATGACGCGCGGTGGCGGCGAAGCGCGCATGGAAACGCTCGCCGACCTCGCGGCACCACAGCACGGCGATCGCAGGGGGAAGATGCGCATTGACGCCGCGCACCCATGCCGTCTGCGGGCGCTGCGCGTCGCAATCGAAATGGACGATCTGCGAGGTCGCGTGGACGCCCGAGTCGGTGCGACCGGCTGCGGCGACGCGGATCGGCCCGCCGCCGATCGCCGCGAGCGCGCGCTCGAGCGCATCCTGGATCGCGCAGGCCGAAGGCTGCGACTGGAAGCCGCAGAACGGCGCTCCGTCGTATTCGAGTGCGAGCGCGTAGCGCATGGCGCCACGCGGCGCGTGATGCCGCGCCCGCGGTTCAGGCGAGCTTGGCGAGCAGCGACTTCGCTTCGGACTTCTGCTGCTCGTCGCCTTCGTGCAGGACCTCCTGCAGGATCTCGCGCGCGCCCTCCTGGTCGCCCATCTCCTGGTACGCCTTGGCGAGATCGAGCTTGGTCGCCGCGTCGTGCCACTGTCCATCGAGCACCGACGGCGTCGGATCCTCGAACGCAGGACGGTCCGGGTCGAACGACAGGTCGAGCTTGTCGAGATCGAGCGGCGTCGCGGGTGCTGCGAACGGCGACGCGGTGGCGGACAGGGCCGGCTCGGATTTCGCTTCGCGCGGCCGGTCCGAGGGGCGCCGGGCGATCGGCGTCGTCGAGGTGGAAATCGAGATCGAACCTGGGCGGCTCGGCGGTCGGGTCGACGCGCTCGGCAAGGTCGCCCGCCGGGGTCTCGAACGGGGACTTGCCTCTGCCCAGCGTTCCGGCAAAAGCGGCGTTCGCAGCGGCACCCGCGGCCTCCGTGCTCGACAGCTTGCTCTTCTCGGCGGCGGCAACGGCTGCGAGGGGCGTGCTCGAACTGCGCGCCAGCGCACTTTCCGCGCCCGCCAGGATGTCGGCGGCCGACTTGATCGACGGGGCGGATTGCGGAAGCAGCGAGATGTCGTCTTCGCTGAACTGCGGCGTCGCCCGCGACGTGGTGCCCTGCGGCGCCAGCGGAAGCGTCGCGGCACCGAGCGGGCTGCCGCCGACCGCGAACGGCGCTGCCGCCGCGGCGGCGGTCGGTGCCGCGGGCGCGGTCGTTGCGGACGCCGCGGCAGAGGCCTCGTCCTGGAACATCGGATTGGTCGGGTCGAGCTGGCGCCCGAGCGTGACCGCCTTGTGCCAGACGTCGCCCTGGCCGTGGCTCACGGCGAATAGCTCCGAGGCAACGGTCTCGAATGCGGAGGGTTTGTTGTGCTGCGAATGGATTTCCAGCAGCTTCAGGTAGATTTCCTGGCGCTGCGAGTCCTTCTTCAATGCGTCCTTCAGGATCTCTTCGGCCTGTGCGTCGCGCCCGTAGGCCAGGTAGACCTCGGCTTCGGCGATCGGATCGACCTCGTCGGTGTCGATGTTGCCCAGACCCTCGCGGCTGAAATCCGAAGCCAGCGAATTGTCGCCGGTGTTGACCACGCCGCCGCCGGTCGAGCCGAACACCGTGTTCGTCTTGATGTCGGTGCCCGAGATGATGCTGTCCTCGAACTTGGTCCCTTTCCGGCGACGCGCGGCGATCAGGCCCGCGATCCCGCCGAGGACCGCCAGCGCACCTGCGCCCAGCGCCCAGTTCGGCGTGTTCGAAAGCAGGTCCGAGAAGAATCCCCGGGATTCGACCGGTGCCGCTTTGGGCGCCGGGGCCTTGGTTTCGGCAGGCTTCGGCGCGGCGGGCTTGGGCGCTTCGGCAGCGGGCGTCGTGCCGGCCGGCGCGGTGCCGCCCGCGGCGGGCGGCGGCGCCGCTGCCGTGGTTGCAGCGGGTGCCATCGCGGGCGTTGCGGCGGGCGCGGCGCCACCCTTGGCAACGTCGGCCTGACCCTGCAACTGCGCGAGCGTCTGGTTCTTGAGATCCAGCGCCTGCTGCATCTCCGCAACCGTCTTCTCGAGTTGCGCGATGCGCGTTTCCGCGTCTTTCAGTTCCTGACCGCGCGCGATCCTGTCCTCCGACGCCGCGGCCTTGCCGGTCGTGGCCTCGCGCGACACCTTCAGCTTGTCGCTTCCCGGCGCGCCGGCCGGCGTCTTGTCCTCGACGGCGACGCCGATCTTGCCCGACGCCTCGCGCGTCGCCCCGCTGCCGCTCTGCGGCGCCCCAGCGGCGATGCGGTCACGATAGTTGCGCCAGTCCTCCGCCTGCACGCGGACGACGTGGGTCGCCTCTTCGGGCGCAACCGCCTGGACCTGCGCGACGGTGGGAATCGTGACGATCGCCCCTGCGCGCAAGCGGTTCATGTTGGCGCCGTCGAATGCTGACGCGTTGCCTCGGAACAGCGCGTCGAGCATCTGGTCGAGCGTCGCCTGGTCCGGCTTGAATTGCTGTGCGATGGCGCGCAGCGTGTCGCCGCGGTGCACCGTGTATTTCTCGGCTCCGGCGCCAGCGCCGCCCCGACTGGCCTCAGCAGGAGCCGGCGCAGCGGTCGTCGTCGCGGCGCGCGTGGTGGCCGGGGTGGCGGCGCGCGGCGTCGTGATTGGCGCGGCCGCAGCCGTCGCCGCGCCCATGCCGGGTGGGTCGAGCAGGAACGTGTATTCGCGCACGACCCGGCCCGAGGACCAATCGAGCTCGACCAGCAGGTCGAGGAACGGCTCCTGCACCGAGACCGGTGAAGTGACCTTGAGATAGGGAACGCCGCCGGCGCTTTCGAGCGAAATCCGCGTCCGCGAAAGCGCCGACTGATAGGTCAGGTTGTTCTGGCGGTAGAGATTCGGATCCGCGACCCTGGCGCGCAGGGAATCCAGATCATCCTTGCTGACCGCCGTGAGCTCGATCCGGGCCGCCAGCGGCTGCCCCAGGGCCGATTCCACCGTCAGCTTGCCGAGTCCCAGTGCCAACGCGGGACCGGGCAGTGCCAACGCGCCCGCGATCAGGCTGTAGGTGAAGATGGGTTTTGCGCGCATGCCCGACCTCTTCGCTATGGCTGATATGCTCAAGCTAACATAACATCATGTAGTTAGCGGTGCAAGCTAAACCGCGGTATTAAATAGCGTTTTATGCCGACGTCGTTGCGGCCCCGCCTGTGCTTCGTCGGCTGCCACCACCGGATGTCACAAGCCCTTGATTCCCCGGAGGCTTGCGGCACAAGCAGTCGCGGGCCCCGCCGGCCCGGCGCGGTGTTGCATTCCCGTCCAGGGCTCCGACCGCGCCGGGACCCGCGCGCAACGCCACAGTCGCTTTGCATAAATCTGCCAAAAACGACCTGCCGCGTCCACGTCCGCGCGGCGGCGCGACGATTCCCCAAAAAGCATGAATCGCGCCAGAACCGGGGTCCGGGGCGCCACTTGCCGACGGGGACGGTGCGGGAGCGCGCTGCCCGCCGGCTATACACCCGGGCGGGCGGCGAGACCGTCGGGCGCGCTGCGCCCTCCGCCTGCCTGGGGACCGGCGTCGGGATGACAGGCTTCAGGCGCCCTGGACGATGCGCAGCATGCGCCGCAGCGGCTCGGCGGCGCCCCACAGCAACTGGTCGCCGCAGGTGAAGGCTCCGAGATACCCGGGGCCCATCGCCAGCTTGCGCAGGCGGCCGACCGGGATGTCGAGGCGCCCGGTGACGGCCGCCGGCGTGAGGCCCGCGATGCTCGCGTCGCGCTCGTTCGGCACCACCGCGCACCCACTCGTGCGCCTCGGCGATCATCGACTCGATCTCGGGCAGCGGCACATCGCGCCGCAACTTGATCGTCATGGCCTGGGAGTGGCAACGCATTGCGCCGACGCGAACGCAGATCGATTCGACCGGAATCGGGGTCCGCTCGAGTCCCAGGATCTTGTTGGTCTCGGCGCCGCCTTTCCATTCCTCGCGGCTCATGCCGTTGCCGAGATCCTTGTCGATCCACGGAATCAGGCTGCCGGCGAGCGGGACGCCGAAATGCTCGGTGGGGAACCGGTCGTCGCGCAGGATCCCCGCCACCTCGCGGTCGATGTCGAGGATCGACGAGGACGGATCGTCGAGCAGCGCCTTTGCGGCGAGGTGCGCCTCGCCCATCTGCTGCAGCAACTCGCGCATGTTCTGCGCGCCGGCGCCGGAGGCCGCCTGGTAGGTCATGCAGGTCATCCACTCGACCAGCCCGTGCCTGAACAGCCCGGCGAGCGCCATCAGCATCAGGCTGACCGTGCAGTTGCCGCCGATGAAATTGCGCCCGCCTGCGGCCAGCGCGCGATCGATGACCTCGCGGTTGACCGGGTCGAGGATGATCACCGCGTCGTCCTGCATCCGCAGCGCCGAGGCGGCATCGATCCAGTAGCCGCGATAGCCCGCCTCGCGCAGCCGCGGGTACATCGCATTGGTCCAGTCGCCGCCCTGGCAGGTGACGATGGCGTCGACGTCGCCGAAAGCTTTCGGGTCGTTGGCGTCGCGCAGCGCGGGAACCGGCTTGCCGATCGCGGGGCCTTTCCCGCCGGCGGCGGACGTCGAGTAGAACACCGGCTCGATCGAATCGAAATCGTGCTCCTCCAGCATGCGCTGCAGCAGCACCGATCCCACCATTCCGCGCCATCCGGCGAATCCGACCCGCATCATCGACTCCGGCATCCGTGTCCGTTCAGTGCCATTGTGCGCGCAGCTCCGCGACCACCGCGTCGCCCATTGCGCGCGTGCCGACCACCGCTTCCCCCGGCTGCGCGATGTCCGCCGTGCGCAGGCCGCGGCGCAGTGCGGCGCGCACCGCAGCTTCGATCCGGTCGGCGACGTCGGCGCGCGCGAACGTGTGGCGGAACATCATCGCGGCCGACAGGATCGTCGCCAGCGGATTCGCGACGTCCTTGCCGGCGATGTCCGGCGCCGAACCGTGGATCGGCTCGTAGAGACCCTTGCCGTTCGCGTCGAGCGATGCCGATGGCAGCATGCCGATCGATCCCGCGAGCATCGACGCCTCGTCGGACAGGATGTCGCCGAACAGGTTGCCGGTGACGATCGTATCGAAGCCCCTGGGATTGCGCACGAGCTGCATCGCCGCGTTGTCGACGTACATGTGCGACAGCGCGACGTCCGGATACGCGGCCGCGAGCCTGGTCACGACCTCGCGCCACAGGATCGAGGTGTCGAGCACGTTGGCCTTGTCGACCGACGTCAGCCTGCGAGCGCGCTTGCGCGCCGTCTCGAAGCCGACGCGCGCGATGCGCTCGATCTCGGGCACCGAATAGCGCATCGTGTCGAAGCCTTCGTCGTCGCCGGCAGCGGTCTTGCGCCTCCCGCGCGGCTCGCCGAAATAGATGTCGCCGGTCAGCTCGCGGACGATCACGATGTCCAGCCCGGCGACGACTTCGGGCTTCAGCGTCGACGCGGCGGCAAGCTCGGGATAGAGCAGCGCCGGACGCAGGTTCGCGAACAGCGAGAGCGCCTTGCGGATGCCGAGGATTCCCTGTTCGGGGCGCAGTTCGCGCGGCAGCGTGTCGTAGCGCGGGCCGCCGACGGCACCGAGCAGGACCGCGTCGGCCGCGCGCGCGAGCGCGAGCGTGGCTTCCGGCAGCGGGTGACGCGCGGCGTCGTAGCCCGCGCCCCCGATCGGTGCGGTCTCGGTCTCGACGGCCAAGCCCTGCTCGCGCAGCACGGCGAGGACCTTCTGCGCCTCGCCGACGATCTCGGTCCCGATGCCGTCACCGGGAAGTATGGCAATTTTCATGGGTCATCGCGCGGACGCGTCTCGCGGGATCGGTCCCGCGCCCGCCCTCGCGCTTCGGTCAGGCAAGCCAGGGTTGGTCGTGCAGCCGTCGCGCCTCGAAGGCGCGGATCTCGTCGGCGTGCTGCAGCGTGAGTCCGATGTCGTCCCAGCCGTTCAGGAGGCAGCGCTTGCGGAACGGGTCGACCTCGAAGCTGAAGACGAGGCTGCCGTCCGCCGTGGCGACCGACTGGCGTTCGAGGTCGACGGTCAGCGTGTAGCCGGGAAACACCGCAACGTCGGCGAACAGGCGGTCGACCTCGCGCTCGGCGAGAACGATCGGGAGCAGGCCGTTCTTGAAGCAATTGTTGAAGAAGATGTCGGCGTACGACGGAGCGATCAGTGCGCGGAACCCGTAATCGGCGAGCGCCCAGGGCGCGTGCTCGCGCGAGCTGCCGCAGCCGAAGTTCTGCCGGGCGAGCAGGATCGAGGCGCCCCGGTAGCGCGCCTGGTTGAGCACGAAATCGGGATTCGGGCGCCGCGTCGCCGGATCCATGCCCGGCTCGCCGCGGTCGGTGTAGCGCCAGGCGTCGAACAGGTTCGGACCGAAGCCCGACCGCTTGATCGACTTCAGGAACTGCTTGGGGATGATCGCGTCGGTGTCGACGTTCGCCCGGTCGAGCGGCGCGACGAGCCCGGCGTGTACGCGAAAAGGCTGCATGGATGTATCCGGTCCCGTTCAGTGCGTCGATGCTCGCTCGCCCGCCGCGTTCCCGCTCGGCACCCTCTCCCGCGAGCGGGAGAGGGTCGGGGTGAGGGGCGGGCGGCGGTCATTCACTTCGGCTTCGCCGAATCGGCAGCTTTCTCGACCGCCGAACCGGCAGCCTTGACGTCCTTGCCTGCGCCCTCGATCGTGTTGCAGCCGGCGACGGCGACCACGATGCCGGCGAGCGCCATCAGTGCGATCAGCTTCTTCATCATCGGGCTCCTTTCCCGCTAGTAGAGTCGACGGACGTCGACGAAATGTCCGGCGATTGCAGCGGCGGCTGCCATCGCGGGGCTCACCAGGTGCGTGCGCCCGCCAGCACCCTGCCGACCCTCGAAATTGCGGTTCGACGTCGAGGCACAGCGCTCGCCCGGCTCCAGCCGGTCGTCGTTCATCGCGAGGCACATCGAGCATCCCGGCTCGCGCCACTCGAAACCCGCGTCGCGGAAGGTGCGATCGAGGCCTTCGGCCTCTGCCTGCGCCTTGACCAGCCCCGACCCGGGAACCACCATCGCGAGCTTCACGCTGCCCGCGACGTGGCGGCCGCGGACGATGCCCGCGGCTTCGCGCAGGTCCTCGATCCGCGAGTTCGTGCACGACCCGATGAACACCTTGTCGATGCGGATGTCAGTCATCGGGACGTTGGGCGTGAGCCCCATGTAATCGAGCGCCCGCGCGATGCCTTCGCGCCGCTCGGCGTTGCGCTCGCGATCGGGATCCGGCACGCGGTCCTCGATCGACACGACCATCTCCGGCGACGTGCCCCAGGTCACCTGGGGGCGCAGCGTCGTCGCGTCGATCACGTGGGTGGTGTCGAACTTCGCGCCGGGATCGCTGGCGAGCATCCGCCAGCGCTCGACGGCGCGCTCCCAGAGGTCCCCGGCCGGCGCGAACGGGCGGCCTTTCAGGTAATCGATCGTCGTTTCGTCGACGGCGACCATGCCGGCGCGCGCGCCGGCCTCGATCGCCATGTTGCACATGGTCATCCGGCTTTCCATCGACAGCGCGCGCACGGCTTCGCCGGCGAACTCGATCGCGTGGCCGGTACCCCCTGCCGTCCCGATCCTGCCGATGATCGACAGCACGAGGTCCTTTGCCGTGACGCCCCGGGCCAGCCTGCCGTCGACGCGGATCTGCATCGACTTCGATTTCTTCATCAGCAGGCACTGGGTCGCGAGCACGTGCTCGACCTCGGAGGTGCCGATGCCGAAGGCCAGCGCCGCGAAGGCGCCGTGGGTGCTGGTGTGCGAGTCGCCGCAGACGACGGTCATGCCGGGAAGCGTCGCCCCCGATTCGGGGCCGATCACGTGCACGATCCCCTGCCGCCGGTCGCGGAACGGAAAATAGGCCTTGGCGCCGAAAGCCGCGATGTTGGCGTCGAGGGTCTCGACCTGGGTGCGCGATATCGGATCGCGGATCCCCTCGTCCCAGTGCGTCGTCGGCGTGTTGTGATCTGCGGTCGCGACGATCGATCCGACCCGCCATGGCTTGCGTCCGGCGAGGCGCAGGCCCTCGTAGGCTTGCGGACTCGTCACCTCGTGGACGAGGTGGCGATCGACGTAGATGAGCGAAGTCCCGTCACCTTCCTCGCGGACGACGTGGCTGTCCCACAGCTTGTCATAGAGCGTTCTGGCGGGCATGTTGCGAAGGCGCGGGGCCTCGGGCGTAGCAGCCGGATGTTGATTCTACCGGGTTGCGGCCGGTGCTCCGGCGCGTCGGCTTGACGCGCACTCCGGCGCGTCGCCCTGACGCCGGCAAAGTCCACCCCACCGTGGCCCGGACACCGGGCGAAGCGCGTCTGCGCGCTCGGTGCCCGGAAGCGCCGCACTCTACCTCGGACGACGGGCGAAGCGCGTCTGCGCGCTCGGAGTGCGCAACCGCCGGCCTGCGGGTCCCGGCGCGGCATCGCTCGAGGACATCCTGCAGGAGACGCCTCGGTCGGGCTCGCTCGCCGCGCCACCCGCGACGGCCGTCGCGCACGCTCGCGCTCGCCGCGTTTCGCCCGCCGTCCTGACAAGGTGGTGCCGATTCGGTGCTCGCCAAGCGCCGCCGCCTCGATTGGCGCGCGCCGACGGGCCTTTCGGGCGGGGCGCCTGCGGCGCAGTCGTCGTGAAGCGGGTGGTGCGGCCAGCGAGCCCGTCAGGCCCGTCGGGTTCCGGATGTCCTCGAGCGCCGCCGCACCGGGACCCGCTCGACGACGCGCATTGCGCCGCCGAAGCTCTGCCCGAAAGGCCCGTCGCCGCGCGCCTGACGCCTGACACCTGACGCCGACGCCGACGCCGGGGCCGACATGGATGCCGGCACGCCATCGAGCGACCCTAGCCCGAAGGCGCGGCGACGATCGGAATGCGCCCCTCCTCGACCGCGTGGCAGGCGACCATGCCTGCGGAGGCTGCGGGTGCGAGCATCGGCACTTCGCTGCGGCAGCGGTCGTTCGCATGCGGACAACGCGGATGGAACGTGCAGCCGGAGGGCGGCGTCAGCGGATTGGGCACTTCCCCGGCCACCGGGGTGCGCGTCTTGCCGGTCATCGCGAGGTCCGGAATCGCGTCGAGCAGCATCCGGGTGTAGGGATGCCGCGGGGTTGCGAACAGCGGCCTCTTGTCGGCGAGTTCGACGATGCGCCCCAGGTACATCACGCCGACGCGGTCGGCGACGTGATGGACGACCGCGAGATTGTGCGAGATGAACAGGTAGGTCAGGCCGAGTTCGCGCTGCAGGTCGCGCATCAGGTTCAGCACCTGCGCCTGCACCGACACGTCGAGTGCGGAAGTCGGCTCGTCGCAGACGAGGAACTCGGGCTCGCTCGCGAGCGCGCGAGCGATCGAGATCCGCTGGCGCTGGCCTCCCGAAAACTGGTGCGGGTACTTCCGGCCGTCCGCGGCGGCCAGCCCCACGTGCGAGAGCAGGGCATCCACGCGCGCACGTATCGCCTGTCCGCCGACGACCAGGCGATGCGCGCGGATCGGCTCGGCGACGATGTCGGCGACGCGCCAGCGCGGATTGAGGCTCGCGTAGGGATCCTGGAAGATCATCTGCAGCCTGCGCCGCAGACTGCGCGGTGCGTTTCCAGATGCGAGTGCGGCGATGCTCTCGCCGGCGTAGGCGATCGAGCCCGACGAAAGCGGGTAGAGCCCGACGATCAGCCGCGCGACGGTCGATTTGCCGCATCCCGATTCGCCGACCAGCCCCAGGGTCTCGCCGCGCCGGATGTCGAAGCTCACATCGTCGACCGCGTGCAGCAGGCGGCGCGGCTGTCCGCCCAGCGTGCGGGCGAGCCACGGCGGCGACACGTCGAAGGTCTTGCCCGCGTGCGCGACGCGCAGCAGCACGTCGCCTTCGGCGCCCGCCGACGCGCCTTCGTGCTGCGCGCTGCGGCGTTCGCCCTCGGGGCGGCCCGTCGGGGTCACTGGATTGCCTTCGTGCTGCGCACTCCGGTGCTCGCCTCCGCGCTGTCCGATGCGTACAGCCAGCACGCCGCGCGCGATGTCCCGGCGTCGAGCAGGTCGGGGCGCTCGCGCCGGCAGCGATCGAACGCCCGCTCGCAGCGGGGGTGGAACGCGCAGCCCGCGGGGATCGCGTTGAGCCGCGGCATCGTGCCGTCGATCTGCAGCAGGTGCTCGCGCTCGCCGACCAGCGACGGGATCGAGCCCATCAGGCCGACCGTATACGGGTGTTTGGGTGCGCGTATCACTTCGGCCACCGGTCCGATCTCGGCGACGCGCCCCGCGTACATCACCGCGACCCGGTCGGCCGTCTCGGCGATCACGCCCATGTCGTGCGTGACGAGCATCACGGCGGTGCCGTGATCGCGGCACAGCCGTTTCAGCAACGCGATGATCTGCGCCTGGATCGACACGTCGAGCGCGGTCGTCGGCTCGTCGGCGATGATCAGCTGGGGCTGCGCGGCGATCGCCAGCGCGATCACGACGCGCTGCCGCATGCCGCCGGAGAACTGGTGCGGGTAGTGGTCGATGCGCTGCTCGGCCGCCGGTATGCCGACCTCGCCCAGAAGCTCGACCGCGCGCCGCCGCGCGGCAGCGTCCCCCAGGTCGAGATGGGTCCGGATCGTCTCGACCAGTTGCCTGCCGATCGAATACAGCGGGTCCAGCGAGGTCAGCGGATCCTGGAAGATCGCGCCGATCCGGCGGCCGCGGATCCTGCGCATCGCTTCGTGGGACAGGTTGTCGATGCGCATGCCGTCGAGCAGGATCTCGCCTGCGGCGATGCGTCCCGGCGGCTCGAGCAGGCCGATGATCGCAGCGCCCGTCAGCGACTTCCCGGCGCCCGACTCGCCGACCACGCCCAGGACCTCTCCCGGCGCGATCGCGAACGACACGCCGTCGACCGCGGTCAGCGTCCCCCGGCGCGTCGGAAACTCGACGCGCAAGTCGCGGACCTCGAGCAGCGGCGTCGTCACGTGGGTCAGCGCAGGCGCGGGTTCAGCCCATCGCGCAGCCAGTCGCCCAGCAGGTTGATCGCGAGCACCATGATCACCAGCGCGAGCCCGGGGAACAGCGTCACCCACCAGTCGCCCGAGAACATGAAATCGTTGCCGATGCGGATCAGCGTGCCCAGCGACGGCTCGGTGGCCGGCACGCCAACCCCCAGGAATGAAAGGGTCGCCTCGGTGATGATCGCGGTCGCGATGTGGATGGTCGCGATGACCAGCACCGGTCCCAGCACGTTGGGCAGGACGTGGCGCGCCATGATCGCCAGAGGATGAATTCCGAACAGCCTCGCCGCCTGCACGTATTCCTTGTTCTTCTCGACCATCGTCGAGCCGCGCACCGTGCGCGCGTACTGCACCCAGCCCGAGACGCCGATCGACAGAACCAGCACCCAGAACGCCATCGAATCGTGGGCGCCCGGGAACACGGCCCGCGCGACGCCGTCGATCAGCAGCGCGATCAGGATCGCCGGAAACGAAAGCTGGACGTCGGCGACCCGCATGATAAACGCGTCGGTCTTCCCGCCGACATAGCCTGCGAGGAGCCCCAGCGCGACCCCCAGGCCCATCGAGAACAGCACGGCAGCGATGCCGACCTCGAGCGAGATCCGTGCACCGAAGAAGATCGTCGACAGGATGTCGCGGCCCTGGTCGTCGGTGCCCAGCGGAAACGTCGGGTCGCCCCCCGCGATCCACATCGGCGGCTTCAGGGAGTTGGAGAGGTCGAGTTGGGCGAGGTCGAAGGGATTGTGCGGTGCGACCCAGGGGGCCAGCATCGCGGTGCCGACGCAGGCGACGAACACGATCGCCGCGACGATCGCGTACGGCGAGTGGCGGAAGCTCCACGCGAGGTCGCTGTCCCAGGAATCGCGCAGCGCGTCGGCAAGGCGGACGGCCACGTCAGTGCCCCGCCGCGCCCGGACGCTCGACGCGCAGCCGCGGATCGACGACGTAATAGAGGAGGTCGACGATCAGGTTGATGACCACGAACACCAGCGCGATCAGGCACAGGTACGCCGCCATCACCGGGATGTCGGCGTAGCTCACCGCCTGGACGAACAGCAGCCCCATGCCGGGCCACTGGAAAACCTGCTCGGTGATGATCGAGAATGCGATGATCGAGCCGAGCTGCAGGCCGGTGATCGTGATCACGGGCACCAGCGTGTTCCGCAGCGCATGGCCGAAGTTCACCGCGCGGTCGCTCAATCCGCGCGCCCGCGCGAACTTGATGTAATCGGCGCGCAGCACCTCGAGCATCTCGGAGCGGACCAGCCGCATGATCAGCGTCAGCTGGAACAGCGCCAGCGTGACCGTCGGCATGATCAGCGACTTGAGTCCGGTCGGCGTCAGGAGGCCGGTGGTCCAGCCCCCCAGGTGCACCACGTCGCCGCGGCCGAACGCGGGCAGCCAGCCGAGCTTCACCGCGAACACCAGGATCAGCAGGATGCCGATGAGGAAGGTCGGCAGCGACACGCCGACCAGCGACGCCGACATCGCCAGGCGCGCGAGCCACGAGTTCGGGCGCAACCCCGCGTACACGCCGGCCGGGATGCCGACGGCCAGCGCCAGCAAGGCGGCGCAGATCGACAGCTCGAGCGTCGCCGGGAGCCGCTGCTCGAGCAGCACCGACACCGGCTTGCCGATGCGCAGCGACACCCCGAACTGGCCGTGCAGCGCATTGACGACGAAATGGAAGAACTGCACGTAGAACGGCTGGTCGAGGCCGAGCTCGTGGGTGAGGCGGATCCGGTCGGCCGGGGTGGCGAACTGGCCCATCATCAGCTGCACCGGATCGCCGACATACTGGAACAGCGAGAACGCAACGAAAGCGACGACCAGCATCACGACGATCGCCTGCAGCAGGCGACGGATGACGAAAGCGGTCAAGGGAGGCAGGCAGGGGCGGCGCTCGCCGCCCCCGCCTTCGCGTCAGGCGATCAGTCGACGTGGACCCACTGCATGCGCAGGCGGTTGTCCGCGCTGTGGGTCACCGCGATGTTCTTGCGCATCGCCCAGGGGATGATCTGCTGGTGCAGCATCATGTGGGCGACGTCCTGCGTATGAAGCATCAGCGCCTGGTGGATCAGCGCGAGGCGCTTGGGGACGTCGGGTTCGACCTTCATCCTGTCGATCAGGTCGTCCATCTTCGGGTTGCTGTACGAGCCGTCGTTGTACTCGCCATCGCCCTTGCCGTCGCGGGTGTGCACGAGGTTGATCAGCGCGTCCTGGGCATCGAAGGTCGCGACGGCCCAGCCCAGCATGTAGAGGCTGGTGTCGAGCTTGTTGATCTTCGCGAAATACTGCGCCTTGGGCATTGCGTCGAGCTTGACCTTGAGGCCGATCTTCGCCCACATCGACGTCAGCGCCTGGCAGATCAGCGCGTCGTTGATGTAGCGGTCGTTCGGGCAGTCGAGCGTGACTTCGAAGCCGTTCGGGTAGCCCGCCTGCTTCAGGAGCGCCTTGGCCTTGGCGACGCTGAAAGGCGGCCGCGTGTTGGCGGCGACGTCGTAGCCGTACACCTGGGGCGTCACCAGCTCGCCGGTGGGGATCGAAAGGCCGCGCATCAGCGTGCGCTTGATCGCCTCGATGTCGATCGCCTCGTACATCGCCCGGCGCACGCGCAGGTCCTTGAACGGATTCTTGCCCTTGACGTTGGAGTACAGCAGCTCGTCGCGCTTCTGGTCCATGCCGATGAACACGGTGCGGCTCTCGGTGCCCTCGATGACCTTGATGTTCGGGTCGGACTTGAGCTTGGGCAGGTCCTGCAGCGGCGGATCGAGCACGAAATCGATCTCGCCGGAGAGCAGCGCCGCGGTGCGCGTCGCCGCCGACTTGATCGGCGTGTAGACGATCTCGCTGACGTTGCCCTCGAGCTTGCCCCACCAGTTCGGGTTGGCTTCCAGCACCGTCTTCACGTCGGGCTCGCGCGACTTGAGGATGTAGGGCCCGGTGCCGTTGGCGTGGCTGACGGCGTAGGTCTCCTCCTTCGCCACGTAATCCTGCACGTCGACGACGTTGTGCTTCTCGCACCACGACTTGCTCATGATCCGCACGTCGGTCAGCTGGCGCAGCAGCACCGGCACCGGGCCGTCGGTGATGAGATCCACGGTCAGGTCGTCGACCTTCTTCGCATCGACGACACCGACGAGGTAGGACTTGGTCATCGAGCGCTTCGAGAGCTGGCGATGGACCGAGAACACCACGTCGTCGGCGGTGAACGGCTCGCCTTCCTGGAATTTCACGTTCGGCCGCAGGTGGAAGCGCCACTGCGTCGGGCCGAGCTGCTCCCATTTGACCGCGAGCTGCGGAACGACGTTGAACTTCTTGTCGTACTGGACCAGCGATTCGTAGACGTACGCGTTGAACGTGTTGTTGAAGCTCTCGTTCTGGGCGTACGGGTCGAAGGTCAGGATGTCGCCCTGGCTCGCCCAGCGGAACGTCTTCGCGTAACCCGGCGCGGCGACGAGCATCGCCGCCAACAGCGCCGAAATGCACAGACTCACTCCCTTGCGCATGGATCCTCTCCTGTTTGGCCGAATGGGTGACCGCCTGGCCCTGTCGCCAAGCATCATGGCGAACCTGGATCGCAGCGTCAATGCGCGCCTGGACGCGCGCCCCGGCGGCGGCGCCTACGGGGGCCTGCCGGCGCGACCGGCCGCGTCGAGCGCGCGCCCGACGCGCGCCGTCGCCACCGCCTCGACGTCGCCTGCGAAACAGTCGATCGTGTCCAGTTCCATGCTGCGCAGCCAGGTCAGCTGCCGCCGGGCGAGCTGCCGGGTCGCCGCAATCCCCCGCTCGCGCAGCCGGTGCGGCTCTCCGCCGCATTCGAGGTACTCGAGCGCCTGCCGGTAGCCGACGCAGCGCATCGACGGCATCGCCGGATCCAATCGGTATCGCTCGCGCAGGACGCGGAGCTCGTCGACCAGGCCCCGCTCGAGCATTGCGTCGAAGCGCGCGGCGATGATCCGATGCAGCCGCGCCCGGTCCCCCGGCAGCAGCGCGATGACCACCGTCGCGCCGAGAGCAACCGCTGCGCTGCGGGCGCCCTGCAGCGAGGAGAGCGGCCTGCCGGTCAGTGCATGCACCTCGAGCGCGCGCTGGATGCGCTGGGAGTCGGTCGGCGCGAGACGCGCGGCGCACGCTGGATCGACGCGCGCCAGCTCGGCATGCAGCGCCGGCCAGCCGAGCTGCGCAGCGCGGGCATCCAGCGCCGCCCGCAGGACCGGATCGGCACCCGGCAGAGCGCTCAGGCCTTCGGTCAGCGCCTTGAAATAGAGCATCGTTCCGCCGGCCACGATCGGGACACGCCCCCGCGCGCGTATCGCGCCGATGGCCGCGGTCGCGTCGCGGTGGAACCTCGCCGCCGAGTAGGCTTCGGTCGGTTCGACCAGGTCGAGCAGGTGATGCGCGACCTCGGCGCGCGCAGCCGCGTCCGGCTTCGCCGTGCCGATGTCCATGCCGCGATAGACCTGCGCCGAGTCGGCGGTGACGACCTCGCCGCCGAAACGCAGCGCCAGCGCATGCGCAAGCGCCGACTTGCCCGACGCGGTCGGCCCCATCAGCAGCACCACCGGCGTCACCGGGACCTCCCGGCGCGGATCGCCCCGCAGGTCCTGCCGGCGCGGGACCGTGGCCGGACCCGCGGCGTCCGCCGCACGTCAGCGTCCCCGCATGAACAGCCGGTCGAGGTCCGCGAGGGAGAGCTGAAACCACGTCGGGCGCCCGTGGTTGCACTGTCCCGCGCGCTCGGTCGCCTCCATGTCCCGCAGCAGCGCGTTCATCTCGGAGATGGTCAGGCTGCGATTGGCGCGAACTGCGCCGTGACACGCCATCGTCGACAGCAGTTCGTCGCGGCGCGCGTCGAGTGCGCGCGATCCGCCGAACTCGCGGATGTCGTGGAGGACCGCGCGGGCGAGCGCGACGGCGTCGGCGTCCTGCAGTGGCGCCGGGATTCCACGCACCGCAAGCGTGGTGGGGCCCATCGGCGAAACGTCGAAACCGAGGGCCTCGAGCGCCTCGGCATTCTCGCTCGCGGCGGCAAGCTCGAGCGGATCGGCGGCAAACGCTGCGGGCACCAGCAGCGGCTGCACCGGCACGCGACCGTCGAAGCCCGCCTTGAGGTTCTCGTAGACGATGCGCTCGTGTGCGGCGTGCATGTCGACGAGGACCAGGCCCGCGCGGTTCTGCGCGAGGATGTAGATGCCGTGCAGTTGCGCGAGCGCGAATCCCAGCGGATGGGGGTCCTCGCCGGCCTCGGTCCCGGCGGCGCTGTCCCCCGCCCCTGCCGGCGTCCCGGTTCGCGCCGCCCCGGCTCCTTCGAATGCCGACGCAGTTCCGCCGCGCAGTCCGAACAGTCGCCGGTAGAACACCGCCGGTTCGTCGGCGCCGAACGGCAATCCCGGTTGCGGCCAGGCGCGACCCGGTGCGCCGGTCTGCGCCGTGGGGTTCCCTGCCGTCTCCGCCCCCGAGTCCGGCACTCGCGGCGGCAGGCGCGCCGCAGCGAGCCCGAGGCGCTCCGCCGCGGACACCGCGGGCTGCTCCGCGGCCGTCGAGGCAAGCGCGCGTTCGACCGCATGGCGGACGAACTGGTGGATCGCGCCGGAATCGCGGAAACGCACCTCGGTCTTCTGCGGGTGCACGTTGACGTCGACGCGCCGCGGATCGAGCGTCAGCCACAGCACGTAGGCGGGCTGCCGCTCGTGGTGCAGGACATCGCGGTAGGCCTCGCGCAATGCGTGCGCGAGCACGCGGTCACGGACGTAGCGGCCGTTGACGAACACGTACTGCAGCGTACCCCCGTCGGCGGCATAGGCCGGACGCACCGCGAATCCCGCGAGGCGCACCTCGCCGCCGTCGGCGTCTACCTGCGTCGCGTGCAACGCGAAAGCGTCTCCCAGCAGCTCCTCGACGCGCGCGCGGCGCCCGGCCGCCTGGAGCCTGCGCGTCGCGCGGCCGTTGTGGGTCAGCGTGAACCCGGTCTCGCCGTTCGCGAGCGCGATCCGGCGAAAAGCTTCGTCGCAGTGCGCCCACTCGGTCGCCTCGGTGCGCAGGAACTTGCGGCGCGCAGGCGTGTTGAAGAAGAGTTCCTCGAGCGTGACCGTGGTGCCGACAGCGAGCGCCGCCGGCGCCACCGGCCCGATGCTGCCGCCCTCGACCTCGATGCGCCAGGCGTGCGGCTTCGATGCAGCGCGCGAGGCGATCGACAATCGCGACACCGCCGCCATCGACGCCAGCGCCTCGCCACGAAAGCCCAGCGTCGATATCGCCTCGAGGTCCACGACGGTCGAGATCTTCGACGTCGCGTGGCGACTGACCGCGGGCGTCAGATCCTCGCGCTCGATCCCCGAACCGTTGTCGGCGACCCGGATCCGCTTGACGCCCCCGCCGGCGACGTCGACGTCGATCTGCGTCGCCCCGGCGTCGAGCGCGTTCTCGAGCAGCTCCTTGAGCGCCGCCGCCGGACGTTCGACGACCTCGCCCGCGGCGATCTGGTTGATCAGCAGGTCGGACAGTGCGCGGATGGCGCCCATGTCAGTGGCGCCCGGCCGCCCGTAGCCACTGACCGCCCCCTCCGGGGGCAGCGAGCGCAAGCGAGCGTGGGGGTCGTGTCATCTCAGTGGCGCCCGGCCGCCCGTAGCCACTGACCGCCCCCTCCGGGGGCAGCGAGCGCAAGCGAGCGTGGGGGTCGTGTCATCTCAGCGTCGAAGCGCGTGTGTCCAGCGCGAGTAGACGACGTCGGCGACCGTATGCAGCGCAGCGATCCGGCCCTGCAGGTCGCGCAGGATCTCGCCCCGCGGCTGCAGGGACGGCAGCGTCGGGGCCGCGATCTCGGCAGCAGCGATGTCGCACCAGGATTCGACCAGCGCGGGCGTCATTTCGACGTGGCACTGCAGGCCCATGTGGATGTTCCCGACCACGAACGCCTGGTCGGGATTGAACGCGCTGCTGAGCACACGCGTCGCCCCGGGAGGAAGGTCGAAGACCTCGTAGTGCCAATGGAAAGCCGTGAAGGACTCGCGGTCACCGAACCACTCGCGCCGCGACGCGGGGTCGGGCGTCTCGACGTCGATCCAGCCGATCTCCGGCGCCGCGGTGCGTCGCACGCGCGCGCCCAGCGCCTGCGCCAGCAACTGTCCGCCCAGGCAATGGCCGATCACGGGGACATCCTGCGCGATGGCGTTGCGCAGCAGGCGCGACAGCGGCTCGATCCATGGCAGCCGATCGGTCGCGCTCATCGGTCCGCCCATCATGCCGATGCCGGAGTACGCGAGCGGATCCACCGGCACCGGCGCAGCTTCGTCGACGGCGATCAACTGCCATTCGACCGCGTGCCGGTCGAGCCAGTCCGCGAAGTACGCGGGGCCCTCCGACGGCGAGAAACGGAAGACGGCGACCGGCTTCATCGAACACCCGGAGCGGGCATTCCGGTCGCGCTAGAAGCCGCGCGAAATGCGCGCGTAGGCCGAGTGGTTGTGGATCGATTCGAAGTTCTCGGCCTCGACCGTGTATGCACCGATGCGCGCATCGGCCGCGAGCCGCAGCGCGACGCCACGCACCAGGTCCTCGACGAAACGCGGATTGTCGTAGGCGCGCTCGGTCACGTATTTCTCGTCGGCGCGCTTCAGGATGCCGTAGAGCTCCGACGACGCCTCTTCCTCGGCGACGCGCAGCAGCTCGGCGACGGACACCGGCTCGCGCGGCTGCACGACGATCGTGACCAGCGAGCGCTGGTTGTGCGCGCCGTAGTCGGAAATCTCCTTCGAGCACGGGCAAAGCGATGTCACCGGCACCGACACGCCGATCGTCGACGCGTAGCGCCCTTCCGACAGCTCGGCCGTCAGGTGCAAGTCGTAGTCGAGCAGGCTCGCGACCCCGGAGATCGGCGCGACCTTGCGCAGGAAATACGGGAATGCGAGCTCGATGCGCCCGCCCGGCGCGTCGAGGCGCCCGACCAGCTCGTCGACGAATGCGCGCAGCCCCGCGACGGAGAGCGGCGTCGCGCCCGGCAATGCGCGCTCCTCGAGCAGCTCGACCAGCCTCGACATGTGCGTGCCCTTGCGGTCCTCGGTCAGGGCGACGTAGACGTTGCAGGTCGCGACGATCGTGTGCGCGACGCCGTCGCCGTCGGTGAACGGCAGCGGGTAGCGCAGTCCCTTGATGCCGACCTGGTCGATCGCGATGCGCCGCTCGTCGCGGCTCGATTGGACATCGGGGATCGGCATCAGCCGGCTGGGGGTTTCTGGGCGGTTCATGAGCTGAAGTTTGCCACAAGGTCCGCGCGCATCAGGCCGCGGGCTTTGCCCACGCACCGGGCTTGCGCTGCCCGAAGCGGGCATGGATCGACGCCGCGATGCCCTTGGCATCGAGTCCGACGTGCGCGAGGAGGAATGCGGGGTCGCCGTGGTCGATGAAGCTGTCGGGCAGGCCCAGGTGAAGCATCGGGACGAGCACGCCCTCGCCGGCGAGGAACTCGGCGACGGCGCTGCCCGCGCCTCCGGCGACGACGTTCTCCTCGACCGTCACCAGCGCGTCGTGCTCCTCGGCCAGCGCACGCACCAGTTCCGTGTCGAGCGGCTTGACGAAGCGCATGTTCGCCACGCTCGCATCCAGCTCGTCGGCCGCGGCCAGCGCCGGATAGAGCAGCGATCCGAAAGCCAGGATCGCGATCCGCTGGCTGCGCCGCTTCGCGTGGCGCCGCATCTCGCCCTTGCCGACCGGCAGCGACATCAGCGCCGGGTCGACCGCCACGCCGGGCCCGGTCCCGCGTGGATAGCGCACGGCGGCGGGGGTGTCCATCCGGAACGCCGTCGTCAGCAGCCGCCGGCATTCGTTCTCGTCGGCGGGCGCCATCACCGTCGTGTTCGGCAGGCAGCGCAGGTAGGTCAGGTCGAAGGCACCGATGTGTGTGGGACCGTCCGCGCCGACGATCCCGGCGCGGTCGATCGCGAACATCACCGGGAGGTTCTGCAGCACGACGTCGTGGATCAGCTGGTCGTACGCACGCTGCAGGAATGTCGAGTAGATCGCGACGACCGGCTTCATGCCTTCGCAGGCGAGCCCCGCCGCGAACGTCACCGCGTGCTGCTCTGCGATGCCGACGTCGAAATAACGCTCCGGGAACTGCTGCGAGAAATCGACCAGTCCCGAGCCCTCGCGCATCGCGGGGGTGATGCCGACGAGGCGCCGATCGGCGCGCGCCATGTCGCAGAGCCAATCGCCGAAGATCTTGGTGTAGCTGGGCGCGCCGCCGGCCTTCGGAACGATGCCGATCGCAGGGTCGAACTTCGACACCCCGTGGTAGAGGATCGGAGCCTCCTCGGCGCGCGCGTAGCCGTAGCCCTTGCGCGTGACGACGTGCAGGAACTGCGGCCCCTTGAGCTTGCGGACGTTTGTCAGCGTCCTCGTCAGGAGCTCGATGTCGTGGCCGTCGATCGGGCCGATGTAGTTGAAGCCGAATTCCTCGAACAGCGTGCCCGGGAGCACCATGCCCTTGACGTGCTCCTCGGCTCGCTTGGCGAGCTCGCGCACCGGCGGCAGCTTCGACAGCACTTCCTTGCCGCCGCTGCGAACCGTGTTGTAGAAGCGCGAGGCGAGCACCTTGGCGAGATACTGGTTGATCGCGCCGACCGGCTCCGAGATCGACATGTCGTTGTCGTTCAGGATCACCAGCAGGTCGGCGCCCTCGGCGTTGTTCAGCGCCTCGAACGCCATCCCCGCGCTCATCGCGCCGTCGCCGATCACTGCCACGACGTGTCGCGAATCGCCGCTGAGCCTCGCCGCGGTCGCCATGCCCAGCGCGGCGGAGATCGACGTCGACGAATGCGCGGTGCCGAAAGTGTCGTATTCGCTCTCGCTGCGCCGCGGAAATCCCGCCGGGCCGCCCCACTGGCGCAGCTTGTCCATCTGCCCGCGCCGGCCGGTCAGTATCTTGTGCGCGTAGGTCTGGTGGCCGACATCCCACACGATGCGGTCGCGCGGCGTGTCGAACGTGTAATGCAGCGCGACCGTCAGCTCGACGGTGCCGAGGTTCGACGACAGGTGGCCACCGGTGCGCGCTACCGACTGCAGCAGGAACGCGCGCAGCTCGCGCACCAGCTGCGGCAGCTGCGCACGCTCGAGCCGGCGCAGATCGGCAGGCGCGTCGATCGTCGTGAGCAGCGGGTAGGGCTCGGAAAGATTCATCTCGTCCGCAGCACGATCCAGTCGGCAAGTTCGGCGAGCCGGGTCGCGGTCCCGCCCAGAGGCGCCAGCGATTCGCGGGCCTCCTCGCGCAGCGCCATCGCCCTGCGCTTCGCCTGCGCGAGCCCGGTGAGGGTCACGAACGTCGCCTTGTTGCGGGCAGCATCCTTGCCCGCGGTCTTGCCCAGGCTCGCATCCGACCCCTCGGCGTCGAGCACGTCGTCGACGACCTGGAAAGCGAGGCCGGCGGCTCGCGCATAGGCGTCGAGCGCCGACGCTTCCGCCGCGTCCAGCGGGCGGCCGCACAGCGCACCGAGCCGGATCGCGGCGGCGATCAGCGCGCCGGTTTTCATCCGATGGAGCAATTCAAGGGATGCCAGTTCGAGCGTCGCGCCGGTGGCCTCCAGGTCGAGCTGCTGGCCGCCTGCCATTCCCGCCCAGCCCGCGGCCTCGGCGAGGACGCGGCAGGCTTCGGCGGTCGTCGGTGCGGGATCGGCGGCCAGCACCGCGAACGCGAGCGACTGCAGGGCATCGCCTGCAAGCAAGGCGATCGCCTCGCCGAAGGCGACGTGGCAGGTCGGCTTGCCGCGCCGCAGGGTGTCGTCGTCCATGCAGGGCAGGTCGTCGTGCACCAGCGAATAGGCGTGAATCATTTCGACTGCCGCGGCACGCGAATCGACTCGCGCCGGATCGGCGCCGTTGATCTCGGAGGCGGCGTAGGCAAGCAGGGGTCGCAGCCGTTTGCCTCCGCCCAGGACCGCGTGGCGCATCGCGCTCGCCAGCGTCGCCGCCGGCGCATCCGGGGGCGGCAGCGCGGTGGCCAGCACGCCTTCGATGCGCTGCTGTCGCTCCCGCGCCCACACCGCGAACGGCACGTCGTTACGCATCCTCGCCCTCGCCGGGACGAAACGGCTGCAGCATCCCCTTTTCGAGGATCTGCACCTGCTGCTGCGCGTCCTTCAGCGCGGCCTGGCAATACGCGAGGAGCTCCGCACCCCGCTTGTAGGCGGCGAGTGATTCCTGCAGCGGCAACTCGCCTCCTTCCATCCGACCGACGATTTCTTCGAGTTCGGCGAGCGCCGCTTCGAAACTGGAGGGCGTTTCGGTTGTCTCGGTCATTGGAGCATCGGAGTGCGGGAGATTCACGGCGAAGGCTTCGAGATTACGGCCGCGTTCGGCACGCGGTCAATTCAAAGGACGACGCGACCTTGACCATGACTGAAAAAGCCTTATATACTAGCACGTTTGACGATGCGGCCTTTTGGGCGGTCTTTGCGGTGGTCGTGCAGTGATCATCGGGGGACCCTCACGCGATCCTTTCGCGCGGTCGACTTAGCAAAGCGGTCCGGGCGGCACTGCGTGCCGAAGCCGAGCGATACCCCGGGTTGTTGGGTTGGGTTGGTTGGTTTTCGCATGAAAGGACGGTCGATGTCGGATCTCGCCACCGCCGCACGGTTGCGGCAATCACAGTCGCAGTTTGCCGCCTCGTGGTATTGCGATCCCCGCGTGCTCGATGCCGAGCGCAGGCACCTGCTCGCGCACGGCCCCGGCTATGTCGGCCACGAGCTGATGGTGCCCGAGGTCGGCGACTACCAGGTGCTGGCGGCGCGCGACAACGCGCAGGCGCTGGTGCACGCCCCGCAAGGCATCGAGTTGCTGTCGAACATCTGCCGCCACCGTCAGGCGATCATGCTGACAGGCAAGGGCAATGCCCGGAGCATCGTGTGCCCGATCCATCGCTGGACCTACGACCTCGGCGGCCAGCTGCTGGGCGCGCCGCATTTCGAGCCCCAGCCCTGCGTCAGGCTCGGCCGCTCGCCGCTGTCCAACTGGAAAGGCCTGCTGTTCGACGGCGCGCGCGACGTCGCGCGCGATCTCGCGGGCCTCACGCTGCAGGACCTCGATTTCTCGGGCTATGTGCTGAATCACGTCGACCTGCACCAGTGCAACTACAACTGGAAGACGTTCATCGAGGTCTACCTCGAGGACTATCACGTCGAGCCGTTCCATCCCGGGCTCGGCCATTTCGTCACCTGCAACGACCTGCGCTGGGAGTTCGCCGAGTGGGCCTCGGTCCAGTTCGTCGGCATCAACGGCGGCCTCGCGAAGCCCGGCACGCCGACGTACCGGCGCTGGCACAAGGCGGTGCTCGACTACTACCGCGGCGAGGAGCCGCCGCATGGCGCGGTGTGGCTCACCTATTACCCGAACATCATGGTCGAGTGGTACCCCCACGTCCTGGTGATCAGCACGCTGATCCCGCAGGCGGTGGACCGCACCCTCAACGTCGTCGAGTTCTATTATCCGGAGGACATCGCGCTGTTCGAGCCGGAGTTCGTCGCAGCCGAGCAGGCGGCGTATCAGGAGACCGCGAGGGAAGACGATGAAATCGCCGAGCGCATGGACGCCGGTCGCAAGGCGCTGTATGCGCAGGGCCGCAGCGAGGTCGGGCCATACCAGTCGCCGATGGAAGACGGGATGCAGCATTTCCACGAGTTCTACCGCCGCGAGATGGAAGCCCATCTCGTCGGTCTCTGAGGTTTCGCAGATGCCACGCTTCACCCGCCATGCTCCGCCCGCGCGCGCGGTAGCCGCCGTGCAGGGGACCGGGGACACCCGCCGTCATGCGGCGCTGATCGGCGCCGAAGACCTCGCGCGCCACATCGGCGACCCGGCGTGGGTGATCGTCGACCTGCGTCACGACCTGATGCGCCCCGAGCGCTTCGGGATCGAGCAGTACGAACAGGGGCACATCCCCGGCGCCGTCTTCGCGCACCTCGACTCGGACCTTTCCGCGCCGATGACTGGACGCAACGGCCGCCACCCGCTGCCGACGCCGGAGTTCACCGCGGCGGTGTTCGGCCGCCTCGGCATCGACGCCACCAAGCAGGTCGTCGCCTACGACCAGGACCAGGGCGCCTATGCGTCGAGGCTGTGGTGGATGCTGCGCTGGCTCGGCCACGAGGCGGTGGCGGTTCTCGACGGTGGCTACGCCAAATGGCTGCGCGACGGCCATCCGGCCTCGACCGAGCCCGGACGCCCGCAGGCGACACGGTTCACGCCGCGCAACGTCCTGCCGACGGTCAGCGCCAGCGGCATCGCCGCGAGCCTCTCGCGCCGCTCGCTGGTGCTGCTGGACGCGCGTGCTGCCGAGCGCTATCGCGGCGACGTCGAGCCGCTCGACCGCGTCGCCGGCCACATCCCCGGCGCGCTCAACCGTCCCTACACCCGCAACGTCGCCGCCGACGGCAGCTTCCGCAGCCCGCAGGAACTGCGCGCCGATTTCGAGGGCATGCTGCATGGCCGCTCCGCCGAGGACCTCGTCCACTACTGCGGCTCGGGTGTCAGCGCATGCCACAACGTACTGGCGATGACGGTCGCGGGCTACCCGCTGACGCGCCTGTATCCCGGATCGTGGAGCGAGTGGAGTTCGGATCCCCAGCGGCCGGTGGCCAAGGGACAGGTCTAGCTCCCTGGGTGCTCGGGCTTGGTAGTGAGCGGCCACTTCGAGAGCGTGCGATAGCGGGCCCCCTCGCGACCGGTCTCGGACTGAAGCAGCGCGAACCCGTCGATCGCCCACGAATGCGGGCCGATCGGCTGCTCGTCGGGTGAACCCCGGCAACGGCGGGCGATCGTCAGATGCGGGTGAAACGGCCGCTCGTCGCAGGGGACGCCGGCTGCGACGACGGCACGGGCGAGCGCTGCCGCAAACCGTCCCAGCTCCACTGGCGGATGCGACGACCCGAGCCAGGCCACGCCGGCGCGCTTGAAGCCGCCCAGGCGGTCGAGCACCAGCGTCGTGGCCTCGCCATGCTGCATCGCCCCGACGTCGATCAGCATCGGCAGCTGCGAGTTCGCGATGTCCCCGATGAACGCCAGCGTCAGGTGCAGGTTCTCCGCCGGAACCGGGCGTCCGTGCATGCGTCGCGCCGTGGCGCGCGCGATTTCGCCGATCGCCGGACGCAGCTGCGGCGGCAGCACCAAGGCGTAGAACACCCGGATTGCCGCCTGTTCGGCATTGGCCGCGGTCATCCGACGCAGTGTAGCGAAGCGCACTGAAATCCGGGACAGACCCGGTTTTCAAGGACCGGGGCGCACCACGTTTTCGACAAAAACAGGGACGCACCACGTTTTAAAACGTGGTGCGTCCCTGTTTTAGCGGTCTTTGCGGTTCTTGCGTCCAGGTCCATGAACGGAAGGCGGCGGCCCCGAAGGCCGCCGCTTTCCACGTGGACAACGCCGGACGTCAGCCGTTGGCGACCTGCAGCTTCTTCTTCGCTTCGTCGAAGAACTGCTCGTCCTCGGTCGAATGCTTCAGCGCCGTCGTCGACGATTGCGACCCCTGCACCGTCGTCGTCACCGCGTCGAAGTAGCCGGTACCGACCTCGCGCTGGTGCTTGACTGCCGTGAAGCCCTTGTCCGCCGCGGCGAATTCCGCCTCCTGCATCTCGACGAAGGCGCTCATGCCGTTGCGCGCGTAGCCGTGCGCAAGGTTGAACATCGAATAGTTGAGGCTGTGGAAGCCGGCGAGCGTGATGAACTGGAACTTGTAGCCCATCGCACCGAGCTCCCGCTGGAACTTCGCGATCGTCGCGTCGTCGAGGTTCTTCTTCCAGTTGAAGGACGGCGAGCAGTTGTACGCCAGCATCTTGCCAGGGTACTTGGCCTGGATCGCCTCGGCGAAGGCCTTGGCGAATGCGAGATCGGGCTTGCCCGTTTCACACCAGATCAGGTCGGCCACCGCCGCGTAGGCGAGACCCCGCGCCACCGCCTGCTCGAGTCCATTGCGCGTCCGATAGAAGCCTTCGCTCGTGCGCTCCCCGGTGCAGAACGGCTTGTCGGTCTCGTCGACGTCGGAGGTCAGCAGATCCGCAGCTTCGGCGTCGGTGCGGGCGAGCAGGATCGTCGGAACGCCCATGCAGTCTGCGGCGAGCCGCGCCGCGACCAGCTTCTCGACCGCCTCGCGGGTGGGCACCAGGACCTTGCCGCCCATGTGGCCGCATTTTTTGACCGACGCGAGCTGATCCTCGAAATGGACGCCTGCGGCGCCCGCCTCGATCATCCCTTTCATCAGTTCGAAGGCGTTCAACACCCCGCCGAAGCCCGCCTCGGCGTCGGCGACGATCGGCGCGAAATAGTCGACGTCGCTCCTGCCTTCTGCGTGCGCGATCTGGTCGGCGCGGATGAAGGTGTTGTTGATCCTGCGCACGACCTGCGGCACCGAGTTGGCCGGATAGAGCGACTGGTCCGGATACATCTCGCCGGCACCGTTGGCGTCGGCCGCGACCTGCCAGCCCGACAGGTAGATCGCCTTCAGGCCGGCCTTCACCTGCTGCATCGCCTGATTGCCGGTCAGCGCTCCGAGCGTATGGACGTAGGGCTCGTCGTGCAGGAGCTTCCACAGCTTCTCGGCGCCGCGCCGGGCCAGCGTGTGCTCGATGTGCACGGACCCGCGCAGGCGGACGACGTCCTCCGCGGTGTAGCTGCGCTCGATGCCCTTCCAGCGCGGATTCTCCGCCCAGTCCTTCTTCAGTCGTGCCGATTCCAGGTCGTAGTTCATTGACTGCTCCCATCGATGCCGTGCCGGCGACATCACGCCGGCGGATTGGTCAGTGACGTCCGCAGCCTGCGGACGCCCGTCACGCGATCGACGCGGGACCTCGCCTGCGCCTTTCGCTACAGGGACCGGCGAGGATCGCCCGACCGGCCTGCGGGCATGGATGGGTTGCCCCTTGCCCTTCGCACGCTTGCCGCGGCGTGATCCTTCCGCGGCTCGACGTGACATGGCTTCAAGTTAGCAGAGCCCCGCCGGTGTCACAAGGGGTTTTACTGCATTGCACTATGATATTTTCCGCAATAAATCAAACAATTAGAAATCATTTCCACGATGCGGAAACGCAATGACCATGTGGTCGACAAATCGCTGCTGCGATGCGCCTCCCCATCCACGGCTGGCGCGAGGCCCCGCTGGACGATTTTTACAACCCGATGAATCGATGGGAATTAGGACAGACGCCGCGCCCATGACCGCAGGCGCGCGGACGGAGAAAAATTGGAAATGAATTCCGCGCCCGCCGGCAAGGCGGGGGCGCCACCCGAAGATCAGCCTCGCGAGGCCTGGTGCCGCAATGCCAGCATCGCCTCGAGCAGCTGCGGATCATCCCACGGCACGTCGACGGGATGCCTGCGCAGCCACTGGCTCGCCGGATCGCGCAGCCACTCGCCCGGGAACACGACCAGCGTGCGCTGCTGGCCCGGCTCCAGCGCGCTGCGCCCCGGCGCCGGCTCTCCCCGCGCCGCCGCGCGCAGCGCGGCGCACAGATCCACGCCGAGCACCGCGCCGTAGTGGGCCGCCGGGCCGATCCTCCGGGTGACCTCGACCAGATACGCGTCCCCGGTCGCTTCATCGATCACGTACTCGCAGGTGAACAGGCCGCTGATCCCGAACGCCGCGGCCAGACGGCGCGCGCATTCGCCCAGGTCCAGCGCGTCGTGAAAATGAAGCACGGTGCCGGGTGCCGTCGCATCCGCGCGTGCCGGTTGCAGGCGATCGCCGGCGTATTCGGCGAGCATGCGACCCTGCCAGGCCACGGCGTTCTGGTAGCAGGTCTTGCCGCTGATGACCTTCTGGACGATGACACGGCGCGCGACGTCGGGCTCGAGGTCGCCGGGGTCGGCAGCTGCGAGCGCCGTGATCGCGGACACGAGGGCCCCCTGGTTCGCGACGATCCGCGTCCCGTCGCCCGCGCCCGAATGCGCGCGCCTGACGGCCAGCGGATAGCCATGCACCGCGGCGAAGCGCTCCGCATCGTCGATCGTGGCCGCGACGACGTACGGGGGAACTCGCAAACCCGCGCGCTCCGCCGCCGCCGGCACCCGCGTCCGGTCCGCGCTTTCGCGGTAGTGCGCCGGGTCACCGAGCGACCTTCGAACCAGATCGGCGAGCTCCGCCTGCAGCTCCGGCCGCAGGTCGGGCGGTGGCGAGACCACGAGCAGCGACAGCAGGCGAAACGACATCTCGTCGCAGGGGATCACGTGCGCCGGCGCCACCGCCTTGACGATCCCCGCGAACGCGTGGACCCAATGCAGCGATGTCACCATCGTCGGCAGGTAGGCGATCCGCGACAGGTGGCGGGTGTGCTCGGCCAGCGCATTGCGCGGCGTGAGCAGCGTGACGTCGAACCCGGCCTTGGCGAACGCGCGCGGCGCGCGTGCCGGGGCGTACCAGCTTGCGGCAGTCGAGACCAGCAGGATCGAGTTGTCGTTGGCCATCGCCGTCATTCGTTGCGCAAGGCGACCAGCGCCTCGATGAGTGCGGGGTCGTCCCACGGGACATCGCAGGGGTGATCGCGCAGCCACCTGCTGTCGGGGTCGCGCAGCCACTCCCGCGGAAAGGTGGCGATGATACCGGGGTCCGCCGCCGACATATCCTGTGGCGATGCATTCGGAACGCCGGCGAGCCGCGCATACAGCGCGCCGCACATGTCGACCCCTGCGAATTCGTCGAGATGCGTCATGGTCTCCAGGCGCCGGTTGATTTCCAGCAGCAACGGCGGTCCTCCCGCCACAGGGGCGATGAACTCGACCGAGAGGAAACCGCTGATCCCGAATCCCCGGCACAGCCGCTCGGTGGACTCGCGAATGGAGGCGTTGCGGCGCAGCCGCACCACGGCGGTCGCCCCCTTGCCCTGGGCAAACGTGACCTCACGCTCGCGCGCAAACCCGGCGAGGCACGTACCTTCCCAGGCTACCATCGTCTGCGAGCAGGTGCGGCCGTCGATGAACGACTGGACGAGCAGGCGGGGCTCGACCGGCATTCCCAGATCGATCTGCATCGGCTGCAGCAGCGATCGCGCCGCGTCAGGGAGCTCGTCGGGGCGGTGTACGACGGCGACACCCTGGCTGGCGAATCCGAACCGTCGCTTCACGATCACCGGGAAGCCCAGGCGCTCCGCATGTGCCGCGGCTTCCGCAATGCTGCGCGCAACCGCGAAGGGCGGGACCGGAACGCCCAGCGCCTGGGCCGCTGCGGGAAGCGCGGACTTGTCGACGCTGGTCTCGTAGTGCTCGGGATCGCCGAGGGACCGCCGCACGAGCTCGCGGAGCGCCGATCCGGCGCTGCCGCGGAACGCCGGCGGCGGATTGCGCACGAACTCGAACAGCAGCCGCAGCGCCACCTCGTCGCAGGGCACGACGAGTGTGGGCTCAACCTCGCGGACCGCCCCCGCGACCGCGAGCAGCCATTGCATCGGCGTCGCGCTGTCGTGCGCGGCGATGCCCCGGGCGATGAATCGCGACGTGAAGGCCATTGCCCCCCGCGGCGCGAGCAGCGACACCTCGAACCCGGCCTTCGCGAGCGACCGCGGCATGCGCGCGGTCCCATACCAGCGCGTGGCCGTCGCCACCATCAGCGCGTTGCGATTCATCGTGAAGCGCAAGCCCTTTCCACCCGCCGCCATGCGGCGCCAGCGGAAACCATGTACCTGCCGTGGTCGCGCGGTCCGCGCGGCCTCCCTCTCGCTCGATGCGTCACTCGGCCGGCGGAATGCGCCGGGAGTGGGCCCTGCTTGGCGCGCATTCTAGCGCGAGCGAGCGCCCGCGCGGACGGCCGCGGCGAGGCGGCCGGTCGAGGCCCAGCCTAGGCGACCTCGGCCTCGGGAGTTTCCTCGAAGGCGAGCTTGACGACGTCGTCGTCGCCGACGTCGATCGTCACCTTGCCGCCCCCGGTCAGGCGGCCGAACAGGAGCTCGTCGGCCAGCGCCTTGCGGATCGTGTCCTGGATGAGCCGCGCCATCGGCCGCGCGCCCATCTGCGGATCGAAGCCCTTGCGGGCGAGGAATTCGCGCAGCTTCGGCGTGAACGACGCCTCGACCTTCTTCTCGTGCAGCTGGGCCTCGAGCTCGAGCAGGAACTTGTCGACCACGCGCAGGATGATGTCGTGACCGAGGGCGCCGAACGAGATCGTCGCGTCGAGCCGGTTGCGGAACTCGGGCGTGAACAGCCGCTTGATCTCGGCCATCTCGTCGCCCGTCTGCTTCTCGGTCGCGAATCCCATCGTGTGCCGTGCAAGGTCACCCGCGCCGGCGTTGGTCGTCATGATGATGATGACGTTGCGGAAATCGGCCTTGCGCCCGTTGTTGTCGGTCAGCGTGCCGTGATCCATCACCTGCAGCAGGATGTTGAAGATGTCCGGATGCGCTTTCTCGATCTCGTCGAGCAGAAGCACGCTGTACGGATGCTTGGTGATGCTCTCGGTCAGCTGGCCACCCTGGTCGAAGCCGACGTAGCCCGGCGGCGCGCCGATCAGGCGTGAAACGGCGTGACGCTCCATGTACTCGGACATGTCGAAGCGAAGCAGCTCGGTCCCGAGGCAGAAGGCGAGCTGTCGCGCGACCTCGGTCTTGCCCACGCCCGTCGGGCCGCTGAACAGGAAGTTGCCGATCGGCTTGTGCGGATTGCCGAGGCCCGAACGTGCCATGCGGATCGCCGACACCAGTGCCTCGATCGCGCGGTCCTGGCCGAACACGACGTTCTTCAGGTCGCGGTCGAGGGTCTTCAGGGCGTTGCGGTCGTCGGAGGAGACGCTCTTCGCCGGTATGCGCGCGATCTTCGCGACGATCTCCTCGACCTCGGTCTTGCCGATCACCTTCTTCTGCCTCGACTTGGGCAGGATCTTCTGCGCGGCGCCCGCTTCATCGATGACATCGATCGCCTTGTCGGGAAGGTGGCGGTCGTTGATGAACCGCGCGGCGAGCTCGGCCGCCGACGTCAGCGCCGCCGGCGCGTACTTGACGCCGTGGTGCTGCTCGAAGCGGGTCTTCAAGCCCTTGAGGATCTCGACCGTCTCCGCGATCGACGGCTCGGGCACGTCGACCTTCTGGAAACGCCGCGACAGCGCGTGATCCTTCTCGAAGATCTGCCGGTACTCGCCGTAGGTCGTCGCGCCGATGCACTTCAGCGCGCCGGTCGACAGCGCGGGCTTGAGCAGGTTCGACGCGTCGAGCGTGCCGCCCGATGCGGCGCCGGCGCCGATGATCGTATGGATCTCGTCGATGAACAGAATCGATTTCGGGTTCTCGGCGAGCTGCTTCAGCACCGCCTTCAGGCGCTGCTCGAAATCGCCGCGGTACTTGGTGCCGGCGAGCAGCGCGCCCATGTCCAGCGAATACACCTGGTATTCCCTGAGCAGTTCGGGCACGTCGCCTTCGTTGATGCGGCGCGCGAGCCCCTCGGCGATTGCCGTCTTGCCCACGCCGGCCTCGCCGACCAGCAGCGGATTGTTCTTGCGCCTGCGGCACAGCACCTGGATCACCCGCTCGAGCTCGTGCGCGCGCCCGATCAGCGGATCGATCTTGCCGTTGCGCGCCATCGCGTTGAGGTGGACCGTGTAGGCATCGAGCGCACCCTGCGACTCGCTGCCGCCCTCGGCCTCCTCCTTGGATTCGGAGGCCTTCTCCTGCTTCTGCTGGGGCGTCTTGGTGATGCCGTGGGCGATGTAGTTGACGACATCGAGGCGCGTCACGCCGCGCTGGTTCAGGAAGTAGACGGCGTGCGATTCCTTTTCGCCGAACACTGCGACCAGCACGTTGGCGCCGGTGACCTCCTTCTTGCCCGACGACTGCACGTGCAGGATCGCGCGCTGGATCACGCGCTGGAAACCCTGGGTCGGCTGGGTGTCCGCGTCCGAGTGCGGCGCGAGGCGCGGCGTGTGCTCGTTGATGAAATCGGTCAGGACCCCGCGCAGCTCCTCGAGATCGACGCCGCAGGCTTTAAGGACCTCGGCCGCCGACGGGTTGTCCAGCATCGCGAGCAGCAGGTGCTCGACGGTGATGAACTCATGCTGCTTCTGCCGTGCCTCGACAAAAGCCATGTGGAGAGAGACTTCGAGTTCCTGGGCAATCATCTTGCTTCCTCGACATCGACGCCCCGCCGGAAACCGCTTCCGGCACGGCCGGCGGTCCCGAACGGGCCGCCCGATCCATTAACGCTCAAGTCTCCTCCATCGTGCACTGCAGAGGATGCTGGTGCTTGCGCGCGAGATTGATCACCTGCTCGACCTTGGTCGCGGCCACCTCGCGCGTATAGGTGCCGCATACGCCCATACCTTCGCGATGGACCTGGAGCATCACCAGCGTCGCCTTCTCACGGCTCATGCTGAACACAGTTTGGAGCACGACGACGACAAAGTCCATCGGCGTGTAGTCGTCGTTCAGCAGGACCACCTTGTAGAGCGGCGGCGGCTTCACCCGGGTCTGTTCGACCTCGAGCACGCTGCCGTGCTGTTCCTGATTCGACATCGCGCGCCGTCGTACCCAGTTGGGGATCATGTTTGACGATTGCAACACATTTTTCAAGGGGACGACCGATGGACGGGCGCAGGCGCGAGGTCCGTCAGGCGGAATGCGCATCGAACCGCTCGGTTCCTCGGGGAAAACGGGCGACGGGCGGCGCGGGGACCGGGATTGGCGAGCCTTCGGCGGCGACCCGCCCGGCCGCAACCGGCCCCGGGCACCACATTCGGGCGCAAACCTGCCGGAATCTGAACAAAACCGGCGATCGGGCCCGGTCCGGCGGCCGCGCCGGCGCGGATTCGGGTCGAAACGGATTCGGCGGCCACGGGCAGGCGTGCCCGCCGGACCCGGGACGCGGTCACATCCGCTCGATCATCGCCTTGCCGAAACCCGAGCATGAAACCTGGGTGGCGCCCTGCATCAGCCGCGCGAAGTCGTAGGTGACGACCTTGTCGGCGATCGCCTTCTCGAGGCTCGACGTGATCAGCGCCGCGGCCTCGCGCCAGCCCATGTGCACCAGCATCATCTCGGCGGACAGGATCTCGGAGCCCGGGTTGACGTAGTCCTTGCCGGCGTACTTCGGAGCCGTGCCGTGGGTGGCCTCGAACAGCGCGACCGAATCCGACATGTTGGCGCCCGGTGCGATGCCGATGCCCCCGACCTGCGCCGCCAGCGCGTCGGAGATGTAGTCGCCGTTGAGGTTCAGCGTCGCGATCACGTCGTACTCGGCCGGCCGCAGCAGGATCTGCTGCAGGAACGCGTCGGTGATCACGTCCTTGACGATGATCTCGCGGCCGGTCCTGGGGTTCTTGAACGAGCACCACGGACCTCCATCGACCTCCTTGGCCCCGAATTCGCGCTGCGCCAGCGCATAGCCCCAGTCGCGGAACGCGCCTTCGGTGAACTTCTGGATGTTGCCCTTGTGCACCAGCGTCATCGAGCGCCGGTCGTTGTCGATCGTGTACTGGATCGCCTTGCGCACCAGCCGCTCGGTGCCTTCGCGCGACACCGGCTTGATGCCGATGCCCGACGTCGCCGGGAAGCGGATCTTCCTGACGCCCATCTCCTTGATCAGGAAGTCGATGACCTTCTTCGCCCCTTCCGATTCGGCCGGCCACTCGATGCCGGCGTAGATGTCCTCGGCGTTCTCGCGGAAGATGACCATGTCGATCTTGTCGGGCTCCTTGACCGGCGAGGGAACCCCCTTGAACCAGCGTACCGGGCGCAGGCAGACGTAGAGGTCGAGCTGCTGGCGCAGCGCGACGTTGAGCGAGCGGATGCCGCCGCCGACCGGGGTCGTCAGCGGACCCTTGATCGACACGACGTACTCTTTCAGGATCGACAGCGTCTCGTCGGGCAGCCACACGTCGGGGCCGTAGATCTTGGTCGACTTCTCGCCGGCGTAGATCTCCATCCAGTGGATCTTTCGCTTGCCGCCGTAAGCCTTGGCGACCGCGGCGTCGACGACCTTGATCATCACCGGGGTGATGTCCAGACCGGTGCCATCCCCCTCGATGTACGGAATGATCGGGTTGTCGGGCACGGCGAGGCTGAAGTCCGGCTTGACGGTGATCCTGGCGCCGCCGGCCGGCACATTCACGTGTTGGTACATTGCGTCTCCTGGGAACACATCGGCAGCGGCACCCGGCACGGTGCACGGACGTTGCGCCGCGAAACCCTTGATTATCCGCGCATCCACCCCGCCCGTGGTCGTCCTGCTCAACAAGCCCTACGGAGTGCTCTGCCAGTTCAGCGGCGACGGCACCCGCCGCACGCTCAAGGATTTCGTCGCCGTGCCCGGCGTCTATCCCGCCGGCCGCCTCGACGCGGACAGCGAAGGCCTGGTGGTCCTGACCGACGACGGCGCGCTGCAGGCGCGCATCGCCGATCCGCGATTCAAGCTGCCGAAGACCTACTGGGTCCAGGTCGAGGGCACGCCGACCCGGCAGCAGCTCGAGACGCTGCGAAAGGGTGTCGACGTCGGAGGCATCAGGACCCACCCCGCGCAGGTGCAGGCCGGCGTCGAGCCCGCCGGGCTCTGGCCACGCACGCCACCGATACGCGTGCGCCTGGCCATTCCCACCGCCTGGCTCACGTTGACCATCGCCGAAGGAAGGAACCGGCAGGTCCGGCGCATGACGGCAGCTGTCGGGCTCCCGACGCTGCGCCTGATCCGGTGGTCGGTCGGGCCCTGGACCCTCGAGGGCCTCGCTCCGGGCGCATGGCGCACCGCCGACGCGCGTCACTTGCCTTAGCGTCGTGGACCGTGTCGGGGACCGTGCCTGGGACCGTAGCGCGGACCGCGTCGCGGTCCCCGCCCGGCCACTCTGCTAGAATCCGCGCCGATCCGCCGTCCGCCGACGCTGCCCGCAGGCGGGCCGCCCGCGTCGCCCGCTCCCTCCCCCTTCAATGATCCGCCGACTGCTCGCCCGCCTGCTCCCCGGCCGGCGTGCGCACGGCCCGCGCGTCTACGGACCCGACCACCATCCGGTACGACGCAACCAGCTCTCGAGCGCCGCGCAAAACGTCACGCGCAAGCTCCAGGAAGCCGGCTTCAAGGCCTTCATCGTCGGCGGCGCGGTCCGCGACCTGCTGCTCGACATCGAACCCAAGGATTTCGACCTCGCGACCGACGCGACGCCGGAGCAGGTCAAGCCGCTGTTCCGCCGGGCGTTCATCATCGGCAGGCGCTTCAGGCTCGTGCACGTCCACGTCGGCAACGACGTGATCGAGGTCTCGACCTTTCGCGCTGCGCAGACCGGCGGCGATGCAACGGACGAGCACGGGCGGCTGCTGTCCGACAACGTCTACGGCTCGCAGGCCGAGGACGCGGCACGGCGCGATTTCACGATCAACGCGCTCTATTTCGATCCCGCGACCGAGTCGATCTGGGATTACGTCGGCGGCTTCGTCGACATCCGCGCGCGCCGGCTGAAGCTGATCGGACCGCCGGTGACGCGGTTTCGCGAGGACCCGGTGCGCATGCTGCGCGCGGTGCGCCTGGCCACCAAGCTCTCGCTGTCGATCGAGACCCGCACCGGGGAGCCGATCCCGCGCCTGGCCTCGCTGATGTCGAACGTCCCTCCGGCGCGCCTGTTCGACGAAATGCAGAAGCTGCTGCTGTCGGGCCATGCGCTCGAGACACTGAGGAGCCTGCGCGCGCACGGCCTGTCGCACGGCCTGCTGCCGCTGCTCGACGTCATCCTCGAACAGCCTTTCGGCCAGAAATTCATCGACGCTGCGCTCGCCGGAACCGACGCTCGCGTGCGCGAGGGCAAGGGCGTGTCGCCGGCCTTCCTGTTCGCGACGCTGCTGTGGCACGAGGTGCTCGCCACGTGGAACGCGGCGAAGGAGCGCGGCGAGCGGCCGCTTCCGGCACTGTTCGACGCGATGGACAAGGTGCTCTCCGCGCAGGCTGAGCGCATTGCGATTCCGCGCCGGTTCGAGGCGACGATCAAGGAGATCTGGTCGTTGCAGCCACGCTTCGAGCAGCGCGCCGGGTCGCGGCCCGCACGGCTGCTCGAGCACCCGCGCTTTCGCGCCGCCTACGATTTCCTGGCGCTGCGCGGCGAAAGCGGCGAGGCCCCGCAGCCGCTGGTCGAGTGGTGGACGCGCTTCCAGGAGGCGAGCGAAGCCGAGCGCGAGTCGATGCTCCGCCCGGACGAAGCGCCGAAGAAGCGCCGGCGCCCGCGGGGCCGCGGCCGCAAGCGCGATGCCGAGCCCGGCAGCGACGCGAGCCCCGCGCCCGAAGGCGGCGCATAGGACGCACGGCGCAGGTGGTGGCGCGCGCGTACATCGGGCTCGGCAGCAACCTCGCGCATCCGCGGCGCCAGCTCGCGCGCGCGCTCTGGCGCATCGCGGGCCTGCGCGGCGTGCGGGTCGTGGCGCGATCGCCGAGCTACGCCAGCGCCCCCGTCGGCGGCATCCCGCAACCCGACTACGTCAACGCCGTCGCAGCCATCGACACGACGCTCGCGCCGCGCGCACTGCTCGAGCGCCTGCATGCGATCGAACGGGCCGCAGGCCGGCGGCGCGACGCTTCGACGCCGCGAAACTCCGCACGAACCCTCGATCTCGATTTGCTACTATACGACGGCCGTCGCGCGCGGCTGCCGATGCTCACGCTGCCGCATCCGCGCATGCACGAGCGCGCGTTCGTGTTGCGACCGTTGGCGGACATCGCGCCGGCGGTGACGATTCCCGGGCGTGGATTGGCCCGTCGATTCCTCGCGGGGGTGCGGGATCAGCGCATCGCGCGCACGCGAACTGCCTTTCCGCATCTCAAGTCCGGACGCTGAACGCGATGGAACTCGCCGCTTGCCGCTACGTAGTAATCGAAGGGCCGATCGGCGCCGGCAAGACGAGCCTCGCGCGCGAGCTCGCGCAGCGGCTGCACGCCGACACCCTGCTCGAGCAGCCCGAAGACAATCCGTTCCTCTCGCGCTTCTACGACGACATGAAGCGCTTCGCGCTGCCCACCCAGCTGACGTTCCTGTTCCAGCGCGTCGATCAGTTGCGCGGGCTCGCGCAGCTCGACCTGTTCCGGCGGCCGACGATCGCGGATTTCCTGCTCGACAAGGATCCACTGTTCGCGCGGATGAACCTGTCCGATGACGAATACGCGCTCTACGACAAGGTGTACGCGCATCTGAAGCCGCAGACGCCGACGCCCGACCTCGTCGTCTACCTGCAGGCCCCGGTGGACACGCTGGTCGACCGCGTGCACCGGCGTGGCGTGGACTTCGAGCGGGCGATTCCCGCCGATTACCTGGCGCGCCTGGCCGACGCCTACACGCGTTTCTTCTACCGCTACGAAGACGCCCCGCTGCTGATCGTCAACAGCGAGCGGCTGAATTTCGTCGACGACGCGGCCCACCTCGACCTGCTGCTGCGGCGCATCGCCGACATGCGCGGACAACGGGAGTTCTTCAACCTTGGCGCCTCCTGACCACACGCCCGGCGCGAAGCCGCCGGGCCATTCCAATCCCGTCGCCGGAGCGAAGCCGCCGGGCCCTGCCGATCCCGCCCCCGGCAGCCAGCCCGCGGGCTACGCCGATCCCGCGGCGCGCCCGGCGCGCGTGACCGTTCCTGCGCTGCAGGCGATGGCGCACGAGGGCAAGCGCATCGCGATGCTGACCTGCTACGACGCGAGCTTCGCGGCGCAGTGCGACGCTGCCGGCGTCGATACGCTGCTGGTCGGCGATTCGCTCGGCAACGTGATCCAGGGCCACGCGTCGACGCTGCCGGTCACGCTCGCCGACATCGTCTATCACACGCGCTGCGTCGCCCGCGGCAGCCAGCGCGCGCTGATCATCGCCGACATGCCTTTCGGCTCCTACCAGGCGAGTCCCGAAGCTGCCTACGCGGCATCGGTCGAAGCGCTGCAGGCAGGCGCCCAGATGGTGAAGCTCGAGGGAGGCGCGTGGCTCGCGCCGACGATCGAATTCCTGGTGCGCCGCAGCGTTCCCGTCTGCGGCCACATCGGGCTCACTCCGCAGTCGGTGCACGCGTTCGGCGGCTACCGGGTGCAAGGCAAGTCCGATGCCTCGGCCGACGCGGTGATCGCGGATGCCCGCGCGCTGGGCGAAGCCGGCTGCGGGCTGATCGTCGTCGAGTGCGTGCCGCGGCTGCTGACGCCGCGGCTCAACTCCGCGGCGGGCGTGCCGCTGATCGGCATCGGCGCCGGACCCGAGTGCGCCGGGCAGGTGCTGGTAATCTACGACGCGCTCGGGATCACGCCGGGCAAGCCGGCGCGCTTCGTGCGCGATTTCATGGCAGGCGCCGACAGCGTCGCTGCGGCGCTGGCCGGTTATGTCGGCGCGGTCCGCGATGGATCGTTCCCGGGGCCGCAGCACTGCTTCTGAAGCGGCAACGCGGCCGCAGCGGAGAAACACATGGATGTCATCGAGTCCGCCGAGGAGCTGCGCAAGCGGCTGCGCGATGCCGGGCGCGTCGCCTTCGTCCCGACGATGGGCAACCTGCACGACGGCCACCTGTCGCTGATGCGAGTCGCACGACAGCATGCCGACTGCGTCGTCGCCAGCATCTTCGTCAACCGCCTGCAGTTCGGTCCCAACGAGGATTTCGACCGCTATCCGCGGACCATCGACGCGGACTGCACCGGAATACGCAAGGTCGGCGTCGACGTCCTGTTCGTGCCGCACGAGCAGGACATGTACCCGCAGCCGCAGGTGTACCGCGTGCAGCCGCCGCCGCTCGCAGAGGAGCTCGAAGGCGCATTCCGGCCGGGATTCTTCGACGGCGTGTGCACGGTCGTGCTGAAGCTCTTCAACCTGGTCCAGCCCGACGTGGCGATTTTCGGCAAGAAGGACCGGCAGCAGTTGAAGATCGTCCGCGGCATGGTGCAACAGTTCAACCTGCCGATCCAGGTCGTCGCGAGCGAGACGGTGCGCGCCGACGACGGGCTCGCGCTGGCGTCGCGCAACAACTACCTGACGCCGACCGAGCGCGCCGAGGCGCCACGGCTGTACCGGATGCTGCGCAAGATCTGCGACGCGATCGCCGGCGGGCGCACCGATTACGCCAACCTCGAGGCGGAGGGGCGCGCCGAGCTCGCCCGCAACGGCTGGAAGGTCGACTACGTCGCAGTCCGCCACGGCCTCGCGCTGCGCATCCCGCATCCGGAAGGCTACGATCACCCGAACCTGCTGATCGTGCTCGGCGCCGCGACGATCGGGTCGACGCGCCTCATCGACAACCTCGACGTCATCCCCAAGGAAGGCGACTGACCGCACTCGGGCGGCTGCCCAGGCTCGCCGCGATCGGCCTGGTCGCAGCACTCGCCGGCTGCGCGACGGCGCCCTGGCCCCCCGGGCCCGCGAGCCCGGTGATCAGCGCGACCGAGGGACGCGCCCGGGTCGAGCGGGCGCTGCCCGACGGCGTTGCCGACCGCAAGGGCTGGGCGACCGACATCTACGCCGCACTCGCGTCGCTCGAGATCGCGCCGACGACCGACAACATCTGCGCGGTGATCGCGATCGCCGGACAGGAGTCGGGCTTTCGGGCGGATCCTCCGATCCCGGGGCTCGCGAAGATCGCGTGGAAGGAGATCGAGCGGCGGCGCGAGCGCGCCGGCGTTCCCAAGATCGTCCTCGACGCGGCGCTCGCCCTGCCCTCGACGAATGGCAAGAGCTATGCGGAACGCATCGATGCCGTGCACACCGAGCGGCAGCTGAGCCAGATCTTCGACGACTTCATCGGTCGGATTCCGCTTGCCAAGACGTTCTTCGCCGACAGCAATCCGGTGCGCACCGGCGGCCCGATGCAGGTGAGCGTCGCGTTCGCAGAGTCCCAGGTCGCGACCAGGCCCTATCCGTACCCGATGCGCGGGAGTGTGCGCGACGAGGTGTTCACGCGCCGCGGCGGCCTGTACTTCGGAACCGCACACCTGCTCGACTACCGCGCGCCCTACGATCGTCATCTCTACCGCTTCGCCGATTTCAACGCCGGGCGCTATGCCAGCCGCAATGCCGCGTTCCAGAGTGCGGTGACCCGGCTTTCCGGCATCCCGCTGGCGCAGGATGGCGACCTCGTCCGCTACGACGGGACGCGCGTCGCCGCCGAACCCGGCAGCACCGAGCTTGCCACGCGCGTGCTCGCGCGGCGCCTCGGCATGACCGACGAAGCGATCCACCGCGACCTGGCACTCGAAGCGTCGGAAGCGTTCGAGCGCACGCGCCTGTACGCGCGCGTGTACGCACTGGCCGACCGCGCCGGCGGCGGGCTGGCACCACGCGCCGTCGTCCCGCAGATCCGGCTCGCGAGCCCGAAGATCACTCGTCTGCTGACCACCGCGTGGTTCGCGCAGCGGGTGGACGACCGCTTCCACGCCTGCCTCGCACGGCTTGGCCAATGACGACTGGCAACGGCCGACCGGGATGGCGATCGATCACCGCGGCGCCGCGGATCATCGCGCCATCGCCGCCGCCTGCGTCGCGCGCCGCGATGCCTTGAGCGCCAGCCAGTTCGCGAACACCGCGATCGCCACCCCGATCGCGGCGAGCAGGGTCCAACGGTAACCCTCGAGCAGGGTCGACAAGAGCAGCGCGACGACCGGGGTTGCGATGCCGACGTAGGCCGCGGGACCCGGCCCGACGCTTCCCAGCAGCGTCAGGTAGGCCCCGAACGCGACGATGCTGCCGAACACCGCCAGGTACGTCACCGACAGGACATACGCCGGGCGCGGGTCGAAGGTCCACGGCGCGCCCTGGACGAGCGCGACCAGCGCCGCGGCAGCCGCGCCCCAGGCCATCCCCAAAGCCGCACCCGACATCACCGGGATGCCCGCGCGCTGGTTGCGCACGGCCGCGAGGTTGCCGCCGGTGGCGATCAACGTCCCCCCCAGGCCAAGCACGATCCCCAGCGCGACGTCGCCGCCGTGGCTTGCCTGCAGCAGCTCCGGGACGAACAGCAGTGCAACGCCGAAGACCCCGAGTGCCGCCGCGCCCAGCATCGCCGCCGTCAAGCGCGTGCCGAACAGCAGGCGTGCACCGATCGGATTCATGAACACGATGGTCGAGAACAGGACCGCGACCAGGCCCGATGTCGCGTAACGCTCGGCTTCGTAGACCGCGATGTAGTTGAAGCCGAACAGCAGCACGCCCTGCAGCGCGATGAAGGCGTGCGCGCGCGCCGAGAAGCGCAGCGAGCGCCCGGTCGCCATGCACCAGGCGGCGAGCAGCACGGCGGCGATCGCGAACCGGTAGGCGACCGAGACCTCGGGCGCGACCACGCCCAGCTGGAACTTGATCGCGAGCCAGGTCGAGCCCCAGATCGCCGTGGCGATGACGAACAGCGGGACAGGCGAGCGCAAGGCGGGCATGCCGCGATTCTAGCGGCGCCGCGTGCTGCGGGGGCGGTTCGCGCGCGGGTGGGTCGCGCGCGGCGGGTCGGTCGCGCGCGATTAGCACAGCGAGCCGCGGCTGCCAATCGACCGCTTGGATGACCACGCAAAACTGACAGTGAACGCCGCCCGGCGAACTCGCTAGGCTCCGAATCAGCCGATCGGGGGAGCCGCCATGGTCGATCCGCTTGCCGCTCTGAAATCACGCTCCGCATCGATGCTCGTCGCAGCCGCGGTGGCGGCCATTGCGTGCATCGCCCGGGCCGATGCGACGCCGGGCGCCGAACGGGAACGCTTGGTCGACGGTTACGGTCGGCTGCCCATGCTCTTCGAGGCACTCGGGGAAGAGCCCGGCACCGGGCGTCGTTACGTCGCCCGAGGCGCCGGATACATGACCGCGATTTCGAAGCGAGGGGCGCAGGTCGCGCTGCCGGTCCAGGCCGGCGTGGACAGCGACCCGCCCGGCGCAACCGGGATGACAGTCGTCGACATCGCCTTCCCGGACGCCGACGCCCGGACTTCCATCCGCGGCCTCGACGCGCGGCCGACTCGGATCCACCACCTGCGTACCCGTTCCGGCGGTCCAGATCGCACGGATGTCGCGACGTACGCGCGGGTCGCGATCGACGGCCTCTATGCGGGCATCGACGCCGTGTTCTACGGCAACGCGCAGCAGCTCGAATACGACCTGATCGTCGCGCCGGGCGCCGACCCATCCCAGGTCCGAATCCGGGTCGGCGGCATCACCGGAATGGAGCTCGTCGACGATGGCGATCTGCGGCTCGACACCGGACGTGGCGCGATGACGCTGCATCGTCCCCTCGCCTATCAGGAGCGCGACGGCACACGTGAGCGTGTCGACAGTCGCTATGTCCTCGGCGTCGACGATGTGGTGGGGATCAGCGTCGGCGCCTACGACCGTTCCCGGAGGCTCGTCATCGACCCCGTGGTGACCTATGCGACCTATCTTGGCGGATCCCTCACCGAAAGGGGTACGGCCGTCGCAGTCGACGTCGATGGTAACGCCTACGTCACCGGCTTCACGACATCACCCGACTTCCCGACGCTGTCGGCCTACGACCGCTCGCTGGGCAAGCGCAACGACATCGACGTGTTCGTCGCCAAGCTGAATCCGCAGGGCACCGGCCTCGTGTACGCCACATACCTGGGAGGTGCGACCGGCGTCGATCGTGGCATCGCCATCGCAGTCGATGCCGGCGGGAACGCCTATGTCGCCGGCATGACGTCGGGCGGGGATTTTCCAGTCACCGCCGGCGCGTACCAGCAAGCCACGACACTGGGTGGAGCGTTCATCGCCAAGCTCGCTCCCGCGGGAAACGCGCTCGTCTATTCGACGTACGTGCCAGGCGCCACGGTCACGTCGATCGCCGTGGACGCTTCCGGCGACGCGCTGGTCACTGGCAATGCATCCGCCTCCTTCACCACAACCGTCGACGCGCTGCAGCGAATGCTTCCCCCCTCGCTCACTGAAGCCGGCTTCGTGCTCAAGCTCGGTGCCACGGGGTCCGCGCCGCGGTATGCGACGTTCCTGCCTGGCAACGGCAGCAACCAAGCCAACAGCATTGCCGTCGACCTTCAGGGCAACGCATACGTCGCCGGATGGACGACCGCAGCGGATTTCCCCACGATCGACGCCTTCCAGCCCGCCCTCAAGGGCCAGAAGGATGGGTTCGTCATCAAGCTCGATCCGGGCGGCTCGCGCATCGTCTATTCGACCTATCTCGGAGGAGTCCTCGACGACGCGATCAATGCGATTGCCGTCGATGCGGCAGGCAACGCCTATGTCGCAGGCGAGACCTACTCTTCCGACTTCCCTTCTCTGGATGGATTCCAGCCGACGAAGTCGGGATTCAGGCTCGTCAATTCGAGCCTCGGCAATGCGTTCGTCGCCAAGATCGATGCGACGGGAACGACGCTGCGGTATTCGTCGTTCCTGGGTGGCGAGATATGCACCTCTTACTGCCAGTCCCTCTTCGGCCTTCCGCAGTTCCCCGGCGACGCCGCCTATGGCATCGCCGTCGACGACGCCGGCCATGCGTACGTGACCGGTCTCGCCCAGACCTACACGTTTCCCCTGGTGGATTCGTCGGCTCCCCGCAAGGAGCAGGACAACCAGGACTCGGCATTCGTCGCCAAGGTCTCGGTCAGCGGCGGGGGCCTCCTCTTCTCGACGTTCCTGCGCACCGGATACGGCTACACCGACGACAAGTTCACACCCATCCCCCCCAGCTCAGCTGCGGGGGTGGCGGCCGGCACGGACGGCGCGGCCTACGTTACCGGCTACACGAACGGCACGGGTCAGTTCCAGCCCACGCCCGGAGCTTTCCAGACGGTCAATGGCGGCAGCCAGGGTGCCTACGTCGTGCGTTTCGCGGGTCCGCCCGCGGCGCTCGGCCTCGAGACATCGAACGCCAACGTGGAAATTCCAGCGAACGTGGCATTGACCGCCACGATCACCGAGGCATCGATGGCAGGCAACGTCGCGCTGATGTCCGGCGCGAGCGTCCTCGCCTACGCCCCCATCGTCGCCAACAAGGCGGTGTTCGACGTGAAATTGCCGGTAGGCATCCACTCGCTGACCGCCTTGCTGATGGCGCCGGGGGCCTACCTCGATTCGGCCCCGCTGCAGCAGGTCGTCGACAATCCGCTCGCCTGCGTCAGGTGACTGCCGAACGCCGGGGAATCGCGATGCGCTACGTCATTCGACTCATGCTCGCGGCCGCGATGCGCAGCGCGCTCATTGCCGCGGACGCGACGGCTGCGAACGATGTCGCCACGATGCCTGCGGACGACACGCGGCTCGCACGCGCCGAAAGGCTGCACGAGGCTGCGGTGACCGGTGACGGGGGCATCTGGACGCTTACGCCCGGGTTGCTTCGGTACGTCGACCGGGATGCCGTCGTCCGGGGCAGCATTTCGCTGCTCGAAGGCGGCTATGGCGCGGGAGCGAAGATTGCCGTGGACCCGTACGACGGCTCGGCATGGCTTGTCACCCGCTCGAGACTGCTGCTGCACTTGAAATCCGACGGAGCCTTGCTCGCGGGGACGACCCTGCAGGCGGTGCCCGATGCGGTGGGGATTGCGCTCGATCAAAGCCTGTGGCTGCTCTCCGGCAGCGAACTCTCCCACCACGCGCAGGATGGGCACTGGCTCGAGACGCGGACGATTCCGCAAGTGCTCGGGACGGGAGGGGGGACGATTGCCGTCGACTCGCTTGGCGAGCGTCTCTGGATCATCGGAGCGAATGAACTTGTCCAGGTCGCACTGGACCCGATGCAGCCGCCAGCGGTCACGCAGATTCCGATCGGTTGCGAGATCGGCGCTTCGACGCTGGCGCCGCACATCGGCTGGCTGTTCGTGTCCTGTGCGGACAGGCTCATCGCGTTCGACCGGAACGGTCACATCGGCCTCGACATCGGATTGGGTGAATTCGGATTCGACGGGGTCGACCGGCTCGCGCACGATGGCGCCACCGACACGATCCTGGTGACGGGACCGACTGTGACCTTGCGCATCGCCGACAACGCAAGCTCGTTCGAGATCCTGGACGCCGCGAAAGCCGGCGTGCCGGCACTCCCGGCGCCGTTCTCGATCCTTCCGACACTCGCGCTTAGCCGCCCGCCCGACGGCGCGGCGACCGACGATCCCGGTGTCGAGATCGTTCTCGGTGTGGGTGCTTCGTGCAACGGGCGTGCCTGTGGCATGCCTGCGGGCTATATCGACGGGATGAAACTCGCGGTCGACGTCAACGGCGTGCCGATCGCGGAGCCATCGATCGACGCCCTGACGGGCCGGGCGCTGCTCGGCGCGGGACTTCCGATTCGATCGGGCATCAACCGCATCATGGCGCAGGCCACCGACCGTTTCGGTCACCTGAGCGAGCGGGTCGACGCATCGCTGACCATCGTCCCAGCGGGAGCCGATGCGTCCCCAACCGGAGCGCGGACCGCGGGCTCCGGAATCGACGCCAGCCCCTCACCCACCGAAACGCCGGCATCCACCACCAAGGCCGCCAACAAGGCGCCAAGCGTGACCCTCACGGCGCCTCCGGCCGGGGCGACCTTCAGCGCGGGCACCGACATCACGCTGACCGCATCCGCCAGCGACAGCGACGGATCGATCTCCCGGGTCGACTTCTACCGCGACGGCGCGATCCTCCTCGGCAGCGCGACCGCATCGCCCTTCTCGGTCGTCTGGGCCAACGTCGGTGTGGGAAGTTACGCGCTGACGGCCAAAGCCTACGACAACCGCAACGGCAAGGCGACCTCGTCGCCCGTAAGCATCGCCGTGGTCGGCAACCAGGCACCGATCGTCGCGCTCGCATCCCCGGCGGATGGCAGCTTCCATGTCGCCGGCGGTCCGATCGACCTCCGCGCGACTGTGAGCGACGTGGACGGTTCGGTCGCCCGCGTCGAGTTCTTCGACGGACCGATGCCCCTCGCGACGGTGCAGAATGCCCCGTGGTCCTGGACCTGGTTCGATGCGAGCGCAGGCCGGCACGCCGTCAGCGCCCGCGCCACCGACGATCGCGGGGCCACCAGCACTTCGGCGTTTGCATACGTCACGGTCGGCGAAGGTCCGAATGTCGTCGTCACCCAGCCAGCCGCTTGCTCGCAAGTCGACGGCCCGCTCGACCTGACGATCACCGCGGACGCCGCGAGCACGACCGGAGTGATCGCTCGAGTCGAGTTCTTCGATGGCGCGAACCTCGTCGGTGCCGCGTACCGCCCGCCATGGCGGGTCACGCTCGCCGGTGCTGCGACCGGAACGCACTCGCTCACCGCCCGCGCCACCGACAGTCATGGACTCGCGGCGACGTCGCGGGCTTCGCTGGTCGAGGTGCGAACGCCTAACCAGCGACCCACTGTGTCCATTGCCGCGCCCGGCGATGGCGCACGCTACGCGCTCGGGTCCGCCATAAGCCTTGCGGCGATCGCCACGGATCCCGATGGAACGATCGCGGAGGTCGAATACCGGATCGGGACCGGCGGCACGATCATCGGTCGCGCGAACGTCGCGCCCTACGCCGCTGCCTGGAGCGGAATGGCCAACGGGACGTATGCGCTGGTCGCCGTCGCCTACGATGACCGCGGCGCGTCGACCGTTTCGGCTCCCGTCACGGTGACGGTAAACCCGAACGTCGCGCCGGTGGTGACGCTGACCGCGCCCGCAGGCGGCACGTCGTTCGCGGCGCCGGCCACCATTGCGCTCGCTGCCTCGGCAACCGATGCAGACGGCTCGGTAACCAGGGTCGAGTTCTTCGCCGGCTCGGCGCTGGTCGGCACAGCCACTTCCGCGCCGTTCGCCGTCACCTGGAGCAATGCCGCAGCGGGCTCGTATTCGCTCAGCGCCAAGGCCATCGACAATCTTGGCGCGGCAGCGACGTCGTCACCGGTTTCCGTCACCATCTCGGCGAACGCCCCGCCGGTCGCGAGCCTCACTGCACCCGGGCCCGGGTCCGGTTACTTCGCACCGGCGACGATCGCGCTGACTGCGAGCGCGAGCGACCCGGATGGAACAGTCGCCAAGGTCGAGTTCCTCGCGAATGGGAGCGTCGTCGGAACCGCCTACGACCCACCGTATTCGATCGTTTGGGATGGCGTCGCAGCCGGGTCGTACACCCTCGTGGCCCGCGCCACCGACAACCTCGGTGCGGCCGCAAGCTCGTCATCGATCACGATCGGTGTCGCCGGCGCCCCGGTCGTCAATTTCGGCCCCGGTCTCGCGAATGCCATCATCGATGACGACCGCGTGACGCTGCGCGGATACGTGTCCGCGCCCGACAACTCGGCGGTGACAATCAACGGCATCGTCGCGCACATCGACGACTTCGGCCATTTCAATCTGAACGACCTCCCGCTCGCAGTCGGGCGCAACACGATCACGGCGGTCGTCACCGGCATGGACGGCCAGACGGCGACACAGGAAATCACGCTCGAGAGTACGGGTCCCGCGCCGTTCGTCGTCGATGCCTCGCCCACCGAAGGACTCGGTACGCTGACCGTAGACTTTTCGATCGCGAATCCCGGAAGGACGCCGTTCAGGCAAATCATCGTCGACCTCGACGGCGACGGCTATCCGAACCTGATTGCCACCCCCGACGATGTCGACAACGGCCCCTACACATTCACGGCCACCTATCCGCAGGGAACCTGGACCGCGACCATCACCGCCCTCGACGACCAGAACCGGGTGATCTACTCCACGACCAGGATGATCGTGGTCCTGATGCCGGAACTCCTCGAAGGGCGGCTGCGGGCCGTTTACAGCGGCATGCTTGCCCGGTTGCGCGCCGGCAACATCCCAGGTGCCATGACCGCATTTACGGGCTCCGCGTACTCCAAATACGAAGCGATTTTCACGCAACTGAAGGCCGGACTCCCGGGACTCATCGACCAGGTCGGGGAAATCGAAGAGATCTCTTTCGGCATCGACCTGGCGGAATTCAGCATCGTGCGCAACACTCCGGATGGCCCGCAACGGTTCATGATCTACCTGATACGCGCCGAAGACGGCATCTGGAGAATCGACAGCATGTGAGGGATAGGGTGCGATGAAGCGCGCGCTTGCCTGGATGGTCCTGGTGCTCGTGGTCGGCTGGTTCTGGAACAACGCGCCGATGGTGCTCTACGGCAAGCGCACGGCCGGGCACGTCGTCGATGCCGCAACGGGTGCCCCGCTACCCGGCGTCCATGTCGCACTGCTGTGGGAATCGGAAACCGTTCCAAATGCGATCTTCAGCGGAGGCGGGCGGACCGTCTGCGTCCACGCGGCCGCCGCCGTCACCGATGCGCAGGGCGCCTTCGATATTCCTGCCTGGCGCGAATTCAGCAGCTACCGCGTCTACATGTACAACCCGGTGGCCCTGGTGTATGCGCGAGGCTACGTTCCGCGGCAGATCCAGCTCGACGCGGGTGAAGCCGGCGCGATCATCGCGCACCCCGACGAGCGCTACGCACTGGTGCGGTTCAGCGGCTCGGCGGAGGAGCGGCTTCACTCGCTGTTCTGGGGCATCGCCAATCGGGGCTGCATGTATGGCAAGGAGAGTCAGAAGAGCCTGTACCCGTTCATGAAGGCGATCTACGACGAAGGGCGAGCGATTGCAGAGACCGACGGCCAGCGCCGGACTGTCCGGATTATCGCGCGTACCTGGCGGCAGACGCTGCCCTCGCGGCCGACATGTACTCGCCCTACGACGAAGCCGCCGTCCAAGCCTTCATCAGGGAGCACATGCAATGATGACGCGTATCGTCATGGTCGTCGCGCTCGTCGTCTCCTTCAACGCGCCGGCCTATGACCAGGCGACGCACGGATTGCTGACCCGGCAGGCCTATGCCGCCTCGCAGTTCGGGAACGTAGCCGACGACGGAGCGCCGCCGCTCACCGCGCGGCTCGGATTGGACGGCTACCTCCCATTCGGGGGCGTCGATCGGTATTTCGAACTCATCACGACCGCCTTCGGCACGTCTGTCTATCGAGCGACACTCTCAGCCATTACGAAAAGAAGATACTTAGAGCGTTGCATGTCGAACTTGTCAACGATCCAGCACTGATCTTGGACGATGTTCGGCGCAATCCGTGAAGACGACAACCCCAACGAAGACCCACCGACGCCGCAGGACATCCAGCCCGGACTGAAGCGTCCTCTGCAGCATTTCTTCGACCCCTATTTCGACCGGGGCCTGACCGCTTTCGGTCTGGGCCAGATCGATATCGACGTCCAGAGAAATCCCGACTGGGCGCTCGGGACGCGCTACAGCTTCACCGATCCCAACCGGACCGCGATTCCGCGCCGCAATGGCTTCAGCATCGTCGATGCACGCGAGGCGATGTTCCGTGCGCTGACGCTGATGACCAAGGCGGACGGCGCGTATGGCGACATCGCCTCCGGTGAGGACGACGCCACCCGCCAGCAGTGGCGGCAAGCGTACTGGGCGACGGCATTCCGCGCACTGGGCGACGTCCTGCACCTGAACCAGGACATGGCGCAGCCGCAGCACACGCGCAACGAGCCGCATTCTGGCAAAGGCTGCCTGTTCGGTGTGTGCCTGGGCGGGCATACCAGCGTCTACGAGCGATACATCAACGCCCGGGCGCTGCAGACGGATACATTCAAGGCTGAAAGTGCATCGAGCACGCCGATCAGGACCACCATTTCGCCGCTGTCGATCGCGCCTTATCCAACTCCCGCATTCGCCAGATACGCCGACTACTGGAGCACCGCGCAGGGCAGTCTGAGCGCGAACGGCAAGGGGCTTGCCGACTACAGCAACCGGGGCTTCTTCACCCCGCAAAACAATCTGGGCTCGACGGAATACCCGTTGCCGGTGAGCAATATCCTCGCCTACAACGTCAGGAGCGTCGCGCCCACGCGCTGGGACGGCTCCACGCCATCCGATCCGGCCCCGTCCTATGTCGCGCACGGCACGGTGCCCGACAAGTTGCTCGACACGCTGGCGACCGACGTCCCGCTGACCTCATTCGGCCTCTGGGACCAGTTCCTGACCTCGACTTCGAACCTTCCCCGCTACACGCTCAACCGCGTCAACTACGACGCGATGGCGAACCTCCTCCTCCCGCGCGCGGTCGCCTATTCGGCAGGACTGATCAACTTCTTCTTCCGCGGGCGAATCGACATCACGCTGCCGGATGAAGGGGTCTACGCGCTGACCGACCACGCTGGCGACGAGGGCTTCAAGGTCCTGCGTGCAAAGGTACGCAATGCGACGCCAACGTTCAATTCGGTCGAAGGCCTGGCACAACTCCAGGACATGAACGGCGGCGACCTGTTCGCGATCGTGCGCTACCACCGCGACCTCGCCTACTCACCGTCGCTAGACACCGTCGTCGGCATAGCACCTTGCGCGGAGACCCTCTCGGTCGTGCTTGGCACTGATCCAGGGGCGAGCACCGATTGCCGCGACGGCGTCGAGAACATCGTCGTGTCACAACCGATCGTTGGAGTGAACCTGGCGTCGGGAAGCGAACGACTGGCCGAGTTCAAATTCACGGACACCCCGATTCCACTCGACGCCACCGATGTGTCGCTGCAGGTCGTCTACCGTGGACCTCTTGGCGGCGAGGGCGACGCGGTCGCGGTCGGGACGATCGACCTGTCCGAGCCGACCTATTTCACGTACCAGAACGCGAGCGACTACGTGCATCTCGGGTCGGCCGTCCATACGCGGGATGCGATCGACGGCGATCCGGCGCTGCTCTCGATGGTCCAGCCTCAGGCCTGCGTCGACTACCTGCAATCGCCACCGCATCTTCGCAGCGAATGCCTCAATCCGTTTGCGATCGATCTCGAGGTGAGCTTCGGCGATCTCGCGAATCCTGCGGCCCGAGTGACCGGATTGCCGCCGCGCCGCTTCGTCCGGCTCGCGTACCTCGGCGACGTCGAGCCCGAGGCGAGCTCTGCCATCGAGAAGAAATCGGTTCGAAACCTACGGCTGAACGTTCGCCGGTACGATGCCGGCGAGAAGGCGCTGCTGAACCAGGCCGGGACCTGCCTCCCGCACGACCCATTCGACATTCCCCCGCGGCGATCCCAGCTCGAGATGATCTCGGCAACAACGTTCATGTACCACCTTGACCAGCTCCGGCCGCTGCGCGGCGTGAACGGCTGGCTCAATGCGGCGTGCGTCGTCGACGGAGACTATTCCCCACCCGGTACGCAGGACGATCGCGCGGAAGCCATGGCACCGTTGACGCCGATGTCCGAAGAAGTGACGCCCTACCCGATCACGATCATGCCGGCGTACCTCTGACGCGGCAGTGCGCCCTCAGGCCGCCCGCAGCGCATCGACGATCTTCATCCGCGCGGCGCGCACGGCCGGGAGGAACCCGCCGATGAATCCCATCGCCAGTGCGAAGGCAAGCGACGCGGCGACGATGCCTGGCGTCAGCGTGAACGAGAACGCGATCTCGGCGAAGGTCTGGAAGTTGGTAGTCGATATCGTCAGCGCCTGCATCGCCGACGCGCCGACGAGGCCGGCGATGCCGCCGATCAGGCCGAGCAGCAGCGCCTCGATCAGGAACGCCACCAGGATGGCGCCGCGCGAGAAGCCCAGCGCGCGCAGCGTGCCGATCTCGGCTGGTGCGCGAGGCCACGCTCGCGTACATGGTGATCGCCGCGCCGATCACGGCGCCGATCGAGAAGATGATCGAGATCCCGGTGCCCAGCGTGCTGATGAACTTCGCCAGCGCCTGCGACTGGTCGGCATAGAACTGCTTTTCCCGCTTGACCTCGAGGGTGAGGCGCGGGTCGTTCTCGAGCGTCGCCTTGACGGCGTCGAAGCGGTCGGGATCGGCGAGCTTGAAGATCACCGACGAGAAGCCGGTCCGCCGGAACGCCTGCAGCATCTGCTCGGCATCGCCCCAGATCTCCGAGTCGAAACCCGTGTGCCCGGCATCGAACACGCCGACGATGGTCCAGTCGCGCGACGCGAAGCGCAGCGTCTCGTCGAGATCGGTGCCGCCAAAGCCGGTCGCTATCGAGCGCCCGACGATCACCTCCGAGGTTCCCGGCCGGAACATCCTGCCCTCGACCAGCTTGACCTGCGGGCGCAGGTCGAGCCCGGCCGCGGTCACGCCGCGGATCACGACGTTGGCGGGCTTGCCGGTAGAGCGCTTGGGCAGGCTGATCAGGACCACCGGCTCCTTGGAGATCAACCGCCTGCCGTCGGCGGCAACGGCGACGTCCGGAAGGCTCTCGATGATGCCCGCCTGCGAGCGGTCGATGCCGCTCTGCACCTCGGTCTGAGACCCGCGGCGGATCACGACGACGTTGTCGTCCTGGCCGGTCGACACCAGCGTCTGCCGCAATCCGGCGGCCAGCATCAGCACGCTCGCGAACACGTAGACGACCAGCGCCATGCCGCCTGCCGTCAGCGCGGTGGTCAGCCGCCTCGCGAGGAGATTGCGGGCGATGTAGCCGAGCGGGATCGCCATCGCGGCCAGCCTGTCTCTAGCCGATCGCCCGCAGGCCGTCGACGATGCGCACCCTCGCCGCGCGCCAGGCCGGAACCGCGGCAGCGACGACGCCGATGGCGACCGCAGCGGAGAACTGGATCGCCATCGTCTGCTGCGACACCCGGAAGCCGGAAAGCAGCGATCCGATGGTGTCGACGAAGACCTTCGCGAGCGGGAACGTCAACGCGATGCCGAGCAGGCCGCCGGTGATCGCGATGCCGACCGACTCGAGGAATATCAGCAGCGCGACGAAGCCGTTGCCGAAGCCCAGCGCCTTCAGAGTGGCGTACTCGCCATAGCGCTCGCGCGCCGTCATCGCCATCGTGTTCGCCATCACCGCCATGATGATGACGATGACGATGTAGCTCACCGCCTGGATCGCCCCGAGGATCGCCTCGGACATGGCGACGAAACCGAGCTGGAACGCCTTCTCGGTCTCGGTCAGCGTCTCGGCGAGCGAGTTCTTGAAGGTCGCGTCGATCGCCTGCGAGACGCTGGCCGCGTCCTCGGGGTTCGCGATCGACTCGACGAACACGCCGGTGTTGTCGCCGGGACGGCCGTAGCGCTGCTTGACGGTCTCGTTCAGGTAGTCGTAGTGGAAGAAGAACGTCGAGGTGTCGGTCGAGGCCTCCGCCCCGTCGTAGATGCCCTGCAGGTTGAAGGTCCACGTCCCGGGATAGATCGTGCCGCGCAGCGGGATCTGGTCGCCGACCTTCCAGCCGAACTTGTCGGCGAGCTTGCGCCCGGCGATCGCGCCGGTGCGATCGGCGAGGAAGGCCTTGCGCTCGGCATCGGACAGGACGAACTCCGGATAGAGGTCGAGGTAGCTCGCGCCGCTGATCGCGAACTGCGGGAAGAAGTTGCGCTCGTTGATGTAGACGCCGCCGAACCAGTTGGCCCAGGCGACGCCGCTGATCCCCTGAACCTGGCGGATCTTCTGCCCGTAGTTGATCGGCAGCGGAAACACCAGGGAGACCGCGCTACGCGTCACCAGGCGCGCCGACGAGCTCGCGTTCGCGCCCGCGTACCAGGCGTCGACCAGGGTGCGCAGCAGCCCGAAGGCCGCGATCGCGACGACGATGCCCAGGATGGTCAGCGCTGTCCGCAGCTTGTGGCGCAAGGCGTTGCGCAGCACCAGCATCGGAATGAACATCGGCGCGCGCCGCCGGTCAGCCGACCAGCACGCCTTTCTCGAGGTGGATCAGGCGATGCGCCGTCTCGGCGGCCTTGGGATCGTGGGTGACCATGATGATCGTCTTCCCGATCTCGTCGTTGAGGCGCCCGAGCAGGCCCAGGATCTCCTGCGCGGTCACCCGGTCGAGATCGCCGGTCGGCTCGTCGGCGACGATCAGCGTCGGGTCGGTGATCAGCGCGCGTGCGATCGCGACCCGCTGCTGCTGGCCGCCCGACAGCTCGTTGGGAAGGTGCGTTGCGCGATCGGTCAACCCGACCAGCTCGAGCGCGGCCTCGACGCGCTCGCGGCGCTCGGCGCGCGACAGCCCCGTCAGCTGCAGCGGCAGCTCGACGTTGCCGAACGCGGTCAGCACCGGCATCAGGTTGTAGAACTGGAAGATGAATCCGACGTGCATCGAGCGCCACAGCGCGAGATCGGAGTCCGAGAGGCTCGCGATGTCGACGCCGCCGACGCGGATCTCGCCGGCCGACGGCTTGTCGATGCCGGCGATGAGGTTCAGCAGCGTCGACTTGCCCGATCCCGACGGGCCCATCAGCGCGACGTACTCGCCCTCGAAGACGTCGAGATCGAGGTCGACCAGGACGGGAATCACCTGGTCGCCGCGGACGTAGTACTTCGACAGCCCGTGGATCGCGACCAGCGGTTGCCGCTCCTCCGCGTCGGGCGCGGGCTGCGAGGCGGTGCTCGCCTGCGCACTCACCTGACGCTCCTCATCTGCCACTCACTCGCCGCGCCTCGCTTTCCACCCGGCCGGCACTCAGTTGCCACTCGATTGCCACTCGGTTGCCACCTATTTGGCCGTCACGGCGACCCGCGATCCGCCCCGCAGCGCCGCATCCGGCTTCAGCACGACCTTTTCGCCGGACTTCACGCCCCCGGCGATCGCCGCGAGGTCGCCGATCTTCGCCCCGGGGGTGACGGGCACCGCGACTGCGCGCCCTTCGCGCAGCGCGAACACGACGTTGGCGCCGTTGCGCTGGACGATCGCATCGGGATTGACGGCGAGCAGCGGCTTTTCCTGCTCCGGCGTCACGTCCTGCGACAGGAAGCTCACCTTCGCGCTCATCTCCGGCAGGATGCGCGGATCGATCGCGTCGAACTTCACTTTCGTCGTCACCGTCGCCTTGGCGCGATCGACGGTGGGAACGATGCGGTTGATCCTGCCGCGGAAGCGCGCGTCGGGCAGCGCGTCGAGCAGGATCTCGGCGGGCTGGCCGACGCTGACCTTGCCCAGGCTCGATTCGGAAACGTCGGCCTCGACCTCGAGCGTCGACATGTCGGCGATGGTGACGACGGCGCCCTTGGAATCGGTGGCGCTGGAGAACGGGGTCAGCAGATCGCCTACGTTGGCACTCTTGGACAGGATGACGCCGTCGAAAGGCGCCCGGATCCTGGTGTAATCGATCGACAGTTCGGCATTGCGCGCATTGGCCAGCGCGGCATTGAGATTGGCCTTGGCGCTGGCCAGCGCCGCCTGCGCGCGATCGAAGCGGGCTTTCGCCGTGTCCAGCGCCGACTTGGAGATGAAGCCTTTCGCGACCAGCTCCTCGTTGCGTTTCAGCTCGACCTCCGCATTCCGCCGCTCGACATTGCTCAGCTCGACGTTGGCGCGCGCGGCGCCCGCGTTCGCTTCGGCGCTCTGCGCCTGGGCGACGACGTCGCGGTCGTCGATGCGCGCGATCAAGTCGCCCTCCTTGACGCGCGATCCCTCGGCCACCCCCAGCCATTCGAGCGTGCCTGTCGCCTTCGAGGAGATCGCCGCCTTGCGCTGGGCGACGACATAGCCCGTCGCGTTCAGCACCACGAACTGCTGCGACGGATACGCGGTGACCACCGGCGTCGTCTGCACGTCGAGAACCCGCGGCTTCAGCACATACCACGCGGCCGCCCCGACGATCAGCGCGACGAGCACCCCGAACCAGACCCATTTGCGGCGCCGGTTGCGCCGGAGCGGCGCGAGGCTGCGATCGATCCTGAGTTTGGACAGGTCGGGAAGCGAGGCGGTGGTCATGGAAATCCCGGGGGAGCGCGACCGGCCGGGCGTGACCGGTCCGCGGCGGATTCTACCGCGCAGACGCAAGGACGCCGCCTATGACCCCGGCGGCGGCGCGCGATGGTGGAAGGCGAATCAGCTGCGCTCGGCGTGGCGCGCCACCGGACGCGAGGCGGCGGCGGCCGGAGAGGCCTGCGCCTGGCGCGGTGTGCGCAGGAACGTCACGATCAGCGTCCAGTAGATCGCCAGCGCAGCCAGCGGCAGCAGCGCCGGACGCGAGCGATACCCGGTGAACGAGGCGATCAGTCCGCCGAAGCGGCCGGAATCGTCGAGCAGCCGCGTCGTGTTCCACACCGGGTCGACGAGGTCGGGCAGCACGTCGAGGGCGATCAGCTTCTCGACCCCGGAGACGATCAGCGCGCCGGCGAGCAGCAGCAGCAGGGTTTCGCTGACGCGGAAGAACACGCGCCACGACAGCCAGCGCGTGCCCTGCTGCAGCAGCCAGAACGTCGCGAACGCCGCGCCGATGCCGAGCACGAGCACGATCGGCAGGTTCGCGATGCCGTTCTTCTCCGCGCCCAGTCCGTAGAGGAACACCACCGCTTCGGCGCTTTCCCGGCCGACGGCCAGCGCGACGACGATCAGCAGGCCCCACCAGTTGGCCTTGCGCACGTTGTCCGCCATGTCGGCTTCGAGGTCCTTCTTGAACGTGCGCCCGTGGCGGCGCATCCAGAACACCATCTGCACGATCAGCGCCGCCGCGACCAGCATGATCGCGAGCTGGAAATAGTCGAGGGCATCGCCCGACAGCGACGAGGCGATCCCCAGCATGATCAGCGCGAGTACGAGTGCCAACGCGGCGCCGGCGGCGACGCCGCCCCACAGGAAGCGCATGCCGGTCGCGGCGTCGGGCCGCTGCTTCAGCCACGCGTAGAGGATGCCGACGACGAGCATCGCCTCGGCAGATTCTCGCCACACGATGAAGAGTGCATTGCCCATTTCGAAACGGCTCCAGTAATCGGTGGGTCGCGTCGCCGCGCTACTTCGCGACCACCTTGCCTTGCCCCGTCTTCTCGTGGAACTCGTCGAAGAACCGGTATTCACCGGGCTTCAGGGCGTTGATCGTCACCACCGCAGACTTGCCGGGGGGGATCACCTTCTCCTGCTTCAAGTCCCGGCTTTCGAACTCGATCGCCGACTTGCCCTGGTTGGACACTTCGAGCCGGAAGCGCCTGCCCGCCGGCACCTGGACGACCGCCGGATCGAACGTGCCGTCACGCGCGACGAGCGTGAACGTCGCGAGGTCTTCGGCGAGGGCGCTGGAGGCGAGCAAGGCGCCCAGCGTCAGGGCGAGCAGGGGTCGGGTGTGCATCGATGGCGTCGACGGGCTCATTGGGAAACCAGATTACCAGAGGCCTCCGGTAGTGTAAATAGGAATGATTTGCGTTCAATCAAGCTTCGGGCAAGCTTCGGGCGAGCGGTCGCGGGGGAGGAATACCGGAGCGGCCGCGCTCCCCCCGGCGACGGCATCTATCAATAAAATACGTGTAATCAATGTGTTGCTGCACACGGCATCAATCGGGCGATAGCCGCGATCGATCGCGCAGCACCCACGGTCGATGGACCGGCGCCGCCCGTCAGTCCAGCGGCACTGGCGCGGGCGGCTCGGCCGCCGACGCGCGACGCGAGCTGCCGATCAGGGCGTGGACGCTGATCAGCGCCAGGCCGGCGCCGATCAGCGCGATGCCCTGCCACTCGTTGGGGGCGAGGCGCTCGCCGAAGATCGCCATCGACGCGACCAGCGCGATGACCGGGATCGCGAACATGTTGAGCGACGCGGTGCCGGCCGGGAGCCAGCGCAGCACCGTCATCCAGACCAGGAAGCCTCCGGCGCTGGAGATCACCGAGATGTAGAGGAGCAGCGCGACCTGCGAGACGCTCCACTGGGTCGCCTGCCCCCCGTAGATCCAGGGAAGCGCGGCGAGCGGCAACGCGCCCAGCACCATCTGCCAGGCGATGAACGGCAGCATGTCGAAGCCGCGGTCGCGCTGGTAGTGCTTCAACGCGACGGTGCCGGCCCCCCAGCCGAAGCCCGAGGCGATGGCCCACAGCTTCGATTGGACGTCGCCATGCCATGCCCAGGGCGCGACGACCAGGACCAGTCCGCCGAACGCGAAGGCGATCGCCGGAATCTGCAGGCCGCGGATGCGTTCGTGGAGCACGGGCCAGGCGATCAGCAGCGTCCAGAACGGCATCGTGAACACCAGCACCGATGCCTTTCCCGCCCCGCCAGCGGCGACCGCCAGCATCGTCGCTCCGAAATTGACCGTCGTCTGGAAGATGCCGGTGACGATGACGGCGCGCCAGCTGTGCGGCAGCATGCGGCCGCGGCGCGCGATCAGCGCCGCGAACAGCACTGCCGAGGCGACCCAGGTGCGTTCCGCATTGAGCACCAGCGGATCCGCATGCGCGAGCGCCGCCTTCATCACGACCCAGTTGAATCCCCAGATCAGCGTCAGTAACCCGAGCGCGACGTAGGCACCACGCCGCGAATGGACGCGAAAGCGGGACGGAATCAAGCGGCGACGAACGCTTCGATCAGCGCTGCGACGGCGGCAGGCTGGTCGTGGTGCAGCATGTGGCCCGCATCGGCGACCGTATGCAGCCTTCCGTCCGGAACGTGCCCGAGCCTGCGGCGCACGCCGTCGAGCCCGTCGGTGCCGATCTCGCCTTCGGGATGGCCGCCCAGCCAGCGCGGAATGTGCGAATCGGCGGCGGCGACCCACAGCACCGGCGCGGCGATGTTGCGCCAGATGGCGAAGACCTCCTCCATCCGGTACACGGTGGCGAACGGCAGCTTGTGCCGGGGATCGGACACGAGCTGCGCGCGGCCGTCGGGCAACGTCGTCGCCCAGTGCGCGGCGAGAAAATCCGCCTTGTCGCGCGGCAGCCGCGGATTGTTCTTCTGCAGACGGTCCGCGACCGCTGCGATGCTCGCGTAAGGCCTGAAATCCGGCGGGCTGGCCAGCGCATCCAGCCAGGCTGCGAGCTTGCGAGGCGCGTCGGTGGGCGCTTCCGCGGGAATGCCGAAGCCGTCGAGCGAAACGACGCGCCGCACGCGCCGCGGTCGCGCGCCCGCGTAATGCATGACGATGTTGCCGCCGAGACTGTGCCCGACGAGATTCACCGGCTCGTCGGGTGCAAAATGCGCGAGCAGGGCCTCGAGGTCGGCGACGTAATCCTGGAACCAGTATCCCTGCGGCTGCCACGCCGACCTGCCGAAGCCGCGCAGGTCGGGGGCGATTGCAAACCAGTCGCGGGCGAGCGAATCGACCAGGAACTGGAACGATGCGCCGACGTCCATCCAGCCGTGCAGAAGGAAGAGCTGCGGCGCCTCGGGGCGGCCCCAGGTCAGCACGTGATGCCGCTCGCCGCGGATGTCGACGAACTGCGACGCTGCAGGCTTCACGATGCCACGCGGGAAATCTTCATGTCGACCGGCGCCTTCCTGCCGCTCCCGATCGTCGCGGTCGCCGACTACTTCCCGCGACAGAGCGCGACGCCGTCCTGCCATCCGGTGCGATAGTTCGGATCCGCGGCAAACCGCGGCGCATCCTTGTGCACGACCCCGCCGGCACTGGCGCAGCCATCCGCGTATCCCTGGCGATAGGACAGCGGAAATCCCGACAGATTGATCGTAGGGGGCGGTGGCTCGGCATTGCGCGGCAGCGGAGGCGCGGTCGGTTGCGGCGGAGGCGGTGAGCGCATCGGCGGCCCCAGCGCGCAGGCCGACAACGCGAGTGCTGCACCGGTCGCGCAGAGCCACGCCCGCGCGCCGCAGGGCGACGCGGCCGCGAGGCGGCCTTTCGGGCCTGTCGATTCGCCGTCGCACCCCGCACTCCGGCGATCGCCCTGCGGGCGGTCCTTCGCGCTCATCCGCGCTCCGTTCTTTCGCGATGGTCGGGGTAGAATTGTAGCAGGCGCTCGCTGGGCGAATTCGCCTCCGGTCGCGTTCCATCGCCAGTCGCACGCATCGTTTCCATGCCCCCTCCGAGCTTCGTCCACCTGCGGCTGCACAGCGAGTACTCGATCGCCGACGGAACCCTGCGCATCGACGACGCGATCGCGGCAGCCGAGGCGGACCGCATGCCCGCGCTCGCGCTCACCGACCTCGCGAACCAGTTCGGGCTGATCAAGTTCTACAGGGCCGCGCGCTCGCGCGGCGTCAAGCCCATCGCCGGTTGCGACGTCTGGGTCGCCAACGACAGCGAGCGCGACCAGCCGTCGCGGGTGCTGCTGCTCGCCGCCTCGCGCGAGGGCTACCTGAAGCTCTGCGACTGGCTGTCGCGCGCCTACCGTCACCATCAGCATCGCGGCCGCCCCGAACTCCAGCGCGCGTGGTTCGCCGAAGGCACCGATGGCCTGATCGCACTCTCCGGCGCGCGGGACGGCGACGTCGGTCAGGCGCTGATGCAGACCAACGCCGCAGGTGCGGCGCGCCTCGCCCGCGAGTGGGCCGCATGGTTTCCGCAACGCTACGTGCTGGAGGTGCAGCGCGCCGGACACGCCGACGACGACGCGCTGGTGCGCGCGACGGCAGAGCTCGCCGACCGGCTCGCGCTGCCGATCGCCGCCACGCATCCGATCCAGTTCCTGCGGCCGGACGACTATCGGGCGCACGAGGCGCGCGTGTGCATCGCCGAAGGCCACTCGCTCGCCGACACGCGCCGGCCGCGCCGCTTCACGCCGCAGCAGTATTTCGTCTCGCAGGCCGAGATGGCGGAGAAGTTCGCCGACCTGCCGCAGGCGCTCGCCAATACCGTTGCGATCGCGCAGCGCTGCAACCTGACGATCCCGCTGGGCAAGAACCACCTGCCCCGGTTTCCGACGCCCGAAGGCGTGTCGCTCGACGATCACCTGCGCAACGAAGCCGCGCGCGGGCTCGAGACGCGGCTCGCCCGGCTCTTCCCCGACGCCGCCGAGCGCGAGCAGCGGCGGCCGGACTACGTCTCGCGCCTCGACTTCGAGACGAAGACGATCGTGCAGATGGGTTTTTCCGGCTACTTCCTGATCGTCGCCGACTTCATCAACTGGGCGAAGCACCATGGCGTTCCCGTGGGCCCCGGGCGCGGCTCTGGGGCAGGGTCGCTGGTCGCGTATTCGCTGGGCATCACCGACCTCGATCCGCTGCGCTACCAGCTGCTGTTCGAGCGCTTCCTCAATCCCCAGCGCGTGTCGATGCCCGATTTCGACATCGACTTCTGCCAGGATGGCCGCGACCGGGTGATCGAGTACGTCAAGAACAAGTACGGTGCCGAGTCGGTGTCGCAGATCGCGACCTTCGGCACCCTCGCCGCCAAGGCCGCGGTCCGCGACGTCGGCCGCGTGCTCGACCTTCCCTACTCGTTCGTCGACGGCATCGCCAAGCTGATTCCCTTCCAGCCCGGGAAGACGGTGACGCTGCGACGCCGCCAGGGCGAGCCCGAAGCCAATGTCATCTACGCGCGCGAGGTCGAGCCGCTGATCGACCAGCGCGAAGCCGACGAGGAGGAAGTGCGCGAGCTGCTGTCGCTCGCCTGCGAGCTCGAAGGCCTGCCTCGCAACGTCGGCATGCACGCGGGAGGCGTGCTGATCGCGCCGGGCAAGCTGACCGATTTCTGCCCGCTCTACGTGCAGCCGGGCGCGCAGTCACCGGTGTCGCAGTTCGACAAGGACGACGTCGAGGCAGTGGGGCTGGTCAAGTTCGACTTCCTGGGACTCACGACGCTGACGATCCTCGACTGGACGCTGCGCTACGTACGCCAGCTCGATCCGCAGTCGACGGTCACGCTCGAAGCACTGCCGCTCGACGACAAGGCTGCCTACGACGTCTTCCGCAGGGCCGACACGACCGCGGTGTTCCAGTTCGAATCGCGCGGCATGCGCGACCTGGTCAAGCAGGCCCAGCCGACTCGCTTCGAGGACATCATCGCGCTGGTCGCGCTGTACCGCCCGGGACCGATGCAGCTGATCCCCGACTACAACGCGCGCAAGAGCGGCCGCGAGCGCGTCGAGTATCTCGACCCGCGCCTCGCACCGATCCTCGAGCCGACCTACGGCGTCATGGTGTACCAGGAACAGGTGATGCAGATCGCGCAGTCGATCGGCGGCTACACGCTCGGCGATGCCGACCTCCTGCGCCGCGCGATGGGCAAGAAGAAGAAAGAGGAGATGGACCAGCAGCGCAGCGTGTTCGTCGCCGGCGCGGAGAAGAACGGCCTGTCGCACGGCAAGGCCGAGCTGCTGTTCGACCTGATGGCCAAGTTCGCCGACTACGGCTTCAACAAGTCGCACTCGGCTGCCTACGCGCTGGTCGCCTACCAGACCGCGTATTTCAAGGCGCACCACCCGGCGGCGTTCATGGCCGCGAACCTGTCGCTGGTGATGGACGACACCGACAAGGTGAAGGCCTTCTACGACGACTCGGTGGCGCAGGGGCTCGCGATCCTGCCGCCCGACGTCAACGCGTCGCGCTACCGCTTCGAGCCGGTCGACGCGCGCAGCATCCGCTTCGGGCTGGGTGCGGTCAAGGGCACCGGCGAAGCGGCTATCAACGCGATCGTCGCCGCCCGCGAAGCCGACGGCCCGTTCACGGACCTGTTCGATTTCTGCCGCCGCGTCGATAAGCGGCTGGTCAACCGGCGCGTCGTCGAGGCGCTGGTGCGGGCCGGCGCATTCGACCCGGTCGACCGCAGCCGCTCGACGCTGTTCGCGTCCGTGGGGATGGCGCTCGACGTCGGCGAGCGCGCGGCAGCCACGGCGGCGCAGGTATCGCTGTTCGGGGAAGAGGCTGCGGCGCACATCGCCGCTATGCCGTCGGTGCGCGAATGGACCGATGCCGAGCGCCTGGTCCACGAGAAGGGGGCGCTGGGGTTCTACCTGAGCGGGCATCCGTTCGCGGGCCTCGCCGCCGAGCTCGCGCCGATCGTTCGCACGTCGCTCGCCAACCTGCAGCCGAAGAACGATCGCGTGCTGGTGGCGGGCGTGGTCACGGCGCTGCGCGTGCAGGCGAGCAGGCGCGGCAAGATGGCGTTCGTGACGCTCGACGATGGCAAGGGCCGCGCCGAGATCATGGTCTACAACGAGATCTTCGACGGGGCCCGCGCGCTGCTGCGCGAGGACCAGCTCGTGGTGATGGAAGTGCGCGTGATGCAGCGCGTCAGCGACGACGGCGAGGTGCAGGGCTTGCGCATCATCGGCGAAGCCGTCTACGACCTCTGTGCCGTGCGCAAGCGCTGGGCGAAAGGGCTGCGGATCGCCTGCAACGGCAACGCCGCCGCCGATCGCCTCGAGGAGATCCTGCAGCCGTTCCGCCCGGGCGAGAAGCCGGTGACGGTCCGCTACGCGAACGATCGCATCGCCGGAGATGTCGAGCTGCCCGACGCATGGCGGGTCAATCTCGACGATGCGCTGATCGAACGGCTGTCCGATTGGCTCGCGCCCGAGAACGTACGCGTCCTGTACTAGTGTCAGCTCGTCCCTTCGCTGCGAATGCGCTTGCATCGCGCGCGCGCCATGACGCTCCTGCGGACCGCGCCCACACCGGGAACGGGTCGCGGTGCTGAGCGCCGCTGCTGCGCGCTACGCGGCATTCTTCCGCCAGCCCGACGTCACGCGGCTGGTGGCGATGGCGCTGGTCGCACGGATGCCGCTGGGCACCGTCAACCTCGCGATGCTGCTGCACGTGCGCGCGCTGACAGGCTCGTACGCCGTCGCGGGCGCGACGGTCGGCGCCTGCCTCGCCGCCGCGGCGGTCACCGCGCCTTTCGTCGGTCGCTTCATCGACCGCAATGGCGCGCGCAAGGTGCTGTTCGTCACCGGCTTCGTGTATCCGGCGGCGCTGCTGGTCATCTGGCTCGCAGGTCCGCTCGCGCTGTCGGTGGCGGCGATCTGGACGGTCGCGGCGCTCGCCGGCGCCTTCGCGCCGCCGATCGCGGTGCTCACGCGCACGATGTGGCGCCATCGCTTCGCCGATGCGCGCCAGCGCAACATCGCGTTCGCGCTCGATGCGGTCACGGTCGAGTTCGTCTTCACCGCCGGTCCGGCGCTGGTCGCACTGCTGCTCGCGATCGGCTCGCCCGAGGTCGCGTTCGGCGCAGCCTTCGTGTTCGCGGCGATCGCCGTACCGGTGTTCGTCGCTTCCCCGGCGATGCGCTACCTGCAGCACGACCGGACCCCGGAGCGCCACCTGCTGGGGCCGCTGACCGAGGGCAAGCTCCTGGTCGTCTATGCGACGACGCTGATGACGGCATTCTCCCTGGGGCTGCTCGAGGTGGCTTATCCCGGATTCGCGACGCAGTCCGGCCACACGCCCCTCGCAGGCATCCTGATCGCGATCAACTCCATCGGCAGCGCTGCAGGCGGCCTGCTGTACGGTGGCATGCACGTCGCCCTTGCTGTCGAGAAGCAGTTGCGACGCCTGCTCGTGATGCTCGCGCTTTCGCTGGCGTTGCAGGCAGCCATTTCGTCCGTCGGCCTGCTGATGGTGGCGGCGTTCTTCGCTGGATTCTGCATCGCGCCGACGGTGACCATTGCGTCGCTGCTCGTGTCGACCTATTCCCCGCCCCGCTATGCGACTGAGGCTTTCACCTGGTCGACGACCTGCATCGTCAGCGGCATCGGCGCAGGCAATGCGCTGGGAGGCCTGCTGGTCGAGCGCCACGGCGCTTCGCTGGTGTTCATGGTGTCGGCAGCTGCGGCGCTCACCGCTTCGATCTGCGCGCTGGCCTTGCGCCCGGGCAGCAGCCGGTAGAATCGACGTTCAAATGGAGCTTGCCGACATGACGACACCCCCGACGATGCGCCACATTGCCGTTCGCGAAGCCGGACCGCCGGAGGTGATGCAGATTGCCGAAGGGCCGGTGCCGCAGCCGCGCGCCGGCGACGTGCTGATCGAGGTGGCCTGGGCGGGCATCAACCGCCCGGACTGCGCGCAGCGCGCCGGCACCTACCCGCCGCCGCCCGACGCGTCGCCGATCCTCGGCCTCGAGATCGCGGGCCGCATCGCCGCCTGCGGCGAAGGCGTCACCGGCTGGAAGGTCGGCGACCAGGCCTGCGCGCTGACGCCGGGCGGCGGCTACGCCGAATACTGCACGACGCCCGCGTCGTGGTGCCTGCCGATCCCCAGGGGCTGGTCGCTGGAGCAGGCTGCGAGCCTGCCGGAGAACTATTTCACCGTCTGGAACAACGTGTTCGACCGCGCAGGCCTGAAGCGCGGCGAGTCGTTCATGGTGCACGGCGGCACCAGCGGGATCGGTCTCGCCGCGATCCAGCTCGCGAAAGCTTTCGGCGCCAAGGTGATCGCCACCGCGGGCTCGCCCGACAAGACGGCGTTCTGCCTGAAGATGGGCGCCGACCACGCGATCGACTACCGGAAGCAGGATTTCCAGGAGGAGATCAAGAAAATCACCAACAAGCGTGGCGTCGACGTGATCCTCGACATGGTCGGCGGGGACTATATCGAGAAGAACCTCAAGTGCCTCGCGCTCGAGGGGCGACTGTCGCAGATCGCGTTCCTGAAAGGCAGCCGGGTCGAATGCGACTGGCGGTTCATCATGCTGAAGCGCCTGACGGTCAGCGGCTCGACGCTGCGCGCGAGTCCCACCGAGCGCAAGAACCGGCTCGCAAGCGAGCTGCGCGACAAGGTGTGGCCGCTGCTCGAGAGCGGCGAGGTGAAGACGGTGATCCACGCGAGCTTCGACCTCGCCGATGCGGCGAAAGGGCACGCGCTGATGGAGTCGTCCGCGCACATCGGCAAGATCATGCTGCGGGTGCGCGGGTAGCGCTGGCTGGCGTCCGCCCGGCGAAGGGCGGCGACGGGCCGGCGCCCGGCCGGGCCTAGTACGTCGCCCTGCCCCCCGACAGGTCGAACACCGCGCCGGTCGAGAACGAGCATTCCTCGCAGGCGAGCCAGCACACCATCGCGGCGATCTCCTCGACGCTGCCGAAGCGCCCCATCGGGATCTTCGACAGCATGAAGTCGATGTGCTGCTGCGTCATCTGGTCGAAGATCGCCGTGCGCACCGCGGCGGGGGTGACGCAGTTGACCCGGATGTCGGTCTTGGCGAGCTCCTTCCCCAGCGACTTGGTGAGACCGATCACCGCGGCCTTGGATGCGCTGTAGGCCGGGGCGTTCGGATTGCCTTCCTTGCCCGCGACCGACGCGATGTTGACGATGCGGCCGTAACCGGTCTTGCGCATGATGGGCACGACCGCGCGATTGCAGTAGAAAAGCCCGTGGACGTTGACGTCGAACACCTGCCGCCAGGCGTCGACCGGATACTCCCAGGTCGTCGTGTTGGGGCCGGTCACGCCCGCCGAGCAGACCAGGATGTCGATGCCCGACAGCGCGGCTTCGGCCCCCTTGGCCGCGCGCTCGACCGCATCGTTGTCGGCAACGTCGACCGCCATCGCGATCGCATGCTCGCCGAGCTTGCTGCGTGCCTTGTCGAGCGCGACCGGATCGCGATCCCAGAGCGCCACCCTCGCCCCGCTCGCGACCATGCGCTGGGCGGTCGCAAAGCCGATGCCCGCGGCGCCTCCGGTGACGACGGCGCGCCGGTCCCTCAAATCGAGCTGGTTCATGCGTTCTCCGTCGCGGGCGCGGGTGCGCGCTGCGGCGTAATTTAGCACCTCCGCGCGCCGCCGCGTTCCGTGGAATTCCCGCTGCCCGCCTGCTGTTGACCCTTGAAGTGTCGACCACCTGACCGCGCCGGCCGTCGGCAGCGAGGGCGTCGTCTGGGAAATCCTGCAGATGGGCTATCGCGCCGCCGCCAAGGCGCTCCCGGTCGTGTTTGCGCTGGCGATCGCACACGGCGGGCTGGCCTCGGCCGCGGACGTCGCGGTCGACGTCGAGCGGCATGCCGGCAGCGTCGTCGTCGACGCGAGCGTGATCGTCGACGCCGACGCCGGGACGGCATGGCACGTCCTGACCGATTACGCCCGCTACCGCGAGTTCGTGCCGGGGCTGCGCGCGAGCCGCGTGATCGCGCGCGAAGGCACGCACGTCACCGTCGAGCAGACGGGCCTCGCGCCCTGGTGGCTGCTCCGGGTGCCGATCGCGGTCACCTACGCGATCGTCGAATCGCCGCCGTCGAGCCTGCGCTCGCGCGCGGACATTCCGGGGACCGGCGTGCTCCGGAGCACGTATGCGCTCGCACCGGCAGGGACCGCCCTGCGTCTCCGGTACACGGGGACGCTCACGATTGCGCCAGGGTTTCTCGCACCGCTGCGCGAGGTCGCGGGCGAGCAGGCGATCGCCGGGCACATGCGTGCGCTCGCCGACGAGATGGAGCGACAGGCGCACAGCCATGGGTCCAGAATGGCGGATGGGACGCGGGCAGGCGAGCCGGTGAGGCATCGATGACGACGCGGTCGCGGACCGGGCGCGGTGCGGGCGGTGTGGCCAATGTCGTCGTCTCGCTGATTGCGCTGGCGCTGCTCGTCGCCTGCGCGCAGCAGCCTGCGCTGACGCCGCAACCCTCGCCGCCTGCGACGCCCGCCGCGGGCGCCGAAGCTGCGCCTCCATCGTTCCCGCTGGATTTCTACCGGGGCGCGGCAAAGCGCGGCGAGCCGGTGTTCGAGGTCGATCCCGCACGGTCGCTGGTCGTCGTCGAGGTTCGACGTGCCGGGTCGCTTGCGCGTCTCGGCCACGATCACGTCGTCGCGAGCCACGATCTGCGCGGCTATGTCGCGCCGGACGCGGGACGGGCCGATCTGTATGCCAGGCTCGACCGGCTGACCGTCGACGAGCCGCAGTTGCGCGCGCAGGCGGGATTCGACACCCAACCTTCCGCGGAGGACATTGCCGGGACGCGGCGCAACATGCTCGAGCGCGTGCTGCGCGCGGATTTGCATCCGTGGGCGCTGATCGCGGTGACGGGCAAGGCAGGCGGCTCCCCGCTCGAAGTCGCGATCACGCTGAACGGACTGACGCGCCGCATCCCGGTCCATGCCTCGATCGCGTCCGATGCCGGCGCGTACGACGTGACGGGCACGCTTGCGATCGACCAGACCGATTTCGGCATCGCGCCTTTCTCGATCCTCGGCGGGGCGCTGACGGTCGCGAACCGGCTGGACCTCCGGTTCGAAATCCATGCGCGGCGCAGCGATGGACTCAAGGCTGCCCGGCGCTGAGGCCGCTCAGCGTGCTGCAAGCTCGGCCGCGACCAGCCGGTCGACCGAAGCGACGTACGCGTCGGCGTCGATCTTGCGGACGAGCCCGCCCTGGGTCATCGAGCGCACCGTGCCGAAGATCGGGCGCTCCGGCCATGGGCGGTCATGCAGGCCGAAACACCACGCGACGCCGGCGTAGGAATTGGGGTCGCGTCCATCGAGGAAATAGCGGTTGTTGAGCGCCAGCGCGGTCGCGAACGCCTCCTCGGGGTTCGCCGACCATTCGAGAATCTTCTTGCCCCAGTACATGCGCATGTGGTTGTGCATGTAGCCGGTGTCGCGCATTTCGCGCATCGCGGCATTCCAGTAGCGATCGTGGGTCGCTGCCGCCGCCAGCTCGTCGGCGTCGTAGCAATGCGGCCGCGGATCGCGGCGATGCCGATCGAGGGTGTTGCGCGCCCACCGCGGCAGGCATTCGTAGCGATCGTAATCGGGCTCGTACTCGATGAAATTGATCGCCAGCTCGCGCCTGACGATCAGTTCCTCGAGGTAGGCAGCGCGGCCCTCGGAATCGGCGTCGGCGCGCACCACCTCGAGCGCGATCTCCACCGGGGAGACCTGGCCGAAGTGCAGGTACGCCGCGAGGAACGAGGCCTGTCCCAGCGCCGGTTCTCCGCGCTCGGCCGCATAGCGGGACAGCCCGCCGTCCAGGAACGCACGCAGCCGTCGCTTCGCTTCCGCACTGCCCCCGCGAAAGCGTGCGACCGGCGCGACCGACCGGTCGACATCGAGGCCGGCGAGCAGTGCGGAGACATCCATCGGCGCGAACGAATCCGCATGGACGAGATCACGGCTCGGAGCGGCGCCGCGCACTGCGACCGGCGTGGCCGGCAGCGGCTTCAGCCAGGCGTCGCGCAACCGCGCGATCTTCGGTCGCAGCGTTCGCGCCGCGGTCTCGCGCCTGTCCGACGCGACATCGACCGGCACGACCACATCGCCTTCGACCTGCACGACCCGCCGACCGGCGCACTTCGCCACGCGCGAGCGCCACGCCTTCTGATGGCGCAGGTAGCCGCGATCGCAGACGACCAGCGCAGCTCGCTGCGCGAGCTCGATGGCGACGGCATCCGGCGCCCCGCGGCGCATGACGAACGCGACGCCGCGCTTTGCCAGCGAAGCTTCGACCTCGCGCAATCCTTCGAGCATGAACGCGTAGTGGCGCGCGTTCGCTCCCGGATAGCCGTCGGCGAGCCCGAAGCCGACGACGACCGGCAGGCGCAGGCGGTTGGCGTTGGCGACGGCCCATTCCAGCGCGGGGTTGAAAGCCGCGCGCTGCGACTGCTGCATCCAGCAGAGGACATAATCGCCCGGGACTTCGGGTGCGTCGTTCAGAAGCTGCAGGCGCTCGCGCTCGATCACGCAAACGGTCTCCGCGATCAATACGACCGGAGCGCGATGCCCCACCTGCCGGATTTCCGCGTGACGATCCACAGGTTCCGATGCGTGCTCAGGATCACGCCACCGTCACCACGGCGCGTGTAGGTGACGACGAAATGGACCTTGTCCTCGCTCGCGAGGACCGGCTCCTTCGTTTCGTATCGCGTCTCCCGCCAGCCGCCGGCGTGCAGCCTGTCGAAGAAGTCCGGCGGGTGCCCGCCCGGTGCCTCCCAGACGACGACCTCGGCGCCCGACATCAGGATGTGCGGAAAGTGGAGCTCCGCGTCCATGGCCACGGGATCGCAGGCGTTGAAATGCGCGGTGAAGCGATCCAGGCACGCCGACGCCGGGCCGACGACATGCGGCGCAGATGTGACGCTGCCGCTGCGGCTGACGAAATCGAGAAAATCGGTCATGCGTCTCTCCCGGCGATGCCCGCTCGCGTGCCTTCGCGCGATCGCCCGCCCGCGGGATCAGCCGGCCTTGGCGACGATGTTCGTGGGAAGACCGTCGATGGTCGCGGTGTTCTTTTCTTCCCAGTACCGTCGCACTCCCTGCTCGCCTTTCTTCCTCGCCCAGTCGTTCAGAAGTTCGCGGTCGCCCGCATGGTCATACAGGGGGACGGCCATGCCGCAGGAGGTCTGCACGAGTTCCACCGTCATGTCGAAGACCTGGCGGGCGCCCGGCAACGGCGGGAACAGCGATATCAATTCGTTCCAGCCGGGCTCGCCGTGGTGAACCGCCTTCGCCGTGCCATAGACGCGCAGGATCAGCGGCGGTCCCTCGAAAGCGGCGAACATCAGCGTCATCCGCGGAAGCTGCTGCACGTGGGCGGAGGTCTCGTTGCCGCTTCCCGTCACGTTCAGCCAGGCGATGCGCGAGTTGCCGAGAACCCTCAGCGAATCCATGCCTTTCGGCGAGACGTTCACCCGGCTGTCGGCCGTCGCCGTTCCGACGAAGAAGATCCGCTGCCTGGCGATGAACTCGACATGCCTCGCAAAGAGCTCCGCAAATCGCTGCCCCATCAGGTTCTCCGTGTCGATTCGTCGGTGGCGCGAAGGTCGCACCACATGTGCCGCTTGGATACGAAGCCGCCGTCGACCGCGACCGCGAGCGGTTCGAGCCCGAAGGTGACGAAGCCGCAGCGTTCGTAGAGCGTCTCCGCCGCGGCGTTGCCGGAAGTCACCGTGAGTTGCACGACCCTGACGCCCGGCCGTGCTCGGGCGCAGTCCAGCGCATTCGCCACCAGCTTGCGTCCCACGCCCCGGCCGCGCAGCGATGCCGGAACGTACATGCCGAAGAGGGTCGCCTTGTGGCGAGCCTTCTCGCGGATTTCGAACGACAGGCCGGCGACCCCCAGCAGCGATGCGCCCTCGGTCGCGCCGAGGACCACGTCGCGGGGCGCCGGACCGTTCGCAAGCCGCGCTTCCCACCACGACAACGGCAGCGCCGCGCGTTCGGCGACGCTCGACGTGAACGCGTCCGGGTGGGCGGCGTAGGCCTCGAGCATCAGCGCCCGGTAGGCGGAAGCCTGTGGCGGCGAGAGTCGCTGGATGTTCATCCGGGTCGTCTGTGCCGCGCGGCGGACACGCCGCGCAACAGCAGCCAAGTATAGATGGCCGCGTTGATGGCCAGAACGACGCCAGCCAAGGCGAATTGATCCTCGCGGGTCAATCCGGACGGGTAGATCACGTTCAGCAGGTAGTGCTCGATGAAGCTTTCGCGATAGCCGGCCTGCCCGGCGTGCAGGCGCAAGTCGTTCTCGACCCAGGTGAGCGGGCACACCCTGCCGCTGATCTCGATGAAGAAACCCCACGCGGCAGCAGGCAGATGAACGAGCGGCAGCCAGCGCCAGCGCACCGCGAGAACGGCGCCGACGAGCGCGAAGACGATGAATGCCAGGTGCAGGACGAGGACGGCATCTGCGGCGATCCGGAAGAGCATTCGCGCGTCAGGCGCCGCGGCCCGGGGGAATATCGCTGCCGCGCGGAGGGACCGCGCCGCTGCACGAACGGACGTCACCTGCGATAACCCGGAACATCCGAGCGACGGGCACGCGGATGGACCCCGGCAGCGAAAGCTCGAAGCGCTCGGTGACCTCGAAGCCCGACGCCGCATAGAGAGGCTCGCCTGGCAGCGTCGACACGAGTTCGAGCCGGCGAAAGCCCGCGGCCATTGCCTCACGGAGGCACCGATCCATCAGCCTGCGCCCCAGGCCGCGGCGCGCCATCGCCGGCTCGACGAAGAACGCCCGGATGCGCGCCGCATCGACCGGGGGATCGAGCAGCGGATCGGGCCCCTGCTTCGCCGTGTCGCCGCCGAAGAGCGTGCGACGCCTGCTCCAGCCACCGCAGGCGACGATCGCGTCGGCATGCTCGATCACGAAATACGTGCGATCGGCGATCAACTGACTGTCGACGCCGAAGACGTGCCGCGTGATGGCCAGCGCCTGCTCGGGCGTGTAATAGCCGACGCTGAGCGCCACGCCGGAGCGGGCGATGAGCGCCTGGAGCGCCGGAATATCGGCGGGCGATGCGGGGCGAAGGTCGTACATGGGCGCGCAGCTAGCGCGCGGGAGCTGCGGCACGCGCCGCGGAACCAGCGATCGTTCGCAGCTTGCGCAAGGCAAACCTCACGTCCTGGCCCTTGCGTCGTGCGGGGCGTCGAACGCGGCACGGAAGGCACGCTCGCCCGGCGGGGTGAACGCGATGACGCGCGATCCCTTGATGCGGCGCGCCCAGCCCAGCGCATGGATGCGCTCGAGCAGCGCCGTTCCCATCGTACCGGCGAGATGATGGCGCCGCTCGCCCCAGTCGAGGCAAGGCCGGCAGGCTACGCGGCGCTGGCCAGAAACTGCAGCGACATCGATCCCGAACGACGCGAACCAGCGTGCCCCCGCATCCGTCAGCTGCAATGCTCCGCCCTGTGCCTCGAACGCGTGCTTGCAGAGCAGGGCCTCATACGCCATGACGCCGAGTTCCCCGGCGAGATGGTCGTAGCAGACGCGGGCCTTGCGCAACGCCGGTTCCCTGGGACTCGAGCGCAGCCGTACGGCGCCGGTGCGGAAGGCGACCCCCATCAGCGACTCGAGGAGATGGGCGACGTCGCGGTCGGCCAGCCGGAAATACCGATGCCGCCCCTGGTGGTCGACGGCGATCAATCCGGAATCGAGGAGCTTCGCGAGGTGCGCGCTTGCGGTCTGCTTGGTGACGCCCGCGATGCCCGCGAGTTCGGTCGCCGTGAGCGCACGGTCGGCCAGGAGCGCCGTGAGCATCTCGGCCCGCGCATGGTCGCCGATCAACGCGGCGATGCGCGCGATATTGGGGCCGTCTTTCACGGTTCGATCGTAGACGAACCATGAACCCGGTGCAAGGCTTTATCGTTTCGACTGGCTGATTGTCGGGGGCACGATCATGAAAGTCTGTTTCATCCGCTACCAGATCGATCCGTTCCAGCGCGAGGCGTTCAGGGCGTATGCACAGAACTGGGGATCGACAATCCCCCGGTGCGGCGGTCACCTGGTCGGATACTTTCTGCCGGACGAGGGCACCAACGACATCGCCTGGGGCCTGATCGCATTCGACTCGCTGGCGGACTACGAGGCCTACCCGCGAAACTGAGGGTCGACGCCGAAAGCCGGGCGAACTTCGCGCTCGCGACCCGCGTCTGACCACCCCGACTTGGGGCGGAAGACTCCACCTCTGCGCCGTGAAGCAACCGTGGTAAATTAATCGCTTCAGGATGTTCTGTGCGGGATTGGTGTCCGGTCGAGGCGTTGTACGACTCATCGCCGAAAGGCCGCCACGGAAGTTTTCAGGGGGAACGTGAATTGCGCGCGAATCGGCAAGGGGTTGCAGCCCTCGCAATGGGGTTGCTGTGCTGTGGGCTGATCGCCGGAGTGGAGCAGGCAGCGGCCGCCACGCCGAGCGGAACCGTGACGACCGTCGCCTACGACGGATTCGCCTACACGGCGGGAGCATCTCTGGTGGGCCAAAGCGGCGGCTTCGGCTGGTCGAACGCCTGGTTCCGGGATTACGGATCGGGCGGCAACTTCACGATCGATGGCGCTGGCCTCACCTATCCTGGATTGAGCACGACGGGCGGGAAGGTCGTGTGGGCGCCCGGGGGCAATGGCATCGACGGTGATGGTCGCAACCTGCCGCTCGTGAATTCCGGCGTGGTCTACCTGCAATTCGTATCGCAGTTCGGCTCCCAGACAGGCGGCGGCACTCCCAACATCCGCCTGTTCGCGTCAGGGAGCCTGACCGGCGGCATCGGCGGGAATGGCGGGCCGTACGGCCCGAAGATGTCCATCCTCGACACCACGCTCAACCCGAAGTCGGATGGCACGTCGTCCAGCGCGGCCAACCTGTCGGGCCTGAACCTGGTCGTGGTCCAGATCGACTACCAAGGGAACACGACCCGGATGTGGGTGAATCCGGACCTCGGCACCTTCGACTACCTGAACCCGCCTGCCCCGGACGCTGCGTATGCGGGTCTGGCCCCGGCGTTCGACAAGATCGCGATCTACTCCAGGTTCCCCGCCAATGTGGACGAACTGCGGGTGTTGCGGGTCCAGCCGGCGATACCCACGCTGTCGAGGCCGGCGCTGATCGCGATGGCACTTGCGTTGGCATTCCTTGGTCTCGGGATGTCGCGCCGCAATCGTTCGCAGCACTGAAAGAGGAACGGGATCAGTTTGGCGGGTGCGGTATTGCCTTTGATGATCAGGTGCCGGGGGGCTCATTCGAACAGACGACCTGCCGCTTCCCGTACCACTTCGGCTTTCGCCGCTTCCTGTTCGCGGTCTGGACTATTCCTTGGCCATAGCGAATGCCTTGGGCCCCTCCGTCTAGTCTCTGCACCTTGCCTTTGATCGGGCTTGCCTCGGGATTGGCATGGCCCAACGTGGGGCTTCTTTAGCCTTCCCCGAATTCGAGGGGTTCTACGCCCACCGTTTCTGATGGAGCGGTCCGCCAAGTCGTCGATCGAGGCTATCCAGTCGCCGCATTTCGGCGCGGCTTGGCGCTTCAAGTCACAGTCTATGCAAGTGGGTGAAGGTGGTGGGGATCGCGGTGGCCGGCTTCGTTTGCAGCTCGAACCGCCCGCGGAGCGGCCACGGTAATCGCAATTCCCCATCCGGGTAGTCCCACGTGCCCCGCGATGGCGGGAATCGTCCGGTTCCGCTGCCTGCGCCGCGATTGCGGTTGCGATTTGGCGCCGTATGTGCGACGCCGCACCGACGCGTCCTGTCGCTGGATGCTCCAATAAAGCACGTGGGAGCTTCGGCCTCGCGATTCGTCGTTGCATAACCGTGGACCGCGCCTTCCCCACCATTCAAGCAATCCGTTTCGCGGGAGGAGGCGATATGAAATACATCCTCGCTCTTTCGATCCCCGCCGTCCTGCTCGGAGACTGTGCGATCGCTCCGCTCGAGCATGGCAACCACCACCACGACGGCTACTGCCAAGATCGCGGTTACCACCGCGGTGCGGCTTTTACCGGCAGCGCGTCAACGAGAAGATCATGACTTTGGATGTGGCCGGCGCAAGCGCTCTCCTTCAGCGCCAGCGTGCACGGGCAAACTGTGTCGTCATGCATTGCCGCTCGTAGTCGCGCGCGACGCCCGCGATAACCAGCGACAATGAACTCGGCATTGTCAAGGATGTCTATTCGGATGAGAAACGCCGGGCCATATGCTTGCAGAAGTAGATTTGCGGTAACCATGCGGGGCAAGGGCCCCAATCGAGGCGCACGATCCGAGAGGCAGTTACCTCGCGTCGACTCATCCGAAAGGAATACCCAATGACAGATCTCAACGCCGTGGTCGCCGTCTTTGCCGATCATCAGGGAGCGGAGGGCGCAGTCAAGAAGCTGGCCGACGCGGGGATTGATATGAAGCACCTCAGCGTCGTCGGCAAGGGGTACCACACCGACGAAAAGGTCGTGGGGTTCTACAACGCAGGCGATCGGATAAAATTCTGGGGCAAGCGCGGCGCGTTCTGGGGTGGCCTGTGGGGTTGGCTCTTTGGCGGGGTGTTCATGTTCATTCCGGTTGTCGGGCATGTAGTCGTGCTTGGATATCTTGCCACCATGGTGATGTCGGCCATCGAAGGCGCCGTGGTCGTCGGCGGCCTGAGCGCCCTGGGCGCCGCGCTCTATAGCACCGGGATTCCGAAAGACAGCGTGATTGCATACGAAACTGCCCTGAAAGCCGACAAGTTTCTGGTCATGGCGCACGGCCCGGCCGAGGAGATGGCGCGCGCCAAGGCAGTCCTGGGCGCGCTCAATCCTTCGCGCATTGATCTGCACGAGGGTGTCGTTGCTGCGGAATCCGCGAAGCAAGTCGCCTGACGTTTCTCGCCTGACAGTGCCGGCTCCGGACATCGCGTTCGAGTACGACGCCTCGCGCCCCAGGGACGGCGGGCTTGCGCCCTGAGCGGCGACGGCCAGTCCGGTCGCCGATTCGCTGATGACGGCGTCCAAGCACGACGACTCACCGCCCGGCGGCCTCGCAAGCGACGAGGCGCGACGCCGGCTCGAGACCGTCGGTCCCAACGCGATGCCCGACACCGCTCTGCATCCGCTGCGCAGAGCGTTCGGCAAACTCTGGGCGCCGGTTCCGTGGATGCTCGAGGCGGCGATCCTGCTCGAACTTGCGCTGGGCAAGTACGTCGAGGCCGCGATCATCGCCGGCCTGCTGGTATTCAACGCGGTGCTCAGTTTCGTGCAGGAAGGACTCGCGCAGGCAACGCTCCAGGCCCTGAAGTCCCGGCTCGCATTGAACGCGTCGGTTCGACGCGACGGGGTCTGGAAGATCGTACCCGCGACGGAGCTTGTGCCCGGCGATAGTGTGAAGCTTTCGCTGGGTGCTGTCGTGGCGGCCGACGTGAAGCTCGTCGATGGGTCGGTTCTGCTGGATCAGTCGATGCTGACGGGCGAATCGATACCGATCGAAGCGGGTCCGGGCGTCGACACCTACGCCGGTGCGCTGGTGCGGCGCGGTGAGGCAGTGGCCGTGGTGACGGCGACTGGCGTTCGAACGAAATTCGGACGTACGTCGGAGCTGGTCCGCACCGCACACGTCGTCAGCACCCAGCAGAAGGCCGTTCTGCGGATCGTGCGCGACCTTGCGCTGTTCAACGGCGCGGTCGTCGTGCTGCTGGTGGGCTGGGCCTATGCATCCGGGATGGCGCCGGCGGAGATCGTGCCGCTCGTACTGACGGCAGTGCTGGCGTCGATCCCGGTGGCGCTGCCCGCCACCTTCACGCTTGCGGCGGCGCTGGGCGCACGAAACCTGGCCAAGGTCGGTGTCCTGCCGACGCGCCTTTCGGCCGTCGACGAAGCTGCGACGATGGACGTCCTGTGCTCGGACAAGACCGGCACGCTGACCGCCAATGAACTCAAGGTAACGACCGTTCATCCGATGCCGGGCTTCGACGAGCCGCGGGTCCTCGGATTGGCCGCGCTCGCAAGCTCCGAGGGCGGCCAGGACCCTGTCGACGGTGCGATACGCGCCGCCGCCGCCCACAGGCCCACCGCCGACTCGCCGCGGCTCGTCAAGCTCGTGCCGTTCGATCCCGCCACCAAGATGTCCGAGGCGACCGCGGTCGATGCAGGCGGCACCACACAGCGGGTCGTGAAGGGTGCCTTCGCCGCGGTGATCGGTCTCGCGCAACCATCTCCCACGGCGGCGGCCGCTGCAGCCGCGCTCGAGGCGCAGGGCTTCCGCGTCCTTGCTGTGGCGGCGGGCCCACCGACGTCGATGCAGCTCGCGGGAGTCATCGCGCTCAGCGATCCGCCGCGCGCCGATTCAGCGTCGCTGATTACCGAACTGCGGGCGCTGGGTGTGCACACGGTGATGGTGACGGGCGACGCGCCAGCCACGGCGGCGATCGTCGCGCACGCGGTCGGACTGGACGGTGCGGTATGTCCAGCCGGACCCATCCCCGACGGCGTGCGCCCTGAGCAATACGCGGTCTTCGCAGGCGTACTCCCCGAAGCCAAGTACCAGCTCGTGAAGGATTTCCAGAGCGGCGGGCACACCGTCGGCATGTGCGGCGACGGCGCCAACGACGCGCCAGCGCTGCGCCAGGCGCAGATGGGCATCGCCGTATCGACGGCGACCGACGTGGCCAAGTCGGCGGCCGGCATCGTGCTGACGAGGCCCGGACTCGTTGGGATCGTCGCGGCGGTCAAGGAAGGTCGCATCACATTCCAGCGAATCCTGACCTACACGCTGAACTCGATCATCAAGAAGATCGTGACGGTGCTGTTCCTGGCCGTCGGACTGCTCGTGACGGGACAGGCCATCCTTACCCCATTGCTGATGGTGCTGCTGATGGTCATCGGCGATTTCCTGGCCATGTCGCTGACCACGGACAACGTTCGACCCTCGCCGCTGCCCAATGTCTGGCGCATCGGCAAGCTGACGGCCGCAGGAGTCGCGATGGGGCTCTGCCTGCTGGCGTTTTGCGTCGGCGTGCTCGTGGTCGGCAGGTACATGGCGGGACTCGGCAACGACGCGCTGAGAACGCTGGCATTCATTTCGCTCGCGTTCGGCAGCCAGGCAACGCTTTACGCGATACGCGAGCGCGCAAGGCTGTGGGGATCGCGGCCGGGCCGCTGGGTCATCGTCTCGTCGCTCGCCGACATTGCGATTGCCGCGACGCTGGCGAGCCTGGGCGTGCTGATGACGCCGCTCGGGCTTCCGCTGGTGGCCGGCACGCTTGCGGCCGCCATCGCCTTCGCATTCGTCCTGGATCTGGTCAAGGTCCCGGTCCTGGCCCGCCTCGGAATCACCTAGCTCGGCTGCGAACGCTACGGCTCGGCGGAGACCGACCGATGCCCGTCGCGTGGACAGCCGACGGCGCGCCAGATGAACATTCCCCATGGCTATGTGCCTTGGCGTACAGACCTTGGGTCGACGCGGGAACATCCTTGCAAAAGACAGGCTGCATTGGTAGTGCGCCTGCGGCTCAACTTCCCGGAAAAGGAATGATCATGAAACGATTGCTGGGGTTAGTGCTCGCCGTGTCGTTCGCAATGCCATTTACGCTGCTCGGCGGATGCAACACGGTCGCTGGCGCAGGAAAGGACATTCAGCAGGGCGGTGCAAAGATTCAGAGTGAAGCGCAGGAGCACCGCAACTAGCAGAATGGCGCGACACCGGATGACCGCATCGCGGCCATTGCGGTCGCCTTCGCGTCGTTGCGTGCCTCTGTCCGGTTGCGCTGCGCCGGCGACACGCCCGGCCGCACGTCAGGCGTTGATGCTCGACGCGGCCGCGTGGGCGAGGCGACTGCCGACCGGCGCGGCGCGCGAAGCAATGCCCGCGAACTTGCCCGCGAACTCTTCGGCAGTGACCGGCCGAGCGAAGAAGTAGCCCTGGCCTTCGTCACACGAGCGGGTCCTCAGGAAGGCAAGTTGATCGCGCGATTCCACCCCCTCGGCAACGACTCGCTGGCCGAGGGTTCTGCCGAGGCTGATCACTGCACTGACGATCGCGGCGTCAACGGGGTCCGTTGTCATGTCGCGCACGAACGATTGGTCGATCTTCAGGGTGTCGATCGGAAATTGCCGCAGGTAGCTCAGGCTGGAATAACCGGTGCCGAAGTCATCGATTGCAAGTAGTACGCCCATTGACTTGAGGTCTCTCAGCACGGCAGCGGCGGATTCGACATCATGCATCACGACGCTCTCGGTGAGCTCGAGCTCGAGATAGCGCGGCTCGAGACGTGACTCAGCCAACATGGCGCGAACGCCGGCGAGAAAGTCCGCGTGCCGGAATTCCAGTGCGCAGATGTTGACCGCGACTGGCATCGGCGGCAGGCCGGTCCGCTGCCATGCCCGGGCCTGTCGGCACGCTTCGCGCAGAACCCATTGGCCGATCGGCACGATGAGCCCGCAGTCCTCGGCGACAGGCACGAACTGCGCAGGCGCGAGCAGCCCGCGCTCCGGATGCCGCCAGCGGATGAGCGCTTCCACGCCGGTAATGATGCCGGTCTTCAGATTCGTCTTCGACTGGTAGTGCAGCACGAACTCCCGTCGCTCCAGCGCACGGCGCAATTGCGCTTCGAGCGATTGGCGTGCGACCGCCCGAACGTTCATTTCGGGTCTGAAGAACTCGTAGGTGTTGCGTCCGTTTTCCTTGGCGTGGTACATCGCGGTGTCCGCGCATTTGATCAGCGCTTCTGCATCCTGCCCGTCATCCGGGAAGACGCTGATGCCGATGCTTGCGTTGACATGCAGGTCGTGCCCCGCGACGGCGTGCGGCTTCGCCAATGCGGCATGGATCTTTTCGGCCTGCCGCGCCGCATTCTGCGCGTTCTCGACCTCGGAGAGCACGACCACGAATTCATCCCCGCCCTGACGACTCACGGTGTCCGACGCGCGAACCGCAGCCGTCAGCCGCTTGCCCGTTTTCTGCAGCAGTCTGTCGCCGATTGCATGCCCGAGCGAGTCGTTGATGTGCTTGAAGCCGTCCAGGTCCAGAAACAGCACTGCGACGCGCCGCCCGTAACGCCGGGCCAGCGCGATCGCCTGGCCGAGGCGGTCGTTCAATAGCATCCGATTGGGCAGGCCCGTCAGAAAGTCGTGCCGGGCGAGATGCGACAGTTCGACCTCCAGTTGTCGCGCCTTGCTCACGTCACGGAACACCATCACGGCGCCGGCAACCTGCCCGCACGCCTCGTGAATCGGAGCGATCGAGTCCTCGATCGGGAATTCGATCCCGTCCCGCTGGATGAGGACGGAGTTGCGGGGAAGGCTTACGCTCCTGTCCTGGCGAACGGCCAACTGCATTGGATTCCGGGCGGATTCCCGCGTGTCGCCGTCGACAATGCGAAACACCTCGGAAAGCATCCGCCCATTTGCCTCGTCGCGCGACCAACCGGTCATGCGCTCGGCGACCGGATTGAGATAGGTCACCCTGCCCTCCTTGTCGATGCTGATGACGCCATCACCAATGGAATTGAGCGTGACCTGCGCGCGCTGGCGCTCTGAAAACAATGCGTCTTCCGCCGCCGCGCGTTCCTGCATGTGCCGTAGCATCAGAGGAAGCGAATGTCTGCCGATCTGTTCCTTCAGGACTCGCTCTTTTGCGCCGCGCTGGACCGCTTGCCGGCCGACCTCCTCTTCCTCCCGGGACGTGAGGACGAGGATCGGGACGTCGCGGGCCGCGAGGAAAATCTCGTCAAACGAATCGATGCCCTGGCTATCGGGCAGAGCGGGGTCGAGCAGAATCGCGTCGATGCCTCCGTCGCCCAGCCTTGCAACCCCATCGGCAAGCGTCCGGACCCAGACAGCCGCTGGCGCATCGTCCCGGGGCTGGGAGAGTGCCTCGCGGATCGCCGCGGCGGCCACTGGGTCGCTCCCGATGACCAGGACACTACGGGCATTGTCGATCATTGCGGACATTTAGCGTCCACCGGCCCTTGCGTCTGTTCGTTACCGCACATCCGACGCGCTGCATGGGTGCAAGACTGACTGCACTGCAGGCGTGACCGAGGCCGGTACCTTGGTCCACGCGACCGGCTGCGCACCCCGCGGTGGTCGATTTTCCAATCCTAGGACAGCCGACATGAACTCAGCACCTTCCAGGACGCGTCCAGCGTCCACGCTGGATGAACTCTGCGTCAACACCCTGCGCTTCCTTTCGGTCGATGCGGTACAGAAGGCCGACAGCGGACACCCCGGGCTGCCACTGGGCGCCGCGCCGATGGCCTACGTACTCTGGACCCGGCTCCTGAAACACAATCCCGCCAATCCGCACTGGTTCGACCGCGATCGCTTCGTTCTCTCTGCGGGGCACGGATCGATGCTGCTCTACAGCCTGCTGCACCTGACCGGTTACGAGCTTTCGCTCGAGCAGATCAAGCAGTTCCGCCAATGGGGCAGCCTCACGCCCGGTCACCCCGAGCGCGGCCTCACGCCGGGCGTCGAGGTCACGACCGGCCCGCTCGGACAGGGCTTCGGAAACGGCGTGGGCATGGCAATGGCGGAAGCGCACCTCGCCGCGCGTTACAACCGCGCCGGCTTCGACATCATCGATCACTTCACCTATGGGATCGTGAGCGACGGCGACCTGATGGAAGGCGTCGCTTCCGAGGCCGCGTCGCTGGCCGGCCATCTGAAGCTCGGCAAGCTGATCTATCTGTACGACGACAATTGCGTCACGCTTTCCGCCGGCACCGACATCACCTTCACCGAGGACCGCGCTCGGCGCTTCGAGTCCTACGGCTGGCACACCCAATCGGTCGGCGACGGCAACGACCTCGACGCGATCGACCAGGCGCTGCACGCCGCCCGCGCCGAGACCGGACGCCCGTCGCTGATTCTGGTGCGCACCCATCTCGGCTACGGCTCGCCGCACAAGCAGGACTCGTTCGAAGCGCACGGTTCACCGCTGGGCGAGGAAGAAGTGCGCTTGACCAAACAGAACCTGGGCTGGCCGACCGAGCCGCCGTTTTTCGTCCCCGACGAGGCGCTTGCATCTTTCGCCAGGCCGTCGAACGGGGCGCGGAAGCGGAAGCCGAATGGAACGGCCACTTTTCCGCGTACGCGCAAGCCTTTCCGGATCTCGCGCGGGAACTCGAGCAGATCCGTGGCGGCGGATTGCCGGCGAACTGGGATGCGGACATTCCCGTCTTTCCTCCGGACGCCAAAGGCATGGCCACCCGGGTGGCGTCGGGCAAGGTGATGAACGCCGTCGCCCCGCGTGTGCCGGCGCTGATGGGCGGCTCGGCGGATCTGGATCCATCGACCCACACGGCGCTTGCCGGCCTCGGGGACTTCGAGCCCCCCGGCGTGAGCGCCCGCGATCGACAAGGCTCGGAGGGCGGCGGTTGGAGCTACGCCGGCCGCAACCTGCACTTCGGCGTGCGCGAGCACGCCATGGGCGCGATTCTGAATGGCATGGCCGCGCATGGTGGAACGATTCCGTACGGTGCGACCTTCCTGGTCTTCTCCGACTACATGCGGCCGGCGATCCGCCTCGCGGCGCTGATGGGGCTGCACGTCGTCTATGTCTTCACCCACGACAGCATTGCCCTGGGCGAGGACGGTCCCACGCATCAGCCGGTCGAGCAGCTTGCCGGTCTGCGTGCGGTTCCGCAGCTCGTCGTCATCCGGCCGTGCGATGCCAACGAGACCGCGGTCGCCTGGCGTGTCGCGCTGGAAACGCGAGACCGGCCGGTGGCGCTGATATTGACCAGACAGAACGTGCCTACGCTCGACCGCAGCCGCTTTGCCGCAGCGGATGGCCTGCGGCGCGGCGCGTACGTGCTGGCCGATGCGCCGAGCGGCAAACCCGACCTGATCCTGATCGCGACGGGATCGGAGGTCGGGCTGATCATCGCGGCCGCGCAGACGCTGCTGGCGCAGGGGATCCAGGCGCGCGTCGTCTCGATGCCGAGCTTGGAGCTGTTCGACGCCCAGCCCGGGGAATATCGCGACGCGGTATTGCCACCGTCGATCGGCGCGCGCCTCGCAGTGGAAGCGGGTGCATCGCAGGGATGGCATCGCTACACGGGAGATCACGGTGACGTGCTGGGTGTCGATCGTTTTGGCGCCTCGGCACCTGGCGATGTCGTGCTGCGTGAGTATGGCTTCACGGTCGACAACGTATGCAAGCGGGCGCTCGCGATGGCGCGATAGGTGGAGGGGCCTCTTCCGCTCCGTGCGCCAGCGTACAGATGTCCCCCGCGCCGATTCCTATTCTTCACCTGTCGGCGTACTGGGCTTGACGAGTCCGTCGCAGACGCGGCGCTTTCGGCCGCATGGATGCGCTCAGCCATGTCCGATGTGAAACTGCTTTCGAACGGCGTTTACCACGTGATGGTCACGGCGGCGGGTAGCGGCTACAGCCGCTGCAACGGCCTCGCCGTGACGCGCTGGCGCGAGGATTCGGCGCTCGACCAGTGGGGGGCGTTTTGCTATCTGCGGGACGGCGCCGATGGGTCCGTCTGGTCGACGACGATGCAGCCGACGTTGCGACGGCCGGACGCCTGCGAAACCGGATTCGACGCGAGGATGGCCACAGCTACGTTCTCGCGCCGCGACTACGGGATCGAGACGCGCACCGAGATTGCCGTATCTCCGGACGACCAGGTCGAGCTGCGGCGGGTCCGTCTCACGAACCTGTCCGGACGGCGCCGTACGCTTGCCGCGACGAGCTACGCCGAGATCGTCCTGGCCGCCGCGGGTGCCGACTCGGCGCACCCGGCGTTCAGCAAGCTTTTCGTCGAAACCGGGATCGACCCGATGCTGCACGCGATCTTCGCGACGCGGCGCCCGAGCGCGCCCGGCGATCCGACGCCGTGGCTCTTCCATCTGGCGCGAGTGGCCGACTTGCCCGCCACGGAATTCTCGTACGAGACCGACCGCGCGCGCTTCATCGGCCGCGGTCGCAGCACGGTCGACCCCGCGGCGTTGTGCGACGACGCCGCGCTGTCGGGTAGCGCGGGTCCGGTACTCGATGCGGTGGCTGCCATCCGCGTTGCGTTTGCCCTCGAAGCCGGAGCTTCGTTCACCATCGACTGGATCACCGGCATCGCCCAGTCGCGCGACGGGTGCTCGGCGCTCGCGCGCAAGTACCGGGACGCCGAGCCGGCGCAGCGCATTCTGGAGCGGGCAGGCGGGTACCGGCAAGCCGCGCTGCAGAGGCTCCAGGCGAGCGACGCCGATGCGCTGCTCTATGAGCGCATGGCAGCGTCGATCATCCATGCCGGCGCGGCGCTGCGCAGCGACGCGCGCGTCATCGAGAAGAACCGTCGCGGGCAATCGGGCCTGTGGGGTTTCGGGATCTCCGGCGACCTCCCCATCGTGCTGCTGCGGATGACCGATCCCGAAAGGATCGACCTGGTGCAGCAGCTGGTTCGGGCCCACGCGTATTGGCGTGCGTACGGCATCGAGACCGAGCTGGTGATCATCGGTGCGACATCCGACGATCGGGCATCGACTACTTTCGAGCGGATCAAGCAGTCGCTCGACGCGGGCACCGGCACCGAGTTGCTCGACCAGGCCGGCGGCATCTTCGTGCTCGACGACGCGAGGCTCGACGACGGCGATCGCACTTTGTTGCAAAGTGTCGCCCGCGTCGTGATCGGCGACTCTGCCGGGACCCTCGTCGAGCAGCTCGATCGGGCTGGCAGCGCGGCGAGCGCCGCGTCGGCCGCGCGGGCGACTGCCGCGATGGCCGTGGCCTCGCCTGGCGAAGGCGATCGTGCCACCCGCACCGACCCCGGGGCGACCGCTGCGAACTCCCCGCAACGCAACGACCTGCTCGCCTTCAACGGCCTCGGCGGCTTCACCCCCGACGCGCGCGAATACGTGATCACGGCGTCGGCGGCGCGGATGACGCCGGCACCGTGGGTCAACGTGCTCGCAAATCCCGACTTCGGAACGCTGGTCTCGGAGAGCGGGAGTGCCACGACCTGGAGCGAAAACGCCCACGAGTTCCGCCTCACGCCGTGGTCGAACGATCCGGTCGGCGACGCCAACACCGAGGCCTTCTACATCCGCGACGACGCGACCGGCCGCTACTGGTCGCCGACCCTGCTGCCCACCCGCGGCGTCGCGCCCTACGTCACGCGCCACGGCTTCGGCTACAGCGTCTTCGAGCACGCCGAGAACGACATCGAATCGGAGCTTTGCATCCACGTCGCGATCGACGCGCCGGTCAAGTTCTCGGCACTGACCCTGCGCAATCGCTCGGACCGAACCCGGCGCCTGTCGGTCACCGGCTACCTGGATTGGGTGCTCGGCGACGAGCGCCCGAAAACCATGATGCACGTGGTGACCGAGCTCGACGCGCAAACCGGCGCGCTCCTCGCCCGCAATTCCTACAACACCGACTTTGCCGGCCGCACCGCATTCTTCGACGTCGATGGCGCGACCCGCGAGGCCTGTGGCGACCGCAGCGACTTCTTCGGCACGGGCGGCACGCTGGCGGCACCCGCGGCGCTCGCCG
>CAVTHP010000002.1:0-291585 GCA_963734515.1 uncultured beta proteobacterium | reverse complement strand
GATCCCACCAGTCGAAATTCGTCGGCGTGTGCCGGTCCCCGGTATGCAGCGCCGCACTGATCGAATAGCTCCCGACGCCCAGATCGAGCCCCCGGAACGGAATTCGACAAGTCCTCCCCCCGGGACTCAGGGCTTTCGGCTCGCGCCGAGATGGAAGGTATTGGTTCCAAACACGTCGTTGCCGAATCGATCGCGTATCAGAATGCCGGCCGTGAGCTCCTGCACCGGCGCGTGCACGGCGATTGCAATTCGAACGGCCGCGCTGTCGCCGCTGCGCAGCACGCTGGTCGCTCGCCCTTGCGACACGAGCTCGATGCTCTCGATCGTGGTCTCGGACGTACCCGAGCGCGTCCTGGTCCGTTCCGAGCCACCTCGACCTGACGAATCTCGTAGTCGGCGCGCTGCGCCGCGATCATCGCGTTGTAGTAGTCGAGAACCGCATCCGGCGCGCCGTCGCGCAGCAGCACACCGTGATCCAGCAGCAGCGCGCGATCGCAGAGGGTCTTGACGGCTCCCGGGCTGTGCGAGACGAACAGCAGCGTCGTCCCCTGGTCCCGGAACCGGCGGATGCGATCGAAGCTCTTGTGCTGGAAATACGTATCGCCGACCGACAGTGCCTCGTCGACGATCAGGATGTCCGGCCGGACCGCGGTCGCGACGCTGAACGCCAGGCGGACCTGCATCCCGCTGGAATAGGTGCGCACCGGCTGGTCGATGTAGTCCCCGATCTCGGCGAAATCCTCGATCTCGCCCATCGACGATTCGATCCGCTCGCCGGGAAATGCCCAGGATGTTCCCGGCCATGTACACGTTCTGGCGGCCGGTGAATTCCGGGTGGAAGCCGATCCCGAGCTCGAGCAACGCGGCGACGCGCCCGCCGGTCTCGTAGGTGCCGGCGGTCGGGCGCACGGTCCCGGTGATGAGCTTCAGCAGCGTGCTCTTCCCGGCGCCGTTGGCGCCGACGATGCCGACGGCCTCGCCGGGCGCGACGTCGAAGCTGACGTCGCGCAGCACCCACGCGAGCTGGTGGTGGACGCCCAGGCCGACCCATTCGGCGGCGCGCCCCCATTTCCGCGCGATAGCGCTTGTAGGCCTTGCCCAGTCCGCGGGCGCGCACATGACCCATCAGAGCTCGTCCACGATCTCGCCGCTCAAGCTTCGAAACGCGAACAGCCCGAGCAGCAGGAACACCGCCGCGACAGCCGTCGGATACAGCAGCAGCGACCAGGCGGGCACGCGGTCCTCGAGAAAGATCGTCTGCGCGAAGGTCACGATCGGCGACATCGGGTTCCACTCGACGATCTGCGCGAACAACTCCGGCAGCGCGCGCCGGGCATAGACGATCGGGGTGAGCCAGAACCAGAACTGGAGCAGCATCGACATCGTCTGCCCGACGTCACGGTAGAAGACGTTGATCGTGCCGAGGAACACGCCCAGCCCCAGCGCGAGTGCGACGACCAGCACCAGCAGCGGAATCACCGCCAGCACGATGCAGCCGGGAAGCTCCCGATTGCGACCAGGAATCCCAGGAACAGCGCGAAGATCACGGCGAAGTTGGTCAATCCGGACAGCGCGACGATGACCGGCAGCGCGAGCTTCGGGAGATTGACCTTCTTGAGCAATCCCGCGTTGTGGACGAAGACGCCGACCGAGCGGTTCAGGAGCTCGCTGAAGAGCTGCCAGGTCAGGATGCCGGCGCAAAGGTAGATGCTGTAGGCGAATCGCGAAGGATGGCCGGGCAACGCCGGCTTCATGATCTCGGCGAACACCAGCGTGTAGATCAGGATCATCGTCAGCGGCTGGGCGATCGCCCAGAAGAAGCCGAGCTTGGTGCCGAGGTAGCGCGAGACGAAATCGCGCCTGACGCTCGCGAGGATGAAGTCGCGGAACGCCCAGCACTCGCGCAGCATGCCCGGCCGGACGAGGGGGATCGACGCCATTTCCGGATCCGCTCCCGGTCGCCCGCTATTCGCGCCCCACCCGGAGCAGGTCGGCCTCGACCATGCCGGCGATCAGGTCCTCGAGCGAAGTCTTCGCCGACCAGCCGAGCCGCGCGCGCGCCTTCGCCGGATTGCCGCACAGCACGTCGACCTCCGCCGGCCGGAAGAACTGCGGATCGACGACGACATGGTCCTCGTGGCGCAGGCCGACGTGCTCGAATGCGATCCGGCACATGTCGCGCACCGTCGTCGTCCGCCCCGGTCGCGATCACGTAGTCGTCGGGCTTGTCCTGCTGCAGCATCCGCCACATCGCCTCGACGTAGTCGCCGGCGAAACCCCAGTCGCGCTTGGCGTCGATGTTGCCGAGCCGCAGCTCCTTCGCCTTGCCGAGCTTGATCCGCGCCACGCCGTCGGTGACCTTGCGCGTCACGAATTCGATGCCGCGCAGCGGGGATTCGTGGTTGAACAGGATGCCGCTGGACGCGTGCAGCCCGAAGCTCTCGCGGTAGTTGACCGTCGACCAGTGGCGCGAACAGCTTGGCGACGCCATAGGGACTGCGCGGGTAGAACGGCGTCTTCTCGTCCTGGCGCTCGGTCTGGATCAGCCCGAACATCTCGCTGGTCGAGGCCTGGTAGAAGCGGATCTTCGGATCGTGGATGCGGATCGCCTCCAGCACGTGCAGCGCACCGATGCCGGTGACGTTCGCGGTGAGCAGCGGCTGGCGCCACGAGGTCGCGACGAAGCTCTGGGCGGCGAGGTTGTACACCTCGTCGGGAGCGCTCACTTCCAGCGCGCGCAGGATCGACGTCATGTCGATGAGGTCGCCGTCGATCAGCGTCACGTCCTTCACGATGCCCAGGTGCCCGAGGCGCCACAGCGTGTCGGAGCTGCGCCGGGCGAGGACGCCCGAGACCTTGTAGCCCTTGGCGAGCAGAAGCTTCGCCAGAGTACGCGCCGTCCTGCCCCGTGATCCCGGTGATCAGCGCCGACTTCGACATTACTGTTCCCCTCGTTCCCAGATACCGCAACATCGCGGCCAGTGATTCATCGAGCGGCGTGGCCGCCCTCCAGCCGGTCGCCCGTCGGATCTTGTCCGGATCGCCGCGCATCCGGCGCTGCTCGGCCCGGCGCATCCGCGCGGGCTCCTGCTCGATCGAAACGGTGACCCCGGCCAGCGCCGCCAGCCGCTCGAGCAGCGACCGGACCGAGTGGTCGCGACCCGAGCACACGTTGTAGACCTCGCCGGTCGCGCCCGCGCGCAGCAGCGCGAAATACGCCTGGACGACATCGCCGACATCGGTGAAATCACGCGTGACATCGATGTCGCCGACCATGACGACCGGCTCGCGATGCCCGCGCTTGATCTGCGCCACCTGGCGTGCGAAATCGGACACGACGAAGCGGTCGCTCTGCCCGGCCCCGATGTGGTTGAACGGCCGGGCCAGCACGATATCGACGCCCTCGGTGACCGTCCATTGATAGCACAGCGCTTCGGCCGCGAGCTTGCTGACCGAATAGGGATTGCGCGGCGCCGGGAGGCGCGCCTCGGTGACCGGCAGCGCATCCTCCGGCACGCGCCCGTAGACGTCGCCGGTGCCGACGAACACCATCCGTCCCCGGAACCCCGTGCGCTGCAATGCCTGGAGCAGGTGCAGCGTGCCTAGCAGGTTGACGTCCAGCGTCGCCGCCGGATCCTTGAATGCATCCGGCACCGAGCTCTGCGCGGCCAGGTGCAGCACCGCATCGGGCGCTGCGCCTTCTACCGTCGCCAGGGTCGCAAGCGGATCGCGCAGGTCCCAGTTCTCCGGCGTGTCGACCAGCTGCCATTCGTCCAGGGCCGGATCCATCGCGACCATGCGGGCGAGCGTGCCACCGACGAAGCCGTGCCGACCGGTCACCAACAATCGCTTCACGCGAATCCTCTGTCCTCCGCTCTGCGGTCGCGGCCACGTCACCGGCGCTGCCTGCTCCGCAGGTTGCGGCCGAGTATAGCCGAGCGATCGACCTCGTTCCCGATCCCGGCCTCACGCGATCGAGCGGTAGACGTCGAGCGTTGCGCGCGCACAAGCCTCCCATGTGAAGGCGGAGGCTCGCTCGACGCCGCGACGGGCCAGCACGGCGCGCGCATCGTGGTCGACGAGCAGGGCCTCGATCGCGCGGGCGGTCTCCCCGGGCTGCTCGGGATCGATCATCCCGGCCGCCCCGCCCGCGACCTCCGGCAGCGACGCCCGGTCCGACACCAGGACCGGAACGCCGCAAGCCATGGCTTCGAGCGGAGGCAGCCCGAATCCCTCGTATTTGGACGCGAACACGAACGCCGCGGCGCCGGCGTAAAGCGATGGCAGCTCGGCATCGGGCACGTGGCCCAGGAACCGGATCCGGCCGCGCGAGGCCAGGGCATGCAGATCCCTCTCCAGGTCCGCCGCGCGCCATCCCCTCGCGCCCGCGATCACCAGCGGATGGCGCTCGCGAAGGCTCTCCGGGAGCTTCGCGTAGGCCGCGAGGACGTGGCGGACGTTCTTGCGCGGCTCGATCGTGCCGACGCTCAGCAGGTACTCGCCGTGGACGAGATCGAGCGGCTGCAGCACCGCGCGGGTCTGCGTGGCGCCGCGGGGATGAAATCCGGGCGCAACGCCCAGATGCACCGCGTGCACGCGCCCCGGATCGACGCCGAGGCTCGTCACCACCTCCTGCCGGATGAACTCGGAATCGACGATGATCGCGGCCGCATGCTCGACGACGCGCGGCATCCCGCGCTCCAGCCATCGGATGCGGTCCTGCGGATGCGTCTCAGGATACCGCAGCCAGGAGAGGTCGTGGATGGAGACGACCACCGGGACGTCGTAGCACGGCGGAACGTAGTTGGACTCGTGGTAGATCCCGATCGCGTGGCGACGCAGGCCGCGCGCGAAGCCCAGCCGCTGCTGCGCCTGCCTGAGCTCGCGCCGCCAGGGCACGAAGGGCCTGACGCGATCCCGCAGCCGCGGCGTTGCTGCGGCTGCGTGCGGAACCGTCGGCGCTTCGTGGCGCCAGCGCCAGCCGTAGAACGAATGGAGGTCGGCGTCGCCGAGCGCCGCGAGCGCCGCGCCGAGGCGAACGATGTAGTTGCCGATGCCGGTCAGTGGCGCGAGCAACGGTGTCGCATTGATGCCGACGCGTAGCGCCATCGATCGGGGCCCGGCCTGGAGTTTCGAGCGGACGATGGTATCACCGCGACACCGGCCGCCGGCGCGCCGCACGGACACGACCCGGCGCAGATTCGCATCGGACGGACCGCGGTTGCGCGTAAAATCCGGCGCAGCGCGCCGGACGCCGACGCGCCCGGACCCGATGAATCACCGCATGTCCCCGAGCCGCCCGCATCGCAGGTCGTCCGCCCCGTGAGGGTCGCGCTCGTTCACGACTGGCTCGATACCTGGCGCGGCGGCGAGCGCGTGCTCTCCGAGATCTGCGGTGTCTACGAAGATGCCGAGCTTTTCGCACTGGTCGACTTCCTGCCGGACACGGACCGGCCGAGGCTGCGGGGCAAGCGCGCGGTGACCACGTTCCTCCAGCGCCTCCCGTTCGCCCGCCGCAGCTTTCGCCGCATGCTGCCGCTGTTCCCGCGCGCCATCGAGTCGCTCGACGTCTCGGCTTTCGACCTGGTCGTTTCCAGCTCGCACGCCGTGGCCAAGGGCGTGCGCACCCACCCTGGGCAGCTCCACATCTGCTACTGCTACACGCCGATGCGCTATGCCTGGGACCTGCGGGAGCAGTACCTGCGGCAGTCGGGGCTCGACCATGGCCTCCGGGGCCGGCTCGCACGCCGGGTCCTCGACCGGCTGCAGGCATGGGACCGCGCGACCAGCGGGCGGGTCGACCATTTCGTCGCCGCCTCGCAGCACATCGCCGAACGCATCCGTCGCTGCTACGGCCGCGAGTCGACCGTGATCTATCCGCCGGTGGCGATCGACGCGATCGACCCTCCGCCCGCCCGCGGGTCCTCCTACGTCACGGTGGCCCAGCTCGTCCCCTACAAGCGCATCGACCTGATCGTCGAGGCTTTCGGGCGCCTTCCCGAGCGCGAGCTGATCGTGATCGGCGAAGGCCCGGAACGGGCCCGCATCGAGGCGATCGCGGGTCCGAACGTGCACCTGATCGGCCGCGTCCCCGATCGCGAGCGCGATCTCTGGCTGGCGAAGGCGCGCGCGTTCATTTTCGCCGCCGAGGAGGATTTCGGGATCGCCCCGGTGGAAGCGCAGGCGGCCGGAACGCCGGTCATCGCGCTGGCGCGCGGCGGCGCGCTCGAGACGATCCGCGGGCTCGATGCTCCGGTACCGACAGGGGTCCTGTACGCCGACCAGACGGCCGGCGCGATCGTCGCCGCGATCCTCGAGTTCGAGGCACGGCACGCGCGCTTCGAGGCAGCCGCCTGCATCGAGAACGCCGCCCGCTTCGACCCGCAGCGGTTTCGCCGCGAACTGGCTGCGTTCGTCGATGCGCGCTGGTCCGAGTTCGCCGGCCGGAAGGATCGGCGATGACGCGGAGCGTGCTCAAGGAGAACTCGACCCTGCTCGACGCGGTGATGCGCGTCTTCGACCCGCTGCTGGTCGTCGCCACGGCCGTCGTCGCGTACCGGCTCTATCTGGGTGGCTGGGTCTTTCCGTCGCGCTACGCCGCCGCGATGGCCATGGCGGCGCTACTCGCGTTCGCGGCGCTGCCTGCGATGGGCCTCTACCGGTCGCAGCGCGGCGCGAGCTTCGTCGACGAGGTCGCGGGACTGTTCTTCACCTGGCTGCTGATCGCGGTGACCGGGGGTGCGTTCTTCTTCCTGACCAAGTCGGGCGCCGATTTCTCGCGCGGCTGGGCGCTGCTCTGGGTCGCCGGCGGATTCGCGCTCCATGTCGCCGCACGAGCCGCGCTGCGTCTCGGGCTCCGCTCGCTGCGCAGGCGCGGGCGCAACCTGCGGCACGTCGTCATCGTCGGCGCACGCGCGCACGGTCGCAGCGTCGCCGCGCGCCTGCGCGCGGCCGCGTGGAGCGGGCTTGCGATCAATGCGTTCTACGACGACGACCCGGCCCTGGTCGGGACCGTGCAGGACGGCATTCCCGTCAGGGGGCCGCTCGCGCGCCTCGCCGGCGACATGGTGGCGAATCCGGCGGACCAGGTCTGGATCGCATTGCCGCTCGCCGACGAAGCGCGCATCCGCGCCTGCCTCGAAGGGCTGCGACAGACGTCCGTCGTCGTCCGCTTCGTCCCGAACTTCCAGAGCTTCCACCTGCTGAACCACTCGATCGGCGAGGTCGCCGGAATGCCGGTCGTCAACCTGACCGACACGCCGCTAGTGGGCGTTCGCGCGACCTGGAAGGCCATCGAGGATTACACGATCGCGGCACTCCTGGTGCTGCTGCTGGCGCCGGTGCTCGCGCTGATCGCGATCGCCATCAAGGCATCGTCGAGCGGGCCGGTGCTGTACCGGCAGGAACGCGTGACCTGGAACGGGCGGCGCTTCAGGATGTACAAGTTCCGCACCATGTCCGCCGACGCGGAAGCGCGAAGCGGACCGGTATGGTCGACGCACGGCGAACCGCGCGCGACGCCCATCGGTGCATTCCTGCGGCGCTACAGCCTCGACGAGCTGCCCCAGCTCGTCAACGTCCTTCGCGGCGAGATGTCGCTCGTGGGTCCCCGCCCCGAACGGCCCGAGTTCGTCACGCAGTTCCGCGACACCGTCCCCGGCTACATGCAGAAGCACCTCGTGAAGGCGGGCATCACGGGCTGGGCGCAGGTCAACGACCTGCGCGGCGACAGCGATCTCGCGCTGCGCATACAATACGACCTCTACTACGTCGAGCATTGGTCGCCCTGGTTCGACCTGCGGATCCTCGCGCTGACGCTTTGGCACATCCTGACGACCCGCAACGCGCATTGATCCCCGACGCGAACGGGGACTCCGCACTCCCCGAATTCCTGAAGGCGCGCACCGTGGCGTTGGTGTTCGCGGCGTCGCTGGTCGCCTGCCTCGTCGCCTACCTCGCATTCGCCACCCCCGGACGCTGGTTCTCGTCGGCACCCGAGCTCGGCTACGGGGCGAAGGCGCTGCGGCTCGCCCGCGGCGTGGCGGCGCCGGCGCGCAACGCGATCGTGATCACGCGCGCCGCCGAGGACGGCAACGCAGTCGTGTCGGTCGAGACCGATTTCTCGTCGGCGAGCTACGCGCAGGTCGTGTGGATCGCGGGCGCAATCCCGGCCGACGTCAAGGCCGCGCTGCTCTGGCGCACCGACGTCGAACCCGCGCGCCTGAACACGCTTCCACTGGCGATCGCGTCGGGGCAGCCCATCCCGGTCGACCTGCGCGACAACCCACACTGGATCGGCCGCATCAAGGGCCTGGCGCTGGCCCTGCACGGACCGCTCACGAATCCCGTCGCCGTGCGGGGCGTGATCGCAAGACCCGGCAATGCGGTGGAAACGCTCGGCGACCGCTTCCGCGAATGGACGATGTTCGCGCCGTGGAGCGGTTCGTCGATCAACACCGTCACCGGCGGCGCCGATTCCCAGGACCTTCCGCTGCCTTTGCTGCTCGCCAGCGCCATCGCACTGGCCGCCGGACCGCTGTTCGTCATCGCGCGGCGCCGGGTCGCCGCTGCGCGCGCGGCCACTGCGGCCGCCGTGATCGCAGTCACCCTGGGCGCGTGGCTGGTCCTCGACCTGCGCTGGACCGCGCAACTGCTGCGGCAGGTCGGGAAGACCGCGCAGCAATACGCGGGCAAGGACTGGCGCGAGCGGCACCTCGCCGCGGACGACGGGGCGCTGTTCGCGTTCATCGACAAGGCGCGAAGCGTGCTGCCGGACAGGCACGCGCGCGTCTTCGTCGTCGCCGATGCCGATTACTTCCGCGCGCGCGCGGTCTACCACCTGTACCCGTACAACGCCTGGTACGTGCCGGCGCACAACATGCTGCCTCCGGTGGACAGGCTGCACCAGGGAGACTGGATCGTCGTGTACAGACGCCAGGGCGTGCACTACGATGCCGCGGCGCACCGCCTGCACTGGGATGGCGGCGAGACGGTCGCGGCCGAGCTCAAGCTGGCCGGGGACGGCGGCGCGCTGTTCGAGGTCCAGTGATGAAAGGCATGCGGCGGCCCCGATGATCGATGCACTGCGCCTCGCCGCCGGCTGGGCCCTGCCGTGGCTGCTGGGCATCGCGCTGGTCGCGTCGCTGCGGGAGCGCGCGCGACCGCGCGCAGCCCGCCGGCGAGACCGCCTGGATCGTCGGTTGCGGATTCTTCGTCGGCGCCTTCGTGCTGACGCTGTGGATGCGTGCGCTGTCGATGCTCGGCCTGCGCTTCTCGGTTGCCGCAGTCGCCCTGCCGCTCGCCGTCACCGCACTCGCGCTCGGCGCCCTCGCATGGCGCGGGCCGCGCAGGTCGACGGCCATGCGCCAACCGGCCGAACCGGCCGGCGCACCCGAACCGGCCGGCACACCCGCTCCGCCCATGTCGCGCGCACAGCGCGTCCTGTGGTTCGGCATCGCCGGATGGATGGCGCTGCGCTCCGTCCTGCTGCTCCTCGAAGTGCTGTGGATCCCGCTCTACCCGTGGGACGCGTGGGTCCAGTGGGCAACCAAGGCGCGTGTCTGGTACGGCATGGGGCGCATGGTGCCCTTCGTCCACTCCGATGCGTGGTTCGCGGCGAACGGCGCCGCATGGTTCGATGCGGCGCCCAACTACCCCGCAACCGTCCCGCTGTGGCAGGTCTGGTCGAGCCTCGCACTCGGTCGCTGGGACGACGCGCTGATGAACCTGCCCTGGTGGCTCGTCGCCGTCGCGCTCGCCATCGCGGTGTACGGACTGCTGCGTGCCTCCGGTGTCTCGGCGCTTACCGCGATCGTCGGCGCATGGCTCGTCTCGTCGCTGCCACTCGCCAACGTGCACGTCGCGCTCGCCGGCTATGCCGACCTCCCGATGGCCGCGTACTACGCGCTGGCAGCCCTCGCGCTGTGGCGCTGGACGCTGTCGCGACGATGGCCCGCGGCCACGCTCGCGCTGCTGCTGGTGCTTGCCTGCCCGACGATCAAGACGCCGGGCATCGTGTGGGCGCTGACGCTCGTCCCCGCCGCCATCGTCGCGCAGTGGCCGCGGCGCGGGCCGCGGGTCGTCGGCTTCGGCGTCGCGGCAGCGCTGTTCGCCTTGCTCGTGCTGGCGCGCACGCATCCGGTCGTCCTGGGCTATCGGCTGCACCTCGATTTCGCGCCCGCGTGGGAGGGCCTCGTCGACAGCTTCTTCATGCTCGGCAACTGGCATCTGCTCTGGTATGCGGCGATCGCCTGCGCGATCGTCGCCTGGCGCGACCTGCGTTCGCCCCGGCTGCTGCCGCTCGGCGTCACGATCGGCACCGGCTTCGCGTTCCTCGCGGTCGTGTTCGCCTTCACCAACGCACGCAACTGGGTGTCCAGCCAGACGACGATCAATCGGGCGGTGCTGCATGTCGCGCCACTGGTCGCCGTGTGGACGGTGCTCATCGCGAGCCAGTGGCTCGACCGCAACCGCGCGCGCAAGGATGCGGCGCCGATGCCCACCGCAGCAGGGCCTGTTCGAAGCGTGCCCGCTGGTGCGATCGGGCCCTAGGTCGTGCGCGAGCTTCGCGACGTCACGCTGGCGTGCATCGACACCGCCAACCACGCGCTGGCGCTGCGCGCCCTCGAACTGTCGCGCCGGGACCTCGGCTTCGGGCGCACGCTGCTGCTGACCGACGCGATTCCGGCAGGCATCGACCTGCCGCGGGGAATCGACTTCGTCGCGATCGAGCGCCTCGCTTCGCGCGACGACTATTCGCGCTTCGTGCTGAAGTCGCTGCTCGCCCACGTCGAGACCCGCCACGTCCTCCTCGTGCAATGGGACGGCTACGTCGTCAATCCGGCGGCATTCGACGACGAGTTCCTGTCCGTCGACTACATCGGTGCGAAGTGGTTCTGGCACGACGATGCGATGCGCGTGGGCAACGGCGGCTTTTCGCTGCGGTCCCGCAAGCTCCTCGAGGCGCTGCAGGATCCCCGCATCACGCTGGTCGATGCCGAGGACGTGACGATCTGCCGCGCGTTCAGGCCGCTGCTCGAGCGCGAGCACGCAATCCGCTACGCCAGCGAGGCGCTCGCCGATCGGTTCGCCTTCGAGGCCGCCTATCCGACGGGCATGCCTTTCGGATTCCACGGGCTGTACAACTTCTGCCGCGTCGTCGCGCCCGACGAGCTCGCCGCGCTGGCGCCACGATTCTCCGACGCGATCGCGGCATCGCTGCAGCTCGGGCAACTCATCCGCAACTGCATCGCACTGGGGCAATGGGCGCCGGCGGCGGCGCTCGCGCAACGCCGTCTCGCGGTGCTGCGCGACGATGCCGAAGCGCAGGCGCTGCTGGCGCGCGCCGAGGCCGGGCTTGCACAGGGACCGGCCGTCGGACGCAACGACCCCTGCCCCTGCGGCAGCGGCAAGCGCTACAAGCAATGCCACGGCGCGCTGGCCGGACCGGCAGCGGGCGCGTCGGGGACGGGGTCGGCGTCCACAGCGTCCGCGCTTCCACCTTCGCCTGCGCAATCGGCGCCGCCTTCCTCCAGCGCCGCGGCGGTACTGGCGCAGCAGGGGATCGATGCGCATCGCCGCGGCGACATCGACGCCGCCGAGCGCGCGTATCGCGCCGCACTCGCGCAAGACGCCGAGCAGCCGCTTGCGCTGCACTACCTCGGTGTCGTCCTGTACCAACGCGGGCGCCCTGCCGAAGCCCTTCCATCGCTCGAGCGAGCCGCCGCGCTGGTCCCGCGCGAACCCGAATTCCACAACAACCTGGGACTCGCACTCGCCGCGCTCGACCGCAACGAGGAAGCGGTCGCCGCCTACCGGCGTTCGCTGGCGCTCAAGCCGGACCACGCGACGGCGTGGAACAATCTCGGTCTCGCGTTGCAGGCGATGAACCGCCTCCCCGAAGCCACCGAAGCGTTCCGCCGCGCGCTCGAGCACACCCCCGGGTTCGCGCATGCCCACTGGAACCTCGCATTGGCGCTGCTCGCCCACGGCGACCATGCGGAAGGCTGGCGCGAATACGAATGGCGGCTGCGCCTGCCGGAGCTCGGCGGACGCGCAAGTCCCGCGCCCGCGCCGCGCTGGCAGGGCGAGGACCTGGCGGGAAAGACGCTGCTGGTGACCACCGAGCAGGGGCTGGGCGATGCGATCCAGTTCGTGCGCTACGCGTCGAGCCTCGCCGCGCGCGGCGCGCGCGTCATCGTGCAGGCGCTTCCTCCGCTGCGGCGGCTGCTGGCGAGCGCTCCCGGCGTCGCATCGACCGTCGCCACGGGCGATGCGCTCCCGGAATGCGATTTCTCGATTCCGCTGCTGTCGGTCCCGGGCGTGCTCGGTGCGAGCCCGGTCGACCCGGCCTGCACCGTGCCCTACCTGCGGGTCGACGCTGCCAGACGCGAGGACGTCGCCACGCGGATCGCAGGCATCGCAGGGGGATCGCGCCGGATCGGCATCGCGTGGTCGGGGTCACCGCAACACGCCAACGATCGACGCCGATCGATCGCGCTGTCGGAGCTGGTTCGCCTGTTCGCGCTTCCTGGAATCGCGTGGTTCTCACTGCAGAAAGGCGTGGGCGAGGAACAGATCGCGCAGGTTCCCGCCGCGGCGGCGGCGCTGGCGCTGCTCGATGCGTGCAACGATTTCGATGGCATCGCCGCGACGGTCGACGCACTCGATGCCGTCGTCAGCGTCGACACCAGCATCGCGCATCTCGCCGGCGCGCTGGGCAAGCCGATCCACGTCCTGCTTCCGTTCGCGCCGGACTGGCGCTGGGGAATCGCCGGCGACACGACGCCGTGGTACCCGACGGCACGCCTCCACCGCCAGCCCGCGACGGGTGACTGGGCGAGCGCCATCGCCGCGCTGCATGAAGCGCTGGCGCGCTGCTGAAAACCCGGGACGGACCACGTTTTTGATGAAAGCCCGGGAAAACCCGGGACGGACCACGTTTTTCGTCGCTCGCAGAACATAAGAGCTGGGCCGTCGAGATTCTTCGGAAAAACGTGGTCCGTCCCGGTTTTCCCGTCCGGGGTTTTTCGCGGCTCACCTGCCGCGGAGCAGGAGCTCGGCGAAGGCCTCGACCGGGGCCCTGGCATCGAACAGCAGGCCCTTTGCGTCGCGAATGCGCGCCGCGAGCGCACTGCGCCATGACGCGTCGCCAGCCAGGCGCGTCGCCAGGCCGACATACCCGGCGCGATCGGCGGCGACGAGCTCGGGGACACCGACGATCCGCAGCATGGCCGCGCTCTGCCGTCCGCGCATGAACGCGCCGGGCAGCGTCACGACCGGAAGGCCGCAGGCCAGCGCATCGAGGCTGGTGTTGCCGCCGGACCAGTGCAGCGTGTCGAGCATCGCGTCGCACAGCAGGTTGATGCGCAGGTAGTCGTCGTGGGGGACCGGCGGCAGGATGCGCAGCCGCGCCGCGGCAACGCCGCGCGCATCCAGCGCCCGCGCCATCCTGCGCGTGAACACATCGGTGACCCTGGAATGCCGCCCGTCGAACATCACCAGCGTCGCCTCCGGGTTCGCCGCAAGCACTTCGGCGAAGAGGTCGTCGTTGTCCGGGTGCACCTTGAACAGCGACTGGGGGCACAGGAACAGCGGCGCACGTTCGGGCAGGCCGAAGCTCGCCCGCGACCCGGCGTCGGGCAGCGCGAGGCTCCGGTAGCAGGTGCCGATGCCGGGGAGGGTGAGCAGCGGCTCGACATAATGGGCGGCGGCGTCCGCGGGCTCCATCTCGGCACAGCTCACGAAGCCGTCGATCGTCGCATGGCCGGTGGTGACCGGATGGCCCCAGCCGGCGAGCTGGCGCGGCGCGAGGCGCAGCGCCGCCAGCACGAACGATGTGTGGTCCATCCCCAGCTCCGGATAGACGATGACGTCGAGGGCGTCGTCGCGGATCGCCGGCGCGACGATCGACGGACGCGCCCTGCTGCCGCCGAACTCGGTGAAGCGATCGGCGCGCGCCTTGATCTCGGTGGCGATGTCGTCGAGGCCGGGATAGAGGTGGTAGACGTGGACCTCGAAGCGATCGCGCGGAAGCTCGGTGATCCAGCTGCGGAAATAGCGTCCGGCGGTGCCGACATGAAAGAACGCCGAGGCGAACCCGACCTTGAGCTTTCCGGAGGCGCCGCGCACCGGCGTTCGCGCGACCTGCGCATCTGCGGCCCGCGACGGTGCGCCCGGCGCCTGCTGGCTGCGCCATTGCGGCGCAGCCAGCGCCAGTGCGCGCTCGACGAACGAAGCGTAGGACGCCTGCAGGCCGCGGTCGTCGCGGCCCTGGTAGGCGAGGAAGAAATTGGTCCAGCGCAGGCCGTCGAGGACCTGCTCCGGAGTGAGGCCGGACACCAGCCTCTCGACGTCGGCGTGGAGCGCGGCGAGCCCCTGCGCGTAGTCGTCGCGCGCGGCCTGCAGCTCGGCGACATCGGCGTAGATCATCGGCAGCGACAATCTCGCCCCGAGCGCCCCCCGCAGCTCGGTCGGGTCGGCCTCGAGCGAGCGGCGATAGGCCCCGCGGGCTTTCGCGACCTCGTCGCGCTCGGCGTAGACGCGTCCGAGGTTGAACCATTCGCCGGCGCTCGCCTTCGGCGCCATCGCGATCGCCTGCTCGTACAGGGACTCGGCCTCGTCGAGTGCGCCGCGCTCGCGCAGCAGCCCCGCGAGCAGCACCACCAGCGCGCGCAAGGGCGGCTTGTCCGATTTGCGGGCCAGCGCGCTGCGGGCCAGCCGCTCCGCAAGCAGGAGGTCACCGGCGTCGCGCCAGTGCACGGCGAGGTTCGCTATCGCGAGATCGTAATCGGGCCGGAGCGCCACGGCGCGCTCGAAGGCGATGCGCGCGTCGTCGAAGCGTCCGAGGCTGCGCAGGGCGTTGCCGAGATTGTTGTAGCCGCGCGCATTGCGCGGATCGAGCGTAACCACGCGCGTGAACGCGGCGACGGCGCCGTCGGGATCACCGCTCTCCCCGCGCAGGATGCCGAGCTGCTGATGCGCGGCGACGAACCCCGGCTGCAGCGCCACCGCGCGCTCGAGGCTTGCAATCGCGGTGCCCGGTGCGCCGGCGCGCTCGTGCAGTTCCGCGACGGCGTAATGCGCGAGCGCGTTGTCGGGATCGAGCGCCAGCGCCTGGTCGACGTGCCGTCGCTGCGCGGTTTCGTCTCGATCGCGTTTCGCGCAGCCCGACAGGACGAGATGCGCGGCCGCTGCCGCTTTCGCGTCGCCTGAACGCAATGCGCGCTCGCATTCGCGCCGGGCGCCGGCGACATCGCCGACGGCGAGCCGCGCCCGCGCGCGCTCGACGGTTGCCGCTTCAGGCCGGTCGGCCATCGACCCTCCGCGCCGGCGCCGCGTCGATCGCCTGCGCGTCCGGCTGCGGCTCGCCCTCCGCCATCGCCAGCGCGTCCGGGGCCCGCTGTGCGAGTGCCGACAGGTACGCGCGCTCGAGATTGCGCGTGTGCAACGCCATGTTTGTCAGCGACGAGTGCGCGACCCCGCGCGCAATCGCCTCGCGCGTGCTGTGCATCAGCTGCGCGTCGCCCGCCAGCCGGGCAGCGATGTCCACGTATTCGGCCCCGGTGCGCGCAATCGTGTCGGTGACCCCGAGGTTCACCAGCATCGAATACGAGCTGCGCCCGGCATGTCGACTCCCCACCAACGTGACGACCGGAACGCCCATGCCCAGCGCCTCGATCGTGCCGTTGACGCCGCCGTAGGGCATCGGATCGAGGACGAAATCGACCAGCCGGTAGCGTGCCTGGTTCTCCGCATCGTTGCGGCCCTGCGGAATGAACACGATCCGATCGCCGTCGATGCCGGCATGGGTCGCGAGACGAACGTACGTCGCGCGCAACGCGGCGTTCACCGGCGAGAACGCGAGCACCGCGCGCGGAATCCGCGCCAGCACGTCGCGCCACAGCGCAAGGCAGCGCCGCGACAGCTTGAGCGGGATGCTGAAGGCGCCGATGACGATCGCATCGCCTGCAATGCCCAGCGCATCCCGGCGGAACAGGTCGGCCGGCGCAGGCTCGACGCGGCGCCACGGGTAGACGCAGCCGTCCATTGCCAGCAGCGCTTCCACGCCCGGTGTCGCGCCGCCTTCGATGTCGGCATGGCGGTCGGTCAGCTTGAAGTCGATCGTCGACATCGCCGTCGCGCCTGCAGTGGCGACGTGGGTGACCTGCACGCGTGCGGGCTTGCGCGCGAGGATTCCCGGACGCGAACCCCTGGTGTGCGTCGAGAGGTCGACCAGGAGGTCGAGGTCGTCCTGGGCGATTCGGCGCGCGGCATCGTCGTCGGAAAGCGACGCGACGGTGTCGAAGCGCGCAAATGCGCTGCGGATCCGGTCGGTCCATGCGTCACGCGCATCGGTCGTCGCGTAGCCGATGACTTCGAAGCGCCCGTGATCGTGATGACGCAGGACCTCCCACATCATCTTGCCCATCACGTGGTTGCGAAAGTCGCCCGACAGATAGCCGACGCGCAGCCTCCCCGGCCGGCGGGGCGTCGCGCGCGGCCACGGCTCGCCGTAGACTCGGCGCGCGAGATCGGCGTGGCTGCGTTCGTAGCCTGCGATCAGCTCCGGCTCGACATCGAAGAAATGCAGCAGGTAGATCAGCTGTTGCAGCGCGTCGAGGACCTCGCCTGCATCGCCCGCCGTGTAGCGCCTTTGCCGCAGCGCCTCGAGGCATGCGTCGAGGCGCGGGTAGTCCCCGCGAAACGCGCAGACTTCGAGCGCCTGGGCGGCGACCGCGGGATGGTCCGGGCAACTCCGCTCGAAACGCTCGAACGCCGCCGCCCACGCATCGACGCGCCCGGCCGCCAGCAGCGTCTCGGCCAGCGCCTTGTGCGCCGCGACGTTCGCCGGCGCGCGGGCGAGCGCCTGCGTGAATGCGGCGACCGCAGCATCGACGTTTCCCTGCTGGTCGAACACCACGCCGAGGTTGAACTCGGCGTCGACGAGGTCGGGCTGCAATGCCAGCGCGCGCTGGTAGGCGCGCGCAGCGCCGGGGAGATCGTGCTGCATCTGGAGCGCGACGCCCTGGTTGTAATGCGCCTCGGCGTGGTCGGGCTCGCGCGCGATCGCCTCGGCAAACGCCGCCGCCGCCCCCGCGGCGTCGCGCTGCGCGAGGCCGGCCCGGCCGAGCGCGCGCCACAGCGCCGCGGAACGCGTGGACAGCGCGAGCCCTTCACGGACGAGCGCGCTCGCGCCGTCAGCGTCGCCGCCATCGACGAGGAGATTGGCGAGCGCGGCACGTGCATCGTCGAATTCGGGCGCCGCGGCGACCGCCGCGCGGAATCCGCCCCGCGCAGCGTCGATCGCGCCGCGGTCGCGCTCGAGAATCGCGCGCAGATAGCTCGCCGGCGCGTGGCCGCGCTGCCGCTCGAGCACCCAGTCGTACTCGGCACGCGCGACATCCGTGGCGCCGGCCTGGTGCGCCCGCACGGCCGCGTCCCGATGCGCGGCGAGCTCGCCGGCGCTCGCACTCGACGCGGCTGCGGATGCCGCTTCGCGGCCCAGCGACGCGAGCGCCTCGGATATCGCGGAGTCGGCCTCACCGAAATTGGGGTCAGCGCCAAAAATGGGGTCAGAGCCTATTTCCGCGCATCGGGGGCCGGGCCCCCGATGCGCGGAAATAGGCTCTGACCCCATTTTTGGCGCTGACTCCAATGCGAAGATCCGATCGGCGAGCGCCGCGACTGCCGGCGCGTCAGCGCGATCGAGTGCCCACACCCGGCGCGCCGGGCGGAGCGCGAGCAGCGGGCCCGACGCGTGCGCGACACCGCCGGCATCGATCAGGACGTCCAGATCGAGTGCGGCGATCGCGCGCGCCGCAGCCTCGGGTGATGCCGGGAAGGCGCCGAGCTCGAGCACGCTCCAGTCGCACTGCCCCCTTCCGAACGAGCCTGCGAGCCGGGCCTGAAGAGCAGCGGCCTGCGCATCGCCGGCAACGCACAGCCATCCGGCGCGCAGCGCGGAGCCGGCCGTGCGCTGCGGCCAGAGCAGCGGCATCGCGTTGCGATGCGACGCCCGGCAGGCCTGCGCGTAGCGTTCGGCGCAGACCCGCGCAGGTTCGTGCTCGCCCGCCTTGGCGAGCGTCCGGGCGATCACGCGCAGCGCGTCCTCGTTCGACTGCGTCACCGGAGAGGCGAGCGCAAGGTCGAGCAGACGCTGCAGGGCCCGCGGCGACGCGCCGGTTCGAGTGTTACCGATGCGCTCGACGACATGCGCGAGCAGGGCGAGCGGCCACGCTGCCTGCGAACCCAGTGCGGTCTCCAGGGCCTCCATCGGGGCCTCGCCGCGGCCCGTGCGCAGCAGCGCCGAAAGCGCCCTCGCGTGGGCGTCGTCCGGCTGCAATCCGAGCAGGCGATCGACCGCTTCGAGGGCGGCGTCGAATGCCCCGGTGTCCGCACAGGCATCGGCGAGTGCGCGCAGGCTCGCGAGGTGCCGCGGAGCGACCTGGACCGCCGCCCGCCACTGCGCGATGGCGTCGGCCGGGTTGCCGAGCTGCCGCGCGATCTCGCCCAGGTGGAAGCGCGCGTCGGCGCCATTCCCGGCCTCACGCAGCGCGCGGCGGTAGCACAGCAGTGCGTCGATCGGACGACCGCCGCCCTGATGTGCGCGGCCGCGCGCGAGCCATTCGCGGTAGCGCTCGAGCGTCACCGCTCATCTCTCCAGGCGCGACTTGAGCGCGTCGATCACCGACACGGGGGTGAAGCGATAGAGGCAGCGACCCAGCATCGTGCCGCGGATCGAGACGGCCCGGCGCGCGACGACCGAGAGCAGGCGGCTGCGCCGCGGCGGCGGCGCGTCGTTCGGCCGCTCCGCCACGCCCTCGACGATGCCCGGCGCTGTCGTCGTTGCCGTCGCCGGCAGGTCCTCGATCAGTGGCGGCTCCCAGACGCTCCAGCCAAGCGCGTCGCGCAGCCGGGATGGCGCAAACGCCACCGGAACCGCCGCGGCGCCCGTGCCGGCTGCGGGGAGCGCGCCTGCGCCGGCGAGCGCGCCGGCGTAGAGCCGCGATGTCGCCTCGACGCTCGCGATCCCGATCGAGCGATCGGCAGCGCGCGCACGCGCGGCAGCGCCCTGGCGTTCGGCTGCGAAGTCCGCGGCGCCGAGCTCGACGATGCGGTCCAGCATCCGGTCATCGTCGCGCCACTCATCGTCGGTCATCACCCACCCCGCGCCGGATTGGGCGACGCGCTCGGCGAGCGCGCCGATCGGTGGCACGAGTGCCGGCAGGCCCGCGGCCCAGGCCTCGGACAGCGTGTAGCTGAAGCTCTCGGGACCTTCGGACGGATAGACGACGAGCGCGACGCGGTAGTGGGCGAACAGCGCGGGAAGGTCCCGCGCCACGTAGCCGCCGTGCACGGTCAGCATCGCGTCCTCGCTCTGCCAGGGATCGTGCTGGACGTCGAGGTAACCGATCACGACGAACCGCAGGCGCGCGCCACGCTCGCGCGCGCGCTGCGCGAGGCGCTCCACGCGCCTTGCGCCCTTGTCGCGCCCGATCGCCCCGACGATGGCAACGGTCGGAACATCGTCCGCGGGAAGGAGCACGGCGCGCAACGGCTGTCCGCGCGCCGCGGCCTGCGGCGCCGATGCGCCGGGAGTCGCATGCGCGACGATCCGGACGCGCGATGCTGCGTCCGGAAAGTACCGTGCGAACATCGCGGCGGCCCACTGCGAGGGTGCGATCAGGAATGCGGCCCCGGCGACCAGCACCGCATGCTCGCGCCGCCATCGCCCGATGTCCGTGCCGGCGTACGCAGGCTGGGCATCGAGGCAGCGCGCGCACAGCGCGGTGTCGGTCACGCCGCCGCAGTAGCTGCCGTCCGCGCGTGCCAGGGTCACCGTCGGACAGGCGAGCCAGAGGTCGTGGATCGTGATGCCCCAGGGGAGGCCCAGCGACGGCAGCGCGGCGACGACGCCCTCGCGCGAGCGCTGCAGATGATGGACATGGATCAGCGAGATGCGAAACGTTGCCGCGATGCTGCCGATGAAATCGCGCCAGGATTCGCTCTCGCCACGAACGAACCTGAACCTGCGCCCGGGACCGTCCTCCGGATACTCGTCGATGTGCCAGCTGTCTCCGACGGCCGTCGCCACGCAATGCCGCCACCCGGCGTCCGAGGCGTCGATCAGCGCCAGGACGTGCCTTTCGACGCCGCCACCGTGATCGTGGATCACGTGCAGCACGCCCGGTGCCGGGCCCGCGACCAGCATCCTCGAAAGCGCGGCTTCGCGCAGCGGTCGCAGCGGGTCGACGGCGGTGAACGCACGGACCACGTCGGTGAAATAGGGGTGTCGCAGCGCGAGCGTCGCGTCGTCGCGCGCAGCGGCCTGGCTCGGTGCGCCCGCATCGGCGTGGATGACGAACGCGTCGTCGGCCAGCGTGTTCCGCCAGTGCGCACGCAACGCGCGCATGCAGAAATCGTCTTGCGTGCCGGCGAGCGTGACGAAGCCGGGATCGAACCCGCCCAGCGCATCGAGCGCCTGGCGGCGAACGTAGAGGCAGGGCCCGGTCCCGACCGGAGGATCGGGATAGGTCGGCACCGCTGCCGCGGCGAGCGCAGCCAGCGTCGCGCCGGGATCGCGGTCGTCGGGCCAGGGGTGCTCGCGCCAGAACGACGGGAACGATCCGACGCCGGCCGCATTGGAGAACGGCGTGACGGTCGCGATGCGCCAATCGGATGCCGCACAGCGGACCAGCGCCTCGAGCCATCCGGGAGTGGCGATCATGCATGCATCGACCAGGACGGCGTCGGTGCCCGAGCCGGCAAGCGCGAGATTCGCGGCGGCGGCGAATCCGGGTTCGCGCCCACCCGGCAACACCTCGAACCCGCGATGCGCTCGCCGCGCCAACGCCTCGCCGAGCGCGTCGGGGGCCCAACCCTCCGGAGGCGCATCGACCAGCAGCACCCGGAAGTCCTCTCGGGTATGGGCGAGGATGCTCTCGACACAGCGGCGGACGCGATCGACGCGACCACGGGCATCGACGACGATGTCGATGCGCGATGGCTGCGCAGGCATCATGCCGAGCGGATCCGTTCCCACGCGCGGCGCAGTCGCAGCCACGGCAGGGCGAGCCACCACCGCAGCGACTGGTAATACCCGATCAGGCGCTCCTGCGCTTCGATCTGGCGTCGCAGCTCATCGGACTCGCCATTCGAGGCGTGCTCCAGTCCCGCAATGCGCGAGTCTCGCTCATCCAGCGTCTCCGTGAGCGCGTGCACGCGCTGCCCCAGCCGTACGAGTTCCCGGTCGCGCTGGTCCACTTCGCCGTACATATGGATCAGCTCGCGCGTCTCGTTGTCGATGCGCGCCCATTCGCTGTCGCCTGCATCGGCGTACAGCGACAGCGACGGCAGCTCCGCGGGCAGCGACGCCTCCTCGCGTGCCGCGACGACGACGAAATAGAGCGCCTGCGGCACTGCGGCCATCCGCACCGACTCGGTGTTCCCGGCGAGCGCCTCGAAGCGCGGTCCCGCGGCGTCGGCCCACAGCGCGGAGCCCAGGTAGCGGCGCTGCCGATACCAGCGCTGCGCCGGGAAATCGGCGCCGAGCAATTGCGCGAGCTCGCCGCGATCGAGCTCGCGGACGTGGAACGGGTTCCGGTAGCTGCGCGCGTCGCTGTACTCGAGGCGATTGGGCGAGGACAGGACCAGCAACCCGCCGGGCGCGAGGACTCGCGCGAACTCCAGGAGCATCCGCGCCTGGTCGTCGGCGCCGATGTGCTCGATCGTCTCGAACGACACGACCAGATCGACGCTCGCGTCGGGCAGCGGGATCGCGCTGACCGATGCGGCTTCGAAGCGCAGGTTCTGGCGCGAAGCGTACGCCGCCGAGGCGTCTGCCACGACGCCGGCGTCGATGTCGATGCCGACGACGCTGACCGCGACATCGGCCATCAGCGCTGAGCCGTAGCCGGTCCCGCAGGCCGCGTCGAGGACGCGTCGCCCGCGCGCGAGCTGGCGCGCGAACGCGTAGCGGTGGCAATGCTCGTAGGCGATTTCACCTGGAGCGCCCGGAACGAAGCGCTCGCCGGTGAAGGTGTCGGGATCGGGCATGGCGGATGGGGACGGTCGCCGGACCTCAAAGGCGCCGCAGGATCGCGGCGAGTTCCTCGGGACTGCGCCAATGCAGGCGACAGACGAAGCGCGGCAGCCGCCACCGGTTCGATCCGGCATGGACGAATTCGGGCTCGGTCGTGAACGCCGCGATCATGCCGTGCTCGTCCGCGTGATGCGGGAAATAATCGCCGGCGAGGTAGTCGGTCCAGTTTCCGTACGGATAGGCGAAGAGCCGATCCCCCGGGTTGGCCGCGCGCGCGCGCAGATACCGCGCAGCAACGCTGACCTGGCGATCCGCCTCCGCATAGCTGTCGACGCCGCGGAACTCGGCGACCGCGGGCGGCAGGCCCGCGTAGCGCGCGAGCGTCGGATGGTGATGGTCCCAGCTGTGGACGCCGAGGTGCCAGCTTCCATCGACGATGGCCCGCGGCCACCAGTCCTCTCCCAGCCACTGTGCGCCATCGAGGCAGGTGCGCTCCAGCGTCGCGCGTGCCTTCGGATCGGCGATCACGAACGACGTCATGCGCCCGGCTCGCGGCGCGATGCCGGATTCCCGGACGATCCGGTAGAAGCCTTTCTGCACGCCATGACCGGGGACTTCGCAATCGGCGAAATCGAGCATCGCGCCGTCGTCGCAGGTCAGCACCACCGCCCGCTCCGGAAGCGGCGACCGCGCGGCGATTGCCGATGCGACCGACACCGCCGAAACCACGGGCAGTCCGGAAGCAGCGATGCGACGGACGTCTTCCTCCAGCGCGACGTGGTCGTTGACGTGATAGTCATTGCCGCCGATGTCCTGCGAGTGGTACGCCAGTACCGCGATGGCCATGATTCAGTGCGACGCCGGGTTTCGGAAGAACAGGGGCCACTCGGCCCACAGGTGCCAGGCGGGCGGGTCCCGGCGAATCGCGCGCTCGAGCATCGCCGCCAGCGACCGCATCGGATCTTCGCCCCCGATCGGCAGACGCGTCAACGTCAGTCGCCGGCGGCCGGTGCCCGGATCGAGTCGCGCGACGTAGGCGACGACGGGAACGTCCTCGCTTTCGGCGATCCGCAGCAGGCCGTCGGGAAACCACGCCTCGCCGCCCATGAACGGCGCAGCGACGCGACTGGGCGAATCGGAGACCGGCACGTCGACCATGCCCAGCACCGACGTCCCGGCGCGAAGCGCCTCGCGGATCTTCCGCTTGCTGTCGCCCACGTAGATGACCGGCGCGCCCCCGGCCCTTGCCGCCTGGCGCATGCGCCAGCGCTCGAACGCGAAGCGCAGGGGCTCGCCGGGAAACTCCTCCGCGACGATCGGCCGCGACAGGAACGAGACCGGATGCCCTCGCGAGCGCAGCCAGCGCAACGACCAGAAGGCGGCGCCGTAATGGAAACCCGCGAGGATGCAGGCGCCGGGCGGAAGCGGATCGCCGTCCACCTCCAGGTGGGCGCGCATCCAGCGATCGCCGCGCGACAGCGAAAGCGCCGGGTCGACCTGGTCGACGATGCGCGTCAGCCGATGGCCGACCGCCCATGCGTCGGGATCGCCCGCGAAGCTCTCGCGCGCGGCCATGGCCTGGGCGCGTGCCGTCTCGCCGGCGAACAGCGACCGGCAGCTCGCCGACCGGCGCAGCAGCGGCCACGCGAGGCCCCAGGGCAGCGACGCCGCCATCGCAGGCAGCAACAGGCATTCACCGACCTGGCGCGGCAGCGCCCGCCATCTCATCGGCCGGTCACCTCCGGGTAGCACTGGAAATACATGCTGACGCTCGACTCCGGCGCACGCAGGTCGAGGTTGCGCAACTCGGCATGCTCGCTCCGATTCCACGACACCTCTTCGGCGCGCAATCCGCATTCCGCGGCGACCTGGCGGAACGTCGGGGCGTCGTAATGGAACCTGCCCGCAAGCCGCACGCCGAGGTTCACGACTTCGCAGGCGGAACGCGTGGCCAGCGGGACGCCGACCGTCCGGTCCCAGGTCGCCACCAGCCACGCCGGCTGCTCGAGGTAGCTTTGGCACAGCCTGGCGAGATCGGGGGTCAGCACGCGCATGACGCCGGTCGGCTTGAGGATGCGGGCGCATTCGCGCAGGAAATGCTTCGCCTGATCGAGCTCGAGCGCGGCGATGAAATCCTCGGTGTGGATGAAGTCGACGCTGGCGGTCGCGAACGGCAGGTCCTTGGCGAGGTCGGCGACGACGTCGGGCGCGGCACCTGGGCAGAGGTCGACGTTGATCCAGCCGGGCAGCTTGCCCTCGGCGCCGCATCCGAAATTGACCTTGACCGTCATCGCGTGATGCCGTCGTGCCAGCGGTGGGCGAGATGGACCAGGCCGAGCTCGCGCGTGGCGCCGCGCACGGTGAGCGGCCGCTCGACATGGTCGAAGATGCGCACGCCCTCGGGGTCGGCGGCATGCGCCCTCACCTCGTAGCTGCCGGGCTGCAGCGGCAGCGCGGGCAGCGTCAGGGAGAATCCGTAGCGATCGGCCGCGATCGGCGTGAGCTCGACGCCGTCCATGTCGGTGGCGACGCCGAACACCGGCGTGCCGTCGGCGCGCACGATGCCGATGACGATCACCGGAGCGCGGCCGTCGGGCGAGTAGACGTCGCCATGCAGCGTGACGTCGCCGCCGCGCTCGACCTCGCTGCGATCGAGCTCCAGCGACTGGATCGCGTAATAGCCCGCGCTCGCGGCCTGCACCAGCGCGATGGCACCTTTCGAGCGCGCTTCTTTCGCCTCGTGATATGCGAGGTAGGCCTGGGTCACCTCGTCCGCCGTCCCGTAGCGCTCGACGCGGCCGTCCTTCAGCCACATGGCGTGGCGGCAGAGCTTCTGCACGTGGTACATGCTGTGCGAGCAGAACAGCAGCGTGCCGTCGTCGGCGAGGTAGCGCTCCATCCAGGCGATGCATTTCTTCTGGAACGACTCGTCGCCGACCGCGAGCACCTCGTCGGTGATCAGGATGTCCGGCGCCAGCGCGGTCGCGACCGCGAAACCCAGGCGCACGACCATCCCCGACGAATACTGCTTGATCGGGTCGCGGATGTGGTCGCCCAGCTCGGCGAAAGCGATGATCTCGTCGCGCTTGCCGGCGATCTCGGCAGGCGTGAGCCCCAGCAGCGCGGCCGCGAGCTCGATGTTCGCGAGCCCCGTGTACTCGGGATGGAACCCGGAACCCAGCTCGAGCAATGCGCCGACGCGCCCATCGACCCTCACCGTTCCGCGCGTGGGCTTGATGACGCCGGCGATGACCTTCAGCAGCGTGGACTTGCCGGCGCCGTTCTCGCCGATGACGCCCAGCGACTCGCCGCGCAGGATCTCGAACGACACGCCATCCAGCGCGCGGAAGACGTGCGCCGCCGATCGGCCGCGCAGCAGGTCCCAGACCAGGCGCGAGCGCCCCCCGCGCGGCTGGACCTTCGCATAGTCCTTGCCGACGTCCGCAAGCGCGAGCAGTGGCGTCACACGAAGTCCTCGAAATGCGGCGACAGCCTGCGGAACACCGCGAGACCGCCGGCGAAGACGGCGACCGCGACGACGACCGCGGCCGCGTCGGCCCACTGCAGCGCGAGACGCCCTTCCAGCAGCGCATCACGCAGCCGCCCGACCATCCACGAGAACGGGTTGAGCGCGACCCACGGCCGCAGGGACTCGGGCACCAGCGTCAGCGGATAGAGGACCGGCGTCAGGTACATCAGGATCATCAGCACCGGCATCAGGATGTGCTCGATGTCGCGGATGAAGACCTGCAGTGCCGAGAAGAACAATGCGACGCCGGTGACGCCGACCAGAACGACCGCCCACACCGGCAGGGCGATCAGCAGCCCCCGCAGGTGGATCGCCTCGCCGCTCGCCTTCAGCACCGCCAGCACGACGAAATAGCCGATCAGCTGCAGCGTGAACGTCGCAGCGACCGACGCGTACACGACGATCTCGTGCGGGAACGCCACCTTGCGGATCATCCCCGAGTAGCCGGCGATGCTCGTCGTGCCGCGCTGGATCGATTCCTGCGCCGCGAGCCACGGCCACAGCGCGACCGCGACGAAAGCAAGGAAGCTCTGCCCGGCGAAACCCGTCGCATGGAAGATGCTGGTGAACACGAAGTGGTAGACGCCCAGAAGCACCAGCGGATGCACGAGCGCCCATGCGAATCCGGTGGTGCTGCCGAGATAGCGCAGCGTCAGCTCGCGCCGATAGAAATTCGCGAACAGCGCGCGCTCGCGGGCGCCGATCGGGCCGGGGCCGCGACGCGCGCGTCGGCGCGGGGTTCAACGCGGTTTCTCGGGCAGAATGATCCGGCACATGGTCGTCCCGGCTCGCGGGATCACTTCGGCGCGGGTGTCGGCTCCTGCGCCTGCTCCGGACCCGATTTCGCCTCCGGCTTCGGCGGTCGCATGGCAGCGGGGTCGACCCGGCTGACCAGCGCATCGATCGCGGGCTGGTTGACCTGCAGATCGGGATCGCGATAGATCGCCTGGATTCGAAGATCGCGCTCCTGGGTGATATAGCGGTCGCGCAGCGTCTTCATGATCGAATCGCGCACCTCGTCGAAGCTCGCGATGCCTGCCGGGCGGCGCTCGTCCAGGCGCACGACGTGCCAGGCGGCCGGGCCCTTGATCGGCTCCGAGATCTCGCCGACCTTGGTGAGCGCGAACACGCCCTTGGCGAATTCGGGCACAAGCTGGGTCGCCGCAACGAAAGGCGTCGCACCGCCGGTCTGCTTGACGTTCGGGTCGTCCGAATACTCGCGCGCGACGGTTGCGAAATCCGCGCCCGCCAGCAGGCGCTGCGCGCGCCTCCTCGGCGCGCTTTTGCGCCGCTTCGTCGCCGCGATCCTTGATTGCCACGGCGATGTCGGAGAAGCGGACCCGCTCGGGCCGCTGATACTTGCTGCGGTCGATCTCGTACTGTTCGCGCGCCTTGGCCTCGAATTCCGCCTTCTTCGCGTCGAAGGCCTTGCCCGACGCGTCGTCGATGTGCTGGAGGCGGGCGGCAGCCAGCACCCGCTCGGGGTCCGCCGCCGGATTCCTGGCCAACGCGTCGGCGCCCAAGCCATCCGCCCGCGCCTGCGCCGCGAGGGTCTTGTTGAGCAGGATAGCGTTCAGCATGTCCTGCACGCGCTTCGGGCTGGTCGCGAACTCGTAGCGGTCCTTCTCGGGGATCCTGGCGATCGCGGCATCGTAATCGGCGCGCGTCAGCTCCATCCAGCGGCTGCGGGCCAGGACGTTCGCCGGCAGATCGGTAGCGAATGCGGCGGCCGCCGTCAGCAGCGCGCACACGGTGACTGAGAGTGAAAATGCTCGTCGATTCACGGTAGCGTGGTTTCTCGGTGAATTGGAAATTATGCCAGAGGCGGCGCTCCCGGACGGGGTCCGGCTTGACCTCTCGGCGATCCGACGATAGCCGGGACCGCGGGCGCCTGGCTTAAGATGACATCCTGGCCGAACGAAGATTCACGACGGGCGCCCTGCGATGAGCACCAAACGTCTCGACGAGAGCTGGACTGCGTGGCTGACGGAGAACATCCAGCGCGGATGCAACCCGGAAGAGCTGCTCGGCATCCTGCTCAAGAACGCTTTCGACATCCGGTCGATCGAGAGCGCGATGGGAGCGCATTTTCCGGCGCAGTCCCCGATCGCGCTCGCGGCGACCGGACGGCAGGCCGACCCGATCGACCACCGCGCAATCGCCAACGTGCGCGTGACCCGCGCGGTGCCGGGGGCCAGGCGGTTCGATACCGAAAAGCTGCAGCTCTATACGCTCGAGGGCTTCCTGAGCGCGGCGGAGTGCGACGAGATCGTCGCGATCATCAACCGGAATCTCCGTCCGTCGACGGTCACCATCGTATCCAGCGACAAGGCGTTCCGGACCAGCCGGACGAGCGACCTTGCGCTGCTCGACTCCCCCGTCGTTGCGCGGCTCGATGAAAAGATCGCGTCCACGCTGGGGATCCGCCCGTCGTACTCCGAGGGCATCCAGGCCCAGCGCTACGACGTCGGCGAGGAATTCAAGCAGCACACCGATTATTTCGAGCCGGGCACATCGGAGTACGCGCAGCACGCCGGAATGCGCGGCAACCGGACCTGGACGTTCATGGTCTACCTGAACGACGTCGAATCGGGCGGCGCGACGCGCTTCCTCGCGCTCGATCACGAGTTCCTTCCCGTGAAGGGCATGGCGGTGGTGTGGAACAACCTGCACCCGGACGGAACCGTCAATCCCGACACCCTGCACGCGGGAACGCCGGTCACGGCCGGGCACAAGATCATCATCACCAAATGGTTCAGGGAGCGCGGTTCGGGCCCGATGCTGTACACGACGCCTGAGCGACGACTGATCAGGGGGCATCCGGGTCCGCAGGACCACGCCCGCCAAGCGCTTCGAAGAAATGCCGGCCACAAAGCAGATTGGCCCCGTCGACGGGGCCAATCGCTCAATCGAGCGCGGAGCAGGATGCCTCAGCGACGTCCCGCCTACAGCCCTGGGGGCTTGTAGAGCTGGATGATCATGTTGCAGGACTGACCCAGAGCGCAGGTGTCGTTGCCGCTCGCATCGCGGTTGTTGATGTTCAAGTAGTAGGTCTGTCCCGGGGTGAGCAGCGGGTAACTGACACCGTACCTGGTGACGGTGACGCCGACGCTGAACGATGCGCCCACGGTATCGGATCCGGTGAATGCGCCGGCGAAATCGCAGGCTTGCGTCGAGAGCTTGCTCGTCCGGTTTGCGACCGCCAAGTCGAAGATTTGAAGCCCGCGATGCGGCCGGTGGACGTCGTCGACGTCTGGGTCTTGTTCGGTACCGTGAAATAGACGACCACGGCCTCGTTGTTGTGGAAACCGCCATTGGCCGACGTGAAGACGCTGACGTTGCCGGTACCGATCGCCCCCCAATTGAGCGGGACGAAGTGCGTCGCGGAGTATCCGGCGCAGGGCGTCAGTCCGGTCGGCGTCGGCGTCGGCGTCGGTGTCGGCGTCGGCGTCGGTGTCGGTGTCGGTGTCGGGGTGGGCGTCGGGGTGGGGGTGGGTGTCGGCGTCGGCGTGGGTGTCGGCGTCGGTGTCCCATTCGGCGCGATGCAACTGACGGAGATGTTTCCGCTACCGTCGGTCGCCGTCGAAACGCTGATGTTCGAGCACTTGTAGGTGCCGGCCTGCGCGAACGAAGTCGAGGGAACCACCATCCATGTCGAGGACACGGCGGCTACGAGAACGCGGACTGGCCAGCGTAGTTCGTTCATGATGCTCCTTGGCTAAACGTGGTGTTGCGGGTGCTCATTGCAAAGCACGATCCGCACCATTCGGCCGGCATCATATCATATGATCATGGCATAGCTTCGGATCCCGACGAGCGCTCGGGCAGCGCCGATGACCGGCCCCCTTCGCCGCGGCGCTACGCTCACGGGGACGTCGTCCCGGACTGCAGTCCCTCGTTCGGAAAAAAAAGGCGGGGCACGAGGCCCCGCCTTGGTCACACATTACCGAAGTACGTCAGTTCGCGGACCTCAAGGAGCGCTGAAGTTGATCAGGCGCGTACCCTTGTGGATGAAGTTGCCACCGTAGTTCGACAGCACCGACGCTCCATTGACGGTGATCGCGCCATTGGCGAACGACTGCACGGCGAAGCCGACCACCGGCAGGCCGACATAGGTCGCAGGACCTGCATTGCCCGCGCTGCCGCCAAGGGGAGTAAACACGTTGCCCAGCGGCGCCACGCCCGAGTTGACCAGCGTATGGGTCGGTTGAACCGGCGGGCTCAGGCCATCGGGATTGGTCGCGATGGTCGGGAACCACGACAGATCCATCCAGCCGTGCTCGAAGCCCTGGGTGTCGACGTTCTGCGAATTGACCGAGCCCAGCACGTTCGATTCGTTGAACGTGATGACGTTCGCTTCCCAGCAGATCGCCGTTCCCGTGAGCTGGGGCGGCGAGAAGTCCTGCAGCGTGAACGTCTGCTCTTCGCGATCGTAGATGTTCAGGTTGACGTCGTCGCAGGAGCCGTCGGTCTTGTTGAAATTGCGCTGGAACAGCTTGCTCGCCCTGCCGGTGCCCTTCGAGACGTAGAAGCGCTTGGTGGGCATCGTGACGACCCAGTCCGTACCCGAAGCGGTCACTGCATCGAGGACGTACTCGTTCATCACGTGATCGTGGATCAGCACCGCGCTGACCGGATCCGGGGTTTGCGTGCCGACGGGGGCCCACGTCGAAACCATCGAGCCGCCCTGGTACGGGACGACGCTGACCGGCGGATCGGAGAACGTCATGTCGGGCAGGAGGCTGCCGGCAGACGTGTAGAGGTTGTCGAACGTCGCGAAGTTGTCGAGCGCGACGGCATCCTCGGTGTAATCCGTGCCCGCGTCGACGTTGATCAGCGTCATGCCGCCCATCAGGCCGCCCTGCTCGCCGGACGAGAAGCTGGTCGGCATCCGCGCTCGCCTGGCTGTCCGTCACGCCAGCGCAATTCGGCATGCCGGTCGAGTCGTGCGTCGCGTTGAACGCCGTCGTCGTGTTGTCGAAGTACTGCGTCATTTCGATGATTTCGACGTAGCCTTCGTTCGTGCGATCGAGGCTCGAGCCGCCACCATCCAGCGAGTACAGCGAGTTGCGGAATGGCTGTCCGGCCGCCGCAAGCTTCGGGATCGTGCAGGAGTTGTCCTCCGTCACGACCATCGCGCCGCCGGCGCCGCTCGGAACGATCGCGGCCGTCCACACGTCCTTGCCGGACAGGAACAGGTTGAAGTCGAGGACTTCCTGGCTGTTCTTGCCTTCGAGGAAGCGGACCTTGACCGCCTTGACCGAGCCGGTCGTGTTGACGACCGACAGCAGCGAGTTATAGGCGTTGCCGTTCGCATCGGCGCGCACCGTGTAATACGGGTAGACCAACACTTGACCCAGGCCATCCGGGTTCAGGTTGACCGCCTGCGCGGCACCGGCCGCGCCCAGTGCGCCGACACCCGCAAGCGCGACGCACAGCGACTTCTTCTTGAAAATATTCATGGTTGGTGATGACTCCGTTGAGTTGCCGTTTAAAGTGATCACTTTAGAAACAACAGCGGTCGAATGTTATTACAGATACTCCCTTATTTCAAACGAATCTGCGATTCTCTCCTTCGGATTTGTAGGCTTTTTGCAACGCCCGCCCTAGCCAAGATCCACAAACCATGCCTGGCCCTGTTCTATGATCCATTTTTCCACCAGTGGCGTCCGGATGCCCTTGAAGCCCTTGAAGTCGTACGTCAGCTGGAGCTTGACCGTGCACACCGCCGCGTCGCACTCGACCGACTCGATGTCCACCGAGCGGTACATGCCCACCTTGTGCTTGGCCTTGTAAAGGTCCAGCGGCATCGTCGCACGGGTAGCGGGGCTCATGTACGCATAGGCGCCCGCCAGATCCCCCTTGATCAGCTCGGCCCAACGCCCCTGGGCGCGCGCCTTGACCGCTTGCTCCTTCAACTCCGGCGGAGAGTCCTTGGAGAGCCCGCCCGGGGCCATCCCCGTCGCGCAGCCCGCCAGCACCAGACCCGCCAGTGCCGCAGCACCCCATCGCTTCAACTGTCGCCGTTTGGCGACGCTCCCCGCCAGAAAGTGCCGGAAAAAGTCAGAAAACTTGCGGTTAGCCCCGGTACTTCCCTCTGCGCCGACCCGGAGCGATTTCGCACGTTTCTCCTCCGGGCGCAGCGGAAATCGTGAATTAAGCGTAGCCATTTTGAAGTTCATCGTCAATCTCGCAAGAGTTGCGCCTGGCGGCGCGACATGGTCGTTGCAGATCCGCAACACGCAAAAACTGTCATTTGTCGGGCTTTCCCGACACTTTCTCAGGTTTCGGCGGGAAATCGCTGCCGAGATCCCGCATCCGGTTGCGCAGATCCTCGATGATCGGCGCGAAATCGGTCGGATCGGTGATGACCCGCGGAGTGATGAATAGGACCAGCTCGGTGCGGTTGTTAGTGAGCGTCTGGTTGCCGAACAGTCCGCCGATCACCGGCAGGCGATCGAGGTAGGGCAGACCGTTGGTCGCATTGCCCTTCTGCTCCTGGATCAGCCCGCCCATGACCATAGTGTCGCCCGAGGGCACCGCGAGCATCGTCTGCACCGATCGGGTGTCGATCGGCGGTGCCTCGCCGGCCGCCGCGGGGTTCCCGGGGCTGCTGACCTCGGCCTGCACGTCGAGCGTGACGAGCCCCCCATCGTTGATGTGCGGGGTCACCTGCAGCAGCACGCCGGTGTCGATGTACTGTGACGTCGTCGTCACCGCGTTGGTGGTGCTGCCGACGATCGTCTGCTGGCTCACGGGAATCCGGTTGCCCGACTTGATCGTCGCTTTCTGGTTGTCGAGCGCCGCGATGTGCGGATTGGAGATGACCTTGGTGTTGCCGTAGGTGTCGAGCAGGTTCAGCGCCGCCTGCACGCCGCCGGGGAAATTGGCATTGTTTATCAGGTAGCTGAATCCCTGAGCGGCGACCGCGAGGCCGCTCGCCGCCGCCCCGGCCGCGGTGGTCGGAAGCGGAACGGCAGGATTGAACGGGGCGTTCTGCTGGAACATGCCGCCGCTGCCGCGGCCCGACGGTGCCGCGCCCTTGAACAGCCAGTCGACGCCCAGCCCGAACTGGTCGGTCAGCTTCACCTCGGCGATCGTCACTTCGATCATCACCTGCCGCGCCGGAACGTCGAGCTTCTTCAGCGCCTGCTCGATGACCGAATACTCCGAGGGCGTGGCGACGATCAGGATCGAGTCCTGCTCCTTGTCGGCGACGACCTGGATGTTGCGCACGACGGCCGTGCCTTCGCCGCCGACCAGCCGCCCATTCGCGGCGGAACCCGTTGCTCCGCCGGCGCCGGTCGCGCCCCCGGCACCTCCTGCGCCGCCGGCCGCACTCGCGATCGCCGTCGCCGAGGGCGCACCCTGCGCCGCCGCGGCCGCGGGCGTGTTGGGTTGGATCATCGGCTGCGCCTGGAACGAGGGCGGCGAGACGATCGTTCCGGCGGGCGTGCCCGGTGCAAGCGTCGGGGCCGACGGTGCTGCGGGCTGCGACGCCTGGCCGCTGAACGCCTGCTGCAACAACGGTGCGATCCGCTCGGCGCGCTGGTATTTCATGTTGTAGACGTAGAACCGCGTGCCCTCGCCGCTGCCGCTGTCGAGGCGCTCGATCCATTGCTTCGCCTGGTCGACGTACTCCTGGTTGGGGGAGATCACGAGCAGCGCATTCATCCGCTCGATCGGAATGACGCGCAGGACGCCGGCGAAAGGGCTGGTGGCGCGGTCGCCCAGCACCTTCTCGAACTCCTGAAAGACGGTCTTGACATCGGCGTTCCGTAGCGTGAAGACGCCCGCCGACATGCCTTTCATCCAGTCGATGTCGAAGGTGTCGATCGTCTCGATCAGGTGGCGCAGCTCGCGCTCGGTGCCCGACAGGATCAGCAGGTTGCGGTTGATGTCGACGCGCACGGCCTGCGCGTCCCGGGCGAAAGGCTCGAGCAGGCGCGCCATCTCCGCGGCGCCGACGTACTTCAGCGGAACGATCTGCACCGAGAAGCCTGACGGCAGCGCCCGCGTCGAGCTGCCGAGCTGCGGCGTCACGTTGCCGCGCAAAGCGATGTTCTCGGGCACGATCTTCCACAGGTTGTCCTCGCGTACCATCGTCGCGCCGTTCATGCGCAACAGGGTCTCGAGCGTCGCCGGCAAGGCCTCGCGCGGGATTCCCGCCGTCGTCCTGATCGTCACCTGTCCGCCGACGCGGGGATCGATCTCGTAACCCTGGTGCAGGATGTCGCCGAGGACGTTGCGTACGACCTCGCGCAGATCGGCGCCCTCGAAATTCAGCACGACCGGGCCGCCCCCCGACGGTGCCGCGGCCGGCCCGGGTGGCAGCGCACCGCCGGCGCCCTCGCCGCGCACCACGATGCCGGTGCCGCGGAAGATGCGCGCACGCTCCTCTTCCGCGGGCTTGGTTGCTGCAGCGCCGACGGGCTTGGGTGCTGTCATTCCCCTTCCCGGCGTGGCCTCGGAAGCAGTCGGAACGACGGGCTGCTGGGCGCATGCGACGAGCAGCGGAAGCGCGGCAAGCGCCAGCGCCTGACGCAATCGTGACGGGTTCATGGGCATCGTGGTCTTCTTCATCGCGGTTGCTGCTGCAAGCCTTGAAGGGGGTTTCTCACCTGCGGCGGTGCCGTGCCTCCGGTCCCCGCCGCGGCCGCGGCGGCACGCCGCCGCTCGGCCATGAGCTGGCCGAAGCTTACGGGAGCGCCCGGCTGCGCGGTCAGCGGCGTGGGGGCGACGCGCTGCAGGAAGCGGTTCTCGCGCGCCTGTGCCTGGGCGGCCGCAGCGGACCCGCCGAGGCCCGACGCCACCGGCACGCCCGGGATGGGCGCAGCGGCCAACGGGGCCGGTGCGGTCGTGGTCGGGCCCACCGCAACCTTGAGGTGCAGTTCCTCCGAATCGCTGCCGAGGGTGAGCTTGACGCTGTCGGGTGTCACGTCGGCGACGAGCACGCCGTCGATCTTGTCGCCCTTGCGCACCGTGTGGGACTTGCCGCCGGCCACTTCACGCAGCATCGCGGTCGCGACGTCCCCGGCGACGGTCGTGCCCGTCAGCACGTATTTGCCGTGCGAAATTGCCGATGCGCCTGCGGCAGTCTGGGTTGCCGGAGGCGCGGGGCGGCGCGTCGGATTGAACAGCACGCGGTCGACCGTCTCCCTGCGCGCCGCGAGGCCGCCGTCGATCGTGTACTGGGGCAGCAGCACGACATCGACCGGCTGCGGCGCGGCCGCTGCCGCGCCCGGAACCGGGAGGCTGACGCCGTCGCCCCAGTCCGTCTCCCATCCCAGGATCGCGAGCACGAGCGCGAAAGGCACGACCCACAGCAGCAGGTTGCGCAGCGACCGGTTCCCGTTCATCGGAGGGCTCCTCGCGGCATCACGACGCCTTCGCGGCTGCGGCCGCCGGTTTCGCCGACTCGGGATAGGCCCAGCCCCCGACATCGAGCTGGACGTTCAGCTCGGGCTCCTGCCCGGGGGCCGGCTTGAAACCGCGAAACGCGTTCAATGGCCTGACCGTCAGGTCGTCGACGATCAGGTACGGAACGTGGGTCTCGATCGCCATCAGGATCTTCTGCAGGTTGGGCGTCGTCGCGAAGAACTGCACGTTGACGCCGATCTCGCGAAAGCGCCCATCGTCGCGCGGGGTCGTATTCTGGCTGGTCGTGATCCTGCCGCCGTTGTTCTCGATCGCCGCCTTCACCAGCTCCTGCACCTCGGCGCCGGCGAGATTGGCTGCGGTGTTGGCGAGATAGAACCGGCGACCGTCGCGCTGGTCCATCGCCGCGAGCGCCGCGCGCAACTGCGGCGCCTGCGCCGCGACGCGCTCGTAGACCCGCAGCCGGTCCGAGGTGTCGGCGATCGCGCGGTCGTAATGACGGTGGAGCAGGATCACCGGGCCCAGCACGACGGCCAGCACGATGGCGACCGCGGCGATGAACAGCAGCAGCGCAAGTGCGCGCTGCCGCGGCGGCGGAAGTCGTTTCACGATTGCTGGCGTCATCGTCATTGCGCCTCCGGCGACGGGTTGCCGCCCGCAGGCTCGGCCGGCCCGAACTCGAGCGGTGGAGGCGCAGGTCGACTCGCCTGCGTCGCGGGTTGCGCGGCCTGCGGCGTCGCCGGAGTGCCCTGCACACCCGGCGCGGGCGCAGCGGCGGTGGCCGGCGCAGGTCCCGCCGGCACACTGGCGCCGGCTTTCGGCGGCACGGTCGCGGCCGCAGCAGCGGGCGCCTGCGCCGGTCGAGCGGGGCCACGCACCGGTGCCGCGGGACGCGCCGTCACGTCCAGCGGCTGCGGTTGGGGCGTGAGCGCGGCGACGACCTGAGCACCGACATCGAAGATCTCGCCGGGTCCGGGCTGGATCTTGGTGGTCGGGGAGCGCGGCGCGGCCTGGGTGAAGAGCTTCGAGTCCTGCAGCAGCGCGACCAGCCGGCCGGCATTGGCCGACTCTCCGCGCAGGACGATGGTGCGCATCGCGTCCTTGGCACGACCGGTATGGAATTCGAGCTGGGTCAGCCAGGTGTCGTCGGGAAGGATGCGCGTGACGTCGTCGAGGACCTGTACGGTGCCCGGATACGCGTACTTGCGCTGCAGGGCGAAGTTGTAATCGGTGGCCTTGCGCTCGAGCTCGGTCCGCAGCGCATCCGACGCTTCCGCGCGATGCCGGGCCCCCTCGGAGACCCGGTTCAGCGCGATCGCCTCCTGGCGCTTCTGCCACAGCGGGAGGACCAGCGCCGTCGCGGCGAGCACGACGAGGAGCACGGCCGGAACGATGACCTGCCAGCGGGTCCACGTCGGCGTCGCCGCGCGGCGGTCGTCGGGCAGCAGGTTGACGCGGGAGCTCGCCGCTCGCTCGGGCGAGTCGGCGACGACCGCGGTGACGACGGCCCCGAAGCTCTCGGCATGGCGCAGCATCGGGTCGACGAGCGAACGGCGCGCCGCGACGAGATCGGCGGTGAGCGTGTTGCCCGCTGCATCGCGATCGACGACCACGGCATCGAAATAGAGCTCGTCGCCCTTGAAAGGCGTGTGCCGGTCGAGGTCGTAGGCGAGTGCCTGCCGCAGGTCGGCCTCGAGCGCGGCAGGCAGCGTCAGCGACTTCCTCAGCACCGCACGCGGTGGCAGCGCCACGATCACCTGCGTCGCCGGGGCACCCGGCCGTCCCACCGAGGCGAGCGCCGCGCGACCCGCCGCGGCGACCGCCCCCTCCCCTGCGTCGAGCGGGATCCTCGCCGCCTCCAACATCTGCAGGCGACCGTTGACCTGCGGGCGCCACAAGGTCGCGACGTTGCCGTCGAACGCGAGCACCGGCCGCGCCCGCCTGCGCTCGATGGAGGCCCTGACGGGCGCCGGCACGAATGTCCACAGCTCCCGCGCCCACCACCGACCGAAGCCGGCGAGCCCCAGCCTTCGGCTGAGCTCGCGCGCATGCGCGGTTACGGCGGACAACGTCGAGTCACTGGCTGGCATCGTTGGCGGCAGGGGCGTTGGATTTGGCAGACGTCGCGCGCGGCGCATCGAGCCATGCGAGCGTGATCAGGGGTCGTCGAACATCGGGCGACGGCCGCAGGACGGCTTCGCGGCCGAAGGTTACACCATCGGGCATCGTCGCCACGGCGCGGATCCGCCAGACCGGCGTGGCCGCCCCGACGAATGCCTGCGCCGGCGCAAAAGGGGGCACCGGAAGCCCCTGGGCAATCGCCTGCGACCGCTGCGCGAGGAACGCATCGACGGCATCGGGCGTCGCGTTCGGCAGTGCGAGCAGGACGCTGCGCCCCGCGGTCGCCGCGTTGATGCCCGGCTGGCGCGAATACACGGTGATCGCACCGCGAATGCGCTGGAACACCAGGGGCGTCATGCCCAGCACGCGCGACACCTCGCCGACGGTCTCGAACGCGGCGTTCGCGGGTCCGTACTTCAGGTTCGCCGCGGCGTACTCGGGCGCCTCGGCGCCGTTGGGCCGGCGCAGGTCGTCCGGATCGCGCCAGTCCGCGATCGCATCGACCAGCGACGCGGCCGCGGCGTCGTCCATCCCGCCGACGTTCATCAGCAGGCTCTTGATCAGCGAATCGGGCGCGGTGTTGATGTCGATCCTCGCGCCCTCGTCGACGGCGCTGGCCACGACCGATGCGTTGCCGTCCTGCCACGCATGCGCCTGGCCGTTGAAGGTCCACGCGCCGACCATCCGCGGACGCATCAATTCGTACGCAGTGCGCTCGACCGCGCCATCGGCCGCGGCGCGCGCCTGTGCGAGCGACACGGCATTGCGCGCGGCGAGCGCCTCGCTGCGCATGCTGTACGCGAAGCCGCTGGCGACGGCGGTCAGGAGGATCGTGAGCCACAGCGCGAGCACCAGCGCGATCCCGGATTGGGCGCGCCGGCCCGGTCCAGGCGGGCGGCTCGATGCCCGCCGCGCGCCCTGCGGGCAACAGGTCATCGGCCGCACGTTCAAACGCCCCCGCATTGTCCGCGCACCTGGTCCCAGGCCCTGCATCCGGCTTCGGGTGCCTCGCGCGGCGCGACGTAGAGCGTGGGCCAGGGGCGGCCGTGCTTCGGCGTGACGTCGATGCGGATCAGGAGCGGCAGGCGCTGCGTGTCGTCCCACTGGTCGCGCCAGGTTGGCGCCACCGCATCGGCATCGCCTGCCCCGCGGCCGTAGTACCCGATCTGGAGCTTCGCGATGCCGTCGGCGAGCACCGAGCTGTCGGCGCCGTCGAATCCGGGCATCGATGCCGCCGACAGGTCGGGGATCATGCGCTCGAGCACCAGCGGGCTCTTCGCTTCGTCGCCGCGAACGACCAGGCGATAGAGCCAGATTCCGCCGCCCGCGACGCGCGCGGGGAGCTCCGACGTGTAGCGCAACTCGTCGCTCTTGCCCGCGAACAGCAGCGGGAACTGGACGATCTTGCGCATCCGCAGCGGGTGCTCCTGCGCGAGGTTGGACCGAAGGAAATCCTCGGTCAGCCGCATCGACGACACCGCGTCGGCTTTCGCCTCGCCGCTGTCGGTGCTGCGTCCGGCGAGCTTGAGCGAGCCGAACAGCACGGCGGAGAGCAGCGCGAGCAGCACCAGCGCGATGGTCAGCTCGAGCAGCGTGAAGCCGCGGGCGCGCGGCGCGCTCACCGGACGACCCCCACGCTTGCGGCATTCGCCTCGCGCGGCGCGCTCACTGGACGACCCCCACGCTTGCGGCATTCGCCGCCGCGCTGCCCCCGGACGGCGCGCAATTCGCGCCTCGGGACGGCCCTTCGGCGCTCATGCCGGATTCCTCGGACCGATCGCGACCGTGGAGAGCGACAGGGTCCGCCGCTTGTCGCCGATGCCCGGGAAGCTCACGTCGACGCTGATCCGGTACAGGCGCGTCGGCATCGTCTGCGAGGCCTGCTCGAGGTCGGCGTTGGCGTCCGGCGGAACGTAGGGTACGACCGACGAGCTCCATTCGACGCGGCCGTCGTCCTCGGTCCCGGTCTCGGTCGCCTCGCGCAGCGGCTGCGCAGCCGCTGCGGTCGCGAGCCTGCTTTGCGCGACGAGCAGCGCCCGCGTCCAGTCGTCGGCGGCGGAAATGTTGTTCATCGCGCCGCCGTAGAGCCGGAACAGCGCCGTCACGACCAGCGCGACGACGACGAACGCGACCAGCACCTCGAGCAACGAGAAGCCGGCATGAGCGCGGCGGGCATGCGTGCGGCGTAGCGTTCCCATGTTCAGTCGGCGATCGCGACGCGGCCGGTCAGCCAGTCGACGTCGATGTCGAATTTGCGCGTCCCCGACGCGATCGTGATGCGCCCGCCGTTGCTGCCGCCATCGGGGTAGAAGCGGATCGCGCCGACCTTGTCGCTGACGAGGTCGTTCTGGGCGGTGAACAGTTTGAGTTCCACCCGCTTGGGCAGCGCATGCTCGCGTGGATCATCATCGACCTTGAAGCGCTTGCCGGCGACGTCGAGGGTGAGGAAGGTCTCGCGGCGCTGCGACACCGCCTCGCTGCGCGCCATCCGCAGCCCGGCGGCGAGCGCTCGTGCGGAGCCGCGCAGTTCGCTGGTCGACACCGGTCCGCCGAACATCGGAAACACGAACGCGGTGACCACGCCCATCAGCACCAGGACGATCAGGAGCTCGAGCAGCGTGAAGCCGCGCGAACGCCCTCCGGCGTGCCAGGTCGGGGCCACGGTCAGTTGCCGGCGTCCCAGCTCGCGATGTCCTTGTTCACCCCGTCGCCGCCTTCCTTGCCGTCGGCGCCGTAGGACATGATGTCGTAGGCGCCGTGCGTGCCGGGCGACGCGTAGACGTAGTCGTGTCCCCATGGATCCTTGGGCACGGTGTTGCGCTTCCAGTACGGCCCTGCCCAGTTGCTGGCACCGGCAGGGGCGACCACCAGCGCCTGCAATCCCTCCTGCGTCGTCGGATAGTTCCCGATCTCGAGCTTGTAGAGATCGAGCGCCTGGCCGATCTGCTCGATCTCGATCTTCGCCGCCTTGGCCTTGGCCTGCTCGCTCTTGCCGAGATAGTTGCTGCCGACGATCCCGAGCACGACACCGATCAGCGTCAGCACGACGAGGATCTCGATCAGCGTCATGCCGCGCTCGCGCAGCTGCACGCGTTCGGCGAACTGACGGCCGCTCCGGATCCGATGCTTCATCATCATGTTCGTTCCCTGTGGCTGGCGCGCGTCGGGCGCAGGAACGGGCCCTTCGCGCGCAAAGAATCGGTTAGACAGAAATCAGATCGCGAGTTCGCTCATGCCCATGACCCCGAGCAGGACCGAGAACACGATGCCGCCGACGAGGACCGCGAGGCCGAGGATCAGCACCGGCTCGAGCACCGCGAGGAAGCGCTTGATCCCCACGGCGACCTCCCGGTCGTAGACGTCGGCGACGCGCGACAGCATCTCCTCGAGGCGCCCGCTTTCCTCGCCGACGAGGATCATCTGCGTCGCGAGCCGCGGATAGAGCCCCGTTTCCGCGAGCGGACGTCCGAAACCCTTGCCTTCGCGCAGCTTCGCGATGACGCCCTCGAGCGCGCCGGACAGCACGACGTTGCCCATCGTATCCCTGACGATGGCGAGCCCCGCGAGCAGGGTCACCCCGTTGCCGATCAGCGTCGACAACGTGCGCGCAAAGCGCGCGATCTCGACCTTCGCGATCAGGTCGCCGAGCAGCGGCGTGCGCAGCAGCCGCGAATCGCGCGCACGGCGCACCGCGGGATTGCGTCCGCGGCGACGGAACCAGAGGACGAAAAGCGCGATCGCCGGAATCATCGCCCACCACCAGTTCTGCAGGAACGTTCCGGCGACGATCACGATCTGCGTCGGGATCGGCAGCGCCTTGCCGGCCTGCGCGAACGTCGACTGGAACTGCGGGACGACGAACACGAGCAGGATCATCACCGACATCACGGCCACGCCCACGAGGATCGTCGGGTAGATCAGCGCCGAGCGCACCGACTCACGCAGCTCCTTGTTGCGCTCCATCGTCTCGGCCATGCGCTGCAGCACCGTGCCGAGCGCGCCGCCCGCCTCGCCAGCGCGCACGATGTTCACGTAGAAGCGCGAGAAGATGTCGCGGCGCGCGTCGAGCGCCTGCGACAGCGCCTTGCCGCCGCGCACCTCGTCGCGGACGCCCTGCAGCATCACCGCGACGGGCAGGGTCGGCGCGAGGCTGATCAGGAGCTCGAGCGCGCGGTCGAGCGGCAGCCCGGCGCGCAGCAGCGTCGCGAGTTCGCGCGTGATCGCGAGCACGTGGTCGCGCGTCACGCGCCGCGGCTGGAACCAGCGCGCCCCGGCAGTGGCCTTGCCGCGCGCGCCCGGCGCACGGGCGGCGCCGAGCGCCTGCGCGATCTGCATCGGCATCAGGCCCTGGTCGCGCAGGCGATCGACGATCTCCGATTCGTTCGCGGCCTCGAGCTCGCCGCTCGACACGTTGCCGGACGCGCTGACGGCGCGGTAGCTGAACAGGGGCATCGGGGCCGGGGCCTAGTCTTCCCGCGTCGCGCGCAACACTTCCTCGAACGTCGTGACGCCCTTGAGCGCCTTGCGCAGGCCGTCCTCGTACATCGTCACCATACCTTCGCGGATCGCCTCGGCGCGCAGATCGGTCGCGCTCGCATGCTTCATGACGAGGCTTCGGAGCGCGTCGGTCATCGGCATCATCTCCAGGATGCTGATGCGCCCGATGTAACCGGTGTTCGAGCAATGGCTGCAGCCTTTGGCGTGCCACAGCGTGATCTCGCGCTCGCTCGAATAGCGCCTGAGGTTCATCTGGTCGACGAGCTCGGGCAGAGCGACGTAGCTCTCCTTGCACTGGGGGCACAGCGTGCGCACGAGGCGCTGCGCCAGGATGCCGACGACGGTCGACGTCAGCAGGTAGTCCTCGACCCCCATGTCGAGCAGGCGGTTGACCGTCGACGGCGCGTCGTTGGTGTGCACGGTCGACAGCACCAGGTGGCCGGTCAGCGCGGATTGCACGGCGATCTGCGCGGTCTCGAGGTCGCGGATCTCGCCGATCATGATCACGTCGGGATCCTGGCGAACGATCGAGCGCAGCGCGTTCGCGAACGTCAGGTCGATCTGCGGCTTGACCTGGATCTGGTTGATGCCCGCCATCTGGTATTCGACCGGATCCTCGACGGTCAGGATCTTGACGTCGGGCTGGTTCAGCCGGTCCAGCGCCGTGTACAGCGTCGTCGTCTTGCCCGAGCCGGTCGGCCCGGTGACCAGCAGGACGCCGTGGGGCTGCATCAGCGCGTCGAGGAACGCCTTCAGCGTGTCTTCCTCGAAACCGAGCCGCTGGAAATCGAGTGCGACTCCGCCCTTGTCGAGGATCCGCATCACGACCGACTCGCCGTGCATCGTCGGCACCGTGGAGACGCGCAGGTCGATCTCCTTGCCCTGCACCCGCAGCCGGATGCGCCCGTCCTGGGGCAGCCTGCGCTCGGCGATGTCGAGGTTCGCCATGATCTTGATCCGGGAGATGACCGCCGCCGACAGGCGCTTCGGCGGCGACTCGACCTCGTGCAGGACGCCATCGATCCGGTAGCGGACGATCAGGCGGTTCTCGAACGGCTCGACGTGGATGTCCGAGGCACGCGTCTCGAGGGCATTGGTGATCAGCAGCGAAACGAGGCGAATGACCGGGGCCTCGGACGCGAGATCCTTCAACTGCTGGACGTCGGCATTGAACGAGAGCTCGTCGGGGCGGGTCTCGACGTCGCCGATAAGCTGGCCGACCGCCGACTTGCCGGCGCCGTAGAGTCGCTCCAGCGCCGCATCGAGCTCGGTCGGAATCGCGACCATCGGACGCACGCTGCGGCCGGTCACCATCTCGAACGCACCGATCGTGTAGGCGTCGGTGGGATCGGCCATCGCCAGCGCGACCTCGGCCTCGTCCTCGCGCAACGGAAGCGCATGCGCTTCGCGCAGGAAGCGCGCCGAAACGCTCTCCTCGAGGATCGGGAACTCCGGGTAGCCGCCCGGCTCGACCAGCGGCAGCCCGAGCTGCGTCGCCAGCGCCTCGGCCACGTCGCGCTGGGCGCAAAGGCCCAGCGTCACCAGCAGGGCGCCGATCTTCTCGCCGCTCTCGCCCTGCAGTCGCAGCGCGCGATCGAGGTTCGCCTGGTCGAGCTTGCCGCGCTCGATCAGGATTTCACCCAGGCGCTTGCGGGCGGAGGCAGGCGGCTGGGCCGTCGACAGTTCGGGGGCTGAGATCAAGTCCGGAGCGTGGAAAGCGAGTCGGTGATCATAGCACGCGGCACGCTGGTGACCCACGAAAAATCCTTGCCGCGCAAGGGGTTGCGAACGAATTTACTCGGAATCTGTCGCCTCGCGGCGACGCTTTGGGGCCGGCCGGTCCCCAGTCGCCCCGCGGGCCCCCCATTCAACCGATCATAGGGCCGGCCTGACAACCGTCGTCCCGCCTGCCGCCCGAATCTGCGCCGCAGGACACTGACCGGCGGTCGCAGCGCGAGTGACCCGGGCATGGATGGCCCGGGCTTCCGCAGCGCGTAGGCGCGCGGTCCAAAGGGGGGCGGCGCCCGGCACCGTCACGTCGAACAAGGTTTCCGGCGCAAGTTCACCGAGCGCGGCATGCACCGCGTCCTTCACCTGCCGATACGCTGCATAGCGCTGCTCGTCCGTGAACTGCCGGCCGCGCGTCTCGCTGTAACGCGCCTTGATCTGGGCGTAGTAGTGGCTGATGAGCCGACTCATCTGCATCGCATCCGCGTAGAACCGGGTACGCGCCGAATCGTCGTGATCCAGGACACTGACGGGACTCACCGGAAACACCCGCTGCGCCACGGCATGCCGCAGCAGGCGCTCGACGAATTCCCAGTCTTCGGCACCCCAACCTTCGATGCCATAGTCGCGCCCCCCCACCCCCCACCGCCCGATAGGCGCCGGCCTCGCAGGCGAGTGAAAAGGGCGCGGCGATGGCGCCCTGCTCGGTCTCGCGGTATGGCCGCACGAAGACGTTGGGCGCAAGATACGCGGCGAGCACCGGGGTGAAGGCGTCGCTGAGCACATTGTCGGCGTCGCAGAATACGAGCCACGGCGCCCGGGCGACGCGGGCGCCGATGTTGCGCGCGCGACTCAGGTTCAAGAGCGGCGCATGGTTGACGCGTTCCACCCTCGCGGCGGGGAAATGAGTCTGTACCCAGTCTGTACCCAGCTTCCAGCGCCCTGCGGGCAGTCGTAATCGACCACGACGATTTCCGCATCCAGCTGGGCGAGAAAAGTGGGCAACGAGCGTTGCAGGTTCTGGAGGCGCCCCTTGCAGGTAGTGACGATGCTGTAGGTGAGTGGCACGCGGGGAAGCTCCATCGTCCACGGCGAACGGCTCGGAAAGGTGCTCGGGAGCAAGCATCGCCAGCCCACCGCCGGGCGCACTCCGCTGAAGATTTTACCGCTCTCGTCGCCACGGGATTGGAGACGGCCGATGCGCCTTTTCGGAATATCGATGGTGCGGAATGAAGCGGATGTCATCGAGGCTTCCGTCCGCCACAATCTGTCGGTGCTCGACGGCATCGCCATCATCGACCACGGATCCATCGATGGCACCAGCGAGATTTTGGCGGACCTGGCCCGCGAGGGCCTGCCGCTCCGTGTGCTTCACGACCGACTTCCGGGGTTCTTCCAGGCAGAGCGCCTGACCACGCTCGCCCGGGAAATGTTTGCGCGCGAACGCGCGGACTTCGTGTTTCCGATCGATGCTGACGAATTCGTCAAAGTCGCGTCGCGCGAGCGCCTGGAGCGGGCTCTCGCCGGGATACCTGGCGGCGATCACGCGGTCGTGGGATGGCTCACCTACGTCCCGGAGAGGTTCGATGGCGAGATCGGACCTTCGCATTTGCGGTGGCGGCTCGCCTTGGAGCGTCACCGCTCGACCAAGTGCGTCATTGGGAGCGGCTTCCTCGCTCGGACCAGCCAGTACCTGATCAGCGGCAGCCATCTGGTCGACGATCTGGCGTCGCCGAACCCTCCAGGGCACATGCGGTTGGCGGCGGAAGACGTCGCGCTCGCGCATTGCCCGGTGCGCAGCCGTAGCCAGCTGGAAGGCAAGATCATCATTGGATATGCAGCGCATCTCGCGACGAAGCCCACGAACGACCAGCAGGCGTTCCACTGGCGCGATCTCTACGACGAGTTGCGCGCAGGCCGGGAGCTGGACACCGGGCGTCTGCGCGACATCGCCTGCAACTACGGGCTCCCACGGCACATCTGGCAACCATCTGCGTCGATCGAGCTCGTCGAGGACCCCCTGCATCCATCATTCGAGCTGCGCTACCCGCGGCAATCGAGTCCCGATGCGCTGCGCCTGCTGATGCAATTCATGGAGACTCTGCTACGCCAGTAGAACCTGACCTTGCGCAGGCACGTGAGCTGTTGCGTCAGGGAGACTTGCGCAGTGCCGCCGCGCTCATCGATGCGCACTTGATCCGCGCGCCCGACAATGCCGATGCGTGGTATCTGCGCGGCGTGATCGCCAATCGGCATCGCGACCTTGGCGCTGCAATCGGTGCATTCCGGCAAGCAACCGCGATCCGGCCGAGCGACGCGCTGGCGTGCCTGGGCCTCGGCAATGCCTTGACTCGCGACAACCGGCTCGACGAGGCCGCCGATGCATATGGGCGGCGCTGCAGCGAGAACCAGATTGGGTGGACGCGCATTTCAATCTTGGGATCGTGTGGCGCCGACAGGGCGATCTGTTGGCCGCGGCACGCTCGCTGCACGCAGCGTGGCTTCGCAGCCCGGCGTTCTCCGAGGCGAGCAAGCTGTGCGTTGCGACCATCGCCGAGCTGGTGCGCACCAGCGGCAGCGATGGAATCGCACCCCCGGTCGACACCGGCGCACGCGAATCCTTCACGATCGTGCTGTGTTCGATTGACGACGAAAAATGTGGCCGCGCCGTGGCGCTGTACAGGCGCCTGTTCGCCGGGACGCGCCACGAGATCGTAGCGATCCGTGACGCCCGCTCGCTCCCTGAGGCGTACAACGAGGCCATTGCGCGCAGCGCTGCGGACATCGTGGTCCTGTCCCATGACGACGTCGACGTCCTCGCCCCCGATTTCGCTGCGCGCATTTCACGGCATCTGCAAGCCTTCGATGCGATCGGTGTCGCCGGAAGCGTACGCATGGACGGGCCCGCGATCGGCTGGAGTGGGCATCCGTATCTGCGAGGCTGGATTACGCAGCGCGCGCGCGATGACCCGGGCTGGCACGTGGACGGGCTCGATGCGCGCCTGACGGCCGCCGGCATTGTTGTACTGGACGGTGTCCTGCTTGCTGCGCGCCGCAGCACGTTTGCGGAAGTACCGTTCGACGCAGCGACGTTCGCCGGTTTTCATCTCTACGATATCGACTGGAGCTACCGCGCGTCCCAGGCCGGCTTTCGATTAAGTGTCGCCGGTGACCTGCTCGTCGTTCATGCATCGCGCGGCCGGTTCGGAACCACGTGGCAACGCTACGCCGAGCGGTTCTGCGCCAAGCGCGGTGTGGGCCGCTCGCCGCCCCAGCCGTCTTCTTTCATCGGCGTGACGTTCGATACGCCGGATGAGGTGCGGACTTTCTTCGCCATCCTTTCCGGGCTCAACGGCTTCACTGCGACACTGCCTAACCGTTGATTGACTCAGACCAGCGATCCGAACACGCGCCCAGCTGCGTCGATCGTCTGCGCGATTTCGGCCTCGCCATGCGCTGCCGACACGAACCCCGCCTCGTACGCCGACGGCGCGAGGTAGACGCCCGCGTCGAGCATCGCGTGGAAGAAGCGGTTGAAGCGTTCCCGGTCGCAGGCCATCACCGCATCGTAGGTGCCGGGCACCTCGCTCGCGAAATAGATGCCGAACATCCCGCCGACCGACTGCGCGCAGAACGGGACGCCGGCGCGCTTCGCAGCATCCGTGAGGCCCTCGGTCAGCGCCCGCGTCGTTTTTGCGAGCCGGTCGTAGAAGCCCGGCACTTCGGTGGCGGCAAGGGTCGCGATGCCGGCCGCGACCGCCACCGGATTGCCCGACAGCGTCCCGGCCTGGTAGACGGGCCCCAGCGGAGCGATCTTCTCCATGATTGCGCGTCGGCCGCCGAACGCGGCGACCGGCATGCCGCCGCCGATGACCTTGCCGAGTGTGGTCAGGTCGGGCGTGATGCCGTAGAGGCCCTGCGCGCTTCTGGCGTCGACGCGAAAGCCGGTCATCACTTCGTCGAAGATCAGCACCGCGCCGTGGCGGGTGCAGAGTTCACGCAGGCCTGCCAGGAAACCGGGTTTCGGCAGCACCAGGTTCATGTTGCCGGCGACCGGCTCGACGATGACGCATGCGATCGCATCGCGGTCCGCCTCGAGCGCCCGCTCGACTGCGGCGAGCTCGTTGTAGGGAAGCACGATCGTCTCGTTGGCGATCGCCGGCGGCACCCCCGCCGACGACGGCTGCCCGAAGGTCAGCGCGCCCGATCCCGCCTTGACCAGCAGGCTGTCGCCGTGGCCGTGGTAGCAGCCTTCGAACTTGACGATCTTCGACCGCCCCGTGTAGCCGCGCGCGAGCCGCAGCGCCGACATCGTCGCCTCGGTGCCGGACGACACCAGCCGCACCAGCTCGAGCGACGGCAGGCGCCGGATCAGCGTCTCCGCGAGCTCGATCTCCGCCTCGGTCGGCGCGCCGAACGACAAACCGTTCAGCGCGGCACTGCGCACCGCCTCGACGACGGCCGGATGCGCGTGGCCGAGGATCGCCGGGCCCCAGGAGCCGACATAGTCGATGTAGCGCCGGCCATCGGCGTCCCACAGCCAGGGCCCCTCGCCGCGAGTGAAGAATCGCGGCGTTCCGCCGACCGAGCGGAATGCGCGCACCGGCGAATTCACCCCTGCGGGGATGACGCGCTGGGCGCGCGCGAACAGTTCCTCGTTGCGGTTCATGGTTGCATGCTCACGGCTCGCTTCGCGAACTGCGCGGCGATCGCGGCCGCCGCGCGCTCGATTGCGGAGAGTTCGTCGTGCCCGAACACGTCGCCGATCACCGCGACCGCCGTTGCTCCGGCATCGATCAGTGTCGCGGCGTTGGCCGACGTGATGCCCCCGATCGCGACGACCGGAACGCAGAGCGACGCAGCACGCGCGAGCAGCGAAGGATCGGCGCGCCGCGCATCGGGCTTGGTCGTCGACGCGAAGAAACTGCCGAACGCGACGTAATCGGCGCCGGCATCGATCGCGCTCTGCGCGCGCTCCCATTCGTTGTAGCAGGAGACGCCGATCAGGCGGTCGGGGCCGAGCATCGCGCGGGCCCGCGCGATGCCGCCGTCGTCCTCGCCGATGTGCACGCCGTCGGCGCCGACGTCGTATGCGATCCCGACGTCGTCGTTGACGATGAACAGCGCGCCCCGCGACGCGCAGAGACCGGCGAGCAGGCGTGCCTGCTCACCCCGCAGCGCGTCCGGAGCCGACTTGTTGCGGTACTGGATCGCCGCGGCGCCCCCGGCGAGCGCCGCCGACACCTTCGCGGCGAGCGCCGCGCTGTCGGAAACGTCGGGCGTCAGCGCGTAGAGCCCTGCCAGCCGTGCAGCGCGCACCCGGCGCGGCGCTTCAGTGCGTCCCTCGGGCATCGCTGCGGGGCGCGGGATCGGCGGCATCGGCGGGCAGCTTGGCCGGCGGCGTCTCGGCCGCGCGAGGCTCGCCGTCCTCGCGCGCCCAGAACAGCCGGTCCGGGATGTGCTGTCCCATGCCGGGGCGATAGGCTTTCTCCAGCGCGTGCCACGTGTAGTCCTGGGCCTCGCGCACCGCCTCGGGCAGTTCGAGCCCGTTGGCGAGCATCGCCGCGATCGCCGAGGCGAGCGTGCATCCCGAGCCGTGATAGCTGTGGGGCAGGCGCGGCCACTGGTCGCTGCGCACGACGCCGCTCTTGCCGTACAGCGTGTTGATGACCTGCGGCGTCGCCTCGTGGGTCCCGGTGACGAGGACGTATTCGCAGCCGGCGTCGACGAGGCGCGCGGCGCAGATCGCGAGCGCAGGCTCGTCGTCGTCGAGGTCTGCGAGCCTGCGAGCTTCGACGCTGTTGGGCGTCAGGATCGTCGTCTGCGGCAGCAGCATCTCGCGCAGCGCATGCGCCATCTCGTCGGTCGCGAGCTCGTCGCCCCGGCCGGAGGCGAGCACCGGGTCCAGGATCAGCGGCACGTCGGGGTAGTCGGAGATGATCTCGGCGATCGCGACGACATTCTCGACGCTGCCGAGCACGCCGATCTTGAACGCATCGACCGGCATGTCTTCCAGCAGCGCACGGGCCTGGTCGGCGACCCAGTCGGCGTCGATCGGCATCACGCCCTCGACGCCCAGCGTGTCCTGAACGGTCAGCGCGGTGATCACCGACAGCGGATGGCAACCCATGCTCGCGAGCGTCAGCAGGTCGGCCTGCATGCCGGCGCCGCCGGAGGGATCGGATGCGGCGAACGTGAGGACGATCGGGGGAAAGGCGGAGCCGGAATCGGAGGGCATCCTGGGCGCGGCGATGCAACGGACGGCCGCGAGGTCGGTGGGGTTGCTACACTTGCGCATTCTACCCCACGCGCAGGACCCGATTTTCACGCAATGAAAAAGTACATGTGCCTGATCTGCGGCTACATCTACGATGAAGCTGCAGGCGCCCCCGACGAGGGCATTCCTCCGGGAACGCGATGGGAGGACGTGCCACCCAACTGGACCTGTCCCGAATGCGGCGCCCGCAAGGAGGACTTCGAGATGATCGAGTTCTGACCATGCGCATCCTCCATACGATGCTTCGCGTCGGCGACCTCCAGCGGTCGATCGACTTCTACACCGGCGTGCTCGGCATGCGGGTCCTGCGCAGGACCGACCGCCCCGACCAGAAGTACACGCTGGCGTTCGTCGGCTACGGCGACGAACGCTCGCAGGCGGTGCTCGAGCTGACCTACAACTACGGCGTCGACCGCTACGAGCTCGGGAGTGCCTACGGCCACATCGCGATCCAGGTCGACGATGCGAAGGCCGCCTGCGACGCGGTGCGCGCCGCGGCCGGAAGGTTCGGCGGCTCGGTGACGCGCGATGCCGGCCCGGTCAAGGGCGGGACGACGGTGATCGCGTTCGTGCAGGACCCCGACGGCTACAAGATCGAGCTGATCGAGCGACGCCCCGGCTAGCTACCGCGACGACGTCACTTCGTCGTAGGCCCGCTCGAGCAGGCGCTCGAGATCGGCGGCGAAGGCCGGCGTATCCCACACGGGAAGCGTGCCGCGCCCCTGGTCGAGGTGCGCCGCGTACTCGCGCAACTGCCCCGGATCGGCGACCAGTTCGTGCAGGCGCCGGCGGTACGCGTCCAGGTCCGGGGTCACGAGGTCGGGCAGGCCGGCGGCGATCAGCAGGCTCGCGCCGACGCGCCCCGCGAACGTCGCACCGAGACAGGTCAGCATCGGGACGCCCACCCACAGCGCGTCGACGCCGGTCGTGTGCGAGCCGTACGGAAGCGTGTCCAGCGAAAGATCGGCGCAGCGCAGCCGCGCGATATGCGCTTCCTGCGGAACGCTGGTCGCGAAGACCAGCCGGCCGGCGGCCACGCCGTGTTCGGCAGCCTGCTCGCGGAGATTGGCCTGCACGCGCGGATGGTCCGCATAGAGCCACAGCACCGCGCGCGGTTCCGCGCGTAGCGCCTCGATCCAGATCAGGAACACCTCGCGCGTGATCTTGTAGGTCTGGTTCAGGCTGGCAAGGACGATCGCATCGTCGGGCAAGCCGTGATCGGCGCGCGGCACGCGATCGGGCAGGTCGCGCGCACCGTCGGTCACGAAATAGCAGCGCGGCAGCCTGAACACGCGCTCGTGGTAGAAGCGGTCGTCCCCCGGCGGAATGACGATCTCATCCGCGATGAGCCCGTCGATCGCGTCGTAGCCCAGCGTACCCGGAAAGCTCATGTAGTGGAGCTGGACGCTGGCGGGGCGCTCCGCGAGCGCGGCGAGCCGGCCACCGCGCGTATGCCCCTTGCGGTCGATCAGGACGTCGATGCGGTCAGCCCGGATCGTTTCGGCGATCCGGGGATCGGACATCGAGCCGAGATCGCGCCAGTGATCGAATGCGGCGACGATGCGGCGTCGAAGCGGCGAGTCGCTCGCGCGGCCGTAGCCGTACCCGAACACCTCGACCTTGCGTCGATCGTGCGCCTCGAACAGCCCGACCATCAGGCGGCCGGTCGGATGGTCGCGGAAATCGCTCGACAGGTAGCCGATCCGGAGCCGATCGCCGCGGACGGAGACGAGCGCGGGCGCGGCAGGCACCGGCAGCATTTCGCGCGACCAGCGCCGCGCCACCGCCAGCTGCTGGGCGGACGAAACCGGAAGCGCGAGGGCGACGAAGGGCGACAGCCGCCGATCGGCGTCCGGTTCGTCGAGCGTTGCAGTCAGCCGCGACACCAGCTCGTCAAGGCCCTCCCAATCGCAGAGGTACTGCCTGGCGGACACCAAGCTTGCGAGTGCCGGGGTGAACCCGGGTTTCGCGTCGACGGCGCGCGCGAACATCTGGGCCGCCTTCTCGTAGTCTTCGCGCGCAAGCCAGGCGAGGCCGAGGTTCGCGAAGACTTCCGCGTTCGCGGCGCCCTTCGCGAGCAGGGGCTCGAGGCATTCGCGTGCCGCGTCCGCGGCGCCGAGGTCGAGCAGCACCGCCGACAGCCCGAGGCGCGCCGGCACGTCGTCGGGATCGGCCGCGACGGCGTCCTCGAACGCCCGCCGCGCGGCCGAGTACGCGCCTCGCGACTTCAGCGCCCGCCCGAGGAGGCCCAGAAGCGTCGCGTCCCCCGGCGCGACGGCGAGGCCGGCACGGCAATGCGCCTCCGCGCCATTCCAATCCTTCATCTCCAGCGCAATCCACGCCGCGGCGGTGAGCGTCCCGCGATCGGATGGCGCGAGCGCCATCGCGCGACCCAGCGCGGAAGTCGCTTCGTCGAATCGTCGCCTGCCGGCCAGGGCCTGCGCGAGCCCGACCCACGGTCCCGCCCGCTCCTCCCCCTCGGCGAGCGCAGCGCGGAAGCGACTCTCGGCCGCGACGAGATCGCCCTCGGCCAGCGCGACGTCGCCCGCGGCGAGCAGCGCCGGCACGAACTGCGGTCGACCGCGCAGCGCCGCCTCACAGGCATCCCTCGCAGCCGCGAGGTCGTGGGTCTCGAGCTCGACGCGTCCGAGCTCGACCCAGAGCTCCTCTCCGGGCAGGCCCATTGCGCTGGCCGACTGCATTGCGCGGCCGAGCATTGCGCGGGCATCGTCCCAGGCCCGCTGCGATCGCAGCTGCCGGGCGATGCCGAGCAGCGCGCCCGGATGCTCCGGCACGGCGGCGAGAATGTTGTCGTAGATCGCGCGCGCCGCCCTGCGATCGCCGCGCCGATCGGCGGCAACGGCGCGCGCGAACGCCTCGTTGAGCGTCATCCGCATCGGGTAGCCCGGAAACGACCGGTCGCGGCCGGAGACCGGCGATGAAAAGCGGGGGGGCGTACGACCGGACAGCGCAGGACGGCGCCCGTCACGTCGAGCCCCGGAGCAGGATGCGCAGGTCGTGCGCATAGACCCCGGGCCCCTGCCCATACGCGACGTACAGGCGCAGGCGCCCCTGCGGGTCGAAGACGTAGGTCCCCGCCGAATGATCCATCGTGTAGCTGCCGGGCGTCGCGCCGGGGACCTTCTCGTACAGGATCTTGAATTCCTTCGCCGTGCGCGCGGTCGCCTCGGCATCCCCCCACAGTCCGAGGAAGCGCGGGTCGAATGCCGGCACGTACTGGGCGAGCAACGCCGGCGTGTCGCGCTCGGGATCGATGGTCACGAACAGCACCTGGACGCGGTCGGCATCGGCCCCGAGCTGCTTCATCGCCTGCGCGAGCGTCGACAGCGTCGTCGGGCAGACATCGGGGCATTGCGTGTAGCCGAAGAACAGCACCACCGCCTTGCCGCGGAAGTCGGCGAGAGTGCGAACGGCACCTTTCGGGTCCTTGAGCGAGAAATCGCGGCCGAACGACGATCCGGTGATGTCGGACGCCTCGAACTTCGGGCCCGAAGGCGAGCACGCCGCGAGCAGGGTCGCCGCCAGCGCGGCGAGGGTGCGGCGGCGTAGGGGCGACGGGAGGTTCATCGTGTGTGCCGCTCGACCCGGCGAGCGCCGCCAGGACGGGGCCCGGCGGTCGCGGCTCGCGGCGCCTGCGCGCCGGTCAGAGCAGGTAGCGCAGGTAGTGATCGACCAGCAAGGCCGAGAACAGCGCGGACAGGTACAGGATCGAATAGCGGAAAGTGGCTCGTGCCAGCGCGTCGCTGTACGAGCGGACGAGCTTCCATGCATACGCGACGAACGTCATGCCCAGCGCCACCGCGGCGACGAGATAGACGGGCCCGCTCATGCCCACTGCGTAGGGCATCAGCGTCACCGCCGTCAGCGCGAGCGTGTAGAGCAGGATCATCACCTGGGTGTAGTGCATGCCATGCGTGACCGGCAGCATCGGCAGCTTCGCCTTGGCGTAATCGTCCCGCCGGTAGAGGGCGAGCGACCAGAAATGCGGCGGCGTCCACACGAAGATGATCAGGAAAAGCAGCAGCGCTTCGGCCGGAACGGTGCCGGTCACGGCCGCCCAGCCGAGGACGGGCGGCATCGCGCCCGAGGCGCCGCCGATGACGATGTTCTGCGGCGTCGCCGGCTTGAGCAGCACCGTGTAGACGATCGCGTAGCCGACGAAGGTCGCGAGTGTCAGCCACATCGTCAGCGGATTGACGAACTGGTAGAGAATCGCCAGGCCGGCCGTTCCGACGATGCCCGCGAACGCGAGCGTCTCCCGCGACGTCAGCTGTCCCTGCGGCAGGGGCCGCCAGCTCGTGCGGCGCATCAGCTTGTCGATGTTCTGCTCGACCAGGCAGTTCACCGCAGCAGCGGCGCCCGCGACCAGCGCGATGCCGATCGTGCCGAACACGACTGCGCCCGCCGGCGGGATGCCCGGCACCGCGAGGAACATGCCGATGACCGCGGTGAACACGATCAGCGACACGACGCGCGGCTTCGCCAAAGCGAAGAACTGGCGGGCGCGGCTTTCGGTGTAGGCGAGCGTGGTCACGGGCAGGCGTCGATCGGAAAGTCGGACATTTTACAGCAGGGCCAGGGGCGACGGTGCCTGGGGCAGCGTGGTCGATGGCGCCCGTGGCAGCGGGGCGAGGCATGGCTGCCCAGGAGACACTCGTGCCGACTCGGTCCGTGCCAATTCGAGTTGCGGGGACTCGACACACAGGCGGCGCCGCCCCGGCGCCTGGCGCGCGGCGACGGATTCCCGCCCGCGGCGCCTGCGGCGCAGTCATCGCAAAGCGGGTGGCTCGTGCGCGGCCAGTCGTGTGTTGACTGGCCGCCGCGAGCCGGGACCCGCTCGACGACGCGGGTGCGCCGCCGAAGCCGTGGGCGGGAATCCGTCGCCGCGCGCCTCACGCCGATGGCCGCAGCGATGTCTGCGGCCGCGCGGATCCGGTCAGCCGATCTGGGACGCATGAAGCAACCTCGAGAGGTCCTTGGACATCGCCTTGATGTCCGGATTCGCGGGCCAGGCGAGCACCAGATTGCCCAGCGGATCGACCAGGTACATGACCTGGAGCCCCCGCGGCAACGCGCGCAGCGCCGTCGGCGCGACGCGCGCGACGGCGAGGTCGGGATGCTCTGCGAGCAGCGACGGCGCGGGCATCCCGGCATCGATCAGCAGCCACACGCGCTGCACGCGATCGCGCTCGGCGTTCTGGATCGTGCGCGCCTGCCGCGACGCGTAGAGCGCCTGCCGGCACACCGGATCGCACTCGCCGGGGGCCGCGAACAGCACCACCCACTTGCCGCGCAGCCCGGCGCTGTCGAACGCCGCGCCCGCCAGCGTTGTTCCGGTGATGCGGGGCAGCGTCTGCGCAGGAAGCAGCTCGCCGTAATTGGTGCGCGCCGTCCGCGGCCAGTAGTGGTAGGCGACATAGGCGAGCACCATCGGCGCGACCGCGATCGCGGCGATCAGCACGATCAGGCGTCGCGTCCGCGCGTCGGTACCGCCGCCCGCTGCCGGCGTGCCCGACGCGTTCATCGCGACCTGCCGCGCAGCCACGGCCGCAGCGCGAACCAGAACCACAACCCCGCCGCCATCGCGGCAAACGTGTACCACTGCAGCATGTATCCCTGATGCATCTCGATTCCGAAATCCGGGCGCGGCCATTCGCGCGCAAGCCCCTCGCCGCCGGGTCCTTCGATCTCCTCGACGACGATCGGCAGCACCGGAAGCTCCGTTGCGGCGCCGAAGCGCTGCGGGTCGAGGTGCTCCCACAGCGGGCCTTCGGGCACGTCGCCGTCGCCGAGCTCGAAGTAGTGCTTCGGCGGGATGTCGATGCGTCCGCGCAGCGAGACCACGCCGGGCGGCGGCGCAGGGTCCGGGAGGACTTCGCGCGTCGGCCCCATGTCGATCCAGCCGCGATCGACGAGCACCATGCGGCCGTCGACGATCTTCATCGGGGTGACGACGTCGTATCCGGCGCGCCCCGCGCGGACCTGGTTGTCGACGAGGATCTGATGGGCGGCGTCGAACGTGCCGGTCAGAACGACGTGGCGGAACCGCCAATCGCGCCAGTCGGCAACGTCCGACGGCAGCGGCACCGGCGCGGCGCCGGCAGCCGCCTCGATCTGCGCCCGCAGCGCCTCTTTCTGCAGCATGCGCCGGTGCTGCCAGTTGCCGGCGGCGACGAACAGGACGACGGCTGCGATGGTCGCGAGCGTCGGAATCCATGCCGGCTTGCCGTGTCCGGCGGACGACGGCGGCTGCGATGGGTTCGCACCTGTCGGGCGATCGTGGGTCGGCATCGCCCGGTGCTAAACTGCGCGGCTCGAAAAGCGCGCCATGAGATACGTCGTCATCCTCGTCCTGATCGCGATCGTGACCGCATTGTTCACGGCGCTGGTGTTCCTGTACCGCGACCGCGGCCAGGGCAACCGCGTGGTGACGGCGCTCGCGATCCGGGTGCTGCTCTCGATGGGGCTGATCGCCTTCCTCGTCCTCTCCTACTGGATGGGATGGATCAGCCCCGGCGGGCTGTAGCCTGCTACAGCCAGTAGACGAGAACGAACAGCAGCAGCCAGACGACGTCGACGAAGTGCCAGTACCACGCCGCGGCCTCGAAGCCGAAGTGGTGCTCGGCGTCGAAGTGCCCGCGGAACGCGCGGACCAGCATCACCGTCAGCATGATCGCGCCGATGGTCACGTGCGCCCCGTGGAAACCCGTCAGCATGAAGAACGTCGAGCCGTAGACGCCGGTCGACAGCTTGAGGTTGAGCTCGGTGTAGGCGTGGTGGTACTCGAACGCCTGGAAGCCGAGGAACGTGAAGCCCAGCGCGATCGTGACGAACAGCCAGAACTTGAGAGCGCCGCGGTGCCCGGCCTTCAGCGCGTGGTGGGCGAGCGTGAGCGTGCCGCCCGAGGTCACCAGGATGATCGTGTTGAGCAGCGGGATGCCGATCGCGTTCATCGGCGAGAATTGCTGCTTGATGTACGGGCCCACCGTCGGCCACTGGGAGGCGTAGTTCGGCCACAGTTCACGCCCGGTCAGCGCGCTGCCGAGATCGGGAATCGAGATGTTCCGGATGTAGAACAGCGCGCCGAAGAACGCGGCGAAGAACATGACCTCGCTGAAGATGAACCAGCTCATGCTCCAGCGGAACGACAGGTCGACCTTCTTGTTGTAGAGGCGACCCTCGGACTCGCCGATCACGGCGCCGAACCAGCCGAACAGCATCACGAGCAGCACGCAGAACCCCGCGAGCAGGATCCAGGGCCCGGCAGCGTAGCGGTTGAACCAGAATGCGGCGCCGAGGGCCATCAGCAGCAGCGCCAGCGATCCGGTGATCGGCCAGTGTGAGGGCTGCGGTACGAAGTAATAGGGTTGCTTGGCGCCCTGCGAGGCTGCGCTCATCGATCGCTCCTGATTGCGGCACGAGGGTTGCGGGAAACGGGCACCGGCATTGCGTCAGCCGTTGCCATTGCCCTCGACCTCGAAGAATGTGTACGAAAGCGTGATCGTCGACACCTGCTTCGGCAGCTTCGGATCGACGACGAAAACGACGGGCATCTTCCGCGTCTCGCCCGGCGCGAGCGTCTGCCGCTTGAAGCAGAAGCAGTCGAGCTTGCGGAAATACTGTCCGGCGAACTGGGGGCCGTAGCTCGGAATCGCCTGCCCGGTGACCGCGTGGTCGGAATCGTTGACGACCTCGAACAACACCTGCGTCACCGCGCCCGGGTGGACGTCGGTCGACTCCTGCAGCGCGCGGAACTTCCACGGCATGTTGCGCAGGTTGGTGTCGAACTCGATGCGCACCGAGCGGGTCATGTCGACCTGGGTGTTGACGACCTGGTCCGGCTGGTCGATGTCGCGCAACCCGGTCGCCTTGCAGATCTCGTTGTAGAACGGAACGAGGGCGTAGCCGAACCCGAACATGGCGACCACGATGACCCCGAGCCTGAGGAACAGGCGCCGGTTGCCCTGAGCGTGGGAATCCGCCGGCCCGTTGCCGCGCCCAGCGGGATCCGAGGCCTTCACCGCGCTCATCGGCGGAGATGGCGCCCGATCGCGACCGCGAGGTAGAGCAGCACCGCGACGCCGATGACGGCGATCGACACTTCCGGGCCGCCGATCATCCGCGAAGCGAAGAAGCCCACGAAGAAGACCACCGAGATCGCGAGCAGGCCCAGGCCTGTGCGGCGATTGGCCGCCCGGAGTTGAGCATCGCGGTCTTCGTGGCGTTGCGGGAGGCTGTCTGCGCTCATGTTCTCGTCATCCGGTCGAAAGGCGCGGCGCCCGTGACGGGCCCCGCATCATGGACACCGGCCCTCAATTGACGACCGGAGGCGTCTCGAACGAGTGGTAGGGCACGGGTGAGGGCAGCGTCCACTCGAGCGTCGTCCCGCCGTCCCAGGGCTTGGCCGGCGCGGGCTTGCCGCTCCTGATGGCGCTGACCACCGCGTACAGGAACACGAGTTGCGACAGGCCGAAGCCGAACGCGCCGATCGTCGCGACCTGGTTCCAGTCGGTGAACTGCTGCGCATAGTCGGGAACGCGGCGCGGCATTCCGGCGAGCCCGAGGAAGTGCATCGGGAAGAAGGTGACGTTGAAGAAGATGAACGACAGCCAGAAATGCCAGTGCGCAACCTTTTCGTTGTACATCTTCCCGGACCACTTCGGCAGCCAGTAGTAGATGCCGGCGAAGAACGCGAACAGCGTTCCCGCGACCATCACGTAGTGGAAGTGGGCGACCACGTAGTACGTGTCCTGGAACTGGACGTCGATCGGCTGGATCGCGAGGATCAGGCCGGTGAAACCGCCGGTCGTGAACAGAAACAGGAAGCCGAGCGCGAACATCATCGGCGCCTCGAGGCTGATCGACCCTTTCCACATGGTCGCGAGCCAGTTGAACACCTTCACGCCGGTGGGCACCGCGATCAGCATCGTCGCGTACATGTAGAACAGGATGCCGGCGGCGGGCAGTCCGGTCGTGAACATGTGGTGCGCCCACACGAGGAACGAGAGGATCGCGATCGCGGAGAGCGCGTACACCATCGATGCGTACCCGAACAGCGGCTTGCGCGAGAACGTCGGGATCACCTCGGAGATGATCCCGAATGCCGGCAGGATGATGATGTAGACCTCGGGGTGGCCGAAGAACCAGAACACGTGCTGGAACAGCACCGGGTCGCCGCCGCCCGCTGCGTTGAAGAACGACGTGCCGAAATGGCGGTCGGTCAGCAGCATCGTCACCGCGCCGGCGAGCACCGGCATCACCGCGATCAGCAGGTAGGCGGTGATGAGCCAGGCCCAGCAGAACAGCGGCATCTTCATCAGCGTCATCCCCGGCGCCCTGAGGTTCAGGATCGTCGTGATGATGTTGATCGAGCCCATGATCGACGACGCGCCCATGATGTGGATCGCGAAGATCGTCAGGTCCATGCCCATGCCCGACTGGATCGACAGCGGCGGATAGAGGGTCCAGCCGGTCTCGGCGGCGCCGCCGGGGACGAACAGCGACAGGACCAGCAAGACCGCGGCCGGCGGCAGCAGCCAGAAGCTCCAGTTGTTCATGCGCGCGAACGCCATGTCCGGCGCGCCGATCTGCATCGGGATCATCCAGTTAGCGAAGCCGACGGCTCCCGGCATCAGCGCGCCGAAGATCATGATGAGACCGTGCAACGTCGTCATCTGGTTGAAGCGCTCGGGCGCGAGGATCTGCATCCCCGGCTCGAACAGCTCGGCGCGGATCGTCAGCGCCATGATGCCGCCGACGATGAACATCGTGAACGAGAACCACAGGTACATCGTTCCGATGTCCTTGTGGTTGGTCGTCGTCACCCACCGCATGATCCCGGTCGGATGATGCCCATGATCGTCGTGCGCGTGGCCGTGTCCGCCGATCGGTTGCGTGATGCTGCTCATGTTCCGCTCCTGTGTTCCCTCTTGCCGCCCCGCCATCCGCGCCCCGCGCCCGCGGGGATCGCATGGCCGATGTCCGTCAATCCCTGTCCGCCCGGCGCCGCCGGACCGCGGCGCGCCGGAAGTTCCGCATCACTTGCGCCCGGCCGCAACTTCCGACGGCTGCACGATGTTCTCGTCCGCCTTGTTGCCCCAGCTGTTGCGCGTGTAGGTGATCGCCGACGCGATGTCGACATCCGAGAGCTGTTTCCACGACGGCATCTTGCCGCCCGCCCCGCCGGTCGCGACGACGCCATCGGTCTGGCCGTTCAGCACGACGGCGATCTGGTGCGCCTTCGGGCCGAGCACGACCTTGTCGCCGACGAGCGCGGGCGCGCCGATCGCGGCGTTGCCGGTGCCGGTCGGCTGGTGGCAGGCCGCACAGTTGCCGTTGAACACCTGCTGACCCTTCGCGAGCAGGTCCTTCAGGTCCCAGACCTTGTTCGGGTCCTCGGCCGCGGCGGCCAGCTTCTGTTTCTGCTCGGCCAGCCACTTGGCGTAATCGTCCTTGGACTTGACCTCGACGACCACCGGCATGAAGCCGTGCTCCTTGCCGCACAGCTCCGCGCACTGGCCCCGGTAGACCCCGATCTTGTCGGCCTTGAACCAGGTGTCGCGCACGAACCCCGGGATCGCGTCCTGCTTGATGCCGAACGCGGGCACCCACCACGAGTGGATGACGTCGGCGGCGGTCACCAGCACGCGCACCTTGGTGTCGACCGGAACGACCAGTGGGTTGTCGACCTCGAGCAGGTAATGCGGGTCCTTCGGATCGCGGTTCTCGATCTGGGCGAAAGGCGTCGACAGCGTCGAGTAGTAGCCGAAGCCTTCCTGCACGTAGTCGTAGCCCCATTTCCACTGGTAGCCCGTGACCTTGATCGTCATGTCGGGCGCCGACGTGTCGTGCATCGCGAGCACGACCTTGGTCGCCGGCCACGCCATGAACATCAGGATCAGGAACGGGATTACGGTCCAGATGATCTCGACCGTCGTGTTCTCGTGGAACTGCACGGCCTGGTGGCCGACGGACTTGCGGTGCTTGAGCAGCGTGTAGAACATCGTTCCGAACACGCCGATGAAGATGACCACGCAGATCCAGAAGATCAGCTCGTGCAGGTGCGTGATCTGCTCGGCGATCGGCGTCGCGGGCGGCTGGAAATTCCATTCCCACGCAGCCAGCGCGACACCCGGCACCGTCAGCAATCCCGCGCAGAGCGCGGCGGCAAGCCCCCGGCGCTTGCGGCTGCGCGTACGTCCATCTCGATTCCCCACCATGCTGTCCCCGATCACGTCTTGCCCGGCTCGGACCCGCGAACACGCGCGTCCGGCGCAATTTGCTGCTGTCCTGGAAGGTATGCGCGCAATGCGGAGGCCGCGTGGCGCAAAACCCGGAAATCTTAGCATGGATCAAAACATTTCGAGAGCCTTCAGCGCTTCCGAAGCGAACCGGGACGACATGCCGACCCCGAACGTTGCGAGCGGCGCCATGCCGAGGCGGCGCGCGAGCGCGTCGGCGTTGGCGTCGGCGAGCGGCATGTCCGGTGACACCCGATTGGCGACCCATCCGGCGAGGACCAGGCCGCGCGCGCGTATCGCCAGCGCCGAGAGCAGCGCGTGGTTGAGACAGCCAAGGCGCATGCCGACGACGAGCAGCACCGGCAGGCCGATGACGCACGCGATGTCGAGCATGTCGAGGTGCTCGTCGAGCGGCACCAGCACGCCGCCCGCGCCTTCGACGACCACCGCGTCGGCGAGCGCCGCGAGCCGCGCGTAGGCCTGCGCGATGACCGCGATGTCGATCGCCCTGCCCTCGGCGCGCGCCGCGAGGTGGGGCGCGACCGGCGCATCGAACGCGTAGGGATTGCGGTCCGCGAGCGGCGCATCGACGTTGCCGGCCCGCGCGAGCGTCTCGACATCGGCGTTGACCCCGCATCCGGGATCGATCCCCGCGGCGACCGGCTTCATGCCGACGGCACGCAGGCCCGCGTCGCCCAGCGCACGCAGCAGGGCGGCGGCCACGAGGGTCTTTCCGGCGCCGGTGTCGGTGCCGGTCACGAATACCCCACGGGGTATGTTCACCGCCGGTCCCGCCTCAGCTCCGGGATGGCCACTGCAGCCTGACGATCGCGTGGCCCTCGGGCGTCGATCGCGGCTCGGGTTTCCAGGCGTGGCCGTAGACGACCTCGAAGGTCGCGGGGATCCGGCCGTCGCGGCGCAGCGCCTCGAGCCGCCCGGTGACCTTCGACCAGCGTGCGCGCCCGGTGAGCCCGCGCGGACGTCCGCGCGTGCGGTTGGTCGCGCCGATCGCCTTCAGCTCGCCGAGCATCTCCTGCGGCGTGGCATAGGTCAGCGTGATGCGCTCCATGTCCACCACCGGGTCGGCGAATCCGGCCTGGACCAGCATGTCGCCGATGTCGTGCATGTCGACGAAGCGGTTCGTGTGCGTGTCGCCGTCGACACCCGCGAATGCATCGCGGACCTCGCGCAGCGTATCGGGACCGAAGGTCGTGAACGACAGCAGCCCCCCGACCCTCAGCACGCGGCGAAACTCGCCGAAAGCGCGCGGCAGGTCGTTCACCCATTGCAGCGCGACGTTGCTCCACGCGAGATCGAGCGAGGCGCCGGCGAGCGGCAGCGCCGCGATGTCGGCGCAGACGAACTGCGGTGCGGTGGCCAGCAGCCGTCCCGCGAGCGGCCGCAGCAGCCGGTCGAGCATCGAGCGCCCGCTGCCCGCGCGCCCGCGCGCCGCCTGCAGCATCGGCAGGGCGAGGTCGAGCGCGACCACGCGCGCACCGGGATAGCGTGCCGAGAGCTCGCCGATCGCCTCGCCGGTGCCGCATCCCGCATCGAGGATCACCCGCGGCGCGAGTCGCACGACATCGAGGCGCTGCGCCATCCGCGCGCCGATCTCGCGCTGCAGCGCTGCCGCCCCGTCGTAGGTGGCGGCCGCACGCGCGAACCCCCGCCGCACCGCCCGCGGATCGACGTCGAGCGGATCGGTCGCCGGGAACGAAGGATCAGCCATCGACGAACGGCGCCAGGGCGTCGACGAACGCGCGCGGATGCGACAGGAACGGCGCGTGTGCGGCGCCGGGGATCGGCGCGTGGACTCCGAGCCGCAGTCCCGCCGCGAGCTCGCGCGTCGCGTCGAGCGGGACCAGCGCGTCGCGATCGCCGCCGATGACCAGCGCCGGGACGGCGATGCGCTGAAGCTCGGGACGCAGGTCGTTGCGCGCGAGCATCGCCAGCGTTTCGGCGAGCACCGCAGCGCCGGGCTCGCCGCGCTCGAACAGATGCGCGCGCAGCGCCGAAAGCGTCGCGCGGCCGTCGTCGCTGCCCTGCACCTGCAGCATGAGGAAGCGCTGCAGCGTCAGGCGCCAGGCGACGCGGAGCTCGTCGCCGAAGCGGGCGAGCGTCGCCGGCGCCATCGCGCACGGCCAGCCGTCGCGAGTCACGAACGAAGGCGTCGTCGCGACGAGGACCAGCCGGGCGATCCGCGACGGACGCGCCTGCGCCCAGCGCATCGCCACCTGCCCGCCCAGCGACCAGCCCAGCACCGTCAGCGGCTCGTCGCCAGGAACCTTCGCATCGACAGTGGCATCGACCGCGGCGACGATCGACGCCAGGTCGAAAGGCTCGATCGACGGCGACCAGCCGTGACCCGGCAGGTCGACGACGTGAACGCGCGCGCGCGCGGCGAGCGCCGGGAGGATCGGCGAGAAGAGTCCGCCGTGCATCGCGAAGCCGTGCAGCATCACCAGCGGCGGACCCTCGCCCATCGACTCCACGTGCAACCCGCCGGGCCGCGCGCTCACGGCGCGACCCTCGAGGCGACGATGTGGAGCGCGTCGGCGAGCTCGTCGATGTCGGACATCCGGTGCGCGGCCGTCAGCGACACGCGCAGGCGCGCCGTGTTCGCGGGGACCGTCGGAGGACGAATCGCGGGCACGTACACGCCGAGCTCCAGCAATGCCTCGGATACGGCGACCGCCCGCGCCGGGTCGCCGATCAGGAGCGGCTGGATCGGCGTCTGCGACGGCAGCAGCTGCCAGGGCAGCGCCGCGGCACGCTCGCGAAACGCCGCGACCAGCGCCGCGAGATGCGCGCGCCTGTCCTCGCCCGCCGCGATCAGCGCAAGCGAGGACCGCAGCGCCTCGGCAGCCAGCGGCGGCGCAGCCGTCGTGTAGATGTACGACCGGGCGCCCTGCAGCAGCGTCTCGATCACCGCCGGATGCGCGGCGACGAATGCGCCCGACACGCCCGCCGCCTTGCCGAGCGTCCCCATGTAGACGATGCGCTCGGAGCCGAGGCCGAAATGCGCTAGGCTGCCCCGGCCGCCGCCCAGCACGCCGAAGCCGTGCGCATCGTCGACGACCAGCCACGCGTCGTGCCTGCGGGCGAGCTCGAGCAGTCCGGGAAGCGGCGCGATGTCGCCGTCCATGCTGAATACCGCGTCGGTGACGATGAAGCGGCGACGTGCCCTCCCCGCGCCGATCCGCGCGGCGACCGAACCGACGTCGCAGTGGGCATAGCGCTCCAGCGTGGCGCGGGACAGCAGCGCACCGTCGGTGAGGCAGGCGTGGTTGAGGCGGTCCGCATGGATCACGTCGCTGCGCGACGCGAGCGTCGTCAGGATCGCGAGGTTGGCGAGATAGCCGCTCGAGAACAGCAGCGCGCGCGCGCCTTCGCAGGGGGCGACGAACGACGCGAGCTCGTGCTCGAGCGCCTCGTGCGCGACGCCGTGGCCCACGATCAGATGGGAGGCACCGGCACCGACGCCGTAGCGTCGCGCAGCGTCGCAGGCGGCGTCCACGACCGCCGGTGCGTTGGCGAGTCCCAGGTAGTCGTTACTGGCGAACGCCAGCAGCGCGCGCCCGTCGATCGTCAGGCGCGGACCCTGCGGTCCTTCGACGACCCGCCGCGTGCGCGCGAGGCCGTCGCTGCGCCTGCGCTCCAGCGCCTGCTCGAGCTCCGCGATCGCCGGATCGCCCATCGATCATGCCGGAGCGAGCCCGAGCTTCGCGAACAGCGCCTGGTCGGACTCGACATCGGGATTGCCGGTCGTGAGCAGCCGGTCGCCGTAGAAGATCGAATTGGCGCCGGCGAAATAGCACAGCGCCTGCACCGGCTCGCCGAGTTCCCGCCGGCCCGCCGAAAGCCGGATCATCGCGCAGGGCATCGTGATTCGCGCCACCGCGACGGTGCGGACGAATTCCAGCGGGTCGAGCGCCGATTCGCCGTGGAAACGCTCGTGCAGCGGCGTGCCTTCGACCTGCACCAGGTGGTTGATCGGCACCGACTCCGGCTGCGGGTCGAGGCCCGCGAGCTGCGCGATCAGCGCCGCGCGCTGGCGACGCGACTCGCCCATGCCGACGATGCCTCCGCAACAGACCGAAAGCCCTGCGTCGCGAACGCGATCGAGCGTGTCGAGACGGTCCTGGTACTCGCGGGTCGAGACGATCTCGCCGTAGAACTCCGGCGCCGTGTCGAGGTTGTGGTTGTAGTAATCGAGGCCGGCGTCCCTTAGCGCTTCGGCCTGGCCGTCCTTCAGCATGCCGAGCGTGCAGCAGGTCTCGAGCCCCAGCGCCTTGACCGCACGCACCATGTCGAGCACCGGCGCGAGGTCGCGGTCCTTCGGTCCGCGCCAGGCGGCGCCCATGCAGAAGCGCGTCGCCCCCGCATCCTTCGCCGCCTGCGCCGCATCGACGACGACGCCCAGGTCCAGCAGTGCCTCGCCGGCCACGCCCGCATGATGGCGCGCAGCCTGCGGGCAATAGCCGCAGTCCTCGGGACAGCCGCCGGTCTTGATCGACAGCAGCGTCGACAACTGGACCGCGTTGGGCGCGTGATGCCCGCGATGCACCTGCTGCGCACGGAGCAGAAGGTCGTTGAACGGCAGCGCGAACAGCGCGTCGACCGCATCGACGTCGAACTGCTGTCGAATGCCGCCGGCACGCGGCGATGCGGAGGCTGCGGCGGTTGCGGCGGATTCTGCGGAACTCATGCGTTCGGATGATTGGAGGGTCGGCTTTGCGTCGCGCACGATGATCGGGTGCTGATCGGATTCCGGGGACACTATCGCATGCTGTCAAACGCCGCGCCGCCGAAATTTGACAATCGCGCGACGGCTGCCGTGAGCGGCATCGCGATGGCCGCGCGCGATGGGCTCGCTCGCGCCGCATCGGCCGGCCTCTCGCTGCTTCGCCACGCGCTGCCGCAGGCCTGCGCACTCTGCACGGCACCCAGCGGCAACGCCCTGCTGTGCGCCGCCTGCGAGGCGGCGCTTCCGCGCATCGCCGCGGCGTGCCCGCGATGCGCACTGCCCTCGCCAGGTGCGGCTGTCTGCGGCGCGTGCCTTGCGCGGCCACCCCCTTACGTCGCCGCGCTCGCCGCCTGGGCCTATGTCTTTCCCGTCGACCGCCTGCTTCAGGAGTTCAAGTATGGCGGCAGGCTGGCGCTGGCCGAACCGCTCGCGCTCGCGCTGTGTGCGGCGCTCGCGGCGCGGGAGACCCCGGTGCCCGATTGCCTCGCCGCGATTCCTCTCGCGCCGCGACGCCAGCGTGCGCGCGGTTTCAATCACGCACGGGAGATCGCGAGCCGCGTGGGCGGCGCCATCGGCGTGCCGCTCGCCGGCGGCCTGCGCCGGATGCGCGAAACGCCGCCGCAGGCCGGGCTGCGCTTTGCCGAACGTGCAGCCAACGTCAGCGGCGCGTTCGTCGCGGATGGGGATTTCGCGGGCAAGTCGGTGGCGATCGTCGACGACGTGATGACCACTGGCGCTACACTGGCGTCCGCGGCGCGCGCGCTGCTCGCGGCGGGTGCCCTGCGCGTCGAGGCCTGGGCCGTGGCGCGCACCCTGCCGCCCGTCGCCTCACGCAACTGAAGCCCGCCGCCCCGCGCAACCGAACCTCGGCGCCTCCCATGTTTGCGGTCGTCCTCGTCCATCCCGAGATCCCCCCCAACACCGGCAACGTCATCAGGCTCACCGCCAACACCGCCACCGACCTGCACCTGGTCGAGCCGTTGGGGTTCCGGATGGACGATCGCGATCTGCGGCGCGCCGGGCTCGACTACCACGAATACGCGCGCGTCGCCGTCCATCGCGATTTCGGCGCCTGTCGGGCGGCACTCGATGCACAGGCGCCGCGGCGCTGGTTCGCCTTCACGACGCAGGCGCAGCGTAGCGCCTACGACGTCGCCTACGCCCCCGGCGACGTGCTGACCTTCGGTTGCGAGACCGCCGGGCTCCCCGGCACCGTGCTCGCCGATTTCGCCCCCGCGCAGCGCCTGCGCATACCGATGCGCCCCGGCCAGCGCAGCCTCAACCTGTCGAATGCCGTCGCGGTCGCCGTGTACGAGGCGTGGCGCCAGCTGGGGTTCGGATTCGCCCCGGAAATGGGGTCAGAGCCGCGAAAATGGGGTCAGAGCTGAATTATTCGCAGCGCGATTGCCGAGCGCAGCGTCTCGCCGGGCACGCGCGAATAATTCAGCTCTGACCCCATTTTCGCGGCTCGACCCCATTTCCGGTGTGACAAGGTCACTCGCTGCGCGGCTCGCGGGCAAGCAGCGCCATCACGGCGTCGCGCGGCGGCACGCCCTCGTAGAGCACGCGATGGACGGCATCGGAGATCGGAAGGTCGAGCCGGTGCGCCTGCGCGAGCGCGCGGACGGCGCGCGTGGCGAAGACGCCTTCGGCGACATGGCCGAGTTCCGCGAGGATCGCCGGCAGCGGCTCGCCTCGCGCCAACGCCAGGCCGACGCGGCGGTTGCGCGACAGGTCACCGGTGCAGGTGAGCACCAGGTCGCCGAGGCCCGCGAGGCCCATCAGCGTCTCGCGCCTGCCGCCGAGCGCCGCCGACAGGCGTCCGCATTCGGCGAGCCCGCGCGTGATCAGCGCGGCGCGCGCGTTGTGTCCGAACCCGAGCCCGTCGCTCGCCCCCGCCGCGATCGCCAGGACGTTCTTGACGGCACCGCCGACCTCGACTCCGGCGATATCGTCGCTCGGGTAGCAGCGCAGCGTGTCGCCGCGCAACAGCACCGCGAGCGAACTCGCGAACGCCGGGTCGCCGGCCGCGCAGACGAGCGCCGTCGGCAGGCCCCGGGCGACCTCGACCGCGAAGCTCGGCCCCGAGATGGCCCCTACCGGATGCGACCAGCGCCGGGCGACGACCTCGTGCGCAAGCGCGCAGCCGGCCGGCGAACCGGGATCCGCGACGAAGCCCTTGCACGCCAGCGCGAGCGGCGCGGCGACCTGTGCTGCCGCCAGCGCGGCGATCAGCGCAACCAGCTCGGCAACCGGCGTCGCCGCGATCAGGACATCGGCGTGCCGCGCGTCGGCGATGTCGGACGTGATTTGAATCGAGGCCGGCAGCGCGATCCCGGGCAGGTAACGCGCGTTTTCACGTGCGGCGACCAGTTCGTCCGCCCGCTTCGGCGAGCGCAGGTACAGCAGCACGCGCGGCGCTGCGTGGCTGCGCGCGGCGAGATGCACTGCCAGCGCGCTGCCCCACGCGCCGCCGCCCAGTACGGCGACGCTGGTCCGCATGGCTCGAGCTCCGCGTCCCATGGCGCGCCGCCGTCGGTCAGAAGCCGAACACCTGCGAGAGCCGGACGTAGCCGGTCGCGCCGTCGCGATGGCGCACCTTGACCCATCCGGGGGCCGCTGCCGCCGCAGGCGACGCCGCCGGCTCGGCGAGCTCGAGCAGCAGGTCCTTGTCGGCGCGAAACACGACCGGAGCGGCAGCGTCGGGCGCGGCGCGGACGTCGGCGCCGGGGGCGCGGACCTCGAGCATCCGCTTGTCCGACAGCGACCTGCTCGCTATCCAGCCGATCGTGCCGGACTCGTCGCGCACCTTGGTCCAGCCCTCGACGACGACGAGCACCTCGACGGGCACGTCACGGCCGTAGACGAACATCGGCCTGGCGCGGGTCGACGGCGCGTCGTAGAGAAGCGTCGCGGGATCGCTGGTGGCCCGGTAATCCGCCGCGCAGGCGAGCGGAAACGCAAGCGCGATGGCGAAGGTCGAAAGACGGAGGACGCGGGTCACGGAGCGTGTTGCGCGAAAGGCCGGGCCCCGGGGACGGCCGAGCGCAATCCCGGCGTCAGTTCGCCGGAGTGCCTTGCTGCGCACCCGCCTGGGCGAGCTGCTGCTGGTAGAGAACCTCGAAATTGATCGGCGCAAGATGCACCGGAGGAAAGCCTGCGCGCATCGTCGCGTCGGCGATGGTCTCGCGAGCATAGGGGAACAGCACGGTCGGGCAATGGATCGCGAGCACCGGCTGCAGCTGATCGGGCGGAATGCCGCGAATGCCGAACACGCCTGCCTGCGAGGCCTCGACGAGGAATGCCGTCTTGTCGCCCGCACGTGCCGTGACCGTCAGCGTCAGCACGCATTCGTATACGTCCGGCGCGACCTGCTCGGCGCGGGTGCGCAGCCCGACCTCGACCTGCGGCGCTTCGGTCATCTGGAACGACTGCGGGGAACCCGGGTTCTCGAGCGAAAGGTCCTTGACGTAGATCCGCTCGATCGACATCTGGGCCGTCATGCCGTTGCCCATCGTGGGCGCGGCGGGTTGCGATTCGGCCATGCGTTCACACTCCCCTGGATTGGGCAAAGGATCCGGATTTTACGCTACGCAAGCCGAGGCTAGGGATGTGCGCCGGCGAGCAGCGGGTCCAGGCGGCCCTGGCGGTCGAGCGCGGCGAGGTCGTCGTAGCCGCCGACGTGGAATTCGCCGATGTAGATCTGCGGGACCGTGCGCCGACCCGTCCTGTGCATCATCTCGGCGCGCAGCGCCGGATCCTCGTCGACGCGCAGCTTGACGATGTCGGCGACGCCCTTGGACTCCAGCAGGCGCTCGGCGCGCACGCAGTACCCGCAGTACGCCGCCGTGTACATCGACACCGTCGGCGTGTGCGCGGCGGAGGGGGCGGCGTCCATCAGTCCTTCTTCGTCGGAAGCCCGGCGTCGACCCAGGCCCGCAGGCCGCCGCGCAATTCGAGGACGCGCGCGAATCCGAGCTTGGCCAGCGCCGACGCCGCGCTGCCGCTGCGGACGCCCCGCGCGCAATAGACGATCACCGGGCGCGAGGCGTATTTCGCGAGATCGTCCGCACGGTCCTTGATCTGCGACAGCGGAACGTGCAATGCGTCCGGCAGGTGCCCGCTGTCGTATTCATTGGGCTCGCGCACGTCGAGCAGCAGCGGGTTCTCGCTGTTGATGAGGCGCGTCGCCTCGAGCGTCCCGATCTGCGTCGCCGACGACAGGCGGGTCTTGACGAGCGGCCACAGCAGCATGCCGCCGGACATGACGAACACCAGCGCGAGCGACCAGTTCTTTGCGATGAATTCCATGTACATCCAGGAGGACGACCAGGGCCGAAATGATAACGTATCGGCGATGGACACCCTGATTCCTCCATCGACTCGACCCCAGCCGGCCCCCGCTGCCGTCGAACCGTCGGTGCGTCCCGTCGTGCTGCTGATCCTCGACGGCTTCGGATGCCGCGAGGACGCGCCGGACAACGCAATCACCCGCGCCGACGCGCCCCACTGGCGCAGGCTGCTCGCGACCTGCCCGCATGCGTCGATCGACGCATCGGAACTGCGCGTCGGGTTGCCGGAAGGACAGATGGGCAATTCCGAGGTCGGCCACCTGAACATCGGGGCCGGCCGCGTCGTCTACCAGGACTACACGCGCATCGACGTCGCGATCCGCGACGGCCAGTTCATGCGCAATCCGGCGCTGCTGGACGCCGTCGCGACGGCCAAGGGCGGCGATTCGACGCTGCACGTGCTGGGACTGCTGTCGCCGGGCGGAGTGCACAGCCACGAGCGGCAGATCGCGGCGATGGTCGACCTGGCGGCTGGCGGCGGTGCGCGCGTGGCGGTCCACGCGTTCCTCGACGGTCGCGACACGCCTCCGCGCAGCGCCGCCGCGTCGCTGTCCTTCATCGAGGGCGTCTGCGCGCGCCATCGCAGCGCGCGCGTGGCGTCGATCTGCGGCCGCTATTGGGCGATGGACCGCGATCAGCGCTGGGAGCGCGTCGCACCCGCTTACGCGCTGCTCGTCGACGGGACGGCGCAGTACCGGGCGGCGACCCCGCAGGAAGGACTGGCCGCGGCATACGCCCGGGACGAGACCGACGAATTCGTGAAGCCGACGGCGATCGTCGACGTGAACGGGCAGGCGGCGCGCATGGCCGACGGCGATGTCGTGGTGTTCATGAACTTCCGCGCCGACCGGGCGCGCCAGATGACCCGCGCTCTGACCGACCCGGCGTTCGCAGGGTTCGCGCGCCCGCGCGTCCCGAAGCTCGCTCGCTTCGTGTGCCTGACGAGCTACGGCGACGACTTCTCGCAGCTCCCGGTCGCCTTCGCACCGCAGAAGATCGGGAACGGCTTCGGCGAGTACATCTCCGGCCTCGGCCTGGCGCAGCTGCGCATCGCGGAGACCGAGAAATACGCCCACGTCACCTATTTCTTCAATGGCGGCAACGAGGCGCGCTATCCCGGCGAGGACCGCGTGCTCGTGCCCTCGCCCAAGGTCGCCACCTACGACCTGCAGCCGGAAATGAGCGCGGTCGAGGTGACCGACCGGCTGGTCGCGGCGATCGAGGGCGGCCGCTACGACGCCATCGTCTGCAACTACGCGAACGGCGACATGGTCGGGCACACCGGCAACTTCGAGGCGGCGCGGCGCGCGATCGAGACGCTCGACGCGTGCATCGGCCGCGTCGTCGACGCGGCGCGCAGCCGGGGAGGCGAGGTCGTGATCACCGCCGACCACGGCAATGCCGAGCAGATGCGCGACGCCGCGACCGGCCAGGCCCACACCGCGCACACGCGAAACCGCGTGCCTTTCGTCTACGTCGGCCGTCCGGCGACCGTCGTGCCGAACGGTTCCCTGCAGGACATCGCGCCGACGCTGCTGGCGCTGATGGGCCTGCCCAAGCCCGCCGAAATGACCGGTCATTCGCTGGTCCGGCTCTGAACGCTGGCAAGGAACTTGCGAGCACCTCGCGAGGCCTAATGGCGAACGCCCGAAGCCCGGCCGGGGCTGCAGGGCATCCGGACCCAGCCTGCGACCGGGGCCGGGCGAGGGCAGGCGTATACTCCGTTGGATAAATTCCGCAGGCGCCGGCGGCGACCGCCCCGGGATTGCGGACCACGCTTACGAGTCGAGGCTGTCAATGCGCGATGGCATGAAGAAGGCGTCCTGGATCGGCGTTGGAGCCGTGCTGGGCCTGCTGCTTTCCCTGAACATCTCGGTGTTCGCGCAGCGCGAGTCGCGGCTGCCGATCCCTTACGAGGACCTGCAGCTGCTGTCGGCGGTGTTCGGGAAGATCAAGAACGATTACGTCGACCCTGTCTCCGACGACAAGCTGATCCACGAGGCGATCACCGGCATGGTGCGCGGCCTCGACCCGCATTCGGATTTCCTCGACGCCGAGGCGTTCAAGGAACTGCAGGTCGACACCCAGGGCAAGTTCGGCGGGCTGGGCATCGAGGTCGGCGTCGAGAACGGCGTCATCCGCGTGATCTCGCCGATCGAGGACACGCCTGCGTTCAAGGCCGGGATCGAGGCCGGCGACCTGATCATCAAGATCGACGACACGGCGACGCAGGGACTGGCGCTCAACAAGGCCGTCGACAAGATGCGCGGCAAGCCGGGGTCGACCGTCGTGCTGACCGTGTTGCGCAAGGGCGTCAACGCCCCGCTGACCTTCACGCTGGTGCGCGAGGTGATCAACGTCAAGAGCGTCGCCTCCAAGACGATCCAGCCGGGCTACGGGTACATCCGGGTGCGCAAGTTCCAGGAAGACACCGGCGCCGACGTCGCCAAGGCGGTCAGGACGCTGTACGCCAAGGGACCGCTCAAGGGCCTGGTGCTCGACCTGCGCAGCGATCCGGGCGGCCTTCTGAACCAGGCGGTCGCGGTCGCCGCGACGTTCCTGCAGAAGGATGCCCTTGTCGTCTACACCGACGGCCGCACTGCCGATTCCCACATGCGTCTGACGGCGTCGAGCGACAACTACCTGCGCCGCGGCAGCGACTACCTCGCCGATCTGCCGGAGGGCATCAAGTCGGTCCCGATGGTCGTGCTGGTCGACGGCGGAACCGCGTCGGCCTCGGAGATCGTGGCGGGCGCCCTGCAGGACCACAAGCGGGCGACGATCCTCGGTGTGCAGACCTTCGGCAAAGGCTCGGTCCAGACGATCCTGCCGCTCGGCAACAACACCGGGCTGAAGCTGACGACGGCGCGCTATTACACGCCGTCGGGCCGGTCGATCCAGGCCAAGGGCATCGTGCCCGACATCGCCGTCGACGACGGACGCGAGCCGATGATCCGGATCCGCGAGGCGAATCTCGTCCATCACCTCGACGTGCCGGGCACCGGCGGCGCCACGAAGTCCGGCGCAGCGAAGGACGCGGTGGCGCCAGCGCCGGAGACCAAGGCCAAGCCCGACAGCGGCCAGATCGACGTCCTGCCGCCGCGCATCGAGTTCGGCTCGGCCGACGACTTCCAGTTGAAGCAGGCGATGAATTTCCTGAAAGGCTCGCCGGTGATCGCGTCGGCCAAGACGGATTCGCTCGAAACGCAGGCGAAGCCACAGTAACGGGACGCCGCTGGCGACGGCCGGCCTGCGAGCCGGGCGCGACGACAATCCGATGACGCCCGGCCACCGACCGGGCGTCGTGGTTTTGGCCGACACCGACATGGACGATCCGCAGCTCCTCCGCTACAGCCGGCACATCCTGCTCGACGAGCTCGGCCCCGAGGCGCAGGCGAAATTCGCGGCAGCCCATGCGCTGATCGTCGGCGTCGGCGGCCTCGGCGCCCCGGTCGCGCAATTCCTGGCCGCCGCGGGCATCGGCACCATCACGCTGTGCGATGCCGATCGCGTCGACCTGACGAACCTGCAGCGCCAGATTCTCTATGCGACCGGAGATGTCGGAGCGCGCAAGGTCGAGGCGGCGGCGGCGCGGCTTTCCGCGATCAATCCCGAAGTCGTGCTGCGGACGATTGCCGCCCGCGTCGGCCCCCCCGAACTCGCGAGCCTGGTCGCCGACGCCGACGCCGTCGTCGACTGCTCCGACAATTTCGAGACCCGCCACGCGATCAATCGCGCCTGCGTTGCAGCGGGCAAGCCATTGGTGTCCGGCGCCGCCATCCGTTTCGACGGCCAGGTCGCGGTATTCGACGCCCGCGATCCTGCGAGCCCCTGCTATCACTGCCTGTTCGGCGAAGGCGACGATCTCGAGGAGACGCGTTGCGCGACGATGGGCGTGTTCGCACCGCTGGTCGGCATCGTGGGCGCGACCCAGGCGGCCGAAGCGCTGAAGCTCGTCGCCGGCGCCGGGATCTCGCTCGCCGGGCGCCTGCTGGTCCTCGACGCCCTCGCGATGCACTGGCGGGAGCTCACGGTCCCGCGCGACCCGGAATGCCCGGTCTGCGGCGCGCGCGGCGGCGCGTAACCGCGGTCAGCGGCGACGCGCCGCCCCCACTTGCCGCTCGCAGGCGGCCACTTCGCCGTCCTTCGCCCGCGCACTGACCCAGGCATCGAATTCGTCGACCCCCCGCGTGCGCACGCGGCTGTCCTCCGATTCGAACGCGGCCCCGAAGTCGGGCTCGGCCACCGTGCAGCGCGCGCTCGCTTCCAGTATCCTCGCAGCCCGTGCCTCGGCCGCCGCGCGGGTTTTCGCATCGGCGGCGTCGATCTCGGCAATGCGCACCCCGGCGCGGCGCAGCGCGAACGTCGCCGCGCGTTCGCCCATCGCCTTCCCGAGCTTCGCGCAGGCGGCGCGCATGGGCTCGGTGCGTCCCCTGGGTCCGGCGCACAGCTCGTGCAGCGCGCGGGTCCAGCCGAGATCCTGCTCGAGGGCGTAGGTCGAGGCGGCCTTGGCCCTGGCGACCGGGTCGATGTCGATCGCTAGCGGCCGCAGGTAGCTCCACCACTGCTGCGGGCCCTCGCTCCAGTAATCGTCGTAGCGCGGCGCAGCCGCGGCCTCCTCGACGTACGCCACGGCGGCGTTCGCCTCGCCGCGCTCCTGCGCCCTGAACGCGAGCAGGAAGGTCGGAACGCCGTTGCCGGCGTCGCGGATCGCCCAATCCGCGAGCCGGTCGACGGCGGCGCACGCGGGAAGCTGCGGGCGCGTCGGCTGCATGCACGCGAAAGCGAGCGATGCGAGGTAGAGGCGGTTGTCGGGTGCGTCGACGCGGGCGGACGCGAGGTTGCGGACCTTCGACTCGATGTCGGTGAGGTCGAACTGCGCGGCGAGCCAGTGCTCGCGCGGATCGTTCGGGGACAGCAGGCGCAGGCGCAGGTCGGTGTCAAGGCGGTCGAGCGCCGCACGCCAGCGCGACGGGCGCGGCTCGGAGGCTGCATCGATCGCTGCACCGGCCGCGGCCGGCAGGGCCGCCTGCGCCGGGCCGACAGCCGGCGCGCCCGCGCCCTCCGGCGCAGGCGCGATCGGCGGGGGTTCGGCGACGCCGCGCGGCTGCGCCGTGCATACCGCCGCCATCACGCCCAACGCGATCGCCGCGAGCACTGTCATCCCGGACTTCATCGTCGCGCCCCGAGTCAGCCGAACAGGAACTTGCGCTGCAGCGGCCAGCCGTCCTGCGGCGCGCGCTTGAAGCCGCTCTTGGCGAACAGGTGCCAGCGCCCGACGACATAGGCGATCAGCACCGCGGCGTCGGCGCCGGCGTCGCCGTGCCAGGCGTTGGCGGCCTGGGCGATGCGCAGCGACTGGCGCAGCATCGCCTCCAGCTTCTCGATCAGCTGGTTGATGCGCGCCTGCAGGCGCTCGTCCTCGTTGACCAGCGCGTCGCCGATCAGCACGCGCGTCATGCCCGGGTTCTTCTCGGCGAAGCGCAGCAGCATGACGACGGTCTGCTCGGCCTGGGCGGCGCCATCCTGCGACTCGCCCTGGATCTTGTTGGCCAGCGAGAACACCGTCGACTCGATGAACTCGATCAGGCCTTCGAACATCTGGGCCTTGCTCGCGAAATGGCGGTAGAGCGCGGCCTCGGAGACGGAAAGCCTCGCCGCGAGCGCGGCAGTGGTCACCTTCTCGCCGCGCGGCGTCTCGAGCATCGCCGCCAGCGTCTGCAGGATCTGCAGGCGGCGCTCGCCGGGCTTCATCGCCATCTTGGTCGCCGCCCGCGCCGCCGTCAGGCGCCCACGCGCCCGGGCGCGTCGTCGGCGCGGATCATCGTGCCCACGCCCTGGTTGGTCAGCACCTCGAGCAGCAGCGCATGGTCGACGCGGCCATCGATGATGTGCGAACTCCTGACGCCGTTGCGGACGGCGTCGAGCGCCGAGCCGATCTTGGGCAGCATGCCGCCGTGGATCGTGCCGTCGGCGAACAGCGCTTCGATCTCGCTCGCGGTGAGCCCGGTCAGCAGCCGGTTGTCCCTGTCGAGGACACCGACGGTGTTGGTCATCAGCACGAGTTTCTCGGCCTTGAGCGTCTCGGCGAGCTTGCCCGCGACCAAGTCGGCGTTGATATTGTAGGCCTCGCCCGCGTCACCGACGCCGATCGGCGCGATCACGGGGATGAAATCGCGCGAATCGAGCAGTGCGATCAGTTCGGGGTCGATGCGCTCGATCTCGCCGACCAGTCCGATGTCGACCGGGTCGCCATGCCCGCTTTCGCTTTTCAGCAGCATCTTGCGGGCATGGATGAACGCGCCGTCCTGCCCGGTCAGCCCGACCGCCTTGCCGCCCTGCTGGTTGATCAGCCCGACGATTTCCTGGTTCAGCTCGCCCAGCACCATCTCGACGACGTTCATCACCTTTTCGTCGGTGACGCGCATTCCCTGCCGGAACTCGCTCTTGATGCCCATCGTGGTCAGCAGCTCGCCGATCTGCGGCCCTCCGCCGTGAACGACGACCGGGTTCATGCCGACGAGCTTCAGCATGACGACGTCGCGCGCGAATCCCGCTTTCAGATGCGCCTCGGTCATCGCATTCCCGCCGTACTTGATCACGATCGTCCGGTCGTGGAAGCGCCGGATGTAGGGCAATGCCTCGGCGAGAATCTGCGCCTTCACCGCGGCACTGACGGGATCGTTGGACATGGTGGAGATGGGCGCCGCGAGGGGTTGGCCGCGGCTTGCGCAGGATTGTACCCGAACCCGCAATGCCGCTGCCGGTGCGTGCCGGGCGACGAGTGAGCGCTGACAAGGCGATGCGCGCAGGCCACTGTCCGGCGGGGCAATTTGGTATCGTAGCCGCCCATGTCGAGCTACCTGACGGACGCCGTCCCGCTGTCCGAGATCCGCCGCGTGCTCGTCACCAAGCTGCGGCATCACGGCGATGTGCTGCTGACCTCGCCGGTGTTCAGCGCGCTGAAGCAGGCGGCGCCACAGGCCGAGATCGATGCGCTGGTCTACCGCGAAACCGCGCCGATGCTCGCCAACCATCCGGCGATCGAACGGATCCACACGATCGACCGCGAATGGAAGCGCCGGGGCGTCGTCGTCCAGCTCGCCGGGGAATGGCGCCTCCAGCGCGCGCTTCGCGCGCGCCGCTACGACCTGCTGATCCACCTGACCGAGCACCCGCGCGGGCTCTCGCTCGCGATGCTGCTCAACCCGCGCTACGCAGTGACGCGCGAGCGCGCGGCGGGCGACTGGATGTGGCGCTCGCGCTTCACCCACTTCTACCGGCTCCCGAAATCGACGCCGCGGCACGCGGTCGAAGCGAACCTCGACGCCCTGCGGCGCATCGGCATCCAGCCGGACCCGGCAAGCCGAAGGCTGGTGCTCGTGCCGGGTGCCGCCGCCGAGGCGAAGGTCGACGCGCTGCTCGCGCTCCACCGGCTCGCGCCCCGGGGTTTCGTCCAGGCGCACCCGGGGTCGCGCTGGATGTTCAAATGCTGGAGCGCCGACAGGACCGCGGCGCTTTTCGACCGCATCGCGGCCGATGGCCATCGCCTCGTCGTCACCGGGGCACCCGACCCGCGCGAGCGCGAGCTCGTCGCGTCGATTCTCGCCGCGGTCTCACCGCGAACCACCGCGAACATCGTCGACCTGACCGGAACGCTCGCGCTGTCCGAGCTCGCCGCACTCACGGCCCGCGCCCGCGCGTTCGTCGGCGTCGATACGGCCCCGATGCACATCGCGGCCGCCATGGGCACGCCGACGCTCGCGCTGTTCGGTCCTTCGGGCGAGCACGAGTGGGGGCCGTGGATGGTCGAAAGCCGCGTCGTCGTGTCGGCGGCGCACCCCTGCCGCCCCTGCGGCATCGACGGCTGCGGCGGCGGCAAGGTCTCGGAATGCCTGACGACGCTCGCCGTCGACGACGTCCACGCGCAGTTCGCGTCGCTGCTCGCGCAGACCGGCGCGCGCGACGCACCCGCGCCGTGATGCGCCTCGCCGTCGTCCGCCAGCGCTACACCCCTTTCGGCGGCGCCGAGCGCTTCCTCGAGAACGCTCTCGCTGCGCTCGCCGAGCGCAAGGTCGCCATCACGCTGTACACGCGCGAGTGGCCGCAGGCGCCGATCGGATCGATCACGACTCGCATCGTCGATCCGTTCCACATCGGCGGGCTGTGGCGCGACGCCGGTTTCGCGCGCGCCGTCTGCCGCGCGCTCGATGTCGACCGGGCGGGACTCGTGCAATCCCACGAGCGACTGACCTGCTGCGACATCTTCCGCGCCGGCGACGGCGTCCACGCCGTCTGGCTCGACGAGCGCCTGCGCCGCGCGCCGCTCTCCACGCGCCTCGCCGTGCGCATCAGTCCGCACCACCGCTACCGCATCGCGATCGAGCGGAGGATGTACGCGAGCGGGCGCCTGAAGGCGGTCATATGCAATTCGGGCATGGTGAGGGACGAAATCCGCGAGCGCTTCGGCATCGCCGACGAGCGCCTGCACGTCGTCTACAACGCCGTCGACGCCGACGTGTACTCGCCGGGGCTGCGCGCACACCGATCGCGGGTGCGCGCACAGCACGGCGTTCCGGACGCCTCGACGCTGTTCCTGCTCGTCGGCTCGGGCTTCGAGCGCAAGGGTGTCGCGACCCTGATCGACACGCTGGCACTGCTCGACGCGAAGTCGCACCTGATCGTCGTCGGCCACGACAAGCACCTGCGGCGCTACGCGGAACGTGCGCGCGCGCTGGGCCTTTCCGGCCGGGTGACCTTCGCCGGGCCGCAGGCGGACCCGCGTCCCTACTATGGCGCCGCAGATGCTTTCGTCCTGCCGACGCTCTACGACCCGTGCCCGAACGCGGCGCTGGAGGCGATGGCCTGCGCGCTCCCGATCGTGACCAGCACCAAGTCGGGCGCAGCCGAGCTGGCGCTCGCCCACGACGCCGGCCTCGTGTGCGCCGCCGGCGATGCCACCGGCCTTGCCGCACTGCTGCGCACGCTGCAGGATGCGGCGCTGCGCTCGCGCATGGGCGTGAATGCCCGCGCCGCCGTGCTGCCGCTCACCTCCTCCGCCATGACGCGGAAGCTCCTGGCGCTCTATCGCGGCCTGCTCGGCGCTGAAGTCCCGGCGTGAGCGCCGCGCTGCGCCGGACCGGGCCGCGGCGCGCGGATCGCTGCAGGGTGCTGCGCTATACTCCGGCGCAGTGAACCCGGCATCTCCCGCGCGCCGGTGACAGGCGTGCATCTCTATCGTCGCCTGCTGCATTACGTGCGCCCTTACTGGTGGGCGTTCGGGTTCGCCGTCGTCGGCATGATCGTCGTCGCCGCCGGCGACCTCACCATGGCGATGCTGGTCATCCCGATCGTCAAGAACTTCCAGACGCCCGATCCGGCGCGCACGCAATGGCTGCCGCTGGCCGTCGTCGGTGTGTTCGTGTTCCGCGGGATCGGCTCATACATCTCAGAATACGGGATGGCCTACACCGGCAACCGGGTGGTGTTCGACCTGCGGCGCGCGCTGATCGACAAGCTGCTGCGCCTGCCCACCGCGTATTACGACATGACGCCGGCGGGCGTGGTCCAGTCGAAGCTGACCTTCGACGCGCACCAGCTCGCCTCGGCCGCATCCGGAACCATCACCACCGGGATCCGCAGCTCGCTCACGATCGCCGCGAGTCTCGGCTGGCTGCTCTACATCAACTGGCGTCTCACGGTGATGACGTTCTTCGTGCTGCCCATCGTCGCCTTCGTGATCCGGTACTTCAGCCGGCGGCTGCGCCGGATCGCCCGCGATGTGCAGACCCGGACCGCGGCGATGACGCACGTGCTGGAGGAGATGATCGGCGGACACCGGATCGTGCGCGTGTTCGGCGGCGAGGACTACGAGCGGGCGCGCGCGGTGCGGGCAGCGAACGCATTGCGCACGTCGATGACGAAGCAGTCCTCGGCCGGCGCGGCGAGCTCGCCGATGACCCAGATCCTCGCGGCGATCGCGGTCGGCGTCATCATCTGGGTCGCGCTTTCCCAGAGCCAGACGGGCAAGCTCGACCTCGGCACGTTCGCATCGTATCTGGTCGCGCTGCTGACGCTGCTCGAGCGCCTGAAGTCGCTGTCCGGAGTCAATGCCGCGATCCAGCGCGGGCTCGCCGCATCGGAGAGCATCTTCGGGATGCTCGACCGCGAGGTCGAGCCCGACGAAGGCAGCGTGGCCCTCGACCGCGCCGACGGCGAGCTTCGCTTCGAGCGCGTCTCGCTGAGGTACCCGGGAGCCGAGCGCGAGGCACTGTCCGACGTGTCGCTGACGATCCGCGCCGGCGAGACCGTCGCGCTGGTCGGAAGCTCGGGCAGCGGCAAGACCTCGCTGGTGAGCCTCGTGCCGCGGTTCTACGAGCCGACTGCGGGACGCCTGTTCATCGACGACCACGACATCACGACGCTGACGCTCGCGAGCCTTCGCGACCAGATCGCGCTGGTGTCGCAGGACGTGCTGCTGTTCGACGACACCGTCGCGGCCAACATCGCCTACGGCGCGCTGGCGACGACGCCGCGCGACGCGATCGAGCGCGCAGCCGCGGCAGCGAACGCACTGGATTTCATCCGCGCGCTGCCCGAAGGTTTCGACACCGAGGTCGGCGAGAACGGCGTGCGCCTGTCGGGAGGGCAGCGCCAGCGGATCGCGATCGCGCGCGCGATCCTCAAGGACGCCCCGCTGCTGATCCTCGACGAGGCCACCTCGGCGCTCGACTCGGAGTCCGAGCGCCAGGTGCAGGCGGCGCTCGACACGCTGATGAGCGGGCGCACGACGGTCGTCATCGCGCACCGACTGTCGACGATCGAGCATGCCGACCGCATCGTCGTGCTCGACCACGGGCGCGTCGCCGAGGAAGGAACGCACGCGGTGCTGCTCGCGCGCGGCGGTATCTACGCGAAGCTGCACCGCATGCAGTTCACGACCGCCTCGCTCGCCGCGTGATCCGCGACCGGCACCGGTGATGCGCGACCGCGGCGCGCTGTCGATCGCGCACACCGAGGCGTCGACGGGCTGGGGCGGGCAGGAGATCCGCACCCTGACCGAGGCGGCCGGGTTCCTCGCACGCGGCCACCGCGTGGTCGTCTACGCCGCAGCCGGCGCGCGCCTGCTCGACGAGGCGCCGCGCTTCGGCGTGGCCGCGAAGCCGCTGCCGATCGGGCGCAAGCGCCCGGCGGGGGTGCGCGCGCTGGTGCGCGCGTTCTCGCAGGACCCGGTCGACGTGGTGAACGCGCACAGCTCGACCGACGCCTGGCTCGCCGCGCTGGCCTGTCGCTGGCTCGGCCTCGTCCGCAGGCCCGCGCCCGTGCTGGTGCGCACGCGCCATGTGTCGATCCCGGTTCCTGACGACCCCGCGACGCGCTGGCTGTACCGGAAGGCGACGGCACGGGTGGTCACCACCGGCGACGCGCTGCGCGAGCAGCTCGTGCGCGACAACGGCCTCGACCCCGCGCGCGTGGACTCGGTCCCGACCGGCATCGACGCCGCAGCCTTCGCGCCGCGATCGCGCGAGGCCGCGCGGGGCGCGCTGGGCGTCGATCGGGCAGGTCCGTGGATCGGCATCGTCGCCACGCTGCGCAGCTGGAAAGGACACCGCTTCCTCGTCGATGCGCTGCCGCTGCTCGCGCACCGCGACGCGCGTCTCGCGATCGTCGGTGACGGACCGCAGCGCCCGGCCCTCGAGGCGCAGGTCGACGCGCTGGGACTGCGCGAGCGCGTGCTATTCGCGGGGCAGCGGGCCGACGTGATGCCCTGGCTCGCGGCATTCGACGTCTTCGTCCTGCCGTCCTACGCCAACGAAGGTGTCCCGCAGGCGCTGCTGCAGGCGATGTTCGCCGGTGTCCCCTGCGTGACGACCGATGCCGGGGCGATCCCCGAGATCGCGCGTGATACCGATACCGCACGCGTCGTCGCGCGCGAGGACCCGGGGGCGCTTGCCGGCGCCATCGACGCCGTTCTCGACGACCGCGCCGGCGCCGAGGCAATGGCAATGCGGGCGCGGGAATTCGTCGTCCCGCGCTACGGGCTCGCGACCATGCTCGACCGGATGGAGAGCGTGTTCCGGCGAGCGGTCGCCGAACGCGTCCGCTGACGAAGCGCCGATGAACGCCGGCAGGACACCCGGTCGCGCGAAGGTCGTCGCCAGGGCGCTGCTCGCGCGCGGCCCGCGACGCGCGCCGCCGCCGGAGCTGCGGCGGATCCTGATCGCGCACCACCTGCTGCTCGGCGACACGCTGATGCTGACGCCGCTGCTCAAGAAGCTTCGCACGCTGCATCCGCAGGCCGACATCGCGATGACGGTGCCGCACGCGATCGCGCCGCTCTACGCCACGCGTCCCTACGGGGTGCGCGCGCTGCCTTTCGACCCGCGGCGCGACCCCGCGCCGCTGTTCCGCGAGGAGCCTTTCGACATCGCGTTCGTCCCCGGCGACAACCGCCATTCGTGGCTCGCCGCGGCGATGCGTTCACGCTGGATCGTCGCGTTCGCCGGCGACCGGCCCGCGACGAAGAGCTGGCAGGTCGATCTGCAGGTTCCCTATCCCGACGCGCCCGCCGCGTGGGGCGACATGGTCGCGGGACTCGCCGACGGCCCGCCGCCACAGCCGTATCGCAGCACCGAATGGGCGGCGCCGCCGGCGGCCCCGTTCGAGCTTCCTTCGCAGGCCCCGTACGCGGTGCTGCAGGTGGGTGCGAGCTCGCCTCTCAAGCGCTGGGACGGCGCACGCTGGAAGGAGCTCGCCGACCGCCTCGCGGCGCGGGGCATCGTGCCGGTGTGGTCGGCGGGTCCCGGGGAGGCGGGACTGGTCGCCGCAATCGAGGGCGCCGCGCGCCAACGGTCGTATGCCGGCAGGCTCGACCTCGCCCAGATGTGGCGCCTGCTGGCGGGCGCGCGCGTCCTGGTGGCCCCCGACACGGGGGTCGCGCACCTCGGCCGCATCGTCGGCGTTCCGACGGTCGCGCTGTTCGGTCCCGGGTCGGCGGTGATCTGCGGCGCCGGGGATTTCTGGCGCGATGCCCCCTACCGCGCCGTCACCGTCGACCCCTTCCCCTGCCGCGATCAGCGGACCCTGTTCAGGCGCGAGATCGCGTGGGTGCGCCGCTGCGGCCGCTCGGTCGCCGAATGTCCACGTCACCTGTGCATGCCCGCGATCGGCGTGGCCGATGTGCTGGGCGCAATCGAGTCCCTGGAGGCACCGTGACCATGCCGACCCCGTTCGATGATGTCGGATCGAGGCCGATCCGCGCATTCCACGACCTGCGGATCGCGCTCGGCGCGAGTGCAGAGGCCGCCGACCCGCCCGGCGAGGCATGGCGCCACATCGCGGCGAACCATCGCTGCAACCACCGGCTGTGGGACGAGGAAGACCAGGCGAGGCGCACCGACGTTCCCGATGCGGCGATCGCGGCGAACAAGCGGGCGATCGACGGCTACAACCAGCAGCGGAACGACGCGATCGAGCGCATCGACGAGACCCTGCTCGCGCGCCTTGCCGGCATCACCCCCGATGCCGATGCATGGCACAACTCGGAGACCGCCGGCGCGATGATCGACCGCCTGTCGATCCTCGCGCTGAAGATCCATCACATGCGGGTGCAGACGCTGCGCAGCGACGCCCCGCCCGAACACGTCGCGAACTGCGCGGAAAAGCTCGCGCGCCTCGCGCTGCAGCGCGACGACCTCGCGAGCTGCCTCGACACGTTGCTCGCGCGCGCCGCGGAGGGCCGGGCGTTCTGGCGGATCTACCGGCAGTTCAAGATGTACAACGATCCGGCGCTGAATCCCTGGCTCTACCGGAAGCCGTCGTAGCCGCGAGCAGCGGCCGCAGGACGGCAAACACGTCGTCGTCGGAAAGCTCCGCGACCGCCCGCAGCGCCTCGATGTGGCGTGCGCGCGCCCCCAGCGGCGCCCAGCGCGATGCAGGCGCCGAGTCCCGCGGGTCCGCGAACAGCCCCAGCACCCCGCCGGGACTCGCGGCAGCGAAGTGCATCAGGCCGGAGTCGGGCATCAGCGTCGTGCGCGCCTCGAAGATCAGGCCCAGCGCGTCGCCGATCGGGCCCCGGAACGGATGCACGTGCGCGCCGGCGCGATCGAGCACGGCCCGGGCCAGCGCGTCGTCCCCCGGGTAGGACGAATTGTCGACGGTGCCGGGCGTCCACATCAGCACCGTCGGCAATCCGAACTCGGCGTGCAGGCGCGCCGCCCAGCGCAGCACCTGCTCGACGCTCGGCTGCTTCTTCGCGCGCCGTGCCCCGAGGCCCAGCACGACGTAGCAACCGGCCTCGAGGCGACGCGCGGCGAGCCATTGCGCGGCAAACGCGGCCGAGGCGGCGGGCAGCTCGAAACGAGGTACGGGAGGCATCGGGGGAGCGTCGAACCCGAGGGGCGCGAGCAGCGCCAGCATGCGCATCGTCTCGTGGCCGGCGGTCGGGGGTGGCAGCGGATCGGTGAGCCGGGGATCGTAATCGGAGGGGTCGTGGACGTAGGCGACGACGCGGCGGGCACCGACCGCGAGGGCGCGCCAGATCGCGCGGTGCGATTCGTCGCCACCCATCACCAGCGCCCAGTCGTAGCGCTGGCGGCGCAGGCGCAGCAGCAGCGGAAGCTGCGCGACCAGGGCGCCGGGACGCAGGCGCCGGCCCGCCCTCGCGCGCGGATACGTCCAGGTGCGCGCCAGCGCCGGGTGGCCGCGCGCCACCCACGCGTTGTAATCGTTGGCGAGCAGGTGGATCTCGGCCTGCGGCGCGATGGCGGAGAGATGCTCGAGCACCGGCGTCGTCAGCAGCAGATCGCCGAGCTTGTCCCGCTTGACGATCAGGATGCGCATGGCGGGAAGGCGGCGTGGCTCGGCATGGATGAGGGTAGAATCGCGCGTCGCCTATTGACGCGGCCCGGCAGCGCGATGACCGATCATATCAACCGCTGGCTGCTGGCGTCCGCCGCGGCCTATCTGTTCCTGCAGCCGACCAACGCCGCGACGTTCCCGCGCTCGGTCGCCTACGGCGTCGCGGCACTGTGTGCGCTCCTCGCGTGGTTCCAAGCGCGACGCAGCGCCGTCACGCGCATCCCGCTTGCGGGGCCGTCGATCCTCGTCCCGCTTTTCGCCTGGGCCGCCTGGTCGTGGGCGTCGCTCGCGTGGTCGATCGACCGTCGATATTCGCTGGGCCAGCTCGAGCGCGAGATCGGGGACAGCCTGCTGGTGATGTTCGTGTTCTACGTCGCGGCCCGCGACGCGCGCAGCTTCCGCGTGCTGGTCGCCGCGGCGCTTTCGAGCTTCGCCCTGTTCGCGCTGTTCGCGATCGCCATCGACGTTTCGCAGGGAGCCTGGGACGCCGGGCGCTACCACGTGGGCGTCGGTCCGTGGTCGACCTGGATCGTGCTGGTGGCGCCGTTCCTGTTCGCGCTGGTCGCGCCCAGGCCCGCGGGCTTCGGCGGGGGCGCGGGGCTCGCGGCCGCAGGCTTCACGCTGATCGCGCTGCTGATCGTGACGGCGCGGATGACCGAGAACCGCATCGTCTGGATCGCGCTTTGCGCATGCTTCGCAACCGCAGCGCTCGCCGCCGCGTGGCGCTGGCCGCGTTCGTTTACGCGCAACCCGATGCGCTGGGCGCTGCCGGCAGCGGCGCTGCTCGTCGTGCTGGGCCTCGCGTTCTACGATTCGCTGGTCGAGCGCGCCGACACCGTCTACCAGGGACGCGAGAGCGTCGCCGCGACGCTCGAGCACGATCCGCGGATCGTGCTGTGGGAGCACGTGAAAGACCGCATCGCGGCGCGCCCCTGGACCGGCTACGGCTTCGGACGGCGCATCCTCGCGGGCCCGCTGTCCGCCGAGCTCGGCGATCCGCTGCTCGCGCACGCGCACAACGTGTTCGCGAGCCAGTGGCTGCAAACCGGCCTGCCGGGCCTCGCGGCGTTCGCAGCCTTCATCGGGGCGCTCGCGTTGCGCTACCTGCGCTTCCTGCGTTCGCGCGACGACACGCTGGCATTCGTCGGCATGCTGGGGCTGGCGCTCGTTGCCGGATTCCTGGCCAAGAACCAGACCGACGACTTCCTGTTCCGGAGCAACGCCAAGGAATTCTGGGCGATGACGGCGTTGCTGCTGGGCTACGGGATGCGCTGCGAACGCAGCCTCGCCGAGGGCCGCCTGCCAATGCGGGCCGGCGCTGCCGGGGCCGCCGACGACGCGCGAGCCCTCGTGTCGCGGCGCAACGATCCGGCGCCCTAGGGCCTGTTCACACTCCATTCGCGAGTGCGAACGGGTGGATTGGGGCGCCAATCAAGGCGACCGACGAAGCCAAGACCGGGTGTCTTGGCAAGGAGGGCCACGCAGAGTGGCGTCCCAAGGCGCCCGTTCCCTCCGGGTTGCGGCGAAAAGCGCCCTGCGCTTCGTTGCAAAGCCTCGCCGGGCGGCCGGCCCGGCTTCGTTTTTCGCCTCACGCAGGACGCTTTTCCCTCGCAACGCATCTTGCAAATGGAGGGTGAACAGGCCCTAGCGCCGTCGCGGCACGCGCAGCGGCACGGCCACCGGCTCGGGTGCCACGTCGACCGAAATGGGCTTGATCGACGCGCCGGCGGGCGGGGCGTATTCCGGTATCCACGCCTGCATCCGCGCGCGCACCTCCCCATCGTCGGAAACGCGGTCGCGTTCGCACCATGCGACCATCTGCCTGACGGCATCGCGGTTGGCGGCGCGCGCCTGCGCGATCCGCAGCTTCGGGTGCGTCGTCGGCTTGGTCGCCTCCTCGGAGGCCAGCGGCTCCTCGTAGAGCTTCTCGCCGGGACGCAGCCCGGTGAAGACGACCGCGATGCGGTCGGGGTCCGCGCCGTAGAGGCGGATCATGTCCCGGGCGAGGTCGACGATGCGCACCGGCTCGCCCATGTCGAGGGCGAGGATCTCGCCGCCCTTGCCCTGCAGACCCGCCTGCAGGAGCAATTGCGTCGCCTCCGACAGCGACATGAAGAAGCGCGTGATGTCGGGATGCGTGACGGTGACCGGGCCGCCGCGCGAGATCTGCTCGGCGAAGCGCGGAATGACGCTGCCTGCGCTGCCGAACACGTTGCCGAAGCGGACGATGACGAACTGCGTGACCCCGTCCTGCAGCGTCTGGCAGACCTGCTCCGCAACGCGCTTGGTCGCGCCCATCACCGACGTCGGGTTCACGGCCTTGTCGGTCGAAACCAGCACGAACTTCTCGACCTTGGCCGCGACTGCGGCGCTGGCGATCACCCACGTGCCGTAGGCGTTGTTCAGCACCGCCTGCCACGCGTTCGTCTCCTCCATCAGCGGCACGTGCTTGTAGGCGGCCGCGTGGAAGATCGCGTCGGGCTTCTCGCGCGCGAGGGTCTGCTCGACCAGCGCGGCGTGCTTGACGTCGCCGACGATCGCGATCATCCCGAGCTGGGGGAAGGCGTCGAGCAGCGCGGTCCTGATCTCGTAGAGCGCCGCTTCCGAGATGTCGAACAGCACGAGGCGCGCCGGGCGGAAGCGCGCGATCTGGCGGCACAGTTCCGCGCCGATCGATCCGCCCGCGCCCGTGACCATCACGACGCGGTTTCCCAGCCACTCGGCGATCCCGGCGTTGTCGAGGACGACCGGGTCGCGGCCGAGCAGGTCGTCGAGCTCGACGTTGCGCAACATCGTCAGCGGCGAGCGTCCGGAGATCAGCTCGTCGTAGGCCGGAACGGTCAGCGCCTCGACCTCGGCGTCGGCGCAGAGCTCGGCCACGCGCCTGCGCACCGCGTGGTTGGCCGACGGCAGGGCAATGATCACCTTGCGCACGCCGTAGCGGCGGGTCCACAGCGGAAGGTCGGCGATTGGCCCGAGGACATTCACGTTGCGCAGCTGCTTGCCATGCTTGGTCGGGTCGTCGTCGAGCAGCCCCACGACACGCCACTGGCGGCTGCGCGCCATCTCGTTGTTGAGCCTCGCGCCGGCCTCCCCCGCGCCGATCACCAGCACCGGCTCCCCGAGCGCCGCCAGCGGGCTGTAGAGGCGATGCTCCTTCCAGATGCGGTACACGAAGCGCGATCCCGCCATCAGGAACATCAGCACGATTGGATAGAAGAAGAGCACGCTGCGCGGAACGGCCGTCTGCAGCTTCAGCATGACGAGCACGAGCGGGATCAGGATCGCGCCCAGCCCCGCGGCGAGCATGATCCGCTGCAGATCGGGAAGGCTCGCGTAGCGCCACAGGCCGCGATAGAGGCCGAGCGACAGGAAGATGGTCGCCTGCAACGGCAGTATCCACGCGAGCGTCGACCACATGTCCCCGACGAAGGGCTCGCGCAAGTCGAGGTTGAAGCGCAGCCAGTAGATCGCGATCCATGCGACCGCGGTCACGCAGACATCGTGGACGAAGGCCAGCGCTGCGCGCCAGTTGAAGCGTAGGGTCATCTGGGGGTCGGGGGGGGTGCGGACTTTCGCCAATGATAATCAATTGCCGCGAACAACATGATGACGACAACACACCACAGCGCAAGTGCCCACGCCCCCGCCACCGGCGCGAAGGCCAGGCAGGCGAGCGCGCTGCCCGCGGCGCCGATCATCGCGGCCGCGTAGGCCGCCAGGGTGCCGGCATGCCCCGCACCCAGCCGGTGCAGGCGCTGGTAGTAGTGGCTGCGGTGCGCCTCCCACGGACGCTCCCCGCGTCCGACGCGTCCCAACAGGGTGAGCGTCGCGTCGGCGATGAAGGGCAGGAACACCAACGGTGGGAACCACCAGGGCCAGCGCCCCGAGGCGACGCCCTCGATTCCGAAAGCCGCGGCCAGGAACCCCATCGGAACCGCCCCGGCATCGCCCAGGAACATCGACGCGCGCGGGCGATTGACGGCGAAGAACGGGACGATGGCCGCCGCGAGCGCGAGCAGCGCCGGCGCGGCGCCTGCGGGGGAGGCCCGCGATCCCGCGACTGCGCCGGCGGCCGAACCGCCGAGCATGGCCGCGAGACCGTACGCCACGAATCCGATGATTCCCATCGCTGCCGCCAGTCCGTCGCTGCCGTCCATGAAGTTGAAGAGGTTGGCCGACCAGGCGAGGGCAAGCGTGCAGCCCGCGACGTAGATCACGGTCATCTCCGTTCCGCCGCCGAACGCCGTCCCGTGGGCCAGCCACGCCGCCGTCCACACGGCTGCGCCGGCGTGCACCGCGAGCCTCGTCCCGACGGCGACCCCGTTGCGGTCATCCTGCGCCGATACTGCGAACAGCGCCGCCCACGCAGGCATCCATCCGGCGAGTCCGCCGGGAAACGGCGGGGGAAACAGCAATGCGACCGGCAGGAACCCTGCCCAGATCGCGTAGCCGCCCGCGCGGGGCACGGGCAGGTCGTGCAGCGAGCGCAGGTTGGGAACATCCGCCGGAAGCCTCGGCGCAAATCGACGCAGGACCGCGATGGCACCCGCCGCGACCACGGCGGCCAGCGCGGACCCCACGACTACGGCATTCGGCATCGGCCACCCCATCGTCGGACACGTGACCCCGGATTCGACCGTCCGGAGCCGCTTTGCCAGCAGCAAACCGGCCGCACAACGCCTTGGCGGTCCGAGTTAATGAACAAAAAAACCCTTTCCCCGTTCGGAACGCGATCATCGCCGCAAAAAAGGATCTTTTTGCTTGTCGTTCAGCATTTTAGCGCGGAATGCTCATGCGCGGCCCGATCCGGGCTACCCTTAGCCTTGTTGCTTCGGCACAACAGGGATCGACGGGCATCCATGCTCTGGAGCGGTTATGTTGCCAATGCTTTCCGCGCTTTGGCACAATGACTCCAACTTCTCGCCAGAGTTGAGAAGGTTCCGATGGCAGGAGCAGTTAGCCTTTCACTTGCCAAACCAATCAGTTAGAGGAGAGTATCAATGAAAAAGAAGCTCGTTGCTGTCGCCGTAGCGGGCGTTCTCGGCATTCCGCTGGCTGCGCATGCGCAGACGGCGAACGTCACGCTCTACGGTCGGGTGAATCTCGACCTTGAAATGATGAACGGCAAGCAGGCGGACGGCAGCAATCCGAACGTCGCGCGGTTGAGCTCGAACACGTCGCGCTTCGGCCTGAAAGGCGTCGAGTCGCTGGGTGGTGGCCTGAACGCGATCTTCCAGATCGAGTCCGGGGTTTCCGCGGACGCGGGTGGCGGCGTCCTCGCCGGTCGCGAAACGTTCGCCGGCCTGCAAGGCGCCTGGGGCACGGTCAAGGCGGGCAACTTCCTGAACACCACCGACGACCTGCACGCGATCTTCGGCAGCACGCCGACGTTGCTGTCGTCGATCTTCTCGACGGCAAACCTCTGGGCGCAGGGCCCGCAGTCGCGCGCCAACGGCGGCTTCGACACGCGCGACGGCAACTCGCTGCGCTACGATTCCCCGTCGTACAACGGCCTGACCTACAGCGTCCAGGGCTCGACGCTCGAGAACACCACGCACGCGTACATCCTCGGCGCCAACGCGATCTACACCAACGGCCCGATCCAGGTGGGCTTCGCCTACGGCGGCAACCAGAAGGTCCGCGGCGCCGACCTGAACGACCGCGACTACACGCTGACCGGCGGCTACAACTTCGGACCGGTGCGCATCGCAGGCGTGTACGAGTACACGAAGTACGAGACCCCCTCGGGCGACCTGAAGCGCGATTTCTACGGCATCAGCGGCATCATCCCCGCAGGTCCCGGCACGATCTACGCGTTCTACGGCCACGCCAGCGACGGCAAGGGCAGCGCTGCGGACGGCACGACCGTCGGCTACGTCGTGAAGGGTTCGGACACGAGCTCGAACACGTGGGAATTGACGTATACGTACCCGCTTTCGAAGCGCACGGCGATCTACGGCGGCTACGTCAAGATCAACAACGACAACAACTCGGCGTACTCGTTCAACATCAACAGCTATCCGGTCACCAAGGGCGGCGACCCCGGCGGTCTGGTGCTGGGCATGTACCACCTGTTCTAAGCAATACCGGAACGTCCCGGCCTGGCCGGGATCTCCTCTGCAGCGGGCGCCTTCGGGCGCCCGTTGTGTTTGGCGGGTCGCAGCCGGCCGCATGGCGCTGCACGCCGCGATTGTTTAGGATGAATGGATGCTCGACTCCCTGATCATCGCCTTCGACCGCGCCCTGCACACGCTGTCGGGTGCAGTCACGCCCGCCCGGATCGCGCCTGGCGCCGACGTTCCCGATGCCGACCTGCGACCCGATGAGGTCGCGCACGCTGCCGGCCTGATGCGCGTCAACCATACGGGCGAGGTGTGCGCCCAGGCGCTCTATTCGGCGCAGGCGCTGGTCGCGCGGGATCCGGGGTTGCGCGCGCGTTTCGCGCAGGCGGCGCGCGACGAGGAGGACCACCTCGCGTGGACGCAGGCACGGCTCGCCGAATTCGGAAAGCGGACGTCGCTGCTGAATCCCCTCTGGTACGCCGGATCGTTCGCGATCGGCACCATCGCCGGCATCGCCGGGGACCGGATCAATCTCGGTTTCGTCGTCGAGACCGAGCGCCAGGTCGAGGAGCACCTGAGCTCGCACATGGACAGCCTCCCCGCAGGCGACGCGAAAAGTCGCGCCATCGTCCTGCAGATGCGCGACGACGAGGTGCGACACGGCGCGATGGCGCAGGAGGCGGGTGGGGTACCCCTGCCGCTGCCCGTCCGCGGCGCGATGCGCATGGCGGCGGACGTGATGCGCGCGATCGCATACCGGATCTGACCGCAGGCTGCGGCGCCGCGCCTAAACCCGGGACGCACCACGTTTTCGTTGCTGCGCACCCTGACGGCTGCGCGGCAGCTCCAATGCGAAAACGTGGTGCGTCCCGGGTTTAGGGGCCTGCAGCGACGCGGGCCGACGTCGATCCGCTACGCCCGCCCTGCCGCGCCGCCACGCAGCCATGTCCTCAGCGCCGAGATACGCGCTGCGCGCAGGGCTTTCGGAATTGCGTCGTGGCGCGCAGCCGGTGAGGGGGGCGCCTCCTTGACGCGCGCCGCGCGCACGACCGAGGCCGCATCGACGCTCCGGACCACTGCCAGCGCCTCGCGCACATGCTCTGCGGCACGCTCGCCGCCTTCGCCACGGCGCGCGGCACCCGACAGGATCGCGCTTGCCGCCAGCAGGGTCTCCAGGCGCTCCGGCCGGCGCAGCGCATCGACGCCCGAAAGCAGGTCGACGAGTTCGGCCGGGGCGAGGTCCTGCGCACGTGCGAGCGACGGATGCCAGCGCGCGAGCAGGCGCGCCGCGTCGCGACATTCGAGCGGAACCTTGAGTCGCCTCGACATCGCTTCGGCCCGCGCGACGGCGCTGCGCGTCGATGCCGCCGTCATCCCGGCGCGAGGAACCCCGGCCATCGGCTGCGTGAGGACCGCGTAGCGCGCCGCAAGCGGCAATCGCCGGGTTGCAGCGCGGTCGAGCAGGCGCTCGAGACGCCGGCCCGCCGCGCCGCCGCGGACCTCGCCCGTCGCCGAGCCCTCGTACAGCGCGTCGACCTCGGGCACGAGGGCGCGCAGCGCAGCGCAGCGGCGCAGCGCGGCGACCATCCGCGACGGATGCGCTTCGGCGAGGCCTCGCGCAAGCTCCTGCCAGATGCGTTCCGGCGCCAGCGTCGCAAGCTCGCCCGCGGCGACGATTTCCCGCATCAGCTTCATCGTCGAACCCGCAATCCGGAATGCGAAGCGCGCAGCGAAGCGCGCGACCCGCAACACCCGCAGCGGGTCCTCGGCGAACGCGGGGGACACGTGACGCAGCACGCCTGCGCGCAGGTCGGCTTCGCCGCCGTAGGGATCGATCAGCCTGCCGTCGTCGGCGCGCGCCATCGCGTTGATCGTCAGATCGCGGCGCCGAAGGTCATCCTCGAGGGTGACCTCGGCGGTGGCGAAGAAGCGGAAACCGCGATAGCCACGGCCCGATTTGCGCTCGGTGCGGGCGAGCGCGTATTCGTCCCGGGTCTCGGGATGCAGGAACACCGGGAAATCCTTTCCGACCGGCGTATAGCCCGAGGCGAGCATGATCTCGGGGGTCGCGCCGACGACCACGAAATCGCGATCGCCCGCTTCGCGTCCCAGCAATTCGTCGCGCACCGAGCCGCCGACGCGATAGACACGCACCGGCTGCGGCAGGGCGCGCAGCATCAGCGGCCGCTCTGGGCGCGGTAGCTGTCGAATCTGCTGGAGCGCGAGGCCGGAGCGAGCCAACCGGGCGCGATCGCCTCGATCGGCGACGGCGCGACGCCGAATCGCGACGGGAATGCGCAGTCGCAAACGTTGTCGCGCTGCATCGACAGCAGGTTGTCGCGCGTCAGCAGCGGACCCGGGAGCCATTCCATCACGCGCGCCTGCAGCATCGAGAGCATCGGCCCCAGCGAAACGATCGGGCGCACCGCGCCGGTCACCTCCCCGACGTAGCGGACCAGCTGCTCGAGCGTGTAGACGTGGGGCCCGCAAAGGTCGTAGCGCTGCCCGGAGGTCTCATCGTCGGACAGCGCGGCGACGATGCACGCTGCGACATCGCCGACGTACACCGGCTGGAAACGCGCATTGGCGCCGGCCAGCGCGATCACCGGCAGCAGGCGGGACAGCTTCGCGAACAGGTTGAGGAACGTGTCCTCGGGGCCGAAGATCACCGACGGCCTGAACAGCGTCCACGCGAGTCCCGACGCGGCGATCGCGGTCTCGCCCGCGGCCTTGGAACGCAGGTACCGGCTGGGGGCGTCCGCGCCTGCGCCCAGCGCACTCAGGTGCAGGATGCGCCGTATGCCCGCGCCCTTGCAGGCGGCGACGAGCAGGCCCGGCAGCTCGACATGGGCCCGTTCGAACGTCTGCCGTCCGCGCTGGTGCAGGACGCCCACCAGGTTGATCGATGCGGTCGCACCCGCGGCACATCGGGCGAGCACCGCGGGATCGTAGGGGTCGCCTTCGACGACCTGGACCGTCGGCAGCAGCAGCAGGTGCCGCGCGCGTTCCCGGCGGCGCGTGATGACGACGATGTCGTGCCCCGCGGCGGCAAGCTTCGCAGCGACGTGACGTCCGACGAAGCCGCTTCCGCCCAGCACCAGCACTCGCTGTGCTGCGCTCATCGGGCAACCACCCCCGCGCCTGCGGCGTTGGCGGCGGCGGTCACCGGGTTGCCTTCGTGCTGCGCACTACGGCATTCCGGGCTCATGGGTCCCGCGCCGCGAGCTCGGGCGAGTCGTCCGACGGGGCGGTCACGACGCCGAGCCGCTCGGTGAGCCGGACGTACGGACGGTCGAGCGCATGGGTGTAGAGCATCGTGTTAGCGAGCACTCGCTTCACGTAGTCGCGGGTCTCGTTGAAGGGAATCGTTTCGACCCAGATCGCGCCTTCCAGCGCGCCCGATGCGGGCCGCCACGCCTGTGCGCGCCGTGGACCCGCATTGTATGCGGCGGCGGCGAGCGCAGGCAGGCTCTCCAGGCGATCCTGCCAGTACTTGAAGTAGAAAGCACCGAACTGGGTGTTCAGGCCGACGTTCGCGATCCGCGCAGGGCTGTAGTCGTCGCGGGCGAGTCGACGCGCGATCCAGCGCGCCGTGCCCGGCATCAGTTGCATCAGCCCGACCGCGCCCGCGCCCGACACGATGTTGGCGATGAAGCGCGATTCCTGCCGTGCGATTCCGTACAGGAGCTCCTCGTCCAGGCCCTGCTCGCGTGCCGCTGCCCCGAATTCGGCGCGATAGGGCGTCACATAGCGCAGCGCGAAGTCGAAGCGCGTCGCGGCGCGCTCGGCAGTGTTGATCGCGCGGTCGTAGAGCCCGGCGCGGCGCGCGTATTCGGCGGCGACCAGCAGCCCGTCGTCGTCGAGTCCCCGGATCGCCCAGGTCCACTCGCGCAGCGATTCGGGACGCATGTCGAGCTGCGCCAGCTTGACCGCCCGCTGCACGCCGGGCTTCGCGCCGAATGCATCCAGCGCCGCGGCGTCGGGCCTGGCCGCATCGCTGCGCTTCAGCGCGGTGAGCTGCGCGGCACCCTGCCCCAGCGCCTCGGCGGCGAGCAGGCCGTAGTAATGGAGGTCGCCCAGGAGCTCGGCGTACACGCTGCGCGCCGCGTCGCCGCGGCCGCTTGCGGCGAGCGAGCGCGCCCACCAGTAGCGCCAGACGGGCTGCTGCTGCAGGTCGGTCGGCAGCGCATCGATGGCGCGCGCGACGTCGTCCCAGGCGAGTGCGCGCAGCGCGGCGCGCACGCGCCAGACTCGCCAGTCCTGCGCATCCCGCGCATCGATCGCCGCTCCGCTGTCGCGCACCTCCTTGAACCACTGGTTGGCGCGCGCATCGAGCTGGCGCGCCCCGTGATAGGCGATGCGCAGATTGCCGTAGTTGCGGTCGGCCTCGTCCATTCGACCGCGCCATCGCAGCCAGCCTTCGCGTGCCGCGGATGCATTCCTCAGGGCGGCTCGATCGAGCGCGTAGAGCGCCAGCTCGCGCGAGGCCGGCGTCTTCAGGGAGAACTTTCCCTTCGCGACGGCGCGCAGCGGATCGCGATCGACTTCGGCGAACTCGCGCGCAGTGATCCGCCGGGTGCCCGGCATGTCGTCGGCGATCGCATGGGCCAGTCGAAGGTTGCCCGCTGCCGTGGCGAGGCGGAAGCGCTCGCGCCGGTCGGCGAGGCTGAGGTCGCCTCCGGCGATCAGCGCCGCGAACAGCGGCTGGCAGGCATCAGGGCTCGTCTTGCCGGTGAACCACAGCGGCTTTGCCGCCGCGAGGGCGGCCGCGCCGTCGCGCTGCCAGCGATACTGGATCCCGTAGCACTGCAATTCGGTGTCCTGGCCCGACGGCGGCGGATAGTCGACGGCGAAGTCGGTCCAGTCGCCGCGCTTGCCCAGCGATTTCAGCCAGTCGGAGCGCAGGCGGTCGGCGAGCGGCCCGTCCGGGTAGCGGGCGAGGAAGCCGTGCACGGCCGGTGCGCTCGCGTCGTCGATCCGCGAGTCGATCTGCCAGAACTCGACATAGCGGGCGAGCGGATGGGCTGCGAGCGCAGGGGCGAGGGCGTCGAGCCTCGTCCAGTCGCCGCGCTCGTAGGCCGCACGGGCGGCGAGGAAATCGGCATCGGACTGCGCAAGCGCCACCGTCGACGCGGCGAGGAGGAGGCACGCTGCGAGCGACCTCGCTGCGCGCGCAAGGGGATGGATCGTGAACAGGTTCACGCTGCCATTGTCCCGAAGCGCGCGCCTCGACACAACCTCGCCGCAGCCGGGATTGGATGAGCGGCCCGTGGGACCGCCGGGCGGCGACCGGGACGTTGCGCAGCCGCCACGGGCGCGCGCGAATGTCCTGTGCACGCGGCGCTTGAGCTAGAATCCGCGTCGACATCCGTCGACTGGAATCACGCATGGCACTGCGCAAGGCGGCGCCCTTGATCGGCCTGGTCATGGGCAGCGACAGCGATTGGGACGTGATGAAGCATGCGGCTGCGCAGCTGGATGCGCTCGGCGTCGCCTACGAGGCCCGCGTCCTGTCGGCGCACCGGATGCCCGACGACATGTTCGAGTACGCCGAGGATGCCGGGCCCCGGGGCCTGCGCGCGATCATCGCGGGCGCGGGCGGCGCCGCCCACCTGCCCGGCATGCTGGCGTCGAAGACCCTGGTTCCGGTCCTGGGCGTCCCCGTCCCGTCCAAGTACCTGCGCGGCGAGGATTCGCTGCTGTCGATCGTCCAGATGCCCAAGGGCATACCCGTCGCGACGTTCGCGATCGGCGAAGCGGGTGCGGCGAATGCGGCGCTGTTCGCCGTCGCGGTGCTCGCCGCGGCCGACCCGTCGCTGGCCAGGAAGCTCGCGGCGCTGCGCCAGAAGCAGACGAGCGCCGCCCGGGCGATGCGCATACCCCCTGCGGCGTGAGCGAGCGCGCGCAGCGCCCGGACGATGAGCCGCAGGCACGGCCGCCGATCGTGCCCGGCGGATGGCTGGGGCTGCTCGGAGGCGGCCAGCTCGGTCGCATGTTCTGCATGGCGGCCCAGAGCCTCGGCTACCGGGTCGCTGTCCTCGACCCCGGGCGTGAGAGTCCGGCCGGCAGCGTCGCGGATCGGCACATATGCGCCGACTACCTCGATCCGCAGGGCCTCTCCGCACTGCGCGAGGCGTGCCGCGCGGCAACGACCGAGTTCGAGAATGTCCCCGCCGCCGCGCTCGAGTTCCTCGCCCGCGACCTGCGCGTGACTCCCGGGGCCGCGAGCGTCGCGATCGCCCAGGACCGGATCAGCGAGAAGACTTTCCTGTCGGGCAGCGGATTCGCAGTCGCGGCCTTCGCCGTGCTGCGCGACGACGCCGACGTCGCGCATTTCGCCTCGGCGCTCCTGCCGGGGATCGTCAAGAGCGCGAGGCTGGGCTACGACGGCAAGGGCCAGCTGCGGGTCGCGACGCGCGACGAAGTGGCGGCGGCCTTCGCGGCCATGGGCAGGACTGCCTGCGTGCTGGAGAAGCGGATCGAGCTCGAGCGCGAGCTCTCGGTCGTCGTCGCGCGCAGCGACGGCGGCGAGACTGCGACCTGGCCGGTGGCCGAGAATCGCCACCGCGACGGCATCCTCGACGTGTCGATCGCGCCGGCGCGCATCGGCGCCGACCTCGCCGCCCGGGCGCGCGAGACTGCTACGGCAGTCGCCGACGCCCTCGACTACCGCGGCGTGCTGTGCGTCGAGATGTTCGTCGCGACGGACGGCAGCTTGCTGGTCAACGAGATTGCGCCGCGACCGCACAACAGCGGGCACTACACGATCGATGCCTGCGTGACCTCGCAGTTCGAGCAGCAGGCACGGGTGCTCGCCGCATTGCCGCTCGGCGACACGTCGCAGCACACGCCTGCGGTGATGGTCAACCTGCTGGGCGACATCTGGTTCCAGGATGAAGGACAGCGCGCGCCGCGCGAGCCCGACTGGCGGCGCGTGCTCGCGCATCCCGCCGCCAAGCTGCACCTCTACGGCAAGCGCGACGCCCGGCGAGGACGCAAGATGGGGCACGTCACCTGCCTCGGCGGCACGCTCGACGAAGCGCACGCGACGGCGCGCGCGATCCGGCGCGAGCTGCGCATCCCCGACGCCGACCTGCCGTGAGCGACGCTCCGCTCGCCGGTATCCGCGTCCTCGACCTGACGCGGCTCCTGCCCGGGCCGATGTGCACGCTCCATCTGGCGGATCTGGGCGCAGACGTCGTCAAGGTCGAGGACACCGGCGCAGGCGACTACGCTCGGACGCTTTCATCCGATCCCCGGGCTGCGCCGCGCCGCCGGATGACCGCGTGGTACCGGGCGATCAACCGCAACAAGCGCTCGCTCGCCATCGACCTCAAGTCGCCACGCGGACGCGACGCCTTTCTGGCACTGGCGAAGCAAGCCGACGTCGTCGTCGAAGGATTCCGTCCGGGCGTGGTCGCAGCTCTCGGCATCGGCCACGATGCCCTGCGCGGACTCAATCCGCGGCTCGTCTATTGCTCGCTGTCGGGCTACGGCCAGACCGGTCCGCGGGCGACGCTCGCCGGCCATGACATCAACTATCTGGGTTACGCGGGCGTCCTCGACCAGACCGGCGCGCGGGGCGGCCCCCCGACGCTCGCGAACCTGCAGATCGCCGACCTGCTGGGCGGTGCGGCAACTGCGGCGATCGCCATCCTCGGCGCGCTGGTCGGCGCGTTGCGCCACGGCCGGGGCCGCTACGTCGACGTCGCGATGGCCGATGCCGTGCTGGCGCACCAGGTCTTCGCGCTGGGCGCGCTCGAGGACACGGGCCGCGTCGCAGCGCGAGGCGCCGACCTCCTGACCGGCGGCGTCCCCTGCTATGGCGTCTACGAGACGAAGGACTCGCGCTGGCTCGCCGTCGGCGCGCTGGAGGCGAAGTTCTGGCGGGCGCTGTGCGAGGCGCTCGGACGCGACGACCTCATCCCCGGTCAGTTCGCGACGGGAGACGACGGCGCACGCGTGCGCTGCGAGCTCGAAACGCTGTTCGCGGCCGATACCCTCGCCGGCTGGACCGCGCGTCTTGCCCACGTCGACTGTTGCGTGAGTCCGGTGCTGGCCTTCGAAGAAGCGCTGGCCGATGCGCAATTCCGCGCCCGCGGAATGGTCGTGACCGGCGCGGACGGCGCGCGCCAGTACGTACCGCCCTTCAGGCTCGATCCGCCGGCGGTGCCCGCGACACGCAATGCCCCGCGCCAGGGCGAGAATTCGCGCGAGGTCCTCGCCGAGGCGGGGATTGGAGCCGCGGCGGTCGACGCGCTGATCGCCGACGGCGTCGTCAGCGCCGCTTCGTAGCGGCAGGCCGCGTCGCCCCCGGGGGCAGCGCCGCGACGCGCGCGTATTCCGGGTCGTCGAATCGGCTGCCGGCGCGGGCGTAGGCCAGCGCCATCTCGGTTGCGTCGACGCCCCAGAAGAGCTCGCCGTCGACCGCGAGCGTCGGCACGCCGAACACGCCGCGCGCGATCGCCTGGTCGGTCTGGCGTCGCAGCGCGTCCTTGACCTCGGATTCGGCAATGCGGGCGGACGCGTCGGGCAGCCCGAGATCGGCGGTGAGCTCGCTCCACTCGATCGGCAGGTCGGGCAGCCTTCCGTCGCGCCAGACGAAGCGGAAGATCCGAGTGATCGCGTCCATCCGGCAATCGCAGGCATGCGCGAGGCGCAGCAGCGGCAGCGGATTGAACGGATGCGCATGCGGGAAGCGCAGCGGAATGCCCATCGCTTTGGCCTGCCAGACGACGAAGCGGTAGGTGAAGGCGCGCTTGGCCGGAATCTCGGCGGGACCCCGCTGCCCGAGGGCGTCGAGGATCGCCGCGAACAGCACCGGGCGCGGATGCACCGACGCCGCATGCGGCTGCAACCGCTCGCACTGCAGGTACGAGAACGGCGACACGAAGTCGAAATACCATTCGATCACGTCAGCCTCGTGATCACGTCGGCCGGCCTGCAGCTTCGCGGAAGCCGCGGGCGATCAACGCAGGCCCCCGGCATCGGAGCGGCCTTCGAGCTCCTCGCGCCGCCTGGCGATCGCGACCCAGACCTCGCGACGGGCGTCGTCGCAAAGCGCGCCCCACGCGGCGATTTCATCGAGCGTGCGCAGGCAGCCGACGCACAGGCCGTTCGCGTCGTCGATCCTGCACACGCTGATGCAGGGCGATGCGACCCGGACGGGTGCGGGGGACGGAGCAGTCATGTTCCTTCCAGGCGGCGCGCTCATGCGCCCAGCGGCTGCTTCGCGTCCAGCGCGCGCGCAACGCGCGATACGGGCGCACGCCCGAGGAAATCCGAGATGAAATGGCCCGCGCGGCGCAGCGCCGTCATGTCCACGCCGGTCGCGATGCCGAGACCCTCCAGCAGGTAGAGAACGTCCTCGCTCGCGACGTTGCCCGTCGCCCCCTTCGCATACGGGCATCCGCCGAGTCCCGCGACCGAGCAGTCGAAGGTCGCCACCCCCATTTCCATCGCCGCATAGACGTTGGTCAGCGCCTGGCCGTAGGTGTCGTGGAAATGACCTGCGAGCGCCGCGACCGGGACGCGTTCGCCGACGCGGCGGATCAGCGCCCGGGTCCTGCCCGCGGTGCCGGTGCCGATGGTGTCGGCCAGCGAAACCTCGTAGGCGCCCATCGCGTGGAGGCTTGCCGCGATCTCGGCAACCGCGGCCGGGTCGACATCGCCTTCGTAAGGGCAGCCCAGCACGCAGGAGATGTAGCCGCGCACACGCAGGCCCAGGGGCCGCGCCGCATCGAACACCGGGCGCGCGCGCTCGAGGCTCTCGGCGATCGTGGAGTTGATGTTGCGCTTCGAGAAGGATTCCGACGCCGCGACGAAGACGGCGACCTCGTCGGCGCCCGCGGCGAGCGCCGACTCGAAACCCCTGAGGTTGGGCGTCAGCACCGGGTAGCGGACGCCGGGCTTGCGCGTGATGCGCGCCATCACGTCGGCGGCATCGGCCATCTGCGGCACCCACTTGGGCGACACGAACGACGTCGCTTCGACCGCGGGGAAACCCGCGCCGGTCAGCATGTCGATCAGCGCCACCTTGATGTCGGTGGGAACGATCGCCTGCTCGTTCTGAAGGCCATCGCGTGGACCGACCTCGACGAGCCGCACCCTGCGCGGCAGGCTCGAGGCTGCCTCGAAATCCGCGCGACGATCCGGCGCCTCGGGCGTCACGGCTCCTCCTCGTCGACGTCGACGAGATCGGCGCCTTCGGCGACGCGGTCGCCGACCGCGTAGTTCACGGCGACGACGCGGCCTCCCGAAGGCGCCGCGATCGTGTGCTCCATCTTCATCGCCTCGAGGACGACCAGCGGCGTGCCCCTGTCGACCTCGTCGCCGGCCTTCACGAGGACCGCGACGACGGTCCCCGACATCGGCGCCGTCAGGCGCCCGCCGTGCTCGTCGACCTCGCCCGCGTGCGCGAGAGGATCGATGCGCGTCAGGCGCACGCGATCGCCGTCCGCGAACACGTGGCGAATGTCGCCCTCGGGCACGACCTTGGCGTCGAAGACCTGCCCGCCGACGGCGATGACCAGCCGCCCGTGGCGCCGTTCGAACGTCGCATCGATCGCGCCGCCATCGCCGCAGACCGCGGCATCCCCGGTGATCGCGACCCTGCCCCTCCCCCGCGGCGCGAGCGCCAGCGCGTGCTCGCCCTTGGGGTCGGCGAAGGTCAGGTCGATCCGGTGCGCGGCGCTGCCGTTCCACCAGGCATCGACGTCGTTCCAAGGCGAATTCGGGTCGGCTGACGCGGCGCCCGATGCCTGGGCCGCGTCGCAGATGCCCGCGAACTCCGCGAGCGCGGCGGCAACGAGCGGCTGCGCTTTCGCGGCCGCCGGAGGCGCGAGCAAGGCATCGCGATGGGCGTCGATCAGCCCGGTGTCGAGGCGGGCACTGGCGAAAGCGTCGTGGGCGACGACGCGCTCGAGGAACGCCGCGTTCGTCGTCACGCCGGCGATCTCGCAGTGGTGCAGCGAGCGCAGCAGCCCCTCGCGCGCGCTCTCCCGGTCCTCTCCCCAGGCGATCACCTTTGCGAGCATCGGATCGTAGAACGGGCTCACCTCGTCGCCGGCCCGGTACCCGGTATCGACGCGTATCCGCGCACTCTCGTCGGGCATCCGCCAGTGGAGGATGCGACCGATCGACGGCAGGAATCCGCGCTCGGGATCCTCGGCGTAGATGCGGGCCTCGATCGCGTGCCCGCGGATCGCCAGCGCATCCTGCGCCAGGGGCAGCGGCTCACCTGCAGCGACGCGAAACTGCCATTCGACCAGGTCGAGGCCGGTGATCATCTCGGTGACCGGATGCTCGACCTGCAGGCGGGTGTTCATTTCCATGAAATAGAACGTTCCGTCCTGCAGGGTGATGAACTCGACGGTGCCCGCGCCGACGTAGCCGATCGCCTTCGCGGCGGCGACCGCCGCCTCCCCCATTGCACGGCGCCGACCGGGCGGCATTCCCGGCGCAGGCGCCTCCTCGAGCACCTTCTGGTGGCGGCGCTGCACCGAGCAGTCGCGTTCGAACAGGTGGACGACGTTGCCCTGCGCGTCGCCGAACACCTGGATCTCGATGTGGCGCGGCGAGGGCAGGTAGCGCTCGAGCAGCACGCGGTCGTCGCCGAACGAGGCGCGCGCTTCGCGCTGCGCCGAGGCGAGCGCCGGTGCGAACTCCCCGGCGGCGCCTGCGACCTTCATGCCTTTCCCGCCACCGCCTGCGGTCGCCTTGATCAGGACCGGAAAGCCGATGCGCCGGGCCTCGCGCGCGAGCAATGCAGGGTCCTGGTCGGCCCCGTGATAGCCCGGGACGACGGGCACGCCTGCGCGCGCCATGATCGACTTCGCTTCGGATTTCGAACCCATCGCGGCGATCGCAGCGGGGGGCGGACCGACGAAGATCAGGCCGGCGCGCGCGCAGGCCGCCGCAAAACCCTCGTTCTCCGACAGGAAACCGTAGCCGGGGTGAATCGCCGTCGCACCGGCGGCGAGCGCGGCATCGATGATCGCATCGCCGTCGAGGTAGCTCTCGCGCGGCGCCGGAGGGCCGATCCGGTACGCCGCATCGCAGGCCTCGACGTGCAACGCCCGCAGGTCGGCGTCGCTGTAGACCGCGACGGTCTCGATGCCGAGCCTGCGCGCAGTGCGCGCGATGCGGCACGCGATCTCCCCGCGATTGGCGATCAGGATCCGGTCGAACACTATCGCGGCCCCGCCATCGAATGTCCGAACCAGCCGGAAATGCGCGCGAACACACGGCCGATCGTGCGCCAGACCCTGGGCAGCAGCCAGATCACCAGCGCGACCAGCAGCGCCAGCACCGCGAGCGCGACCGCGGGATGCGCGAACGCGAGCCACAGCAGACCGCCGACGGCAACGTCCTCGGTCAGCGACGTTGCCCAGTTCGAGAACGGCTCGGGCGACGTGTTGATCAGCACCCGGCTACCAGCCTTGGTGAAGTGGCTGCCTGCAGCCAGCGTGCCGCCGAGGATCGCGGCCGCGAGCATCGTCGCCGACGACGAGTCTCCGAAGACGCTCGCCGCCAGCGCCGCGCCTGCCGGGATCCGGATCAGCGTGTGGACGGCATCCCACATCGAATCCACCGCGGGGATCTTGTCGGCGAAGAATTCGACCAAGCACATGAAACCCGAGGCAGCGAGCACCAGCGGATGGGAAAGCATCGCGAGGCCGGGCGGCAATTCCACCCAGCCGAGCCAGCCCGCGGCCCCGACGATGAACAGCACCGCGTAGAGGCGCAGTCCGCTGGCGAAGCCGAGCGCGGCCGCGATCGCGACCAGCTGCCAGGTGTCGAGCTGCGACAGCGCGCTCATCCGCGGATCATCCCTTGCCCGGCCTGCCCGCCCACGCAGGCGGGCGCTTGCCGAGGAACGCCGCGATGCCCTCCCGGCCTTCGTCGGAGACGCGGACCGCCGCGATGTGCCGCGCGGTGCCGGCAATCACGTCGGCGTCGATCGGCCGGTGCGCCACACCCCGGATCAGTGCCTTGCACTCGAGCTGGGCCGTCGGGCCCGCCGCCAGCAGCAGCTTCAGGATCTCGCCGATGCGCGCATCGAGCGCCTGCGCGGGCACCACCTCGTGCAGCAGCCCGATCGTCTGCGCCGTCGCCGCATCGAAGCGCTCGGCGGTCAGGAAATAGCGGCGCGCCTGCCGCGCGCCGATCGCTTCGATGACGTACGGTCCGATCGTCGCCGGGATCAGCCCGAGCTTCGCCTCGGACAGCGCGAAGCTCGCCTCGGTCGCGCCGATCGCGATGTCGCAGGCCGCGACCAGTCCGACGCCGCCCCCGTACGCGGCTCCGTGAACGCGCGCGATCGTTGGTTTCGACAGCGAATAGAGCGCGCGCAGCATCGCGGCCAGCGCATTGGCGTCAGCCAGGTTCTCGTCGGGTCCGAAACCCGCCATCCGCTTCATCCAGTTCAGGTCCGCCCCGGCGCAAAAGCTCTTCCCGGCGCCGGCGAGCACGACGGCACGCACCGCAGGGTCGTCGTCGAGATCGACGAAAATTCCGGTCAGGCGCGCGATCAGCGCCTCGTCGAACGCGTTGTGAAGGTCGGGCCGCTCGAGCGTCACCGTCGCGACGGCGTCGTGTACCGAAACGCTGCAGGGGGGGTTAGGGTTAGGCTTGGGCATCGGGCGGGATCCGTTCGCCGAGGTCACAGCCGCTTCGCAGCTTCCTCGAGCATCACTTCGGTGGCACCGCCGCCGATCGCGAGGATGCGCGCGTCTCGCCAGAGGCGCTCGATCGGGGCCTCCCGAATATAGCCCATCCCCCCGTGGAACTGCTGGCAGGCGTAGGCGACGTCGTTGGCGAGCTCGCCGCACAGCGCCTTCAGCCCCGACATCTCGCGAACGCAATCGCGGCCGTGTGCCGAAAGCCATGCGCAATGCAGGGCGAAGCTGCGCGCTGCCTGCGTACGTGCATCGAGCGACGCGAGGCGCTGCCGGATCGCCTGCCGGTCCCACAGCACGCCGCCGAAAGCGCGGCGGCTTTTCACGTGCTCGAGCGCGAGCCTCAGTGCCGAGCGCGCATTGCCGATCGCCATCGCGGCGAGCGCCAGGCGCTCGCGCTGGAAATTGCGCATCAGCGCGAAGAATCCCTGGTTCTCGGCGCCCAGCATCTGCGCGGCGGGGATCCGGCAGCCGTCGAACACCAGCTCGGCGGTGTCCGACGAGCGCCATCCGGACTTGTCGAGCACCTGCCCGACGCGAAAGCCCGGCGCGCCCCGCTCGACGCAGAACATCGAGATGCCTCGGGCGCCCGCCTGCAGGGGGGCGGTGCGGGCCGCGACGAAATAGAGGTCGGCGTTGACGCCATTGGTGATGAACATCTTGCTGCCATCGAGCACGAAGGCGTCGCCGTCGCGCCTGGCGCTGGTGCGGATGCGCGCGACGTCGGAGCCGGCATCGGCCTCGGTGACGGCGACGGCGGTCAGGACCTCGCCGCTGACGATTCCCGGCAGCCAGCGGCGCTTCTGCTCGTCGGTCCCCGCGTGGACGAGGTGCGGCGAGGCCATGTCGGTGTGGACGAGCACGGTGACGACGAATCCGCCGTAGGTCGACTGCGACAGCGCCTCGGCAAACACGTAGTTGGTGATCGCGTCGCCTTCGGCCCCGCCCCAGGCCCCCGGAACCATCAGCCCCAGCCAGCCCAGCTCGCCGATCCTGCGCAGCACCTCGCGCGGGACGCTGCCCTCGCGCTCCCACCGGTCGGCCTGCGGCTCGACCTCGCGCGCGACGAAGCGCAGCACCTGCTCGCGCAGCAGCGCCCGCTCGACCGTGTCGCAGGCGTCCGCGGGCAATGCACCCGCGTCGCGGTCTCCCGATGAATCGCCGGGTGCCATGCTTCCCATCACATCCTGAAGACGCCGAAAGTCGTCGACTCGATCGGGCGGTTGAGTGCCGCCGAAATCGCCAGCGCCAGCACGCGCCGGGTGTCGGCGGGATCGATCACGCCGTCGTCCCACAGCCTCGCGCTGGCGAAATACGGGTGTCCCTCGCGCTCGTACTGCTCGCGTATCGGCGCCTTGAACGCCTCCTCGTCCCCGGCGGTCCAGCTTCCGCCTTTGGCCTCGATGCCGTCGCGACGCACCGTCGCGAGCACGGTCGCCGCCTGCTCGCCGCCCATCACCGAGATCCGCGCATTGGGCCACATCCACAGGAAGCGTGGATTGAAGGCGCGGCCGCACATGCCGTAGTTGCCTGCGCCGTAGCTGCCGCCGATGATCACGGTGAACTTGGGCACCTGCGCACACGACACCGCCGTCACCATCTTGGCGCCGTCCTTGGCGATTCCGCCGGCTTCGTATTTCTTCCCGACCATGAAGCCGGTGATGTTCTGCAGGAACACCAGCGGTATGCCGCGCTGCGCGCAAAGCTCGATGAAATGCGTGCCCTTCAGCGCCGACTCGGAATAGAGCACGCCGTTGTTCGCGACGATGCCGACCGGGTAGCCCCAGATCCTCGCGAAACCCGTGACCAGCGTCGTGCCGTAGCGCGCCTTGAACTCGTCCATCGCGGAGTCGTCGACGATGCGTGCGATCACCTCGCGCGCGTCGTAGGGCTTGCGGATGTCGGCGTTGATGACGCCGTAGAGCTCCTCCGCCGGATGGCGCGGCGGACTCGGTTCGGTGACCTCGAGGCTCACCTGCTTGCGCCGGTTGAGGTTCCCGACAATACTTCTCGCGATCGCCAGCGCATGATGGTCGTCCTGCGCGAAATGATCGGCCACGCCCGAGATCCGCGTGTGGACGTCCGCGCCGCCCAGCTCCTCGGCGGTGACGATTTCGCCGATCGCGGCCTTCACCAGCGGCGGACCGCCGAGGAAGATCGTCCCCTGCTCGCGGACGATGATCGACTCGTCGCACATCGCCGGGACGTAGGCGCCGCCCGCAGTGCACGAGCCCATGACGACGGCGATCTGGGCGATGCCCTCGGCGGAGAGCGTCGCCTGGTTGTAGAAGATGCGCCCGAAATGATCGCGGTCCGGGAACACGTCGGTGTGGTTCGGCAGGTTGGCGCCGCCCGAATCGACCAGGTAGATGCAGGGCAGGCCGTTCTGGCGCGCGATCTCCTGTGCGCGCAGGTGCTTCTTGACCGTCATCGGGTAGTACGTGCCGCCCTTGACCGTCGCGTCGTTGCAGACGACGACGCACTCGCGGCCCGCGACCCGGCCGATGCCGGTGATGATGCCGGCCGACGCGATGTTGTCGCCGTACATGCCGAATGCGGCGAGCTGCGACAGCTCGAGGAAGGGGCTGCCCGGATCGAGCAGCGCGCGCACGCGTTCGCGCGGAAGGAGCTTGCCGCGGGCGACGTGGCGGGCGCGCGAAACGTCGCCGCCGCCCTGCTCGACCGCCGCGATCTTCGCCCGCAGGTCCGCGCAAAGCGCCAGCATCGCGTCGCGATTGGCCGCGAACGCCGGATCGCGCGGCGAGAGCTTCGATTCGATCGTCGGCATGGAGATCCTGTCGGTTGCGTGGGCGTGTCGTTCGGTGGCTGGGCGAAAGGGGGGCGAAAGCGCGGCAGTCGGGGCCGCGGGGCGGCGGTCGGGCCCGTCGTCAGGCAGGCTCCGGACGTGGATGCCCGGGCATCAGCGCGTAGGGATGCATCCAGCGCGGCTGGCCGCGCAACCTGGCGAGCCAGTCGCGGATGTGCGGATGATCGTCCCAGTCGACGCCGATCTCCTCGGGCCAGAACAGATAGCCCGCGAGCGAAAGGTCGGCGATGGTCAGGTGATCGCCGACGACGTAGGCGCGTCCGTCGAGATGCGCGTTCAGGATCGCCCACGCGGCTTCGGCGCGCCGGCGGAACTCGGCGATCACCGCCGGATCAGGATCCTTCGCGAACGTGCGCATGAAGCGCAGCGTCGCCGTGTAGCTCGTCAGCTTGTGGTTGTCGAACAGCAGCCAGCGCAGGATCTCGCGGCGCTCCCCGGGGTCGCGCGCACCGAAACGGCCGAGCGTCTCCGCGAGGTACTCCAGGATCACGCCCGACTGGGAAAGCATGCGGCCACCGTGCAGCAGCACGGGAACCTCCCCCATGACATTGATCGCGCGGTAGGCCGGCGTGCGTGTCTCGCCGCCGAAGTAGTCGACGTAGCGCGGCTCCCAGTCGGCGCCCGCGAGCTCGAGCGTCAGCGCCGCCTTGTAGGCGTTGCCCGACTGTGCGAAGCAGTGCAGCGTGTATTCGGCCATTCGTCTTCCTGAAAGCCCCGGACATTGTCGCGCCGGTCGCCGCGCCCGCGAACGGCGCCCCGGTCGATCGCGTCCCTCAGAACCCTCCGCGCTCGAGCCAGCGGTCGATCTGCTCGAAGCGGTCCATCCCCCAGAACGGCTCGCCATCGACGACGACGTACGGCGATCCGAACACGCCGGCGGCGATCGCGGCGTCGACGTCGCGCCTCAGCTCGTCCTTGACCGACGGGTCGTCGATGGCGGCGCGAGCGGCTGCGCCGTCGATGCCCGCGCTGCCGGCGACATCCGCCGCGGTCGCAGGATCCGAAATGTCCCGGTCGTCGACAAAGTACGCGCGATAGAGCGCCTTGACCAGCCGCGGCACCGCGCCGGCATCCTGTCCCCGCTGCCAGACGACGATGCGCGCGGGACCCTGGGTCGCGATCGGAAACTTCGACGGCAGCCGCAGCGGCACGCCGTGGAAGCGCGCGCTGCGCAGGATGTCCCGCCTGCTGTAGTCCCCCTTGAGCGGCACCGACGTCAGCGGCGCCGTGCCCGCCACCTTGAAAGCGGCACCGAGGAGCATCGGCCGCCAGTCGACGCTGCGGCCGTGCCGATGCGCGAGGGCCTCGATCTTCTCCGCCCCGATGTAACCGTAAGGCGACGAGAAATCGAAGTGGAAGGCGATCGGGGCATTCATCGTCGTGTCGGTCATCAGGATGGTCAGGCTCCGTCGCGCTTGGCGCGCACCAGGTTGCGTCCGATCGCCGTCACGTAGACGGTGCCTTCGTCGTCGACTGCGCGCCCTTCGGCCGTGACGATGTGCCCGGAAAGCGACGCCTTCCACGTCGAGCCGGCGACGACCCATTGCAGCGTCAGCTCCGTGCCTGCCGGCACCGCTCTCACGAACCTGAACTCGAAACCCAGCCCCAGCGCCATGTGGCGCTCGGACAGGAACGTCGCGTCGAGCCCCATCATCAGCGCGACGATCTGGGTTCCGCTCACGATCAGCGTGCCGAATGGCCCGGCGGCGGCGGCACGGTCGTCGTGATGCAGCGGATTCATGTCGCCCGACAGGGTCGCGAAGCGCCGGATCGATTCCGCGTCGAAGACCACGCGCCGCGAGACGTGATCGCCGATGCGAAACGGCGCTCCGGGCTTCGGGGTCTTCTTCGCAGGAACCATGTTGCGTCACCCGGCCAGCGCGCGGCCGATGACCAGCCGCTGGATGTCGCTGGTGCCTTCGTAGATCTGGCACACGCGCACGTCCCGGTAGATGCGCTCGACCGGGAAATCGGCGACGTAGCCGTAGCCGCCGTGGATCTGGATCGCGTCCGAGGCGACCCGCTCGGCCATTTCCGACGCGAACAGCTTGGCCATCGACGCTTCCTTGAGGCAGGGCTGGCCGGCGTCGCGCAGCGTGGCAGCGTGCCACACCATCTGGCGCGCGACCTCCACCTGCGTCGCCATGTCGGCCAGCCGGAAGTTCACTGCCTGGTGCTCGGCGATCGGCTTGCCGAACGCCCGGCGCTCGAGCGCGTACGCGAGCGCGGCGTCGAGCGCCGCCCGCGCCATCCCCACCGCCTGTGCCGCGATGCCGATGCGCCCGCTCTCGAGATTTGCGAGCGCGATCCCGTAGCCGTCGCCTTCGCGTCCCAGCAGGTTCGCAGCATCGACCTCGCAGTCCTCGAAGCCGATCTGGGCGGTGTCCGAGGCGCGCTGGCCGAGCTTGTCTTCGACGCGCGAGACGACGAAGCCCGGTGCCTTCGTGTCGACGATGAACGCCGAGATGCCTTTCTTCCCGGCGGCCCGGTCGGTCACCGCGAACACGACCGCGACATCGGCATTCGCGCCGGTCGTGATGAACTGCTTGACGCCGTTCAGGATGTAGCGCCCGCCGCGGCGTTCGGCGCGCATGGCAATCGCCGCTGCGTCCGACCCGGTCTGCGGCTCGGTCAGGCAGAAGCATCCCAGCAGTTCGCCGCGCGCGAGCGGCCGCAGGAATTTCTCCTTCTGCGCATCGCTGCCGAAGGCATTGACCGGCCCGCAGACGACCGAGTTCTGGACGCTGACGATCGTCGACGTCGCACCGTCGCCTGCGGCGATCTCCTCGAGGGCTACCGCGAGCGACACGTAATCGAGCCCGGCGCCTCCCCATGCTTCCGGCACGACGATCCCCATCGCTCCGAGCTCACCGAGCGTCCGCAGTGCCTCGCGCGGGAAAGTGTGGTCACGGTCCCAGGCCGCGGCATGCGGAGCGAGCTCGTCGCGCGCGAATTCGCGCAGCGTGTCGCGGATCTGGCGCTGTTCTTCGGTCAGCAGCATCGTGGCAACGAAAATGGGGTCAGAGCTGTAATATTCGGCAACGGAGACTCTCACCGGATGCGATGCGATCGCGTCTGCCGAATATTACAGCTCTGACCCCATTTTCTAGCGGCGCTCGGTGAGCGCGAGCTTCACGGCGATCGCCGCGAACACGCCGCCCTGCACCCAGCGCTGGACGGCGATCCACAGCGGGCGCGCCGCGAGCCAGCCGGAGATCCGGGCGGCCCCGAGCACGAACAACGTGTCGCCGACGAGCGCGATCGCGACCTGCGTCGCGCCCAGGGCCAGCGACTGGAGGAGCACGTAGCCGTGCGCGGGAACGATGAACTGCGGAAACAGCGCGAGGTAGAACAGCGCGACCTTCGGATTGAGGATGCTCGTCAGCAGCCCCGTCCTGAAGAGCTTCGCCGGCGGCTCGGGTGCGAGCGCGCGCGGCGTGAACAGCCCCGCTCCGCGCGCGCGCACCGAATCGAAGGCGAGCCACAGCAGGTACGCGGCACCCGCGAGGCGGACGGCATCGAACATCACCGGCACCGCGATCAGCACCGCCGAAAGGCCGAGCGACGCGGCGACGATGTGGACGATGAATCCGCTGGTCGTTCCGGCCAGCGAGATCAGGCCCGCGCCCCTGCCCTGGCACAGGGTCCGCGAGATCAGGTAGAGCAGGTTAGGGCCGGGCGTCAGCACCAGCAGTACGCAGGCGACGAGGAACAGCGGGTAGTTGGCGAACATGGTCAGTCGACCCGCTCGATGGCAAGCGCGGTCGCCTCGCCGCCGCCGATGCACAGCGCCGCGACGCCGCGCCTGCCGCCGTGCTTGCGCAGCGCGCCCAGCAGCGTGACGACGATGCGCGCCCCCGATGCGCCGATCGGATGGCCGAGCGCACAGGCGCCGCCGTGGACGTTGACGCGGTCGTGGGCGATGCCGTGCTCCTTCATCGCCGCCATCGTCACCACCGCGAAGGCTTCGTTGATCTCGAACAGGTCGACGTCGCGGGTCGTCCAGCCGGTCTTCGCGTAGATCTTCCGGATCGCCCCCACCGGCGCGGTGGTGAACAGCGCCGGTTCCTGCGAATGCGTCGCGTGCGCGACGATGACCGCCAGCGGCTTCAGGCCGCGCGCCTCGGCGGTCGAGCGGCGCATCAGCACCAGCGCTGCGGCGCCATCGGAGATGGAGCTCGAGTTCGCGGCGGTTACCGTGCCGTCCTTGCGGAACGCGGCCTTCAGCGTCGGGATCTTGTCGGGGGCGGCCTTCGCGGGCTGCTCGTCGCGGTCGACGACGACGTCGCCTTTCCTGCCGCTCACGGTGACCGGCGCGGTCTCCCAGACGAACGTCCCGTCGTTGTTGGCCGCGAGCGCGCGCGACAGCGACGCCAGCGCGAACTCGTCCTGGGCCTCGCGGGTGAAGGCGAAGCTCGCCGCGCAGTCCTCGGCGAAAGTCCCCATCAGCCGACCCTTGTCGTAGGCGTCCTCGAGGCCGTCGAGGAACATGTGGTCGTAGACGGTCTGGTGCCCCATCCGGTAGCCAGCGCGGGCCTTGGGCATCAGGTAGGGCGCGTTGGTCATGCTCTCCATGCCGCCCGCGACGATGACCTCGCAGGACCCGGCGGCCAGCGCATCGTGCGCAAGGATCGCGGCCTCCATCGCCGAGCCGCACATCTTGTTGACCGTCGTGCAGCCGGTCGCAAGTGGCAATCCTGCCTTGATCGACGCCTGTCGCGCCGGCGCCTGGCCCTGCCCCGCGGCCAGCACGCAGCCGAAGATCGTCTTGTCGACGTCGGCGGGCTTGATACCCGCGCGCTCGACGGCCGCCTTGATCGCGACCGCGCCGAGCTCGCTCGCAGAGAGCGGCGCGAACACCCCCTGGAACGCGCCCATTGGCGTGCGCGCGGCGCCGACGATGACGATCGGATCATTCAGCATGGGAGATGGACTTTCCTGGGAAGAGCGCCGTCCACCGTTTCCGGGCACTCATTTCGTGTCATTGAACAGCTCGCGGCCGATCAGCATCCGCCGGATCTCCGATGTGCCGGCGCCGATCTCGTAGAGCTTCGCGTCGCGCCACAGCCGGCCGGTCGGAAACTCGTTGACGTAGCCGTTGCCGCCCAGGCACTGTATCGCCTCGCCCGCCATCCACGTCGCCTTCTCGGCGGCGTAGAGGATCGCGCCGGCAGCGTCCTTGCGCGTCGTCAACCCGCGGTCGCAGGCGCGAGCGACCGCGTAGACGTAAGCGCGGCACGCGTTCATCGTCGTGTACATGTCGGCGAGTTTGCCCTGCATCAGCTGGAACTCTCCGATCGACTGGCCGAACTGCCTGCGCTCGTGAACGTAGGGCAACACCTCGTCGAGGCACGCGGCCATGATGCCCAGCGGTCCGCCGGCGAGCACGGCGCGCTCGTAATCGAGCCCGCTCATCAGCACGCCGACGCCGCGGCCTTCCGCGCCCAGCACGTTCGCCGCGGGCACGAAGCAGCCGTCGAACACCAGCTCGCAGGTGTTCGATCCGCGCATGCCGAGCTTGTCGAGCTTCTGCGCGGTCGTGAATCCCGGCATCCCCTTCTCGACGATGAACGCGGTGATGCCTCGTGCGCCCGCTTGCGGATCGGTCTTGGCGTAGACGACCAGCACATCGGCATCGGGACCGTTGGTGATCCACATCTTGGTGCCGTCGAGGACATAGCCGTCGCCGCGCCGCGTCGCCGCGAGCCGCATCGACACGACGTCCGACCCCGAGCCCGGCTCGCTCATCGCCAGCGCACCGACCTTCTCGCCGGAGACGAGGCCCGGCAGGCAGCGCCGCTTCTGCGCCTGACTGCCATTGCGCCGGATCTGGTTGACGCATAGGTTCGAATGCGCGCCGTAGGACAGCCCGACCGATGCGGAGGCCCGCGAAATCTCCTCCATGGCGACGACGTGCGCGACGTAGCCGAGCCCGCTGCCGCCGTAATCTTCCTCGACGGTGATCCCGAGCAGCCCCATGTCGCCGAGCTTGCGCCACAGGTCGGGGGGAAACGCGTTGTTGCGGTCGATGTCCGCCGCGCGCGGCGCGATCTCGACGGCGGCAAACTGGCGCACCGACGCACGCAGCATGTCGACGGTCTCGCCGAGTTCGAAATCAAGTGCAGGAAACGCGTCCATGCAAAGCCTCGCTTCGCGATCCTCGGTCCGCCCCGCGGCGGCGATCCCGCCATCCGACGCCGGCCGGTCAGCCCTCGGCCCGGCCGCGCATCACGATCAATGTCTGCTGCATCATCGCGACCAGCACCCGTTGTCCGACGCGCTCGGCGTGGACCTCGCCCCGCGTGATCGCGAGCGTGCGTCCCGGCTTGACGACGAATCCTTCGGCGACGATCCGCTCGCCCTGGGCGGGCGCCAGCAGGTTCAGCTTGAACTCGACGGTGAGCACCGAGCTGTCCTCGGGAAACAGCGTGTAGCCGGCGTACCCGCCCGCCGTGTCGACCAGCGCCGCCAGAATACCCGCGTGGACGTAGCCGTGCTGCTGCGAGACCTCCGGCCGCGGCACGAGCGAGATCGCGCAGTAGCCCGGGGCGCACGTCGCCTAGCTCCGCGCCCACCAGCGCCATCGCTCCCTGGCGTGCGAAGCTCTGGCGTACGCGCGCCTCGAAACCCGCGAATGCCGGGGTGTACGCCTGCGTCATGGCCGATCCGGTTCCCGTCGCCCGCGCGGCGCCCTCCAGCAGGTCCTGTCCGGCCCCGTGCGTGGGGCGATTCTCCATTACGTTTACGTAAACGTCAATCTGCGCTCGCCGCCGCTCCCCTGGCCTCGGCGGCGAGCCGGCGCCGGCAATCGCGCTCGATGCCGTCGATCTCGGCCAGCACGATTTCGATGTCCTCCCGCTGCTGCAGCAGGCGCGTCCGCCGGTCGGCGAGCAGGGCGAGGAACGCCGTCAGCTGCGCGCGCTCGTTGCGTCGCACCTCATAGAGGTCGAGCAGCTCGCCGATCTCCGAAAGTGCCAGGCCGAGGCGCTTGCCGCGCAGGATCAGCTTGATGCGCACGCGCTCGCGCTCGCCATAGATGCGGCTGCGCTTCTCGCGGCGCGGGGAGATGAGGCCGCAATCCTCGTAGAAACGAATCGCCCGCGTGGTCAACGCGAACTCGCGGGCGAGCTCGGAAATCGTGTAGGTCGCCCCCCGCGTCGGCGACGGTGCGGTCTCGCGGCCTCTGGAGGACATGGCGTTCGGAACGGAAGCTACTTATCGGCGCGGGCGCGCCGCCTGCGCCAAGATACCATAGCGAAATGGAAGAGCTCGCGCAGCACCCGCCCGCACCCGGGCACGCGGTAGCAGTCGCTCCCGGCGTGCTGTGGCTGCGGATGCCGCTGCCTTTCGCGCTCGACCACATCAACCTGTGGCTCGTCGCCGAGCCCGACGGCCATACGCTGGTCGACTGCGGGTATGGCGATGCAGTGACGCGCGGCCACTGGCATACCCATTTCGAAACGACGCTGCGCGACCGGCCGATTCGCCGCATCATCGCAACCCACTGCCACCCGGACCACCTCGGCAACGCCGAATGGCTTGCCACCCGTTTCGGGTGCACGATCTCGATGACCCAAGCCGAATTCCTGGCGTCGCACGCGCTGATCGCCGGGCAGGCCGGGCTCGGACAGGCCGATGTCGGCGGCCTGTTCGCTCGGCACGGAATGCCGGCCGACCATCTCGCCGCGCTGGCGGCGCGAGGCAACCACTACCATCGCGGCGTGCCGGAGGCACCGCATTCGTTCGTGCGCCTGATCGATGGCGACCGCGTGGCCGCGGGATCGTGGCAATGGGATGTCATCGCCGGCTACGGACATTCGCCCGAGCACGCTTCACTGTCCTGCGTCCCTGCACGGCTGCTGATCTCGGGCGACATGCTCCTGCCGCGGATCTCGACCAATGTCGCCGTCTGGCCCGGCGAGCCCGACGGCGATCCCGTCGCGAGGTTCCTCGCGTCGCTGTCGCGCTTCGAGCCCCTGCCGCCTGACACGCTGGTCCTGCCTTCGCACGGGCGGCCGTTCCGCGGCATCGCCGAGCGCGTCGACGCGTTGCGGCGCCACCACGCCGAGCGCCTCGCCGAGCTGCACGCGGCACTGACCGCAGCGACCTCGCCGCGCACCGCGTCAGACATCATCCCGGTGCTGTTCCGGCGCGAGCTCGACCTGCAGCAGCGGTTCTTCGCGATGGGTGAGGCGATCGCCCACTTGAACCACCTGTGGAGGAGCGGGCGCGCGACACGCGACGTGGCGTCCGACGGCACCATCCGTTACGCCGCGTAGAATGTCCGATCGAAATTCCTGACGACCCTGCGAGAGGCTCGATGGCCACCCCCGCTCCGACCGCACCCGCCGCTGCAGCGTCCGGCGCCGCCACCTACGATCCGATGGCGCTCGCCGAGTCGCTGGCCTCGGCCGCCGAGAAGAGCGCCAAGCTGATGGGCGACTTCGCCGCCCGCCACGCCGGCAGCCAATCGGTGGTCCCCGGCGACGAACTCGGGCTCGGTCAGGCATTCATGGAGCTCGCCGCCAAGATGCTGACCAACCCGGCGCGGCTCGCCGAGGGGCAGCTGAACCTCTGGCGCGACTACATGAACCTGTGGCAGACGTCGATGCTGCGGATGATGGGCGCGCCGGCCATCGCCGTCGCCGAGCCGGCAAAAGGCGACAAGCGCTTCAAGGACGCCGGCTGGCAGGAGCATTTCCTGTTCGACTACGTCAAGCAGTCGTACCTGATCGCCGCGCGCTGGATGCACGAGCAGGTCGCGAGCGTCGAAGGCATGCCCGAGCCGACGAAGAAGAAGATCGACTTCTTCACGCGCCAGTACATCGACGCGCTCGCGCCGTCGAACTTCGCCCTGACCAATCCCGAAGTGTTCCGCGAGACCGTCGCGAGCGGCGGCCAGAACCTCGTGCGCGGGCTGCACAACCTGCTCGACGACATCGAGCGCGGCAATGGCCAGCTCAGGATCTCGATGACCGACTCGAAGGCTTTCGAGCTCGGCGTCAACATCGCGACCACGCCCGGCAAGGTCGTGTTCCAGAACGACCTGATGCAGCTGATCCAGTACGAGCCGGCGACGAAGAAGCAGTGGAAGCGGCCGCTGCTGATCATTCCGCCGTGGATCAACAAGTACTACATCCTCGACCTGCGCGAGAAGAACTCGTTCATCCGCTGGGCCGTCCACGAGGGCATGACGGTGTTCGTCGTATCCTGGGTGAACCCCGACGAGCGTCTCGCGCACAAGGATTTCGAGGACTACCTGACCGAGGGCCCGCTGGCGGCGCTCGACGCGATCGAGAAGGCGACCGGCGAGCCCGACGCCAACGTCGTCGGCTATTGCCTCGGCGGGACGCTGCTCGCAGCCACGCTCGGCTGGCTCGAGGCGAAGAAGCAGAAGCGCATCGCCAGCGCGACCTTCATGACGGCGCTGATCGATTTCAGCGCTCCCGGCGAGCTCGAGGTGTTCATCGACGAGGACCAGGTCCGCTCGCTGGAAAGGAAGATGAAGGAACGCGGCTACCTCGAGGGCAGCGAGATGGCGAACACCTTCAACCTGCTGCGCGCCAACGACCTGATCTGGTCGTTCGTGATCAACAACTACCTGATGGGCCGTGACCCGTTCCCGTTCGACCTGTTGCACTGGAACTGCGATTCGACGCGGATGCCGGCGACGATGCACAGCTTCTACCTGCGCAACATGTACATGAACAACCGCCTGCGCGAACCGGGAGCCCTGACGCTGGCCGGCGTGCCGATCGACGTGTCGAAGGTCACGACCCCGACCTATTTCGCCTCCGCGATCGAGGACCACATCGCACCGTGGAAGGCGACGTACGCGGGGCCGCGGCTGTTGAAGGGCAAGTCGCGCTTCGTGCTGTCGGGCTCGGGGCACATCGCTGGGATGATCAATCCGCCGGCCGCCAACAAGTACGGCTACTGGACCAACGACAGGCTGCCGGCGAGCGCCGACCAGTGGCTCGCGAACGCAACCCAGCACGACGGGTCGTGGTGGACCGACTGGCGCGCCTGGATCGCGTCCCACGCCGGCCGCGAGGTTCCTGCGCGCATACCGGGCAAGGGCAGGCTGCCCGTCGTCGAACCGGCGCCGGGGTCGTATGCCCGCAAGCGCGCCGACGCGGGATGACGCGGCGCGTATCAGTTCGGCCTGGGCGGCGGCGCAGGCACTGACGCTCCCGCAGAGGGTGCAGGCGCGACCGGAACCGGTACGCCGGCAGGTGACGATGGCGCCGGTCCGGGGACTGTGCGCTGCGGCGGACCGCCCGGGGAGACCGGCACCGGCACCATGGGGGGCGGTACCACCGCAGGCGCTTGCCCTCTCGGCAACGGCATGACCGGAGGTGCAGGCAACAGCGGTGCAGACACTCGCGGCAATGGTGCAGCGGGCATCGGCGGTGCGGGCCTTTGCGTCGGCAACGGGGGTGTCGCGGGCGCGGGCGACGCAGGCACTCGCACTGCCGGCGCGATCGGAGTCGCCGGGATGCCTTCGCGTGGCGCCGGGCGCTCGGGTGCTTCCGGGGCCCGGGGACGCACCGGCAAGCCGGGGCTGCGCGCAGCCGGCGCTGGTGCCGGGACCGGAACCCGGACTGCCCGCCCGCGATCCGCAGGCGCCAGGGGTAGGGGCTTCAGTTGGATCCGCAGCGCCGACGCTGGCGCCGGAACACGGTTGCCTGGACGCAACGCCGGGGAAGTCACCGCCAACGGCGCAATCGCCGGCGCAAGGGCCACCAGCGACGGCGCCACTGCGGCACCAGGAACGATCGCGATCCGGTTGATCGACACCGGCTTGCCGCCCGCCAGCGCTGCACCCGGCACGGCAGTCAGTCCTCCCGGGACCGACCAGTTCGCATAGTGCGTCGGAGGTGCCTTGGGCCGTTCCGCGAGATTCACGTGATACGGGCGGTTGTAACGCGACCAGCAGCGGGATCCGCAGCCGTGCCACCACGGCATGAATGGCTCGCCCCACCCGAGCGGCACCCAACCCCAGACCGGACTTCCATACGTGACCGAGTAATCCCAGGCGCCCCCTCCGTACCACGCGACCATCGCGGGCGCCCAGATCGGCCGCGCGACATAGTTGCCCGGACACCAGCCCCAGCGTCCGGCAATGAACGCCCACCGGCCGTAATGGAATGGGGCGTAGCCCCAAGGCGCGGCGTCGACCCACGTGTATCCCCAGCCCGGCAGCGACGTCCACATGCCGTATCGATAAGGCGCCCAGTCGGCCGCGACCGCCGCCGGGAACCAGACCGGCCCGTAATCCGGATAGCTGCGCCAGGTGCCGTAGTCGTCGAGGTCGACCTGTCCGACCATCTGCCGCGAGACGTAGGCATCCTGGCCGCGTCGATCGTAGTAGCGGTCGCGGTCCGCGCTCCACGCATCGAAGCCGTCGATGCCGGCGCCCACGGCGATGCCGGCCAGCGACTCCCCTGCCAGCAGCGTCGCCGTCTGCCCGGGCAGCACCTGCTGTGCCGTCGCGGGGGCGGCGATCGTCGCTTCGCCTTCGCGCACGACCACCGTCGTCCGGCTGCGATCGGGGGGGACGTCGATGCGGTAGAGCCCTGGTCGCGCGAGGTCGATCTGCGCGAGCGGGGTGTCGATGCGCGCCGAATCGCCGGAATCGAGCACGCGAACGCGAACGATGAGGCTGCCTTCGGCGATGAACAGCGCGATCTGGCCTTCGTCGAGCCGCGACACGTGCAGGTTGGTGTCGCCGGCGATCCTGAACTGACCGGCACCATAGTCGACCTCGGCGTGGCCGTCTCCGTCGACCCACAGGTTGTCGCCACCGGCAACCGGATAGTTGAGACCGATCGCGGTCCACTCGTCGCCGCGGGAATCCGGGGCGTGGAAGAGATTGCCCTGTTCAGTGGCGATGCGGCCGACCACCGCCGGGAGCTCGTCGGCCGCGCGCAGGGAGGGTGGGAACAGCAAAAGCACGCAGCACAATGCGAACAGCACCTGGAAGGCATGGCCGTCGATGGCGTGTCGCAAACCAGGCCGCGACACCGACGCGTACGCGCGCGTCGACCGATCCGAGACATCGACTGGCGTCATGCACCGCCCTCCGACTAGAATGAGCGAGTCCCTTACTCGCGCGCTGCCGATGCCCATTCTGCACCGCATCGTCCACCTGCGTTCATCGAGGAATCCCGCCATGCCCCCCATCCGTGCTTCCCTCGCTGCGGGCGCCATCGCGTTCGTGCTGTGCGCGAACCCGGCGTTCGCGCAGTTCTCGAATATCTATTCCTTCGGCGACAGCCTCAGCGATGCCGGCTCGTTCGTTCCCGTGTTGCCCCCGGGCACCGGCCTGTTCACGACCAATCCGGGACCGATCTGGATACAAGTTCTCGCACGGCGCTACGGATTGACGGCGATCCCCGCCGACCAGGGCGGCACCGATTACGCGCAGGGCGGCGCGCGCGTGACCGACCTTCCCGGCGTCCCGGACAGCCCGCCGACAGGTACTGCGACACCGATCGCCGCCCAGGTGTCGCAGTTGCTCGCCCACGGGGCGCTCGACGGCAACGCCCTCTACACCGTGTGGGGCGGCGCGAACGACATCTTCACCCAGCTCGGCGAGCTCCAGGCAGGCGCGATCACCCCGGCACAGCTGCAGGCAAACGTCACCGCGGCGGCAGGAAGCCTCGCCGGGCAGGTCGCACTGCTCGAGTCCGCCGGTGCGCGCTACGTGGTCGTGTTCAACCTGCCCGACATCGGCAAGACCCCGTTCGGCGTAGCGTCGGGCCAGGGCCTGCAGATCAGCGCGATTTCCTCGCTGTACAACAGCGCGCTCCTGGCGGGCCTCGACGCGCTCCACGTGTCGACGATTCGCGTCAACATCTTCGGGTTCCTGAACGAGGTCATGGCGAACCCGGCGGCCTACGGCATCGCGAATATCAGTGTTCCCGCCTGCGGCGCGACGCCCTCGCTGCTTTGCACGCAAGCCGATCTGGTCGCGCCCAACGCTGCAAGCACGTTCCTGTTCGCCGACGGCGTCCATCCGACGACCGCAGGCCACGCAATGGTCGCGCAGCTGGTCGCATCGATGCTCGAGGGGCCGTCGAAGATGGGCGCGCTCGCCGAAGCGCCGCTCGCCGTCGAGCAGGCGAACTTCCAGGCGATCGACAGCCGGATGATGTCGAGTCTCGCCTCCCCCGGCCCGCAGGCCAGGCTCGAGGGCTGGGCGTCTTACGACTATGGGCACAACGACCTCGGCGGGCGCTTCCTTTCGGGCAATTCCGACCTCAATGGCCTGCACGCCGGCGGCGACGTCAGGTTGTCCGATCGCCTGCTCGCCGGCGCGGCGTTCGGGTATGCCGAGAACAAGGGCGATTTCGGGGGCAGCAGCGGCGGCTACAAGCTCAAGGAGACCTCCGGCACGGCATACATCGGCTATGGCATGGCGCCGTGGTACGTCGGTGCGACGCTCGGCGCGGGCGATCTCGACTACAACGATGTCCACCGCGACATCCAGCTCGGCGCGATGAACCGCGTCGAATCGGCCACCACGCGCGGCTGGCACATGACCGGCAGCGTGCTCGGCGGGTACTGGTTCGACTACCGGGGCTGGCTGCATGGCCCGTTCGCGCGCGTCGCGTATCAGAAGATCCACGTCGATGCCTTCGCCGAACGCGGCAGCGACAGCACCGCGCTCTACTACGGTGAACAGGATCGGAGCTCGCTCACTTCCGAGCTCGGCTGGCAGGTCAGCGGCCGGATCGCCAGCCTGCGCCCGTTCGCGCGCGCGACCTGGGAACACGAAGGCCGGGCCGATTCGCGCATGGTGTCCGCATCGTCGGTGTCTCTCGGCGGCAGCTACTCGATGCCCGTGCTCGCACCCGACAGCAGCTACATGCGCTACGAGCTGGGCGCAAGCAGCGACTTCGGCCATGTCACCGGCTACGTGACGGGATCGACCACGTCGGGCAGGAGCGACGGCAACGGCTACACGGTGACGGTGGGATTGCGGGTCCCGCTGTAGCGGGCCCCCGCCGCGCGTTCCTTCAATCGGGCCGGCGCGGCTTGACCTTGACGCGCGCGAGAGCGAGATCGTAGAGCGGGCGCGGCAGCCAGCGCAATGCACGGCCGGCGAGCGCCATCTGCCATGGCAGCACGTAGAAACGCCTGCGCCGCGCGATCGCGCCCGCGATCCTGCGCGCCGCGAGCTCGGGCCGCATCAGGAACGGCATCCGGTACGGATTTCCGGCGGTCATCGGTGTCGCGATGTAGCCTGGACACACGGTGACGACCGCGATTCCGCTGCCGCGAAGCTCGACGCGCAGGCTCTCCATATAACTGATCGCCGCGGCCTTGGATGCGCTGTAGGCGCCCGAACCCGGGAGGCCGCGAAAGCCGGCGACGCTCGCGATCCCGACCAGCGCTCCCCGCCGCGCCGCGCGCATCGCCGCGATGAACGGCTGGAACGCGTGGACGATGCCGAGAACGTTGGTGCCGAGGACCTCGGCGAATGCCGGCATGTCCTCGGCAAAGTCGGTGACGGTGCCGCGCGACACCCCGGCGTTGGCGATGACGACGTCGGGTGCGCCGAAACGCGCCAGGAAATCGCCGCCGGCGAGTGCAAGCGCCTGCGCGTTGCGGACGTCGCCCGTGTAGACCGCGACGCGCGCCGGCGCGAGCGCGGCGGCAATCCTGGCCAGCTCGGCCTCGCGGCGCGCGAACAACCCGAGGTTCGCCCCGGTCGCCGCGTAGTGGCGCGCCAGCGCCTCGCCGATGCCCGACGATGCGCCCGTGATGAAGACGTTCAAGCCGGGCGCCGCGCTCAGCCCTTGGTGCGCTCCGCGCGGGCCTTGGCGATCAGCTCGTCGATCGCGCCCGGCAGCGCGGCGTGCGTGCCCACCATCGCGGAGGACGTCATGTATTTCCCGTCGACGATGACCGTGGGCACCGAGTCGATCGCATAGTCCTTGCCGAGCTGCATCGCGCGCTTTATCTTGCTGTCGACGGTGAACGACGTGAAGACGCCCTCGAGCTTCTTGCGGTCGAGTCCCTTGGACGCCGCCCAGTCGAAGAACTTCTTGTCGTCCCACAGCGCGAGGCCGTCGCCGTGGATCGCCTTGAAGACCTCGGGCGAGAACTTGGCCTCGTCACCCATCGCATCTAGCGTGTAGTAGATGCGCGCGAGGTGCACCCACTGGTCGTGGAACATCACCGGCACGCGGCGGAACGCGACGTCTGGCGGCAGCTTGGCGCGCCAGGCGTCGAGAAAAGGCTCGAGCGCCGAGCAATGCGGGCAGCCGTAGGAGAAGAACTCGATCACCTCGATCTTCTTGCCGGTGTCGACCGGCTGGGGATTGGAAAGGCGCATGTAGTTCTTCCCCGCGACCAGCGGCGCAGCGACGCTGCCGCCGGCGAAGGGCAACGCGGCCGCGGCCGCCATCATCGCCAGTGCAACCCGGCGGGACCTGCGCATTGCAGTCATGCTCATGTGGACTCCCAGAATGACGGGGCAGACGCATCGGAATCACGTCCCGATGACGGCGAGGCACCCGCGGCAACGGGTTGGGACGGATCGGATGCGCCCAAGTTCCCGCCAATGATCGGAAACACGCTCACTACCTGACGACGGCGACGTCGAATCCGCGCTTCGAGAGCTCGGCCCTCATCCTGCCGAGTTCGTCGAGATTGTCGTACGGTCCCAGCCGGACGCGGTAGCGGATGCTCTTGTCGGGAAGGACGCCCTGCTGCACCTTCGCCTCCAGGCCGGCGAACGCGAGCCTTGCCTTCAGGTTCTCCGCATCGGATTCGCCGGTGAATGAACCGGCCTGCAGCCAGTACCGGTTCCCGGGCTGCGGGGCCCCGGCACCGTGATCGATCGATGCGACTGCCGCTGGCGGCGCTGCGGCGCGCGCAGGCGACGCCGCGGTCGATGGCGCCGGCGCCGCGCCGGTTCCTGCGCCGCCGGCGTTCGCCGCGCCCGGCGGCGAGCCTGCCGATCGGCTCCGCGCCTGCTCGGCAACGGCGCGATCGCCGCGTTGGGCGGGGCGGACCTCGGGCTGCACTTTCGGCTCCTCGACCCCCGGGAGGATCTTGTAGAAGTCGAAGCGCGGCTTGTCGGTGTCGCCGCCCTTCGCGACTGCGGCCGCATCGTGCGGCGCCTCCTGCGCGCTCCCGGCCGGCGACGGGAACCTGATCGCGGGATTGTTCCTCATCAGCCAGTACGCGACGCCGGCGGCGAGCCCGAGCCCGACGACGATGCCGATGAACACGCCGAGCAGCGTGCCGCCGACGGCGGAGCTGCGCCCGGCTGTGCGGTGCGTGGAGGGCCGGCGCGTTGCGTTGGGTGCGGTCATCGGGGGAGGGAAGATTCCTGCGATCGGCTGAGCGTCGTCGTGGCTCGCATCACATCGTGTCGGGCGCATCGATGCCGATGATCGACAGTCCGTTGGCGAGAACCTGGCCCGCGGCGACGACCAGCGCGAGTCTTGCGTTCCTCACGTGCTGGTCGTCGACCAGGAACCGCTCGGCATTATAGTAACTGTGGAATTCCTGCGCCAAATCCTTCAGGTAGAACGTCAGCTGGTGCGGCGCGAACTCCGCCGCCGCGGCCGCGAGCTCGTCTGGGAAATCCGCGACCCTGCGCAGCAGCGGAACCTCGTAGGCGCTGGTCAGCGGCGACAGGTCGACGTCCCGGAAGCGGGCGACCGCGTCGTCGCGGGCGATCCCCGCCTGGCGCAGCACCGCCGCGACGCGCGCGTGGGCGTACTGCACGTAGTAGACCGGGTTCTCCTCGGACTGCGAGCGCGCGAGGTCGATGTCGAAGACGAACTCCGAATCGGCCTTGCGCGACACGAGGAAGAAACGCACGGCGTCGCGCCCGACCTCGTCGATCAGGTCGCGCAGCGTCACGTAGCTGCCCGCGCGCTTGCTGATCTTGACCTCCTGCCCGCCGCGCATCACGGTCACCATCTTGTGCAGGACGTAATCGGGATAGCCGGCGGGAATGCCCATCCCGATCGCCTGCAGCCCGGCCCGCACGCGAGCGACCGTGCCGTGATGGTCCGATCCCTGGACGTTGAGCGCGCGCACGTAGCCGCGCTCGTACTTGGTCACGTGATAGGCGACGTCGGGAACGAAATACGTATAGCCGCCGTCGGACTTGCGCATCACGCGGTCCTTGTCATCGCCGAAGTCGGTCGTGCGCAGCCACAGCGCACCCTCCTGCTCGTAGGTGCGCCCCGATTCGACGAGCTTCGCGACCGTCGAATCGACGCGCCCGTCGACGTACAGCGAGCTCTCCAGGTAGTAGCTGTCGAACGAGACGCCGAACGCGCGCAGGTCGAGGTCCTGCTCCTTGCGCAGTTCGGCCACCGCGTAGCGGCGGATCGTCTCGATGTCGGACAGGTCGTGGCCCGCCTCGTCGAGAAAGCGTTGCGCGAGCTCCCGCACGTATTCGCCGCGGTACCCGTCCTCCGGGAATTCACCCGACTCGCCGAGCAGCTCCTTGGCGCGCGCGCGCACCGACACCGCGAGGTTGTGGATCTGCTGCCCCGCGTCGTTGTAGTAGAACTCGCGCGTGACGTCGCAGCCCTGCCACTCGAGCAGCGTCGCGATCGCGTCGCCCAGCGCACCCTGCCGACCGTGGCCCACGTGCAGCGGCCCCGTCGGATTCGCGGAGACGAATTCGACGATGATGCGCTCCCCGACGCGCGAAGCGGCGCGGCCGTAGTTCGCCCCCGTGGCGAGGACCTCGGCGACCACCGCCTGCCTCGCGGCATCGCTGAGGCGAAGGTTGATGAACCCGGGACCCGCGACTTCGCAATCCTCTACCAGATCGGCGAGCGCAGCCTTCAGCGACGATGCGATCGCCTGTGCCAGCTCGCGCGGGTTGCGGCGCGCCGGCCTGGCGAGCGTCAGCGCGACATTCGTCGCGTAATCGCCATGCGACCGGTCGCGGGGGCGCTCGATGACGACCGGCGCAGCGGCCGCGCCCGGAAGCTGCTCACGCACGATTCGCAGGACGGCTTGCGCGATTCGCTGCCTGGGATTGGCGCTCGCGGGCAGGTCGACGCGGGACGAAGGCATAAGAGGGGAATTATGTCAGAACCATCCCGGGGGACGCGGCTCCCGAAGTCAGAACGACACCGGATCGACATCGATCGACCAGCGCAGCTTCGATCCACCGATCCCGACCAGCGCCTCTCGCCAGCGCGGCAGGAACGACTGCAGCGGCGCGCGACGCGGGCATTGGACGAGCACCTGCCCGCGCTCGTAGCCCGCCCTGCGCGCCATCGCGGCCGGCACCGGCGGGAAGATCTCGATGCCGTCGGCCCCGTCCACGAGCGCGTGCGCCCGTTCGACCGCCGCGGCGAGGAAGCGATCGACGTCGTCGCGGGAATGCGCCTCCGCAGCGAGCAGCGCGACACGCGTGACCGGCGGCAGCTGTGCGGCCTCGCGTTCGGCGAGCAGCTCGTCGGCAAACGCGGCGTAATCCTGCGTCGCCAGTGCGCGATAGACCGCATGGTCGGGAAAATCCGTCTGCACGATCACCTGCCCCGCCAGGTCGGCGCGACCGGCGCGGCCGGCGACCTGCATCAGCAGGGCGACGAGCCGCTCGGTCGCGCGGAAATCGGCGCTGTAGAGCGCGTTGTCGGCGCCCAGGACGCCGACCAGGGTGAGGCGCGGAAAGTCGTGACCCTTGGCGAGCATCTGCGTTCCGACCAGGATGTCGACCTCGAGGTCCTCGACCTGCTGCCTGACCGCGGCGAAAGCGCCGCGGGTCCGCGTCGTATCGCGGTCGATGCGCGCGACCCGCGCCTGCGGAAATGCTGCGCGTATCGCCTGCTCGAGGCGCTGCGTGCCGAAGCCCAGCGGCGTCAGGTCGACGTTGCCGCACTGCGGGCAGGCCCGGGTGACGCGCTCGACGTGCGCGCAATGATGGCAGCGCATGCGATCGGGCGCGTGATGGACCACCAGGCGCGCCGAGCAGCGCGGGCATTCCGATTCCCAGGTGCACGACGCGCACTTGAGCGAAGGAGCGTAGCCGCGGCGGTTGATGAACAGCAGCGACTGCTCGCCGCGCGCAAGTCGCTGCGCAATGGCTTCGCGCAGCGGCGTCGAGAGCCCGTCCAGGGTTCGCGACTCCCGCAGCGGAACGAACGCGATCGCGGGCGGCGACGCGCGCGGATCGGCGCGCGCAGGAAGCGCCAGCGCCCGGTAGCGGCCCTGCCGTGCGCGCGCCCAGGTCTCGAGCGACGGCGTGGCGCTTCCCAGGACCACCGGGACGCCGCGTTTGCGGGCGCGCAGGACTGCGAGGTCGCGCGCATGGTAGCGAACCCCTTCCTGCTGCTTGAACGAGTCGTCGTGCTCCTCGTCGACGACGACCAGTGCAAGCTCCGGTATCGCGGCGAACATCGCAAGCCGCGTTCCGAGCACGATCCGCGCGGCGCCGCTCGCCGCGGCATCCCAGTTCGCGCGGCGCGTGCCTGCGGCGAGCCCGCTGTGCAGGGTCACCGCCTGCGTCCCGGGCAGTGCGGCGCGCACGCGCAGCTCGAACTGCGGCGTCAGGTTGATCTCCGGCATCAGGATCAGGACCTGGCCGCCGCGCTCCACCGCGTCCTTGGCGGCCGCCAGGTAGACCTCGGTCTTGCCGCTGCCGGTGACCCCGTGCAGCATGAAGACGGCGGAAGTTCCGCGCGCGTCGAGTATCGCCTGCGCTGCCGCGCTCTGCGCCGGGTTCAGCGCGTGCGGGGCACGGGCGGCCGGACCGGCATCGGCGACGCCGGCGCGCCCGCGCGAACGGGCCTTGCTCGACGGCGGGACGGCGAGCTCGAGCGCGAGACCCGGTGCTGCCTGGTAATAGCGACCGACGAACTCGGCGAGGTCCAGGATCTCGTCGGCGATCGGAGCAATGGCGACGACCTCGTCGATCGGCTGCACGCGCTGCCCGGTCCCGGAAGCGGAATCGATGCCGACCACGACACCGACGCTGCTGCGATTGGCGAGGCGCACGCGCACGACCGAGCCGCGGCGTACGTCGAGTCCCTCGGGTATCCAGTAGTCGAACGCGTGGGGGACCGCGACCGGCAGCGCGATTCTGGCGATTCCCATGCCACTCCGGTGCCGATCAGGCCGCGGCTTCCGGTGCGGACGGCGCCACCGCGCGACAGTTGAGGCCTGGCCTAAGCTTACTCACGCAACCTCTTAATTTTGGACGAATCTTCGAAAACGGGTCCCCAATCGGTGTGGATAACTTTGTGCGTAAGTCATCGCACCGCGAGCGATGTCGGGAACCAGGATAGTGGCGTGAATGTTGCATTCTGCTGATGACATGCAAATTGGCGCCTGTTTTCAGCGGGTTACCCCTTGCGCTTCACGCAAAATTCGTCACATCGGCTCGTGTAGGACGCTGCGCCTGGTTTTGTGCATAACTGGAGAGCGCCGCATCGAGATCGCGCGGTTTGTCAACCCCCGCGAGCGCGAGGCCCGGCGCGGCTTCGGGCCGATTCTCCCCGGGAAACACCGCCTTCAGCCGCGCCAGGCGTGGCGCTGCGCGAGCGGGCATGCACGGCGGCGACCAGCGCGGCGACATTCTCGGGCGGCGTCGCGGGAACGATGCCGTGCCCCAGGTTGAACACGTAACCCGGCTCCGGTCCGGCCGCGCGGAGCACGTCCGCCACGGCAGCCTCGACGCTGCCCGGGTCCGTCAGCAAGGCCAGCGGGTCGAGATTCCCCTGGATTGCGATCCTCGCGCCGTGGCGTCGGCGCGCGTCGCCCAGGTCGGCCGTCCAATCGAGGCCCATGCAGCTCGCCCCCGATTCAGCGATCGAAGCCAGCGAGCCCGCGCGCCCCTTGGTGAACAGGATCGTCGGCACCCCGGCCGGCAACCGGCGCAGCACCCTTCGCATCGGCTCGAGCGAGAAGCGGCGATACGCAGCTTCGGTGAGCAGTCCACCCCAGGTGTCGAAAAGCATCAACGCATCCGCGCCTGCGCGCGACTGCTCGCCCAGATAGCCCGCGACCGCGTCCGCATTGACGGCGACGATGCGGTCGAGCAGGTCCGGTCGTGCGAATGCCATCTTCCGAACCGTCGCGAAGTCATCGCTGGCCCCGCCCTCGATCATGTAGCAGGCGAGCGTGAACGGGCTTCCGGCGAAGCCGATCAGCGGCACGCGCCCGGCCAGGGCCCGCTTGATCTGCCCGACCGCGTCGAAGACGTAGGACAGCCGCGCGAGGTCGGGGGCCTCGAGCGCGCCGACCGACGCCTCGTCGGCCACCGCACGGGCAAACCGCGGGCCTTCGCCCTCCGCGAACGACAGTCCCAGGCCCATCGCATCCGGAATGGTCAGGATGTCCGAGAACAGGATCGCCGCGTCGAGCGGAAAGCGGGCGAGGGGTTGCAGCGTCACCTCGGTGGCGAGTGAAGGCGTCGTCGCGAGCGCCATGAAGCTTCCCGCCCGCGCGCGCAGCGCAGCGTATTCGGGGAGATAGCGGCCCGCCTGGCGCATCAGCCACACCGGAACGTGGTCGACGGGTTCGCGCCGAAGCGCACGCAGCAGCGTGTCGTTCTGGAGAGGCATCGGCTACGCGTCGACCAGCGGGTGGCCGCTGATCCGCTCCAGGATGGTGAGCGGCGACGACCGCGGCTCGTAGAGCGCGTCGAGTGGCAGGTGCGTCGTCTGCTCGAGCATGTACTGCCCCGATGCCGCGGCGTGCATCACCTGGTCGGAATAGCAGATCCACGTCGTGCCCGGCGCGAAGCGGACCTCGCGCTGCGGGGAGCTGCGCTGGTAGTCGAGGTCGCTCTTGGCGCGGTCGTGCAGTCCCAGCATCATGTGGTCGTATTCGCTGCGCCGCCCCCGCGTGACGTGCAGCGCGGACAGGCACGTCGCCTCGCCCGGGATCATCGGGCGCACTCGCGGCAGCAGGCGCCGCGCCATCGCCTCGAAAGGCTCGCCGACGCGCCAGACGCGGTCCTCGCCGAGCGGATTGACGTTGGAGAACACGCGCAGGATCCGCTCGCCGCGAGTCGGGCGCGACGGGAAAGCATCGACGTGCAGCCGCGTGTCGTCCTTGCGCCAGGACATCGCGCGGTCGGTGGCGCCGTGCGGGCGATAGCTCGTGCGCGCGCGCCTGAGCCACGGCGCGTAACGCGGGAACAGTGCGCCGACGAGCGCGCTCGCGTCGGCTGCGAAGCGCCCGATCATCCGCGCGAGCGCGGCGAGGTCGTCGGCGCCGCCCAACGCTCCCCGGATCGACGCGCCGTCGAGGCTGATGTTCTTGGCCTTGCCGTCGGACCAGCGGACGTCGAGGAAGCGCGTTTCATCCGGCGCGAACGCGAAACGCAGCCGCGGCAGCACGAGCACGGCGCCTGCCTCCAGCTCGCGGGCGTGGCGCTCGGTGTCCTGCGCGCGAACTTCCGGCCGCCAGCTCTCGATGTCGAGCGTGACGATCGGCGTCACCGTCGGTGCCAATGTATCCAAGCGTTGCGCAGACTCAGCGGGGGAGCTCCGATGCGCCCATCAGATGCGCATCGACCGCGTGCGCGCACTGCCGGCCCTCGCGGATCGCCCACACGACCAGCGACTGGCCGCGGCGCATGTCGCCGGCGGCGAACACCTTGGCGATGCTGGTCCGATAGCCGTCGGTATCGGCCTTGACGTTGCTGCGCGCGTCCCGCTCGACGCCGAACTGCTCGAGCAGGCCGGTGTCGCCCGGGCCGGTGAAACCCATCGCGAGCAGCACCAGGTCGGCCTTCAACGCGAACTCGGTTCCGGGCAGCTCGACCATGCGCATCGCACCGCTGCCGTCGCGCTGCCATTCGACGCGCGCGGCAACCAGCCGTTCGACGCGCCCGTTCGACCCCTCGAAGCGCTTGGTCGCCACCGACCAGTCGCGGTCGCAGCCTTCCTCGTGCGATGACGACGTGCGCAGCTTGATCGGCCAGTACGGCCACACCAGCGGCTTGTTCTCCGCAGCCGGGGGCTGCTGCAGCAGCTCGAACTGCGTGACCGATGCGGCGCCCTGGCGGTTCGACGTGCCGACGCAGTCGGAACCTGTGTCGCCGCCGCCGATGACGATCACGTGCCTGCCGGTCGCGACGATCTGCCCGTCGACGGCATCGCCTGCGACGAGGCGGTTCTGCTGCGGCAGGAAGTCCATCGCATAATGGACGCCTTCGAGCTCGCGCCCGGGCACCGGCAGGTCGCGGGGCTTCTCGGCGCCGCCCGCCAGCACGATCGCGTCGTACTCCGCCAGCAGCTCGCGCGCGTCGACATTGCCGCCGATCCGCGAGTTCGGCCGGAACTCGACGCCCTCGATCGACATCTGCGCCATGCGCCGGTCGATCAGGTGCTTTTCCATCTTGAAGTCGGGAATGCCGTAGCGCAGCAGGCCGCCGATGCGGTCGGATTTCTCGAACACCGCGACGTCGTGCCCGGCGCGAGCGAGCTGCTGCGCGCAGGCGAGCCCGGCAGGACCCGATCCGATGACGGCGACGCGCCGCCCGGTCTTGTGCGCAGGCGGCTGCGGAACGACCCAGCCCTCCTCCCATCCCTTGTCGATGATGAAATGCTCGATCGACTTGATGCCGACGGGATCGCTGTTGATGTTCAGCGTGCACGCCGCCTCGCAGGGCGCCGGGCAGACGCGCCCGGTGAACTCGGGAAAGTTGTTCGTCGAGTGCAGGACGTCGAGCGCATCCTTCCACTGCTGCCGGTAGACGAGGTCGTTCCAGTCGGGAATGACGTTGTTGACCGGACAGCCGCTCTGGCAGAACGGGATCCCGCAGTCCATGCAGCGCGCGCCCTGCTTCGATGCGGCCGCGTCGTCGAGCGCGTGGACGAACTCGCGGTAGTGCTTGACGCGCGCCGTCACCGGGTCGGAGACCTCGGCGATGCGCTGGAATTCGAGAAAACCGGTGATCTTGCCCATCGACGTCTTCGGTTCGTTGTTTACGCGGCCTGCTTCTGCGCCTTGGCGCCGGCCGGCTTGGCGCTTTGCGCCTTCGCGTGCATCTCGGAGAGGGCGCGCACGTACTCGTTCGGCAGCACCCTGACGAACCGCGCCCGCGCCGCGTCCCAGGCATCGAGCATCGACAGCGCGAGCGTCGATCCGGTGAAGCGCAGGTGGCGCTCGACGAGCTCGCGCAGGATGACCTCGTCCGCACGCCCGCGATGCAGCAGGCGCCCCTTGCCGGCCGCCGCGAGCTCCTTCTCCGCGCGCAGCTGCTCGGCCTCGGCCAGCACCGGGGCGAGCGTCACCATCGCCTGGTTGCAGCGCGACGCGAACGCCCCGTCGGGATCGTAGACATAGGCGACGCCGCCGCTCATGCCTGCCGCGAAATTGCGTCCGGTGGGGCCCAGCACGACGACCGTGCCCCCGGTCATGTATTCGCAACCGTGGTCGCCGGTGCCCTCGACGACGGCCGACGCCCCCGAATTGCGCACGCAGAAGCGCTCGCCGGCGACGCCGCGGAAATACGCCTCGCCTTCGATCGCCCCGTACATCACCGTGTTGCCGATGACGATGTTGTGTTCAGGCTTCGCGGGACAGGCAGGATCAGGATAGACGACGATGCGTCCGCCCGACAGGCCCTTGCCGACGTAGTCGTTGGTGGCCCCCTGCAGCTCGAACGTGACGCCCTTCGCGAGGAACGCGCCGAAGCTCTGGCCCGCGATGCCCTCGAAAGCGACGTGCAGCGTGTCCTCGGGCAGGCCCTCGTGCCCGTGACGGCGAGCGATCGTCCCCGACAGCATCGCGCCGACCGATCGGTGCGCGTTGCGGATCCGGTAGCTCAGGCGCACCGGCTGGCCCTTTTCGATCGCCGGTGCAGCGGCCGCGATCAGCTGGTGATCGAGCGCGCCCGCGAGACCGTGATCCTGGCTCTCGCAATGGTGACGCGCGACTTCCGCCGGCATGGCCGGAAGGTGGAACACCCGCGAGAAGTCGAGTCCCCGCGCCTTCCAGTGCTCGATGCCCTTCTTGGTGTCGAGCAGGTCCGCGCGCCCGATCATGTCGGCCAGCCTGCGGAAACCGAGCTGGGCCATGATCTCGCGCAGCTCCTCGGCGACGAAGAAGAAGAAGTTGACGACGTGCTCGGGCTGCCCGGCGAAGCGGCGGCGCAGCACCGGGTCCTGCGTCGCGACGCCGACCGGGCAGGTGTTGAGGTGGCACTTGCGCATCATGATGCAGCCTTCGACGACCAGCGGCGCCGTCGCGAAACCGAACTCGTCGGCCCCGAGCAACGCCCCGATCGCGACGTCGCGGCCGGTCTTCATCTGCCCGTCGACCTGCACTGCGATGCGCCCGCGCAGGCGGTTCAGCACCAGCGTCTGTTGCGTCTCGGCCAACCCGAGCTCCCAGGGTGTCCCGGCGTGCTTGATCGACGACCAGGGAGAGGCGCCGGTCCCGCCGTCGTGGCCCGAGATCGTCACGTGGTCGGCCTTGGCCTTGGCGACGCCGGCAGCGACAGTCCCGACACCGACCTCCGACACGAGCTTCACCGAGATCGACGCTTTCGGGTTCGCGTTCTTCAGGTCGTGGATCAGTTGCGCGAGGTCCTCGATCGAGTAGATGTCGTGATGCGGCGGCGGCGAGATGAGCCCGACGCCGGGCACCGAGTAGCGGAGCTGCGCGATGTACTCGGACACCTTGTGGCCGGGAAGCTGGCCGCCCTCGCCCGGCTTCGCGCCCTGCGCCATCTTGATCTGCAGCTGGTCGGCGGAGGCCAGGTATTCGGCGGTGACGCCGAAGCGCCCCGAGGCGACCTGCTTGATCCTCGAGCGCAGGCTGTCGCCCGCCTTCAGCGGAATGTCGTGCTCGACCGCGCCCTTGCCGATCACCGAGGCGAGCGTGTCGCCGTCCTTGACCGTGCTCCCGCCCGCGCGCATCTCGGCGCGGTAGCGCAGCGCGTCCTCGCCGCCCTCGCCGGTGTTCGACTTGCCACCGATGCGGTTCATCGCGACGGCGAGCGTCGTGTGCGCTTCGGTCGAGATCGACCCCAGGCTCATCGCGCCGGTGGCGAAGCGCTTGACGATCACCGATGCCGGCTCGACCTCGTCGAGCGGCACCGGCGCGCACGCCGACGTGCGGAACTCGAACAGACCGCGCAGCGTCCTGAGCTTCCTGCCCTGCTCGTTGATCAGCGCGGCGTAGTCGCGATAGGTCGCGTGCGAATTCGACCGCGCCGCGTGCTGCAGCTTGGCGATCGAGTCGGGCGTCCACATGTGCTCCTCGCCGCGGACCCGGTACGCGTATTCGCCGCCCGCGTCGAGCATGTGCGCAAGCAGCGGGTCGTCGCCGAAGGCCAGCGCGTGCAGGTGCTGCGCCTCCGCGGCGACCTCGAACAGGCCGATGCCCTCGATCGTGCTCGCGGTGCCGGTGAAATACTTGTCGACGAAGGACTTCTGCAGGCCGACCGCCTCGAAGATCTGGGCGCCGCAGTACGACTGGTAGGTCGAGATGCCCATCTTGGACATCACCTTGTAGAGCCCCTTGCAGATCGCCTTGACGTAGCGCTTCTGCGACTGCTTCGGATCGCCGCCGGGCAGCGCGCGAGCGACGTCGTCGATCGTCTCGAGCGCGAGGTACGGATGGATCGCCTCGGCGCCATAGCCGGCGAGCAGCGCGAATTGGTGGACCTCGCGCGCCGAGCCCGTCTCGACGACCAGCCCGGCTGACGTCCGCAATCCCTTCTTCACCAGGTGTTCGTGGACGGCAGCCGTCGCGAGCAGCGCGGGTATCGGCAGCATGGAGTCCGACACGCAGCGGTCGGACAGGATAATGATGTTGAAGCCCTGGTGGATCGCGTCCTCGGCGTGCGCGGCGAGGCTCGCGAGCGCCGCCTCCATGCCATTGCCGCCCCACGCCGCCGGGTAGCAGATGTCGAGCTCGATCGACAGGAATGCCCCGCCAGAAAACAGCTCGACGTGGCGCAGCTTCTCCATGTTCTCGGCGGTCAGGATCGGCTGCTGCGCCTCGAGGCGCATCGGCGGCTCGCCGGCAGCGCCGCCCTGGTCGACGGCCAGCAGGTTCGGCCGCGGGCCGATGAACGACACCAGCGACATCACGAGTTCCTCGCGGATCGGGTCGATCGGCGGGTTCGTCACCTGTGCGAACAGCTGCTTGAAATAGTTGTAGAAGACCTTGGGCCGGTCCGACAGCACCGGCAAGGCGGCGTCGTTGCCCATCGATCCGACCGCTTCCTCGCCGTTCTGCGCCATCGGGGCGAGGATCACCTTCAGGTCTTCCTGCGTGTAGCCGAACGCCTGCTGGCGGTCGAGCAGCGGCACCACGGACGGCGTCAGCGGCGCCGGCTCGGGCATGTCCTCGAGCGACAACCGGCACTTCGCGATCCAATCACGGTAAGGCTTGGCCGAGGCCAGCGTGCGCTTCAGCTCCTCGTCGTCGACGATTCGCCCGGCATCGAGGTCGACCAGCAGCATCCTTCCCGGCTGCAGCCGCCATTTCTTGACGATCTTCGACTCGGGGATCTCGAGGACGCCGACCTCGGAAGCCATGACGATGTAGTCGTCGTCGGTCACGACGAAGCGGGCCGGACGCAGCCCGTTGCGATCGAGCGTCGCGCCGATCTGGCGCCCGTCGGTGAACGCCATCGCCGCCGGGCCGTCCCAGGGCTCCATCAGCGCGGCGTGATATTCGTAGAATGCGCGCCGGTCCTCGTCCATCAGCGGATTGCCCGCCCAGGCCTCGGGAATCATCAGCATCATCGCGTGGGCGAGCGGATAGCCGCCCATCAGCAGGAGCTCGAGCGCGTTGTCGAACGATGCGGAATCGGACTGCCCGTCGTAGATCAGCGGCCACAGCTTCGGCAGATCGTCGCCCAGCACCTTCGACGAGATCGCGCCTTCCCGCGCCCGGATCCAGTTGAAATTCCCGCGCAGCGTGTTGATCTCGCCGTTGTGGCTGACGAAGCGGAACGGATGCGCGAGATCCCAGGTCGGGAACGTGTTGGTCGAGAAACGCTGGTGGACCATCGCCAGCGCCGACACCATCGTCGGGTCGCGCAGGTCGAGGTAGTACTCGCCGACCTGGTGCGCGAGCAGCATGCCCTTGTAGACGATCGTGCGCGTCGACATCGACGGCACGTAGAACTCCTTGCCGTGCCGCAGGTCGAGGTCCTGGATCGCGTGGCCGGCGCCCTTGCGGATCACGTAGAGCTTGCGCTCCAGCGCGTCCTGGTCCATGTCGCGGGAACCGCGTCCGACGAACACCTGGCGGATGACCGGCTCGACCTCCTTGGTCCGCGTGGAGAGTCCGGAATTGTCGGTCGGCACGTCGCGCCAGCCGAGCAGCACCTGCCCCTCCGCCTGGATCGCGCGCTCGATCTCCTGCTCGCAGGCCATCCGCGAAGCGGGCTCCTGCGGCAGGAACACCATGCCGACGCCGTACTGCCCGATCGCCGGCAGCGTGATGCCGAGCTTGCCGCAGGCGCGACGGAAGAATGCGTCGGGAAGCTGCAGCAGGATGCCGGCGCCGTCGCCCTGCAGCGGGTCGGCACCGGTGGCGCCGCGGTGCGTCAGGTTCTCGAGGATGGACAGGCCCTGCGCGACGATGTCGTGGGTCTTGCGGCCCTTGATGTGGGCGATGAAGCCCAGACCGCAGGCGTCGTGCTCATGCCCAGGGTCGTAGAGGCCCTGCGCCGCCGGGGGATGGGAATGGCCTGGAACGGCTGACGGTTGATCCACGATGACCTCATTGCGCTGGGGCGGCCTGACGAAGATTAGCGCCGGGAAGCCGCGGTCGCGACTCCGAGCGAAAATTCAGGCGAAACCCGTCAATGTTACGCAGGATGCTGCATTGCGGCAAGATACGCCCGAGCACGCCTGGACGCGCCAACGCGCAACATCCGGCGGGCGCGAAAGCGACCATTCCGCCGGAAACACTTGCACCGGCCCCCTTGTTAGGCTTTAATCTGAACAAAATCGCCTAGATCGTTGTTGCAGCGCTTAATTCGACTTGGGTGAAATTGCATCTTTAGGACAACATCATCAGGACAACATCATGCCCCGATACCGTGTGACCGCCTGGCTGCGCCCGCTCCTCATCCTCGCCGCGCTGGCTGGCGTGCTCTCGCTGGCCGCCTGCGGCGGCGGCAACGGGGCGCCGAACAATCCGTACCAGCCCGGCGCCGGGCCGTTGACGATCACGCCCGGGACGGCCACCGGCTATTCGGGGGTTCCGTTCGTGTTCTCGATCACCGGCGGAACCTCGCCCTACTCAGTCATTTCGAGCGATCCGGTCCTCCTCCCGGTCACCGGCGGCGTGTCGGGGAATTCGCTGGTCGTCGTTCCGGCCAACGTGCCCACCGCAACCTCGGTCAGCTTCACGGTCAGCGACTCTGCCGGCCACCAGACGACGGGATCGCTCAACATCAATCCGACGCTGCTGCTGCCGACCTCGATCACCATCACCGGCAACCCCAACTGCGGCGCATCGGGCGCAGCGCTGTGCTCGGGCCAGGACGGAACCGCATCGGTCGTGGTGACCGGCCCCGGCGGCGCGCCGCTCGCCGGGCGCAGCGTGCGCTTTGACGTCGTCCAGGGCGATTTCACGATCTCGCCGCCCGGCCAGCCCTCGGTCCAGACGCTGACGGTCACCAGCGACCAGAACGGCAACGCGACGGTGAGGCTGCTCGTGCCGACGACGGCGGCGACGCAGATCGCATCGGTCCGCGCGACCGACGTCACCAGCGGCAGCAACGTCGTCGGCCAGTTCACCATCGCGCAGTACGTCAACGGCTCCGCGGTGCTGTCGATCATTCCGACCGGCACGACGACGTTCAACGGCCCCGACACCGCGACCTGCAATGCCGGCAGCCACGCGACGTTCTACATCTTCGGCGGCACGCCGCCCTACACGGTCGCGTCGACGTTCCCCAATGACGTCGCACTTGCCGGGGTCCCGGTGCAGCGCAGTGGCGCGGGGTTCACGGTGACGCCGAACGGGACCTGCTTCACCGGCATGACTTTCGCGATCACCGATGCGACCGGCCAAACGCTGCTGTCGCCGCCGACGGTCGACAACGCGCACGGCACGGCGGCGCCGCCGCCGACCACGGTTCCGTTCAGCGTCATACCGAATCAGAGCGACGGTTCGACGAACGCGAAGGTCAACTGCACCGGCACGACGTTCAGGTTCACGCTCACCGGCACGACCCCGTTCAGCGTGGTCGCGTCCGACCCGAACGTGACGTTCGTACCGCCTGGAAGCATGACGACATCGCCGGCGATCCTGGCCGCATCCAACTTGACACCGAATACGACGGTGACCCTGACCTTCGGCGACGGCACCTCGCCTCAACAACTCGATTTCGAGAACATCTACTGCGCTCCGTGACGGGCAGCGTCTTCGCCCGTAAGTGAGCAACGGCGCCTGCGGGCGCCGTTGCTCATTGGGAGGGGTGTCATTGCGCAGTTGACCAACACGTCAATGGATTGCAGGTTCAATTACGCGTTCCCACCGGGCGCGCTCCTTCGTTATGGGCTGCCCAAACCCGTCTGTTCTGCCGCAGCCAGGAGTGCTGCCTGGGCCCGCGGTTGCCATCTGTCAAGGTAGGAAGTACTAGACTTGCTGCGCTCGTCGCCCGAGCCTCGGCGGCACCAGCAACTGGTATTGTGCGCGTGACCTTTCGAACGCATTCGATTCGCGCATGCTCGCGATCGCCTCGTCAAGGTCTTCGTAACTGAAAGCCGCGCTCCAGCGACGAACGGATTGCATCGCGCGCAGGAAAGGCGGCGCCTCCCCCTGCCGAGTCAGCACACGCAAGCAGTCGAGGTACTCCTCTCGAAAGAGGGTTGGAACAATGATTCGACACTCGCCAACGACCGAGAGCTCTGCGTTCATGACAAGGCGTGCGAGCCGCCCGTTGCCATCGAGGAACGGCTGCACTTCCGACACCAGGAACATGGCGAAGAGCGCCCGCGCCATGCCGGCGGGGACGCTTGGGAGCAGTTTGGAGCCTTCATTCAGCGTGCCGCGTACGTACTTGGGCGCTACAAAGGCCGTATTGCCGGCGAAATTCTCGCGGTCCTTGAACTCGCCAGGGCCGACTTCGGGTCTCGCGCGGAGCATGTCGGCATGGCGGGCACGCAACTGTTCCACGACAGACTCTCCGGGCGCGAGGGTTTGACTCGCCCAAGCGGGCTGAAGCGCTTGCTGGAACACGCCGAGGATGTCGTGCGAATCTTTCGGCCGTGCCTCGATGGGCTTGCCTTCGAGCACGAAGGCACGCGCTTCCGAAACGTCGAATTCAGTGCCCTCGATGAAGTTGCTGAAGTACGACTCCAGAAACGCGAAGTTCGTGCGGCCGGTTTCCGAACGGGTCACCGTCTCGATGCGCTCCATTGGGGTCGACCGCAGGACGGCTGCAAACGACTCGAACAGAGCCATGCGGCCCTTATCGTAGGGCGTCCCTGCCGCCCAGGCTTTCCCTGCGGGTGACGAAAGCTGATTCTTGGCCCGGGTGCCGAGGACGCTGCCGATGAGGCCCTCGAGCAGCGAAAGCTCACGCTCCAGCCGAAGCTGAGGTGCGAGTGCCTGTGCTTGCTCGCGCAACTGCCGAAGCGAGTCCTCGCCGCGTGCTTCGCAAATCGTCATCAACCGCTCTTCGATTTCTTCCCGGCTCACCGACTTGGAAACCTTGCCGCGACTGATGGTGAGGTTTTCCAGCAACAGGCGAGCGGTCGAAGGGAAGTAGAGCTCACGGCCGGCGATAGGCAGGTCGCCAGGAGCTTTGCCGGCGGCTTTGACCAGAACCACAGTCAGTCCGGGGAGTTCGCGCGTGCGGTCGTAGGTGTAGCTGAGGTGAATGATTCCATCGACCGGCACGCCCCCCCGGAGCGCGCTCCGGTAGCCGATGACGGCACCCGGGAACAGGGTCGCAAGGACCCGCGTGCGTTCGCGCGCGACCAAGGCGGGCCATTCCGCGGGCGGTCGACTGGTGACGACCCCGGGCGCGATTCGATGGAACTCGCCTGCCTGCAGCCGGCGCTGGACCGCACGCCTCTCGGACGCCGAGAGGTCCGGGTAGACGATGAGCGAGTCGTCGGGTGTCCGAAATTTTGAGGCAAGCGTCATGAGCGGTCGTGCCGTGTCGTGATGCTTAGGCGTGTTAAGCCATGGTGTCGCAATTTTTTGTCGTTGGGTCGATATTTGCGGGTATCGCAGGTTTCATAGCTTGCCCATTCTGAGCATCGCTTTGTCGCATATATTATAATTTGCGATTGATTGTGTCGCAAATATTGTTGTTTCACGTTTGCGGCGGTTGTTCCGTATTCATACGGTTCCGGCCAGCTATCGAAACAACTGGATGGTCAACTGCGTAGCCTGCAGCACCCATTGGGAGCTGCCTGGATCGCGGTGCCACGCTTACCGCCGGGATCCGCCGGCGGCGCGCCGGCAGGAGTCAGGCGATGCTGGCCAGGACGTCCGCGTCCGCGACGTCGGCGCGAACCCGCGCGTTCCCCAGCGCGGCGACGAGCACGAATCGCATCGCCCCGCCCTCGACCTTCTTGTCGCGGCGCATCAGCTCCAGCCAGCGCTCGCTGGCGATCTTCGGCGGCCCGATCGGCAGCCCTGCCGCCGCGACGAGGGCGGACAGCCGCTGCGTCCCTGCCGGGTCGAAGCCGCAGGCGCGCTCGGAGAGCCGCGCCGCGCAGACCATCCCCGCCGCGACCGCTTCGCCGTGCAGCCAGGCGCCGTAACCCTGCGCGGCCTCGATCGCGTGGCCGAAGGTGTGCCCGAAGTTGAGCAGCGCGCGCTCGCCCGATTCGCGCTCGTCGGCGGCGACGATCGCGGCCTTGATCTCGCAGCTGCGATGGATCGCGTGCGCGAGCGCTGCCGCGTCCCTTGCGAGCAGCGCACGCATGTTCGCCTCGAGCCACGCGAAGAACCCGGCGTCGCGGATCGCCCCGTACTTGATCACCTCGGCGAGACCCGCACGCAATTCGCGATCGGGCAGCGTCGCGAGGCAGTCGGTGTCGATCAGCACGGCGCGCGGCTGCCAGAATGCGCCGATCATGTTCTTGCCCAGCGGATGGTTGATGCCGGTCTTGCCCCCGACCGACGAATCGACCTGGGCCAGCAGCGTCGTCGGCACCTGCACGAACGGCATGCCGCGCTGGTAGACCGCGGCCGCGAAGCCGGCGATGTCGCCGATGACGCCGCCGCCCAGCGCGACCACCGTCGTCCCGCGCTCGGCGCGCAGCTCGAGCAGCCGGGTGAGCAGGTCGTTCAGCGTCGACAGGTTCTTGTGCGCTTCGCCGTCGGGCAGCAGGACTACGTCGACCTGCGCGCCGCGGTCGCGCAGCGCCGCCTTGAGCGGCGCCAGGTGATGGGACGCGACGACGGCATTGGTCACGATCACCATGCGCGTGCGCGGCTCAATTGCGAGCAGCTCGCCCGCCTGCGACAGCAGCCCGGAACCGATGCGGATCGGGTAGGCGCGATCGCCAAGACCTACGCTGAGCGTCGTCACTTGTCCTCGTTCGCGGGCAGGGTCGCCGACTCCTCCGGATGCGCAGGATCGGCAGCTGCCGGCGTTTCGCCGCCCTCCGCAGGCGCGCCCGCACCGGTCTGCGAATCGGCGTCCAGCCAGCGCACGAACCGCATCACGGCGTCGCGATCGGATTCGATGACGAAATGCGCGACCTCGCGGTAAAGCGGATCGCGCAGCGTGTAGAGATCGACCAGCCGCGTCCGCGGGTCCGCGGCCTGCAGCATCGGGCGGTGACGGCTGCCGCGCAGCCGCTGCCACAGGACCTCGGGCCTGGCGTGCAGGTACAGCACGGTGCCGTTTTCCCGCAGGCGCGCCCGCGATCCCGCCCGCATCACGGCGCCGCCGCCGGTCGACAGGACGACGTCGGTCAGGCTCGTGAGCTCCGCGATCACCGCCTCCTCACGGTCGCGGAATCCCGCCTCGCCCTCGACCTCGAAGATCGTCGGAATGGTGACGCCGAGCCTGGCCTCGAGCTCGTGGTCGGCGTCGACGAAGCGCTTGTCCAGTCGCTTGGCGAGCGCGCGCCCGAGCGTCGTCTTGCCCGCGCCCATCAAGCCGACCAGAAACAAGTTGCCCCGATGCAATGACATCGGGGCATTGTAGTGGATGGAACAAAGCAGGGACGGACCACGTTTTCCGGATCCGGAAAACGTGGTCCGTCCCTGATTTTCGGGGTTGGCGCTAACGCAGCGACGTCACCGTATCCTTGACGATCCGCGGCGTGAGGAAGATCAGGAGCTCGGTCTTTTCGCTCGACCGGCTGGTGTTCTTGAACAGGTTGCCGACCAGCGGGACGTCACCCAGGAACGGCACCTTGGTCGTGTCGTTGCGGATCGTTTCCTCGTAGATACCGCCGATCACGGCCGTGTCGCCGTTGTTGACGGCAATCTGCGTCAGCACGTTCTTGGTGTCGATCGCCGGCACCTGCCCGCCGCCTTGCACGTTGACCAGCTGGCCCACGGAATCCTTGCGGATCTCCACCTGCATGATGACGCGGCCGTCAGGCGTGATCTGCGGCGTCACGTCGAGCGACAGCACGGCTTTCTTGAACGAGACGGTCGCCGGGGAGTTCGCGGCGCCGGGCGTCACGTAGGGTATTTCGGTACCCTGCTCGATGTGGGCTTTCTGGTTGTCGCCGGTGATGACGCGCGGGCTCGACACCACCTTGCCGCGGTTGTCGGCTTCGAGCGCCGACAACTCGAGGTTGATCAGGTTGCCGCTGCCGAGGTTGATCAGCGTGAGCGCGAGCTGACCTGCGGCGTTGGCCACGGGGAGATTGACGTTCAGCTGGCCCGGGTCGGAATACCCGGCCGAAGCGATGCCCGAGGCGAGCTCGAACGGCGTCTGCGTGTTGGTCGTGCGCGTCAGCGTGCCGCCTGCGCCGCTGCCCAGCGAGACGACCGGCGTCGTCGCCAGCGATCCGCCGCTGCCGAGCGAATAGCGGCGGCCGAACACCGTCGCCCCGGTCTGCTCGCCGAAGCGCACGCCGAGCTGGCGGCTGAACGAATCGTCGGCGATGACGATGCGCGCCTCGATCAGCACCTGGCGCACCGCGGTGTCGACCTGCCGGATCACCCTGCGCACCTCCTCGAGCCGGCTCGCGATGTCGGTGACGAACAGGATGTTGGTGCGCGGATCGACGAAGGCGCTGCCGCGCTTGGACAGGAAGCGCCCGCCGGTGTCCGCCGCCGCCGCGCCGGGCCTGCCCGAGTTGATGATGTTCAGGATGTCCGAGGCCTTGGCGTAATTGAGTTGGAAGGTCTCGGTCTGCAGCGGCTCGAGATCATTGATCTGCGCCTGCGCTTCGAGCTGCTGCTTCTCCTTCAGCGCGAGTTCCTCGCGGGGCGCGATCAGAACGATGTTGCCGTTCTTGCGCATGTCGAGGCCCTTCGTCTGCATGATGATGTCGAGCGCCTGGTCCCAGGGCACGTCCTTCAGCCGCAGCGTCAGGTTCCCGGTCACCGTGTCGCTGGTGACGATGTTGAGGCCGGTGAAGTCGGCGATCACCTGCAGCACCGAGCGCACTTCGATGTTCTGGAAGTTGAGCGACAGCTTCTCGCCCTTGTAGCCGGCGCGGCTGCCCTGGACGAGCTTGTTCGGGTCGTCCTGGATCGGCTTCACCTCGACGATGAAGCGGTTGTCGGCCTGGTAGGCGGAGTATTCCCAGATGCCCTTGGGCTCGATCACCATCCGCGCGTCGCCGTTCTGCGGGAACGTGTCGACGGTCACGACCGGCGTGTTGAAGTCACCCACGTCCATCCGGCGCTCGAGGTTCTTCGGCACCGCCGTCTTGCGGAAATCGACGATCAGCCGCCGGCCCTGCTGCCGAATGTCGATGCCGGTGCTGCTGTCCGAGAGATCGACGATGACGCGGCCTTCGCCGTTCCTGCCGCGCCGGAAATCGACGTCGCGCAGCGCATGCTGCTGGTCGACTGCCGCGGCCTGGGCGAAGCGCTGGACTTGCTCGCCCCCCGCCTGCGCCGACGCAGCTCCGCTGTCGGCCAGCGTCACGAGCACCACGTTGCCTTCGACGCTGGTCTGGAAGGTCTGCGGCTTGTTGAGGTTGAAAACGACGCGCGTGCGCCCGCCGGCCTCGACGAACTGCAGGCTGCGCAGCGCGGGATCGTCGACGGCGCGCTGGTTGCTCGACGTCGCATTGGTCGTGTTCATGAAGTCGAGGGCGATCCGCGGCGGGCTGACGACCGCGAATCCGGCCGGAGGATTGGCCGGGGGCGACTTCAGAGTGAAGCGGACGACCGTGTTGCCGGATGCGCCACGCGTCACCGCGACCTGGTCGATGCTGTTGCCGGATTGGGCGAGCGCGGCGCCGGCCACGGCGAGCGCGAGAAACCCGGCGATGCGGGCGATCCACGTGCTCCAGGCGGAACGACCTCCCCAGCCCACCCGGTGACCGACGCGATAGGCGTTCATTTCTTCTCCTGTGTATTCTGGTCAGCCTGCAGCAAATTCAGCGTGCTGGAGCGCTCGGACCAATCTCCCGAGCCGTCCTGCACGAGTTCCTTGAGATCGATCTCGGAGTCGGTGATCGCGGTGATCACGCCGTAATCCTGTCCGATGTGATTGCCCTGGCGCACCTGGTAGATGTCCCGCCCGGGGGCCTTCACGAGCGCATAGCGCGTCTTGCCCTTCTCGATCGTCCCGACCATCGACAGCGACTCCAGCGGGTAGGACTCGAGCGGCTCCTTGCGCCGCGTCAGATCGGGGGCGAGCTTGTTCGCGTTGTCACCCTTGGCCGGTTCGATCTTGCGCGGCTTGAACGGGTCGGGAAGATCGAAATCGTTGTAGGCGAAAGGCTCGTAGGGCTTGATCTGCGGAATCGGATCGAGGTGGCCGCGCATGCCCTTGCCCTGCGCGGCCATCCAGTCACGCAGGTCCTGGTGGGATTCCCCGCCACAGCCGGCGACCAGCAGCGCGGCCACGGCGGCGGCAGCTATCGCGGCACGTCTCATTTCCTGCGCCCCTTGTCCTTGGCCAGCGCGCGCTGCTTCGCCATCTCGTTCTCGTCGAGATAGCGGAAGGTCTTGGCGACGGCCTCCATGCTGAGCGTTCCCCCATTGTTGGCGATGGAGAGGTCGTTCAGCGTGACGATGCGCGGCAGCGCCGCGACGTCACTCGCGAACGCGCCGATGTCGTGGTAGTTGCCGGTGATCTTGATGTTGATCGGCAGCTCGGCGTAGAAGTCGGCCATGTTCTCCTGCGGCGCCGGCCTGAACAGGTCGAACTGCAGGCCGCGGCCCAGCCCCGCCTGGTTGATGTCGGTCAGCAGCGCGTCGATCTCGGACTTGTTGGGCAGCTGCTTGACCAGCGCGCCGAACGCCTGGTCGACTTCGGCGAGCTGCTGGACGTACAGGTCGTAGTTGATGGCCTTGGCCTTCTTCTCGCTGTACTGCGCCTTCAGGCGGACCTCGTCGTGCTGGGCCGCGGTCAGCGCATCCCACTGCCCCTTCCAGTCGAAGTACGCACCGAGGGTGAGAATGGCCACGACGAGCAGGGCGAGGATGACGATCCTGGGCACGAGCGGCCACTTGCCAACCTCGCGCAGATTCAGCCGGCGGAAATCGTCGAGCGTCATGCCTAGGCTCCCTTGGCGGCCGGCGCTCCCGGCGCATGCGGGATCGGCGCGGGTGTCGCACGCTTGATCATGAAAGTCAGCGTGAACTGGTTGACGTGCGTCGCCTCGGTCCTGCCCTGGGCCGGCAGCGTCACGAGCCTCACCTCGACCAGCTCGGCCTTCTCGAGCCACGGCGAAGAGTCGATGTTGCGCATCAGCGTCGAGACGCGCGCGTTCGATTGGGCGTAGCCGACGATCGTCACCTTCGCCCCGCTCTGCTGCACCGATCTGAGATAGGTGCCGTCGGGCAACTGGCGGACCAGCTGGTCGAGCAGGTGCACCGCCTCGTTGCGGTTGGCCTGCAGGGTCTCGACCACCTGCTTGCGCGCCAGCACCTGTGCGATCTGGTCGCGCAGCTTGTCGATCTCCCTGATCTGCGCGTCGAGCTTGGCGATCTCGGTCTTGAGCAGGGTGTTGCGGGAGATCTGGTTGTCGATCTGCGCGACGAAGATCGCATGCACCAACCCGACGATCGCGAGGCTCACGACAGCGAGCAGGACCACCAGCGTGACGAACTGGCGCTGGCGGGCTTGCCGCGCTTGCTCGCGATGGGGCAGCAGGTTGATGCGCATGGCCCGGTTCCTATTCGAAACTGCGCATGGCGAGCCCGGTCGCGATCATCAGCATCGGCGCCTCCTGGGCGAGTTGCCGCGGCCGGATCCGGTCCGACGACTGCATCGACGCGAACGGATTGGCGACGAGCGCCGCCACCCCGGCGCGCTTCGCCACCAGCTCGTCGAGCCCGGGCAACAACGCGCAGCCGCCTGCCAGCACGATCTGGTCGACCTGGTTGTAGGATGTCGATGTGAAGAAGAACTGCAGGGCGCGGGTCACCTCGAGCGCCAGCGATTCCATGAACGGCTGCAGGACATCGCGGTCGTAGTTCTCGGGCAGGCCCTGGTTCTTGCGGGCGGACTCGGCTTCGTCGGGTGACAGGTTGAATGCGCGCTGGATGTCCTGTGTCAGCTGATTGCCGCCGAAAGCCTGGTCGCGCGAGAATAGGATCTGGTTGTTGCGAAGGACGTAGAAGTGGGTGACGTGCGCGCCGATGTCGACCAGCGCGATGTTCTGGTCGCGGCCGTTCGCGGGCAGCGAAGGCGCGATCAGGCGGAACGCCTCCTGGGTCGCGTAGGACTCGACGTCGAGGATGCGCACCTTGAGGCCCGCCGTTTCGGCGACCGCGACCCGGTCCTCGACCTTCTCCTTGCGCGACGCGGCGATCAGGACCTCGACCTCGTCCGGATTGTTGGGTGCGGGACCGAGCGTCTGGAAATCGAGGTTGACCTCGTCGAGTGCGAACGGGATATATTGGTTGGCCTCGGCCTCGACCGTCAGCTCAAGGTCCTCCTCCCGCTGGCCGGCGGCGACGATGATCTTCTTGGTGATGACCATCGCAGCCGGGAGGGCCAGGGCGACGTTCCGGTTGCGGCTGCCGAGGCGCTTCCAGGCCCGCCCGAGCGCCTCCCCGGCCGCCTCGACGTTGACGATGTTGCCGTCGGTCACGACGTCCTTGGACAGCGGCTCGATGACGTAGCGTTCGAGCCGGTAGAGGCCCTTGCCGGCGTCGGCGAGTTCGACAAGCTTGATTGACGTCGAGGCGATGTCGACGCCCAGGAGCACGGGGGACTTGGTTTTGAACAAGTCCGCGACGGACGAGAGGTTTTCGGCAAGCATGGCGGTAGTGGGCCTGTTGCTGATAATCTACATTAAACTCTGGCAGCAAGTATCACTGTTGTCAAATTGTTTCCTTTTTCGCGTGCGAGTGTTGCATGCACGCCTATAATCGGGCGGTAGCCCCCGCCCCAAACGTAAGTTTTATTCCGTCGTGCTAAAGCGCTGGATACTGTATATCGGGTCGGTCGCCGCCGGCCTCGCCATCGTCGGCGCCCTCTTGGGAGGCTTCGTCCTGGCCCTGCTGTGGCCGACGCTCCCCCCCCTCGACGCCCTTGCCGATTACCAACCAAAAGTGCCCCTGCGGGTCCTCTCGGCCGACGGGGACCTGCTCGGGGAATTCGGGGAGGAACGGCGGGCGATCATCCGCATCGGCGAAGTCCCGGATGTCATGAAACACGCCATTTTGGCCGCTGAGGACGAGCGTTTCTATCAACACGGCGGTGTCGACTATTTGAGTGTCCTGCGCGCCGCCTTGTCCAACCTGACCGCCGGCGCCACCCAGCAGGGCGCCGGCACCATTACGATGCAGGTCGCCCGCAATTTCTTCCTTACCCGCGAGAAGACGATGTCGCGGAAGCTCCGCGAAGCCCTGCTCGCCTGGAAGATCGAAGCCAACTTCACCAAGGACGAGATCCTCGAGCTCTACATCAACCAGATCTACCTCGGGCAGCGCGCCTACGGCTTCGCGGCGGCGTCCCAGATCTACTTCGGCACGCCGCTCGAGGAGATCACGATCCCCGAAGCCGCGATGCTCGCGGGCCTGCCCAAGGCGCCGTCGGCGTACAACCCGATCACCAACCCGCGCCGGGCCAGGATCCGTCAGCAGTATGTCCTGAGGCGCATGCATGATCTTCGCTACATCACGGACGACCAATGGCACGAAGCACAAAACGCGCCACTGCGCGTCCGGCAGAACTCGCGCGAACCGATCGCGATCCACGCCGAGTACGTGGCCGAAATGGCACGGCAGGTCGTCTTCGATGCCTACGGCGACGAGGCCTACACGCGCGGGATCACCGTCTGGACGACGATCCGTCGCGCGGACCAGGATGCCGCCTACTCCGCGGTCCGGCGCGGGCTCGTCGATTACGACCAGCGCCACGGCTACCGCGGCCCGGAGGGTTTCGTCAATCTCCCGTCCGATGCGGCCGAACAGGAACCCGTGCTCGACCGGGTGTTCCAGGACCACCCCGACAGCGACAACATCCTGGCTGCGGTGGTCCTGGAGGCGACCCCCCGGGAGGTGCGCGCCGTGCTGGCCGACGGCGACCAGGCCATCGTGTCGGGTCCGGGCCTCAAGTTCGCCCAGCGCGCGCTGTCGGACAGGACCCCCGTCAACCAGCGCATCCGCCCGGGCGCCATCGTGCGGGTGAGCCGCGACGACAACGGGCATTACGCGATCACCCAGATACCCCTCGCCGAGGGGGCGTTCGTATCGGTGCGTCCGCAGGACGGTGCGATCCTTGCGCTGGTCGGCGGCTTCGATTTCGCGCGCAACGAGTTCAATCACGTGACCCAGGCCTTCAGGCAACCGGGGTCCTCGTTCAAGCCGTTCATCTATTCGGCGGCGCTCGAAAAGGGCTTCACGCCGGCGACGGTCATCAACGACGCGCCGTTCTTCGTTCCCGCCGACCAGGCCGGTGGCGAAGCCTGGGAGCCCAAGAACTACGACGGCAAGTTCGAGGGCCCGATGCGCCTGCGCATGGCGCTCGCCAAGTCCAAGAACCTGGTCACGATCCGGATCCTGCAGGCGATCGGGCCTCAATACGCACAGGATTACATCGCGCGCTTCGGCTTCGACCCCAAGCTGCACCCGGCCTACCTGACGATGGGCCTCGGCGCGGGCTCCGCGACGCCGATGCAGATGGCGACGGCCTACTCGGTGTTCGCCAATGGCGGCTACCGCATCACCCCCTACCTGATCGACAGGATCACCGACAGCCATGACAACCTGCTGTCCGAAGCCAAGCCCGCCGTCGCAGGCAAGGACGCCGAGCAGGCGATCGATCCTCGCAACGCGTTCATCATGAACTCGCTGCTCCATGACGTGGTGACCTACGGGACCGGCGCAAGAGCGATGGAACTCAAGCGCAGCGACCTCGCGGGCAAGACCGGGACGACCAACGAGGACGTCGACGCGTGGTTCTGCGGCTACGACATGGCGAAGGTCGGCATCGCGTGGATCGGTTACGACCAGCCCAAGACCCTCGGGACCGCCGAGACCGGCGCGCGTGCGGCGCTGCCGATCTGGATGTCGTACATGCAGCGCGCCCTCAAGGGCGTGCCCCAGGACCTGCCCACGCCGCCGGCGGGCGTCGTGTCGGTGCCAATCAACCCCAACACCGGGCTGCGCGACGACTCCTCCACGCTGTCCGACTGGTTCATGGCCGAGTTCACCCCGCGCCGCTCTCAGGACGCCCTCGCCCCCGCCGCGGTCCCGGGTGCGGCGCCCGGGCCCACGCACGACGTGCGCAACCAGCTGTTCTGATGGGCAGCCGCGGATACGCAGCGAACGCCGGCCGGGCGCCGCGCTCGGAGCCCGCGAACCGCGAGCTGGAGAATCGCGCGAGGATCGCCGACCTTGCGGCCCGGTTCATCGTCGAGCATGGGCTGGCCGACTGGTCGCTCGCCAAGCGCAAGGCGGCGCGACAGCTGATGCTGGCGGAGAACTGCGCCCTTCCCGGCGACGACGAAATCCAGACGGCGCTGATCGCGCACCAGGCGCTTTTCGGTGGCGAGGCGCACGCCGCCTCGCTGCGGCGGCAACGCGCGGAGGCGCTGCGCTGGATGCGGGATCTCGCTTCATTCGAGCCGGTGCTGACGGGCGGAGTCGCCGCCGGCTGGGCGGGCGAGCACAGCGACATCCGGATCGAGCTCGTCGCGGATGACGCCAAGGCGGTCGAGCTCGCGCTGATCAATCGAGGCGTCGCCTATCGCGCGGCCCGGGAATCGCCGCGCGCGGCGGCGGAGCTCCATGTCGACGCACCTTCGGCGGGCCTGCGCCTGATCGTGCGCACGACGGCGATGGCGCGCCAGCGTCCGCGCCGCGACCGGCAGGGGCGCGAAGAGCTGCGGCTCGATGCAGACGCGGTCGCGGATCTGCTGAAGGCGTGACCGCGGTGCGCGTACGGCGGCGTCCTCCGGACGCGGTCAATTCGTTTCCTCGCGGACGCCGCGGCACTTCCTCGCGCCCGGTGCCGCACTTCCTCGCGCCCGGTGCCGCACTTCCTCGCGCCCGGTGCCGCACTTCCTCGCGCCCGTGCCGCGCTTCCTCGCGCCCGGCGCCACGCTTCTTCCTGCCAATGGGCAACGGTCGGGGCATGCGCGCAGCGCCCGAAGTCCGTAAACGCCTGCCGGCGGGTCCCGGTGTGGCGTCGCTCGAGGACAGCCTGCAGGAGACGTCCCTGTGGGGCTCGCTCGCCACCCCACCCGCGACGGCAGGCACTGCCACGGGCGCCGCGCGCATGCCCCGACCGTTGCCGGACCGCTGCCCGGACCGCTGCCCGACCGCTGCCCGAACGCTGCGCGGCTCGCTGCGCTGCGAATCGGCGGTGTGCGCAATGCGCTCAGCCTTCGCGCAGCCACTGCGCCGCGTCGAGCGCGAAGTAGGTGAGGATCGCGTCGGCGCCCGCGCGCTTCATGCCGACGAGCGCCTCCAGCACGCAGGCCCGCTCGTCCAGCCACCCGGCCTGCGCCGCGGCTTTCAGCATCGCGTACTCGCCCGACACCTGGTAGACGGCGGTCGGCATGCCGAACGCGTCTTTCACGCGGCGCACGATATCGAGATAAGGAAGCCCCGGCTTGACCATCACCATGTCCGCGCCCTCGTCGATGTCGAGCCAGGTCTCCCACAGCGCCTCGTCGCTGTTCGCGGGATCCATCTGGTAGGTGTACTTGTCGCCTCCGCGGAGATTCGCGGCGGAACCCACGGCATCGCGAAACGGTCCGTAGAACGACGACGCATACTTCGCGGAGTAGGCGAGGATGCGCGTCTGTATGCGCCCGGCAGCGTCGAGGGCTTCGCGCAAGGCGCCGATGCGACCGTCCATCATGTCGGAGGGCGCAACGATGTCGACGCCGGCGGCGGCGTGGCAAAGCGCCTGGCGGACAAGCGCGTCGACGGTCGCGTCGTTCATCACGTAGCCCGACGGGTCGATGAGACCGTCCTGCCCATGGCTGGTGTAGGGATCGAGCGCAATGTCGGTCATGACGCCTAGCGACGGGAACCGCTCTTTCAGCGCACGCACGGCGCGCGGAACCAGCCCGTCGTCGTCCCAGGCGGCGGCCGCGTCCTCCGATTTGTCCTCGGCCGGAATCACAGGGAACAGCGCGATGGCCGGCACCCCGAGATCCACGCAGCGCCCGGCCTCCTCTAGCAACAGGTCGATCGACTTCCGCGACACGCCCGGCAACGACGCCACGGGCTCGGCCCGCCGGTTGCCGTCGCAGACGAACACCGGATAGATGAAATCGTCGGCGGTGAGCCGCGTCTCGCGCATCAGCCGGCGGGAAAAATCGTCCCGGCGCATACGCCGCATTCGTTTTCCGGGGAATCGTCCCGTCAACATGTAGCTCATCGATGGCTCGAATCTTCGGTGGTCGACAATGGAACTCGTGAAATCGGTCGCGGTCTGATCTTGCAGACGGTCAACGTCTCCCGCTTTCCTCCCTGAGCGGGTGCCCGCCCCGGTTCGATGCCGGGGCGGGCGTTTCGAGGCCCCGCGTCACTCCCCTTGACCGCGGGGCCTCTTTCTTATCCTGTTCGCCGCAACCACGCCGCGTCAAGCGATCCAGGGCGCGATCGTCGCGTCGGCTTCCTCGATGCCGAGCCGCGAAGGCACCGAGAACGGTATGACGCGGACGGCGGATGCGCGCTCGGGGAACACTTCGCCCAAGCGGTTCCGGATCGCAACCACCGCGGCTTTGCGCGCCGCCTGGTTGAGCTTGTCGATCTTGGTGGCCAGGATCAGCAGTGGGCGCCCCGACGGCAGGAACCCGCCGAGCAGCTGCTCGTCCATCGTGCGCAAACCGTGGCGGGCATCGACGACCAGCACCAGGCCGACCAGCGCGGTCCGGGTCGTGACGTAGGACCACAGGAATTCCTGCCAGTCCTTCTTGAGGGCCCGGGGCACCGCGGCATAGCCGTAGCCGGGCAGGTCGGCGGCGAGGGCGCCACCCCGCAGCCGGAAGAAGTTGATCAGCTGCGTGCGGCCCGGCGTCCGGCTCGAAAAAGCCAGCCGCGTCTGCCTTGCGAGAGCATTGATCACGCTCGACTTGCCGGAGTTCGACCGCCCGGCGAATGCGATCTCCGCCACCCCGTCCTTCGGAAGCTGCCACGCCGCGGCAGCCCCCGTCTCGAACACCGCCCCCACCAGCGGGGTCGGGGCGCGCCTCGCATCCGCGACGCCGACGGCTTTGGCCGCGCTTGCCGACTCCGATACAATAGATGGTTTGTTCATCTGCAATCGTCGCATGAGCCGGCACACCGGTCGGCTTCGCGGCGTTCCACGCAACGCATCGAACTTTGGATATGGAGCCTTCCGACATGACCCGCAACCGGCTCTGCGCCGTGATTGCGGCGGCAGCGTTCTACGCCGTCGCAGCATCCGCCCAGGAGGCCCCGCGCGCCGCGCCTGCGCCGGATCTCAAGAAAGCGCAGCAGACCGCGACCCAAGTGTGCGCCGCCTGTCATGGCGCCGACGGCAACAGCGTCTCGTCCGCGAATCCGAACCTGGCCGCGCAGGGTGCCGACTATATCACCCTCCAACTCGCACACTTCAAGGCCGGCATCCGCGTCAACGCGACGATGCAGGCGATGGCCGCAACGCTTTCCGATGCCGACATGACCGCACTCGGCGTCTACTACTCGCAGCAGAAGGTCAAGGGCCAGGCGTCCAGGGACATCGCGCTCGTCAAGGCGGGCCAGCAGCTATGGCGCGGCGGCGACGCCGAGACTGGCGCCCCCGCGTGTGCCGCGTGCCATTCTCCGGACGGCGCGGGCATTCCGAGGAACTACCCGCGGCTTTCCGGCCAGTTCGCCGACTACACGTACGCGCAGCTGAAGGCATTCCAGTCGGGCGCCCGCGGCGCCGACCCAGCCGGCAAGGACGTCAATGGCGCGATCATGCACACGATCGCGATGAAGCTGACCGATGCACAGATGAAGGCGCTGGCCGATTACGCTGCCGGCCTGCGCTGAGCGCCGCTGCTCACCCCGCCACCCCGAAAATGGGGTCGGGAAAAATGGGGTCAGAGCTCATTTCGTAGAAATGAGCTCTGACCCCATTTTTCCCGACCCCATTTTTCCGGATCCCGCTATGCACCACTCTCCAGTCAGCTGCCGACCGGCGAGCACATGATCACCTGGTCGGGGCCGTAGCCCTCCGCAACCCACGTCGCCGGATCCGCGCGCATCTGGTCACGGATCGCATGGTCGGTCGTGTAGCGGTGATTGGTCGTGGTCTGATTGAAGAAGCGCCACACCGGAACGTCGCCCGACGGACACGCCCCGGTCGCCGGATCGGGCAGCGCGATGTAGAACACGTTGGGGCTCTCGTAGGTCCACCCCGGGTACTTGACGGGGTTGTCGATGACCGCCTGGCACTCGGCAGGGCTCGCGGAATAGAAGTGCGAATCGCCGTAGCCGGGGGTCCGGTAGAACCTGCACACGGGATTCGTGCCGGCGACCTGCGAGTCGTAGGCGAGGAAACGGAGCCCGGTTCGCTCCCAGCCCGGATGCACGCCGCCGTCGAGGTCTGCGATCTCGGTCGGGCTCGAGGTCATGAAGTAGTGGGCGAGACCGGCGTTGTAGTACTCGACGACGACGGCCTCCGGTGCACCGCTGCCCGTGCCCGGCGTCAGGTACTGGCGCGTCAGCGGCAGCATGTTGTCGAGGCGCGAATAGTCGTCGGTGCCGCTCTTGTAGCTGCAGGACGCCGAACCTGCGTAGAGACCGCCGCGCAGTTCGTACCAGCCGCCGGTCGCAAAATACGTCAGGAGTCCGGCACCGCTCGACCCGGGCTCGGTCGACCCTTGGCTGTAGATCACCTGTGCGAAGCTCGACCCGTCCGAGTAGTCGTCGTAAGTCAGTGTCGTCCCCTGGCTCCACTTGAGGAGGTCGCCTTCGGGGTGGTGCAGCACCGAGGCGAACGCCCCGACGGGGATCGGCTCGGCGCGCCACGCCGAAAACCGCGATCCGGCGGGCGGATTCTCGTTGAGGCGCACCAGCGCCCAGTCCCAGTCCTCGCTGCGAGCGAGGAGCGCGGCGCCCGCGGTCAGCTGGACATACGGCGGCACGAGCGTGCTGCCGCAGGTCGCAGCCTGGAAGAACCAGTAGGTATTCAGCGTGCGCGCCGCCATCGCGGAGTCGATGCAATGGTCGGCAGTGAAGAAATAGGGCGTGTTGCTCGTGATCGAATCGTTGAGGAGCTGACCGGTGCACAGATAGCCGTAGCCGTCCTCCTGCGTGAAATCCATCTCCGCCACGGCCCTGGCTGCATCGGCGAGCGCCGGCGACGGCGGGGTGACGCAGGCGACGTCGATCTCGCACCCGTCTGCAGAACCGATCTGCAGCAGGTCCTTCGCGCTCAGCTTGCGAAGATTGGCCGGCGCGATGACCTGGTGCGACAGCTTCACGATGCCCAGCACGAGTCCCTGCACGCTGACGCCCGCCTCGGCCTGGATCTCGATGGACGCGGTGTCGCCTTCGAGCACCGGCGACCAGAACATCCCGAAACGCGTGGTGTCGGCAGCGATCGCATTCCCGGGAATCGGCCCGAAGACCTGCGCCTGCGCGCCGTTGCCTGCGAAGCGGAACGACACGCCGGTGTCGGTCTGCTGCAGGCTGAGTGCGACGCGCAGCGCCGCGGCGCCGGCCGACGCGATGTCGATGCGCGCGGCGCGGCTTCCATCGGACAGCGACTGCCACGCCAGCGAATCGAGTGCGACGCTGCGCGCTGCGTCGGGAACGTCGCGAGGCAGGGCGATCGCCAGTGCCTTGGCGACAGCCATGCGGCTCTGCCCGGGTGTCGCCGCGTTCTTCGACCGCAGCGGCGCGAGTTCGGCCTCCGAAGGCGCGGGCAGCGCGATCCGCAGCGACTGCGCGCCCACGGGCAGCAGCAGCTCGGTCGCTGCGGTCTTCCGGACGATCGGTGGCTGGTAGTCGGCAGGCGGGACCGCAGTGATCGGCGCGGCGAAAGACGCCGGCAAGGTCGCGAGCAGCGACACCGCGACTGCGGCACCCGCCGCGACGAGCTTGCGCCGGTTGTTCGACAACGACGGGGACATGCATCTCTCCCTGGGCACGCGCGTCGTCGAATGACGACAGCGTGAATGGTCTAGAGGCGGTGAGCGTACAACGAATGACGCAGGGAATCCGCCGACACCCGCGATGCCCGGCGCCGCCACTCGGGTGGACCTTTCAAACCCTCGGCGGTTCCGGCGGACTTTGCAGGCAAATGTTCAGCTGCTCGCGCCAGTGCGGCATCGTCAAGCCGAACGCGTCGGCGAAGCGCCGCGTGTCGAGCACGGCGTACGCCGGCCGGCGCGCCGGCGTCGGATATTCGGCGGTCGTGATCGGCACGACACGCGGACGCGCGGTGTCGCCGACGATCGCTTGCGCGAATTCGTACCACGTCGTCGCGCCCTGCGCCGACAGATGGTAGAGCCCGGCGCGCTCGGCGAGATACGCGAGGCCGCGACCGACGAGCGTCGAGGTCGCCGCGGCCAGCGCTCGACTCCAGTTCGGAACCCCGACCTGGTCCGAGACGATGCGAAGCTCGTCGCGCTCGGCGGCGAGCCTCCTGATCGTCGTCAGGAAATTCCTGCCGTGCAGCGAGTAGACCCAGCTGGTGCGAAACGTCAGCGCGTGCGCGCCCGCCGCCGCAACTGCGCGCTCGCCGTCGAGCTTGCTCTCGCCGTAGACGTTCAGCGGATTGGGGGCCGCCGCCTCGGCGTAGGGCAGGGTCGCCGTCCCGTCGAACACGTAGTCGGTCGAATAATGGATCAGCACCGCGCCGCTGCGCCGCGCTTCCTCGGCGAGGACCCCCGGCGCCTGCGCGTTGACCGCGAACGCCGCCTCGCGCTCGCCCTCGGCGCGGTCGACCGCCGTGTACGCGCCAGCGTTGACGATGAGCCGCGGCGCGAGCTCGCGGACGACGCGGACGATCCGCGAGGCGTCGGCGAGATCGAGTGCCGCGCGATCGCAGGCGACGACGCTGCCGTGCGCGGCGAGCGCTGCGGCGAGCTCGCGACCGAGCTGGCCGCTGGCGCCGGTGACGAGGATGGTCGGAGGGATGGTGGAATGACGGCCCGGCATGTCGCGGGCCCGCCGATCAGGCGTAGACGTCGGCCAGCGCGAGCGGCTTGCCGGCGACGTCCTTGGGCGCGAGCATCGGCGACACGCCTGCGGGCCAGTCGATGCCCAGCGCCGGATCGTTCCACAGCAGCGTGCGCTCGTGCTCCGGATACCAGTAGTCGGTGGTCTTGTAGAGGAACTCGGCGACCTCCGAGACGACGATGAACCCGTGCGCGAACCCCGGCGGGATGTAGAGCATCCTGCGATCGTCCGCTGACAGCTCGAGCGCGACGTGCCGGCCGAAGGTCGCCGACGAGCGTCGCAGGTCGACGGCCACGTCGAGCACCCTGCCCTCGATCACGCGCACGAGCTTGCCCTGCGCATGCTCGATCTGGTAATGCAGGCCGCGCAGCACGCCGCGGAGCGAGCGCGAATGGTTGTCCTGCACGAAATCGACGTCGAGCCCGGCGGCGGCGAAATCGCGCCGGTTCCAGCTCTCGAAAAAGAAGCCGCGAGCGTCCCCGAACACTTTCGGATCGACGATCACGACATCGGGCAACGCGCTGCGGGTGAACTGCATCAGCGCAACACCGGGTCGTCGAGCAGGCTCAGCAGGTAGCGGCCGTAGCCGCTCTTCGCCATTGCCGATCCGATCCGGCGCAGATCCTCGGCGCCGATGTAGCCCTGCCGGTAGGCGATCTCCTCCGGACAGGCGATCTTCAGCCCCTGCCGGCGCTCGATCGTTTCGATGTACTGGGAGGCCTCGAGCAGGGATTCGTGCGTGCCGGTGTCGAGCCACGCCATCCCCCGTCCCATGACCTCGCATGCGAGCTCGCCCGATTCGAGGTAGCGGCGGTTGACGTCGGTAATCTCGAGCTCGCCGCGCGCCGATGGCGTGAGGTCGCGCGCGATGTCGACGACCCGGCTGTCGTAGAAATACAGGCCCGTCACCGCGTAGCGCGACTTCGGCGCGGACGGCTTCTCCTCGAGGCTCACGACGCGCCCGCCGGCATCGAACTCCGCGACGCCGTAGCGCTCGGGGTCGGCGACCGGATAGGTGAAGATCGTGGCGCCGTCCGCGCTGGCGTTGGCGCGCTCGAGCTGCGTCTGCAGGTCGTGCCCGTAGAAGATGTTGTCGCCCAGCACCAGCACCGACGGGCCGCCGTCGATGAAATCGCGCCCGATGACGAACGCCTGCGCCAGCCCTTCGGGCGCGGGCTGGACGGCGTAGGAAAAATGCAGGCCCCAGCGGCTGCCGTCGCCGAGCAGTTGCGCGAAGCGCGGCGTGTCCTCGGGTGTCGAGATCAGCAGGATGTCGCGGATGCCCGCGAGCATCAGCGTCGACAGCGGGTAGTAGATCATCGGCTTGTCGTACACCGGCAGCAGCTGCTTGGACACGACCTGCGTCACCGGATGGAGGCGCGTGCCCGAGCCCCCGGCGAGAATGATTCCCTTGCGCGTCATCGTCCTGCCTTCCCCGACCGCAGTCGCGCGCTCACGCATACTGCAGATCGATCCACTTGCGGTATTCGTCGCTCTGCACGCTGGCGAGCCAGTCGCCGTTGGCGAGGTACCAGTCCACGGTCCTGGCCAGTCCCGACTCGAAGGTCTCGGCGGGCGTCCAGCCGAGCTCGCCGCGGATCTTCGTCGCGTCGATCGCGTAGCGCCGGTCGTGCCCCGGCCGATCGGCGACGAACGCGACCTGCGCGGCGAAATCGCGACCGGAGATGCGCGCCGCCAGCAGTCGGCACAGCGTCCGGACGACGTCGAGGTTCCGCGTTTCCGCATCGCCTCCGACATTGTAGGTCTCGCCGGGGCGTCCGCGCGCGAGCACCGCGCGGATCGCGCTGCAATGGTCGCCGACATAGAGCCAGTCGCGAACGTTCTGTCCGTCCCCGTACACCGGCAGCGGCTTGCCGGCGAGCGCGTTGACGATCATCAGCGGAATCAGCTTCTCGGGAAACTGCCGCGGACCGTAGTTGTTCGAGCAGTTGGTCGTCAGCGCAGGCAGGCCGTAGGTGTGGTGGTAAGCGCGCACCATGTGGTCGGACGCAGCTTTCGATGCCGCATAGGGGCTGTTCGGCGCGAACGGCGTCGTCTCGCAGAACGCAGGGTCGGCGGGGCCCAGCGAGCCGTAGACCTCGTCGGTCGAAACATGCAGGAAGCGGAAATCCGCGCGCTCGCCTGCAGGCAGCGTCTCCCACCACTTCCGCGCGCACTCGAGCAGCGTGAACGTGCCGACGACATTGGTGTCCACGAAGGCGCGCGGGCTGCGGATCGAGCGGTCGACGTGCGTCTCCGCGGCGAGGTTCACGATCGCCCGCGGGCGGTGCTGCTCGAGCAGCGCGCTCACCGTATCGGCGTCGCCGATGTCGCCGCGCACGAACATGTGCCGGGAATCGCCGGCAAGGCCCGCCAGGCTGCGCAGGTTGCCCGCATACGTGAGCTTGTCGAGATCGACGACGGGCTCGTCATGCGCCGCGAGCCAGTCGAGCACGAAATTGGAACCGATGAATCCGGCGCCGCCGGTGACGAGGATCATGTCAGCTGCGATAGTAGTCGCGATACCAGGCGACGAAGCGCGCAAGGCCGTCGACCAGCGGCGTGCGCGGCGCGAAGCCGGTCAGAGCCTGCAGGCGCTCGATCGACGCGAACGTCGCCGGCACGTCCCCGGGCTGCATCGGCTGGTCGTCGCGGATCGCACGCCTGCCGAGCAGGCACTCGAGCGTCGCGATGAATTCGTCGAGCTCGACGGCCTGGTGGTTGCCGATGTTGTAGATCGCGTAGGCCGCGCGATCCCCGTCGCGCCGCGGCGGCTTGTCGAGAACGCGCACGACGCCTTCGACGATGTCGTCGACGTAGGTGAAATCGCGCTGCATCCTCCCCGAATTGAACACCTGGATCGGCGCGCCGCCGAGGATCGCCCGCGTGAAGAGCATCGGCGCCTGGTCGGGACGGCCCCAGGGGCCGTAGACGGTGAAGAACCGCAGTCCCGTCGTCGGCAGGCCGAACAGGTGGCTGTAGCTGTGCGCCATCAGCTCGTTCGCCTTCTTGGTCGCTGCGTAGAGGCTCACCGGCCGGTCGACCGGCTGGTCCTCCGAGAACGGCAGCGCGTGGCTCGCACCGTACACCGACGACGACGATGCGTAGACGAGATGCGCGACCGAGGCGTGGCGACAACCCTCGAGCACGTGCCCGAACGCGACCAGGTTGTTGCGCAGGTAGGCCTCGGGATTGACCAGCGAATGGCGCACGCCCGGCTGCGCCGCCAGGTGCACGATCGAGGCGAAGCTGCCGCGCGCGAACAGCGCCTCGCAGGCGGTCTTGTCGGCGAGGTCGACCGCCTCGAATGCGAAGCGCGGGCGGCCGGTCAGCTGCCCGATGCGGGCCCGCTTGAGCGCCACGTCGTAGTACGGCTCGTAGTTGTCGACGCCGACGACCTCCGCACCCGCGTCGAGCAGCGCGCGCGCCGTATGCATGCCGATGAAGCCGGCCGCGCCGGTCACCAGGACGCGCCGTCGATTCAACGCGTTCGCGGTCATGGGCGCCGCAGCGTCTGGTCGAGGGCACGCAGCTTGGCGTGCTTGAGGAAGCTCGCGAACGCGCCGATCGCGATGTGGGCGAAGCCCGCCGCACCGTCGAGAAACCCGAGCCGGAGCACGTAGAAGCGGAGGAACCGCGCGACAGGGGCCGCTGCCATCGCGAGCGCAGTGCTGCGCTCGCCGCGTGCGTGGAGCATGTCGGCCTGCAGCGTCGTGTAGCGGTTCTGCTTGGCCACGTATCGCTCGATCGATTCGGCCGACGCGTGCATCAGGTCGCCTTCGACGCGCCCGACGCGGCCATCGGCGATGACGCGTTCGTGGACCGGATCGTCGCTCCAGCGCGCGCGGCGGCGGTCGAACAGCCGCGTCGTCCAGTCCGGGTAGCCCTCGCCGTGGGCAAGCCAGCGCCCGAGGAACCGGTTGCGCCGCGCGACCGCGTACGCCGCCAGTGGCGGCTCCCTTCCCGAGAACATCGACTCGACCGATCGCGCGAGTTCGGGTGACACGCGCTCGTCGGCATCGAGGCAAAGCACCCAGTCGTTGGCAGCCATCTGCACCCCGTACTGCTTCTGCGGCCCGAACCCCTGCCATGGATGGGACACGACGCGCGCGCCCGATCGTTGCGCGATTTCTACGGTATGATCCGCGCTGCCCGAGTCGACGACCAGCGCCTCCGCCGCGAACGGCGTGGACGCGAGACATTCGGCGATGTCGTCCTGAGCATCGCGCGTGATCACTACCAGCGAGATCGGAATAGGCCCGGGCATGCGTGGCGGTCCAGAGTCCACGGCCCCATCGGCGGCCGCAGGTTCGAGAATCCCCGTGTTCGAAGAACTGGCGCGATTTTACGTGGTTTGCCGCTCCGCGCAGAAATGCAGCGGCGGCGGGCCGTCCAAAGGCGCGAATCGCGCCCGGGCCCGCGGCGCGGGTGCGGACGCGGGGACCCTCCGATGAGCGCGGTACTCGTCATCCGCCCTTCGTCGCTCGGCGACATCGTCTACGCATTGTCCGTTGCGACCGACATCCGGCGCGAGCGGCCCGGGTTCGTCGTCGACTGGGTCGCCGAGCCCGGCTTCGCCCCGCTGATCGGCCTTTGTCTCGACGTGCGCGAGGTCATACCTTTCAACCTGCGGGGCTGGCGCGGCGCCCTCGGGGCGCGCGCGACGTGGCGCGAGATGCGCGATTTCGCGCACGCATTGCGTCGGACCCGCTACGACGCGGTGCTGGACCTCCAGGAGCAGGTCAAGGGGGCGGTGATCGCGCGGATGGCGCGCGGCCTGCGTCACGGCTTCGATCGAGCCAGCATACGCGAGCCGCTCGCCACCCTCGGCGATGACGTCCATCACCGGATCCCCCGCGGCCTGCATTTCGTCACCCGCTGCCGTCGCCTCGCGGCCGCGGCGCTCGGCTACGAGGTCGACGACGCGCCCCGCTGGAACCTGCACCCGCCCGCCGGCGCAACGGCCATTCGCGATCGGCCTTACGTCGTCATGCTCCACGGGACGAGCAGGGACGAGAAGCTGTGGCCCGAGGCGCACTGGCGCGCGCTGATCGAGCATTGCGAACGCGCGGGCTACGCCAGCGTACTGCCCTGGGGCAACGCCGGGGAACAGGCGCGCAGCCAGCGGCTCGCCGAAGGCTTCGACGGCGCAACCGTTCCCCCGTGGCTCGCGCTGCCGCAGGCAGCGACGCTGCTGTCGAGGGCCTCCCTGGCCGTCGGCGTCGACACCGGTTTCACGCATCTGTCCGCGGCGTTGCGAACGCCGACGCTCGCGATCTTCTGCGCGACCGATCCCGCGCGCCACGGCGTGGCCTGCACCGGTGCGCATGCGCGCGACCTCGGCGGTGCCGGCGACCCGCCCGCGTGCGACGACGTGCTCGCGGCCGCCGGGCAGTTGCTGCGCAGCGCACCGGACTGAACGATGGCACGCCTCGCGCGATGGCTCTACACGCTGCTGTGGTGGCTCGTGCTGCCGCTGCTTCCGTTGCGCCTGTACTGGCGCGCGCGAAGGGAGCCCGGATACGGGATGCACGTCGGCGAGCGCTTCGGGCGCTACGCGAACGCGTCGCGACGCGACGGTCGGGGCGCGCTCGTCTGGATTCACGCCGTGTCGGCCGGCGAGACGCGTGCGATCGCGCCGCTGGTTCTGCGCCTGCGCGGCTGCGATCCACCGCCTTCGATACTGCTGACGCACATGACCGCGACCGGTCGCGAGGCCGGCCGCACGTTGTACGGCGACGCCGTCGTGCAGGCGTGGCTGCCCTACGACATCCCGTTCGCCGTCCGTCGCTTCCTCGCGCGGTTCCGGCCCGACGCCGGATTGCTGGTCGAAACCGAGCTGTGGCCGAACCTGACCGCCGCCGCGGCGCGCGCGGGAGTGCCGCTGTTCCTCGTCAACGCCCGCCTGTCCGAGCGCTCCGCCCGCGGCTACGCCCGTATCGGGCCGTTGTCGCACCCGCTGCTGGCATCCCTTGCCGGTGTCGCGGCGCAGGCCGAGGCGGACGCGCAGCGCCTGCGCGCGCTGGGAGCGCGCGAGGTGACCGTCACCGGCAACCTGAAGTTCGACGTTCCCGTCCCCGATGCGCTGCGAAAGCGGGGGGACGAATTGCGATCGGCGATCGGGCGCGATCGGCCGGTCCTGGTCGTCGGATCGACCCGCGACGGCGAGGAGGCGCTGGTCCTCGACGCTCTTGCGCGAGCGGGTCCGACGCTGCCGGCGCGCACCCTGGTCATCATCGTTCCACGTCATCCGCAGCGCTTCGACGCGGTCGCCGCGCTGCTGCGCGACCGGGGAGTGCCCTACGCACGGCGCAGCAGCGGCCTGCCGGTTCCGCCGGATGCGCGGATTCTGCTCGGGGACTCGATGGGCGAGATGTTCGCCTACTACGCCGCGGCCGACGTCGCTTTCGTCGGCGGCAGCCTGCTGCCGCTGGGCGGACAGAACCTGATCGAGCCGATCGCCACCGGCACGCCGACGCTGGTCGGTCCGCACACGTTCAATTTCGCGCAGGCGAGCGACGCGGCGGTCGCCGCGGGTGCCGCGCAGCGCGTGCACGACGCCGACGAACTCGTGAGCGTCGCCGGGCGGCTGCTCGCCGATGCGAATACGCGCGAGCGCATGCGCGAGAACGCCGAAGCGTTCATCGCCGCGCATCGCGGCGCCGCCGACCGGCTGTGGACATGGCTCGCGCCGAGGATCGCAGTGGCGGGCGTCCGCGCAGCGGGCACGGACCATCGCGGGCCGGACTGAGCGGGCGGCGCGCCTGCGCCGATGCGCGCCTCAGCCCTGGAGCCGGCGGTTGACGTCCTGCAGATCGTCGATCGAGAGCGTGCCGACCGCGGACTTGAGGCGCAGGACGCCGAGAAGATAATTGAAATACGCCTGCGCGAGGTCGCGCCGCCGCTGGAACACGTTCTGCTGCGTGTTCAGGACGTCGAGGTTGGTGCGCACGCCTACCTCCTGCCCGGTCTTGTTCGATTCGTAGGCGGACTTCGCGGAGACCAGCGCCTGCTCGAACGCCTTGACCGACGCTGCGGCGCTGGTGACCCCGCTGAACCCCGTCTGCGCACCGAACAGCGCGTTGCGCCGCGCGAGCTCGAGGTTCTGGCGAGCGTTGTCCTGCAGCGCGATCGCCTGCCGCACCCTCGAATCGACGAAGCCGCCCTGGTAGAGCGGGACGGTCAGCGCCAGCCCGATGATCGCCTGGCGCGTGTCGCTGCTCACCCCGAGCTGCACGGTGCCGTTCGAAGCCTGCGCGCCATAGCTGCCGACGAGGTCGAGGGTCGGCAGGTGCCCGGCACGCTGCCGCTCGATCTCGAGGCCCGCGATTTCGCTGTTGTACTGCGCGATCTTCACCGCGAGGTTGTCGGACAGGGCGCGCTCGACCCAGTAATCGAGGGAATCCGGCGTCGGCAGCGTCGGCTCGAACGACGGACCCAGCGGCTTGAGGTCGGTCGGATTGCGCCCGATGATCGCGCGCAGCGCGGTGCGCTTGTTGTCGAGATCGTTCTTCGACGATATTTCCTGCGCCACGATCGCGTCGTAGGCGGCCTGGGCCTCGTTGGTGTCGGTGATCGTCGCGACGCCGACCTCGAAGTTGCGCTTCGCCTGCGCGAGCTGCTCGGACACGGCCGCCTTCTGGCTGTCGGCGAGGTCGACGTTGAACTGTGCGAGCAGGACATCGAAATACGCCCCCGCGACGCGCAGCATCAGGTCCTGCTTGGCAGCCTCGAGCGTGTAGTCGGCCTGCTCGACCTGCTTGTCGGCCTCGGACAGCGCGATCTGGTTCGCTTTCCGGTACAGCGGCTGCGAAGCCGAGACCGTCAGCTCGCCGAACCAGAAGCCGCGATTGACGTCGATGCGCGGATCGCTGTGGATCGACGCGTCGTAGTTGTTGGCGTTCACCGCGCCGGTCACGCTGACGTTCGGCAGCAGGCCCGCGCGCGCCTGCGGAACCGCCTCCTTCGTCGCCTGGTAGGTGGCGCGCGCAGCGGCGAGCGTCGGGTCGCTGCGCTCGGCTTCCTGATAGACCTGGATCAGGTCCTCGGCGGCGACCGGCGCGCAATGCAGGACCGACGCGAGCAGCGATGCGGCGATGGCGGATGACAGTCGGATCATCGGGGTGGCTCGGAAAAGGGTTGGCGCATCGTCGGGTCTGCCTTGCGGGTCACCGGGCGACGCCGGTCAGAACTCGAACCGCGCCGGAGCCGCGGCGTTCTCCAGCGGGGCGACGACGGTCTCGAACAGGTCGATGGTGGCATGCGAATCCGGCGCGTTCCAGCGAATCAGGCGAGCCTTCATCACCGGCACCTCGCCCACGACCGCGAACACCCGGCCGCCCGGCAGCAGCTGCTCGAGGAAACGCCCGGGAAGGATCGGCGTCGAACCGGTCAGCACGATCACGTCGTAGGCGTCGCTCCCGTAGCCGCGGGCTCCATCGCCAACCTCGACGCGCGCGTTGGAATGACCCGTGCGCTGGAGCCTGGCGCTCGCGTCGGCAGCGAGCGCCGGATCGATTTCGACGCTGGTCACCTGGGCGGCAAGGCTCGCCAGCAGCGCGCAGAAATAGCCGCTGCCGGTGCCGATCTCGAGGACGCGATCCGACTCGGCGGGCGCGAGTTCCTGCAGCACCCGCGCTTCCATTTTCGGCGTCCACATCCGCGCGCGATCGGACAGCGGCAGCTCGAGATCTGCGAACGCGAGCGCGCGATATGCGGGCGGCACGAAGTCCTCGCGCCTGACCTTGAACAGGAGGTCGAGCACGCGCGGATCGAGCACGTCCCACGGCCGGATCTGCTGCTCGACCATGTTGTAGCGGGCCTGCTCGTAGTCGAAAGCCTTCATTGCGGTGTCCCTGGCTGGAGCGATTCGGCACTGCGCCCGCGCGACCGGTTCCGTGGGCCGCCATGGTCCGGTTGCCTTCGACGCAAATGACCGCGGGTCATTGTATCAAACCCCCCGCGATTAATTGGGGTCAGAGCTGTAATAAACCGATGCCCAATGCTCATGCATGACCGCTCTCGTCCGCGGTTTATTGCAGCTCTGACCCCAATTAATCGCAATCAATCGAGGGTGCGCCGGTAACGGAGCAGCGCGATCGCCGCGACTGCAGCGAGGAATGCAGCGAGCGGCCATAGATGGGGCGCGATCTGCTGCGCGTCGTTTCCCTTGAGCAGCACGCCGCGAACGATCCGCAGGAAGTGCGTCAGCGGGAACATCTCGCCCAGCCATTGGGCCCATCCGGGCATCCCCCGGAACGGAAACATGAAGCCCGACAGCAGCATCGACGGGAGGAAGAAGAAGAACGTCATCTGCATCGCCTGCAGCTGATTCGTGGCGACCGTCGAGATCGCGAATCCCAGGGCCAGCAGCGCGGCAATGTAGAGCATCATGGCCGCAACGAGCAGAGGCAGGCTGCCGATCATCGGAACGTCGAACAGGACCTTGGCCGCGGCCATGATGATGACGGCCTGGACCAACCCGACCGCGATGTATGGCACGATCTTCGCGACCATCACTTCCAGCGGGCGTGCCGGTGTCGCGAGGAGACTCTCGAATGTCCCGCGCTCGCGCTCGCGGGTCACGGCAAACGCCGTCATCATCACCATCGTCATCTGCAGGATCACGCCGAGCAGCCCGGGAACGATGTTGTACTGCGTCACGCCCTCGGCGTTGTAGCGCCGCTGGATGTCGACGGTGAATGGCGCCGCGGTCTGCGCCAGTCGCGCGAGCGGCCCGGTCAGGTCGTGCGCGAGCGCGCTGGCCCCGCCCTGCGACACCGCGGCGATTGCGTTGCTGGCCGCGGACGGGTCGGTCGCATCCGCCGCGAGCAGCAGCGCAGGATGCTCGCCGCGCAGCAGGGCCCTCGAGAACCCGGCCGGAATGACGATCGCGAACTGGATGTCGCCGCTGTCGAGCAGTTCGTCGGCGCCGGACTCCGACGCCGGCGTCCGGTCGATCGCGAAATAGCCGGTGTTGCGAAGTCCCTGCACGATGCTGCGCGTGAATTCGCTGCGGTCGTAGTCGACGACCGCGGTCGGAAGTGCCTTCGGGTCCATGTTGATCGCATACCCGAACAGCACGACCTGAAGGATGGGAACGCCGACGATCATCGCGAATGTCAGCCGGTCACGCCGCATCTGCACGAATTCCTTGAGCGCGATCGCCCAGGCGCGGGCGAGCGAGAACGCCGTCGGCTGCGGGGCGCGGGCGTCAGTCGACACGGTCGGGCGCCCCCTGCATCAGGCTGACGAACACGTCCTCGAGCGAGGTCGGCGAGCGCAGCACGCCGAATTCGCCCTGTCCGGCCATGTCCTGCAGCACGCGCGACACCGCCTCGGCGTCGCGCCCGGACACCCGCAACGTCACGCCGAAGGGGATCACCGTGTCGACTTCCGGGCGCTCGCGCAGCTGCTGCGCCAGGAGCGCCAGCGCGCGCTCGCCGCCGGCTCCGCGCACCGAGATCACCCAGGTCGCCAATCCGGAATGCTCGATCACCTCGTCCGCCGTCCCGTCGACCAGCAGCTTGCCGAAAGCGATGTAGGCCAGTCGATGGCAGCGTTCGGCCTCGTCCATGTAGTGCGTGCTGACCAGCACCGTGATCCCCTCGGCGGCAAGATCGTGGATCCGCTCCCAGAAATCGCGGCGGGCCTTGGGATCGACGCCCGCCGTCGGTTCGTCGAGCAGCAGCAGGCGCGGCGAGTGCAGCGTGCAGCTCGCAAGCGCCAGGCGCTGCTTCCAGCCGCCGGACAGCGTTCCCGCGAGCTGCCTGCGCCTTGCGGTAAGGCCGAGCCGCTCGAGCGTCGCCGCGACAGCCTCCTTGCGCCGGGCAACGCCGTACATGCGCGCTACGAAATCGAGGTTCTCCTGGATCGACAGGTCCTCGTAGAGGCTGAAGCGCTGCGTCATGTAACCGACTTCGCACTTGATCGCCTCGGCCTGCTGCCGCAGGTCGTAGCCGAGGCAGGTTCCGCTGCCCTCGTCGGGCGTCAGCAGCCCGCAAAGCATGCGGATCGTCGTCGTCTTGCCGCTGCCGTTGGGTCCCAGGAAGCCGAAGATCTGGCCTCGCTCGACGCGAATCGAGAAGTTGTCGACGACCGCGCGGCCGCCGTAGCGCTTGGTGAGGCCGCGGACGTCGATGGCGGCGGGTGGCGGGGACGACGCGGCGCTCCCTCTCCCGCCCGCGGGAGAGGACTGGGGTGAGGGCTGGATCGTCATCGCGCAGCGCCCGTCAGCATCACCTCGACCGGAAGCCCGGGATGCAGCGTCGGGTCCGGGACATCGGGCCTCGCCTCGACCAGATAGACGAGCTTGGCGCGGCTTTCGCGGCTGTAGATGACCGGCGGCGTGTACTCGGCCTGAGGGGAGATGAAGCGCACGCGCGCGGCGATGTCCTGCGCACAGCCGTCGCAGCGCACGCTGACCGCGTCACCGGCCTTGATCGTCGCGAGCTGAGCTTCGGGGACGAAGAAGCGGACTTTCACGTTGCCTGGCGGGAGCAGCGACACGACCGGAGCGCCCGCGGCGACCCACTCCCCGGGACGGTAGAGCGTGTCGTCGACCAGACCCGCCGCCGGCGCCACCTGCGACTTCTGGTCGATGCGCCATTGCGCCTGCGCGAGCGCGTCGCTCGCCGCCCTGACCTCGGCCACCGCGGCGGCGATCGCGTCGCCGCGCGCGGGCAGGTTGGCGATGCGGACCTGCGCATCGAGCTCGGCGACCCGCGCCCGGTCGCGATCGCGCGCCGCCACGGCCGCATCCTGTTGCTGGGGCGGAAGGAACCTGTCCGCGACCAGCTTGCGCGTGCGGGCGAGGTCGGCCTCGCTCTGCGCCAGCGACGCCTGCGCCTGCGCGAGCTGCGCGCGAACCGCCGCGACCTCGGGCGGCCTGCGTCCCTTCTCGAGATCGGCCAGCGTCGCCTGCGCCTGGTGGACCCGCGCTTCGGCTTCGGCTCGCGCCGCGCGCTCCTGCTCGTCCTCGAGCGAGAACAACGGCGCGCCCTGCGCCACCTTCGCGCCGCGCTCCACCGCAAGGCGCGTCAAGGTGCCCGAAAGCGGCGACGCGACGCGCACGTACTCGCCCTCGGCATAGCCCGGGTAGTAATTCGCCGCGTGGTCGGGACTGCAGCCGGCGATCGCGAGGACAGCCGCGGCGAGTGCGGGGAACGTCTCGCGGCGCATGATCAGTGGCGCTCCTTCCTGCCGGTACGGGCCGGGACCGCAGCGAGCCCTGCCAGCGCACAGTCGGCGCGCTCGGCGATTGCTGCGTCGGTCGCGACGTCGTTCGCGAAGCGCGTCGCGACGTCGCGACGCGCGAGGCCACGCCCGCTCAACGAGGCCGCAACCAGCAGGGGCGCCGCGACGCCTCCCGCCAGCAAGGCGAGCGCCTGCGCCGGCGCGATCGCCTTCAGCACGCCTTCGCGCTGTCCGTCCTCGATCAGCGCCCGGATGACCCCGAGATGCCGGTGGAAGTTCGCGCGCAGGAACGCGCCGGCCTGAGGTTCGCCGGAAAGCGCGTCGATCAGCAGGCGCCGGAGCAGGCTCGCATGGTCGCGCACGAACCGGCCGAGAACGCAGAGAGCGGCGCGCAGCGCATCGGCGGCGGGACCGGCGCTCGCCGCGAGCTCGAGGTTCGCGAACATCTCGTCGTAGACCTGCTGGAGCAGACGCCTGACGAACTCGTCCTTGTTCCCGAAGTGGTAGTGGAACATTCCGAGGTTCACACCGGCGCGCTCGGCGACCTTGCGCACCGACATCCCGGCGGCGCCCGTCTGCGGGAACAGCTCGCGCCCGGCCTTCAGCAGCAGCGCGTCGACGTTTCGCGAGGGGCGTGGCATGCATATAACTGTACGGCCGTTTAATTATACGGTCAACCAGTATCACCGGCTCGCGCGCCGCACTCCGGGACCAGGCCGCGATCAATCGCCGGCGCCCCGAGCGGGGACCGGCAGCCCCCGGACGGCCGCGCGCGATGCGCTGCGGCGCAGCCGGCGCTCGTGCAGCGCATCGAGGTAGGCGTAGAGCACCGGCACGACGACCAGCGTCAGCAGCGTCGACGTGACGACCCCGCCGATGATGGCGCGTCCCATCGGCGCCTGCTGCTCGCCGCCGTCACCCAGGCCGAGCGCCAACGGCAACATGCCGCCGATCATCGCCGCCGTGGTCATCAGGATCGGGCGCAGCCGCACCTGGCCCGCGTCCAGCAGCGCGTCGACGAGGCTCGCGCCGGCGCGGCGCGAGCGGTTGGCGAAATCGACCAGCAGGATCGCGTTCTTGGTGACGAGACCCATCAGCATGATGAAGCCGATGATCGAAAAGAGATTGAGCGTCGTTCCCGTCACGAGCAGCGCGAGGAACACGCCGATCAGCGAGAACGGCAGCGACGCCATGATGGCCAGCGGCTGCGTGAAGCTCGCGAACTGGGAGGCGAGGATCAGGTAGATGAAGATCACGGCGAGCCCGAGCGCCGCCAGCGCGGCCCTGAACGAATCCTGCATGTCCTGCTGCTGACCGGCAGCCTGCAGCCGGTAGCCGGGCGGCAGCTGCATCGCGCTCGCGACCTTCTGAACGTCGGAGCCGACGTCCCCCGATGGTCGCCCTTCCGCATTGGCGTAGATGCCGATGCGCCGCTCGAGGTCCTCGCGCTTGATGATCTGCGGGCTCGTCGACGGGATGATGTCGGCGACCTGGCGCAGCGGCACCATCCGCATCTGCCCGTCGGGCCCGCGGCGGTTCGTCGTCAGGTAGAGGTTCCCGATGTCCGAGGCGACCTGCCGGTCGCTTTTCGGCAGCTGGACGTTGACCTCGTAGTTCTGGCCGTCGGGGGCCAGCCAGTAGCTGATCGTGTCGCCGGCCACCAGCGGGCGGATCGTCGCCCCGACCTGCCCGACGGTGATCCCGAGATCGGCGGCCGCGTCGTTGTTCAGCCTGATCGACAGCGCGGGATTGGCGGCCTTGTCGGAGGTCTCGAGGTCGGTGATGCCCGGCACCTTGGCCACCCGGTCGGCGAAGCTGCGCGCGAGCCGGGACAGCGTTTCGGGATCGGGCCCGAGGACGTTGAACCAGATCGGCCGGTCGTAACCCAGCGCGAGATCGATCCCGGGGATCGGCTTCAGCGCCTTGCGGATCGCTCGCTCGAGATCCTTCTGCGAGAGCGCCCGCTTGCTGCGGTCGGTGAGCTTCAGGTTGACGCGCGCGTAGTTGCGCCCGTCGTCGGTCCCGATCGTCGTCATCGCCATCGAGATCTCGGGGAACCGCTTCAGGGCCTGCTCGGCTTCGGCGACCTTGGCGTTCGTGTACTCGAGGCTCGAGCCGACCGGGGTGTTGAGCCGCAGCGAGATGAAACCCTGGTCGACCTCGGGTATGAATTCGGTGCCGACCAGCGGGACGATCAGGAAGCTCGCGAAGAAGCTGCCGAGCGCGATCGCGAGCACCGTCTTGCGATGAGCCAGCGCCCAGCGCAGGACATCCGCATAGACCGCGTGCACGCCGTCGATCAGGCGCTGGATTCCCGCCACCAGCCTTCCGATCCAGGGCGCGCGCCTGAAGCGGGTCTCCTGCGGGTCGTGCCACAGGGACGAGAGCATCGGGTCGAGCGTGAAGCTGACGAACAGCGACACCAGCACCGCGACGGCGACGGTGACCCCGAACTGGAAGAAGAAGCGACCGATGACGCCGCTCATGAACGCGATCGGCACGAACACGGCGACGATCGCGAACGTCGTCGCCATGACGGCGAGCCCGATCTCCTCGGTACCTTCCCGCGCCGCGGTGACGTGGTCCTTGCCCAGCGCCAGGTGGCGCACGATGTTCTCGCGCACGACGATCGCATCGTCGATCAGGAGCCCGATGGTCAGCGACAGCGCCATGAGCGTCAGGAAGTTCAGCGTGAATCCGAAGGCATGGAGCGCGATGAATGTCGCGACGACTGCCAGCGGAAGCGTCAGCCCGGTGATGATCGTGCTGCGCCAGCTCCCGAGGAACAGGAACACGATCAGCACCGTCAGCATGCCGCCCTCGACGATCGTGCTCTTGACCCGGTCGACGGAGCTCTGGACATCGTCGGCGTTCGAGTAGGTGATGCGCAGATCGACGTCGGACGGCAGGCGCGCCCGCAGCGCGGCGACGGCGGTCCGGATGTTGCGCCCGGTCTCGACGATGTTCGCGTCCTGGGCTTTCTGGATGTCGAGCGTGATCGCCGGGCGCCCGTCGATTCGCGAGATCGAGTCCGGATCCTTCTCGCCGTCGATGACGTTGGCGACCTGCGACAGGTAGACCGCACCACCGCCCTGCTGGGCGACGACGATGCGTCCGAACTGCGACGGGTCCTTGATCTTGCCGTCGACCCGGACGACCTCGTCGCGGGCGCCACGGCTGATGCGGCCGGCCGGCACGTCCTGGTTCGCGTCGCGGATGGCACTCATCACCTGGTCGACCCCGATGCCGAGCGCGGCGAGCGCCTCGGGCCTGACCTGGATCAGGATCTGGCGTGCGACGCGGCCGCTGACGTCGATGCGCGCGACCCCGGGCAGGTTCTCGAGTGCCTTGACGATCGTCTGATCGGTGAGCGACGTCAGCTCGCGCAGGCCGGTGGTCGGCGACGTGACGGCCAGCGAGACCACCGGCTGGCTGTTCTGGTTGTCGACGCGGCTGACCAGCGGGTCCTTCACGTCCCTGGGGAAGGCCGTGCGCACCGGGGCCAGCTTGTCGCGGACGTCCTGCACCGCCTGCGCGACGTTGGTCGACAGGCGGAACTGGACGAACACCTGGCTCTGCCCTTCGAGCGAATTCGACAGGATCTCCTTGACGCCCGGCACCTGGTTCACCGCATATTCGACCGGTTTGGTCACGTCGTTCTCGACCGCCTCGGGCGCGGCGCCCGGGTAGGGCGTCAGGATCATCACGTACGGCAGGCTCACGTCGGGCATCTGCTCGACATTGAGGCGCGCGTAGGAGAACAGCCCGAGGACGGTGATGCCGATCATCACCATCGTCGCGAAGACGGGATTGTCGATCGAGGTCCGGGTGATCCACATGGCGAGCTACGACCGCGCCGGCTTGACGATCGCCGGCGCGCCGTCCTTCAGGTTGTCGAAACGTGCGGCGAGCACCGGCGTCCCCGGCGGCAATGCCGTGCTGATCTCGATGCGACCGCTCGTCTCGTCGCGCCGTCCGGTGGAAACGACGTGCCGAGCGAGCCTGCCGCCCTCGATCGTCCACACGTACGATTGCCCGGCCTCGTTGCGCACGGCGCCCGCCCGAAGGGTCGGCGCCGGCGCGGTGGCCGCGAGCGCGATGCGGCCGGTCGCGAACATTCCCACGCGCAGCGCCGCATCGGGGTTCGGGAGGCTCACGTGGACGACGATCGCGCGCGTGCCGGGCTCGGTCGACGGATTGATCCGGTCCACGCGACCCGCGAAGCGCCGGCCACCGAAGCCGTCGACCGAAAGCTCGACCGGCATGCCGGGCGCAAGCTGCGGCACGTCGATCGCAGGCACCAGCGCCTGCATCTCGAGGTCGCTCAGGTCGACGATCGTCAGCAGCGACCCCTCGACGGCAACCTTCTCGCCGGGCTGCACCTGCCGCCTGGCGACCATGCCCGACAGCGGCGCGACGACATCGGCGTCGCGCAGCGCGTTCTGCGCGACCTGCACCTGGGCCTCCGCAGACTTGACGTTGCCGCGCGCGACGTCGAAGCTCGACTCGGTGCTGTCGAATGCGCTCTGGGAGATGAACCTGTCGTGCAGCAGCCGCAGGTTCATCGACCGCGTCTTGTCGGCGAGCGCCAGTTGCGCACGTGCGCTCTCGAGCGCGCCCATCCGGTCGGCAATGCGCGACTTCAGATCGGCCGAATCGATGCGCGCGAGGCGCTGGCCCGCGCGCACCGCATCGCCCTCGCGCACCGTCAGGTCCGCGACGTCCCCCGCGACCTTCGCCTTGACGATCGCCTGGCGCACCGGCTCGAGCGTTCCCGAGACCGGCAGCCATCGCGAAAGCGGGGTGTCGCGGACGTAGGTGAGATCGGCTGCGGCGAACTCGAGCGCAACCCGGGCGGCGCCGCCCCGCGCGACGGCGGCCTCGTCGCTCGCGCGCTTGGCGGCGCGCAGCGCGACGGCGCCGGCGAGTCCGCCGACGAGCAGCGCCACGGCGAGCACCACCGCGACCCGCCGTCGCGTCATGCGGATGGACATGCATTCTCCCTTCGCGCCCGGTTGGGGCACGGCCGGTTCGATGGCGCCGCGGCGGCCGGGGTGCGGCTGGCACCCGGGCGCCGCGACGTTCGGGCATTCGATGCGGCGAGGCCCCCGATCGGATTCACATCCCCGTCCGGGCGCCTGCCCGCCCGGAGGTCCCGGACCCGGCGGTGCCACGGTCCGGTGATGCCGGCCAAGCGCGGCATTGCCATTGACACCGGAATCGTCGGGGCATCATAATTTTATGTTTCCCCTTTCTCCCATTCTCCGTCCGGAGGGATCAGATGCGTGGCTTCCACAAGATCGGCATGACGCTCGCTGCGGCGTCGGTCATCGCGATTTACGGTTGCGGCAAGCAGGAGGCACCAAAGCAGGCCGCGCAGGCGCCCGCTGCCCCTGCCGAGGAAACGGTCACGGTAACGATAGGCTCGGCCGGTCCGCTGACCGGCGAGATCGCCCACCTCGGCAAGGACAACGACAATGGCGTCCGCCTGGCGATCGATCAGGCCAACGAGAAGAAGATCAAGATCGGCGGCAAGCTGGTGAAGTTCGCGGTGGAGAGCGAGGACGATCAGGCCGATCCCAAGCTCGGCCCGACGATCGCGCAGAAATTCGTCGATGCCAAGGTGGCGGGTGTCGTCGGCCACCTGAACTCGGGCGTCACGATCCCGGCGTCGGCCGTGTACCACCAGGCCGGCATCCCGATGATCTCCGGGTCGGCGACCAATCCCCAGCTCACCGAGCAGGGATTCAACAACATCTTCCGCGTCGTGGGCCGCGACGACCAGCAGGGACCTGCGGTCGCGCAGTACCTCAGGTCGATGAACATCAAGAAGGTCGCGATCGCCGACGATGCGACGGCGTATGGCGAAGGACTGGCCAACGCGGTCGAGGCGACGCTCAAGTCCGACGGCGTGCAGATCGTCGCGCGCGAGAAGACCAACGACAAGGCGACCGACTTCAAGGCTATCCTGACCAAGATCAAGGGCCGCGCACCCGACGCCGTGTTCTACGGCGGCATGGACGCGACCGGCGGTCCGATGCTCAGGCAGGCACGGGAGCTCGGCATCAAGGCCGTGTTCAGCTTCGGCGACGGCGCGTGCACCGAAACGATGACCAAGCTCGCGGGTGACAAGAACGCCGAAGGCTTCATCTGTTCGCAGGCCGGTCTGCCGGTGGTGGCGGCGTCGAAGAGCTTCCTCGACGCCTACAAGGCGAAGTACAACGTCGACCCGATCATCTACGCGCCGTTCACCTACGATGCCGCCAACCTGCTGATCGCGGCGATGGAGAAGGCCGATTCGACCGATCCGGCCAAGTACCTGCCTTCGCTGCAGTCGATCAGCTACGACGGCGCAACCGGCCACATCGAGTTCGATTCGAAGGGCGACCGGAAGAACGCCGAGATCACGATCTTCAACATGAAGGATGGCAAGCTCCAGCCGCTGGCGGTGGTCAAAGGCGGCAAGAGCATCCCCTTCGCGGACTTCATGAAGACCGCAGCCACTGCTGCTCCGGCCGCCGCGCCCGCGATGGCGCCAGCCACTGCGATGGCGCCTGCCGAGCCGACGAAGGAAGAGGCGAAGAAGTAGGCGACAAGGCAGTCCCGCAGAAGAACGGCGCCCCGAGCGGGCGCCGTTTCTTTTGCCCCCATCGAGCGATCGACCGGCGTCGCCGCGGCGACGGCATCGCGGCGACCGCTGCGCGGTGCCCGGACCGGACGCTGAATCCGTGCGGCGTCCTACTTGCCGCCGATGGCCCAAAGGCCGGACAATCGCGGGGCCGAACGGCCCGCCCCCATCGTGGACACCTTCATCCAGCAGCTCGTCAACGGCGTCACGCTAGGCAGCGTGTATGCGATCGTCGCGCTGGGTTACACGATGGTCTACGGCATCGTCCAGCTCATCAACTTCGCACATGGCGAAGTCGTGATGATCGGCGCCATGGTCGCCTACACGGTCATCGCCGCGCTCGTCGGCGCGCACGTCCCGCTGCCGCCGCTGGCGATCCTCGTCATCGCGACGCTGTGCGCGATCCCGGCCTGCATGGCAGTGGGGTTCACGCTCGAGCGCGTCGCCTACCGGCCGCTGCGGAACGCGCCACGTCTCGCACCGCTGATCACCGCGATCGGCCTGTCGATCATCCTGCAGAACCTCGCGCTGATCATCTGGAGCCGCAGCCCGCTGCCGTATCCGCAGATCATCGACACCGTCAGCTACCACCTGACGCCGAACGCGAACGGTGCCACCATCACCAACGTGCAGGTCGGCATCATCGGCCTGTCGATCGTGATGATGGGCGGACTGCTGCTGCTCGTCTACCGCACGAAGCTCGGCATCGCGATGCGCGCGGTCGCGCAGAACTCCCAGGTCGCGGGGCTGATGGGCATCGACATCAACCGCGTGATCTCGCTCACGTTCGTGATCGGCTCCGGGCTTGCCGCCGTCGCCGGCGTGATGGACGGCACCTACTACGGGGTCGCGCACTATCAGATGGGCTTCATCCTGGGACTCAAAGCGTTCTCGGCGGCGGTGCTGGGCGGCATCGGCAACCTCGGCGGCGCAATGCTCGGCGGCCTGCTGCTGGGCGTCATCGAGGCGCTGGGCGCGGGCTACGTCGGGGACCTCACGAACCTGTGCCACCTGTCCGGCTGGTCGAGTTCGCTGGCGCAGCGTTGCGCCGACGATCCCCACCTCGCCGTGTTCGGGTCGAACTACCAGGACGTGTTCGCGTTCATCGTGCTGATCCTCGTCCTGGTGTTCCGCCCGTCGGGACTGCTCGGCGAGCGCGTCGCCGATCGCGCCTGAAGCCCCGCCCCCCGATGCGGAGCTACTTCGACCTGCGCCGCCACCCCGGGCTCGAATGGACGGGCCTGGCACTCGTCGCGGTCGCGCTGATCGCACTGCCATGGGTGCTGGCCGGCATCGGCACCGCCTGGGTGCGGATCACCAACCTCGCGATCCTCTACTGCTTCCTGGCGCTGGGACTCAACATCGTCGTCGGCTTCGCCGGCCTGCTCGACCTGGGCTACATCGCGTTCTACGGCGTCGGCGCCTACGTCTACGCGCTGCTCGCGAGCCCGCAGTTCGGCCTCCACCTGCCTTTCTGGGTGATCCTGCCACTGGGCGCGGCGCTCGCCTGCATCTTCGGGGTGCTGCTCGGAGCGCCGACGCTCAAGCTGCGCGGCGACTACCTCGCGATCGTCACCCTCGGCTTCGGCGAGATCATCCGGATCTTCCTCAACAACCTGTCGTCGCCGTTCAACCTCACCAACGGCCCGCAGGGGATCACGCTGATCGACCCGTTCCGAATCGACGGCTTCAGCTTCGCGACCACCCAGCAGGTGCTGGGCCAGACGCTGAGCACGCCGATCAAGTACTACTATTTCCTGCTCGCCGTGCTGCTGGTCGTCATCGTCGTCAACCTGCGGCTGCAGAATTCGCGGATCGGTCGCGCCTGGGAGGCGATCCGCGAGGACGAGATCGCCGCGCGCGCGATGGGAATCAACACGCGCAACATGAAGCTCCTGGCGTACGCGATGGGGGCTTCCTTCGGCGGGGTCGCCGGGGGCATGTTCTCGGCGATGCAGGGCTTCATCAGCCCCGAGAGCTTCGTGCTGGTCGAATCGATCATGGTGCTGTCGATGGTCGTACTGGGCGGCATGGGCAACGTATTCGGGGTCGTCGTCGGTGCGCTGCTGCTGTCGTACGTCCCGGAAGTCCTTCGCTACACCGTCGGCCCCGCGCAGCGGGCGGTGTTCGGGCGCACGCTGATCGATCCCGAGGTGTTCCGCATGCTGCTGTTCGGCCTCGCGCTGGTCCTGATGATGCTGTTCCGACCGGCGGGGATCCTTCCCTCTGCACTGCGCAAGCGCGAGCTACAGGCACGAACCCGGGAATGACGGCGCGCCCTCAGGAGAAGGCCCGGGCCGGCGAGCCGCTGCTCGCCGCGCAGGGCATCACCAAGCGCTTCGGCGGCGTAGTCGCGCTCGACGGCGTTTCGTTCACGATCGACCGCGGCGAGATCTACGGTCTGATCGGCCCCAACGGAGCGGGCAAGACTTCGCTGTTCAACGTGCTGACCGGCATCTATGCGCCCGACGGCGGGGAGTTCACGTTCGACGGACGCCCGCTTGCCGGCCTCAAGCCCAACGACGTGGCGGAGCGCGGCATCGCGCGCACGTTCCAGAACATCCGGCTGTTCGCCAACCTATCGGCGATCGAGAACGTGATGATCGGCCGCCATGTGCGCACGCGCGCCAACGTTTTCGGCGCGATCTTCCGCGACGCCCGCACGCGCGCCGAGGAGCGCGCGATCGAGAAGCGCGCCCAGGAGCTGCTCGACTACGTCGGAATCGGCGGGCGTGCGAACGACCTCGCCAAGCACCTCGCCTACGGCGACCAGCGCCGGCTGGAGATCGCGCGGGCACTCGCGACCGACCCGGCGCTGATCACCCTCGACGAACCCGCGGCAGGCATGAACGCGACCGAGACCGCGGCCCTCAAGGGCCTGCTCGAGCGCATCCGGCGCGACGGCGTGACGATCCTGCTGATCGAGCACGACATGAAGCTCGTCATGAGCGTCTGCGATCGCGTGCTCGTCCTCGACTACGGCAGGAAGATCGCCGAAGGCCCCGCCGCCGCCGTCCAGAAGGACGACAAGGTGATCGCCGCCTACCTGGGCGGCGAGGTGACGCTGAACCTCAAAGGCGCATGATCGACGCGAAGAGTCCCCTGCTCGCGCTCGACCGGCTCGCGGTCGCCTACGGTGGCATCCAGGCCGTCAAGGGCATCGACCTCGCCGTAGGCGCGGGCGAGCTCGTGTGCCTGATCGGGGCGAACGGCGCCGGCAAGACGACGACGCTCAAGGGGATCTGCGGCCTGCTGCCGGTCAAATCGGGCACGATCAGCTATGGCGGCAGCGACATCACCGGACGGCGCTCGTTCGAACTGGTGCGACGCGGGCTCGTCATGGTGCCCGAAGGCCGCGGCATGTTCGGCGCACTGACGATCGAGGAGAACCTCGCGATGGGCGCCTACATACGCGATGACCGCGCGGCGATCCGCGAGGATGTCGAGCGGGTGTTCACGCTCTTTCCGCGGCTGAAGGAGCGCCGCAGGCAGACGGCCGGCACGCTGTCGGGCGGCGAGCAGCAGATGCTCGCGATCGGCCGCGCGCTGATGTCGCGGCCGAAGCTCCTGCTGCTCGACGAGCCGTCGATGGGCCTCGCGCCGCTGATGGTGCAGAAGGTCTTCGAGACGATCATCGCTGTGTCCAGGGAAGGCGTGACGATCCTGCTGATCGAGCAGAACGCCAAGCTGGCGCTCGAGGTGAGCGACCGGGGCTACGTTATGGAGTCCGGAGAGATCTCCCTCGCGGGAGATGCCGCGACGCTGCTGCACGACCCCAAGGTGCGCGCGGCCTATCTCGGCGAGAATCCCTGATCGGCCGGAGCGGCGCGCATTTCCGACGATCGCCCTCCATCCGACCCGGATCCGGCCAACGGCCCGGGCGGCCGGCATTCCGGGCGCAGGCCGCGCGCGGTCGGCGCCGACCGCGGGCTCGAGTGGTACCGCGAGGCGATGCGGCTCTGGAAGCGCGGGCCGTTCGCATTTTCGGCGCTGGCGCTCGTGATCATCGCCGTCAACCTCGTGCTCAACCTGCTGCCCGCGATCGGCATCGCGATCGCGCAGGCGATACTGCCGCTGCTCGAATGCAGCCTGCTGTATGCGAGTCTCGCCGCCGATCGCGGCGACCGCCCGCGACTGCGCCATCTCGTCGCAGTCGCCGGTGCGTCGCCTGCCGCATTGGCTGCGGTCGTGGTCGCAGGGTCGCTGGTGTTCGCTGCCGAGGCGCTGGTCGCGCTGGAGGTCGGAGGCATCGACATGCTGTCGCCGGCCGCCAACGCGTCGGTGTCCCCGGCCGCACTCATCGTCATCTATGCGACCGGCATGCTGGTGTCGCTGCCGGTGACCTTCGTGCCGTTCGCGGCATTGTTCGACGGCGTATCGTTCCGCGACGCGTTCGCGCAGAGCCTCGCGGGGTTCACGCGCAACCCTGCGCCGCTCGCGGTCTACGGCGCGTTGTCGTTCGTGCTCCTGCTGCTGGGTCTCGTGAGCAGCGGCTTCGGACTGCTGCTCGCGCTGCCGTGGTCGGCCGCCGCGTCGTACGCGGCGTGGAAAGACATCTTCGACGTGACCTGAGCGGAGCGCCCGTCGGAGCGGATACGCGTCAGTCCTCCATCTCCCACTTCTCGGCGCTGGCGCCCGCCAGTGCGCGCACGCGTTCCTCGTCCTGTCGCGAACTCGGCAGCCGGGCCTTCGTAGACGACCTTGCCGTCGTCGAGGACATACGCGCGGTCGGCGATCTCGACCGCCGCGCGTACGTTCTGCTCGACCAGCAGCACCGACATGCCCTCCTTGCGCATCGCGGCGATGACGTCGAACACCTGCTGCACGATGATCGGCGCCAGGCCCTGCGAGGGCTCGTCGAGCATCAGCAGCTTCGGATTGAGCAGCAGCGCGCGCGCGATCGAGAGCATTTCCTGCTCACCGCCGGAAAGCTGCCGCCCCTTGTTGTTGCGCCGCTCGCGCAGCCGCGGGAAAAGATCGTAGAGCGCGAGCCACTGTCCACGGGCCGGGCCGTTCCAGCGGCACGCGCAGGTTCTCGTCGACGGTCAGGTTGGCGAACACGCGGCGGCCCTCGGGAACATAGCCGACGCCGAGTGCCGCGATCCTGTAGGGCGGCCAGTAGGTGGTGGCGTTGCCGAAGATGCGCACCGCGCCTTCGCGCGCGTGGGTGAGCCCGATGATGCTGCGCAGCGTCGTCGTCTTGCCGGCGCCGTTCCGGCCGAGCAGCGTGACGATCTCGCCTTCGCGGACCGCCAGGCTCACGCCGTGCAGGATGTGGCTCTTGCCGTAGTAGGTGTGCAGTGCTTCCGCGTCGAGGACGTTCATGCGGCCTTCCCGAGATATGCCGCCTGCACCCGCTCGTCGTTCGCGATCTGGTCCGGGGTGCCTTCCGCCAGCACTGCGCCCTCGGCGAGCACCATGATGCGGTCGGCAAGATGGAATATGACACGCATGTCGTGCTCGATCAGCACGATGGTGAGGGCCTGATCCTTGTGCAGTCGGCGGATCAGCCGGGTGATGTCGTAGGTCTCCTGGTCGCCCATCCCTGCAGTCGGCTCGTCGAGCAGCAGGAGCCGGGGCTTCAGCGCCAGCGCCATCATGATCTCGGTCGCGCGCTGGTCGCCATGCGGCAGCTCGCCCACCAGCCGGTCCGCCTTGTCGGTGAGGCCGCCCATCTCCATCAGCTCCACGACGCGTGCGCGCATCTCGCCATCGTCGGTTCGCGACATCCAGGGCCGGAGCCGGTAGCCGGCCGCGACCTCGACCGGGATGCGCAGATTCTCGCGCACCGAGAACTCAGGAAAGATCTCGGTGATCTGGAACGTGCGCGCCATCCCCATCGCCACCCGCTTGTGCGGCGGAAGCTGCGTCACATCCACGCCGTCGAACACGATCCGCCCCGACGTCGGCGGGAAGAAACCGCTGATCAGGTTGAAGAAGGTGGTCTTCCCCGCGCCGTTCGGCCCGATCACCGCGCGCAGCTCCCCCGGCTCGACGGCGAGCGAAACGCCATTGACCGCCACCAGGCTTCCGAAATGGCGCGAAACGTTCTGGACCTCCAGCAGGCTCATCGCATCGTCCTCCGGCGAACGATTCCGAGCACCCCGCGCGGGAAGAACAGCACGACGAGCACGAAGAACAGCCCGACGAAGGACATCCAGTTCTCGGTATGGCTCGACACGTAGTCCTGCAGCACGACGAAGATCGCAGCGCCGATCAGCGGTCCCCAGAAAGAGCGCATGCCCCCGAGCACTGCCATGATCACGAAATTCCCCGATTGCCCCCAGTAGAGCGCGCGCGGGTCCGTGAAATTGTTTAGCAGCGCATACAGCGCTCCGGCGAGGCTCGCGAACAGGCACGAGATCACGAACGACAGCCACAGGTGTCGCTCGATCGGGATGCCGAGGAAGCGCGCACGGCGCTCGTTCTCCCGGATCGCGAGCAGCGTGCGACCGAACGGCGAGCGCAGGAGAAACGCCATCACCCCCACGGCGAGCGCAAAGCACAGGAGCACGAAGTAGTAGAAAGCCTTGCCGTTGTGCTCGATGTCGATCGACGTGAAACCGAGGTTCAGCGGAATGCGATGCCACCCGCTCAATCCGTCGTCACCGCCGGTCACGGCGTTCCAGCGGAAGGTGATGAAATAGAACACCTGCCCGAACGCGATCGTCACCATCGCGAAGTAGACGCCACGGAGCTTGACGATCAGTGCGCCGATGATCATCGCCGCGATCGTGCCCACCGCCATTCCGACGACGATCGCCAGCGGCGTGCTGGGCACCAGGTATTTGATCGTCATTGCCGCACCGTACGCGCCGAGGCCGAAATACGCGGCATGACCGAACGAAAGCGTCCCGGTGAATCCGAGCAGGAAGTTGAGGGCCATCGCGGCGAGCGCGAGCACGACCACCTGTGTGCCGAGCTCCGTGTAGCTGCCGACCGCGCGCATCCAGAGCGGCAGCGTCAACAAGACGATCCAGATGATGGCCGACGAGCTTCGTGAACTGAGCCGGTTCACCGGCAGCCGCTTCACTGGACCCTCCCTTCCTCGCCGAGCAGCCCGCGCGGCCGGATCAGCAGCACCAATCCCATCATCACGTAGATGACTGCCTCGGTCGCCGAGGGCGCGAACACCGTGGTGATCCCCGAGGCGACGCCGATCAGGAGGCCGCCCAGCAACGTGCCGGGCAGGCTGCCAAGTCCGCCGACGATGATCGCGACGAAGCTCGGCATGATCAGCGAGGTTCCGATCGTCGGCGACAAGCCGAGCATGCCGGCGGCGAGCACGCCGGCGAGGCCGGCCAGGTAGATGCCGAGGCCGAAATTGAGGGTGCGCAGGATGCGCACGTTGACACCCAGGACCGAGACGGTCTCGAGATCGAGCGTGCCGGCGCGGATGCGTATGCCGAGGCGGGTGCGGGTCAGGATCAGGAACAGGCCGGCCACCGCGGCTCCTACGAGGAGCATCATGAACAACCGGTATCCGGTGAGGAAGAAATACCTGGAGCTCAGGGGCTGCATCAGCCAGTCGGGCACCTGGAAGGGAACGCTCTGCGCACCCCATATGAAGCGCGTGCTGTCCTCGAAGATGTACGCAAGTCCGAAGGTGAGCAGCAGGCTGTAGAGAGGATCGCGGCCATACAGGCGGCGAATCAATACGCGCTCCACGATCAAGCCGAGGAAGGCCGTCAGGAACGGCGCTATCAGCAGGGCGCCCCAGAAGCCCACGAACGGGATCAGCGCATACGCGAGGTAGCCGCCGATGGCGAGGAATCCGCCATGGGCGAAGTTGATGACGCCGGAAAGGTTGAGGATCAACGAAAGGCCGAGGGCCATCAGCGCATAGAACGCTCCGACGATCAGCCCGTTGAACACATTGAAGAGAATCAGTTGGGTCATTGCATCTTTCCGCTCCGCGACTCATCGGCCGCGCAGGAATGGACTGCTCGTCGTGCGAACGGGCCTCCTGCCGGACGCCGAAATCCGCTCGGTAGCAGGCGCAACCCGAACCAGCGAAGCGCCCCGCCGCCGCGCCCCGTCGCCAACGCTCCCGATGTCGATCCGAAACCGCCCGGGCACCGCGGTTGCCGCGGTGCCCGGAACGGTGCCCGTTCAAGCCGGCCAGGTCATCTTGCAGCCGGTCTCCTCGAGCGTCCCGGCGACGTCGGCGCCCTTGACCACCTGGGTCACCTTGAACAGGTCGTCCGGCGCGCTGCCGCTCGCCTGGGCGTGGCCGACGAACAGGTCGGGAATGAGCTGGTTCTGTCCGGCGCGGAAATAGGCTCCGTCCGGCATCAGCGCCACCTCGGGCGGAAGCTTGTACCCCTGCAGGAACTTCGCCATCTTGACGGCCTCGAGCGACTTCGCACCGTTCGCCGCGAGTGCGCAACTCCAGGTTCCGGCAAAACCGAACCAGGTGCGCGCAGTCGGCACCCTGCCTGTCTTCTTCTTGATTGCCGCGACAAATTCCGCGACATGCGGTACGCCCGGCTGGTTCCAGTACCACTCGAACACCCAGGTGCCGATGCGCGCCTCGGGCGGCAGGCCCTCGAGGGGCTCGAGTTCCCCTTGCGCGCCGGCAAGATGGACGCGCTTCTCGAGACCGAACTGGACCGCCTGCTTGAGCGCATTCACCTGGTCATCGCCCTGGACCAGGAAGATGATGACGTCCGGTTTCGCCGCTTCGGCAGCGATCAGGTAGGAGGAGAAGTCGGTGGTGCCGAGCGGCGTGAGGGCGCCGCCGGCCCGGCTGCCGCCGAGGGCCGCGACCGCCTTGATCATGCCCGCCTCGAGCGTGTGTCCGAAGGCATAGTCGGGCGTGATGTAGTAGAACTTCTTGCCGTAATCCTTCACCAGCGTTCCGGCGACTGCGTTCGCTTCCGTCTGGGTCGTATTGCAGATGCGGAACACGTTCCAGTGGCAACCCGTTCCGGTGATCGCGTCGGTGTGGCCGCCCGGATCCATCATGAATACGCCCTTCTCGTAGGCGACCCCCGCCATGGCGACCGCCAGTGCCGAGTTGACGTTGCCCACGAGGAAGTTGACCTTGTCGCGATCGATCAGCTTGCGCGCCTTCTGCACCGCAGTGCTGGAATCGCCGCTGGTCGAGTCCTCGACCAGAAGCTCGACGTGCCGCCCGAGGATGCCGCCCTTGGCGTTGATCTGCTCGACTGCGTACTGGCAGCCGATCAGCTCGTTCTTGCCCACAGCGGCGTAGGTTCCGGTCAGCGGGTTGTCGAGACCGATCTTGACCGGCTCCTCGCCGCGCGCGCTGATGATGAAAGGTCCTGCCAACTGCGCAGCGCCGACGGCCAGGCCGGCTTTCAGAACTGTGCGGCGACTGCTCCGCTGGGGTGGTTCGCGATCCATGTGTTTCCTCCGAGGTTGAGTTCCGTAGTTCGGCCGATCGTTCAGCCTGTTGTTGTGTTGGCTACCGGCCAGTTCCGGCGGAAACTCCCTCAGCCCCCAGCCACGACCTGCAACGACGGGGCCGGCACCCGCCGCCAGCCGGCGAATGATGTTGGCGAATACCGAGATTGTCAAACAGATTTGTCGGCTGTCCGACGAACAGAAATACCCCTCGGCTGGGCATGGTGCGGCGGGCGACCGGCTTGCGCAAAACGAAGCCTGGCCTAGGGGCGCCGCGCGAATCCGGCGAGGCTCGCGTCGGGCGGGCTGCGCTCCACGACGACGGCATCGACCTGCGCAGTACGCGGACCCCGCCGGCAGCGCTCGAGCAGCCGGTCGCAGGCCTCGCGGGGACCCTGGATTCGCGCTTCGACCACGCCGTCTCGAACGTTTCGCACCCATCCGTCGACGCCCGCGTCCTGCGCAACGCCGACGATCCAGTCCCGGAAGCCGACGCCTTGCACCATTCCGGTGATTCGTACCCGGCAGCTGCGCGTGGGGGCCGCCCGCCAGCGGGAGTAGAGCGCCAGCGCGGCGACCGTCTTGGCATCGGTCAGCCGCCCCGCATCGAGCGCGTCGTAGAGCTCGTCCTCGCTGCAGGTCGCGATCTCGAGGAACTCCCCAGGATCGAGTCGCGACCCGACATGCGTGAGCCCGCGCGCGAGATAGAGATCGATCGCCTCGGTCGAATAGGAGATGACCGGATGCACGGTGCCGAGCAGCGTCCATTCCACCGCCGCGTATCCGGCCTCCTCGACCAGCTCCCGCCGCGCCGTGACCAGTGCGGTCTCGCCGGGATCGAGCTTGCCGGCCGGAAACTCGAGGAAAGCGCGGTTCAGCGGATACCGGTACTGGCGCTCGACGACCAGGCGTCCGTCGGGAAGCTCGGGGATCATCAGCACGGCGCCCGGATGCACGACGTATTCGCGCAACGCCTCGCGTCCGTCGGGCAGGCGCACGCGGTCCTGGCGCACGTCGAGCAGCTTGCCCCGGTAGACCTGGCTGCCGGAAAGGCGCGTCTCCTGCAGAGGATCATCGTCGACCGACGGGTCGGGCCGGGAATCGCAGGCTTGGGGAGGGCGCGGTGGCGCCAGGTCGTCGGCAGCGGAGGTCATGCCAGCCAGTCGCGCGCCGGGAGGAAGTCGGTGTACAGCCGCGCCTCTGGAGACCCCGGCTCGGGCGCCCATTCGTAGCGCCAGCGCGCAAGCGGCGGCATCGACAGCAGGATCGCCTCGGTGCGACCGTTGGACTGCAGGCCGAACAGCGTGCCGCGATCCCAGACCAGGTTGAACTCCACGTAGCGCCCACGCCGGTAGGCCTGGAAATCGCGTTCGCGCTCGCCGTAAGGCAGGTCGTGGCGCCGCTCGAGTATCGGCAGGTACGCAGGGATGAAATGGTCGCCGACGCTCCTGGTCATCGCGAACGCCTGCGTGAAACCGCCTTCGCTGAAATCGTCGTAGAAGATGCCGCCGATGCCTCGCGCCTCCTGCCGGTGCCTCAGGTGGAAATATTCGTCGCAGGCGCGCTTGAAGCGCGGATGGAGCTCGGCGCCGAAGGGCGCAACCGCGTCGCGGCAGGTCGCGTGGAAATGCCTCGCGTCGTCGGCGAAGCCGTAATGGGGCGTCAGGTCCATGCCTCCGCCGAACCACCAGACGTCCTCGCGCGCCTGCGCATCGCCGGACGGTTCCGCGGCGCCGCCCGGCGCGATGAAGAATCGGACGTTGAGGTGCACGGTCGGAGCGAACGGGTTGCGCGGATGGATGACCAGCGACACGCCCAGCGCCTCCCAGGCGCGGCCGGCGAGCTGCGGCCGCTGCGCGGTCGCCGACGCGGGGAGATGCCGGCCCGTGACCTGCGAAAAGAGCACGCCGGCGCGCTCGAGGACTGCGCCGTCCTCGAGCGACATCGTGATGCCGCCCCCACCTTCCGCACGCTTCCATTCGTCGCGCCGGAAGGTTGCGCCGTCGACGCCCTGCAGCGCTTCGACGATGCGCTGCTGCAAGCCGGTGAGATAGGCGCGGATCACGGCGATGTCCGGTTTGCCGCCCACGACCCCTGAACCGTCCATGCTCGGCGCTCCGGCTCAGCCCCGCCGCGCGAGCGCGCGATGGCCGATGTCGCTGCGGTACTGCATGCCATCGAAATGGATCGCCGACACGGCCCCGTAGGCCGCGCGCTGCGCCTGGCGGATCGAGTCGCCCAGCGCGGTGACGCCGAGGACGCGCCCGCCGCTGACCCGGACTTCGCCGTCGGTCAGCGTGGTTCCGGCATGGAACACCACGACCCCCGGATGCGCATCCTCGGTGATGCGGTCGAGGCCGACCACGACGTCGCCCTTGCGCGGCGCTTCCGGGTATCCGGCCGCCGCGAGCACGACCGTCAATGCTGCGCGGCGGTCCCATTCGGCTTCGGGCCGGTCCAGCGTTCCGGCGAGCGCATGCTCGAACAGCATGACCAGGTCGGAGCGCAGGCGCGCCATGATCGGCTGCGTTTCGGGGTCGCCCAGGCGGCAATTGAATTCGAGAACCCGCGGCGATCCCGTCGCGTCGATCATCACTCCCGCGTAGAGGAATCCGGTGTAGGGCATGCCTTCCGCGGCCATGCCTTCGACGGCGGGGGCGATGACCTCGCGCATGATCCTCGCGTGGACGCTGGGCGTGACGACGGGTGCGGGTGAATACGCACCCATCCCCCCGGTGTTGGGCCCCTGGTCCCCGTCGCCAAGCCGCTTGTGATCCTGCGACGACGCCAGCGCCAGCACGTGCGCACCGTCGGCCATCACTATGAAGCTCGCTTCCTCGCCCTCGAGGAAATCCTCGATCACCACCCGCGCGCCTGCCGCACCGACCGCATCGCCCGAGAGCATCGCGTCGATCGCCGCATGCGCTTGCGCGACATCGGCGGCGACGACGACGCCCTTGCCGGCTGCGAGTCCGTCGGCCTTGACGACGATCGGCGCCCCTCGCTCGTCGACCCGGGCGTGGGCCGCCGCCGCGTCGGTGAACGTCCGGTACTGCGCGGTTGGAATCGCATGCCGCTGCATGAAAGCCTTGGCGAAATCCTTCGAGCTCTCGAGCCGTGCCGCGGCGCGCGTGGGCCCGAAGATGCGCAGGCCGGCCGCGCGGAACGCATCGACGATCCCCGCCGCCAGGGGAGCCTCGGGGCCGACGACGGTCAGCCCGACCGATTCGCTCTTCGCGAAGGCGATCAGGGTCGGGATATCGTCGACCGGGACATTGGTGAGATCGGGGTCGCGCCCGGTGCCGGCGTTGCCGGGCGCGACGAACACCTTCGCGACGCGGGGCGACTGCGCCACCTTCCATGCGAGCGCGTGCTCCCGCCCGCCCGAGCCGACGATCAGGACGTTCATCGGTCGCCGTCGCTCACTCGAGGATCACGCGGCCGAAGACGAAGACCGTGCTGCCATGGTTGAGGCCGCCGTTGAGCGTCGGGATCCAGGTCGCGGACAGCACTGCATCGCGGTAGCGCAGCGAGGCAATCGGCAGCACCGCGGGGAACGGAGTGCCGCCGAAGATGTCCGGCCGCTGCACGAGCACCGCTGTGTACCCGAGCCCGGGCTGCACGCGGCTGCGCGGGCCCCAGTAGGTCGCGTATTCGTAGCCGAGGTTCCACTGCGCGTGCTTGTGCGAATCCCGGAACACCAGCGCGTACACCGAGTGCGTGTCGCCGTCGGGATCCTCGGTCGTCCGGATGTAGCCGAGACCCCAGGCGTTCTTGTTGAGCTCCGCGCGCCGCTCGGGCGACCACGTGAACGGGAGGTGGTACGAATAGCCCGGGATCAGCACGCCGCTGCGACCATTGTCCCAGGTGTCGACGAGGCGCGTGCATGCGCTGGCGAACGGTGCCGGAAGCGTGTCGCAGGACGCGGCCTGCGCAATCGGCGCCGCTGCGAGCAGCGTCAGCCCCGCGATTGCGCCCCAGGCCGGCGCGGCGGCGCCCCGCCGGCGCAGCACGCGCGAACTCGCGCATCGCCAGTCAATGCCTGAAGTGGCGCACACCGGTGAACACCATCGCGATCCCGCGCTCGTCGGCCGCGGCGATGACCTCGTCGTCGCGCACGCTGCCGCCGGGCTGGATTACCGCGATGGCGCCGTTGTCCGCGACGACGTCGAGGCCGTCGCGGAATGGGAAGAAGGCGTCGGACGCGACGACCGATCCCGCGAGCGACAGCCCGGCGTGGCCGGCCTTGATCGCCGCGATGCGCGTCGAATCGACGCGGCTCATCTGCCCGGCGCCGATGCCCAGCGTGCGCCCGTCGGCGCAATAGACGATGGCGTTCGACTTGACGAACCAGGCCACCCGCCATGCGAACAGCAGGTCGGCGATCTGGGCCGCCGTCGGCGCGACTCGCGTGACGACGCGCAGGTCGCCCTCGCGCAGGTCGCGTGCGTCGCGAGTCTGCACGAGGAAGCCCCCGCCGACCCGCTTCAGGTCCCATTCGTCACCGCCGCCCGGGCCTCCGGGCAACGCGAGCTCGAGCACGCGGACGCCCTTCTTCTGCGCGGCGACTGCCAGCGCCTCGGGCGAATACCCCGGGGCGACCAGGACCTCGGCGAACTGCGCGGAGACCGCCTCCAGCGTGGTGGCATCGACGGGGCGGTTGAACGCGATGATTCCGCCGAACGCCGACGTCGGATCGGTCGCGAACGCCCGGCGATACGCGTCCAGCGACTCGCCAGCGGTCGCGACGCCGCAGGGATTCGCGTGCTTTACGATGACGCAGGTCGGATCGGCGAACGTCGTCACGCATTGCCAGGCCGCGTCGGCGTCGGCGACGTTGTTGTAGGACAGTTCCTTGCCCTGCAGCTGCCGGTAGGAGGCGATCGCCGAAGGCGCCGCGGCGCTCTCGCGGTACAGCGCCGCGCGCTGGTGGGGATTCTCGCCGTAGCGCATCTCCTGGCGCTTCTCGCCCGAGACATTGAACGACTGGGGAAATCCCTGGACGCTCCCGTCGGCCGCGCGCGCCGATACCCAGTTGGCGATCGCACCGTCGTAGGCCGCGGTGTGCGCGAACGCGCGCTGCATCAGCCGAAAGCGCAGCGCGGTGGAAAGCGTTCCGCCATTGGCCGTCAGCTCGGCCAGCACGCTGCCGTAATCGGCAGGGTCGACGACGACGCCCACGTGCGCCCAGTTCTTCGCCGCTGCACGCAGCATCGCTGGGCCGCCGATGTCGATGTTCTCGATCGCATCGTCCAGAGTGCACTGCGGGTTCGCCACCGTCTCGCGGAACGGGTAGAGATTGACGACGACGAGGTCGATCGGCGCGATCCCCGCCCGTGCCAGAGCGTCGCGGTGCGACTGCAGGTCGCGGCGCGCGAGGATGCCGCCGTGCACCTTGGGATGCAGCGTCTTCACGCGCCCGTCGAGCATCTCGGGGAAGCCGGTGTAGGTGCCGACGTCGGTGACCGGCACCCCTGCACCCGCGAGGAGCTTCGCGGTCCCGCCGGTCGACAGCAGCTTGACGTCGCGCGCGACCAGCCCGCGCGCGAGTTCGAGGATCCCCGACTTGTCCGAGACCGACAGCAGAGCCTGCGTGACGATTTCCGTCATCGGCTCGCCCACGTCAGATCAGCTTGTACTTGGCGAGCTTGGCGCGCAGCGTGTTGCGGTTCAAGCCCAGCATGTCGGCTGCATGCGTCTGGTTGCCGTTCGACCGCTCGAGCATCGTGCTCAGCAGCACGCGCTCGACCTGGGTGATCACCATGTCGTAGACGCCGTGCGGCGGCTCGCCGTCCAGCCGCTTGAAATAGTCGTCAAGCGAGCGCTCGACGCTGCGCCCGATCTCGTTGCTGCCGTTAAGTCTGATTTTCTTCTTCACGCCGCGAGGGCCTCCTCCCAGGACGCCTGCGATGGGCGATACTGCAGGCGATGAGCCGCGCGCGCAGCGGCGTCGAAGAACCGGTCGACGGCGGCCGACTGCGCGGCGACCGATTCGGCGGCATTCACTTCGCGCCTGAAGTCCTCCGACCCCCGGAGCTCGCGCGTGTACCAGTGCAGGTGCTTGCGGGCGATGCGCACGCCCAGCGCCTCCCCGTAGAACGCGTAATGATCCGCGAGGTGCTCGCCGATCAGCGCGCGAACCTCCGCCACTGCGGGCGCAGGCAGCAGCTCGCCGGTGGCGAGGTAATGGGCGATCTCGCGGAAGATCCACGGGCGCCCCTGCGCGGCACGCCCGATCATCAGGGCGTCGGCACCGGTGTAGTCGAGGACCTGGCGCGCGCGCTCGGGCGCGTCGATGTCGCCGTTCGCGATGACGGGAATCCTCACGGCGCGCTTGACGGCGCGCACCGTGTCGAACTCGACGGGCCCGTTGAACAGGCACGCGCGCGTGCGCCCGTGGACCGCGAGGGCGGCGATGCCGGCATCCTCGGCGATCCTCGCGATGGCGAGCGCATTGCGCGTCCCGGGCGACGGGCCGGTGCGGATCTTGAGCGTGACCGGAACGTCGACCGCACGCACGACCGCTTCCAGGATCGACGCGACCAGCGGTTCGTTTCCGAGCAGCGCGGACCCGGCAGCCGCGTTGCAGACCTTCTTCGCCGGGCATCCCATGTTGATGTCGATGATCTGGGCGCCGCGCTGGACGTTGTAGCGGGCGGCGTCGGCGAGCAGTGCCGGATCGGCGCCCGCGATCTGCACGGCAATCGGCGCCACCTCGCCGTCGTGGTCGGTGCGCCGCCGCGACTTGTCGGTCGTCCACAGGCGCGGATTCGCGGCGACCATCTCCGACACCGCGTAGCCCGCGCCCAGCCGCTTGCAGAGCATCCGGAACGGACGATCGGTGACGCCCGCCATCGGTGCGACAGCGAGATTGTTCTGCAAGGAATGACCACCGATGCGCACGGCCTGGACTGTCGACTTCGGGGGGAGGGGGTCGAATTATACCGGCAATCGCGCGCTGTCGATCACCGTTCGGCGGCGTGCTTCAGTGAATTCCGAACAGCATCGCCCGCGTGAACGCGCGCTTGGCGAAGGGCATCGCGTCGAGCACCATCAAGCCGACCCCGCGAGGCACGGACAGCCACGGTCGGTCGTTGCCGAACAGCTGCACGAGCCCGTGCGTGAAGGCGATGCCCGCGCGCCGGTCCAGGGCGCGCCCGCGTCGGTGGCGATCGAGCATCGCCGCGCTGCCGAGATCGTCGCGCGGGAACTGCAGCACGGTTTGTGCGAGCTCCCAGGCGTCGCGCAAGCCCAGGTTGAAGCCCTGGCCGGCGATCGGATGCAGCGCCTGCGCTGCGTTGCCGATCACCGCAACGCGCGTTGCGGTCGTCGCCGTCGCGACCTCGAGCACCAGCGGAAAGCTGCGCCGCCCGGCAACCCCGGTGAAGCCGCCGCTGCGACTGCCGAAATGCGCCGCAAGCGCGGCGAGGAACTCGGCGGGGGGCAGGTCCAGCAATCGCGCGGCCCGCTCCGGCGTCTGCGTCCACACCAGGGCATGGTGTTCGCGCTCCGGGAGCAGCGCGACCGGGCCGTCCGGCGTGAACCGTTCGTAGGCGACGCCTTCGTGCGGGCGCGACAGCGCGATCGCAGCCACCAACGCAACCTGACCGTAGTCGCGGCGCGTCCGCGTGATGCCTTCGATCGTCGACCCGGCGCCGTCCGCAACGACGGCGAGCCGCGCGTGCAGCGTGTCCCCGGGCGCCCCGTCGATCCCGACGGCGGCGCCGGCAGCCGACCCGACGACGCTGCGTGCCGCCGTTCCGTAGCGCATCGCGACCCGCGTAGTTCGCAATGCGGCATCGAGTGCGGACTGCAACGCCCGATACGAGACGACGTAACCGAGCGCGGGAAGGCCCTGCTCGCGCGCGTCCAGCGTCAGGGTGCCGAAGCCGCGCGCCTGCGATACGTCGATGGTGACGATCGGCGTGACCGCGCCCTCGGTCGCTGCGAGTCCCGCCCACACCCCCAGCCGCTCGAAGACCAGCCGCGCACCATGCGATAACGCGAGCGACCGATCGGTTCGCGCCGCCTCGCCGGCAGCGCGGGGATCGACGACGACGACGTCGAGATCCGAATCGGCGAGCGCCAGCGCGAGCGTCGCGCCGACCGGTCCTGCGCCGACGATCGCGACGTCGTGCGCCATCGTCAGGCGGACAGCGCCCGGCAGGCCGCCTCGACGTCGGCCACCGACTTCGGCGCGGACGCCGTGAGGTTCTCGACGCCGGCGGAGGTGACGAGCACATCGTCCTCGATGCGCACGCCGATGTTCCAGAACCGCTCCGGCACGTTGGCCGCCGGCCGGATGTAGGCTCCGGGCTCGACGGTCAGCACCATGCCGGGGGTCAGGCGCACCGACTCGCCGCGCTGCTGGTAGAGCCCGGCATCGTGCACGTCCATGCCGAGCCAGTGCCCTGCGCGATGCATGTAGAACTGCTTGTAGCTGCCGCTCTCCAGCACCGCGTCGAGCGAACCCTCGCAGAGGCCCAGATCGATGAAGCCCTGCGCGAGCACGCGCTCGGCGGTGCGGTGGTAGTCGTGGAACGGCATTCCCGGCGACACCGCGTCGATGCACGCGAGCTGGGCCGCGAGCACGAGATCGTAGATCGCCTTCTGCGGCCCCGTGAAGGCGCCGTTGACCGGGAACGTTCGCGTGATGTCGGACGCATAACCCTGGTACTCGCAACCCGCGTCTATCAGCAACAGGTCGCCGCTCTGCATCTGGCGGTTGTTGTCGCGGTAATGCAGCACGCAGGCGTTGGGACCCGAGGCGACGATCGACGAATAGGCGAGGGCCTGCGCCCCGCTCGTCAGGAACTCGTGCGCCAGCTCGGCCTCGACCTCGTACTCGAGCGCTCCGGGCCGTGCAGCTGCCATGGCGCGGCGGTGCGCCACGCTCGAGATCGCGCAGGCACGGCGCATGAGGCCGATCTCGTGACTGTCCTTCACCAGCCGCATCGCATCGAGCGCCGCGCGGATGTCGACGACTTCCTCAGGGGCCGAGACCCCGGTGCGGACACGCCCGCGGACCTCGTTCAGCAGGTCGGTCACCTGGCGATCCCAGTCCGCCGACAGGCCCAGCGGCGTGAACAGTGCGGGCCGGTCGGACGCGATCTCGGGGAGCTTCGACTTCAATGCCGAAATCGGGTGCGCCTCGTCGAAACCGAAGATCTCGCGGGCGGCGTCGGGACCGTAGCGAAACCCATCCCAGATTTCGCGCTCGTCGTCCTTTTCGCGGCAGAACAGCAGCTGGCGGTCGCCGTCGGGGCCGGCGACCAGGGCGATCACCGCCTCGGGCTCGGGAAAGCCGGACAGGTAGTAGAAATAGCTGTCGTGCCGGAACGGGTAGAGCGAGTCGCGATTGCGCGGGACCTCGGGCGCGGTCGGCAGCAGGGCGAGCCCGCCACCGCTCTTGCCGCGCATCGTCTGCAATATCGCATCGCGACGCGCGCGATAGACGTGGTGGGCGTGGTTCATCGTGTCATCCTGCGTTCGTTCGCGTCATTATAGGACGGCGTGCGCGGCATCCGCACAATCCGGAAATCCGGCACCTCGGGCCTGCCCGGATTGCGGCCGGTCGTTCCGGTCTTTGCGGAACGAGAGGAAGAAATTAACATTGGCGCATGGTCGATGCCGCGCCACGCTGCCGCCCGCGCACCGGATGACGCCCGCGCGCACTGCGCGGATCGCGCTCGCAGCGACGCTGACGATCCAGATCTTCACGTCGTTCGCCGGCACGGCGACGGCGGTGCTGGCGCCCGCGATCGCCGGCGACTTCGGGGTCGACCCGCGCTGGATCGGGATCTTCATCGGCGCCGTCTACGGCGGCGCGATGCTCGCGAGCCTCGCCTGCGGCAGCTTCATCGAGCGCTACGGTCCGATCCGCGTGTCGCAGGTCTGCGTCGTGCTGTGCACGCTGGGCATCGCGGCGATGGCCGTCGCGCCGGCCACGCTGCCCTGGCTGCTCGCCCTGGCCGCGGTCGTGATCGGACTGGGCTACGGACCGATCACGCCGGCGTCGTCGCAACTGCTGCAGCGGACCGCGCCGCCGTCGCAGATGGCACTGACGTTCTCGATCAAGCAGACCGGCGTCCCTGCCGGGGCGGCACTGTCGGGCGCGCTGCTGCCGGGTGTCGCGCTGGTCGCCGGATGGCGCCCGGCCTTCGTCGCGGTCGCGCTGGCCGGCGCGATCGTCGCCGCGCTCGCGCAGCCGATTCGTTCCCGGCTCGACGCCGAGCACTCTCCGCGGCGGCCGATGTCGGTCGCCGGAATCGTCGCTCCGCTCGCGCTGGTGTGGCGCTCGAAGCCGCTGCTGATGCTGGCGCTGGTCTCGTTCGCCTACTCGGCGACGCAGGTGTGCCTGACCAGCTACCTGGTGGTCTACCTGACCGCCGCACTCGGATTCTCGCTGGTCTCGGCGGGACTCGCGCTGACCGCGACGACGATCGCCGGGGCCTGCGGGCGCATCGGCTGGGGAATCGTCGCAGACCGGGTGCTGGCGCCGCGCAAGGTGCTGGCGCTGATCGGGCTGATCGCCTGCGGCTGCGCAGTTGCGATGTCCGCATCCACGCCGCACTGGCCGCCGGCCCTGGTCGTCGGGCTCGCAGCCTGCTTCGGCGCCACGGCGATCGGCTGGAACGGCGTCCAGCTATCGGAAGTCGCGCGCCTCGCGCCGCCCGGCGCGGCCGGCAAGGTGACCGGTGCAGCGAGCGTAATCACCTTCGCCGGCGTGGTCATCGGCCCCCCGTCGTTCGCGCTCCTGTCCAGCCTGACCGGCAGCTACCGGGCCGGTTTCGCGGCGATCGCGCTCGTCAGCGGCGTCGCCGCTGCGGCGCTGCTGATCAGGGAACCGCATACAATCGACGTCTGAGATAGCGAGGGAGTCGACCCATGGACCGCATACCCGACATCGATCCCCAGGAAACCCGCGAATGGGTGGCAGCCCTCGAAGGCGTGCTCGCCGCCGAAGGTCCCGATCGCGCGCATTTCCTGATCGAGCAGCTGATCGACAAGGCGCGCCGCTCGGGCGCGTACCTGCCGTTTTCGGCGAACACCGCGTACATCAACACGATTCCGGTCGAATCGCAGGTGCGCATCCCCGGCGACCAGAACGTCGAGCACCGGATCCGCTCGATCGCGCGCTGGAACGCGATGGCGATGGTCGTTCGCGCCAACAAGCATACGAACGTCGGCGGCCACATCGCGAGCTACGCGTCGGCAGCGACGCTGTACGACGTGGGCTTCAACCACTTCTGGCACGGCGTGTCGGACCGGCACGGCGGCGATCTCGTGTTCATCCAGGGTCACTCGGCGCCCGGGGTCTACTCCCGCGCTTTCCTTCTCGGACGCCTGACCGAGAGCCAGCTCGACAACTACCGGCAGGAAGTCGACGGCAAGGGAATCTCGTCGTATCCGCACCCGTGGCTGATGCCCGATTTCTGGCAATTCCCCACGGTGTCGATGGGCCTCGGACCGCTGATGGCGATCTACCAGGCGCGGTTCATGAAATACCTGCACGACCGGGGCCTCGCCGACACCAGCGGCCGCAAGGTCTGGTGCTTCTGCGGCGACGGCGAGATGGACGAGCCCGAGTCGATGGGCGCGATCGGCATGGCGTCGCGCGAGAACCTCGACAACCTGATCTTCGTCGTCAACTGCAACCTGCAGCGCCTCGACGGGCCGGTGCGCGGCAACGGCAAGATCATCCAGGAGCTCGAGAGCGATTTCCGCGGGGCGGGCTGGAACGTGATCAAGGTCATCTGGGGCACGCACTGGGACTCGCTGCTGGCGCGCGACAAGAAGGGCATCCTGATGCAGCGGATGATGGAATGCGTCGACGGCGAATACCAGACGTTCAAGTCCAAGGACGGCGCCTACGTCCGCGAGTATTTCTTCAACACGCCCGAGCTGAAGGCGATGGTCGCCGACTGGACCGACGAGGAGATCTGGGCGCTGAACCGCGGCGGCCACGATCCGCACAAGGTGTACGCCGCCTACCACGCCGCAGTGAACCACCCCGGCCAGCCGACGGTGATCCTCGCCAAGACGATCAAGGGCTACGGAATGGGCGAGGCTGGCGAAGCGCAGAACATCACGCACCAGCAGAAGAAGATGAACGTCGAGGCGGTGCGCCGCTTCCGCGACCGCTTCGAGATCCCGGTGCCCGACGACAAGCTCGAGGAGGTCCCCTACGTGACCTTCCCCGATGGCTCGCCCGAGCGCGAGTACATGAGCGCGCGCCGGCTGGAGCTCGGAGGCTACCTCCCCGCGCGAAGACGCAAAGCCGAGACGCTCGCGGTGCCGCCCCTGTCCGCGTTCGAGCGCTTCCTGAAGAGCACCGACGAGCGCGAGATCTCGACGACGATGGCGTTCGTGCAGATCCTGCAGATCCTGCTGCGCGACAAGAACCTCGGGAAGCACGTGGTGCCGATCGTTCCCGACGAGTCGCGGACCTTCGGCATGGAAGGAATGTTCCGCCAGCTCGCGATCTGGAACCAGCTGGGCCAGCTCTACACGCCCGAGGACAAGGACCAGCTGATGTTCTACAAGGAGGACAAGCACGGCCAGATCCTCCAGGAGGGCATCAACGAGGCGGGGGCGATGAGCGACTGGATGGCCGCCGCGACGTCGTACTCGACCCACGGCGTCCCGATGATCCCTTTCTACATCTTCTACTCGATGTTCGGTTTCCAGCGCGTCGGCGATTTCGCATGGGCCGCCGGCGACATGCGCTGCCGCGGTTTCCTGCTCGGCGGCACCGCCGGGCGCACGACGTTGAACGGCGAAGGCCTGCAGCACGAGGACGGACATTCGCACCTGCTGTCGGCGAACATCCCGAACTGCGTTTCCTACGACCCGACCTTCGCGTACGAGGTCGCCGTGATCATCCAGGACGGCCTGCGGCGCATGTACGCCGAGCAGGAGGACGTCTACTACTACCTGACGGTGATGAACGAGAACTACCCGCATCCGGCGATGCCGGAAGGCGCGGCAGCCGCGATCATCAAGGGCATGTACCTGTTCGCGGCGGGTGCGAAGAGAGCCAAGGCGCCGCGCGTGCAGCTGCTCGGGTCGGGCACGATCTTCCGCGAGGTGATCGCCGCAGCGGACCTGTTGCGCAACGACTGGGGCGTCGAGGCCGATCTCTGGAGCTGCCCGTCGTTCACCGAGCTCGCCCGCGACGGCCGCGCGGCGGAACGCTACAACCTGCTGAACCCGGTCGCCGAGCCGCGGGTGTCGCACGTCGAAGCATGCCTCGCTACCACCCACGGTCCGATCGTCGCGGCGACCGATTACGTGCGCGGCTTCGCCGACCAGATCCGCCCTTACCTGCGCCGCCGCTACGTCGTGCTCGGCACCGACGGCTACGGCCGCTCGGACACGCGCGAGAAGCTCCGCAGTTTCTTCGAGGTCGACCGGCGCTACGTCACCATCGCGGCCCTGAAGGCGCTGGCGGACGAAGGCGCATTGCCGGCAAAGAAGGTCGCCGAGGCGATCGCCCGCTACGGCATCGACGCAACCCGGCCTGCGCCGTGGCTCGTGTGAGGGGAACGACGATGCAGATGCCACGGGGAGTCCTATGAGCACGATCGAGGTCAAGGTTCCCGACATCGGCGACTTCACCGATGTGCCGGTCATCGAGGTGCTGGTGAAGCCGGGCGATGTGGTCAAGGCCGAGGACGCGTTGGTGACGCTCGAGTCCGACAAGGCCACGATGGACGTGCCCTCGCCCGCGGCCGGTGTCGTCAAGGCCATGCACGTCAAGGTCGGCGACAAGGTGACCGAAGGGCGGGTGATCCTGACGCTCGAGGCTGCCGCGGCATCGGCGTCCTCGCCGCAGCCGGCAGGCGCGAGCCCCGCCGCCGCCTTGCCCGCCCCCGCGAGCGCGCGAGCGGCCGACGCGGTGCCCTCGCCCGGGCCCGCGCCCGCCGCCCCACCTCCGCCGCAGTCGGAGCCGGCAGCCGCAGCGCGTCCCCGACCCTCCTCCGCGAGCGGGAGCTCCACCGACGCGGGTGACGATTCCGCGCGCAGTGCGCACGCCTCGCCGTCGGTGCGAAAGTTCGCCCGCGAGCTCGGCGTCGATCTCGCCGGCGTGACCGGCTCGGGACCGAAAGGCCGCATCCTCCACGAAGACGTGCAGGCGTTCGTCAAGCGCAGCCTCGCCGGCGTCGCGGCGGGTGCCGCGACCGGCGGCGGGTTCAGCCTCCTGCCGTGGCCCGTCGTCGATTTCGCGAAGTTCGGGCCCGTCGAGACCAAGCCGCGGTCCCGGATCAACAAGATCTCCGGCGCCAACCTCGCGCGCAACTGGGCGATGATCCCGCACGTCACCCAGTTCGAGGACGCCGACATCACCGAGCTCGAGGCGCTTCGCGTCGCGCTCAACAGGGAAAACGAGAAGGCCGGCGTCAAGATCACGATGCTCGCGTTCCTGATCAAGGCCGCGGTGTCGGCGCTCGCGAGGTTTCCCGACTTCAACGCATCGCTCGACGCCAGCGGCGAGAACCTGGTCCACAAGGGCTACTTCAACATCGGTTTCGCGGCGGACACGCCGAACGGCCTCGTCGTCCCGGTGCTGAAAGGCGCCGACGGAAAGGGCGTGCTGCAGATCGCGAAGGAGATGGCCGAGCTCTCCGCCAGGGCGCGCGAAGGCAAGCTCGCGCCCGCCGAGATGCAGGGCGGGTGCTTCTCGATCAGTTCCCTGGGAGGCATAGGCGGCACCGCGTTCACGCCGATCATCAATGCTCCCGAGGTCGCGATCCTCGGCGTGTCGAAGAGCTCGATCAAACCGGTGTGGGACGGCAAGGCGTTCGCCCCGCGGCTCGTGCTGCCACTGTCCCTGTCCTACGACCATCGCGTCATCGACGGCGCCGGTGCGGCGCGCTTCATCGTTTATTACGCGTCGCTGCTCGCGGACTTCAGGCGCGCACTGCTGTGACCCGGGACGAGCAGAAGCGGGCCGTCGCCCGCGAAGCGATCCGCCACGTCGTCGACGACGCCTGGATCGGCGTCGGCTCCGGCTCGACCGCCAACATGTTCATCGACGAGCTCGCGAAGATCAAGGGCCGGATCAGGGGCGCGGTCGCGAGCTCGGTCACGACGGCCGAACGGCTGAAGTCGCACGGCATCGAAGTCGAGGAGCTCAACAACGTCAGCGACATCCCGGTCTACGTCGACGGCGCGGACGAGGTCACCGAGCACGGCGCGATGATCAAGGGCGGCGGCGGCGCGCTGACGCGCGAGAAGATCGTCGCCGCGGTAGCACGCAAGTTCGTCTGCATCGCCGACGCATCCAAGCTGGTCGGCGTGCTCGGCCGATTTCCGCTGCCGGTCGAGGTGATCCCGATGGCGCGAAGCTACGTCGCGCGCGAGCTGGTGAGGCTCGGCGGATTCCCCGCATGGCGGATGGGCTTCACGACCGACAACGGCAACGTCGTCCTCGACGTCTCGGGCCTTTCGATCGTCGACCCGGCCGCACTCGAGGACCGGATCAACGGCATCGCGGGCGTCGTCACCGTCGGTCTGTTCGCGAGGCGCGGCGCCGATGTGATCCTGCTCGGCGGCGACGACGGCGTGCGGACGATCACGCCCCGCAGCTAGCTGAAATTGGGGTCAGAGCTGTAATAGTTCTGAACGTCCATCTATAGCGCTACGTGGGCATGAGATCGAACTATTACAGCTCTGACCCCAATTTGCCGCTGACCCCAATTTGCCGCGCGCTACAATTCCAGGGATGACGAACCTCAACGTCCCCGGCCTCGGCAGCTTCTCCGACGTCGCCGCCTACATGGACGGCGTCGGCGAGGCGGCGCGCAGCGCTTCGCGCGCGCTCGCGCGGGCGAGCACGCATGCCAAGAACCTCGCGCTCACGCGAATCGCGGCGGCGATTCGCCGCGATGCGGGGCTGCTGGCGACTGCCAACGCCGACGACGTCGCGGTCGCGCGCGCGGCGGGCAACGATGCGGCATTCGTCGACCGTCTGGCGCTGACGCCCGCCTCCATCGAAGCCATGGCGCGCGGTCTCGAGGAGATCGTTGCGCTGCCCGACCCGGTCGGCGAGATATCGGATCTCAAGTACCGGCCGTCGGGAATCCAGGTCGGCATGATGCGCGTGCCGCTCGGGGTCATCGCGATCATCTACGAGTCGCGGCCCAATGTCACCGCCGACGCTGCGGGCCTTTGCCTGAAGGCCGGAAACGCGACGATCCTGCGCGGCGGCTCGGAGGCAATCCGCAGCAACCAGGCGATCGCGCGCTGCGTCCACGAGGGATTGCGCGACGCCGGCCTGCCCGAAACCGCGGTCCAGGTCATCGCGACGACCGACCGCGACGCGGTCGGCCACCTGATCGCCGACGAGAAGCACGTCGACGTGATCGTGCCCCGCGGCGGCAAGTCGCTGATCGAGCGAATCTCGCGCGACGCTCGCGTGCCGGTGATCAGGCACCTCGACGGGGTCTGCCACGTCTACATCGATGCGCAGGCCGAGCCGCAGGCCGCGATCCGCATCGCCGACAATGCGAAGACACAGCGCTATGCCCCCTGCAACACGATGGAGACGCTGCTGGTGCACGCCGACATCGCGTCGCGCGTCCTGCCTCCGCTCGCCGCGATCTACGCGGCCAAAGGCGTCGAGATGCGCGGCTGCGAGCGCGCGCGCGCGCTGGTTCCCGCGATGAAGGCAGCGACCGAGGACGACTGGTATGCGGAGTACCTGGCGCCGATAATCGCGATCAGGATCGTCGATTCTCTCGACATGGCGATCGACCACATCGCGCGCTACGGCTCGCAGCACACCGACGCGATCGTGACCGAGAACCACCCGAACGCGATGCGCTTCCTGCGCGAGGTCGATTCGAGTTCGGTGATGGTCAACGCCTCGACGCGCTTCGCCGATGGTTTCGAGTACGGCCTCGGCGCCGAGATCGGCATCTCGACGAGCAAGCTGCACGCCCGCGGGCCGGTCGGGCTCGAGGGATTGACCAGTCGCAAGTGGATCGTGCTCGGGACCGGCCAGATCCGGGGCTGAGCGCGCCGCGGGACCCCCGATGTCGAGCTCGGTGTCCGTATCGATCGCGACCAATTCCGCGATCGCGATCTCCAAGGGCTTCGGCTGGTTCGTCACCGGCTCCCCCACCCTTTTCGCCGAGACCGTCCATTCGCTGGCCGATGTAGGCAACCAGGTCCTGCTCAAGGTCGGCGAGGTCCGCGGCCGGCGCGGCCCCGACCTCGAGCACCCGTTCGGCCGCGGGCAGGAGAAGTTCTTCTGGGCGCTGGTGTCGGCCGTCAGCGTGTTCTTCATCGGCTGCGGCATCAACATCTACCACGGCGTCCACGCGCTGATCGTGGGCGGGGAGGTCGGGCACTTCACCCCGCTGGTGCTGGGCCTGCTGCTGTTCTCGCTCGCGCTCGAATCCTGGACCTTCGGCATTGCCTGGAAGGAGATCGGCGGCCGGCAGGGCGTGAAGGACAACCGCCACGACACGACGGTGATCGCAGTGCTGCTCGAGGACGGCGTCGCCCTGTTTGGCATCCTCCTGACGCTCATGGTCGGCGGCGTCGGCTACGTCTACGGGCCGCATCCAGAATTCGATGCGGCGGTTGCCATCGCCGTCGGCGCGATCCTCGGGGGCATGGCGCTGTTCCTGGCAGCGATCAACCGGCGCATTCTGATCGACACCTCGGACCGCGACCTCGACCGCGCCGCGCAGACCTGGCTCGCCGGACGCGCAATCGCGGCCAGCGTGCACTCGCTGGTGCTCGACAATGACCGCGCCATCGTCTTCGTTCGCCCGCAGCGGCGAGGTCCGCGAATCCCGTGCGGTCGGCAGCGCGCTGACCGCGCACCTCGCCGAGGCGCTGGGCAAGAACGCCGACGCCGTGTACTGGGAATTCCCGGAGCGCGACTAGGCCAGCGCGACGGGCTTGGCCCGGCGCAGCCACGTGAGCCACAGCACCGCCGCGGCGATCACCGCGAGGACCGGAAGGGCGGCGCGGTTCATCGTCTCCCACCCGCTGGTCGTGACCAGCGCGCCGGAGGCGAGCGACGACACGCCCATCGTCGCGAAAACGATGAAGTCGTTGACTCCCTGCGTGCGCGCCCTCTCGGTCGGCGCGTACGTTTCAGTCAGCAGCGTCGTGCCGCCGGTGTACATGAAGTTCCAGCCCGCGCCGACCAGCGCCAGAGCCGCGACGAAGTGCGCGACGCTGGTCCCGTTGAGGGCGATGCCGACCGCTACCGTCATCAGCGCGACGCCGGCAAGAATGATGCGCGGCGCTCCGAAGCGCTTGATCAGGTTTCCGGTGACGAAACCCGGTGCATACATCGCGACGACGTGCCACTCGATGACCAGCGCCGCCGCGCTGAACGGATGGCCGCAGAAATCCATCGCGATCGGCGTCGCGGTCATCAGCAGGTTCATCAGCCCGTAGCCCAGCGCCGCGGCGAGCGCGGCGACGATGAACGTCGGCTGGCGCATGATCGTGGCCAGGGAGCGGCCGCCGCCGGCACGCTCGGCATGCGAAGGGGGCGGGACGTGCACCCTCGACTGCACGGCCAGCGCGACCAGCGCCACCACGGCGAGCGCGGCGAACGAGCCCTGGAACGGCGTCGCAAACACGTCCCTGGTGAGCTTTGCGGTCTCCGGACCGACGAAACCTCCGGCGACACCTCCCGCCAGCACCAGCGAGATCGCCCTGGCACGATCGGCGGGGGCTGCGACTTCGGCGGCAGCGAAGCGATACTGCAATCCGACTGCGTTGTAGATCCCGATGATCCCGGTCGCGGCGCAGAACAGCGGGAAGCTTCTGAAGTGCAGCGCCAGCACGCCGATCACGCAGCCGACGATGTTCACGGCGGCCCCCGTCATGAAGCCCACGCGGCGGCCGACCTTCGCCATCCACATCGACATCGGCATCGCGGCAAGCGCCGAGCCCAGGACATAGGTCGTTGCGCCGAAGGTCGACAGCTCCTTGGTCTGCGCGATCGAGAAGCCGATCAGGCCGTTCATCGAAGTGAGGCCCGACGAATTGACGAGCAGCAGCGCCTGGCAGCAGGCGAGCAGGAAGATGTCGCGGCGAGAGGTGCGCAAGGTCAGCCCGTCAGACCCGACCGCGTCCATCGCCCGCGGCGCCGTGGTCGAAAAGCCGTATGATAATCGTAGCGCCTTTGCCTGCCGGACCCTGATCCGGCTTCGATCCAGCATCGTTCCCACTTCTGCCCCGATGTCGCTGCCACCCCTCGCCGCGGAGGTCCTCGATTTCTGGTTCCCACCCGACGTGAGCGGCGAGCGCCGCGAGTGGTTCCAGAAGGATCCCGCGTTCGACCGCGAGATCCGCGAGCGCTTCGGCGTCGCGCTCGCCGCCGGGCTCGCAGGCGCCTTCGGCGACTGGTGCACGAGCCCGCGCGGCGCGCTGGCGCGAGTCGTCCTGCTCGACCAGTACACGCGCAACGCATTCCGCGGCACCCCGGCCGCATTCGCGGGGGATCCGGCCGCGCTCGCCACCGCCGAGGATGCGATCGCCCGCGGCTTCGACCGCGAACTCGGCCCCCGCGAGCGCGGGTTCATCTACATGCCCTTCGAGCACAGCGAATCGCTCCCGGCGCAGGAGCGCTCGGTCGCCCTGTTCGCAGCACTCGCATCGGAAACGGGAGTCGACGGCCCGCTCCCGTGGGCCGAGCGCCATCGGGACATCGTCCGGCGCTTCGGCCGCTTTCCGCATCGCAACGAGATCCTCGGCCGCGAGTCGACGCCGGAGGAGATCGAGTTCCTCGAGGAACCGGGCTCGCGTTTCTGATGCGGCGCGCGGATCCGGGTACCCTGCGCCCATGCTGACCGTCGAAGTCGCGCTCGCGCTGTTCCTTGCCGTCGCGGCGATCGGCGCACTGGCCAAGTGGCTGCCGGTGCCATTGTCGATCCTGCTCGTCGCGGGCGGCGCTGCGCTGTCATACGTCCCGGGGTTGTCGCGTGTCGAGCTCGAGCCGCAGCTCTTCTTCCTGCTGTTCGTCCCGCCGCTGCTGTTCAGCGACGGCTGGCTGTTCCCCAAGCGCGAGTTCCTGGCGTTCCTGCGGCCGATCCTGCTGCTCGCCTTCGGCCTGGTCGCGGCCACCGTCATCGCGGTCGGCTACCTGATGCACTGGCTGATCCCGTCGCTGCCGCTCGCCGCGGCATTCGCGCTGGGCGCGATCGTATCGCCCACCGACGCGGTCGCGACCGCATCGATGACGCGCCGGCTGCCGCTGCCGCCGCGCGTCACGCATATCGTCAATGGCGAGAGCCTGATCAACGACGCCTCGGGCCTCGTCGCGTTCAAGTTCGCCGTTGCGGCGGTTGCGACCGGCGCATTCTCCGGGCTCGATGCGGCAGGCCAGCTGGTGGTCCTCGCAGGCGGCGGCGCGTTGGCCGGCCTCGCGGTCGCGGTCGCCATCGGCTACGCCCGCGTATCGCTGGTCGAGCTCTGCGTCGACGACCCCAAGATCCAGACGATCATCTCGCTCCTGACGCCATACGCCGCGTATCTCGTCGCCGAGGCGTTGCAGGTCTCGGGGGTGCTCGCCGCCGTCACCGCCGGCCTCTACGCGGGCGTCCACGACTCGCGCCACCTCTCGGTCGCCACGCGCCGCCATGCGTGGGAGGTCTGGGCGATGGTCCTCTACCTGCTGAACGGGCTCGCGTTCCTGCTGCTCGGCCTGCAGCTCAAGCCCGTGATGCTCGGCATGCCCCGCGAGTCCTGGCACTCGCTCGCCGTCTATGCGCTTGCCCTGTATGCGATCATCACGGCGGTGCGGCTGATCTGGGTCTACCCGGGGACATACCTGCCGCTGATGCTCTCGAGGCGCCTTCGCGAACGCGAAGGGTGGCGCAACCCGCGCGGGGTGTTTCTGGTCGGGTGGGCGGGAATCCGCGGTTCCGTCACGCTCGCGGCCGCGCTGTCGATCCCGCTCGCCGGACCGGGCGGCACGGCGTTTCCGGGCCGCGACCTGATCGTGTTCCTCGCCGGCACGACGATCGTGATGACCCTCTGCATCAACGGACTCACGCTGCCGACGATCATCCGGATGCTGAACCTGCCTCGCGACGGCGCAGCCGAGCGCGAGGAGCGGACAGCCCGGCACGCGATGGCCCAGGCCGGCGCCGACGCGATGCGCGCGGCGATCGGCCGCTCGAAGCAGCCCGGCGACATCGCCTACGCGCGGACTCTGCTCGGGCATTACGAAAGGCTGATTCACCGGCACGCGGCCGATGCCGCGAAGCGGGCGGAGTTCGAATCGATCGACGCGGACGAGCGCCGGCTGCGCCGGGCGGCCCTCGCCGCGGAGCGCGGAGAGCTGCACGTGCTTCGCGACACGGGGGTGATCAACGACCTGACGCTGCGGACGATCGAGGCCGAGATAGACCACGCGGAGAGCCTGCTGACACCCGAGGGGAGCGCGATCCCGTGACGCTGCGCATGCGATGACGACCGTCGACGATCCGGTGGCGATGCTGGGCGGGACCTTCGATCCCGTGCATTACGGCCATCTGCGTTTCGCATCCGAGGTGCGCGACGCGCTCGCGCTGCCCGAGGTGCGCCTGGTGCCTGCAGGCGATCCGCCGCATCGCGGTGCACCGCAGGCGAGCGCGGCCGACCGCATCGCGATGCTCGATATCGCGGTACGGGAGTTTCCAGGCCTCGGTGTCGACCCGCGCGAGATCAGGAGGGGAGGCAAGAGCTACACGGTGCGAACGCTGGAGGAGATGCGCGCCGAACGCCCGCGCTCGCCGCTGCTGCTGCTGCTGGGGGCCGATGCGTTCCGCGGACTGGCGAGCTGGCACCAGTGGCGGCGGTTGTTCGAATTCGCCCACCTCGTCGTCGCGCCGCGGCCCGGCGCGGTCCTCGAGGCCGATCTCCCCGCCCCGGTCGGGCACGAGTGGCGCCTGCGCCTCACCGACGACCCGTCGGCCTTGCGCTCGCGGCTCGCCGGCTCCATCTACGTGCAGCCGATATCGGCGCAGCCGATTTCGTCGACGGCAATACGGGCTGCGCTGATGCAGGCGCCCGACGCAGGTCCGGAACTCGCGGGTTTGCTACCCGCCGCAGTTTTGGCCTATATTCAATCGAGACGACTCTACCGACCCCCAACGAATGCGCCTTTCGAAGCTGCAGAAAATCGCCGTCGAGGCACTTGAAGACATCAAGGCACGCGACATCGAAGTCCTGGACGTACGCAAGCAGACGAGTCTCTGCGACACCCTGGTCATCGCCTCCGCCGACTCGAACCGGCAGGTGAAGGCGCTGGCCGACCACGTGCGCGACAAGCTGAAGGACGCAGGTGCGACGATCCTAGGAGTCGAGGGCGAGCAGGCCGCCGAGTGGATCCTCGTCGATGCCGGCGACATCATCGTGCACATCATGCAGCCAGCCGTTCGCGCGTACTACAACCTCGAGGAGCTCTGGGCGCCCCAGTCGCGCATCCGGCGCCCGAGGCAAGCCTCCGCTGCGTGAGGCTATGCCTCGTCGCGCTGGGACACCGGATGCCCGCCTGGGTCGCCGCCGCCTGCGACGACTACGCGAGGCGCCTGCCGCGCGATTTCGCGCTCGCGCTGGTCGAGCTCAAGCCCGAGCCGCGCGATCGCGGGCGGACTGTCGACCAGATGCTCGAGGCAGAGGCAAAGCGCATCGCTGCCGCGACCGCCGGCTATGCGAGCATCGCCCTGGATGAGCACGGATCCCGGTGGTCGACGCGCGAACTCGCCGATCACCTGCGACAATGGCGAGAGGGCGGCCGCGACGTCGCATTCGTCATCGGCAGCGCCGACGGGCTCCACTCCGACGTGAAGGCGAAGGCGCTGGCCGTCGTGTCGCTGTCGGCGATGACGCTGCCCCACGCGCTCGCCCGCGTGATCATCGCCGAGCAGCTGTACCGCGCATCCAGCATCCTCGCCGGGCATCCCTATCACCGCGAATGACGGGGCATCGATGAGTTCACCACTTCTCTACCTCGCATCGAGGAGTCCGCGGCGCCAGGCACTGCTGAGGCAGCTGGACATCGAGTTCGAGCCGCTGTTGCTGCGCGAGGCGGCAGGACGCGAGCGCGATGTCGTCGAGCAGACGCTCGACGCCGAGCCGGCCGCCCACTACGTCGAGCGGATGGCGCGCACCAAGGCGCAGGTCGGGTGGCAGCGAATGCAGGATCGCAAGCTCGCCGAGCGCCCGGTGCTTGGCGCCGACACCGAGGTGGTCCTCGATGGAGAGGTGTTCGGCAAGCCGCGCGACATCGACGATGCGCTGCGGATGGTCAAGCGGCTCTCCGGAAGGACGCACCAGGTGCTGTCCGCCGTCGCGCTGCGCTGGCGCGAGCAGACCGAGGTCGAGATCTCGGTCTCGAAGGTCACGCTGCGCCGGCTCGCCGCGACGGAGGTCGAGCGCTACGTCGCGACCGGCGAGCCGATGGACAAGGCCGGCGCCTACGCGATCCAGGGGCGCGCCGCGGCATTCGTGGCGCGGCTGGAAGGCAGCTACAGCGGCGTCGTCGGCCTGCCGCTTGCCGAGACCGCGGTGCTGCTCGCCCGCATCGGCGTCTCCGTGCTATGAACGTTGCGCCCGCACGAACGCAGCCAACCCCATCGTCCCAGGATGGGATGACGCGGGCGAAAGTGATGCGGGCGCGGGCGGCGCCGACCGGGCCCGGATGACGCACGAGATCCTCATCAACGTCACCCCGCAGGAAACGCGGGTCGCGATGCTCGAGCAGGGCGTCGTCCAGGAGCTGCACATCGAGCGCGCCAGCGCGCGCGGCCTCGTCGGCAACATCTGCCTCGGCCGCGTCGCCCGCGTGCTCCCCGGCATGCAGAGCGCCTTCGTCGAGATCGGGCTCGAGCGCGCCGCTTTCCTGCACATCGCCGACATCTGGGAGCACCGCCAGAACGGGCACGGCGAGCACAAGCCGATCGAGCGCATCCTCACCGAAGGACAGACGCTGCTCGTGCAGGTGATCAAGGACCCGATCGGCACCAAGGGCGCGCGGCTGTCGACCCAGCTGTCGCTGGCCGGGCGGCTGCTCGTCTACCTGCCCCAGGACTCGCACATCGGCATCTCGCAGCGCATCGAGGACGAACAGGAGCGGGAGAGCCTGCGCGGCAGGCTCCAGATGCTCCTCCCCGAGGGTCTCGCCGGCGGATTCATCATACGCACGATGGCCGAGGCGGCGTCGGAGCGCGAGATGCAGACCGACATCGCCTACCTGACCAAGCTGTGGAGCGACCTGACCGAGCGCGCCAACGAGGTGCCGACGCCGACGCTGCTCTACCAGGACCTGAACCTGGCCCAGCGCGTGCTGCGCGACATGACGACCGACGAGACCGCGCGCGTGCTCGTCGATTCGCGCGAAACCTTCGTCAGGATGCAGGAGTTCGCGCGCGAGTACACGCCCGCGCTGGTCGAACGGATCGAGCATTACTCGGGCGAGCGGCCATTGTTCGACCTCCACGGCGTCGAGGACGAGATCGAGCGCGCGCTTGCGCGCCGCGTCAACCTCAAGTCCGGGGGCTACCTGATCTTCGACCAGACCGAGGCGATGACGACGATCGACGTCAACACCGGCGGTTTCGTCGGCGGACGCAGCTTCGACGAGACGATCTTCAAGACCAACCTCGAGGCGGCGCAGGTGATCGCACGCCAGCTGCGGATGCGCAACCTCGGCGGGATCATCATCATCGATTTCATCGACATGGAGAATCCCGACCACCGCGGCGCCGTGCTGGCCGAACTCGGCAAGGCGCTGGAAAAGGACCGCACGCGGCTCACCGTCAATGGATTCACGCAGCTCGGCCTGGTCGAGATGACGCGCAAGCGCACGCGCGAATCGCTGGCGCACGTGCTGTGCGAGCCCTGCCCCACCTGCAGCGGACGGGGGGAGTTCAAGACCGCGCAGACGGTGTGCTACGAGGTCCTGCGCGAGATCCTGCGCGAGGCGAAGCAGTTCAATGCGCGCGAGTTCCGCATCCTCGCCTCGCAGTCGGTCATCGACATGTTCCTCGACGAGGAATCGCAGAGCCTCGCCCAGCTTGGCGACTTCATCGGCAAGCCGATCTCCCTGCAGGTCGAGACGCTCTACACGCAGGAGCAGTACGACGTCGTGCTCATCTGAGGAGGTCGCGATGCCCGTCACCGCCATGAACCATTTCACGGTCCTGACCGACGACGTAGCGGCAACCGTCGACTTCTACCGCGACCTGCTCGGACTCGTCGACGGCCCGCGCCCGCCGTTCAGCTTCCCGGGCGCATGGATGTATTCGGGCGGTGCGCCGATCCTGCACGTCGTCGGCGGACGCAAGGAGAGCGAGCTGCGTGCCGGCGTGATCGACCACATGGCTTTCTCGGCCTTCGGGCTCGCCGACACCGTCGCACGGCTCTCCGCCCGCGGCATCGAGTACGACTGCCGCCGCCTGCCGGCCGGCGACATGTGGCAACTGTTTTTCCACGATCGCAACGGCGCGCGCGTCGAGCTCGATTTCGCCGGCGAGGAGCCCGGCCCGGCCGAGGGCTCCGGCGATGGCTAGCGTCCATCGCCCGCGGCCCGATCTCGCGATCGATCACCTGGTCGTCGCGGCGCGCTCGCTCGCAGAGGGCACGGCGTGGCTGCGCGAGCGGGTCGGCGCCGACGCGCAGGCGGGAGGCGCGCATGTCGCGATGGGGACCCACAACGCGCTCGTCGGGCTGGGGCCGCGACTCTACATCGAAGTGATGGCGATCGACCCGGCGGGCATCGCTCCGGCCCGTCCGCGCTGGTTCGCCCTCGACGATCCGGGCATGCGCGCAAGGCTCGCCGACGGCCCGGCACTGGTCCACTGGGTCGTGCGCACGCGCGACATCGACGCCGACGCGACGCGAACCGACCTCGGGCCGGTCCTGGCGATGACGCGCGGCGATTTCAGCTGGCGAATCACGGTTCCCGACGAAGGACACCTGCCGCAGCGCGGGCTGGTGCCGACGATGATCCAGTGGGCCGATGCACGCCACCCCGCCGACCGCCTGCCCGACTCGGGGCTGTCGCTGATGGCGCTCGCCGGCGAGCATCCCGAGCCGGCGCCGGTGCGCAGTGCCCTGGCGGCGCTGGGGCTTTCCGACATTCTCAAGGTGTCCTACGGCCGCTCGCCGCGGCTCGCGGCGATGCTGCGCACGCCGCGCGGCGTCGCGACCCTGTGATCAGCCCAGTGCGCCGCGGGCCTCGATCGGCCAAACCGCCGCAACGGTCCCGCCGCGCACGGCGACGATGAAATCGTAGAGATTGACCGTCGGGTCGCAATGCCCGGGGACGAGCCACACGCGCTCGTCGAGCGCGAGCGGCGTCCCGGAGTCGGGGACGCGCAGCACGCCGTGCTCGTCGGACGCCTTGACGTAGTCCACGCCGACCCGACCGTGCACCTGCGGCAGGCCGGAATCGAAGGAAAACGCCTTCAGCCCCGCATCGACGATCGCGCGATCCTGCGCCGGCATGCTCATCACGCCGGCGAGGACGAACAGGCTGGACTCGAAGCGCGACTCGGATGCATCTGCGACGTTGCGCAGGTAATCGACGTCCATGAACACGTACGAGCCCGGCTGCAGCTCGTTGCAGACGCCGAGGTCGCGCTCGAGCTGCCAGGTTCCGGTGCCGGCCCCGGTCACGATGTCGCAGCCGATGCCGGCGCCCTCGATCAGCTCGCGCGTGGCCTGCGCGCCGCGCGCGGCAGCCGCGACCGCAGCGCGCCGCTCGGCAGGTGCGCGCAGGTGCTGCGCGGCGCCGTGATAGGCGTGCAGGCCCCGAAAGCGCAGGCTCGGTTCGCGTGCGATCGCCTCGGCGAGCGCGAGCGCGGGAGGGCCCGGCGCAACGCCGCAACGGTGCGCACCCACATCGACCTCGACGTAGACATCGAGCACGGCCGACTCCCGCGCCGCGACGGCGCCGAGCAGCGGAACCAGGGCCGGCGAATCGACGAGCACACCGATCGTCGCGCTGCGGGCGAGTGCTGCGAGCCGCGCCAGCTTGGCCGGGGCCACGACCTCGTTGGTCACCAGGACGTCGCGGATGCCTGCCGCGACGAAGGCCTCGGCCTCGTCGGTCTTCTGGCAGCAGATCCCGACTGCGCCTCGCGCGACCTGCATGCGCGCGATCTCGGCGCACTTGTGCGACTTGGCATGCGGACGCAGGCGGATGCCCCGCGTCGCCTGCGCCATCTTGTCGAGGTTGCGCTCGAACGGATCGAGGTCGACGACGAGCGCTGGGGTCTCGATCGCGCCGACCGGATCGCCGACGCGCGCCGGCCTGCGCTGTGCCATCAGTAGATGAAGATCCAGTACGCGAGCGCGGCGATCAGCGTGTATTTCACCGCGCGGAACGCCGTGCGGTTGCGCCGCTTGAGCCGGGTCAGCAGGTCGCTGCCGCGACCGAACAGCGCGTAGATGCGGTTCAGGGCGCCGACCGGCTCTGTCTCGGTGTTCTGCGTCGACGCGGCGCGGATCACCGTGCGGGCGATGAATCGGTTGAACGCCTGCATCGCGCGCGTGCGCAGCGGGCGCTCGACGTCGCAGAACAGGATGATCCGCGTCGTATCGGTCGCATTCTCGGCCGAGTGGATGAACGTCTCGTCGAACAGCAGGTCCTCGCCGTCGCGCCACGCGTAAGGCTCGCCGTCGACCCAGATCCTGCATGCATCGGAGTTGGGGGTGACGAGTCCCAGGTGATAGCGCAGCGACCCGGCGAAAGGATCGCGATGGCGGTTGAGCTTTCCGCCCGGCGGCAGCAGCGCGAACATCGCCGCATTGACCGTGGGCAGCGATTCGACCAGCGCGACGGTCTTCGGGCACGCCGCCTGTGCGGACGGCAGCGGCTCGCCGTACCACTTGACGTAGAAGCGCTTCCAGCCGTTCTTGAAGAACGAGTTGAAGCCGAGGTCGTTGTGGCCGGTCGCGGCGCGGATCCGGCCCTCGCCGAACAGGGAAAGCGCCTCGTCGCGGATCACCTGCCAGTTGTCGCGAAGGACGTCGAGCTCGGGAAGCGCGCGCGGGTCGAGGATCGGCCTCGCCGGGACCGCCGAGAACAGGTACATCAGCGAGTTGTACGGCGCCATGATCGTCGAGTGGTCGGCGAGCTGCTTGGTCAGCTTGTGCCGCACCCGCCCGCGAAAGTGGACGAACAGCGCCGACGCCACGAAGACGTAGAGGACGATGAACTTGGGCGCGAGGAGGTTCGTGATCACGGTCGTCGGTCGCCCGGCGCATTCGCCGGCGGCGGCGCCGCCGGATCGAAGCGACGGATTCTACTCCGACGACGCGAGCTGCTGATAGACGAGGCGCCCGATCGCGAGCAGCTTCCCGCGATCGAGGTTGCCTGCCAGCGCGTAGGCACAGCGATCGTCGACCCAGTAGTAGACGCCGACGCCGTCCTCGACCGCATAGCGGAATGCCGTCTCGCCGGTGCCGGGCCGGCTGCGCGCCTGCAGCGTCAGGCGCTGCTTGGCCGAGTTCTCGTACATGAACATCGCCGTCGGCTTCTCGTTTCCGGCGACGAGTCGCCCGCCGACCAGTGCATAGCCCGCACTGTTGAGGTCCGGTGCGTGCAGCGGGATGCCCAGTCGCTTGGAGAGCCACGCGACCAGGTGTTTTTCCTCGGGCGCCCAGATTTCCACCGGCCGGTTGGCGTCGGACGCGTAGATCGCATGCGCGAAAGCCGCTTCGCGGGCGAAGCTCGTCGGCATCCCTTCGCGCGCGAGCAGCGCATCGCGCGAATACCAGCCGACGCCGACGCCGAGGACCAGCGTCGCCGCCGCCGCCAATGCCGGCGCGAAGAAGCGGCGCGCCCGCCGGGGACCCGCCCGCGCGGCGTCGATCAGCCGCTGCGGCAGCGGCTCGTCCAGCAGCGGTGCGAGCGCGCCCCGCAACCACGCGTTCTGGCGCTCGATGTCCGCCAGCTTCGCGGCGATCGCGGGGTCGCGCGCCATCGCGTCCTCGAATTCGGCCACGCGCTCTGGCGCGAGCTGCCGGTCGGCGTACGCGTGGATGTCGGCGTCGGTGATGGACTTGCTCATCGTTCAATGCATCGTCGTCAGCGTACCATCTTGAGCGGCGCGCCCGGGGTTCCCGGCGCGTCCGAAACCAGGCGGCGCAACCTCTCTCGCGCGCGCGACAGCCGCGACATCACGGTTCCGACCGGAATCGCCAGCACCGTCGCGATCTCCTCGTAGCGCATTTCCTCGATCGCGGCCAGCACCAGCACCTCGCGCTGCTCGGTCGGCAGCCGCGAGAGCTCGCGCAGCACCTCGAGCAGCTCGACGCGGATGTGCTGCGTCGCGCGCACCGGCAGCTGCCAGGCGGCGCTGCCGTCGCCATCGGCGTCTATCGACAGGTTCTGCGCATCGCGCGCGGCAGCCGCGATCTGGTTCACGAACACGTTGTGCATGATCGTGAACATCCATGCCCGCAGGTCGCTGCCGACGGCCCACAGGCGCCGCTTCTCCCACGCGCGCGCGAGCGTCTCCTGCACGAGGTCGTCGGCGCGCGTGGCATCGCCCGTCAGCACCCGGGCATAGCGGCGCAACCGCGGAATGGCGGCCAGCAGGTCCGGCTCCGGAAGCGGGCAATCGGCGATCACGCGACCATCATCCCCAGCGCGCCGCGACGGACTCGCGCCGCGCGAGTCCTCCATCGCCGATATTACCTCGCCGCCGAGCGCGGCGTCGTTCATCTGGCGACGTGCCACGCGCCGTTCAGGAAGCCGTCACCGGTCTTGTCGCCGGGCTTCTGGTCCTTCGACCACGCGTAGAGGGGCTTGCCCTTCCATGCCCATTGCCTCGTTCCGTCGTCGCGGGCGATGATCGACCAGTTACCGTCGGCCTTCGCGTCGCCGACGGCCATCAGCGGCGGCCAGTTGGCGGCGCAGGGGCCGTTGCAGGCGCTCTTGCCCGCCGAGTCCTTGTCGAACGTGTAGAGCGTCATGCCGGCGACGTTGGTCAGCGTTCCGTCGGCGGCCATCTTCGCCGGCATGGCGTCGTCCATCGCATACGCCCCGTGCATGCCCATCGATGCGCAGGCGGAAAGGGCCAGGGCGGCGACCAGGGCGGCGGGGCGGGCCAGGATGTGGCTTCGATTCACGGTGTACTCCCTATGTTTTCATGGCGACGGAGCGGCAAACACGGGGGCATCGAGGATTATTCCAGCCATCGGTCGCTTCAGACGAGGAGCAGCGTCGCGAGGCCCAGGAATATGAAAAAGCCACCGGAGTCGGTGACCGCGGTGATCAGCACCGACGAACCCAGCGCGGGATCGCGTCCCAGCTTCAGCATCGTCATCGGTATCAGCACGCCCATGAGCGCCGCCAGGAGCAGGTTCAGCGTCATCGCGAGCACCATGACCAGGCCGAGCGAGACCCGGTCGTAGAGGACGGTCGCGACTGCCCCCATCACGCTGCCCCAGACAAGGCCGTTGATCAGCGCAACCACGAGCTCCTTGCCGACGAGCTGCCGCGATTTCTCGCGCGTCACCTGGCCGAGCGCCACGGCGCGCACGATCATCGTGATCGTCTGGTTGCCGGAATTGCCGCCGATCCCGGCGACGATCGGCATCAGCGCCGCGAGCGCGACCAGGCGCTGGATCGACCCCTCGAAGGCGCCGATGACGCGCGATGCGATGAACGCCGTGACGAGGTTGATCGCGAGCCATGCCCAGCGGTTGCGAAAGGACTTCCACACCGACGCGAACACGTCCTCCTCTTCGCGCAGGCCGGCATGGGCGAGCACCTCCTCCTCGCCGCGCCTGCGGACGAAATCGAGCACCTCGTCGACGGTGACGCGCCCGACCAGCTTGCCGTTGGTGTCGACGACCGGCGCCGACACCAGGTCGTAGCGCTCGAACGCGCTCGCCGCCGTCTCGGCTTTCTCGTGCTGTCGGAGCTTGACCGGCGGCGGCTGCATCACGTCGGCGACGCGCGCCTCGGGCTCGCTGACGATGATCCGGTTCAACGGCAGCACCCCGAGCAGCGTCTCGTGCCGGTCGACGACGAACAGCTGGTCGGTCTGCGACGGAAGCTCCTCGAAACGGCGCAGGTAGCGCAGCACGACCTCGAGGGTCACGTCGGAACGCACCTGGACGTCGTCGAAGTCCATCAGCGCGCCGACCATGTCCTCGTCGAAGGACATGGCCGCCCGCAGCTCCTCGCGATCCCCGACCGAGAGGCCGCGGAACACATCGTCCATCACCTCCTGCGGGAGGTCGGGGGCGAGTGCTGCGATCTCGTCGGTCGGCAGCGCCTCCGCGGCCGCGACCAGCTCCTCGGTGTCCATCGAGGAGATCAGCGACGCGCGCACCGCGTCGGAAACCTCGACCAGGATCTCGCCGTCGCGGTCGGCCTTGACCAGGTCCCAGATGTAGAGGCGCTCGGCGAGCGGCAGCGCCTCGAGGACCCAGGCGATGTCGGCCGGATGCAGGCGGGCGAGCCTCTCCTCCAGCTCGGCCCGGATCTGCTGCGCGACCGCACTCGGCGCGGGCGCTTCGTCGGGCTGCGGCGGCGCGGCAGCCCGCTGGTCCTCGATCAGCCCTTCGACGAGCCTGTGCCTGCGCAGCAGCGCTGTGATCTCGGCGAGCGCGTCCTCCACGCGCTCGCGCGACTCGGGGCGCTCGGGCACCCGCGCTTCGAGGCGATCGGACATCGACGGGATCCGGACAAGCTCGACTGGGGTGGAATCGGCGAGCCGCGATTCTACGGCAACTCCGCCGACGGCATCCGCGCGAGGATGATCCCGATCTTGCGGTTCAGCCCGGGCGCGCCCTGGTGGTACTCGTAGAAGCGCGGATTGGGCGCCATCGCGGCCAGCCGCGCCGCCTGCGCCGGGTCCAGCCGCGAGGCGGGGATCCTGAAATAATGGTGCGCGGCCGCCTCGGCGCCGAAGATGCCGTTGCCCCACTCGATGACGTTCAGGTAGAGCTCGAAGATGCGGCGCTTGTCGAGGATCGATTCGAGCATCACCGTGATCGCCGCCTCCTCACCCTTGCGCAGCCAGGTCCTCGAGCCGGAAAGGAACAGGTTCTTCGCGAGCTGCTGCGAGATCGTCGATCCGCCGGCGACGATGTGCCCACGTCGCTCGTTCTTCTCCAGCGCGAGCGCGATGCCGTCCCAGTCGAAGCCCTCGTGCTCGATGAATTTCGCGTCCTCGGCCGCGATCATCGCGCGCTTGAGCGGCGTGGCGATGCGCGCATAGGGAACGAAGCGGTACTGAATGGTCGCGCGTGGATTCTTCGCGCGCAGCACGACGAGCCGCTCGGCCATGAACGCAGTCTCGCGCGGCGGGTGGTCGCGCCACCACCAGATCATCGCGGCAAAATACGCGTGCAGGACGACGAGCCCCGCGATCGCGACCCACAGGGCGTAGACCGCGAAGCGCCGCAGGCGCCTCACGGCCTACTCGCCGTGCAGCTCATCGCCCCGGGCGAAGGTCCACGTGCGCGTGATGTACAGGATGTCCGTGTCCCGGCGGATGTTCTCGGGAAACGGCGCGTAGGGCGCCGCCATCTCGACGATCTTGACGGCCGCCGCGTCGAGGATGCGCTCCCCGGACGAGTGGTTCACCTTGACGCTGTCGAGGCTGCCGTCCGAGCGTATCGCGACCGTCAGCACCAGGCTTCCGTAGAGCTTGTTCTCCCGCGCCGCTTCCGGGTAATTGAGGTTGCCGATGCGCTCGACCTTCATCCGCCAGTCCTCGACATAGCGCGCAAAACGGTATTCGGTCGCGCGCGCGCCGACGTAGCGGCGCTTCGGACGCTTCTGGTAGGCGTCCATGTCCCTCGCGATCTGTGCCTCGAGGCGCATTGCCTCGAGGGTCTTCTGCATCAGCTCGTTCGCCGTGGGCGACTCGGTGGGCGCGACGGCGTCGACCGGCTTGGGCTCGGGTGCAGGCACCGATACCGACGCAGTGCGCTGGGTCAGCATCTCCTGCGTCTTGTTCGCAGGCGCCGGGGCCGGGGCGGCGGCGACTTCGACGTCGTGCTGCGGCTGCTCGCGCGGCAGCACCGGCAGCGGCGACTTGGCGCGGCGCTTCTGGTCGGTGTTGCCGCCACCGTCGAGGTTCGCCTGCGCGAGGATGTCGGCCTTGGCCGGCCGGGTCTGCGACTTGGCGTTGACCAGCGCGACCTCGAGCGCAGGCCCCTTGTCGCTGAATCGGCTGAAATCGAACGGGCTGAAATGGACGGCGAGCACGATCGCGTGGGCGGCGATCGACGCGACGAGCGCGATCACCGCAACCTTGCCGTACCGCGCCGCCACGAGCGACTCCGGCGGAATGCGCGCCGGAGGCAACGCGCCGGCGTAGGCGAGCTGGCCCTTCCTGGCAGCGGGCGTCCCGGCGACCTGCGGCTGCGCGGACACCCGCTCGGGCACGGGCGCGCGGGCCGCGGCAACGGAAGACCCTGGATTTGGGACGCGGCGGGGCAAGATGGTCAGCGTAGCCTGGGCGCGGGACCGGGGCATTGTAGCCTGCTCATGCCGCCGTCATAACCCCTGCGGAGCCCGCCGATCAGGCCGCGGGGCCCGCGTAGCGGCATTCCAGGCCCGGCTGCAGCAAGTCGACGCGCAGGATCGCCACGCGCACCCGCGTGTCGGGCGCCGCTGCGGGCATCTCCGGGAGCCTCACGACGATCGGCAGGCGATCGAAACGGACCAGGCTCTCGCGCACGACGGTCGCCGTGCATTCGCCGACGCCTTCCTGCAGCAGCCAGCGGAGGCACCAGTAGTGCTCCATCCGGTCCTGCATCTCGGCGTACTGCGAATACGTCGCCTCGAAGTCGGCGAGCGCCGCGTGCAGCTCGGCGTCGTTGTCGGCGTAAGGCGGCGTTGTCCCCTGCACGACCGCGAGCAGCTGGCGCTGGTTGACGAGGTCGCTGTAGCGCCGCAACGGCGAGCTCGCCCAAAGGTAGTGCGAGAGCCCGAGGCCCTGGTGCTCTCCCGGACGCGTGCTCATCTTCACCTTGCCCCCGGCCTGCACGCGATACATTCCCGGCGCACCGGCATCGGCGATGCGCCGTCCCCAGGCATGGTTGACGTGGATCATCAGCTCGGCAACCAGCCGGTCCAGCGGATTGCCGCGGGTTCGCGGGACGATGGCCACGCGTCCGGGCTCACCTGCAGACTCGCCCTGCCAGTCGACATCGAAGCTGTAGTCGATCCGCACCGGATCGACCTTGCCGCGCGCGGCGTACAGGCGCATCGCGAATCGCCACAGCGCGCGCAGCTCGGAAGTCCAGCGGGGCTCGCCGGGAGCGGGCGCATCGGTGGCGAATGCTTCGCCCAGCGCATCGAGGCGGAGGTTAGCCGCGACCGGGACGCGTTCCAGCACCGTGCGCTGCCCGATCGCCTCCCCTGCAGGTGTCGACTCGACGTAGAGCGACATCGCCGGAGGCGACGTGCCCTCGGCGAGCGTGAAAGCAGCGACGGCGGCATCGGGGAGCATCGTCAGCTTGCGCCCCGGCATGTACACGGTGGAAAGCCGCGCCCGCGCAATGCCGTCGAGCGGCGTCGCGCGGGCGATCGCGAGGGCGGGGCACGCGATGTGGATGCCGATCTCGACATTGCCGTTCGCGAGCGGCCGCACCGAGAATGCATCGTCGATCTCGGTGGTCGCCGCATCGTCGATCGAGAACGCCTCGACCTGCGCGACGGGCAGTTCGGGAGGCGCCGGCAATTCGCCCCACGCCGGAAACGCGAGACCGGATGGAAACGACTCGACGACGAAGCGCTTGAAGTGGTAGTCGTGGGTCGAGGCAATCGCGCCGCATGCCGCCAGCAACTGCACCGGATTCGATTTATGCGCCTCGCACGCCGCGTTGAGCGCCTTCCATTCGGGCGAGTTCTTGTCCGGACGATAGAGCAGCATGTCGAGCTTCGCCGCGAGACCTTCGGGCAGCCGCCCTGCGGCGAGCTCGCCGGCCCAGGCCGCAATGTCGCGCGCCTCGCGCTCCTTGCGCGCCACCGACGCGAGCGCGGCCTTCAGCGCCTCCGGCGGCGCCTTGCGATACCGCCCGCGTCCCTTCCGATAGAAATACATCGGCGCCGCGGACAGCGCGATGGCGACGGCGGCCGATTCGGCGGCGGCGGGCGTCCCCCCGAAATACTCGCGCGCGAGCTCGTCGAAGCCGAACTCGCCCTCGACCGACACTTCCCACAGGAAATTGGTGTCGATGCCGGCGACGATCTCGTGGGCGCGCACCATCGTCTCGGCAGGCGAAGGCGCGGCGAAGCGAAGCAGGACGTGGGCCGCCTTGATCTTCTGGCGCTTGCCCGAGGCGGCTTCGACCTGGAGCGAGGCGTCGTTGTCGGCGAGCAACGTGCCGGCCTTCAACTGTCCGTCGTCTTCGAACAACACGTTCATGAAAAGGCGCCGGCAGCGGCGTCACGCGAAAGGGGCGCAATTATAGCCGCGCCACGTAGAATGCCGGATTCGACGACGAGGAACGGCAATGGAATACAAGCGGCTGGGAAAGAGCGGCCTCGAGGTGTCGGTCGTATGCCTCGGAACGATGATGTTCGGCGACCGGACCGGTGACGCCGAAGCCAACGAAATCGTCGCGCAGGCATTCGATGCGGGCGTCAATTTCATCGATACCGCGGACGTCTACGCCGAAGGCGCATCCGAGACCATCACCGGTGCCGCGATCCGGGCCAATCGTGCACGCTGGATACTCGCGACCAAAGTCGCCAACGCGTTCAGCGGCAAGGGAAACGAGAGGCCGCACACGGGCGGACTGTCGCGGCGCTGGATGTTCCAGGCCTGCGACGCGAGCCTCGCGCGCCTTCGCACCGACTGGATCGACATCTATTACCTGCACCGCGACGATCAGCAGACGCCGCTCGCCGAAACCGTCGCGGCGATCGGCGACCTGATGCACGCCGGCAAGATCCGCTATTTCGGCCTCTCGAACTACCGCGGCTGGCGCATCGCCGAGATCATGCGCCTGTGCGAGCGCATGTCGGTGACCCCGCCCGTCGTATGCCAGCCGTACTACAACCTTCTGAACCGGATGCCCGAGGTCGAGATCCTCCCTGCCTGCGACCACTACGGCATCGGCGTCGCGACGTATTCGCCGATGGCCCGCGGCGTGCTGACGGGAAAGTACACGACCGGCGCAGTGCCGTCCGATTCACGCGCGGCGCGCAAGGATACCCGGATGATGCAGACCGAGTTCCGCGAGGAATCCTTCGCGGTCGCCGACACGCTGAAGGCCCATGCCGGGAAGACCGGGCGCACGCCGACCCAGTTCGCGCTCGCGTGGCTATGGGCGAACCGGGTCGTCAGCTCGGTCATCGCCGGCCCGCGCACGCTCGCGCAATGGCAGGACTACATCGGCGCGCTGGGCACGGCGTGGACCGACGCCGACGAAGCGCTCGTCGACTCGCTGGTCGTGCCCGGACACTCGTCGACGCCGGGCTACAACGATCCCGCCTATCCGCTCCACGGGCGCCGCCGCGCCTGAGTCCTCGGCGCGCCCCGCTGCCAGTGCATCGCATGCCGGCGATGCGGTAGCGCGGCGCGTGCGTCGAGGTCGCACAGGGGGAGTCGGTACGCGTCCATTCGACGCTGATTGGTCGGGGCCTCCGGCAAGGCGCGGCGAGCGCGAGCGTGCGCGACGGCTGTCACGGGTGGCGCGGCAAGCGAGCCCGGCATGAACGTTCGCGGCAGGATGTCCTCGAGCGCCGCTGCGCCGGGACCCGTAAGCCGGCGTTTGCGCACATCGAGCGCACAGGCGCGCCTCGCCGAAGGCCGGCGGCACAGGCAGCGGCATGCGCCACCCGGCCGGCGCGCCTGCGACGCTCAGCGGGATGAAAAATCCGAGGGCTGCAACGCGATCGGCTTGCCGTGCGGCGTGCGGTCGGCCGCGTGGTCCCAAGCGTCGCGGTAGCGCGCGAGCTCCGCGCCCGAGCTGATTCCCTTGCGCGAGACCAGCGACTCCAGCGCGCGCAGCCAGTGCCGGTAATAGGTGTCGCCGAGGTCGGCATCGCCCCGGTGCTTCGCCGACGCGATCTCGGCCGCGAGCGCATCGACCCATTCGGGCCAGGTGAAAGCTCCGCGCTGCTGCAGCGTCACGGCGATCGCGAACGCGTGAGCTTCCCAGGGTTCGCGAAACGCCGGCGCGTCGTCGCGGGCGAGCGGCGCCGGGACGTCGGAAGAATCGGCGCTCATCCGGCTTCCAGATACGGTTCCCAGGCGTCGATCGAAACCGTGACGCCGTGCGCCTTCGCATCGCCCCACAGCTCGACACCGTCGAAGGCGACCGTGTAGAGCCATTGCGGCTGCTCGCCCTCGCCTCGCGCATGCGCATCGGCGAAGACGTGCATGCCGTGCAGGCGCTCGATCGATCCGCCCTTGCGCCACGCATACGAAGGCAGTCGCGTGTGATGGGGAAACGGCCCGTCGCGCATTCGCACCCGCTGGCCGACGGAATAACGCGCGGGCGCGGTCGCCGGCCGCTGCGTGGGCGCGCCGGTGGCGAGCACGCGCGCCACATCGGCCGCCGCGAGCACGCGCGGAATCGGGGACGCGGGCCGCAGCGAATGTCCGGCCGCGGTCTCGTCGGGAAGCACGAGTGCGCGCTCCCGAAGCAGCTTCTCGAGGGCTGCGATCCAGATCCGGTAGTAGCTCAGCCGGGCGTAATCCGGCAACGTCTCGCGGGCGGCCCGGCTCATGTCGATGTTCCACGCGCCGGTCGCCCCCATCGCGAGCGTCAGCGCGAGCGCCCGCGGCTCCCAGGCGGTGTGGAACGGCGCGCCTTCGGGCTCGGGAACGACCGCCCCGCAGCCGGGCTTGCCGCCCAGGTCGGCATGGCTGGCGTAGCTCATCGCGCAGGCGCCAGGGCGAGCCCGGTGCCGATCATCGAATCGCGCGTCACCAGCGCGGCGAGGGCTTCCTCGTCGAGTCCTTCGCTGCCGGCGGGCCGTTGCGGGATCACCAGGTATCGAACCTCCGCGGTCGAGTCGAGGACGCGAATCTCGGTGTCTTCGGGCAACGTCACGCCGAATTCCGCGAGCACGCCGCGCGGATCCCGTACCACGCGCGACCGGTACGGCGCGCTCTTGTACCAGGTCGGCGGCAGGCCGAGCACCGGCCAGGGGTAGCAGCTGCACAGCGTGCAGGCGACGAGGTGGTGGCGCGACGGCGTGTTCTCGACGGCAACCATGTGTTCGCCCTGCCGCCCCGCAAAGCCGAGCGACGCGATCGCCGCCGTCGCGTCTCGCAACAGCCATTCGCGAAACGCCGGGTCGGTCCAGGCGCGGGCCACGACCTTCGCGCCGTTGCGCGGGCCGACCTTCGTCTGGTAGGTATCGATCAGAGCGTCGAGTGCCGCGGGATCGACGTAACCCTTTTCGGCGAGCACGGTCTCGAGCGCCCGCACGCGCAGGTCCATTTCGCCCAGCTCGCTGTGATCGTGGTCGTCCACGCCCGATGGCTACCTGCCTGGAGCAGACCCGGTCGCGCCCGGCGATGTCGCGCCCGATGTCCCGGCACCCGGCGTGGCCGCGCCCGACGTGCTCGCGTCCAGGGCCTTGATCACGTCGTCGGTGATGTCGATGGACTTGCCGACCCACAGCGCGTCCTGCAGGATCAGGTCGAAGTCATGCGCCTTGGCGTAGCTCGTCAGCACCTTGTCGAGCTTTCCTTTCAGCTTGTCGAGCTCCTCGAACTGCCGCGCGCGCAGGTCCTCGTTGAACTGCTGGCGCTGCCGCTCGAGATCCCGCGCCTGCAGATCGAGGTTGCGCTCGCGCGACGCACGCTCGTCGGCGGACAGCGCCTGGCGCTGCTTCTCGTACTGCGCCTGCGCGGCCTGCAGCGCGGCCTCCTTCTTCGTCAGGTCGTCGTCGCGCGGCTTGAACTCGCGCTCGATCCGGTCGTGCGCCGCCTTGGCGGCCTGCGACTGCTGCAGGATGCGCTCGGCGTGGAGCACGCCGATCTTGTAGCTTTCGGCCAGTGCCGGCGCGGCGAACGAGAGCATCATGGCGACGGTCAGCGTCGCGCGGGCGCAGCGTCGGCGCCAGGTCGTCGATGGATTCCGCATCGTCGTTCGAGCGTGGTCGGGGATCATTGGTTCGCGACGCCGTGCGGGACATGGCCGGCCGACACGTGCATCGCCGCCGACGCGACGTGCTGCGCCTGGTCGTCGAAGAAGATGTCGGCGCCGAAGGCGCGCAGGAATTCGCCCTTGTCGAGGCCGCCCAGGAACAGCGCCTCGTCGATGCGGATGTTCCAGGCGCGCAAGGTCCTGATCACCCGCTCGTGCGCCGGCGCGCTGCGCGCCGTGACCAGCGCGGTGCGGATCGGACTGCGATCCTCGGGAAAATCCGCCTGGATCCTGTGCAGCGCCGCCAGGAACTCCTTGAACGGGCCGCCCGACAGTGGCGTCGTCGCGGCGTCGCGCTCGCTCTGGGTGAACGCGGCGAGGCCCCCGGCCTGGTACACGCGCTCGGCTTCGTCGGAAAACAGCACGGCATCGCCGTCGAACGCGATCCGCAGCTCGTCGGTCTCGTTGCGGAACACGCTGGGAAAGATCGTCGCCGCAGCGTACCCCTCCTCCAGCGCGCGCCTGACGTCCCCGGTGTCGGCCGAGAGGAACAGGTGCGCACCGAAGGCCGGAACGTAGCGCGACGTCGACTCGCCCTTGGTGAATGCCGCGCGGCTGATGTCGAGGCCGTAATGCTTGATCGAGTTGAACACTCGCAGGCCGGTGTCGGCGCTGTTGCGCGAAAGCAGTATCACCTCGACGTACTGCTTGGGCAGGCGGTTGAGGCGCAGGAGCTTGGTCACCAGCGCGAATGCCGGGCCGGGCGCGAGAATCTCGTCCTCGTGCTCGATCTGGTACTGGTGATAGCTGTCGACGCCCCGCTCGGTGTAGACGCGATGGCTCTCCGCGAGGTCGAACAGCGCCCGCGAGCTGATCGCGACGACGAGCTTGCCTTCGAGCGTGGGCGCTGCCATGGAACGAATACTACCGCCCGCGCGCGATCGGCGTTCATGCGTCCTTCATCCCCGCCCTCGCCCTCACCCCTGCACTCTCCCGCAAGCGGGAGGGTGCCGAGCGGGAGCGAGGCGGGCGAGGGGGATGCTCAGGCCGCGCGCTTCAGGTCGCGCTCGAGCTCGCGGAAGGTTGCGCGGATCTGGCCGACCGCCCAGGCGAGGTCGTCGCGCGGAATGTTGAGCGGCGGAGCGATGCGAACGACGGTGCCATGCGTGTCCTTGGACAGGATGCCGCGCGCGAGCAGCCGGTCGACGACCGGACGCGCGCCGATGTACCGGGCGTCGACCTCGATGCCGACGAACAGTCCGCGCCCGCGAACATCGCGGACGATGTGGCTGCGCAGGTCCTGCAGTTCGTCCAGCAACCACGCGCCGAGCTCCGCCGAGCGAGCGACCAGCTTCTCGTCCTCAAGCACGTCGAGCGAGGCAATCGCTACCGCGGCCGCCAGCGGATTGCCGCCGAAGGTGCTGCCGTGATCGCCCGGGTTGAACACCTGCATGAGGTCGACGGTCCCCACCAGTGCCGAGACCGGCAGCAGGCCCCCTCCCAGCGCCTTGCCGAGAATGACGGCATCCGGCCTCACACCGTCGTGCTCGCAGGCGAGGAAGCGGCCGGTGCGTCCGAGGCCCGTCTGGATCTCGTCGCAGATCAGCAGCACGCGGTGCTCGCGGCAGATCCTTGCGCATCGGGCGAGATAGCCCGGCGGCGGCACGACGATGCCGCCTTCGCCCTGGATCGGCTCGACGAGGAATGCGGCGGTTCGGGGCGTGATCGCCCGCGCGAGCGCATCTGCGTCGCCGTAGGGAATGGTCGACAGCCCCGGCGGAAATGGCCCGAAACCGTCGCGGTACTGGGGCTCGGTCGACAGTCCGATCACGGCAATCGTGCGCCCGTGGAAATTCCCGTCGCAGGCGATGATTTCGGCGCGGCCGTCGGGAATTCCCTTGACCTTGTGCCCCCATTTGCGGGCAGCCTTCAACGCGGTCTCGACCGCCTCCGCGCCGCCGTTCGCCGGCAGCACGCGGTCGAGCCCCGTCAGTCGCGCGAGGCGCTCGAACAGCGCGGGCAACTCGTCGTTATGGTAGGCACGCGAGGTCACCCCGAGCTGATGCGCCTGGGCGACGAGCGCGGCGACGATCCGCGGATGCGCGTGGCCGAAGCTCACGGCCGAATAGGCGCTCATCAGGTCGAGGTAGCGGCGGCCGTCGATGTCGGCAAGCCAGCTCCCGGCGCCGCGCGCAAGCACGACGGGCAGCGGATCGTAGTTGTTCGCGCCGTAGGCCTTCTCGCGGGCGATCAGGTCGGACGCGGCATCGGACACCGGCAGCGGGTGGAACGCGGGCTCGTAACCCGCGCGATTGTGGGCAGTCATCGCGTGCTCCTCGTGAAAGCGAGCCGGCCGCGGCGACGTTGGAACCGGTCAGTCGGAGTCGTGCGCGGGCGGCCTCGATGCGCCGCTTCGGGCTTGTGGCCGCGGCGCGTTCAGGCGTAGGGGTGGGAATCCCGACTTCGCCAAGTCATAGGATAAGCATAACCCGTGCACGCCACCTCCAGCTAGCTGCGGCGCACAAGAGCGCAGTGGCGCGACGCCCCCGCAGCACTCGTCGCGCAAGCTGGGCTCAACCACCCTGTAATGCACAAAAACGCAGGATGGCCGGAATCTGCGCGTCGAAACCCGAAAATGCATGGTCCCCGCCGCCCTCGACGCACTGCCACGCGCCGGCATAGAAAGCAATCGCCTGCCGGTAGTCGAGGACCTCGTCGCCGGACTGCACCAACAGCAGGTAGCGGTCCGGTCGGGTGATGCGCGAAACCGCCAGCGCCCGCAACTCGGCGAAATGCTCGCCGGTCACCGCGAAGGTCTCGCCGGTGTACAGGTTCGCCTGCGTTCCCGCATGCGTGCGCAGGTCCTCCCAGGGCCTGACCGCCGGATTGATCAGCACGGCGCGCGCGCCGCAACGCTCGGCTGCGCAGGTCGCGTAGAAGCCGCCGAGCGAGCTTCCGACGAAGCAGAGCCGGGCGGGATCGACGGCCGCCGCGACCCCTGCAATCGCGGCCATCGCAAGCGACGGCCGGTGCGGGAGCTCGGGAATGTGCAGGACCGGTCGCAGCCCCGCCGGCAGCGCCGCCACCGCCTGCGCGAGCCGCGTCGCCTTGGCACTTTGCGGCGACGAGCGAAAGCCGTGCAGGTAGACGATCGTCGGCGTCATGCGCCGGCGAGGGCGTCGAGCAACTTTGCGTGCACGCCGCCGAAACTGCCATTGCTCATCACCAGCACGTGATCGCCGGCGCGAGCATCCGCCACGACTGCGCGCACCAACGCGTCGAGGTCGTCGAAGACCCGCGCGTGCGCACCCAGCGGCGCCAGCGCGGAGGCTGCATCCCAGCCCAGGTTCGCCGCGTGGCAGTAGACGCGGTCGGCCTGCGCCAGCGCGTCCGGCAGTGCGGCTTTCATCGTCCCGAGCTTCATCGTGTTGGAGCGCGGCTCGAGCACCGCAAGGATGCGTCCGGCGGACTGCGCCTTGCGCAAGCCGTCGAGCGTGGTCGCGATCGCCGTCGGATGGTGGGCGAAGTCGTCGTAGACGGCGATGCCATTGACCGTTCCGCGCAGCTCCATCCGGCGCTTGACGCCGCGAAACGATGCCAGCGCCGCAAGGCCGGCTGCCAGCGGCACGCCCGCATGGCGGGCCGCCACCAGGGCCGCGAGGGCGTTCATCCGGTTGTGGCGCCCGGACAGATCGATCCGCAGCACGCCGGCCGGCGTGCCGCGGTGCGCGATGGTGCCGTCGTCGCCGATCGACCACTCCGGAGGCGGCAACGACTGCGCGCCGGACGACTGCGCAGAATCCGCTGCGCCGAAACGCTCGACCTCGCTCCACAGGCCGCGCGCCAGCACGCGGGCGATGCTCGCCTCGTCGCCGTTGGCGACGATGCGCCCGGTCCCCGGCACCGTGCGGACCAGGTGATGGAACTGCGTCTCGATTGCCGTGAGGTCCGGGAAGATGTCGGCGTGATCGAACTCGAGATTGTTGAGGATCGCGGTTCGCGGACGGTAGTGGACGAACTTCGAGCGCTTGTCGAAGAACGCCGTGTCGTATTCGTCGGCCTCGATGACGAAGAACGGGCTGTCGGCGAGACGGGCGGAGACCTCGAAATCCAGCGGCACCCCGCCGATGAGGAAGCCGGGATCGAGGCCCGCACGATCGAGAATGTGGGCGAGCATCGCGGAGGTGGTCGTCTTGCCGTGGGTTCCCGCCACCGCAAGCACCCACTTTCCCGACAGCACGTTCTCCTGGAGCCATTGCGGCCCGGACGTGTAGGCGAGACCACGGTCCAGGATCGCCTCGATCAGCGGGTTGCCGCGCGACACGACGTTGCCGACGACGAAGGCGTCGGCGTCGCGTGCGACGTCCTCGAGTTGCGCGGCGTCGAAACCCTCGGTCAAACCGATCCCCAGGGCTTCGAGCTGGGTCGACATCGGCGGGTAGGGGTTGGCGTCGCAGCCCGTCACCGCATGTCCTGCGCGGGTCGCGATGGCTGCAATGCCTCCCATGAAGGTGCCGCAAATGCCAAGGATGTGAAGCCGCATCGTTTGGAGGCCGGCGTTTCTGCGCTGCCTCGATGGGTTGCAAGCGGCGCATTATCGCCGACCGGACTTGGCGAGCGCCGGATTGTCCAGGTCCGGGGAGCCCGAAGTGGCACGTTCCTTGCGCCACTGCGGGTCTACCATCCGATCGGATCGTGGATCCGCACCTGAGCGTGGCACCCCAGCACCGCCTCGCCGCCTCTGCCTCCGGGGCGGTCGGATCGCCTCCCGGCTCCGGCGCCATGCCTTTCCGCGCCGGCATCCGCCTGCGGCTGGTGCTACTCGTTCTGGCGCTGGGGCTGCCGTTCCTCGTCTATGTCGGCCTCAGTGCGATGCGCCAGAGCGCGGCCGATCGCAGCGAAGCCCGCGAGCGGATGGTATCGCTGGCGCGACTGGTCGCCGCCCGCGTCGACGATTACGTGAGCGACATGGAGGGCGCGATCGCCCTCTCGAGCCACGGCACCGTCGTCGACCCCGCGCAGTCGGCGGCCAACGACGCCTTCCTGCAGGGGTTGCGCCGCGACCTTCCGGCGTCGATGAGCAACATCGGCGTGTGGACCCTCGACGGGCAGAACGCCGGGGCACTGGATCGCCTGCGGCGCGGGGACGAACTCAACATCGCCGATCGGCCCTATTTCGCGGCGGCACTTGCGCATCGCGGCCTGACGATCGACGGACCGCTGCCGGCACGATCCGACGGCGAACCCATCGCCATCTTCGCGCGCCCGCTGCTCGATGCCGCGGGCAGCCCGCGTGGGATCGTGACGGCGTCGGCGCGCCTGTCCGGGCTGGCCGGTCGGCTGGACGTGAAAGGCGTCGCGCCGGCGCCCACGATCGTCACGCTGGTCAACGGCGAGGGAATCATCGTTGCGCGAAACCGGGACTCGGCGCGCTGGATCGGCAGGAGATTCGCCGAGGCGACCGACACTCCTGCCGCGCGGCAGCTTGCCGAGGGCGCCGACCTCGGCCGCGGCGCCGACGGTGCGTTGCGCCTCACCGCCTACGCGACGCCGTCGCGTGCGCCCTGGCGCGTCTACGTCGCGACGCCGGCCGACGCGATCCTCTCGTCGTCGCGCATGGGGGTGGCCGAAACGATCCTGCTGGGATTGTCGGCCCTGCTCCTGGGCGCCGTCTTCGCTTTCCACTCGGGAAACCGCATCGCCCGCCCGCTGCGCCAGCTCGCATCGGACGCCGCGCGCTTCGGCGGAGGTGACCTGTCGCACCGGACGAGCGTCGGCGGCGACGACGAGCTCGGTGTCCTTGCGCGCACGCTGAACCGGATGGCCCAGACGCTGCAGGAGCGAAGTGCAGCGCTCGAGGACAAGTCCGCCGAACTGCAGCGCAGCGCCGGCAACCTGGAGCTGATCACATCCAACGTCCCGGTGCTGATCACCTACATCGACGCGGGCTACCGCTTCCGGTTCGTCAACGCCTACGCCCGCGAGGTCTTTGGCGTCGATCCCGCCGACTTCATCGGCCACACGCTGACCGAGATGGTCGGACACAAGGTCTTCGCCCGCATCGAGGACCGGATCCGCGACGTCCAGGCGGGGCTGCCCCAGAGCTTCGAGGCGAGCTTCTCGCCCTCGGGCGAAGCCCCGTACTTCCTGGTCAGCGCGTTCCCCGATTACGGCCCTGCGCACGAGGTCCGGGGCGCCTATGTCGTCTGCCAGGACATCAGCCGGCGCAAGGAGATCGAGCACGCGCTCGCCGACTCCGAAACGAGGATGCGCACCATTGCCGATACCGTTCCGGCGCTGATCGCGCGGCTCACCATCGACGAGAGATTCACCTTCGTGAACGCGCGCTCCCGGGAACTGTACGGGCTGCCGCCGGAAGCCCTCGTCGGCCGCGCCATCGCCGATTTCCTGACCCCCGAAGTCTACGCACAAACCCGCCCCTACATGGAGCGCGTGAAGGCCGGCGAGCGCACGCGCTTCCAGCGCAGCATCGTGCGCGACGGCCGCGAGCACCACGAGCTGGTCGACTACATCCCGGACCGCGACGCGCAGGGCAGCGTCGTCGGCATCTATGCGCTGGTGCAGGACGTGACCGACCTGCACGAAGCGCAGGCGAAGGTCGAGGAAAGCGAGCGGCGCATGCGCGGGATCACCGACAACATCCCGCTGCTGGTCGGCTACATCGACCCCGATCGCCGCTATCGCTTCAACAGCCGATACTACGAGGCATGGCTCGGCCGGCCGCTTTCCGAGATCACCGGGCACCCGGTGGCCGAGGTCCTGGGCCCGGAAGCCTGGGCGAGCATGGGCCCCAAGCTCGACCGCGCATTCGCCGGCGAGCGCGTCGATTACGACCTGGAATTCACCGACAAGAGCGGCACCCGGCACGTGCGCGGCAGCTACGTCCCGGACATCGACGAATCGGGCCGGGTCGTCGGCGTCTACACGTCGAGCCACGACGTCACGCCCCTCAGGGAGGCGGAACATGCGCTCGAGCGCCTCGCCCAGTACGACGCGCTGACCGGCCTCCCCAACCGCCGCCGCTTCAACGACGGCATCGCCGCCGCGCTGCAGCGCTCGCGGCGCAGCGGCATCCCGGTCGCATTGCTGTTCCTGGACATCGATGGCTTCAAGGGCATCAACGACACGCTCGGCCACGCCGCCGGCGACGAGGTGCTGCGCGAGTTCGCGCGCCGGCTGTCGGCGTCGGTGCGGGCGACCGACCTGGTGGCGCGGCTTGCCGGCGACGAGTTCGTCATCGTGCTGGAAGGCGTGCACGGCCGCGAGGAATGCCGCTTCGTCGCCCGCAAGATCATCGCCGCGACGCGCGGCGAATTCCATGCGGGGGGTGCGCCGCTGCGGGTGACGACGAGCATCGGGATCGCGATGGGCCACGGCGCTGCGACGACGGCCGAGGGGCTGCTCAAGCGCGCCGACAGCGCGCTCTATGCCGCCAAGCGCCAGGGGCGCGACCGCTACGAGATCGCAATCTGACGCCGATCCGGGCGAGCGCGATCTGACCGCTACCTGAATTCGAGCGGGATTCGCACCGAAACGACGACACCGCTGCCGCCGCTGCGGTTGGCGACGTCGATCGACCCGCCGTGGAACTGCGCGATCATCCGCGCGACGTACAGGCCGAGGCCCAAGTGGGCGCCGCCGCCCTGGGGCCGCACCGAAACCATGGAGTCGAACAGCCGCGCCTGCATCCCCGCGGGCAGCGGTGGCCCGGCGTTGGACACCGACATCCGCACGGCGTCGCCGGCGCGCTCCACCGAGATCGCGACCGGCCCCCCGCTGCGGAATTCGACCGCGTTGGAGACGAGCTTGTCGAGCATCTGGGCCAGCAGGTCGGGCGCGCCCTCGACGTTCATGGTCCCCTCCGCGATCGCCAGGTCGAACGGCACGTCGGGATACGCGGCCCGGTACCCGTCGACGCAGGCGGCGATGACCGGTGCGACGTCGTAGCGCTCGCGTTCGGCTTCCTGCAGGGCCTGCTCGAGGCGCGCCGCTTCGGTCATCCGCGTCAGGATCGCCGACAGGCGTGAAAGGCCGCCCTGTGCGCGCTCGATGTAGACCCTGGCGTCGGATGCGAGCGGCTGCTGCTGCAGGTTCTCCAGCGACGAGCGCACGACCGCGATCGGCGTGCGCAACTCGTGCGACAGGCGGCCCGCCATCTTCTCCTGGTAGGCCGCGTAGTCGGACAACCGGGCGAGCACGCTCGCAAAGCTGCGCGACAGGTCGCCGATCTCGTCGCGGGCATCGACGCCTGCGAACGCGCCACGCACGCGCCCGTTGGCGTCGATCGCCGCTTCGGCGTCGTCCCGCAGGCGGCGAATCCGCGACGACAACCTCGACGCGAACAGCGTCAATGCGACCGAGCCGAGCAGCAGGACGGCGAGGACGATGTTGAACAGCCGCTCGAATGCGAGGTTGCGCTCCGCGAGCACGCGGTTGGTCGTCTGCTCGACGACGACGGCGCCTTGCACGTGGTCACCGATCCAGACCGGGTTCGCCGCCGCGACGATCACGGCCTTGCCGTCCAGGGTCCTGCGCCGGTCGACGGTCAGGATCCCCGCGAGTGCGCCTTCGATGTCGCGTCCGCGCGGGGGGCCCCGCACCGCCGCCTCGTCGCGGAAATCCTCGGTCGGCTGCTCGAGGAACAGCGTGTAGAGGCGTCCGACCGTCGCCCGCTCGGCCGTCTGCCAGATCGCGCCCAGCGTCGAGGCCGGCGGCGCTTCGGCCGGAGGCTCGCGCCGCAGCGATCCGGTGTGCGCGAGCACGGTCAGGTCGCGGTCGACAACCCAGATCCGCGCGTCGATGCGCGACAGGCCGCGAATGATCTGCTCGATCTCGGGCGATGCGGATGGGGGCAGCGTCACGCCGGCGCTCCCCTCGTCGGCGATGCGCTCGCGCGCGAACGACGCGATAGGATCGGCGGGCGTGTCGAACAGTCGTGGCCGGTCGTTGAGCGCGGTTGCGATCGCCTGCGCGGTGCCTGCGAGCGCACGATCCTGGGCGCTCTGCAGCAGGCGCTCGATCTCCCGAGCGTACTGGTAGCCCAGCCACGGCAGCGCCAGGAAGACGGTCAGCACCAGCGCGAGTTGCGCGCGGATGCCCAGCGTCGGCGAGTGTCGCCGCAGCGCGTCCGCGACCCGCCCGTCCCCCATCGCTCGCTCCGCCGCCATGCGGCCGCCTTCAGGCCGCCGCCGCATCCCAGCGGTAGCCGAGACCGTAGACGGTCACGATCCGGTCGAATGCCGGGTCGAGCGCCTGGAACTTGCGACGGATCCGCTTGATGTGCGAGGTGATGGTGCTGTCGTCGACGGTGATCCGCGCGTCGCGCATCAGGCTGTCGCGATCCTTGACGTGCCCCGGGTGCCGCGCGAGCGCGTGCACCATCCAGAACTCGGTCAGGGTGAGGTCGACGCGCTTGCCGTTCCAGTGCGCAGTGAGCCGCTTGAGGTCGAGCGTCAGCGCCCCGCGCTGCTGGACGTCCTCGGCAGAGGCGGCCGACTGCGCGAGCTCGCTGCGGCGGAACAGCGCGGCGATCCTCGCGACCAGGTGCGGCAGGCTCGCGTCCTTGGTCAGGTAGTCGTCCGCACCCAGCCTCAATCCCGCGACGATGTCGAAATCCGAGTCGCGCGCCGACAGGAAGATGATCGGGACGCCGGCCGAAAGCGCCCGCAACTCGCGGCAAAGGTCGAACCCGCCGTCGATGTCGTCGGCGAGGCCCACGTCGATCAGCGCCAGATCGGGAAGGCGGGTGCGAAACGCGTCCAGCGCGCTCGCCCGGTCGGCGTAGGTCGCCACCTCGTAGCCATGGCGACGCAACGCCTCGGCGACGTTGTCGCGCAGCGCGGGTTCGTCCTCGACGATGGCAATGCGGCGGCTCATGACCGCGATTCTGCCATTGCCTCGCCTGCAAGCCTGCCATTGCCTCGCCTGCGACCCTGCCACCGGTTTGCCACATTTGATCGGCGGACCGCCATGTTCGCGGCGCGGCGCTGCCGTTATCTGCGCGCTCAATGAACGTCGGCGCATTGTCGTCGCGCGGCGCCGATCCGGAAGGCGCCGCGGCGCTTCGCGTCATTGCCAGGATGGAGACATCGTGAAAAACCGGTCGCTTGCAAGTCGTGGATTGGGTCAGCGGGCGTGGCGCGACCTCGCGCGCCTGCTCGTCGAGAGCCTGGCGACGGGTGCCTTCGTGAGCGTGGTGCTGGCATTGGCCGTGTTCATCGTCGCGACGCAGGCGCATGCGGCGACGGGGGCCGCACCGGAGGCGGTGGCACCGGTCGGCTTCGTCGATCCCGCGCTCGCCCTTGCCCTTTTCGCAGTGGCTGCCGCGCTGCGCCGGCGCCAGCGGCAACCGGCGTCGCTGGATTCGATCGAGCAGGCGGCGCGTGCCGCGCGGCAGGTCTGCTGAGCTGTCGCGCCTTGCGGCCCGGGCGGGCCGCAAAGTATAAGTGTCGGATGCCGACATCCCCGCACTCCGGTCCCGCGCCGCATCCCCCGGCCGGGCCCCATCCGCCCGTCGCGCGCGCGACGGTCGCGAGCCTCCCTTCGTCCAGGATCCGCGAGATCGCCAATGCCGGCATGGGAGAGAAGGACGTCCTGGCATTCTGGTTCGGCGAACCCGACCAGGTGACCCCCGCGTTCATACGCGACGCCGCCGCCGCATCACTCGCGCGCGGCGAGACCTTCTACACGCAGAATCTCGGCATCCCGGAACTGCGCGATGCGATCGCGGCCTACGTGGGCCGGCTGCACCGCCCGGTCCCCGCAGCCCGGGTCGCGGCGACGGCGTCCGGGATGTCGGCGCTGATGCTCGCCGTACAGGCGCTGGTCGATCCAGGCGACCGCGTCGTCGCGGTGACGCCGCTGTGGCCCAACCTGACCGGGATCCCGCGGATCCTGTCGGCGCAGGTCGACCGCGTCTCCCTGTGCTTCGGCACGTCGGGTTGGACCCTCGACGTCGATCGGCTGCTCGCAGCGCTCACGCCGGGCACTCGCGCATTGCTTCTGAACTCGCCGAACAATCCCACCGGCTGGACGATCGACCGCGATGCGCAACGGGCGGTGTTCGATCATTGCGACCGTCACGGGATCTGGATCGTCGCCGACGACGTCTACGAGCGGCTGTACTACGACGACGCCGGCTGCGCGCCGTCGTTCCTCGACTTCGCGCCCGAAACCGCGCGGCTGGTCAGCACCAACAGCTTTTCCAAGGCGTGGATGATGACCGGGTTCCGCCTGGGCTGGATCGTCGCGCCGGCGGCACTGATGCCCGACCTCGGCAAGCTGATCGAATTCAACACGTCCTGCTCCCCCGCGTTCGTGCAGCGGGCCGGCGTGGCGGCGATCACCGAAGGCGAGCCGACCGTCGCCGCGACCCGCGCGAGGTTCCGTCACGCCCGTGACCGGCTGATCGCCGACCTGCAGGGTCTCCCCGGCGTGCAGGCAGCCACGCCAAAGGGCGCGATGTACGCGCTGTTCCGCATCGCCGGCGTGAACGACAGCCTCGCGTTCTGCAAGCGCCTGGTCGCGGACGCGGGGCTGGGACTGGCCCCGGGGAGCGCGTTCGGACCCGATGGCGAGGGATTCGTCCGCTGGTGCTTCGCCGCCAGCGACGAGCGCCTGGCCGAAGGGGTCGCGCGGCTGGGCCGCTTCCTGGACTCGCGGCGCGAGCGCGCCGCCTGAACCCGGGCCCCCGGCGCTCCGCCTCCCTCGCCCGCGACCCGGCCGCGATGACCACCCGCAGCGACACCATCCAGGCCGCCGTCGACTGGTTCGATGCGGGTCATTTCCTGACCGAGCTCTCGCGTCGCGTCGCCCGCCGTACCGAAAGCCAGCGCGCCGACGCGCACGACGAACTGCTCGGCTATCTCGAGGACGAGATCGGTCCGGCGCTCTCGGGACTGGGTTTCGCCTGGCGGCTGCTCGACAATCCCTCCGGCGGCATCCCGTTCCTGTATGCCGAGCGTCACGAGGGGCCGAATCGCCCGACGATCCTCACTTACGGGCACGGCGATGTCGTGCTGGGTTACGACGCCCAATGGCGCAACGGCCTTTCCCCGTGGACGGTCGTCGTCGAGGGCGATCGCTGGTACGGGCGCGGCACCGCCGACAACAAGGGACAGCACAGCCTGAATCTCGCAGCGCTCGCGCAGGTGCTGGCGGCGCGAGGCTCGCTCGGCTTCAACGTCAAGCTGCTGCTCGAAATGGGCGAGGAGACGGGCTCGCCGGGCCTGCGCGCACTGTGCGAGCGCGAACGCGCGACGTTTGCAGCCGACGTGCTGATCGCCTCCGATGGCCCGCGCCTCGCAGCCCACCGGCCGACGCTGTTCCTCGGTTCTCGCGGCGCGTTCAATTTCGACCTTTGGGTGGACCTTCGCGAAGGCGCGCATCACTCGGGAAACTGGGGCGGGCTGCTCGCCAACCCCGGAACGATCCTCGCCAACGCGATCGCGTCGATGGTCGACCGACGCGGACGCATCCTGGTCGAGGCGCTGCGGCCGCCACCGATCCCGGCCGCGGTGCGCGCGGCGCTGGCCGAGATCGAGCCGGGCGAACCCGGTGGCCCGGAGATCGACCGCGGGTGGGGCGAGCCGGGCCTCACCCCCGCCGAGCGCGTATTCGGCTGGAACGCGCTCGAGGTGCTCGCATTCCGGACCGGCAATCCCGATCATCCGGTCAACGCGATCCCGCCGCGTGCGAGCGCGCATCTGCAGGTCCGCTTCGTCGCCGGCTGCGATCACACGACCTTCATCCCTGCGCTGCGCGCGCATCTGGACCAGCGGGGCCTGGCAGCAGTCCGCGTCGCAGCCGCGCGATCCGAGGTGATGCGGGCGACGCGGCTCGATCCCGGGCACCCGTGGGTGCAGCGGGTCGCCGCGTCGATCGAGCGCACGACGGGAGCGCGCCCGGCGATCCTGCCCAATCTCGGTGGATCCCTGCCCAACGACTGCTTCGCGGAGGCGCTCGCCCTGCCAACGGTGTGGATCCCGCATTCGTATCCGGCCTGCTCCCAGCATGCGCCCGACGAGCACCTGCTGGGCTCGGTCGCACGCGAGGGCCTCGCGATCATGACCGGGCTGTTCCACGACCTCGGCGAGGCCGCGTCCGCGGAGTAGACTCGATCCCTCGCAACCGGCAGCGCTCCGGCCGCGGCCCACGAGGCGGCGGCACGAGTGGAGCGCGCCGCGTGAGGAGGATGCATGAACGACATCGCGCAAGGCGCCCGCGCGCAGCGCGTCGACGAGATCGCCGCGCTCGTCGTGGCCCGGGTCGCACCCGACCTGCGCGCAACGCTGCAGGAATTCGTCGCCCATTACTACGCCCAGGTCGACTCCGAGGACCTGGAGGAACGCCCGGCGGCCGACCTCTACGGCGCGGCACTGTCGCACTGGAATTTCGCGCGCAAGCGCGAGCCCGGACGCGCGCGCGTTCGCGTCTTCAATCCCACGCTCGAGGAGCACGGCTGGCAATCGCGGCACACGGTCGTCGAGATCGTCAACGACGACATGCCGTTCCTCGTCGACTCGGTGGCGATGGAGGTCAACCGACATGGCCTGACGCTGCACCTGATCATCCACCCGATCGTCGGCGTCGTCCGCGCCGCCGACGGCACGCTGACCTCGCTCGCGCCCGACGACGGCACGGCGCCGGCGCTGGAGTCGTTCATCCACATCGAAGTCGACCGGACCGTCGAGACCGAAGCGCTCGAGCGCCTCGCTGCCGACATCGCGCGCGTGCTCGACGACGTGCGCGCCGCAGTGACCGACTGGAGACCGATGCAGCAGAAGGCCCGCGCGATCGCGACCGAAATCGCGCGCGAACCTCCGCAGCTGTCCCCCGGCCAGCTCGCCGACGGCGCGGCATTCCTCGCGTGGCTCGCCGAGGATCATTTCACGTTCCTGGGCTATCGCTGCCACGACCTCGTGCGCATCGACGGCCAGGATGCGCTGCACATCGTCGCCGGGACCGGACTCGGCATCCTGCGGGAAACCCGGGGCAAGGACATCGCAGTGAGCTTCGCGGCGCTGCCGCCTGAAGTCCGCGCCTATGCGCGCCGCCCCGAGCTGCTGGTCATCACCAAGTCGACGTCGCATTCGACCGTGCACCGGCCCGGCTACCTCGACTACGTTGCCGTCAAGCGTTTCGACGCGGCGGGCCGCGTGTGCGGCGAGCATCGCTTCCTGGGCCTGTTCACGCACCGCGCCTACAGCGCGAACCCATCGGAGATCCCGCTGTTGCGGCACAAGACCGCGAACGTCATCCGGCGCGCCGACCTTCCACCCGGCGGCCACGCCGAGAAGAACCTGGTCAACATCCTCGACAGCTACCCGCGCGATGAACTGTTCGAGACGCCCGAGGACGAGCTGCTGCAAACCGCGATCGGCATCCTCCACCTCGGTGATCGCCAGCGCTTCCGCCTGTTCGTCCGCCGCGATCCCTTCGAGCGATTCGTCACCTGCCTGATCTTCGTGCCGCGGGAGAACTACGCGACCGACGTGCGCCAGAAGTGGCAGTCGATGCTGCTGCAGGCCTTCAACGGCCAGACCTCCGACTTCAACGTCAACCTGTCGGAATCCGCGCTGGCGCGCGTGCTCATCACCGTCCGGACGACGCCCGGTCACGTTCCGCAGCTCGACGTGCGGGCGCTCGAGGTGCGTCTCGCCGGCGCCGCGCGGCGGTGGGGCGACGACCTGCGCGGCGCGCTGATCGACGCGGTCGGCGAAGCGCGCGGCAGCGCGCTGTCGCATCGCTACGCGGGCGCGTTCCCGGCCGGATATCGCGAGGACACCCCGGCCCGCGCGGCCGTCCCCGACATCGAGACGATGGAGCGGCTCTCGCCGTCCGACCCGCTGGCGATGTCGCTCTACCGTCCGCTCGAGGCGGCGCCCGATGCGCTGCGCTTCAAGCTTTTCCGCCTCGGCGCCGCCGTCACGCTGTCGGACAGCCTGCCGATGCTCGAGCGGATGGGCATGAAGGTGCTGGACGAGCGCCCGTACCGCGTGACACCGCAAGGCGGGGCGCCGATCTGGGTCCACGACCTCGGGATGATCGCGTCAGCCGGCGACACCGAGGTCGATGTCGACGTGCTGCACGCGGTGTTCGAGGACGCGTTCGCCCGCGTGTTCCGGGGCGACGTCGAGAACGATGATTTCAACCGCCTCGTGGTCGCGGCACGGCTGCCCGCCGCCGACGTGACGATCCTGCGGGCGTATGCGAAATACCTGCGCCAGATCGGATTCGCGCTCTCGCAGCCGTTCATCGAGGCCACGCTCGCTGCGCATCCCGGCGTCGCGGCTCGGCTCGTGGAGCTCTTCAAGCTGCGCTTCGATCCCGACGCGGGCGCCGACGCCGATGCGCAGGCCGCCGAGCGGGTCCGCGCGATCGAGCAGGCGCTGGAAGCCGTGGACAACCTGTCCGAGGACCGCGTGCTGCGCCAGTACCTGGCGCTGATCCTCGCGACGACGCGGACCAATGGCTGGTGCCGGGACGCCGCCGGAGCGCCGAAGCACTACCTGTCGTTCAAGCTCGATCCGTCGAAGGTGCCGGGGCTGCCCGAGCCGCGGCCGATGTTCGAGATCTTCGTCTACTCGACGCGATTCGAAGGCGTGCACCTGCGCGGAGGCAGGATCGCGCGCGGCGGCCTGCGCTGGTCGGATCGCCCGGAGGATTTCCGCACCGAGGTACTGGGGCTCGTCAAGGCGCAGATGGTCAAGAACATCGTCATCGTTCCGGTCGGGTCGAAGGGCGGCTTCGTGCTGAAGCGCGCACCCTCGCCCTCGGACCGCGACGCGTACATGAAGGAAGGGATCGCCTGCTACCGGGATTACCTGCGGGGGCTGCTCGACCTCACCGACAACCGCGTCGGCGACGCGACCGTTCCGCCTGCGCGCGTGCGCCGGCACGACCCCGACGATCCCTACCTGGTCGTCGCCGCCGACAAGGGCACCGCGACGTTCTCCGATTTCGCGAACGGAATCAGCCGCGACTACGGCTTCTGGCTGGGCGACGCGTTCGCTTCGGGCGGATCCGTCGGCTACGATCACAAGGCGATGGGCATCACCGCACGCGGCGCCTGGGAATCGGTCAAGCGGCATTTCCGCGAGATGGGCGTCGACACCCAGACCAGCGACTTCACCGCTGTGGGCATCGGCGACATGTCAGGTGACGTGTTCGGCAACGGCATGCTGCTGTCGCGCCACATCCGGCTCGTCGCGGCCTTCGACCACCGGCACGTCTTCCTCGATCCGAACCCGGACGCAGCCGCGTCATTCGCCGAGCGCGAGCGGATGTTCAGGCTGCCTCGGTCGTCGTGGGCCGACTACGACACGAAGCTGATCTCGCCGGGCGGCGGTGTGCATCCGCGCAGCGCGAAATCGATCGCGGTCACGCCCGAGGTGGCGAAGGCGCTGGCGATCGACGCGAAGGCGATGACGCCGACCGAGCTCGTGAACGCGATCCTCAAGGCGCCGGTGGATCTGCTCTACAACGGCGGCATCGGCACCTACGTCAAGGCATCGGGTGAAACCCATGCGCAGGTCGGCGACCGCGCCAACGACGCGCTGCGCGTCGACGGACGCGAGCTGCGCTGCAAGGTCGTCGTCGAAGGCGGCAACCTCGGCTGCACGCAGCTCGGGCGCGTCGAATATGCGCAGGCCGGCGGCCGGATCTACACCGACGCGATCGACAACTCGGCGGGAGTCGACACCTCGGACCACGAGGTCAACATCAAGATCCTGCTCGGGCTGGCGGTGTCCGACGGCGAGCTCACCGAAAAGCAGCGCGACAGCCTGCTCGCCGACATGACCGACGAGGTCGCGGCACTGGTGCTGCGCGACAACTACTTCCAGACGCAGGCGCTGTCGGCAATGAACCGCATCGCGCCCCAGCTCTTCGACGCGCAGCAGCGCTTCATCGCGTTCCTGGAGAAGGACGGCAGGCTGAATCGCGCCGTCGAGTACCTGCCCGGCGACGACGAACTCGCGGCGCGCCGGGCCGCGGGATGCGGCCTGACGCCGCCCGAAGGCGCAGTGCTGCTCGCCTACGCCAAGATCTGGCTCTACGACGAGCTCGTCGCCTCGAAGCTGCCGGACGACCCCTGGGTCGCAACGGCGCTGGTCCGCTACTTCCCGGCGGCGCTCCGGCAACACCACGCGGCGTACATGCCCCGGCATCCGCTGAAGCGGGAGATCATCGCGACCCACGTGGTCAACAGCATGCTGAACCGCGTCGGCAGCACCTTCGTGCACCGGCTGATGGAGACGACCGGCGCGAGCGCACATGAAATCGTACGTGCGTACCTGCTGACGCGCGAGATCTTCGGGTTTCCGACGCTTTGGCGGGACATCGAGGCGCTCGACAATCGTGTCGACGACGCGGTCCAGGCCGAGATGCTCGTCGGCGCGGGCCGGCCGCTCGAGCGCGGAACGACCTGGTTCCTGCGCTCGCGGCGACTTGGTGACGACATGACGGCGACGATCGCGCGCTTCACGCCTCGGGTCGAGGCGCTGCGGGAACGCCTCCCGGAACTCACCGATGCCGCCGATCTCGCCCGCGTCGAATCGGCCGTGGACTCGCTGGCTTCTCGCGGCGTGCCGCAGGCGCTCGCAGCCCGGGTCGTCGCGCTCGACGCGCTGTACTCGACGCTCGACATCGTCGAGGTCGGGAGCGCGACCGGGCGGCCGGTCGAGCGCGTCGCGAAGGTCTATTTCGACGTGTCCGCGCGTCTCGGTATCCCGTGGCTGCACGCGAAGATCGCGGCGCTGCCCGGCGAAGAGCACTGGCGGATGCTCGCCCGGGCGGCGATGGAGGACGACCTGTCGGGGCTGCAGCGCAGCGTCACCGGCGAAGTGCTGACCGGTGGCGGCGAAGCGATGGACGCCGACGCGCTGATCGGCGCATGGCAGGAGCGCAACCGGCGCGCCATCGAGCGCCAGCAACGGCTGCTCTCCGAGCTGCGCGCAACGCCCGAGATCGATCCGGCGATGCTGTCGGTCGCGCTGCGGGAGCTCCGCAGCCTCGGCTAGAAAACCCGGGACGCACCACGTTTTCCTGATCCGACAGTAGAAAACCCGGGACGCACCACGTTTTCCTGATCCGACAGCATCCATGCCGCGGGCGGCGGGAACGGCGCGTCTGTGCGCTCGAAGTGCGCAATCGCCGGCTTACGGGTCCCGGCGCGGCTGCGCTCGTGTACATCGCCGTCCTGACGTCGCCAACGGGCTCGCTTGCCGCGCCACCCGTGACAGCCGTCGCGCACGCTCGCGCTCGACGCGCCATCCCCGCCGCCCCGGACAGGTCTGTGGCGAAGCGTTCTGTGGCAACTCGATCGATTCCAACTCGGACATGCCACACCGGGGCCCGCTCGACGACACGATTTGCGCTGCCGAAGCCCGGCGCAAGAAGCTGTCACCGCGCGCCTCATGCCGCCGCGCGCAGGGAGACTTACGCGAGCCGGAGCGTGGCTGCGCGACCTTCAGCCCGGCTCGGGATGGATGTTGTCGACCCAGGGAACGTTCTCGGGATTGGGCTCGACATTGGGCAGGTCGAGGTTCACGACGACGGGCTCCTGCCCGCTGCGGCACAGCACGCAGGACAGCGGCTCGGTGTCGCTCGCGTTGATCTCCTGGTGCGGGACGTACGGCGGCACATAGATGAAATCGCCGGGCCCCGCCTCCGCGGTGAACTCGAGCCGGTCGCCCCAGCGCATCCGTGCCCGGCCGCTGACGACGTAGATCACGCTCTCGACGGGACCGTGATGATGCGCGCCGGTCTTGGCGTTCGGATGGATGACGACCGTTCCCGCCCACAGCTTCTCGGCGCCCATGCGCGCGAAATTGACCGCAGCAGACCGGTTCATGCCCGGAGTCTGCGCCGTATTGACGTCGAGCTGGTTCGATGCGACGACGCGCACGCCGTGGTGCCGCCACCTGGTTTCCGCTGTCATGATCCTCTCCCGCCCGCCGAGGGCCTGCTTGCGGCCGCCGGCGCGCTCTGCCGAATGTTTCGTCGGCGGCTTCCGCGCAGTTCGCGGTCCGCTGCCTCGCGCATAGCGTGACCCAGAATCCGTGCGCTGCCAATGCCCCTCCTTCCGCAACTGTAGCTGCAATCCCGGATTCTTCGGTCGTGGGCGTAGGATGATCGTACCTCGAGAAGGAGACAGCCATGGGCAACGGACGGGAAGTCGTCATCCTCAGCGGCGTGCGGACTGCAATCGGCGATTACGGCGGGTCCCTGAAGGACATCGCGCCGACCGAGCTCGGCGCCCGCGTCGTGCGCGAGGCGGTCGGTCGTGCGAAGATCGATCCGCAACAGATCGGACAGTGCGTCTTCGGCAATGTCATCCACACCGAAGCGAAGGACATGTACCTGTCGCGGGTCGTCGGGGTCAACGGCGGCCTCTCGCACGCGAGCGGCGGGTTGACGGTCAACCGGCTGTGCGGCAGCGGCATGCAGGCGATCGTCAGTGCGTCCCAGTACATCATGCTGGGCGACATCGATGCGGCCGTCGGCGGCGGCGCCGAGAGCATGAGCCGCGCGGCCTACGCGAACCTCAGCCAGCGCTGGGGAGCGCGGATGGGGGACGCCAAGACCGTCGACATGATGGTCGGCGCGCTGACCGACCCCTTCGACACCGTGCACATGGGAATCACCGCCGAAAACGTCGCGACGCGCTGCGGCATCACGCGCGAGCAGCAGGACGCGTTCGCGGTCGAAAGCCACCACCGCGCGGCCGCCGCGATCGCCGATGGGCGCTTCAAGACCCAGATCCTGCCGATCGAGCTGAAGAGCCGGAAAGGACCGGTGCAGTTCGACACCGACGAGCACGTGCGCGGCGACGCAACGCTGGAGGGCATGGCGAAGCTCAAGGCCGCGTTCGCCAAGGAGAACGGCACCGTGACCGCGGGCAACGCGTCGGGCATCAACGACGCGGCAGCGGCCGTCGTCCTGATGGAGATGCAGGCGGCGAAGCGCGCCAACCTGCAGCCGATGGCCCGGCTCGTCGCCTACGGTCACGCCGGCATCGATCCCAAGATCATGGGCCTCGGGCCGGTGAGCGCGATCCGCAACGCGCTCTCCAAGGCGGGCCTCGCGCTTTCCGACATCGACGTCATCGAGTCCAACGAGGCCTTCGCAGCGCAGGCGCTGGGCGTCAGCAAGGACCTGGGACTCGACCCTGCCAGGGTCAATCCGAACGGCGGCGCCGTCGCGCTGGGGCATCCGATCGGCGCGACCGGCGCCATCCTGACGATCAAGGCGATGTACGAGCTGCACCGGACCGGCAAGCGCTACGGCCTCATCACGATGTGCATCGGCGGCGGCCAGGGGATCGCCGCGATCATCGAGCGCATGTGACGAACGGATGCACGACGTCCCGCTGCTCGTCGTATCGCTGACCGTTTCCGCGTACTGGCTGCGCGTGGGCGCGATGGCGTTGCGCATACGCCGCCGCGAGCACCGGGACGTGGGCATCGTTCCCGAGCGCCCCGGCGAGCGCCTGATGTGGCTGCTGTTCGTGCCGATGGTCGTCGCGTGGTGCGTCCTGCCCTGGGTCGCGCTGACGCATTCGCGCGGCCCCTTCTCGCTTCCGGGGTTCGCGACGGCAGGCGCGTGGCCGGCGCTGCGCTGGATCGCGGCGGTCGCCGCGGTCGCGGGCCTCGCGATGACGATCGAATGCTGGCGGCGGATGGGCAAGGACTGGCGGATGGACATCAGCGACGAGCATACGGCGCTGATCACCGACGGTCCTTTCCGCCGGGTCCGTCACCCGATCTACGCATTCAGCATCCTGATCATGGTCGCGACCGCCGTGGTCCTTCCGACGCCCTCGATGATCGCGCTCGCCGCGCTTCATCTGTCGCTGATGAACATCAAGGCCCGCAACGAGGAGGCACACCTCGCACGCATGCACGGCGACGCCTGGCTGCGTTACGTCGAGCGGACGGGCCGCTTCCTGCCGCGGGTCGCCGGCAGGCACTCCTGACCGTCCCGCGACCGCAGGCGCCCCCAATTCGGGCCCGCGCCGGGAACCGCACGATGAGCCACCTGCCGGGCCGACTCAACCTGTTCCAGTCGACGATGCTCGACTGGCGCGATCAGCACCCGTACAGCGCCGTGCACGCTCTGCGAATTCCGGCAGCGCTCGACCGCGGCGCACTGGTGGGGGCGATCGACGCCGAGCTCGCGCGAGCGGGGCTCACCGGCCTCGAGCTCGACCGCGAGCGCCGTCGCTACGCGTGGCACGGCGGGCCGGCGCGAACGTCGCTCGAGGTCATCGAGGCGGGCGCCGACTGGAACACGCCGCTGGCGCGCGAAATCGAGCGGCTGATGAACCTGCCGTTCGAGCGCAGCGGACGCATCGACCCGTTCCGGTTCTTCGCGCTGACGACGGGGGGCGAATTCTTCCTCGGTCTCGGCTACGACCATTTCATCGCCGGAGGCGATTCGATCGTCGCGCTGCTGAATGCGATCGTCGCCCGTTACCGCGGGCACCCGCGCGATGGATCGCCGCCGATGCGATACCCGCGCACGCATTGGCGGCTGTTCGCGCGACATCCGCTCCACTTCGTCCGCGCCATCACGCGCATGCCGGCGATGGCGAAGAGCTGCCGCAGGACGGTGCGTCCGCGCTACCAGTCGATCGCGGAGGGCCACAACGCATTCGCGCTATTCTCCCTCGACAGCGCCGATTTCACGGCGCTGCTGGCGGCGACGAAGCGCTGGCGCGTCACCGTCAACGACGCGCTGCTCGCCCTGCTGCTGCTCGCGCAGGCGCAGCGCGCTCCCGACCGGTTGCGTGCGACCCGGCGCCGCGAGCTCGCGGTCGCCTCGATCGTCAACCTGCGCGAGGCACACGGCAGCGCAGCGCAGGGGGCCTTCGGGCAGTTCCTGAGCTCGTTCCGGCTGTCCCATCCGGTCCCGGAGGGAGTTGCGCTCGCCACCCTCGCCAGCGACGTCCACCGGGAAACGGCGCGGATCAAGCGCGAGCGCCTCTATCTCGCGACGCTGTTCGCGATGCGCATCGACCGCGTGATCGGTCGCTTCCAGACCCCGCGCCAGCGCGCGGGCACCTACGCGAAGACCTACCCCGTCGGCGCCGGGACCTCGACGCTGAACGTGAACGCACTGTGGCAGCGCACCGGCGACGACCCGGTGCCGCTCTACATCCGGGGCGTCCCGACCGGGCCGCTGGCGCCGCTCGTCGTCGCGGCGACGACCTCGGGCGATACGATGCATGCGGGCGTGTCCTGGCGGACCACCGCGCTGTCACGCGAGGATATCGATACAATGTGGAACGACATCGTCGAGCGCATCCGGACGGTGCAATGATGAAATCAGCACGGGCCTTCGCACTTGCCCTGGCGATCGCCCTCGGGTTCGCCGGCTGCGCGACACAGCCACCGACGTCCGTCCCCCAAGCCGGGGCCACCGGTGCCGCTCACGCGGCGGCGGGCGCAGCCGGGCGGGAACCGGCGGCGGAGCAGGCGGCCCCGAACCCGTTCGCGTCGATGCCGCCCCCCGCGGTCCGGGAGCGGCTGCTGGCGCTCGACCCCGAGCACATCAGCGGGCGCGACATCCGCGAGACGCTCGCGAAATGCCCGGCGCCACGCATCGTGCTGCTGCACGGCGGGATCTTTCCGGTCTACCTGCTGATGGAATCCTTCGGCGAGTTCCTTACGCGGATGGGATATCCGGAATCGCGGATCCGCGACCCGCGCAACGGCGACTGGTCCTACAGCCCGTACGAAGACAGCGCCAAGCTGGCCGGCATCGTCGCATGGGAGTACGAGCACGACGGCCTGCGGCCGATGCTGATCGGTCACAGCCAGGGCGGCATGCAAGCGATCAAGGTCCTGCACGAGCTCGCCGGCGACTTCGCTACGTCGCTGCGCGTGTTCGATCCCGTGACCGGGCAATTCCAGGACCGCACGACGATCGTCGACCCCTACACTCACCATCGGCGGCCGGTCGTCGGACTGTCGGTGGCATACGCGAGCGTCGTCAGCGCCGGCGGTCTCACGTTCCTGCTGCCCAACCAGTGGTCGATGATCGACCGGCTGAAGACCATCCCGGACAGCGTCGACGAATTTACCGGCTTCTCGATCGATTTCGACCTGTTGGCGATGGACTATCCGGGTTCGCCCGAACGTTACCGCCCGAACGGCAAGGCCAGGGTGCGCAACGTCGAGCTTCCGTCCAATTACAACCACATCTTCGTGCCCCAGGTCGCGTCGCTTCCGCTCGAGCCCGCAGTGCGCGCGTGGATCGACGCCTGGACCCCGGACGGCACGCAGGACACGTCGTCGCTGCCCGCCGATGCGCAGGACCACGTCCTGTGGGCTGCCGATGTCTGGCACAGCATCAAGCGCCACTGGTGCCTGGAAGCGCAGCGGCTGGTGCGCGCCTACCTCTCCGCGGGGAACGCCACCGAAAGCGTCGCGAGATGACGACTGCCCGACGCGGGTAAAATGGCGGCCTTTCGCGTCGCGCCGCGGTGGCGGCGTCCGGGCGGGCGGCAAAACGGCCCGCGGCTGGCGGCCGCGCTGCGCACGGCGCGTATCCGCGCCCCCTACTCCCACTCCCGATCGCTCCATCGATGACAGGCATCCTGCATGGCCAAGTTGCGCTGGTGACCGGCGGTGCCCGCGGCATCGGCCGCGCGATCGCGAAGAAGCTGGCCGCCTCCGGCGCCGACGTCGCCGTCAACTACTACAACAGCCACGAGGAAGCCGACGCGCTGTGCGCGGAGCTGCGCGCGCTCGGTCGCCGCGCGGTCGCGATCCAGGGCAGCGTCGGGGTCCCCGACAGCGTCGACGAGATGTTCGAGACGCTGCGAACGCATTTCGACCGTCTCGACATCGTCGTCAGCAACGCCGCGTCGGGCGTGCTGAAGCCGGTGATGGAAATGGGCCTCAAGCACTGGCGCTGGTGCGTCGAGACCAATGCGCTCGCGGTGAACCTGCTGGCGCAACACGCTGTCCCGATGATGAAGGATGGCGGGCGCATCATCGCGATGTCGAGCCTCGGCGCGCAGCGCGCGATGCCAGGCTACGGCTTCATCGGCGCGTCCAAGGCGGCGCTCGAGGCGCTGGTCCGCGCGCTGGCGCAGGAACTGGGGCCGCGCGGCATCCGCGTCAACACGGTGAGCGCAGGCGTCGTCGACACCGACGCGCTCGCCTATTTCCCGAACCGCGCGCAACTGCTCGAGAATTTCGCGCAGCGCACGCCGGCCGGGCCGGTGCTGACGCCCGACGACGTCGCGGGCGCCGTCTACCTGCTGTGCCTCCCCGAGGCCGCGATGATCAACGGCCATACGCTGGTCGTCGACGGCGGTTTCTGCATCTCCGGATGAAAGCGCCGTCGGGACTCGCCGGCAAGGCGGTGCTGGTGACCGGCGGCAGCCGGGGCATCGGGCGCGCCATCGTCGAGCTGTTCGCCGACGAAGGCGCGCAAGTGACGTTCTTCTACCGCGGCAATGCCGAGGCGGCGCAGGCGGTCATCGAGGCACTGCGTGCTGCGGGGCACGACGCGCACGCCGAGCAGGTCGATGTGCGCGACTCGGCGGCATGCCAGGCCGCGGTCGAGCGCATCGCCGATCGCGCCGGTCGCATCGACGTGCTGGTGAACAACGCCGGGGTGATCCGCGACAACCCGCTGACCGCGCTGTCCGACGAGGATGTGGAGGTGGTGCTCGACACCAACGTCGGCGGAGTGTTCAACGTCACCCGCGCGGTCGCGCCCTACATGGTGATGCAGCGCGCGGGATGCATCGTCAACCTGAGCTCGGTCGCCGGCGAGAAAGGCGGCCGCGGCCAGACGAACTACGCAGCCAGCAAGGGCGCGATCGACGCGTTCACGCGCGCGCTGGCGGTCGAGCTCGCGCCGCGGAAGATTCGCGTCAATGCGGTCGCCCCCGGCGTCATCGACACCGAGATGTCGCAGGCGGTGCGCGAGCTCGCCGGCGACGAAGTGAAGGCGAGGATCCTGCTCAAGCGCTACGGGACGGCGCAGGACGTCGCCAATGCCGTGTGGTTTCTCGCGTCGGATTACGCGGCCTACGTCACCGGGCAGGTGTTCCACATCGACGGCGGATTCAAGTTCGACTGAAGGGAGAAAGCGGTTATGGCTGAGATTCCGGTCACGCAGGACGAAATCATGGCGGTGTTTCCGAAGGTCGCCGAGACGATGGCCGACGCGCTCGGCTGCGACGTCGACGACATCAAGCCCGACGTGTCGCTGATCGAGGGCCTCGACGCCGAATCGATCGACTTCCTCGACATGGTGTTCCGGCTCGAGCGCGCGTTCAAGATCAAGATCCCGCGCGGCAAGATCGTCGAGAACGCGCGCGGCGATCTTCCCGATGCCGAGTTCGAGCAGAAAGGCATCGTCACCGACAAGGGCCTCGTACAGCTGAAGAGCTACCTGTCCGAAGTGCCGGCCGACCGCTTCAGGACGCCGATGAAGGTCGCCGACATTCCGCGGCTGTTCACGCCGACGACATTCTGCAAGCTCGTCGTCCGCGCGCAGAAGGAAGTGCCGGCGGCATAAGGGGCCTCCCGAGGGGTCCGACCCGATTTTTATGAGCCACCGAATCGCGGGGTCCGACCCCGCCGCGCACTTCGCCGCGTACTCGTTCGTCGACCGCATCGACGATTTCGTCGCGGGCAGGCGCGCGCGCGGGAGCTTCGCGATTCCGCGAGATCTGGCCTCGTTCCCGTCGTGCTTCGTCGCCGAAGCCGTCGGCCAGCTCGCCGCATGGACCGCGATGGACAGGATCGACTTCCGGGGCAGGCCCGTCGCCGCGCTCGCGACCGAGACGGTGTTCCACGCCGATGCGCTTCCCGGCGAAACGCTGACCCTCGAAGTCGACCTCTTCGAGTGCGACGACGAGGCGGTCGCGTACAACGGTCATGCGAGCGCCGGGGGCCGGAAGATCGTCGAGCTGATCGATTGCCTCGGACCCATGCTGCCGGTCGCCGACTTCGATTCGCCCGACGCGATGCGCGAGCGCCTCGCCCTGCTGCGCGCTGGGGGTGCGCCTCCCGGACGGTTCCGCGGCGTCGAGCGCTTCGCCGTCAACGTCGTGCACCGCGTGCCCGGCGTGGAGCTTCGCGCGACGCTGGACGTGCCGCGAGCGGCGCCCTTCTTCCTCGACCACTTCCCGCGGCGCCCGGTGTTTCCGGCAACGCTGCTCCTCGACACCCAGCTCACGCTCGCGCTCGATCTCGCGCAAAGCGCGCCGGCGCTGCGAGGAGCGCAACCCAGGCCCACCCGCGTGACCCACGTCAAGATGCGCTCGTTCATCGAGCCCGGGCAGGCGCTCGACATCGGCGTCGAGCTCGCGCCGCTCGCCGAGGGCGCGGTGAAGGCGCTGCTCACGGCGCGCACCGACGATCGCCTGGTCGCGAGCGCAAGGCTCGAAATCGTCGGGGCGGTGCCCGGGGAGCGCGGCGCCGAAGCGGCGCTGCCGCAGGGCGCCTCAGCGAGCGCCGGATGAAGCCGCGCCGCCGCGTCGCGATCACCGGCATCGGACTGGTCACGCCGGTGGGCAACGATGTCGCATCGACCTGGGCATCGCTCGACGGCACCCGGAGCGGCGCAGCGCCGATCACGCTGTTCGACGCCTCCGGATTCACGACGCGCATCGCTGCCGAGGTCAAGGACTTCGATCCGCGCGTGATCACTGCCGAGCGCAAGGTCCTCAAGTATACGAACCGCTCGCACCGCTTCGCGCTGGCCGCCGCCGAGGAAGCGATGCGCGACGCGGGCGTCGCGCCCACCGCTGCAGACAGCGAGCGCTGGGGCTGCGCGGTGGGCACCGGCATGATGGGCGTCGAATTCGCCGATCTGTCGGGCGTCCAGCGCCACTCGGCCGCCGGCGGCGAGCTCGATACCCGGCTGTTGGCGAACGATCCCGCTGCCGCCGATCCGCTGGCCTTCTGCCGCAGCCAGAGCACGGCGGGTGTAGCGCTGCTGACGCGGCGCTTCGGCATCCGCGGCTACGCGACGTCGGTGCACACCGCCTGCGCATCGGGCGGCCAGGCGATCGGCACCGCGCTGAAGCTCATCCGTCGCGGCGCCGTCGACCGCGCGCTTGCCGGCGGTTTCGATTCGATGATCAGCCCCATCGGGCTCGCCGGCTTCTGCCTGCTTTCGGCGGTGTCGGCCGACAACGAGACACCGGAGCTGGCGAGCCGCCCGTTCGACGCGACGCGCAACGGCTTCGTGCTGGGTGAAGGCGCAGGCTTCGTCGTGCTGGAGGAATGGGAGTCGGCGCGAAAGCGCGGCGCGTACATCTATGCGGAGCTCGCGGGCGACGGCAATTCGCTGTCGTCGTTCCGGATCACCGATTCACCTCCCGATGGCGACGGCCCGATCCAGTCGATGCGCTCGGGGCTGGCTGACGCCGGCGCGACGCCGGAAGACGTCGACTACATCAATGCGCACGGCACCTCGACCGGCATGAACGACCGCAGCGAAAGCGCGGCGATCCATGCGGTGTTCGGCGCCGATGCCATGCGCGTGTCGGTCAGCTCGACCAAGAGCTCGATGGGACACCTGATCGCGGCGGCGGGTGCGGTCGAGGTCGCCATCTGCGCGCTGGCGATCGACCGCTCGGAGATGCCGGTCAACGCGAACTACCGGGTTCCCGATCCCGACTGCAACCTCAACCTGGTCCTCGGTGCACCGCGCCGCCAGCGGCTGCGGATGACACTGTCCAATTCCTTCGGCTTCGGTGGATCGAACAGCTGCGTGGTGCTGCGCAACCCCGACCTCGTGGACGGCCCCCGATGAGATCCTTGCGCATCGCCGCGCGCCGCCGACCATGAAGCCCCCGCGCATCCTCATCGCCGGCAGCGGCGCCGTCTGCGGCCTCGGAATGGATCCCGCGACGATGCTCGAGGCGATCCTCGCCGGGCGCTCGGCGATCGCGCCGATCGCGCGCTGGGACGCGACCGGCTGGCCGGTCACGCACGCCGCCGAGATCGCCGATTTCAATCCGCGCGCGCTGGTCGACGACCGCAAGCTGCACAAGTTCATCCGACGCACCGATCTCGTCGGCATCTACGCCGGCGATCGTGCCGTCGAGGCGGCCGGCTACGCGCAGCATCGGGAGACGCTGGATGAAGCTTCCTCGGCGCGCTTCGCCGATCGCACCGGACTGTACGTGGGCTCCGGTGGCGGGGCTTTCGAGAACCAGTACGACTATTTCCCGCTGATGAGCGAGGCGGGCGGCAACCTCGCGGCGTTCGGCGCGAAGCTCGCGGAGACGGTGAACCCGATGTGGCTGCTGCGCACGCTGCCGAACAACGTCCTGTGCCATGTCGGCATCCGCAACCGGCTCAAGGGCACCAACGCCTGCATCACCAACCACAGCGTCGGCGGCTCCCTCGCCGTCATCGAAGCGGCCGAGGCGCTGAAGACCGGCGAGGCCGACCGCGCGATCGCGATCGGCCACGACACGCCGTTCGAGCCGCAGAACGTCCTCTACTATCATCGCTGCGGCCTGCTCGCGCCCGATGCGCTGCGGCCTTTCGACGCCGCGCGCGAAGGCAGCGTGCTCGGCGAAGGAGCGGGTGCGCTGGCGCTCGAGACCGAGACCGCGCTGGCCGCTCGCGGCGGCAGCGCGATCGGCGAGGTGCTGGGAGGCGGCTATGTCAGCGAAGCGACGGGGCTGCTCGCGATTCGCGACGACGGCGACGGTGTCGCGCGCGCGATCGCGCTGGCGCTGGCCGACGCCGGCATCGCGGCAGCCGACGTCGGCATGATCGTCGCGCATGGCAATGGCACCGTGCAATCCGACGCCTCCGAAGCGCTGGGGATCCGGCGCGTCTTCGGCGATGCCTGCCCGCCCGTCACGGCATTCAAATGGGCGCTGGGCCACCTGATCGCCGCCGCGGGCATCGTCGAGACGACGATCGCGCTGCTCGCCCTGCGCGCCAAGGTCGTCCCCGGCATCGCACCGCTGGCCAATCCCGATCCGGTCTGCGCCGGCCTGCCGATCTCCAGCGGGCCCCAGGCGCCGAGTAGCGACATCGCGCTGGTGCTCTGCCGCGGGTTTGCCGGCACCGACGCGGCCCTCGTGCTGCGCGCGCTGCCGGCCTGATGCGCGCGCCGGGCGCCGAACCCGCTGCGGCAGGCGTGCCTGCGCCGGTCCGCTGCGGCATCGACAGCGTCGAGATTTCCCGCATCGACCGGCTGCTCGCCGAAACCCCCCCGGCCGATCTCGCGAAGATCTTCTCGCCCGGCGAGCTCGCCGATGCGGGTGACGGGCCCGGACGCAGCGCGAGCCTCGCCGCGCGCTACGCGGCCAAGGAAGCCTGCGTCAAGCTGTTTCCGAGGGAACTCGCCGCAGGGCGCGTCGAGCCGGCCGATTTCTCGGTGGTCCGCGATGGCTACGGCGCGCCCGCGATCGAGTGCGGGCCCAGGGCGCAGGCGCTGCTCGATCGCGCGAGGCTCGCCGGCATCGCGGTGTCGCTGACCCATGACCGGTCGAGCGCATCGGCAGTCGCGCTCGCGCTGCCCGCGACGACCGAGGTTCCGCTCGCCGGGCGGGTGTTGTTCCATCTGCTGCCGTTCCGGCGCGACGTGATCACCGGCAACCTGCGGCGGGTGTTCGGCGCCGCCGTTCCCCCGGCGGAGATCGACCGCCTCGCGCAGGCGCACTACGCGCACCTGTGGCGGCTCATCGTCGAGTTCTTCCGCTTCCGCTGGCTGTCCTCCGAGCGCAGGCGAGCGCTGGTCCGTGTCGAAAATCTTGACGGTTTCTACCGCGCGTTCGATGCCGGGCACGGCGTCCTGGTGCTGACCGGCCATTTCGGCAACTGGGAGGTCGCGACCGTGGCCGGCCTCCAGAACCATCCCGAATCGCGCGGACGCTTCCACTTCGTCCGGCGGCCGATCAAGCCGCGCTGGCTCGACGCGCTGGTCACCCGGCGCTTCAACCGCTCCGGTTTCGGGGTGATCGGCAAGCGCGGCTCGCTCGACCGGATCGTGACCCTACTCGAAGGCGGCGGCGTCGTCGTCTTTCCCTTCGACCAGTACGCGGGAGGCAGCGACGGCATCGACGTCGAGTTCTTCGGCACCCCGGCGGGGACGTTCAAGAGCCTCGCGATCATCGCGCTGGCGACCGGCGCGCCGGTGCTGCCCGCCTGCTCCTGGCGCGAGCCGGACGGAACGCACGTGCTGCGCTTCGAGGAGCCGGTCCCTGCGGTCGACGACGCCGACACCAACGAGGCGATCCGGCGCACGACCCGCGCCTACAACGCCGCGCTGGAGCGCATGATCCTGCGCCACCCGGAGCAATGGTGGTGGGTGCACCGGCGGTGGAAATCGGCCAGGCGCAGGCCGGCGGCGAAAACCGGGACGGACCCGCACCGAAATCCCCGAGATCGAGTAGTAGAACGTCGTCGCGCACTAGACGCTCAAATGGACGATACTCGGCGGCCTGCTCTACCTCATCTTTCGCTGACCACTCCGGAGGAACCCATGTCCCTGCCGCTCCACCACCTCGCCGTTCCCGTCCTCGCCAAGGCGCTCGACAACCTGAAGGCCGTTCTCGCCAAGGGCAAGGCCCACGCGCAGGAGCGCAAGATCGACGAAGCGGTCTTCCTGAGCGCGCGGCTCTACCCCGACATGTTCCCGCTGACCCGGCAGGTGCACATCGCCACCGACACGGCGCGCGGCGCAGCGGCGCGGCTGACCGGCGTCGAGCCGCCGGCGTACGACAACAACGAGCAGACCTTCGACGAGCTGATCGCCCGCGTCGAACGATCGGTCCAGTACCTGCGCTCGCTGGCCCCGGCGGCGTTCGAAGGCGGGGAGTCGCGCGAGATCACCCGCCCGCTCGGGGGCAAGCCGCACACGTTCACCGGCACGAACTACCTGCTCCAGTTCTCCACCCCGAACATCTATTTCCACGTGACGACCGCCTACGACATCCTGCGCCACAACGGCGTGCCGCTGGGCAAGGCGGACTTTCTGGGGGCGATGGACTGACGGGTACAGGGCGCAGCGGCGGCTCAGCGGCCATGCGACCCCAGCCGGGGCCCCCCACCGCCAATAGCTCCCGGTGCGCGCTTCTGACTGCGAAGAAATCCTGCGGCGCCCCGCGCCGCAACAGCGTACTGCCCGCGCATTCTCTTGGCCGATGGAATGGCGGACGGATTCAGGCGCGGACGCGCTTGTCGAGAAATCTTACAACCACCACTTCGCGGAATTGCGTATGCGTCCAACTAGCTGCTGCAATATTCATAAAAACAATGCTTTAGCGCGAGCTACCAGACCTCTGGTCCGCATCTTGCGTCGCCGCTTTGTTGCACACCGCGGCTATTGAGCGGGGAGAGTTGTTCGTAGTCCACGGGGAATAAACAATGATGCCTACAAGAGCCGCAAAATCGATAGCTGGTCTGGTCCTCGTGGTGGCTGCACTGTGGACCGGCTCCCAGGCTGCGCAAGCGATTGTATTCAAGGGTGGATACGATCCGGTAAACGGTCTCGTGGGCGACGTCTTTATCGACGTACCTTTGAACTGCATTCTGTCCGTTACCGCCTTTGAGCCCACCGGACTCACGCCCCCCGACTGCGGCAATGTAACCTTTCTGAGCGCCACCGTGACGGGTCCCACGCCCCCCGCCCCGATCACCTTCGGAGCCTTTGGCACCTCCGTCGTGACGGGGCTCAATTGGGTGAACGGAACTCTGGCGGCGATCGACACGACGCTGATCGGCCCCAGCACCAGTCCGACCGGATACTTCCTGCAGTTCACTTCAAATGATTTGCCGTCCGCATTGACGACGTCGGTTTCCCTGTTCAGGCCGAGCATTTGCGAGAGAGATGACTCGCAATCCTGCACTGGTTTGGTCACTACTGCGTTGAACGGCCAGATAGGATTCGCCCCGGTCACCGTCCCCGAGCCGGGTTCGCTTGCGCTGCTTGCCGGCGCGATGTGCGCCGGATGGCTCGTACGTCGCCGGACAGTGACGCTGGGTCGAGTCCGGTCGAACCGGGGTTAGTCGGATCGGGGGCCTATTCCCCGGCCGGGGTCCCATTTCGCGACCGAAGGGCCGGCTCCGCGGAAGGTGTACCGGTCGGCAATCAAGCGTCTAGGCCACTGCGACCTCGCGCTCTGTTGCCACAAGTGCGCAAGCAATTGCGTGACCCAGTTCCCAGTTGGCGCCGTCGGTCCAGGCAGTGTCGAAACATGCGCTCCCGAGGCTCGCACGTAACGCCTCGATATCGCCGTGTACCCGCGTGTCGAATCGCCGCCCGCGCGTCAATGCGAGCCTTTCGCGAGACGCCTGCGCCGCGGCGTAGAGTCGCGCCGAGCGCTCGTCGTCTCCGAGCATCCGGAAAAGCGCGGCGTGGTCCTCGACGCCTCCTAGCATCTCCTCGTACATCTCGAACGCCTGGAAGGCCCGCAGGGCGCCCCCGAGCTTGACGCGCGCCGCGTCGTAGGAGCCGTTGGCCAACTCGGCCTTGCCGCTCCACCAGAGCGCGGTCGCCTCGCCCCGCTTGTCGCCGGCTTCGCGGCTCACCTCGACGGAGCGCGAGAACCGCGCGAACGCGCTCGGCAAGTCGTCGGCCCATAGCGCGAGCTCCCCGATGTTCAATTCGCACTCGCTTTCCAATTCCGAGTTCTCGATCCCCAGCGCGATCTTCCAACACTCGTCGAAGTGGCGGCGGGCCTGCTCGTCGTCGCCCACGAACGCATGGATCTGTCCCAAGTGGAGAAGCACGATTCCCTCGCCGGTCCGATTGCCGATCGTACGAAAGATCGCAAGCGCCTCCGTCTCGCCGGCCAGGGCGCCTTCGGCATCGCCTGCATGCAACCGGGCGAGCGAGAGCGTCGACAGTGCAGCAGCGATGTCGATGGCATCGCCGAGACCGCGTCGCAGCACCAGGCACTGCTCGAGCATCCCCAGCGCCTCCGTGTGTTGGCTTTGGCTGTCGGCGAGCGCCGCGCCCACATAGAGGGCGTGCGCACGCGCAATGTCGGACGCCTGTACGGCGGGTAATGCAAGCGCGGCTCGAATGCAGCTCCGCCCCTCCGAAACGTACCCGCGCAACATCCAGAACCCCAGCAGTGCCACCGCGAACTTCACCGCGATGATCGGATCGACCCCGCCGTCGAGGGCCAGTTTGATGGCGGCCCGTAGGTCGTCGAGATTCTCCTCGACACGCAGCATCCACTCGGCTTGGTCGGGTCCCTCCAGCGCCGGACGAGCAGCTTTGGCGAACGTGAGAAAGTGGTCGCAGTGCGCAGCCGCAATGGCGGGCTGCTCACCGCGCGCGGCGAGCTTCTCGCGACCGTAATCGCGCAGGGTCTCGAGCATCCGGTAGCGCGTGCCGGCGTCGCCCGTCCTCCATGTTGACCAGCGACTTCTCGGCCAGCGAGGTGATGAGGTCGAGCACGTCCTCCGTCGTCAGCGGATCGGCGCCGCAGATCGCCTCGGCCGACTCGAGGCTGAAGCCGCCGGCGAAGACCGACAGGCGCGCGAGGAGGGCCTGCTCGTTCTCGTTCAGCAGGTCGTACGACCAGTCGACCAGCGCCCGCAGCGTCTGCTGGCGCGCCTGCAGCGTGCGGTCGCCGCCGGTCAGGATCTTGTAGCGGTCGTTGAGCCGCTTGTTGATGTCGGCGACGGCGAGCGAGCGCACGCGTGCCGCCGCCAGCTCCAGCGCCAGTGGAATGCCTTCGAGCCGCGACACCAGCTCGGCGATCGCCGGGGCCTCGCGCTCGGTGAGCGTGAAAGCGGGCTTGTGGAGCTTGGCGCGCTCGACGAAGAGCTGGACGGCGGTCGATTGCGACAGCGCCTCGAAGCTCGCCGTGCGCGACGGCAGCGGCAGCGGCTGCACGACGTAGGTCTGCTCCCCGGGTACGCGCAACGCGATGCGGCTGGTCGTCAGGATGCGAACATCCGGCGCAGACCGCAGGAGTGCGTTCGCCAGCTCGGCGCTGGCGTCGATCACCTGCTCGCAGTTGTCGAGGATCAGCAGCAGCTTGCGCGACTTGACGTGCGCACACAGCGTCTGCAGCAGCGGCCGACCCGGTTCCTCGCGTACGGACAGCACCCGCGCCGTCTCGCTCGCCACCAGCGATCCGTCGCGGATCGCCTGCAGGTCGATGAACCAGACGCCGTCGGGGTACAGGTCCATCACGTCGGTGCCGATCTGCAGCGACAGCCTCGTCTTGCCCAAGCCCCCCATGCCGAGCAGCGTCAGCAGCCGTGCGGTGGTCAGCATCTCCGCGACTTCGGCGCATTCGCGCTCGCGCCCGATGAACGACGTCAGCTGCTGCGGCAGGTTGTTCGGCGTCGCCTCGAGCTCGCGCAGCGCGGGGAAGCTCTGGTCCAGCCGCGGGTGCACGACCTGGAAGACGGCTTCCGAGGTCGACAGCCCCTTGAGGCGCACGCTGCCGAGGTCCAGCAGCGAGACCCCCTCCGGCAGGCGCTCGCGCATCGCATCGGCGACCGCCTGCGATACCAGGATCTGCCCGCCGTGCGCCGCGCCCATGATCCGCGCCGTGCGGTTGATCGTGGTGCCGAAATAATCGTTGTCGCGCGCGTGCACCTCGCCGGTGTGCAGCCCGCAGCGCACCCGCAGCGGCAGGCCTGCGGTCGCGGCCGGATCGAGCAGGCCGAGCTGGATGTCGATCACCGCACCCAGGCCGTCATCGGGGGCCGGGAACGCCGCATAGATGCCGTCGCCGGTCGTCTTGACGATGTGGCCGCCGTGGCGCTGCACCGCCTCACGCAGCACCGCATCGTGCCCGGCGACGGCCTGCGCCATCTGCTCGGGGTGCTCTTCCCACTTCGAGGTGCTGCCCTCGATGTCGGTGAAGAGGAAGGTCAAGACGGTCGAAGGCTCGCTCATGGAACGGCCCTCGACGGGCCGGTCTGAAGGATGAACTCGGAGCTGGTCCCGTGGATCGACAGGGACGCTTGGCGCCCACTTTACCGACGCAGCCGACGATGTGCCAATACGATCATTCCCGTACCCGCGGGCGGCAAGTCGGGTTGCCGCGAGGTGACGAACTGTGGTAACGATCTCCGGCAAAGTCGGGGCCTCAGATTGCGAGCCGCTCAAAGAAAGCGGGGTGACCGGGGTCGCTGACGCCGGCACCTCCAACAGCACACACACCGCCCGCGTCGGCCATCCTGGTCGAAAGCGGGCGACAAAGGCAAACTTCCCCTCCGCTCATTGGGGAAGAAGCCCAGCGCGTTTTTTGTAAGGCTTTCCGCGTGACCTCGTTCTTCAACATGGACTCGGACATGAGCTTCTTCCTCCGGCTCTTCTCCGTGGCCAATTCACTCAGCCGCTTGGAGTCCCACACGTTCGTGCCGCCGAATTCGCTGTGCCACGGGTAAACGAGGCGCCACCAAAGCCGTGCTGTGGTACAGATCCTCGATCGCCACGTCGGCGTTCACCTCGCGCAGGAACCCGATGATCTTTGCGTCCCGGAATCGCCCCTTCACATCCAATCTCCTGGTCAAGTGGGATTGAAGTCCGAATCGACATCCTTCCAAAAATCGGGGGCGTCGTCGGTACAATTTACAAACGACCGTTTGCAAATGATACCGCGACAATTTTATGCATTTAAAATCAGCCTTTTGTGTAATCTGGCCAGCATCTTGCTTCCGTAGCAGCGGATGGGGATTTTGGAGATGTCCGCGTTCAGACTCGATGAGGGAAACCAAATGAAACCCAGGCTTGTGGCGCCGCTCGTAGGCTTTGCTCTCGCCCTTGGTGCAGCAAGTGCCAATGCGTTCTTGATCACAGATTGGAGTTACACGGTTACGAGTGCGTTCGAGACCACGGGCCCAGGCGCGCCCGCATTCACGTCCGGTAGCGGTTGCACCGCCGCTGGGCTGCTCGCATTGACTTGGGGCGACTGCCCCGCCGGCGCCCCGGGCACCAATCCTGCGAGAAGCGGCCTGTCGATCGACAACACCCCCGGATCGGGAACGGTTCTCACGAATGGAACTCCGCAACCGACGGACACGTTCATTCACAGCAACAACGCGCTGCCGGGGAGCGACAGTACGCTGCTCACCGCAACCATAGATGCGACGTTGAGCCTAACTCCGCTCGCGCCCCCTGGCTCGCTTATCGGACCCGTAATCAACACGTTCCACATCAACTTTTCGGAAACGCCGAACACGAGGTCGTGTGCGGTGCCGAGCCCCGCAGGCAATCCTTGCAACGACATCTTCGTTATCGATCAAAGCGCATTGAACTTCCCCCTCGTGATTCCGTTCGATGCAACATACTTTGTCAGCTTCTTCGCGGCCCCCGCGCTGGCAGCGCTTCCAGCTAGCGGCTGCGCAGCGGTCGGGGTTGCGAGTCCCTGCTTTGGCTTCACCACGGTCGAAGGCCAAGACAATCGGGCACTCTTCGACATCGCGATCACCAGCACCCCCATCTCGCTCGTACCAGAGCCCGGCTCGGTCGCGCTGCTCGCTGCAGGTCTGCTTGGTATGGCGTGGTCGAGTCGTCGCCGCCGGATATAGCCTCTCGCGAAGCGAGATCACTAAAGCGGCCCGCGCAGGGCCGTTTTCATTTGGGATGCGCGATTTCACCCATTAGCACCGCGTACCTCCCGATTCATGGGGTACACAAAGGTACGCTCCCCTGAGGGCGCAGATTATCGGCCGCTCATCACCCAAGCTCGCGACCGCTGCCCCCGTGCAGTGGGCCGAGTGCCCCGGATGCAGGGCGCGCGCCGTCCACAGGATGGTGCCCTCGCGCCCGGCTCCGGGGCAATTTGCCTCGAGCCCCGCATCCAAGTGGCGATCAGGAGCAATTCGTCGTGAGGGATCGAAGTACTTCCACTTCACGGATTTGGCCTGTTTGTTGTACTGGCGGATGTAACGCATGAGCTTCCTCCGCAGATCCGGGACCGAGGTGAACACGCCGCGGGCGATTACATCGCGTTCGATCTTGGCGAACCGGCGGTCGACTCGGTTCAGCCACGAGGAGCACGTCGGAGTGAAGTGAAAGTCAACGTTCGAGTGCACCGCCAGGAATGCGTCAACCCGCTTGGTCTTACGCGTCGAAAGCTTGTCCGCGATGACGTGGACCTCCTTGCATATTGGTCGATTCACCACGATGTCGTTGAGAAAGCCGACGAACTCGGCCGAAGTATCGCGCTCGACAGCCTTACCCGGCACCTCACCGATCCTGGTGCTTCAGGCCGCGTACAGCGACAGCGTGCCGTGGCCAAATGACTCGAAGCCGTGGCGCCCTCCGCGCGCCACGGCGACAGCGGCAGCATCGGATCCTTGCGATCGAGCGCCTGAATCGCTGTCTACTCGTCCACGCAGCACACCGCGGCATGTTGCAAAGGGTTCAGAGACAGACCCATCACGTCGGCGGCCCTGGCCCCGAAGTCCGGATCGTTCGACGCGATGCAGCCCTCGAGACGATGCGGCTTCATGCGATGCTTGACCCAGATGCGCGTCACCGTCATGTGCGAGATATCACCGCCCAGCGCGGCCGCCAGCTTGCGCGAAGACCAGTGGGTCGAACCGTCGGCCGGCTTGCGCTTGGTCGTCCACGCGAGCACGCGTGCCTCCAGCCGATCCGTGACCTTGTAGCGCTCGCGACCCGCATGCCGCGCAAACAGGCCGGGCAGCCGGTCGGCCTCGAAGCGCTTGCTCCAGCGACTGATATAGCTGTCCGCGCAATCAAGCTTGGCACGGATCTCGGCCCAGGTGCGGCCTTCTGCAAGCAGCAGCACCAGCCGCGCGCGGCGAGACGCGTCCGCTCGACCGTTCCTGGAACTGGCTTGCCGCTGCAATTCCATTTGCTCGCCCTTGGTTATTCTCATCGGGTCCTCTGCCGACGTGATCAAACTACCGTTCTAATCGTTACAGTTCACTGCCTGCTAGCGAGACCAGCGCGACTCGAAGCGGCTGCTCGCAGCTTGGACAGAACAATCTGGACAGAACAGCCTTGTGCGCCGCGCTTCGCGTATCGATGCAGCGTCCCGGTGATACTTCGGGCTTCGGGGCGGTGACGCGACCCGTCGAGAGAGCGCGCAGCGAGTCACACGGAGGCCGCCAGCCGCGACGTTCGCGGCGGACTTCCACCGCGCGTCGTCGAAGCCGCCGCCAATCGGACGCAGATTGATCGTCCGAGGTAAGCGGTGCATACGCTACACTTTAGAGAAGTTAGATTAAAATGAATCAGATACGTGACCGTAGCGAAATTCGTGACGCAAGTAAGCAGCACCAATGTCGCCTCGGAGCCAGGTCAGGCGTCCGCCCCGGCGAGTGAGGCATTAATCTTGCTTCACGCGATAGACGGCCACGTCTCGTACGGTAGGGGATCGAACACACGAACACATTGAGGCCGCGCCACCGGAAAGCGACAAAATGAACGCCACTCCAGATTGCCAGCGGTCCGCGAGCTCCGCCGACTTGTGGCTTGGCACGCCATCGAAACGTCGGACGCAGGGTTTCACGGCGATCGAGTTGATGGTCGTTGTGGCGATCGTCGGAATTCTCGCCGCGATCGCGCTGCCGTCGTACTTTGCGTATGTGCAGCGCGGCAAGGTTTCGGAGGTGACCAGCATCCTCGGGGACGGCCGGGTCGCGGCCGAGCAATTCTTCAACGACAACCTGACCTACGTCGGATTCGCCTGTCCGGGATCGACGCAGTCGTTCACCATCGCCTGCTCGAACGTGACCGCGACGACCTACACGGTCACGGCTACCGGCGCCGCCGACATGAGCGGGTTCATCTACACGATCAATCAGGCAAACCTGAAGACCTCACAAGGTCCTTGGGTTTCGGGCACGGCGAACTGCTGGATTTTCCGCGCGGGTGATACGTGCTGACACGTCGGATACCGGGGTTCACGCTCATCGAATTGATGGTCGTGGTAGCGATCATCGGGATTCTATTGATGCTTGGGACTCCGCTGTTCTCGCAGTACGTGGCCAATTCGCGCATCCGCGCCGCGGCCGAGGCGTTCGCGAACGCGGTTGCGCAGGCAAGAACCGAGGCCATCAAGCGCAACGAATCCGTGGAATTCCTGGTATCGAACGGCTGGCTCGTCTGCAAGGTGGCCGACAGCGCAGCGTCGAACTGCACGCAGGGTAATCCCGCGGTGTTGTTCCAGGGAGCCGGCAAGGAAGGGATCGCCGAAGTCACGGCGACCGTTACACCCGCCGGATCGACGCGAGTCGCGTTCGACTCGTTCGGCCGGACGATCGCCGTAAGCCCCGTCGACGCTAGTGCCGCGCTGACGCAGGTGGATTTCGACGTGCCCAACGGCGCTGCGGTGGGCTCGCGGCCGCTGCGCGTCCTGCTCGAGACTGGGGGCGCGGTAAAGCTGTGCGATCCGGCAGTGACCCCGCCCGACCCGAGGGGATGCGCATGAGACAGGGACGTTCAAGGCGCCGCGCTGAAGGGCGGGGAGTTGTCCTGCTCGAAGCGCTTATCTCGATCCTGCTCTTCTCGCTGGGCATCCTTGGCGTGCTCGCGATCCAGGGCCGGTCGATTCAGTACGCGCGTGAAGCCCAGTTCCGCACGGATGCGACCTTCGCCGCTGACGAGATCCTTGGGCGAATGTGGGTCGATCGGACCGAGCTTCGCCACCTACTCCGCGACCTACACGAGCTCGACGGCACCCACGCTCGCGAATCTGCCCGGCGGCTCGATGACTGTTGCGGTCAACGGACCGACCGTCACGATCAGCGTGAATTGGACGCCACCCGGTGCACCCGCAGCGGGGCACTTCGCGACGACTGCCACCATCACGGGGAACTCGACGATGCGGCGCCGCCACACCGGGTTTTCGATGGTCGAGCTGATGGTTGGCGTCGTCATCGCCATTATCGTCGTCACCATCGTGATGCAGGCGTTGGCCGTTTTTGAGGCGCAGCGGCGCAGGACGTCCGGCGGAAGCGACTCGTCGATCAATCGGTGCGCTGGCGCTGTTCCAGGTTGAGCGCGATCTCAGGATGACCGGCTACGGCCTGATGGCCCCAACCGGCATGCTGTGTCCGCTGGGGATAAACATCTACTACAACGGTACTACAGTTTCCGACGGCGCAACCGGGAGCGGCCTGGTGCCGATCGTGATCACCGATGGTGTATCCGGGGCGCCCGACCAGATTCGAATCGTACGCAGCGATTCGGCGTATGGCATTGCGCCGATGACGATTGTCTTAAACATGCCGAATGCATCGTCGATCGTCACTGCGGACGGCGCTGCGGGTCTGACGCAGGGCAACTATTTCATCGTGGGCGCCGCCGACGGTTCCAAGGTCTGCACGCTGATGCAGGCAAGCCAGGACCCGCAACAGACGGGCAACGGCTGGAATCTGCAGCACAATCCCAGCTATCTCTGGAACCCGCCGAACCCGAACAACGTATTCACCAACGCACCGCAGTATCGCGTCGGCGACGTGGTCACATCGATGGGAAGCCTGCAGCTGTCTACGTATGCAATCCAGTGTGACGACAACGCGACGCCTTCGGCCACGAACCGCTGCGATCTCGTCCAGTACAACCCCGTCACTGTCGGTGCGCCGATCAACTGGACCAATGCAAACGTCAATCACCTCGCGCGAGGCATCGTCAATCTGCAGGCCCAATATGGAATCGCGGCGGTGGGCGACACGAGCGGGACCGTCGTGAGCTGGGTCGATGCCACGGGCCCGACCTGGGCCGCGCCGTCCGCGGCCGACGTACTTCGAATCAAGGCGCTTCGCGTCGCGATCGTCGCCCGCTCGTCGACGTACGACAAAGCGGTGGTCAGTCCGTCGACCCTGACGCTCTGGCCTGCCACCGCGAGCCCGGCGGGGACACAACAGACCATGTCGCTAAGTGCCGCGCAGCAGCACTATCGCTACCAAATCCTCTACCAGGTCATCCCGTTGATCAACATGATCTGGGCCAACGTATGATGCGACGCCTCCCCGGTCGTCGCGCTGGTCGAATCCCGCAGCGCGGTACATCGCTTTTCATTACCCTGATCGCGGTGGTAATGCTGACGTTCGCAAGCATCGCGCTGCTGCGTTCGGTGGACACCAGCACGATGATCGCTGGCAACCTCCAATTCCAGGAAGCCGCGCTCGCCTCGGGCAACGCGGGGACGGAGGCGGCGATCGCGTGGCTCGCAGCGAATGCTTCCGGCAACACGCTGTTCGCCGATGTCCCGGCCTCGGGCTATTACGCGACCTCGTCGGACAGTTGCGACCTCACCGCATTGTCCAGCTCCGGGGCAGTCAACTATGTCGATTGGCTGGGTGCGGGTGTTGCTGCGAATTGCAACATGGTTCCGTTGGTCATGCCGACTACCGCAACGGGAGTTACTGGCTACGCCGTCGCGTACGTCATCAATCGCATGTGCAATCTGCCTGGTGCGCCGAAATCTCAGGTCGCCGGCTCGACCGTAACTTGCGCGAGCTACGTGAGCCCGGCAACGGCGACCGGAAGCACGCAAGTGGGCGCGGTCTATGGCACCGGTCCGTTTGTCCTGACGAATCAGCACTATTACCGTATCACCACGCGGACCACCGGACCACGGAATACGGTGCGTTACACGCAGACGTTCGTCATCATCTAGGGAGCACGATCATGACCGGTGCCATGCCCCACTCTCGGCTCCTCGCCGTCGCGATGATTGCGGCCATGATGGCGCAACCCGGTCTTGCGGCACCGGTTGACATTTCATCGCTGCCCTTGGTCACGGGCGCCATCAAGCCCGTGGCACCGAATATCATGTTCATCCTGGACGACTCGAGCAGCATGAACTGGGAATATATCCCGGACAGCGTCGCGCAGAACTCGTACAACAGCAAGACCGACGTGCAACGCCCATGCTTCATGTATTCCGGCTTCAACTCGCTGTACTACGATCCCGCCGTCACCTACACGCCACCGATCCAGTCGATCAACGCCGACGGCAGCGCGAATTACTATCCCGCGCCGTCGACCTTCACCGGCGCGCACGACGATGGATTCAATTCAGCCAGCGCGACGGTCAACCTCAATACCAGCTTCAGCGCGTACAAGACGAACTCGACGAGCTGGCCGTTTCCCTACATTCACGCCCAACGACCTGACACACCGCAGCGGGCGTATTACTACACGTACTCGGGAACCTCGCCGACCACCTGCAACAAGGACACGCTGTACACCAAGGTGACCATCGCGACCGGCTCGGCGCAGGCGCAGAATTTCGCCAACTGGTTCAGCTTCTACCGTACCCGGACCAACATGGCCAAGTCCTCCGCCGGAGCGGCATTCGGCACGCTGGACACCAGCTTCAGGGTCGGCTTTTCGGTGATCAGCCAGCCGGGGTTACCGGTGAACAGCCCTGACTTTCTGCAAGTCGCCAAGTTCGACGGCACCCAGAAGCAGAAATTCTTCACGGACCTCTATAGCTCCGGGTGCGCTCCCGGCCAGTGCTCGACTCCCTCGCGGGCCGCACTGGCGAAGGCTGGACGTTATTTTGCCGGGCAGTTCGTATCCGCGAGCATTCCCGACCCGGTTCAATATTCCTGCCAGCGGAACTATGCCGTGTTGGTCACCGACGGCTACTGGAACACCGGGTCTCCCGAGACTTCCTGCAATGGCAGCGGTTCCTACGGCTCCTGCACCGTCAACGGCAGGGCCTTGGTCGGTGACGTCGACGGTGTCAACGACTATGGCCTGCTCGGACCGAAGAAGTCCACGCCGTTCGTGGATACCGGCAAATACCAGAACTCGATGTCGGACATCGCGATGTACTACTGGGGCACGGATTTGCGGCCCGGACCCTCCCCTTCGCCTGGCGGGTTGACGGAGGAAGGAAACCACGTCGACGTGTCGCAGAACAATGTGCAGCCGACGACGAGCGATCCAGCGACCTGGCAGCACATGAACACGTTCGGCGTTGGGCTCGGTGTTCTGGGGTGTTGCAATTCGCACCCAACTACCTGCAGGGCGGCTCGGCAGACTACAACGCCATCCTGCAGGGACCAAGAGCTGGCCGGACCCACAGACGGGCAGCTCGGCGAACAGCGTTCCCGCGCGCATCGACGACCTGTGGCATGCGGCGGTCAATGGGCGCGGCCAATATTTCAGCGTGCAAACGCCGACTACGCTCGAATCCGCGCTGGACAACGCGCTGGCGTCGATCAAGGTCGAGAATGGCGCCGGCGCGGCCGGGCAGCCTTCCAATCTCCAGCCGGTCAATGGCGACAACTTCGATTACATCGCTCAATACACGTCGGGTAATTGGACCGGCGATCTGCAACAGCGCTCGATCGACCTTGTGACCGGCGCGATCCAGGCGGCGCCCGGCAACTGGTCGGCGACCACGCTTCTGCAGTCGAAGGTGGCCGCGACGACCGATACCCGCACGATCTACACCTTCAGCCCATCGGCGAGCAACAAGCTCAAGAGCTTCGTATCTGCCAACCTCACGACGGAGAAGGCCGCCAGCTACTTCTTGTCCTCGCCGACCAATCCCGGCGGCGCATTGTCACAATACGGCACCTTCACGCCAACGCAGCAGACGGCGGCCACCCAGGACGCGATGATCGGCTACATTCGTGGCCAGACCGGCTTTGAAATGTCGCCGGTCAATTCGGTGCAACTGTTCCGGCAGCGCCTTGGCGTTCTCGGCGACATCGTGGATGTCAAGCCGGTGTATGTAAAGCAGCCGTATTTCAGCTACCTCGACGCCGGATACGCCGCATTCGCCGCTGCGCAGGCGTCACGCGCCGGGCGCGTCTACGCGGCGCCAACGACGGCATGGTGCACGCGTTCGATGCGGCCACCGGGGTCGAGCAATGGGCCTATATCCCGAGCATGCTGATCCCGAAGCTCTACAAGCTCGCTGACGCAGCCTATGCGACCAATCACCAGTTCTACGCCGACGGCCAGATGGCTTCGGGCGACGCCTACAACGGCACCGCGTGGAAGACCATCCTGGTCGGGGGACTCGGCGCCGGCGGCGCGGTTACTACGCGCTCGACGTCACCGACCCGGCAAACCCGGTTGCATTGTGGGAGTTTGGCACTACGTTTGGCACTACACAGGACGCCAACGTGGGTTACGGATACTCGACCCCGATCATCACCAAGCGCGCATCTGATGGGAGATGGGTGGTCATCGTCCCTTCCGGGTACAACAACAATGAAGGTGGCGTCGGCGACGGTCTGGCGCGGCTCTACGTGCTCGACGCGTTCACCGGAGCGAAGCTGCAGGAGATCATCGCCAACGGTTCGGTAACCGATCCCAATGCCAACGGGATTGGCAAGGTCGCCAACTGGGTCGACGCGACGCTGATCAACAACCAGACCCAGTACGTCTATGGCGGCGACCTCTCGGGGAACCTTTGGCGCTTCGACCTGACGGCGAATTCGGTGCAGCGGCTTGGCTACACGCCCACCGCCGGCGCCGGTCGGCCCGGATCACAATGACGCCACAACTCGGAACCGTGAAGGACGGCGCAGGCATCCCGCACAAGGCGATCTACTTCGGCACCGGGCGTTATTTGGGCTTCAGCGATTTGAGCACGACGACGCCGTCCGAGTCGACGACCCCGCAAGCCATATACGCGGTCAAGGACACCGGTGCCAATCTCGGGAACCTGCAATCGAGTGCAGCGAAATTGGTCGCGCAAACGCTCAACGCCGGCTCGACTCCGCGCACCATCGCGTCGCCCGCCAGCGTCGACTGGGCCACGCAGAACGGCTGGTACATGACGCTTCCGGTGGGCGAGCGCATGACCGTCGATCCGCAGCTGCAGCTCGGCACATTCGTCATCGCCTCGAATGTGCCCGACACGAATTACTGCACGGTCGGAGGTACGAGTTGGCTGTACGCGCTCGACTACAAGACGGGTGGACCGGTTTCAAGCGCGCAGAACGCAACCAATGGCGAGCAGATTGTCGGCACCTTTTCGGGCAACGCCCTGACGGTAGGCGCGAGCCTGATCCAGTTGCCGAGTGGGGAGGTCGTCGCATTGGTTTCCATGTCGGACACCAAAGTGACGACCACACCCGTTCCGATCGCCCCTGCCGCCGGAACCACGCCACATCGCGTTGGATGGCGCGAGCTTAATTAGGGAAGCGCTGCGCGGGAACTCGCCGCGAAGTATGCAGATGGCGCCGACGCGCCAAGCCGCGCCGTACGCGACGCTCGGCTAGGTGAATCTCGCTTTCGAGTGGCCCGAGCGAGCGTGTGCGCAGCGGGATCCGAGCCTCGCCGGCATGAAGCCCGACTTAGTGCTTATCCGTAAATAATGTTTATCTCGCCTGGCACTTTGCGAAAGCAAATGATCGCGGCGGCGAGCATGTTCAAAGCCACGTATGAACGATGCGTCTTTTCATAACGAACCAGGAGCTTGCGGAAACGATTGAACCAGGAATGTGCAACCTCCACTATCCAGCGCCGAGGCTTGTACCTTGCGCGCCTTTTCTTCGCTGCGAGAGCGCACGTGCGGAGAGTAATCGCGCCCCACGATCTGCTCATACGCAGGCTCCGACAAAACCTGCATCCGCACACAAGTTTTGCGGGTGATATGGCCTGACGGGGCGCTCGACGATCGAATCCAGCGTACTCGCCAACTGCGTCACGTCGTGTCGATTAGCCCCGGTTACGATGATCGACAGCGGGACGCCACGGCCGTCCACCAGCAGCTGTCGCTTGCTCCCATTTTTTCCCCCGATCCGTCGGGTTGGGTCCGACAGATTCTTGAGCCAGCGGTGCCTTCACCATGGCCCCGTCGATACTCTGCCATCGCCAAGCGATGCCTTCCATCTCGTCGTATTCGGCCAACCCGGCCTGCCAGAGCGCACAAACACGCCAGCCTTCTGCCATTCCAGAAAACGCTTGTGAATCGAGCAGCCGGGACCCTCGCTGACAGCAGTGGCGCGCGAACTGGGTATCGGGCGGGCGGTGTTGAAGCGGTGGACGGAGATCTTCGCCGCGGAGAAGTACGAGAAGGATGCGAAGCTGCCGATGAAGTCGGCGCAGCAGCAGGGGACGGAGCAACTGCCGCGCGACCGGGCAATGGCTCCGGATGGAGCGCTCTCATCGGCCAACACACATCAATAGCGTAGCCAGTTTGTCACATCGAATCTGGAATACCCGCGCGATCATCCAGCGACCACGACCGATCGCATTTCTCATCGATCGGCCAAATGCGGACAACCGCGACGAACGCCAAAATAGTGTCGCCAAATCTTACAATGTAATGTAACACACAACGCCAAGTATTTGGCAATAAATAATAATTATCGTGTGGCTCGATCGTTGCTTTCTCGATGGCAGGGAGGCTCATCGTGAGACACAAGCACTTCGTAGCGTCATTGCTGGCCGCGTTTGCGGTTGGAATTGCCGTGCCCGTACAGGCAACCTCGATCACGTTCAGCTTTGACCAAGTGGGGATCACCGGCAGCCATAGCAACGGCTTAGGCAAGACGGCAGGGGACACGCTTGTGGAAAGCTACATGAACGGCGTCCTCACCGGCTATGGCGCAAGCGTGAACGCCTCGGGGACTCTCGCGACCGCGACGTACAGCGGCGAAGGCCATGTGAACGCCGATACGCTCGGGACGTCGAACGGCGGGACGCATCACGCCTACGATGCCACGAATCCCGACACGTTCATCATGAACGACAACTTCCGGATCTATGGATCGGCATCCGACAGGTTCTCGTTCGCGTTCACGGGGTTCTACATCTATGCGGTGAGTTTCGATTGGGAAATTTTCCCGGACAACACGTGTGCTGCATCGAACTCGTCGTCGGCGTGCGCGAACAATCCACTGACCAACGGCAACTATCCCGATATCGAGCTGCTCGCCGGCGCCTCGAGCGTCTGGTTCACGCGCGCAACGACGCCTACTACTGGCCACCAGGATCCGCAGGCCCTGGGACACGTGTCGCAGCTCGGTCTCGACGGCGCGACAACGCTCACGTTCGTCGATTGGCCTGCCGAGATTGGCATCGACAACCTCGTGATCGAGGGCTGCACGATCAACCGACCGGCATGTACGGGCCCGTATGCCAGCGTCCCGGAGCCGGCAACGCTCGCCCTCCTCAGCCTCGGCTTGGTCGGCCTTGGTCTGTCACGCCGCAAGCAGTAGGTGATTCCGCAGCGCTAAAGATAGCAGACCTACATCCGGACGTTGAGGGAAGCCGATTTCCTCTGTCTCTGACGTAAGGCGCTGATCGAGCCCGAGCCACGTACTCAATTGTGCGCCGGGGTCAGGTTTGCCCAATCATGGTCTCACCGGTCTCGCCATCATGTCGTGATTGCCTATGCGATCGGTAGCGCTCCATTAACGGTGTTATAAGTGTCGCCGCGCTTGCTGATACCCAGCGACGCTTTCTCCTCGGCGGCCACCCCAAATTCGTCTGCGAGACCACCCTCCGTTATCAACGGCTGGCAAATCCCCCGGGGCTGGCCAACGGTCCGGGCAATGTCCGACGCGACTGCTTCAAGGTCCTGACCCTCATCGCTTTCTACGGGCTTTTCAACAGCCTGCTAATGGTGGGGCGCAAGCCAGGCGATGGCCTGCGCGCGCTTGCGCGTCGCGAACCGGCGGATCTTCGCCTCGGTGAACAGGTGGGCGAGCCGCTCCAGAGCCTCCAGGAACGTATCGTCGGTGAGGATCGCGATGCGCTCGATGTCTCGATGGTGGCGACGCACGAAACGCATGTGGGCGACCAGGGCGTCGACGTCGTCCCAGCCCGGGAACGCCGCGGCGTCGAGCAGAACGCCGCGCAGCTTTCCGTGGCGCGCGATATACGGGTCGACCGTCAGCGCCAGCGAGGCGAAATCCGACGCCTCGAGCCGGCCGCTGGCGGTCAGGAACACGACACCGCTACGAGGTTCGAGACGATAATGGAGCATTGGCGTGAGACTCCGCGACTCAAGGCAGGTGCTGCTCGCGCGCATGCAAATCGATCGATGGGCGAGTCGGCGTCGGAGACAGTGTGTTCGATTGCCGCCGCCACCGATGGTTCCGTGGCCCGAGGTGACTCGATGACCGAGATTTCCGATCCGCAGTGGTCGCGGCTCGCCGACGCCGCCCGGCGCGCGAGTGCCAACGCGCTACTGCCCGTACAGCCGGTTCCGCGTCGGCGCCGCCGTGCTGACCGGCGACGGCGCGATCGCGGTCGGATGCAACGTAGAGAACGCATCCTATGGCCTTACCGTATGCGCAGAGCGCAATGCGGTGTCGCGCGCGATCGCCGACGGCGCAGCACAGCATCGACGCGATCGTCGTCTACACACCGACCGCCGAACCCGTCACCCCCTGCGGCGCGTGCCGCCAGGTGATCTCGGAATTCGGGCCCGACGTCCGGATCCGCTGCATTTGCGACGGACCGGGGTACTCGAATTCGGCGTCGCCGATCTGCTTCCCCACGCTTTCGCGCTCGTCCCCCGGAAAATGGGGTCAGAGCCGTAATACTTCCGCGGAAAATGGGGTCAGAGCTTCTAACAGGCTGTTGAAATTGGGCCGAAAAATGAAAGTGATCGCATCGGCGAAAGAGGCGGGAAGCAGGTCAACTGTTCGGCGGCGGATTTCGATGAGGCATCGGCTGCGTCGAAATGGTCGCTCGCCTTTCGGATGTTGGTTCATCGCATCACTCCGCAGGGCACCGCCAACGGCATTCGAGCGATGCGCACCAGGTTGCTGGCGGTCATGGTGAGCTTGAACTGCTGATCGACGCGCTGCAATCCGCGAAACACCGTTTGGCGAATGCGGCCGACGGTCTTGCCCCAACCGAAATGCTCCTCGATGCGCTTGCGGATGATCTGGCTCAGTCGGTAACCGAGGTGCCGCGTGGTGCGACCGTCGATCGCGCTGCCGCCACGGCGGGTGTCGTTCGCAGGCGACGTGCGGCGTAACCTTGCGCTCGCGGCACGCGGCAACAAAGTCGGCGGTGTCGTAGGCTTTGTCGGCGCCGACGCTGCGGCGCCCGGTGTCGGGCACGGCATCGAGCATGGCCAGCGCCGCGCGGCGCTCCCCGATACCATCGGCATGGGTAACGACGGCGCTCACCACCAGGCCGTTGCGATTCTCCATCAGCACATGACCCTGGTAGCAGAGGATCGACGCCGTGTTATGGCTCTTGCGATAGGTTCGCGCGTCGGGATCGGTCGTGCTCGCGTGGGTGTCGTTGCTGCGGGGTTGGCCTTTCCAGTCGGCTTGGGCGTTGCGTCCACCCCCGCCAGGCCGCTGGTCGTCGCTGCCGTCCTTCGGCCGAAAGCTCTTCTGGCTCGCCCAGGCTTGAATCAGCGTGCCGTCGACCGAGAAGTGTTCCTTCGACAGCAGTCCACGGGCATCGGCCAGGCGCATGACCTCGGCAAACAAGCCTTCCACCACCTGATGCGCCAGCAACCGGTCGCGATTCTTCGAGAAGGTCGAGTGATCCCAGATCGGATCATCGAGCGCCAAGCCGACGAACCAGCGAAACAGCAGGTTGTAACGCAGCTGCTCGCACAGCTGCCGCTCGCTGCGGATCGAGTAGAACACCTGCAGCAGCAAGGCCCGGATCAGCTTCTCCGGCGCGATCGAGTCGCGCCCGCTGTCGGCGTAGATCGCGTTGAACCGTGCATTCATCGCCGTCAGCGCATCGTTCACCAGCACGCGGATCGACCGCAACGGATGATCGGCCGGTACGAAGTCATCCAGCTTCGCCACCGTGAACAGGCTTTCCTGCATCGCATCCGGTCCGCGCATCGCCGTCACCTCGAGGCTGCTGACATGACAACATCGACCACAAACCGGCTGCAAAGTGCGCTCGAAATCAAACGAATTTCAACAGCCTGCTAACCCACAGAGCTACGCACTTAAGAACCCAGAAAATCTGTCCAACTGCGCGGGGCCACCTCTCTGCGTCATGCGCTCGCCCAGAGCGTAGCCAACGAGCTCGCCGTCGAATAGATCCTTCAGCCCTGCTAGGTACAGCCAGCCCTCGTTGGTGGCGATGTAGGTGATGTCGGCTACCCACGCTCGGTTCGGCCCCGCCCCGGCAAATTTCCGGGCCAGCAAGTTCGGCGCCACTGGCAAGTCGTGGCGGAAATCCGCGTGGCCTTGAATCTGCGCTTCTGTCGGCACGCCAGCCGAAGCTCCTTGCGGATCCGCTTGATGCGATGCACCCCGACCCTCACCCCGTGATCAGCCAGATCGGCCTGCAGACGCCCAGGACCGTAGGTCTGCCGCGTGCGCTCGTGGGCCGCTTTAATCTCGACGGCAAGGCGGGCATTCTCCCGCGCTCGGGGCGACGGCGGCCAGATGCCGGCGGCACGACCAGCGACGGTCGTTCCCCCACTTTGCGCCGAATCTCAAAAGTCGATTTACGGCCAGTTCCTTGAAAGTTGCGCCGCCCCGATCGGCGACATTCTGGCGACCGATCCAAGCTAAGGATCATCTAAATCGAGGCACGGACACTCCTGATCACGCGCTGCACATGCGCGGCTCCGATCCGATCGGAGCCCTATCACGTCTACAGGAGTGCATCATGAAATTGAAGCGAGCAATCGGCATCGCCACTATCGCAGGCGCAACCCTCGGCGCTGCCGCTGCAGCCCAGGCCTTCGACGGCCAACAGTACGCCAAGGATGCCAAGGTATCCCTCGAACGGGCGCGCCAGATCGCACTGAAGGAAATACCTGGCGGCACCATCACCAACCAGGAACTCGAGCGCGAGAAGGGCGGCAGCGGGCTGCGCTACTCCTTTGATCTCAAGGTCGCCCAGGGCGAGCGGGAGATCGGTGTCGACGCGGTGACTGGCAAGGTGCTGGAAAACAGCGTCGAAGGGTCGAACAAGGACTGATCGACGAGCCCCGGCGCCTCGTTGCGCCGGGGCGCATCGTTTCGACGCCGATCGACGAACCCGTCGTGCAATCGTTCAACGAAGCTCTCTTTCTCTGGCTCAATGCCCCAGCGAATCCGCCTCCCATCATGTTGGCCGCGAGCCGCTTCCTGGCGGAGGACCTGGTCTGGGCACTGCCGCCGCCGTTCGTCGTCGTCTGGCTGCGATGCAGCATCGCGTGGCGCCATGCGCTGACCGATGCCGCACTTGCCGCTGCGCTTGCGCTCGGAATCGGCGCGATCATCGGCCTGGTCTGGCCGCACCCGCGCCCCTTTGCGCTGGGGCTGGGCCACCGACTAATCCCGCATGCTGCCGACGCATCGTTTCCGAGCGACCACTTGACCCTGATCTGGAGCGTCGCGGCAAGCTGGGGGCTGCATCGCCGCCAGCGCGCGGCCGCTGCCGCTGTGTTCGCCGCAGGCGTCGCGGTAGCCTGGGCGCGCATCTACGTTGGTGTGCACATTCCCTTGGATGTGGCTGGCGCTCTCGGCGTCGCGTGCATGAGCGCGCTGCTGGTCAACGGGGCAAGCAGTGCAATCGAACCGCTGCAGACTGGCATTGAACGCCTGCGGACGCGGGTCCTGGGTCACGCCATCGCGGCCCGTATGGTTTCGGAGTAACCGTGCTCGTGCCCATTTTTGCCCAACCAGAATCTCAACGATGAACATGGCCCTCGCCATCCGGCCCGGTGTCTCGCTGAACAAGGTTCCGGAGATCACCCTCGCGTTCTGGCTCATCAAGATCCTGTCCACCACGGTCGGCGAGACCGGCGCCGACTTCCTCGCGGTCAATGCCGGATCGGGCCAGGGCGCGACCCTCGCGACCATGGGCGGGCTGCTCGCCGCGGCCCTCTATACCCAGGTCAGCACGCGCCGCCATACGCCCTGGATCTACTGGGTCTCGGTTGTCCTGGTCAGCATCGTCGGCACACGGATCACGGATCTGCTTGCCGACGGGCTGGGAGTCAGCCTGTACGTCAGCACGCCGGTCTTCGCCGCGCTGCTAGCCTCGATCTTCGCCGCTTGGTATCGCATCGAGCACACACTGTCGATCCACGCCGTCGTGACGCGCAGGCGCGAACTCTTCTACTGGGCGGCCATCTTGTGCACCTTCGCCCTGGGCACTGCTGCCGGCGACCTCGCCACAGAAGCCATGGCCTGGGCTTCACCGGCGGCGCGCTGGTCTTCGGCAGCCTGATCGGCGCGACTTACGCGGTCTGGCGCGTCGCAGGGCACGCGGTGGCGACCTTCTGGATCGCGTACGTACTTAGCCGGCCATTCGGTGCGGCGCTGGGCGATCTGCTCACGCAGGCCAAGGCCTATGGCGGGCTCGGCATGGGCCCCATGTGGACCAGTGCCTTGTTCCTGAGCTTGATCGTGACCTTGGTCGGAGCGGCGGAACTCGGCATGCGCCGTGCTGCCGCGAGCCGATCGTCCGTGTGAACAACTTCACATTCTCAAAGGAAAAATCATGCGACCTATCGTTGTTGCATCCCGCCCGGTCGCGGCGCTTGCGACCCTGATGCTCCTGGCATTGGCGGCCTGTACAAGCCCGCGCCTCCGGGGCCCGGCCAGGCTGGCTCCGCTCGGGAATCACAGAGCACCGCAGCCGATACCATGCACACGCAATCTCGGCTTGGCGATCTCCGCCAATTCCAGGCCATCGCGTCCGACGCCACCCGTTTGGTCGACAACCGCGACCTGGTCGCGGCGAAGGCTCGGATCAAGGATCTCGAAGTGGCCTGGGATGGAACAGAAGCGGGTCTGAAGCCCCGTGATGCGACCGCCTGGCATCGCCTCGACAAGGCCATCGACCTCGCGCTGAGCGCTCTGCGCAGCGACTCCCCGCGGAAAGCCGACTGCAAGGCGGCGATGTCGAATCTGATGCAGGCCTTCGATACCCTTCAAGGCAAGGCTTGAGTCGCAGCGGCCCATGATGAAACCGACGATCCGTTCCGCACTGGCCAAGGTCCCTGCGCTCACCCTCGGCTTCTGGCTGATCAAGATAGCTGCAACCACCCTGGGCGAGACCGCTGGCGACGCGGTCTCCATGTCCCTGCATGTCGGCTATTTGGTGGCGACGGCGACCTTCGCCGTCTTGTTCCTCGGGCTGGTCGTGGCCCAGGTCCGTTTCGCACGCTTCCATCCAACGCTTTATTGGTCGACGATCATCGCGACGACCACGGTCGGGACGACGCTTGCCGATTTCGCCGATCGCTCGTTGGGTATCGGCTATGCCGGCGGCTCCAGCCTGCTTGTTCGGGCTCCTGGCCGCCTCCTTGCTGATCTCGGACTTCGATGGGAAGCGTGGCGGTCGACAGCGTGCGCTCTGGCAAAGGCCGAAATGTTCTACTGGCTGACCATCATGTTTTCGCAGACGCTTGGCACCGCTCTCGGTGACTGGACCGCCGACACTGCCGGCTTCGGCTACCAGGGCGCGGCTCTGGTCTTCGGCGGCGCGCTGGCCGTGATCGCCGCACTGTACTGGCGTACAAAGGTCTCGCGCACCGCGCTGTTCTGGGCGGCGTTCATCCTGACGCGGCCGCTGGGCGCCGTGCTCGGCGATTTCCTCGACAAGCCGGTCGCCTCCGGCGGCCTCGACCTGAGCCGCTTCGGTGCCTCGGCGGTGCTGATCGCCTTCATTATTCTGTCGCTCAGGCTGTTGCCGCAGCGCGCGGCAGCCACCGTCCACTGAAGACAGGCCACATCCGATGCGCGTGCTCCTAATCGAGGATGACCCGATGATCGCCGCAGCGATCGAAGTCGCCTTGCGCGATGCGGCGTACGCGGTCGACCATGTCGAAGACGGGGAGGCCGCCGACCGGGTGCTGCGCGACGCTCAGCATCAGGTTGTCCTGCTCGATCTGGGGTTGCCGCGACGCGACGGTATCAGCGTCCTGCAACGCCTGCGCGAACGCGGCAACCGCACCCCGGTCCTGCTGATCACGGCCCGGGACACGCCGGCCGACCGGGTTCGCGGGCTCGACCTCGGAGCCGACGACTACGTCGTCAAGCCGTTCGACATGGACGAATTGCTCGCACGCATGCGCGCCGTCCTGCGCCGCCACTCGGGGCAAGCCAGCGCCGAGCTGGGCAATGGCGATGTGGCGCTGGATCCCGCGACCCGCGTGGCGCGCCGCGGCGAGGTCAGCGTTACTTTGACGGCTCGTGAATTCGCTCTGCTGCAAGCGCTGCTCCTGCGCCCGGGAGCCATCCTGACACGGTCGCAGCTTGAGGATCGCCTATATGGATGGAACGAGGAAGTGGAGAGCAGCGCTGTCGACTTCCTGATCCACGGGGTGCGCAAGAAGCTCGGGGCCGATGTGATCAAGAACGTACGTGGCGCCGGCTGGATGGTGGGCAAACCGCGATGAAACGATCCTTTCAGCGGCAGCTCTTGCTGCAAATCGGCGCTGCGGTAATCCTGCTCGGTCTGCTTGCGGCCACCGCGCAATTCATCCTCGCTTGGCGCGAGCTGCGCGAGTCGCAGGACGACATGCTGCGCCAGGTCGCAGCCCTGGCATTGGCGCGCCCGGACCGCGAGGCTTCAGCCGTTGGCAAGGTCAGGCTTGGCGACAGCGATTCCCGCCTGCAACTATTCGTACTGCCGATCGACAGCCGCCCGCCATGGCTGGAGCCTGCCCTTGCACCCGGACTGCACACGGTCGATAGCCCGCAGGGCCGCATGCGGGTCGAAGTGCAACGTGCAGGACCCTACACCGCCATCGTTGCCCAGCCGACGGATGCCCGCGACGAGCTGGCCTGGAGCGGTGCTGGCCGCACGCTGCTGCCGTCTCTGCTGCTGGTGCCGTTGCTGATTGGGTTGATCAGCCGCTTGGTGCGAAGGGAGTTCGCACCCATTGCCCGCGCGGCGCAGCGCGTCGACGCGCAGCACGTTCTGCACGATCCACAACTCGATATTGGAGACCTGCCCGACGAGATCCAGCCGTTTGTCGACGCGATCGAAGGATTGCTGCGACGGACCCATGACCTGATGGGTCAGCAGCAGCGCTTCATTGCCGACGCGGCACGCGAGTTGCGCTCGCCCTTGACGGCGTTGGCGCTGCAAGGCAGCAACCTGCGTCACGCGAAGTCCTTCGAAGAAGTCCAGCAACGGCTCCCCCCACTGCAGCAGGGCATCGAGCGTGCGCGCAAACTCAGCGAGCAATTGCTTGGGCTCGCCAGGGTTCAGGGCGACGCCACCGAGAATGAATCGATCGACGTCAGTGCCCTCGCGCGCGAACTGCTTGCTGAGTTCTACCCCTTGGCCGAGCAGCGTGGCATTGACCTTGGACTTGACGCGCCGGAGAAGCAGGTGGCAACGACGACTGGGCCGCTGTCGCGCACGATCCTCTCGAACGCGATCGACAACGCGATCAAGTACACACCCACGGGCGGCGAGGTGACCCTCGCGATACGGGATGCACCTGGCGGCGTGTGCGTTGACGTCATTGACAGTGGGTCCGGGATCCCAGCCGCTGAACGAACGAGCGTCTTTAGGCCTTTTCGTCGCCTAAAGGGCAACGGCGTCGAGGGTACAGGGCTCGGGCTTGCCATTGCGAGCGAGGCCGCCGCGCGCCTCGGGGCAACGCTGTCGCTGCACGGTCGCGGCGATCGACAGGGGCTGGTTTTTCGCTTATTTCTTCCGCACCGAGACACCGAGTTTCCAACCAAGGGTCGACACGACGATTGGATCGATCGACTGACGCCTCGGTGACCATTGTGTGCAGCAACCGGCCCTGTGGCGGCGCATACGCTGAGGGACCGCCCAGGGTCTGACTGCGACCGTCGACGATTAGACCGAGTGCGGCCACGAGCAGTCACTCGATGCGCCGGGCAGGTGACGGCATTTCCATGCTGCCATAAGACACTGGTATACCCGTCTATGCCTCGAATTCAGGCCGCTGTGGACGCGGTTCGTACACTTGAACGTCTCTTTCCACCCCCTTGATTGCGAACGCTCCGACGTAGTCGAACGCAAACGCTTCACCGCATTTCTCCATCGTTTCCCGAGTTACCAGCACCCTACGTTTTGCTACTTTCGTCAACCCCTCGATACGACTCGCCAGGTTCACGGCAGCTCCGATTGCCGTGTATTCGCGCCGAGTCTCTGAGCCAATTAGACCCACAACGGCCCGGCCGGTGTGCAATCCGATTCCAATATCAAAGTCCCCATCGCGGATGCCCATGTCGGTACGAAATGCGTCAAGACTCTCAACAATGCCAAGAGCACAATCAACCGCATGCCTCGCATGCTCGGTATCATCCAACGGCGCTCCCCAGAAAGCCATGACGCCATCCCCGATGAACTTGTCGAGAGCGCCGTGGTACCTAAAGACGATTTCTACTTGTCTAGTGAAATACTCATTAAGCAGGGAGACAACTTCAGCCGGGCTGCGCTTCTCGGACATCGCCGTAAAATTCCTTATGTCGGAAAATAGGATCGTGAGTTCCCGGCTTTGGCCACCCTTTGCGAATGAATCGTCTTTAAGTAGTTCCCGGACCACGTTTGGATTCACGAAACGGGAAAACATGTAGACGGCCTTTTGATGCGCCTTTCGAGAGAGCGTTAACGAGGTCGCGATGGTGGTGCCGAACAGCACCAGAAGACCTAGCACCGGGGTCGCTGCGTCGAACTGCAGCCGATCGGCGCTGAAGACTGGCAAGGCTGCGGAAGGCGGCGCCAGAATGCAGGCGAGTGCGACCAGCGCGGCGTAGCGCATTGGCCAGCGCGGAACTGCCCAGACGAGCAGTGCGCCGAGCAGCAGGAACACCGCGGCCTCGGCCAGCGGCGCCCACGATGGGCGCACGAGCAGCGTGCCGTCGTACATGTTCTCCAGCAGCTGGGCGTGGATTTCGCTGCCCGCCATCTTGTCGCCCACGGGGGTCCAGAGGTAATCGCCCAGTGCCGCCGCGGTGACGCCGATCAGCACGAACTTGTGGGCGAAACGCGCCGGATCGACGCGCCCCTCGAGCACGTCGATGGCCGACACGAACCGGCTAGGATCTCGGTGCGAAAACCAGATCCGCGCGCGACCGTCGGCCTCGGTGGGGAAGTACCGGTTGCCCACGGCGACGCCTTTCACCTCTCCGCGGGCAGTCGCGATCCGCACGGCGGGCGCGTGCAGCGCGATCCGCCACATCTCGACCGGCAGCGCAGGCGCCAGCGTCCCATTCACGTTCGCGACCAGCGGCACGCGCCGCAGGACGCCACTGTGATCGTCGGCGGAGCCGAAACCCCAGCCCGACGCCGCGTTGTCGAGGATCGGCAGGCTCGCCATCGCACCGGGAAACTCGATCAGGCGCGACACCGCATGCGCCGCCGAAACGGCCGATGCGCGTTCGTCTCGAACGACGATCGGTGCGGCGTGCAACGGGATGACCGCAGCCCCGCGCGATCCGGCGACGATCAGCACCGTTGGTGCGCTGGCGAGCGCATTGGCAAGTTCCTTGTCGTTCGACGGAAGCTCGCCCAGCAGATCCGACAATGCCCCGCTCACGTCGATGCGGGGTAGCAGGACGTCGGGTGACAGCGGATCGGGCTCCGGCATCACGATGTCGATGCCGATCGCGGCCGGTTGGGCGCCGCTAATCGTATGGATCAACTGCGCAAGCAGCGTTCGCGGCCATGGCCAGCGCCCGAATCTAGCGAGGCTCCTGTCGTCGATCTGGACGATAGTCGCCGGCGAGGTTTCGACCTGGCGTGGAAAGAGCGTCTGGCAGGCGTCGAACCACGCTGTCTGCAGCAGCAGATGCTGGCCGCCTCCAGCGGCGAGCACTAGCGCCAGACCCGCAAGGACCACGCCTCCGAGGATGCGAACTCGCGCAGTTTGGCGCCCGTAATTTTCCGGAGGCGCACTCATCACAGCATCATTTCCAAGCTACGAGCGCGCTGGCGAGTGCCACTGACCACATTCGAAATGAACGTCAACCTGGCGCCCAATAAAATTAACGCGCGATGATTATCTGCGCTCAAGAAAGCATCGACTGCGACCGCTGGGCACGCAACCACAAATCAATGTGCGATTCGTCGCGCCCATCGTCGTCTCCCTGAAAGTCTTGCGTAGTCACGATACGCTGATAGCCGCACAGCGGATACCGACCCCCGCGCGGCTCCCCCTCGTAAGAGAAACGGTAGTTTCGTCGCCGATCACATTTCGCGTCTGGAATAGTGGACGTGGGGCCCTTTCAGATCCGCGTCGATTAGAGAAACAGAAGCGGACAAGCGACTTAGCTCTGGGCGACCGCCTTGGGTCGAACTGACGCGAACACACCAAGGTCGCTGACCGGCCATGAGCGGTCAGTAATACACCCGCCGAAAAGCGGACGCTTCGGCCATGCCCTGGATTTGTTGTCTCGAAGAAGCCGAATCAGGCCCGTTGGGCGCCACCCATGTCAGCCGCACGGGCGCCCCGTAGCAACGGGGAACCCCGCGTGGCCGGTTGTGCACCGCAGCGGCGTCGCGCCGGCCGTGGATTTGACTGGGAAAGCTCATAGTTGCCACCCGGCATATTCCCCTTGCAATCGCGTTCGACACGCCTAGACTTGTGATCGTCGCGGCACGTCGAAGGGGAGTGCGATGGTCGGCGATATCTCATTGCAGGACTTCAGCGATCTCGTCGCGCTGATCTACCAGGCGGCGACCAATCCCGATCTCTGGCCAGTTTTCCTCAGGCGCATCTCGTCATTCTTCGGGGCCGGCGGCACCGCGCTCTATCTCTACGACTTCGCGAGTACCGCCGTCCATGTGGATGCAAGCGGCGGCGCATCGCTCGCGGTGTTCACCGACTTCGATCCCGAATACATTGCCTCGGCTGCTGGTTACTTCAGCGACAAGAACGTCTGGGCGTTGAACGAGGCCGCGCTCCAGACCGGCGTCGCGGTCACGGGTAGCATGCTCTATCCGAATCGGTTGCTGCCCCGTACCGAGTGGTACGGCGACTGGCTGCAACCTCAAGGCTATTTCTATGCCATTGGCGGAATCGTGGATCGGGAGGGTTCCCTCGCAGTGAAGTTCACATCACTTCGCACTCGCGCCGCCGGGGAATATGACAACTCGCACCTGAAATTGTGGACTGCTCTGGTGCCACATGTCCGGCAGGCGTGCGCGATTCATCGGAAACTCGTCGACGTATTCGCCGCGCGGGATGGGTCGCTCACCCTGTGTGACCGGCTGCCGTTCGGGATCGTCTTCATCGACCAATTTGGTAGGGCTATTCACGCGAATCGAGCCGCGCAGAAGATCGTCCAGGCGCATGACGGCTTGGTATTGGGCCGAGATCGATCGCTAGCGTGCGGGGTCGCCGCGGAGTCGGGGGCCCTGATGCGCCTTATCGGAGACGCCGTTGCGACCGCGATGGGGCGTGGCCACGCAGCCGGCTGCGCAATGCGCATCAGCCGGCACCCGCCCGCGAAGCCGCTCTCGGTGCAAGTGTCGCCGCTGCGTGCGGAGGGCGTCGAACCGTTTGCCAACTGGGTGCGCGCTCCCGTGGCGGTCCTGATCGTGTCCGACCCGGAGGCATCCCCCGCGGCCTCGCTCGATGCGCTCCAGTCGCTGTACAAGCTGACACCGGCCGAGGCACGCCTTACCGCCGCGCTTGTGTCAGGCCAGCATGTCGACGAGTACGCCGACCAGCGCAGGATTGCCCGTAGCACGGCGACCACCCATCTGAAGCGGGTACTGAGCAAGATGGGCGCGCGCCGTCAGAGCGACATCGTTCGGACACTGGTAAGCAATCCAGTAGTCATGCAACCGCCAGCTACGCCACCGGCGCTGGCGGACTGAGCAACCCCGTCAGTAATAGCCGATCTAGGCGCAGTCCTAGCAAGCCGCCACCGCAGCTCGCCCCTACGTACACCGTTTGGGGGACGAAAACTCTCGACCACCATTCTATGCTGCTCTTGCCTGCACCTGGGTTCGACTAGCCTTCAGGGATGAAAACAGGAAACGCATGGCCGATTGCCGAAGCGCTGCCCGGGTATGACCCTTGGCATGGGTAAGACCCAATCAGCAGAGTAGGTGGTCACGCATCAGGGATATATCACCTACGGCATTAAGCGCAGAAGGCAATGGTCTCGGAATACCGCTGGGAGCCTCATCAAAGGAGGGAGTCATGACGCATCCACGATATGTCGATATGGCCCTGGCCGTCGTATTCACTACCGTTGCACCATTTGCGGTCACGCCGGCGGCATTCTCGCGGGCCCGGCGTAATGTAAGCGTGTCGGGCAATATCATTTTGCAAGAATCGACGGCGACCGTGGGTAACGTTCTAAAGAGCAGCGGAGCGCTTTTCATTCACAACTTCGGCCAAAACAATACCTTCATGGGGGAGGGCGCGGGTAATCTTTCGATGACCGGTGACGGCAACACGTCTAGCGGGGTGCTGACGCTCAACAGCAACACTACAGGGGCCAAAAATACTGCCATTGGCTTTCAATCCCTGTTCAGAAATACAGAGGGCAACGCCAACACTGCGCTCGGGGCGAGCGCCCTCCAGAGCAATACCACCGGCGCAAACAACACAGCCAGTGGTTCGAATGCGCTCAATGCGAACACGACCGGCTTCAGTAACACGGCCATCGGGTCGTTTTCTCTTAACAGCAACACGAGCGGCTTTAGCAATGCGGCGACCGGTTCGTTCGCGCTGAGCGGCAACACGACCGGCTGGGGCAATACGGCCTCCGGTGTTGGCGCCCTACAAGGAAATACAACGGGCATCCAAAACGTCGCCATTGGCTATTTTTCGGAAAGCAATACGACCACGGGGAACAACAATATCGCGCTTGGGACCTTTGCCGGCCAGAATGTGACGACGGGCAGCAATAACATCCATATTGGCGCCGTTGGTCAATCGGGTGATTCGAACGTCATCAGAATTGGTACAGGTCAAACCGCGACGTACATCGCCGGCATTGCCGGTGTTGCCGGCACAGGCCTGTCGGTTGTGATAGACGCCGATGGTCGACTAGGCACAAGTACCCTTACTGGCGCCACTGGACCAGCCGGTCCGCAGGGGCCAGCCGGTCCGCAGGGCGTGCAAGGGCTACCTGGCGCGACTGGCGTCCAAGGCCCACCTGGTGCCACGGGTCCACAAGGCCCGGTTGGGCCACAAGGTGCGGTCGGAGCTACGGGACCACAAGGGCCGACAGGGGTGTCTTATAACCCACTGAGTATCGCAACATTGCATTGGTATGAGGCAGCACTTACGAGGGTCATGGTCACGCCAAACTCGAGACCATATTCACTCGCTTTTGACGGCACGCACATATGGTCGGGGAATCTAGGTACCCAGACGGTCACAGAGCGTCGCGCTAGTGATGGAGCAGTAGTTGCCGAATATCCTTGTGGACCAGCGCCGGCCTACTTGACATTCGACGGTGCAAATATTTGGGTACTGAACCAACTCAGCAGCGGTGCCACTATAACGAAGCTACAGGCTAGCGACGGCGCCATAGTTGGAACGTTTCCCTTGCCGGATGGGTACCCATACGTTGCAGTATTTGATGGCGCCAATATATGGGTGTCAGGAGACAGTGGGGTCACAAAGCTCCGTGCAAGTGACGGCGCCAATCTCGGTACCTTTGCAGTGGGACGAACGCTTGGTCTCGCATTTGATGGAACGAACATTTGGGCGGGCTCCCACGGAGCTTCCAGTGTCAACGAAGTCTATAAGTTACGAGGTAGCGACGGCGCTCTTCTCGGTACGTATCCAGTCGGCAATAATCCCTTGTATATGGCTTTTGATGGCACCGACGTTTGGGTGGCCAATTATGGCGACGAGACCGTAAGCAAATTGGGCCCCGACGGTCAGACCATAGGTGTCTATTCGGTCGCAGCTTATGCTGGAGGCGGTGGCCCCGAGCAGATAGCGTTTGATGGCACAAACGTGTGGGTGGTTATGAACGTCTCGGTGGTTAAACTTCGTGCCAGCGATGGCACCGTTTTGGCGAATGTTGTAGCTCCGCTCAATACTTACCGTATCGCATTCGACGGCGTCAATATGTGGGTATCTGTTCCGGACGCCAACTACTTGGGCAAAATGTAGCCATTCTTTGGTGCGGCGCCAACCGGAGCCAACCGGCGCGACTGGCGAGTCCCGTGGTTGGTGCCGATCGCGCTTATCACGGGGCTGACCTTGCCGAGCACTGGGGTGTTGGTGACGTGAGTCCGGATTGCCGGGCCGACCATTTCCGGGAAAGAGCGGAGCAGAATCCCGTATACAACCTCATCCGAGGGCAAACGCTAGCGGTTGTGCTCGGATCATGAGTCTTCTGGCGGGGGTCTTGCCTCAACGAAGGGGGAAGCGCGACCGCCTTGGGGTGGCGAATTTCGGCCAGTTGCGGACGCTCGCCGGGGTCCCCGACAGCAGCCATTCGAAGGCACCGTTGGCCCCTGAAAAGTGCATTTCGTACTGTCTACCTGGAAGAAGAGCTAACGCCCTGACTTTGCCAATCACCTCGACATTTCGCTCCACTTCAAACAACTCGCGTCGTCCGGCAAGGACGTTCCCAGGAACGATGACTCGGATGAAGTCAGCGTCTATCTCTAGAACAAGTGTCAGGGCTGGATGGCGTGGCGCGCCTTCGACGGTCTTGTCGATGTCGGCGAGCACACCTCGAAAGCTGAAGGCATGCATGGCGAACCAAGGGTAGCGGTTTGCTGCGCCGCTCAGCGCGCGGAGAAATGACGGGGGCAGTCGTATCGCTCCACGACCATTCCGAGACAGATACCAATGCAGCTCAAAGGTAGATCATCAAAAAAACGCAAAATCAAAAGCTTGCGCCGCACATTTGCGAAAGCGCGTGCCTTCCGTACGATTCCGCCGAGCGGTGCCCGCTTGCGATGAGTCATTAACTGGCGTAGCGTTTTCCGACCCGAAGCAGTGGCAATCCAAGGGGACTTGCTGCTCGGTACAGGGGGAAAAAAAGCAGTTCGTCCAAGCATTCAACTCGCAGTGGAGATACCCGGAGTAAAGAACGGCACTGTTGCGAGCCATGCTCGCGGTAGTGGCAGACAGCGAACCCTGCCCCCGATAGTCCTAGCCGTGCTGCCGCGTGCGTCAACCCGAAATTGGTGGTCGGTACGTTAGGCGAGATCACCTGCACCCAACCGCGGCCACCTCCGGAATGGGAGCGTTAAGGAGGACAGAAGCATGCGTAGACCAGTGCAAGTCTCGGTAGGATGCATTTTGATTGGCCTTGCTGCTGCATGCACATCTGGGCGTGAAGGACTGCCAACTGAAGGAAATGCTAAGAGTGTTATTGAGAATCTGCACGCTAAAGACTTTAAGTCAGGAGAAATTGAACTCGACTCGTTTGTAAAGACGAACGGGCAGAAGACCAAAACGTTCAACGGAGCGGACGGATACATTATCGAATACGAGGCTGTCGTAGCCTATCCTAAGGGGTTCATGCCACAGTGCGTTGGCTTCGAAAGCCGCCCAGGTTTTGACATGCAATGTTTCTCGGTCAGATCGCAGTATGGTGCTGGTCCATCTCCTTTTCATAAGGTTGGAGAAAAGGTGAAGATAAAAGGTAAGGTGGAGTTCGAAAGAACAGAAAAGGGCTGGAGAGCCCAAGACGGGCGCATCTACTAACAACCAATCGAGGGACGCCCGCAAAAGCCCTTGCATGTCCATCATCTGGAACTAGTGTGAAGGAGCTGGCCTGCAGGCTGGGCGATGAAACAAGGCAGAGTCTCGCGGTCGGCGCAAATCGCGACGTAAGCTCACAGGGACGGAACGCGAATTGGGGGACCAAATGGGGCCCGGCGTACCGGCGTTCGTCGCTGTCTCGTATTAGGAGATAGCATCCCGTTGACGCCGGAACCGCGACCCGCGTAGCCTTCCGCGAAGACGCGGTGGAAAATTTCACTCAGGAGGGCGTCTGGGGTGCGGCCATTTCGACGTACCGCGCCGGCGTGATCTGCGTTCGCGGCGCTCCGCGGCCGCCCGCCGAGCGCCAATAATCCCGAACAGGTACCCAGCCCGCTGCTCGGGTAGCACCCGTTTTTAGGAGGGATGATGGAATACCAAGTAACTTACAACGACCATGGAGAAAGAAAGACGACGATCCTTTCAGCGGACAATGACGCCGACGCGGGCCGTATCTTTGTAGAGAACCATCGACACGTTGAACGTGATCAAATCGTTAGCGTGGTTACCCTTCGCCGACTTGCGGCAACACGGAGGCGACGGCTGATATGGGGATCGGCGTACGCGATTGCGGGAATTATCGTTCTTTTGTTCGCGCAATCGCACAGACCAATCGATAATTGGGCTGACCTTGCCAATGCATTTGCGAGAGGTCCAGACGCGTATGTATTAAAACCTCTGGCGTATTACGTGCTGATCGCAGTCGGTCTCGGATTAGTAGCGATGGCCCTAAGTGATATCGTCAAATACATAAAGCAGGCGCCGTTCGTTAATTTTTGGTCGCCACAGCACGCAAACCGGCTCATATCGTCTCGACGAAGCAGGCGCGGGAGATGGACTACCGAGTCGGCGTCGTGTTGATCGTCAAATACATGAAACGGTCACCGACCCAAAAGTGGACAGGAATGAGGCGAACGAATTGCGGGGCGTACATACCACGAATCACCGCGACCGTTCGTCAGCGCAGTCTCGTATTAGGCAATAGAATCCGTCGACGCTGGGGCCCGGAACAACTACCTGGTTTCGGTGCACGTCGCGCGGACGCAGTGGGAGCGGATCAACTTCGCGGCGCTCGACCAGCTCGATGTCGAGCGCGGCGCTGGCGCAGTTCGAGTTGCGCAGGAACCTGACCAGCGACGGGCGGTTCGGGGCGATTGTGCCGCTGTAGCGACGACGTTCGCCATCTGGCAAGGGCCAGAAGCATATCGTCGCCAACACCCGTGGTGACTAGTCGCTCCGTCGCATCGGCCCGGGTGGATCGTATCCAAGGGCGACGGATCAACTGCCCGTAGTTTTCGGCTTGACATTCGTCCGGAATATGACTTAGCGTATCGCGTACGCAATTGGCGTAGGGGGCGCTATGCGAAGCAGGCCTCTCCCTTTGCATCACGCAACGGCTCGTCGCGGATCCAGCGATGTACCGCCATTTCCTCCCTTTCTCTTTTGGTTCGGTGGGCGCAAGCAGGACGCTTGCGTCGAATTTGAGCACCGACGCGTCGTCGCTCGATTCGCGAGCAACTGGCTCCAGCGCAGCGCAAGTCGCTACATGCATCGCATGAAGGCGAGCATCCCAAAGCAGGATCACGTTGCGGCGACGCTTACCAAGATGGGAGGCGGATGGTGCGGAGGCGATGGAGAGGTCAATTGACGCGCATCGTCGCGCACTGCGACTGCTGATTCAATGCGTCGGCAAGGAGGTTCTAGATCGGAGCGGGGTTGATGGGTTTGGCTAACTTGATGACAACGACGGACAGGGGGCAAATCATGAATGAGGTTGAGCAATCTGCCGCAGCTGCGTCACAGGCACCTAGCACCAAGGACTTGATGCGGTTCGAGGCGGAGAAGAAATCGGCGGGTACCGCGCTGTTTCTTTGCTGGCTTCTCGGCTCATGTGGGGCGCATCGGTTCTACTTGGGCCGGACGGGTACCGCCGTCACGATGCTGGCCATCACGCTGATTTCAATTCCGCTCTCGTTCGTTTTCGTGGGATTCATCGGACTATTCATCGTCGGAGTATGGGTGATCGTCGACCTCTTCTCGGTGTCCCGGTGGGCGAGGGAGTACAACGGCGCTCTTCTTGCCCGAATTCAGTCGGGGCAAGGATGATCGGCTGAGTCCATTGCTGGGATTCGCGAGGTGCGACCTGGATCGCCGGGTCTAACTGGATCGCAGACGCGCGAGCAGCTCGTAGAGTGAAAGACGTGTTCGTCAGTCACGCATCCAAGGATGCGGAACTGGCGCAGAGAATCTGCGAGCTGCTCGAAGCGCGCGGCATTCGCTGCTGGATCGCCCCCCGCGACATCGTGCCCGGGCACGACTACGGCGAGGAAATCATTCGCGGCATCGAAGGGACGGTCGCTACAGTCCTCATCCTCTCGGAAAATGCCAACACGTCGACGTTCGTCAAGAAGGAAATCGAACGCGCGGTCAGCAAGTCGAAACCGGTGTTTCCGGTGCGTGTCCGCGAGGTGATGCCGGGACCCGGTCTGGAGCTGTTCGTCTCCTCTGCTCACTGGATCGACGCGTGGCAACCTCCGCTCGAAGCGAAGCTCGATCAGCTCGCTCAGTCGATTCAACCGCTGCTGGGGCCTGCGTCATCCGGCGAGGTCGAGCGACGACCCGCGGTGCCGCCCACGAAGACATGGGTCTGGGCTGCCGCAGTTGCGGGCGCGGGCGTCCTCGTCGTTGGTGGCTGGTTCGTCGGATACGGGTTGTCGGGTGGCAAGCATCGCGCGCCGGGTGCCGGTGGCGTTCCCGTGTCCGCTCCGGTGGCGGCGCCGGTCGCTCCGCACGCCACCGGGGTTGCGGCGGCGCCGGCACCTGCAGCATTCCCGGCATCTCCCGCACCGGGAAAGGTCGCGTCCGTTCGAAGCGCCCAACCCACCTCGGCGGTGCCCTTTCCTGACCCAGGTGCATCTCGCCGGGATTCAACGGAACCCGGCACGCAGACGATGTTGGTGATTCTGGGGAACTCCACCGAGTTCGTGCGGGCCGATCGGATCGCGAAGATGGTGCCGACGATGTCGTCGAACGTATTGGCGGATGTTGCGGGTTCCCTGCTCCAGGGGACCTCCGGAGTTGCCCGGATCAGGGCAATGACCGCCCTTGCGCCGCGTCTGCCGGGTGAACTTGGCGGCAACGACGTCCGTACGATTCTCGGGAACCTGATTGAGTTCGACCGACGAGCAGGGGTACAGACCCTGGTCGCGGCCGGCAAGGTGAAGAACGGTCTGACTTCCAACGAGGCGGTGGCCATCCTCAACGGTACGTCGGGCACGGCGCGCGGGCAGGCGATTGCGGCCATTGCGCCGAACCTGGCCCAGGGCCTGAACGGACCCGACACGGCGGCGATTCTGGGGAACCTGATTGAGTTCGACCGACGAGCAGGGGTACGGACCCTGGTTGCGGCCGGCAAGGTGAAGAACGGTCTGACTTCCGACGAGGCGGTGGCCGTCCTCAACGGTACGTCGGGCACGGCGCGCGGGCAGGCGATTGCGGCCATCGCGCCGAACCTGGCCCAGGGCCTGAACGGACCCGACACGGCGGCGATTCTGGGGAACCTGATTGAGTTCGACCGACGAGCAGGGGTACGGACCCTGGTTGCGGCCGGCAAGGTGAAGAACGGTCTGACTTCCGACGAGGCGGTGGCCGTCCTCAACGGTACGTCGGGCACGGCGCGCGGGCAGGCGATTGCGGCAATGGCTTCGCATCTGAAGGATGGACTGAGCGGGGCTGATACGGTTGCGATTCTGGGGAACCTAGGTGAGTTCGACCGACGAGCGGGGATACAGACCTTGGTTGCAGCCGGCAAGGTGATGAACGGTCTGACTCCCAACGAGGTGGTGGCCATCCTCAACGGTACGTCGGGCACGGCGCGCGGGCAGGCGATTGCGGCCATCGCGCCGAACCTGGCCCAGGGCCTGAACGGACCCGACACGGCCGCGATTCTGGGAAACCTGCATGAGTTCGACCGGCGAGCGGGTACGCAGACGCTGGTCGAAGCCGGGAAGGTCAGGACTGGATTGACCCTCGACGAGGTCGGGGCGATCCTCAGCGGGACGTCTGGCGTAGCACGGAATCAGGCCATCGCCATTCTTGGAACAAGGATGTCAGCGGGCGGCGTCAAGATGCTGCCGCAGTGATCACAGACAGTGGCAATGCGTGACGGCGCGACGGGTTGCCACCATCGATCCCTGCGCTGGCCTTAACCCCTTCTCCCCGGTGCCGGGGCTCAGGCTCTGTGGTGTCCGGTAGAGTATCGAGGCCGCTGGCGTGTATCGAGCCTGCCATGCGCATGCGATGGCGCTTTGTCGGTGCGCGATATGTGGTGGCGCATCGCCTTCAAAGCGTAGGGCTGCGTTTGTTGCTGTGCCAGGCAGTGATCGGCCGTAGGGAGTGTGGCGACGTCATTTCCGAGTGCGTAAATGACCGATGCTGCGGTAGACTCAAATTGTTGGTGTCCCACTTGGGTGCACCACTTTGTGGCCCCGGAGAAGCTGCCTTTTCGGACCTTTGTTCAATCAGCTCAAAGGGTTGGGTGTGTGTGGGTTCGAATCCCTCACTCTCCGCCACTCCATCCCAGCGCCTTGATTCAAAGGGCGCAAGAAGCAGTTTCAAATGCCCCCGGCGCCATGGCGGTGACCCGCTACTCGGTGCGCACGCGGTTGTCGGTGGGCGCGTGCGAATACTTCGCTCGAGGACACCGTGACCCTGATCGACGACGAGCTGGACGTGCTGGCCAGCCTGGTGCCTCTTTCCGGGCGGGACATCATCGAGCTCGGATGTGGCGCTGCCAAGCTGGCGCGCACGCTGCTGGCGCGGCATCCCGACAGTCGC
>CAVTHP010000001.1:0-37319 GCA_963734515.1 uncultured beta proteobacterium | reverse complement strand
GAGTGAGGGATTCGAACCCCCGAACGGTTGCCCGTTACCTGATTTCGAGTCAGGCGCCTTCGACCACTCGGCCAACTCTCCGCGAGCCGAGGATTATAGCCGACCCGCGTCGGCGCCCTGGCCGGGTGCAGCGAATGCCTACTTCTTCGCGGGTGCCGCGCTCGCGGGCGGCGCCGTCGATGGCATTTGCGGGTGCACGATGACTCCCTTGGCCTTCTGCTCGGTGAGGTAGACCTGCGCCACGCGATTCTGGGCGGCTGCGAGCTCGGCTGCGTCCTTGTCGGCCGCAGCCTTGGCCTTCGCGGCCGCCTCGGCCTTCTGCTCGGGGGTCTGCGCCGGCGGCGGCGGGAGCTTGGCGGTCGCGGTACCGGACGCGGCGGCCACGACCAACGCGATGAGCAGTGCGCGGAATGTCGTCTGCATCGATCTTCTCCGGAAATCGTCCCCTGCGTCCGTCACGCGGGGTGCTGCTTCAGGTCGGGGGCGGCTTCGGGCATGCCCTCGAGTGCGGCCGGGATCTTGCCCGCCTTGATGTCGTTGTACCAGTACTCGTGGTGCTCCTTCGCCCAGGCCTCGTCGACGTAGCCGGTGCGCATCGCGTCGTAAGCACCGGCCATGCCGATCGTTCCCATGTAGATGTGGCCGAGCCCGACCAACATGAACAGCGAGGCGACGGCGAGGTGCACGATGTTGGCGGTCTGCATCGTGCTGCGGGTCTGCTCGAAGTTCGGGAAGTCGAGGATCAGGCCGCTCGCGCTCACGATCAAGCCGCAGACGAGCAAGCCGCCCCAGAACCACAGCTTTTCGCCGGCGTTGAACTTGCCCGACGGCACGTCCTTGTTCCCGAACAGCCCGCCGAAGCGGCGGACCCAGGTGAAATCGTGCATGCGCCAGATGTTGTCGCGCACGAACGTGAAGAACAGCAGGACGACGCAGACCACGAACAGGGGGCCGACGAAGTTGTGGAGGTTCTTGGACAGGATTGCGAGCCACGAGAACAGCGTGTAGCCGATCAGCGGCAGCAGCAGGTTCTTGCCGAACCCGATGATCAGCCCGCTGATCGCGAGGATGCTGAAGCTGATCGCCGTGGCCCAGTGGATCGCCCGCTCCCACGCCGTGAACCGACGGACGCTGCGCCCGGTCTTGGGCTCGTGCAGCTGCAGCGTGCCGCGCATCATGTAGTAGAGGGCGATGACGCCGAGCATCGCGACCAGCGCCCATCCCGCCCATATCGAGACCCAGCCGTTGCGCAACGCGCGCCAGGTCTCGCCCCGCGGCTGGATCAGGACGTTGGTCTCCTGTCCGCGGGTCGACGTGAACTGCGGAACGCCGGAGCGCACTTCCTTCCATATCGGCTGGTTGTTGAGCGGCTGCTCGACCTGCTGTTTCTGCTGGGCCTTGGCGGCTTCCGCGATCGCCGGATTGACGGCGGGCGATTGCGCGAACCCGGGGCCGGAGCCGCCGATGAGCAGCGCCGCGAAGATCGCCGTCGCGGCACGGACGATTCGATCGCGCATGTCAGCCACCGATGCGCTTGTATTCGTTCTGCGCCTGATTGCGCTGGTGGATCGCCTCCTCCCACTGCTGCTTGTTGCCGCCCCACTGCGCGCCGCTCCAGGGCGGCGTGTCCGACTTGCCCTGATACGTGCCCTGCTTGTAGGTGACGACCTGCGGCCGCTCGCCGCAGCCGGCGAGCGCGAACGCGGCGACGGCTGCGAGCATCACGACGAACGAGCTGCGAATCGGGCTCACGATTTGGTCCCTCCGTTGGCGGCCGGCGGCTTGGCGCCCGCGGGCGGCAGCTTGTAGGCGGTCGCCCAGCCCCACACTTCCGCGCCCTTGCCGCGGCGCAGGACACGGTCGCGGTAGATGTCGGCGATCGTCTCGCCGTCGCCGCCCAGCAGCGCCTTGGTCGAGCACATCTCGGCGCACGCAGGAAGCTTGCCTTCGGAAAGGCGATTGCGCCCGTATTTCTGGAACTCGGCCTCCGAACCGTCGGGCTCGGGGCCGCCGGCGCAGAACGTGCACTTGTCCATCTTGCCGCGCACGCCGAATGCGCCGGTCTGAGGGAACTGCGGCGCACCGAACGGGCAGGCGTAGAAGCAGTAGCCGCAGCCGATGCACAGGTCCTTGTCGTGCAGCACGACCCCTTCTTCGGTGTGGTAGAAGCAGTCGACCGGGCACACCGCCATGCATGGCGCATCCGAGCAGTGCATGCAGGCGACCGAGATCGAACGCTCGCCGGGCACGCCGACATTCATCGTGACGACGCGGCGCCGGTTGACGCCCCACGGAACGTCGTTCTCCTGCTTGCACGCGGTGACGCAGCCGTTGCATGCGATGCAGCGCTCGGCGTCGCACAGGAATTTCATTCTCGCCATGGCTGTCGTCTCCTCGTCAAGCGGTGAGCTTCTCGACCTGGCATAGCGTCGTCTTGGTTTCCTGCATCATCGTCACCGAGTCGTAGCCGTAGGTGGTGGCCGTGTTGACAGCCTCGCCACGGACGATCGGATGCGCGCCTTCGGGATAGAACTCGAGCATGTCCTTGCCCTGCCACCATCCGGAGAAGTGGAAAGGCACGAACGCGGTGCCCTTGCCGACGCGCTCAGTCACCCACGCCTTGACCTTGAGCTGCGCGCCGGTCGGCGTCTTGACCCACACGTACTCGCCATCCTTGACGCCGCGGTTGTTGGCGTCGACCGGATTGATCTCGATGTAGTTGTCCTGCTGCAGCTCGGCGAGCCACGGATTGCTTCGCGTCTCCTCGCCTCCGCCTTCGTACTCCACCATCCGTCCGCTGGTCAGGACCAGCGGGAACTTCTCAGCGATCTTGTCCTTGACGTTCGCGTCCTGGATGCTCTTGTAGAGCGTCGGCAGGCGCCAGAACACCTTCTTGTCGTCGTGGGTCGGGTACTTGGCGACCAGGTCCGGGCGCGGTGAATAGAGTGGCTCGCGATGCTGCGGGATACCGTCGGGGAAGTTCCAGACGATCGCCCGGGCCTTGGCGTTGCCGAAGGGGTGGCAGCCGTGCTTCATCGCGACCCGCTGGATGCCGCCCGACAGGTCGACCTTCCAGTTCTTGCCCTCGGCCGCCTTCTTCTCGGCATCGGTCAGGTCATCCCACCAGCCGAGCTTCTTCAGCAGCACGTGATCGAACTCGGGATAGCCGGTCGTGAGCTCGCTGCCCTTCGGATACGAGCCGTCCTCGGCGAGGAGGTTGACACCGTCGCGCTCGACGCCGAAGTTGGCGCGGAAGCATCCTCCGCCATCCATCAGGCTGCGCGACTCGTCGTAGAGGTTGGGCGACCCGGGGTGCTTGATCTCCGGGGTGCCGTAGCAGGGCCACGGCAGGCCGTAATAATCGCCGTCGCAGGGGCCGCCCTTTGCGCGCAGCGTCTTGACGTCGAAGGTCGCCATGTTCTTCATGTGCAGCTTGAGGCGCTCGGGCGACTGCCCGGTGTAGCCGATCGTCCACGTGCCGTGGTTGATCTCCTTCAGCATCGACTCGGGCGTGGGCTCCTCCCACTTGGCGTCGCCGTCGGGCTTCCAGATCTCGTAGTTCTTGACGAACTCGGGACCGAAGCCGAATTTCTTCGCGAACGCGTACATGATCGCCTGGTCGGTCTGCGATTCGAACAGCGGCCGGATCACGCGTTCGCGCCACTGCAGCGAGCGGTTCGACGCAGTGACGCTGCCCGATGTCTCGAGCTGGGTGCAGGCGGGCAGCAGGTAGACGCCGTCCTTGCGCACCATCGCCGCCATCGCCGCCGTCGCCGACGGATAGGGATCCACGACGACGATCATGTCGAGCTTCTTCATTGCCTCGACCATTTCCTTGCCGCGCGACTGGCTGTTCGGTGCGTGGCCCCAGTAGACGACCGCGCGCAGGTTGCTGTCCTGGTCGATCAGGTCGTTCTTCTCCAGCACGCCGTCGATCCAGCGCGAGACGGTCATGCCCGGCTTTTCCATCATCGCCTGTGACGCGAACTGCTTCTTGATCCAGTCGTAGTCGACGCCCCAGACGGTCGCCCAGTGCTTCCACGCGCCGGGGATCAGGCCGTAGTAACCGGGCAGGGAATCTGGGTTTGGCCCGATGTCGGTCGCGCCCTGTACGTTGTCGTGGCCGCGGAAGATGTTGGCGCCGCCTCCCGAGACCCCGATGTTGCCCAGCGCGAGCTGCACGATGCACGTCGCCCGCACGAAAGCGTTGCCGGTCGTGTGCTGTGTCTGGCCCATGCACCAGACGATCGTCGACGGCCGATTCTTCGCCATCAGTTCGGCGACCTGTAGCACTTCGGCTTCCGGGACGCCGGTCACCTCCTCGACCTTGTCTGGCGTCCACTTGGCCATGACCTCTTCCTTGACCTTGTCCATGCCGTAGACGCGATCGTGGAGGTATTTCGGGTCTTCCCATCCGTTCTTGAAGATGTGGTAGAGCATGCCGAACATGAACGCGATGTCGGTGCCCGAGCGCAAACGCACGAAATGGTCGGCCTTGGCCGCCGTGCGCGTGAATCGCGGGTCGACGACGATCATCTTCGCGCCGTTCTCTTTCGCGTGCAGCATGTGGATCATCGACACCGGGTGCGCTTCGGCGGCATTGCTGCCGATGTACATCGCGCACTTGGTGTTCTGCATGTCGTTGTACGAGTTCGTCATCGCACCGTAGCCCCAGGTGTTGGCTACGCCGGCGACCGTCGTCGAGTGGCAGATCCGCGCCTGGTGATCCATGTTGTTCGTTCCGAAGAACGACACGAACTTGCGCAGCAGGTACGACTGCTCGTTGCTGTGCTTGGAGCTGCCGACCCAGAACACGGCATCGGGGCCGGCCTGCTTCCGGATGTCGAGGAGCTTGTCACCGACCTCCTTGACCGCCTCGTCCCAGGAGATCTTCTGGTATTTGCCGTTGACGAGCTTCATCGGGGTCTTGAGCCGGTGGTCGCCGTGCCCGTGCTCGCGGATCGAAGCCCCCTTCGCGCAATGCCCGCCGAGACTCAGCGGCGAGTCGAACACCGGCTCGTGGCGCACCCACACCCCGTTCTCGACGATGGCGTCCAGCGAGCAGCCGACCGAGCAGTGCGTGCAGACGGTGCGGTGGACTTCGCGCTTGACCTGGGCGGTATCGTCCGCGGCATCGGCTTTGCGCATCGTCCCGTACGGCAACTGGCTCGCGAACGCCCCGACGCCGGCCGCAAGGCCGGAGCGCTTGAGGAAGCTGCGGCGGTCCATCGTCGGGGCGCGTCCGCCCGAGGATCGGGCGAGCCTCGCCGTGGCGCCGCGGATGGGGTCGGTCTTGCGCGTGAGCAGCATGGGTGTCTCCTGCTAGATGCCGATTTCGCCCGGGACCGCCCCTGCGGGGATCCGGTCGCCGAAGCTCGCCGCGCTCATCGCCTAGAGTCGCGTGGACGCGTAATAGCGGCGAACGTGCTCGGTTTCGCGATAGCCCGTCGATTCGGGCTCGGGGGCGGCTTGGGCGACGATGGCCGCTGGGCCGGCCACGGCGGGGGCAGCGGCCGCGGCACCCGCCGCACCTGCGCCGAAGGCGATCAGGAAGCGGCGGCGGCGGACGTCGGGTTGCCGGGGTGCGGGATTCGAACCTGCGGAACTGTCGTGCCGCGACTCATGGGACATGAGGCCCTCCAGGGGATATCGAGCGTTCCGTGACGTTGTTGTTTTCAGTCCATGGCGAGCGCATCACGGTCGACTGCCATGAATTCCCGTGCAAATTCTGCAACGCGCACATAGTAGTTGGCAATAGCGCAATTTTCTATTGCGGCGCAACATTCGAACACCCACGGCCCGATGTAGCGGCCAAAGAAGACGCACTGGGTCGCGATCGAGGCGGGTCGATGGTCCGCGTGACCCGCGATCAGCAGGCGCATCGTTTCGCACAGCGCGGACAGGTGGTCCTCGAGCATCGAGACCTCGTCGCGCCGGGCGATCCCGAGTTCCGCAAGCGAGCCGCGCAGGTCCGCCAGCGGTTTCTCCATCATGAACCCTGAGAGCCAGAACGAGGCGTGAAGGTTCACCTCGGATTTGCCCACACCGATGAAGAGGTCGGTGTATTCCTGCACTGCCGCCCCGGGATCCATGGCTGAACTGGCGTCGATCAACCGGTTCCAGGCCGCTGCAAGAGTCGACGATTCGGCATCGATCCGCCCCGCGCGCGCAATCGCGGCGAGCATCGCCGCATCGGGCCCGTCCGCGAAAAGCCTTGCGAGCAGCGCGTAGAACTCGGCGCGACTCGCGTCCTCGGGCGCAATCGGGTGGGGTACCGCCACCGATGCCTGCTGCATCACGAATCGCGGATATCTGCGCTGCGCTCGTTCGCCATCAGGTCGATGACGCGGCAGTCGGCGCACATCTCGAGGCGCTTCAACTGTTCCTCGCCGGCGAACATCGAGTGGTGGCGCAGTCGCTCGATCATCGAAAGCACCAGCTTCTGCGTCCCCATGGGCTTGCCACAGCGTACGCAGGCGTGGATGGCGTCCTCGTTGAGCAGCCGGGGCGTCCTCGCCTCGGGCGTCAGGTCGAGTCGCGGAACCAGCGCGATGGCGTTCTCCGGGCAGGTCACCACGCAAAGGCCACACTGAACGCAGTTGCTTTCGATGATGCGGAGCTTCGGAGCCTCTGGGTGATCGAGCAGCGCGCCTTCGGGACACGAGCCGACACAGGCGAGGCACATCGTGCAGCGATCGCGATCGACCTCGAGCGTTCCGAATGGCGCGCCCGCGGGCAGCGCAATGGTCGTCTGCGGAATCGGCGCGTGGAGGGCCAGGTGGTCGAACGCGAGCGCGAGCGTGCGGCGCTTCTCGCTCGTCGCGGCAAACGTGGCGGCAACGCGGGGCGCGAGCGCAACGGGCCAGTCCCACAATGCGGCCTCGACCCGGCCCGCCGACCCGGCGCCGGCGAGCTCGCCATCCGCGCCCTCGCCGGCGCGAACCAGCCGGAAATGCTCGCCCTGGTAGCCCTGGGTCTCCGCGATCGTCTGCGCGATCTTCATCTGGAAAGCGAGCGCTTCGAGGTACTGCGGCGCCTCGCTGCCCGTCGCCAGCACGGCGACCTGCGATGCGCCCCAGGCAAGTGCTGCGAGCCAGAGATCGATGCCGACCGACGCCACGTGCTCGATCTCGAGCGGGATCACTCGCGCGGGAAGTCCGCGCCCGCGGCGCGCGAGGGTCTCGATCGCCTGCCTGCCGTCCGCCGCGTGCAGCAGCAGGCAGGCATCGCGCCCACCGGCGCGCGCGTACGCGTGCAGCAGCGTGCGCATGCGCCGGCCGAGATCGGCCGTCGACGGATACGCGTAGGTCATCGCACCCGACGGACAGACGGTGGCGCAGCCTCCGCATCCCATGCACAGGTGTGGCTCGACCGCGACGCGCTCGCCATCGGGGCGGATCGCCCGCGTCGAGCACACATCGATGCACAGCGTGCAACCCTGCTTTCGCGCACGACTGTGCGCGCAGATCGAAGGCTTGTATGCAAAGTACCTGGGTTTCTCGAACTCGCCGGTCATCGTGGCGAGCTCCGCGACCGCGCGCGCCTGCAGCAGCGGATCCGGACCCGGCGCAAGATAGCCCTGCGGCGGCTGGTGCTGCCTGAACATCGGGGTCCGTTGCAGATCGAGCACCAGGTCGAAATGCGCGTGCCTCGCCGTGTCGCGCCGCGCGAAGTCGATCGCCTCGACCGCGCCGCAGGCCGCGACGCAATCGCGGTGGTCACGGCAGCGGTCGAGGTCGACCTGGAAGTCGAAGCCGATCGCGCGCTCGGGACACGCCCGCACGCATGCGCCGCAGCGCGTACATAGGTCGAGATCGATGGGGTTCTGCTGCGTCCACGCGGCCTCGAATGCGCCGAGCCAGCCGGTCAGGCCGACGAGCTCCCCCGAGTGGACCGGATAGCGGCGCTCACCACGAATTTCGGCAGACGCGCTGCGGCCGGTCATCAGAACGGTGACCGCAAGCTGGCCGGCCAGTGCCTGCGCCCAGTACAACGCCGCGTCGCCCTGGCCGACGATCAGCAGCTGGCCCTCCGATTTGTAGGCAACGCTCGGAACGGGCTCGGACTCCGGCAGCGAGGCCGCCTCGAGCAGCGCGGCGATCTTCGGGGTGGCCGAGCGCGCCTCCGCGGACCATCCGGCACTCTCTCGTATGTTCACGAATCGGATCGATTGCGCCTTGCCCGCTTCCTCGGTCACCTGCTCGAACAGGCGCGCCTCCTGCGTGCAGGCGACGATCACGTCGCCGACCGCCCCGCCCACGTAGCGGTCGAGCTCCTTCTGGCACAGCGCCGTGTGCAAATGCGGCGGCGCGATCCCCAGGCCCTGCGCCAGGGCGTCGCGGTCGAGCGGCATCGTGCCGTTGCACGTGCACAGGAACGTCGCCTTGTCGGCCGCGCTCATCCCGGCTCCGGCGGGGAATCGGGCTCGCGCGACCGGGCATCGGAGGCCTCGGTGGGCACGTTCGCAACGGATGCCTGCGGCGGCGACGCGGATCCGAACCGTGCATCGCCCAGCGCACCGGGTTCGCCCGTTTCGTCCTGCGCGACGACCTCATCGACTGTCGCCGCCGGCAGCATCGCCGACGTGTCGAAAGTCAATCTCGACAGCAGCTCGCGCGCCAACGACGGCTCGATCGGGTCGGGCTTCGTGTAGTCGCCGATGTAGGTGTCGAGGCCGTCCATGACGTTGAAGCGGGGATCGCTGAAAAGCTTCTTCAGCGCGCCGCGCTTCTGCGCCTCGTCGACGCCCGGGCGCATGAATGCGGTGAAGTCCGATTCGATGGTCAGCGTGTCGACCGGCGGCAGTTCGGCGCGGGCGTCGCTCGCCAGACCTGCGTCCGTGTCGTCGGCGAGCGATGGTGCCGGCACGACGCCGGCCGTGGGCGCTGCATCGGCGGTCGGCGTCGATCCAGTGAAGCTCGCGTCGCCCGGCTGCGCCAGGTCCGGGTCGATTTCCGCCGGAACTGCCCGCGCGGGATTCGGCTCCCGCGCCGCCGCGTGCTTGCGCTGCGACCATCGCCGCAACGAGAAGCGTTCGGGGTCGCCCGGGTCGGCCGGCGTGTTTTCGCGTCCGCTCATCGACGTGGCCCGCCGCGATCCGCCTCGTCGGCCGCGAACGGGTCGTTGCGCTTCACCTTGCGGCGCGGCTCGGGCCTGTAGTTGGCCGCGACGAACGCTCGCACCCATTCGGCGATTTCTGGAAGCATCGGGACGTTGTCGACCTGCTCGCCACCGTCCATGGACCGGGCCGCTTCGTTGTAGCTGACAGTCACGATCACCGGATGCACCGGCGGGATCGCGCCATCCTCCGACATCCGCCACATGACGAATACCCGCGGCTCCGGTGTGGTCATGTTCAACCAATAGCCCTCGGCCTCGCTGCGATGCAACTCGATTTCGAAGCCGCGAAAGCGCCATCGTTCGCTTCGCGCATCGCCGCGCTCCAGGGTCGCGCCGGCATGCACAGGCCCCGCACCGCCGATCACGACCGCGGCGGGCTGCCAGCGCTCGCTGGCCCAGGGGCTGGCGAGCGGTACGCGCTCCATCACGACATCGACGGCCCGTCGCTGCGTCGTCATCGGCGCGTCGTCGACCGGAGGGCGGAAATGCAAAGCGGGATCGCAACCACGTCGGATGCGTGTTCGCGGCTCATGTCCGATCATACATCGCGACATTGCCCCGTGGCGCACGTCTGCTAACATCGAAAACTGCACATGTCCACGATCATTCCGCTCACCGATGTCCGCAACGCGGGGCAGGCCGCCGCGCTCGACGCGTTCGTGCGCCGGGCCGCCGGCACCACGGGCGCCGACCCGGGACTCCCGGTCGACGTGTTGGGCCGCCATCTGCACGATTTGCGGATATCGGTCACCGACCGGTGCAATTTCCGCTGCGTCTACTGCATGCCCAAGGACGTCTACGGGCGCAATTTCCCCTTCCTGCCGCATGCGGACCTGCTGAGCTTCGAGGAGATCGCCCGCATCGCCGGAATCTTCGTCCGCCAGGGCGTGCGCAAGATCCGGCTCACCGGCGGTGAACCGCTGCTGCGCCGCAACCTCGAGCGCCTCGTCGAGATGCTCGCCTCGCTCGGCGACGTCGACCTGACGCTGACGACCAATGGCGCACTGCTCGCCAGAAAGGCGCGCGCGCTGCGCGACGCCGGCCTGCGGCGCGTGACCGTCAGCCTCGATGCGCTCGACGATCCGACCTTCCGGGCGATGAACGATGTCGATTTCCCCGTCCAGCGCGTCCTCGAGGGCATCGACGCCGCGCAGGCCGCCGGTCTCGCGCCGATCAAGATCAACGCGGTGATCAAGCGCGGCCTGAACGAGCATGCGATCGTCCCGCTCGCGCGCCATTTCCGCGGCAGCGGCCACATCGTGCGCTTCATCGAATACATGGACGTCGGGCACACCAACGGCTGGCGTATGGAGCACGTCGTGTCCGCCGCGGAAATCGTCGCGGCGATCGCGCGCGAATTCCCCCTCGAGCCGGCGGAGCCCAACTACACGGGCGAGGTCGCCGAGCGCTGGCGCTACCGCGACAACGGCGAGGAGATCGGCGTCATCGCATCGGTCACGCAGGCCTTCTGCCGCGACTGCACGCGCGCGCGGCTGTCGACCGAGGGCAAGATCTACACCTGCCTCTTCGCGAGCGCCGGCTACGACCTGCGCGCGCTGCTGCGCGAGAACCATTCCGACGATCAGATCGGCAACGCGATCGCCGCGATCTGGCGCAGGCGCGCCGACCGCTATTCTGAGCTGCGCAGCGCCGACACGCCGCGATTGCACAAGGTCGAGATGTCGTACATCGGGGGTTGAGCTTGGGCGCGGGTGGCGGCGTTCCCTATCGGCCCTCGCTGACGCAGGCGGCGCGACCGTCGACCTTCGAGGTCGCCGCCGTCGACGAGCATGGCGACCGGCGCGACGTGCCCGTCGCGGGCGAGCATCCGCTGACTCTCTATGTCGACAAGCGCGAGCTCCTGACGCTGATGACGCTGGGCGCTGCGCCCGAGGCGCTGACGATCGGATATCTGCGCAATCAGCGCCTCGTCAAATCGCTTGAGGACATCGTCGCCGTACAGGTCGACTGGGACACCAATTCCGTCGCAGTGACCACCCGCGGCGGCCTCGCCGATCTCGAAGCGAAGACTGCAAGGCGCACCAAGACCAGCGGCTGCGGGCAGGGCACGGTGTTCGGTGACCTGATGGAGGACATCGACAGCGTCCGGCTGCCCACCGACGCGACGCTGATGCAGGCAACGCTCTACGACCTGCTCGACAAGGTCCGGCTGCACGAGACGATCTACAAGCAGGCGGGCGCCGTGCACGGCTGCGCGCTCGCGACCAACGCGCCGGAGCGCTCGGAAATACTGATGTTCGTCGAGGATGTCGGGCGCCACAACGCCGTCGATGCGATCGCAGGCCGGATGTGGCTCGACCGCGAGGATGGAGCCGACAAGATCTTCTACACGACGGGCCGGCTGACTTCCGAAATGGTGATCAAGGCTGCGCAGATGGGCATTCCGTTCCTGGTGTCGCGTTCCGGCTTGACGCAGATGGGCTACGAGATCGCACAGAAAGTCGGCATGACGATGATCGGCCGCGCGACCAACAAGCACTACCTGCTCTTCACCGGCGCCGGACGCTTCCGCGCATGACCGGCCCGCCTGCAGCGCCACCGACCGCGGGGACGCCGATCGCGCGTGGCGAGATCACCGGCATCGTGCTCGCGGGAGGCCAGGGACGACGAATGGGCGGCGTGGACAAGGGCCTCGTCCAGCTCGACGGTAAACCGCTGGCTCAGCACGTCATCTCCCGCCTCGCACCCCAGGTCGGCACCCTGATCGTCAATGCCAATCAGAATGCCGAGCGCTATGCGGCATTCGGCTATCCGGTGGTTGCCGACGCCGTCGGCGGATTCGCCGGGCCGCTCGCCGGACTGCACGCGGGCATGACGCAGGCCGACGGGACCTACGTGGCGACCGCGCCCTGCGATTCCCCGTTCCTGCCTGCGGACCTGGTGTCGAGATTGGCGGCGGCGCTGGTCGCCGCGAATGCGCAGCTTGCCGTCGCGCGGACCTTCGACCAGCCGCACCCGGTGTTCGCGCTGGTGCGACGCGACACCCTTCCCCACCTCACGGCGTTCCTGGAGGCGGGCGGGCGCAAGATCGACCTCTGGTACGCGACGCTGGGCGTCGTCGAGGTCCGGTTCGACGACGAGGTCGACGCGTTTCGCAACATCAACACGCGCGAGGAGTTGCGCGACAACGCCGCGTCGCCGACGTGACCTCGGAAGACATGAAAATCAGGGACGCACCACGTTTTGAACCCGGAAAACGTGGTGCGTCCCTGATTTTCGGGCGATTCGCGGGAATGCGTGAACGACCCTAGAATCGAGGCTCCAATGCCCTTTTGCCTTCGGCCAAACCGATGACCGCACCCACGACCCTGCGCGAGCTTTCCTGCGCCGACGACTACGATCCGAATTCGATGCCGGTGGACAAGGCCCGCGCCCTGATCCGCCGCTTCCTCACCCCGATCAGCACCATCGAGCGTGTCCACATCCGCGCTGCGCTCGATCGCGTGCTCGCCGAGGACATCGTGTCGCCGTTCGACGTGCCGGGACACGACAACTCGGCGATGGATGGCTGGGCGGTGCGCTACGCCGACCTCGCTGCCGGCGGCGAGACGACGCTGAAGCGCGTCGGCGATTCGTTCGCCGGCAAGCCTCATGCGGGAGCGATCGCCGCCGGGCAAGCGGTGCGGATATTCACCGGCGGCGTGATGCCGCAGGGCGCCGACACCGTCGTCATGCAGGAGCGCGCGACCGAGGTTCCGGAAGGCGTGCGCATCGCCGCCGGCGCGGTGGCGAAACTGGGACAGAACCGGCGCTTCGCCGGCGAGGACCTGAAGCGCGGCGCGGCGGTGTTCGCCGCCGGGCAGCCGCTGCACCCTGCCGAGCTCGGGATGCTCGCATCGCTGGGCATCAACGAGGTGAGCGTCTATCGCCGGCTGCGCGTCGCGTTCTTCTCCACCGGCGACGAGTTGCGCTCGATCGGCCAGCCGCTCGCCGCGGGGGAGATCTACGACAGCAACCGCTACACGCTCCATGGGATGCTGACGCGCATCAACTGCGAGATCGTCGACATGGGGGTCGTTCCCGATGTCCCCGAGGCGCTCGAACGCGCCTTCGCGACCGCGGCCGCGAGTGCCGATGTCGTGATCACCTCGGGCGGCGTGTCGGTGGGCGAAGCCGACTTCGTCAAGCAGCTGCTCGACAAGCTCGGCGAGGTGCTGTTCTGGAAGATCGCGATGAAACCGGGCCGCCCCCTCGCCTACGGCAAGGTCGGCGCGGCGCATTTCTTCGGCCTGCCCGGCAATCCGGTGGCGGTGATGGTGACGTTCTATGAATTCGTCCGCGACGCCCTGCTGGTACTGCAGGGACGGCGGAACGTGGAGTCCCAGCCGACGTTCAAGGCCGTGCTCGCCGCGCCCATCCGCAAGGTGCCGGGGCGCACCGAGTTCCAGCGCGGGATCCTGACGCCGGGCGCCGACGGCACCTGGCAGGTGCGCACCACCGGCGATCAGGGCTCGGGAATCCTGTCGTCGATGTCGCGGGCGAACTGCTTCATCGTGCTGCCGGCGGAGACGGGGGATGTCGCCGCCGGCGCACAGGTGGAAGTCCAGCCGTTCGAGGGGCTGCTCTGACCCTCGCGACGGGGATCAGTAGTAGCGTCCCGTCGTGCCACGCTCGATCGCGCGAATGCGCCGCTCGAGGTCGAACACGTCCTTCGAACGCGCGAGATAGGCTTCCCGTTCGCGCTGTGCCTGGCGGAAGTGCCATGCGTCGAGGCGATCGAGCAGCGACATGCGCGCCACCGCCGGGGCTGCGGGCGTCGCGACAGGCTTTGGAGCCGCTGCCGGCGGTGCCCTGCGAACGGTCTGGGCCCTGCGTGCGACTTCGGCGGCCCTGCCGCTGCCGGCCAGCGCCTCGGCGACGACCGTCGACAACTGCCCGATAATGCTTTCCTTGAAGTAGAGTTCGGCCGCCTTGGGCGACCAGGTTTCGGACTTGCTCATTTGGCTGTCTCCTGCATGCGCTTGTGGCGCCTTTGCACCGCGGCCCACCAGTTGTGCGCCGCACAAGCAGAAGATAGGGTCAGGGGATACCGTAGTCAAATCATGCTTTTGGATCATTAGCATAGAATTTTCAGATAGCCCGTTTCCTGTATATTGCAGTGCGGTATAGCTGGCGATCCGATTCGCCACCTCTGTCCACAGCCCAAGATCTCGCCCCGACGACCATGGAGCTCTACCAGCTCAGAACCTTTGCCACCGTCGCGGAACTCGGCCACCTGACCCGTGCCGCCGAGCGCCTGCACGTCAGCCAGCCCGCCCTTTCGGCCCAGATCAAGGCCCTGGAGGACGAGCTGTCGGTGGTCCTGTTCGACCGCGGCTCGGGCGGGATGACCCTTACGCCGGCCGGACGCCAGCTCCTGGCCGACGCCGAGCGCGTGATCGCGGCAGCCCAGACCCTGCGGAGCCGGGCGTCGGAACTCCGGGGCGGGGTGGCCGGGCGCGTGCGCCTCGGCACCGTCGCCGATCCCGAATTCATCCGGCTGGCCGACGTGCTGCGCTGCGCCGTCCAGCACTACCCGCAGCTCGAAATCGACGTCCACCAGGAGATCACCGGAGTCGCCTTCGAAAAGCTGCGCGACGGCGAACTCGACGCGGCGTTCTACTATGGTGAGCTGACGCACGGCGCAGTGGTGTCGATCCCGCTGCGCGATTTCGCCTACCGGGTCGCCGGACCGGCGGCATGGTCGGAACGCCTCGCCGGCGCGGCCTGGGAGGCGATCGCTGCCGAACCGTGGATCATGACGCCGCAGATCAGCACCCACTACGCGCTGGCGACGAGGCTTTTCAATGCCAACGGGACGGCGCCGGTGCGCCATGTCGAAGCCGATCACGAAGCCGTGATCAGCTCGCTGGTGACGGCAGGGGTAGGGGTCGCACTGATGCGCGAGGACATTGCCGAGGCCCTCGCCGCCGCCGGACAGGTCTTCATCTGGAATGGGAACGGCGCCCGCCTGGCGACGACCCTGCAGTTTCTCTATCGCCGCGACCGCGAGCGCGATGCGCCGATCCATGCGCTGCGCGACGTCGTCCGCGATGTCTGGAACGCCCGCAGCGGCGCCGCGGCCAGGCCGCGCCGCAGTCGCCCGCCGGTGCCGGCCTGAGCCGCCGTGTAAGGCATGCGCGGGCGGACGCGACCTGGACGCATGCCGGGACTGCGGAACGTTCGCACCCTCCGATCATCCAACCCCACGACTGCCCCGAAGGGAATCCAACGATGAACCGACGCGTGTTCCTGCTGGGCGCTGCCGCCGTCGCCGGCGGGTTCGGCATTGCCCGTGCCCAATACCGGAAGGCCGCCACGGCGCCCGCCCCGAAGGTCGCGGAACTGCAGCACGACTGGAAGCTCCTGCTGGCGAAGGACGCCGCCGTCGCCGCCGACGCGACCCCGGTCGCCATCACCGATGCGCAGTGGCGCAAGCAGCTGAGCCCCGCCGCCTACACCGTCCTTCGCCACGAGGGGACCGAGCGTCCGTGGACCAGCCCGCTGAACGACGAGCACCGGCCGGGGGTCTTCGTCTGCGCCGGCTGCGCGCTGCCGCTGTTCACGTCCGCGATGAAATTCGACAGCGGCACCGGCTGGCCGAGCTATTTCACGACGATTCCCGGCGTCTTCGCGACCAAGACCGACCTGCAGCTCATCGTCCCGCGCACCGAGTACCACTGCGTCAAATGCGGCGGTCACCACGGCCACGTCTTCGACGATGGCCCGCAACCGACCGGCTTGCGCTACTGCAACAACGGCGTCGCGCTGCGGTTCGTCCCGCTGCACGCCTAGCGCGAAGCGGGCTTCCCGCGCACGCGCCGGGCTAGACTCCTGCGCGTGATCGAGATCCACGAGCTCTCCCGGGCCTACGCCGGGCCGGGAACCGCGCCGCGGCAGGTCTTCGAGCGATTGTCGCTGACGGTGGAACGCGGCGAGTACGTCGCGATCGTCGGCGCGTCGGGCATCGGCAAGTCGACGCTGCTCAACCTGATCGCCGGGCTCGACCGGCCCGATTCGGGCACGGTCGTCGTCGATGGCGTCGATTTGGCGACCTGCGACGACGATGCGCTCACCGCATTGCGACGAAGCCGGATGGGCTTCGTGTTCCAGGCGTTCCATGTCCTGCCGTACCTGTCGGTTGCCGCCAACGTCGCGCTTCCGCTCGCATTGCAGCATCGGCACGGACCGGACGCCGACGCGCGCGTTGCCGCGATGCTCGAGCGCGTCGGCCTCGGCGGCCGCGGGGACGCTCGCCCGGCCGAGCTGTCGGGAGGTGAGCTGCAGCGGGTGGCGATCGCGCGCGCGCTCGTCCATCGACCGGCCGTCGTCCTCGCCGACGAGCCGACGGGCAACCTCGATCCCGCAAGCGCACGGCAGGTCATCGCGCTGCTGCACGATGCTGTCAAGCGCGACGGCGCGACCGGCATCATCGCCACGCATTCGCGCGCCGCGGCGGCCTCGGCTGACCGCGTGCTGAAGCTCGCCGCCGACGGATTGCACGAGCATGCAGCCGGCGACGACCACGGCGACGACGTCGATTGAAGCGGCGTCCGGATGCCACCCCTGCCACCATGACGCGACACGCTCCGGCTGCGCTCGCCGTCGCTCGCGCCGTTGCAGGCGGCGGCCTGCGCCGATCCTGGACACGTGCGCTGGTCGCCATTTTCGCGATCGCGTCGGGGGTCGCGCTGGGTTACGCAGTCGAGCTCGCCAATCGCACCGCTGTCGACGAGCTCGTGTCCGGACTCGCGACCCTCGCAGGCGATGCCGACCTCGAGATTCGCGGGCCCTCGGATGGCTTCGACGAGGCGCTCTATGCCACGATCGCCGGCGACCGCGACATCGCGGTTGCGAGCCCCGTCGTCGAGGTCGACGCGGCGATCGCGGGCCACGTCCACCCGCTGCCGGTGCTCGGTGTCGATCTGTTTCGTGCCGCCGCGATCAACCCGGCGCTGATCGCGACCGCGCACGACCGGCTGGACGCGCTGCGCAGCGACACCCTCTTCGTCAGTCCCGCCGCGGCGCGCTGGCTCGCCGTGCGCAGCGGCGATCACGTCGACGCCCGTGCCGGATCGCGCGCGATCCGCCTGCGCGTCGCGGGTCGCGCCGGCAGCCAACAGACCCTGCGCTACGGCGTGATGGACATTGCCGGAGTCCAGCAGCAATTCGACCGCATCGGCCGCCTGACGCGGATCGACCTGCGCCTGCGCCCCGGCGTCGACCGCAACAGCGTCATCGCGCGCCTGCGGCGCGAGCTGCCGGCCGGCGTGGCGATCGCCCCGCCGTCGACTGCGGCGAGCGCGAGCTCGCGGCTCTCGCGCGCCTACCGCGTGAACCTCGATGTGCTCGCACTGGTCGCGCTGTTCACCGGGGCCATGCTGGTGTTCGCGACGCAGGCGCTGTCGCTGACGCGGCGCCGGCCCCAGTTCGCGCTGCTGCGCACCCTCGGCCTGTCGCGCCGCCGCCTCGTGGCATGGGTCGTCGGCGAAGCCGCCCTGCTGGGGATCGCCGGATCGGCCGTGGGCCTCGCCATCGGCTACGGCGTCGCGAGTTACGCCTTGCGGCATTTCGGCGCCGACCTGGGTGCCGGATTCTTCCGCAGCGTTCCCAGCGGGATCGTCGTCGAACCGCTGCCGGCGCTGGTGATGGCTGCGCTGGGCGTGGTCGCAGCGATCGCAGGCGGCGTGATTCCGGCGCGCGAAGCCGCCCGCGCCGCGCCGGCCGCCGCACTCAGGGCAGGCGACCCCGACGCCGGATGGGGGCAATGGCGCGCGCGCTGGCCCGGTGTCGCCGTGATCGTCCTCGGCGCAGTTGCCGCGCTGCTGCCGGCGATCGACGGACTGCCTATCGCAGGTTACGTGTCGATCGCGTTGCTGCTCGTCGGCACGATCATGGTCGTGCCGCCCTTCGCACGGGCACTGATGAGCGTGCTGCCTTCGCCGCGATCGGTTCCTGCCGCCCTGGCGTTGGCGCGGCTGCGCGCGAACCCCGGCCAGATCGCGGTCAGCGCCGCGGCGATGATCACCAGCGTGTCGCTGATGGTGGCGATGGCGATCATGGTCACGTCGTTCCGCCAATCCTTCGACGACTGGCTCGCCATCATGCTGCCGGCCGACCTGTACCTGCGCGCCGGCACTGCGGACAGCGCGGTCTTCTCTGCGCGGCAGCGCGAGGACATCGCAGGCACGCCTGGCGTCGCGCGCGCGGAGTTCATGCGGGTGACGGCATTGCTGCTCGATCCGGCGCGACCGCGCGTCGCCCTGCTCGCCCGCGACATCGATCCGCGCGATCCCGGCGCTAGGCTCGCGATCGTCGGCACGCCGATACGCCCCGCGCCGGACGCGCCCCCGCCGGCCTGGATCAGCGAGGCGCTGGCCGACGGGCAGTCACTCGCACCGGGCAACGTCGTCGCCCTTCCCCTGGCCGGCCGCAGCCGGCGCTTCACCGTCGCAGGGATCTGGCGTGACTACGCCCGGCAACAGGGCGCGATCGTCGTGGAGCGCAGCCGCTACGTCGCGTTGACCGGCGACGACACGGTCAACCAGGCGGCGCTGTGGCTCGCGCCCGACGCGCACGCCGCCGACGTCGCGCGGGTGCTGGCCGCGCGCCTCCCGCCGGGGTCCGGCGATCTCGCGGTGACCGCCGGCGACCTGCGCCGGCGTTCGCTCGCGGTGTTCGACCGCACTTTCGCGGTCACCTACGCGCTCGAAGCAGCGGCGGTGGCGATCGGGCTGGTCGCGCTGTCGGCTGCGCTGGTCGCACAGACGCTGGCGCGCCGCCGCGAGTTCGGCGTCCTTCGCCATCTGGGCATGACGCGCCGGCAGGTGTCGACGATGCTCGCCTTCGACGGCGCGCTGACCGGCACGCTCGGCATCATCGTGGGGCTCGTCCTCGGGTCCGCGATCAGCCTGATCCTCGTGCAGGTCGTGAACCGCCAGTCGTTCCATTGGGGCATGGAGCTGCACGTGCCTTGGACTGCGCTCGGACTACTGTCGTCGGGACTGATCGCGGCGACCGCGCTGACGGGGCTCGCCGCCGCGCGTGGCGCGACGCGCGAGGATGCCGTGCGTGCGGTGCGCGCCGACTGGTGATCCTGCATCGTGAGCGCCGATCGCGGTCCTCCGCCTGCTGCAGCACGGCCCGACGCACTGCGGCGGCGCCTGCTCGCGCTCGGCCTGTGGCCGCTCGCCCGGCCGGCGCGCGCGGCGGTCGACTATCCCGACGTGCGACCGGGAACGACACTCACCTTTCCCCGCGACGACGGTGCGCATCCGCGGTTCCGCAACGAGTGGTGGTATGTCACCGGCTGGCTGCGCGATGCCGCTGCGCGCGACCTGGGCTTCCAGGTCACGTTCTTCCGCAACCGGCCCGGCGTCGCCGAGGACAACCCCAGCCGCTTCGCTGCCCGGGAGCTGCTCTTCGCGCACGCCGCGATCGCCGATCCGCGGTTCGGGCGCCTGCGCGCCGACCAGCGCGCCGCGCGCGAGGGCTTCGGTCTCGCCGGGGCCTCGGCGGCGAGGACCGACGTGCACATCGGCGACTGGTCGCTCGTGCAGACTGGCGACGCGCGCGCCGGAACGAGCTACGCAGCGCGCGTCCGCGGACGCGATTTCGCCTTCGACCTGTCGCTGGCCGCGAGCTCGCCGGCACTGCTGCAAGGCGACGCGGGCGTGAGCCGCAAGGGTCCCGACGCGGCCGACGCGAGCTACTACTACAGCCGCCCGCAGATCGAGGTTTCCGGCACGATCGACATCGGCGGGCGCACGACCGAGGTGCGCGGCATCGCCTGGCTCGACCACGAGTGGTCGAGCCGGTATCTCGCGGCAGGGGCGATCGGCTGGGACTGGACCGGAATCGACTTCGACGACGGCGCCGCCATGATGGCGTTCCGCATCCGTGACCGCGGTGGCGGCACGCTTTGGGCAGGCGCGACCCGCCGCGATGCCGTCGGCAGCGTGCGGACCTATGCGCGCAGACCAGGTCCGCTTCATCCCGCAGCGTCGCTGGCGATCCCAGCGCACGGGAATTGAATATCCGGTCGCGATGCGCGTGGGCGTCGGCGACACCGAGACCGACCTCGAGCCGCTGATGCCCGACCAGGAGCTCGACGCACGGGCGAGCGTCGGCACCGTGTACTGGGAAGGCGCGGTCCGCGCCGCGATCGGCGGTCGCGACGCCGGGCGCGGCTACCTGGAGCTCACCGGCTACGGCGAACCGCTGAGGCTCTGATCCGCGACGCCCCAAACCGGCGTCAGTCGATCAGCTTTCCGTCGTGATAGAAGGGGTACGGCCCTGCGAACTCGCCGACGTACGCCGTGTGGCTGATCAGCCCGCTGCCTTCGTCCCACAGATGCAGCTGATAGCCCGGCGGCTCGAGCACGAATCGCGACGGCGCATCGGCAGCGAGGTCCAGCGCGACCTGGTGGGCGGGTCCCGGGCACGTCGATGCGACGGTGCCGGCGAAGCGCACCTGGATCGGGCGATGCAGATGCCCGCACAGGATCGCGTTCCACCTGGGGATGCCGCTGCACGATCTGCGCGAGGTCGCCGGGGTTCGCGAAGCCGATCTGGTCCATGTGGCCGATGCCGGTCGCAAACGGCGGGTGATGCATCAGGATCACCGTCGGCCTGCCCGGTGCCTCCGACAGCCTCGTCGTCGAGCCAGGCGAGCCGGTTCGCGCAGAGCTCGCCGCCGCTCTGCCCGGAAATCACCGAGTCGAGCGCCAGGATCCGCAGCGGCCCGGCGTCGACCGCGTACTGGATGAAATCGCCCATCTGGCGCAGGTAGTCGTGCCCGGGAAACGACGCGCGAAGCGTGTCGCGGTCGTCGTGGTTGCCCGGCAGCAGATAGACGGGCATGGTCAGCGGCTGCAGCAGCTCCGCGAGATGCGCGTATTCGTCGGCACGGCCGAAATCGACGAGATCCCCGGTGATCACGACGATGTCGGGGCGTTGCTTCTGGGCGAGAACCTGCGCGATGCAGCGACGCAGGTAGGCGGCGGCGTCGACGACCCCGTAGGACAGCGCCCCCGGGACCTTGATGTGAAGATCCGAGATCTGGCAGATCAGCATCGGGCCTCCGCGCGGCTCATCGCCTGAGCGTCATGATGCCCCCCGGATCGACGCGGACGCCGACCACGTCGCCTTCGCGGTACGCCCGGCGCTCGCCGGTCTCGACGACGACGCTCTGGACGTCGTCGAGCTCGACGATGATGCGCGTGGCGTTCCCGAGGAAGAACACCGCGGCGATCCGCCCGTCGAGATCGCCCTGCCCCGGCGCGACGATCTGCCCGTCCTGGGGGCGGAACATCGCATGATCGGCGCCTTGCCCGTCGGCCGGCAGCGGCAGCGATCCGCCGACGACGCGCAGGACGCCGTCGTGGCACTGCCCCGCCAGGCGGTTCATCGTGCCGATGAAATCGGCGACGAACTCGGTGGCCGGACGGTAGTAGATGTCCTGCGGCGTGCCGATCTGCGCGATGCGTCCGCTGGGTCATCACCGCGATCCGGTCGCCGATCGCCATCGCCTCGGCCTGATCGTGCGTGACGTAGACCGCCGTGATTCCGAGCGTCCGCAGCAGCACGGTCGATCTCGATGCGCAGGCTCTCGCGCAGCTTCGCGTCGAGCGCGGTCAGCGGCTCGTCGAGCAGCAGCACGCGCGGGCGGCACCGCGAGCGCCCGGGCGAGCGCCACGCGCTGGCGCTGCCCGCCGGAGAGCTGGTCGACGCGGCGCTCGCCCAGCTCGACGAGCTGCATCATGTCGAGCAGGTCGTCGACCTCGCGCGGCGCGCTTGGCGGCGTCCACGCCGCTGCACCTTCGAGCCCGTAGCCGATGTTCCCGGCGACGCTCATGTTGGGGAACAGCGCGTAGCTCTGGAACACCATGCCGACGTTGCGCCGCTCGATCGGGCAGGTCGGTCACGTCCTCGTCGCCGAACCAGACGCGCCCGCCCGCGTCCGGCGCTTCGAGGCCGGCGATGATGCGCAGCAGTCGTCGTCTTGCCGCAGCCCGGAGGTCCGAGGAGGACGACGGTCTCGCCGCGCCGCGATCTCGAGGTCGACGGCGCTCGAGCGCGCGCGTGCCGTCGGCGAAGGTCTTCGCGCAGGCGTCGAGCCGGATCCCGCTGCGCGAGATTCGCGTCATGTCGGCTGCCTTGTCCGGGTTTCCGCTCGCGCCGACAGCCCTGCATCGCGACCAGCAGCGGCATGATCATGACGAAGAAGACGAGCGTGTAGGCCGAGCCGATCTCGAGGCGCATCGAGGCGTAGCTGTCGGCGAGGCCGACGGGCATGCGTCTTGGTCAGCGGGGTGTGCAGCATCCAGGTGAGGTTGAACTCGCCGATCGACAGCGTCACCACCATCAGCGCGCCGGCGAGGATGCCCGGCGCGGCGTTCGGGCAGGATGACGCCGAAGAATCGCTGCCGGAATCCCGCGCCGAGGCTCGCGGCAGCGTCCTCGAGCGTCGGAGGTCGATCGCGGACATGCACCGCGACGCACCGATCGCACCATGAACGGCAGCGTGAACAGCACGTGGCCGACGAGGATGAACGTCCAGCTCGCGCGAAACGCGCGCCACTCGCCGTAGAAGAGGATCAGCGCGAGCGCGGTGGCAAGGCCCGGGACCGCGACCGGCAGCACCAGCAGCTCCTCGAACAGCCGCGTCCAGCGGTTCGCGGCGCGCGCCAGCACGTAGGCGATCGGAACGCCGAGCACCAGCGTCGACGGCGAGGCTGGCGATCGCGATGCTTCATCGACGGAAGATCGAGTCCGCGGTAGAGCGTCCCACACCTCCGCGACCCAGCGCAGCGTGAGGCCGCTCTTCACGCCGATGAAGAAGTTCTCCGACAGCCCGGCCAGCACCGACAGGACGACCGGGACGATGAGGAACGCGCACACCAGCAGCGTGAACGAGAGCTGCGGCGACGAAGCGCGGCCCGCGGCGGGCGCTCACGCGAGTCCCCCGGCGTTCCGATTCACGGCCGCCGCCGCGACGGTCGAGCCCGGCGAGGCGTGCGCGCGAACGCGAGCGCGACCCAGGTGATCAGCCCGAGCACCATGGAGAGCGCCGCCGCCAGCGAGAAGTTCGCGTAGTTCGTGAACTCGGTGTAGATCGTGATCGGCAGCACGTTGATGTTCGTCGCCAGCGTGAACGCGGTGCCGAATGCGCCCATGCTGGTCGCGAAGCAGATCGCGCCCGACGCGATCAGCGCGGGCTGCAGCGCCGGGAATCACGACTCGCGCACGACCTGCCAGGGCGCTGGCGCCGAGCGATCGCGCCGCCTCCTCGAGCGCCGGATCGAGCTTGTCCGACCGCCGCCATGACGGTCAGGATCACGCGCGGAATCGAGAAGTACAGGTAACCGATGAAGAGGCCCGCCATCGAATAGGCGAACACCAGCGGCATACGCCGAACAGCGCATCGGTCACGTCGCCGATGAGGCCCTGGCGTCCCGGCGAGCATGATCACCATGAAGCCCGACGACCACGCCGGGAAAGGCGAGCGGGAACGTCAGCATCGCGACGAGCAGCCCCCCGCCCGGAAACGCGTTGCGCTGGAGGAACACGCCGGCGATCGCCGGAAACGACCAGCGTCGCGATCGTCACGGCGAGCGACAGCGCCACCGTCGAGACCAGGCTGCGCGAAGTAGTTGCGTGTCGGTGACGACCGCGGCGTAGGCCGCGATGCCGCGCGGCCCGCTCGCGCCGACCTGCACCAGGCGCGCCATCGGCAGCAGCCAGAAGGCCGCGAAGACGACGAGCGCAGGCAGCGCGAGCAGCAGCAGCCGGGCGTTCGCGCGACGCATCGCAGGCGCGGTGCGCGGCGAGCGCTACTGGACTTCCTTCAGGTAGCGGTCGGTGAACGCCTTCTGCACCGCCGCCATCTTCGCGTAGTCGACGGCCTTGGCGCGCGCGTACTCGGACGGCGGGCAGGAACTTCGCCGCGGCCTCCTTGGTCATCGCGCTCGCGCGCACCGGCCTCAGGTAGGCGTTGGCCCAGATCGCCTGGCCCTCGTCCGACAGCATGAAGTCGAGCACCTTCTTGGCGTTCGCGGCGTTGCGGGCCGTTCTTCACCAGGCCATCACGTACGGGCACGCACGACCGTGCCCTCGGTGGGGATCACGAACGCGATGTTCGCCTTGTCCTTGTACTTGGCGCGGTAGGCGTTGAAGTCGTAAGTCGAGCAGGATCGGGATCTCGCCCGAGAGCACGCGCGCGTACGACGTCTGCTTCGGCACGATCGGATCGTTCTTCTTCAGCTCCTTGAAGTAGTCGATCGCCGGCGTCGAAGTTGTCGAGCGTGCCGCCGAACGCGTGGTTGACCGCGACCGCGCCGACGTAGCCGACGAAGGCGCTGGCCGGGTCGAGATAGCCGATCATGCCCTTGTACTCGGGCTTCAGCAGGTCCTTCCACGACTTCGGGACCGGCTTGCCGCGCAGCGCGTCGACGTTGACCATGAAGCCGAGCGTGCCGGAGTGGATCGTGAACCAGTTGCCGTTCGGGATCCTTGAGACCGGCCGGGATGTCGTTCCAGTGCGCCGGCTTGTACGGCGCGACGACGCCGTCCTCCTTCGCCTGGATGCCGAAGGTGACGCCGAGATAGGTGACGTCGGCGACCGGGCTCGCCTTCTCGGCGACGAGCTGGGCGAGCGTCTGGCCGGAGTTCTTGTTGTCCTGCGGGACGGTGATGCCGAGTCTTCTCCTTGATCGCCTTGAGCTCGGTGCCCCAGTCGGCCCACTCGGGCGGGCAGTTGTAGCAGATGACAGTCTGGGCGTGCGCAGTGATCGACAGCGATGTCGCGGCGAAAAACAGCATTGCGGCAAGCCTTGCCAGCTTCCGGGTGCGCATCAGTTCCTCCTGTTGGGTCTTCGAATGACGTGCGACGTGGGGCGGGGGCGAAGCGCATCGCGGTTTCACCGACGCGCAACGAGTGATCGAGAACGACGCTGCTGGCCGGGGGCATCGCCGCGCAGGCGCGCGAGCAGCGTGTCGACGGCCGATTCGCCGATGTCCCGGCTCGGCTGCACGACCGTGGCGAGCGCCGGGTAGAGCAGCGTCCCGAGATCCGACTCCGTCGAAGCCGACGACCGACATGTCGCCGGGCACGCTGCAGGCCGAGGCGGAGCAGGCCGCTGACGACGCTGATCGCCAGCAGGTCGTTCGAGCAGAACAGTGCGGACAGCGCGGTCGCGACCGCGCAGGCACTCGCGCCAGCGCCTCGCTCGCGACCGCGGTGTGCAGCGGCACCTCGACGGGGGGCTGCGGCACGAGACCGGCGGCGCGCATCGCGTCCCGGTACCCCTCGTAGCGCAGCTGGGCGCGATCGGATTCCCTGAAATCCCCGGTCACCATCCGGATCGAACGATGCCCGATCGAGATCGAGATGCCCGACCGCGTCCCTCGCGGCCGATGCGGTTGTCGACCGACACCGTCTGTCGCTGCGGACGCGGGGACTGGTTGTACACCAGCACATACGGCACGTTCTCGCGGTCGAGCATGTCCAGGACCGGGCTCTCGCGCCGCGTTCGCGACGGTGAGGATCAGGCCGTCGACGCGATGGCGCAGCAACTCCTCGGTCACGGCGAGCTCGTCCTCGACCCGGTATTCGGTCGTCGTCAGCATGACCGAGTAGTGTTGCAGCCGTGTGGCGCGCTCGATGCCCTGGAAGCAGTCGGCGAACACCGTGTTGGCCAGCGTCGGCAGCACGACGCCCAGCGTCCGCGTGGTCCGGGCCCGCAGGTTGCGGCCGACGAGATTGGGCCGGAAATTGAGATCCGCCGCGGCCTCCCGCACCCGCCTGACCGTCGAGTCGCGCACCAGCGCCGGCTGGTTCAGCGCGCGCGACACCGTCGCCAGCGACACGCGCGCACGAAGTGCGACGTCGTTGAGCGTGACCCGGTCCATCCGCCGGCGCCTCCGTTCGCCCGATGAAAACGTTTTCAGGATGGTACCGCAACTACAGGCACCAGTCCGGAAAATTGGGGTCAGAGCTGGAAAATTGGGGTCAGAGCTGTAATAAAGCACCGAAATCGTTTGCGGTCTCGCTTTATTACAGCTCTGACCCCAATTTTCCGGGCTAGCGCCGCTGCGCCGAGAACACGCCCGGGATGTCGCTTCGCGAGCCGCAGCGCGCGCTGCAGCTGGGCGACGCTCTCGACCTCGAGCGTGAACGCCATCCGCGCCTGGTGCTGGCGGGTCATGGTGTTGACGGCGATGACGTTGATCTTCTCGCGCGTGAGCAGCTCCGACAGGTCGCGCAGCAGCCCCTGCCGGTCGCTCGCCTCGACCAGGATGTCGACCGGGAACACCTCCTCGCGCGGCGCGCCCCAGTCGGCGTCGATCAGGCGCTCGGGTTCGCGCGCGCGTATCCGCGCGACGTTCAGTGCAGCCGGCGCGATGGATCGTGATGCCCTTGCCGCGGGTCACGAAGCCGACGATCGGATCGGGAGGTGCGGGCTTGCAGCAGCGCGCGAGGCCCGGTCATCAGCCGGTCGACGCCGACGACGAGGATGCCCTGGCCCGCGCCGGTCGCGCGGCTCTTCCGCGTGACGACGTCGGGCGGGGCTTCCGCCGCCGGCAATGCCGGGGCAGGCTGCGCCACCGCCGAGATCGCCGTCTGCACATCCTTGCTGCCGATGTCGTCGCGCGCGAATGCGGCGAAGAAGTCGTCGGCCTTCGCGAACCCGGCCTTGGCGGCAACTGCGTCGAGCTTGAGCGCCGTCTGCCCGAGGCGCGCGAGCTCGCGCTCGAGCATCGCGCGTCCCTGCGCGACCGTCTCATCGTGCTGCTGCGCCTTGAACCACTGCCGGACCTTGGCCCGTGCGCGGTGGCTGTGGACGTAACCGAGGTCGGGATTGAGCCAGTCACGCGAGGGTCCCACCGCGGCGCTGCCCTGCTTGGCCGCGACGATCTCGACCTGCTGACCATTGCGCAGCTTGTAGTCGAGCGGGACCAGCTGCCCGTCGACGCGTGCGCCACGGCAGCGGTGGCCAAGTCCGGTGTGCACCGCGTAGGCGAAATCGATCGGCGTCGAGTCGCGCGGCAGGTCGATCACCTTGCCCTGCGGCGTCAGCACGTAGATCGACTCGGTGAACAGGCTGCTCTTGAAGGCCGCGAGCCAGTCGCCGGTGTCGGACACCGCGTCCTTCCAGTCGAGGATCTGGCGCAGCCATGCGATCTTGTCGTCGAAGCCGGCGTCGCGCCGCGCGGACGATCCGTCGGATTCCTTGTAGCGCCAGTGCGCGGCGACGCCGTACTCCGAGTGCCGGTGCATCTCGTGAGTCCGGATCTGGACCTCGAGTGCCTTGCCCTCCGGCCCGGTGACGGCGGTATGCAATGAGCGGTAGTTGTTGGCCTTGGGCTTCGCGATGTAGTCGTCGAACTCGCCCGGCAGCGGTGTCCACAGCTGGTGGACGATACCGAGCGCCGCGTAGCAATCGCGCACCGATCCGACCAGGATGCGCACGGCGCGGATGTCGTAGAGCGCGTCGATCCCGGCGCCCTTGCGGCGCATCTTCTTGAAGATGCTGTAGATGTGCTTGGGCCTGCCGCTGACCTCCGCCGCGACGCCGACCGATGCCAGCTCACGCTGCAGCAGCGCGATCACGTTCTCGATGTAGCCTTCGCGGTCCTGCCGCCGCTCGTCGAGGAGCCGCGCGATGCGCCGGTATTCGTCGGGCTCGAGCGCGCGCAGCGACAGATCCTCGAGCTCCCACTTGAGCTGCCAGACGCCGAGACGATTGGCGAGCGGCGCATAGACATCGATCACCTCGCGCGCGACGGTGCGACGACGCTCGACATCGCCGGTCATCAGCCAGCGCATCGTCTGCGTGCGCTCGGCGAGCTTGATCAGGACGACCCGGATGTCCTCGACCATCGCCAGCAGCATCTTGCGCAGGTTCTCGGCCTGCAGCGCGCGTTCGTGCGCGTCGGCGCCCGCGGCAATGGCATGCACCGAGTCCATCCTCGCCACGTCGACGACCAGCGTCGCGACGTCCTTGCCGAACGCTGCCTCGACTGCGGCGGCGTCGAAGCCGGGAACGCCGGGCACGCCGAGCAGCAGTGCCGAAACCAGCGAATCGGGATCGAGCCGCTGGGCGGCGAGAATCGTCGCGGTGCCGAGCGCGGTCTCGATCAGGAGCTCGCCGTCGTGGCCGCGCGCATCGCCGAAGCGCGCGCGGGCCATGCCGTAGGCCGCGGCGAAGCGCTCGCGGTCGGCAGCGGTGTAGACCTGCGACAGCGACGCCAGCCAGGCGGCGACCGCCGGCGGCGCGGCGGCTTGCGGCGCGGCGTGCGTGACCGCGACCATCGGCGGACCCTAGAGCGCCTGCCCGGCGGCCTCGGCGATCGCGTGCGCGAGGGCCTCGGCGTGTCCGTCGGCCATGCTGCGCTCGCGCGCCTCGACCATGACGCGCAGCACCGGCTCGGTGCCGGAAGGCCGCAGCAGCACGCGCCCGGCATCGCCGAGCTCGGCGACCGCGGCGCGCTCGGCGCGCTTCACCGCCGCACTGCCGCGCCAATCCCAGCCGCGACGCACCGGCACGTTGATCAGCCGCTGGGGAAACAGCGCAACCGCCGCGGCCGCTTCGGCGAGCGTCGTCTTCTGCTCGATCAGGGCGCGCAGGACCGCGAGTGCGGCGACGATCGCATCGCCGGTCGTGTGCTTGTCGCGGCAGATCAGGTGCCCCGAATTCTCCCCGCCGAGCTGCCAGCCGCGCTCCATCAGCTGCTCGAGCACGTAGCGGTCGCCGACCCTCGCGCGCACCAGCGATATCTGCGACTTCGCGAGCGCCTGCTCGAAACCCAGGTTGCTCATCAGCGTGCCGACCACGCCGCCGGCCAGGGCACCGCGGCGCTGGTAGTCGCGGGCGATGACGTAGAGCAGCTGGTCACCGTCGTAGAGCCGCCCCTCGCCGTCGGCCATCAGCAACCGGTCACCATCCCCGTCGAGCGCGATGCCGAGGTCCGCGCCGTGCGCGCGCACCTGCGCAGCGAGGTGCTCGGGATGCGTCGCCCCGACGCCAGCGTTGATGTTCGTGCCGTTCGGCGCATCGCCGACCGCGATGACGTCGGCACCCAGCTCGTGGAACACCGGCGGCGCCACGTGGTAGGCGGCGCCGTGGGCGCAGTCGACGACGATCTTGCGCCCTCGCAGGTCGAGCTCGTTCGGGAACGTGCTCTTGCAGAACTCGATGTAGCGCCCGGCCGCGTCGCCGACGCGGAACGCCTTGCCCAGGTCCGCCGGCGGCGCGCAGGCGAGCGGCGCATCCATCGCCGACTCGATCGCGAGCTCGACGTCGTCGGGAAGCTTGGCGCCGCGCTCGGAGAAGAACTTGATGCCGTTGTCCTCGAACGGATTGTGCGATGCGCTGATCACGATGCCCGCGGACAGCCGCAGCGCGCGCGTCAGGTATGCGATCGCCGGCGTCGGCAGCGGCCCGCACAGGTAGACATCGACGCCCGCGGCGGCAAGACCCGCTTCGAGTGCCGCTTCCAGCAGGTAGCCCGAAATGCGAGTGTCCTTGCCGATCAGCACCGCTGGGCGCTCGCCGCGCGCGGCGTTGCCCGAAGCAAGCGTCCGGCCCGCAGCCCAGCCGAGCTTCAGGACCAGCTCCGGCGTGATGGGCTCCTCGCCGACGTGCCCGCGCACCCCGTCGGTGCCGAAATGACGGCGTTGCTTCCCGGTCGTGTCGCTCATTCGAGGCCTTTGCGCAGTTGGAGTACTGTCCACGGTTCGATCGCCCGCCAGACCGCGAGTGCATCGACGGTTTCGCGCACGTCGTGCACGCGCAGGATGCGCGCCCCGCGCAGCGCGGCTGCGAGCGTCGCGGCCACGCTCGCCGACAGCCGGCCGCCGACGTCGCGCCCGGTGAGCGCCCCGAGCGTCGACTTCCGAGACAATCCCGCCAGCACCGGAAACCCGAGACCGACGATCGCATCGAGGCGGCGCAGCAGATCGAGATTATGCGCGACCGACTTGCCGAAGCCAAAGCCCGGGTCGACGACGATCCGATCGGACGCCATGCCGGCATCGACGCAGGCCTGCGCCCGCCCGGCGAGGAACGACCGGACCTCGGCGACGACGTCGGTGTAGCGCGGAGCCTGCTGCATCGTCCGCGGCTCACCCTGCATGTGCATCAGGCACACCGCGGCATCGCTCCCGGCGACCGCCTCGATCGCGCCGGGCGCGGCGAGCGCCTTGACGTCGTTGATCATCGATGCCCCCGCGGCGATCGCGGCCCGCATCACCGCCGGCTTCATCGTGTCGACCGAGACGACGGCACCCGTCGCCGCCAGCGCTTCCACGATCGGGATCACGCGCTCCTGCTCGACCTCCTCCGGCACCGGCGCCGCGCCCGGACGCGTCGACTCGCCGCCGACGTCGATGATCCCCGCGCCCTCGTCGAGCAGGCGGCGCGCGTGGGCGAGCGCCGCTTCGCGGTCGAGCCGGCCGTCGGCGGAAAACGAGTCGCCGGTGACGTTGACGATCCCCATGACGCAGGGTGCCGACAGGTCGATCCGGTGGCGACCGCAATGGAGGAGAGTCATCGGATTCCTTGCGTGGCGCGTCGGGGGGCGGGCGAAACGAAAAGGAGGTGCACGTCGCCGCGCACCTCCTCTTCCCGGCCCCGCGCGAACGCTAGGCGGGATTCGCCGACGGAGCCGCTTCGCCCGGAGGCGCCGACGGACCGGGCGGCGTTCCCAGCGCCGCCGCCGACGACACCTTCGGCGGCCGCGGCGGCTGGCCGGACATGATGTCGCCGATCTGGTCGGAGTCGACCGTCTCGAGCTCGAGCAGCGCCTTGGCCATCGCCTCGACCTTGTCGCGATTGTCCTCGATCAGCTTGCGCGCCAGCGCGTACTGCTGGTCGATGATGCCGCGGACCTCGGCATCGACCTTGCGCATCGTCTCCTCGGACATGTTGACGGTGCGCGTGATCGAACGGCCGAGGAAGATCTCGCCCTCGTTGTCGCCGTAGACCATCGGGCCCATCAGGTCGCTCATGCCGTAGCGCATCACCATGTCGCGGGCGATGTGCGTCGCGCGCTCGAAATCGTTGGAGGCACCGGTGGTCATCTGGTTCATGAACACCTCTTCGGCGATCCGGCCGCCGAACAGCACCGCGATGGTGTTCAGCATCCGCTCCTTGTCCATGCTGTAGCGGTCGCTCTCGGGAAGCTGCATCGTCACGCCCAGCGCGCGGCCGCGCGGGATGATCGTGACCTTGTGCACCGGGTCGGTCTTGGGCAGCAGCATCGCGACGACGGCGTGGCCCGACTCGTGGTACGCCGTGTTGCGGCGCTCATCCTCGGGCATCACGATCGAGCGGCGCTCCGTGCCCATGATGATCTTGTCCTTCGCGCGCTCGAAATCGAGCATGTCGACGAGCCGCTTGTTGCCGCGCGCGGCGAACAGCGCCGCCTCGTTGACGAGGTTCGCGAGATCGGCGCCGGAGAATCCTGGCGTGCCGCGCGCGATGATGTCGGCCTTGACGTCGGGCCCGAGCGGCACCTTGCGCATGTGAACGAGCAGGATCTGCTCGCGGCCGCGGATGTCCGGCAGCGGCACGACCACCTGGCGGTCGAAGCGGCCCGGGCGCAGCAGCGCCGGGTCGAGCACGTCGGGACGGTTCGTCGCGGCAATGACGATGACGCCCGCGCTGCCCTCGAAGCCGTCCATCTCGACCAGCAGCTGGTTCAGCGTCTGCTCGCGCTCGTCGTTGCCCCCGCCGAGCCCCGCGCCGCGCTGCCGGCCGACGGCGTCGATTTCGTCGATGAACACGATGCAGGGCGCGCTCTTCTTCGCCTGCTCGAACATGTCGCGCACGCGCGCGGCGCCGACGCCGACGAACATCTCGACGAAATCGGAGCCCGAGATCGAGAAGAAAGGCACCTTGGCCTCGCCTGCGATCGCCTTGGCGAGCAGCGTCTTGCCGGTTCCGGGCGAGCCGACCATCAGCACGCCGCGCGGAATGCGGCCGCCCAGCTTCTGGAACTTCGAGGGGTCGCGCAGGAATTCGACCAGCTCGGCGACTTCCTCCTTCGCCTCGTCGCAGCCGGCGACATCGGCGAACGTGACGGTGTTGTTCGCCTCGTCGAGCATGCGTGCCTTGCTCTTGCCGAAGCTGAATGCGCCACCCCTGCCCCCGCCCTGCATCTGGCGCATGAAGAAGATCCACACGCCGATCAGGAGCAGCATCGGGAACCACGAAATGAAGATCTGCGCGAGGAAGCTCTGTTCCTCCTCGGGCTTGGCCTCGACCTTGACGCCTTCCTTGACCAGGTCGCCGACCATCCAGATGTCGCCGGGGCTGTAGGTGACGTAATGCTTCTTGTCGGTCGACACCCACTTGATCGTCCTGCCGTCGACGCTCGCGGATTCGACGCGCCCGTCACGCGCCGATTGCATGAAATCGGAGTACGCGACGGTGTCCTTCGCGGTCTGGCGCGAATCGAACTGCTTGACGACCGTCAGGACGACCAGCCCGATCACCAGCCAGACGCCGATATTCTTCAAGAGGTTGTTCAAACCAAACTCCTTCCGGCCGGTCCCGTGACCGGCACCTGCCGCACATCGGTGCGGCACCAACTACCCTGCGCTATCGCCGCGGACGACCCCGAAGCCGAACCTGCGCCCATTTTACCGTCGATTCGACACCGCGTCGCGACCGTTGCCGCAGTAATCGTGCCAATTCGACCACAATCAGCCTGAATCACGAACCTGTCTCCCGGAAGCGACATTCATCCCTGTTCCCGCAGGCCCTTGGCGACCACGTAATGTTCGCGGCTGCGATCGCGCGAGGCCTTCGGTTTGCGCAGGTAGACCTTGGTGAAATGCCGCGCGACCAGACGCTGAAACTCCGCAAGTCCCGCCCCCTGGAACACCTTGATCACCAGATCGCCCCCCGGCTGGAGGTGGGTGCGCGCGAATTCCAGCGCAAGCTCCGCAAGATGGACGCTCCTTGCCTGGTCGGCAGACTCGATCCCCGAAAGGTTGGGGGACAGGTCCGAGAGCACAAGGTCCACCGGCGATCCTGAGAGCTTTTGTTCGACGGCGGCGATGCCCTCGTCCGACGCGAAATCGCCCTGGACGAACTCGACCCCGGCGACCGGGGTCATCGGCAGCAGATCGATGGCGACGATTCGGCCGCCGGGTCCGAGGCGCTCGCGCAGGACCTGCAGCCAGCTTCCCGGTGCCGCGCCGAGGTCGACGACCGTCATGCCCGGCCGCAGCAGCCGGTCGCGTTCGGCGAGCTCCTGCAGCTTGAACGCGGCGCGCGAGCGATAGCCACGCCGCTGCGCCTCGCGCACATAAGGATCGGTCACGTGCTCGTGCATCCACGCCTTGCCGAACCGGTGCTTCTTGCGGGCGGGATTGAGGGGACCGCTCATCGCCGGTCTTGCGCGCGGGGTTTGCGGGAGCGGCCTTCCGGGCGGATCGACGACCCCGTCGTCGACATGGTCTCTCGGCACCCCAGGCCGGCGCGGCGCGGCGCGAGCGTGGAGGCAAATCCTCGATTGAGAGCAACGATCACCGGCGGAACCTCGAACCTTCGAGCGGGCATCCTAGCATCGCGCCGGCGACCGTCGCCTCGGCGACGCCCGGGCGGCCGCGGACGTTAGAATTCGGTGATGCAAACCCTGACCCCCGCTTTCCGCCGCGAGCTGCGTGCCCGCGCACATCATCTGCACCCGGTCGTCGCCATCGGACAGCATGGCCTGACCCCGCCCGTCCTGCACGAGATCGACGTGGCGCTCAGTGCGCACGAGCTGATCAAGCTTCGCGTGTTCAGCGATGATCGGTCGGAGCGCGAAACGCTGCTCGGCCGCATCTGCGACGAACTGTCCTGCGCCCCGGTGCAGCATCTGGGCAAGCTGCTGATCCTGTGGCGCAAACGCGAAGAGCCGCAGGCGGTCGATGCACCACGCACGAAGCGGCCGGCGAAGCGGCCGGCGAAGCCGCCCAAGCCCCAACAGATACGCCCGCCGGGGTCGCGACCGGCAGCGAAGGGACGGCGCCCCCGCGCCGTCGAGTCCATTGCGTCGACCGCGCCGGCGGCAGGCAACCGGCGTCGGCGCGGCGCGTCCGCCGAAGCGCCGACGGGGGTTCCGCGCGCTGCGGCACCACGCCGCCGGCGCGCGCGCTAGCTCTGCCGCAGGCAGGCGATCGGTGCCCGGCCCGCCGCGCCGCGAAGGCGGATCGATCCACCTCGTCGCCGATGTCGTCGGCGGCCGCGCCAGCGCGACCACCTGGGTCGAGCGCTGCGGCCTTCGCGCCGGGGCGCAGCCCTGGGTTCCTGGGCCGACGGCCGGTCGCGGGCTCCGGCAGAGAACGGGGCGGGGTGCGGAGACTCCCGATCAGGCGTAGCGGACCGCGACGACCTCGTAGCTCTTCACGCCGCCCGGCGCCTGCACGTCGGCGGTGTCGCCTTCGGTCTTGCCGATCAGCGCGCGGGCGATCGGCGAATTGACCGAGATCTTCGAGGCCTTGATGTCGGCCTCGTCGTCGCCGACGATCTGGTAGGCCTTGCGGTCGCCGTTCGCGACATCCTCGATCTCGACCGTCGCGCCGAATACGACTCGGCCGTCGGCGTCGATGGCCGCGGGATCGATGACCTGGGCGTTGGCGAGCTTGGACTCGACCTCGGAGATGCGGCCCTCGATGAACCCCTGGCGCTCCTTTGCCGCGTCGTAGTCGGCATTCTCGGACAGGTCGCCGTGCGAACGCGCATCGGCGATCGCCTGGATCACCGACGGCCTGTCGACCGTCTTCAACTTGTGCAGTTCGGCCTTGAGGCGCGCCGCACCTTCGACCGTCATCGGAACCTTGCTCATTCGGATCACCCAAAAAGCGAACGACCGGAAGCGGTAACCGCCTCCGGCCGGAGCAAGCATTCTACGCGATTCGCCGACGCGCGACCAGCGCCCGGGACTCGCGTCAAGCGCAGGGGTGCAGCGCCGGCGCCGCCCGCGCGGGCCCGGGCCTGGGCCCGGACGCGTGCGCAATCGCCGGCCGACCGGCGCCTGCGCTGCGGCCCGCGAGGCTGCTGGCAACGAGCGCCGCGAGGGTCATCGATGCGCCGACCATCTCGGCGGCACCGAAGCGATGGCCCTGCGCGACGCCGATCGCAAAGGCGGTGACGGGGACGAGGTTGATGAACAGCACGCCGCTGGTCGCGCCGACGACGCCGATGCCCGCATTCCACGCCAGCACCGCGAGCACCCCGGCAACCAGCGACAGGTACGCGATGTCGTGCCACAGCGCTTCGACGTGGGGCCAGGCCGGAGCCGTGACGAAGCCGGCGAGCGTCGCCGCCAGCGTGATCGCGACGATGGAAACTGCGCCGAGCGCCATGCTCAAGGCGGTGTAGCGCATCGCGGACAGCTCCGGAAGCGTCGCCGCGCCCATCGTGTACGCGACCCAGCAGGTGGCGCCGGCGAGCACCAGCGCGTCGGCGTGCCAGGAACCCGCCCCGTCGAGCTGCAGCCTGCCGCGGGTGACCACCAGCACGACCCCGGCAAGCGCAACGAAGGTCGCGAGCAATCCGATGCGCGTGGGCCTGCGGCCGCGCACCAGCCAGTTCATCAGCGTGGTGACCAGCGGCAGCAGCGCGACGATGATCGCGGCGTGCTCTGGCGTCGAGCGCGCGAGACCGAGAAACCCCAGGATCGAGAAGCCGGCGAAGCCGAGCGTCCCGAAGAGCCACAGGCGCCCTGCGGCGCGCCCCGGCAGCAACGCGCGCGGGCCCTCGACCAGCCCGAGGATCGCCAGCATCACGACCGCAGCCGGGCCGTAGCGCAACGCGCTGAGGTGGAAGGCGTCGATCGTGGTGAGTGCGCTTTTCGCGACCGCGAACATCGCGCCCCATGCGAGCGCGGTGAACGTCAGCATCGCCGCTCCGCGCAGCCTGTTGTCGTACGTCATGAGAGCCCCTTTCCGCGGGCACCCGGCGAGCATGCCCTGTTCGATCATCGATGAGTCTGGCGCATGCGGGTCGATCGTAGGATCCTCCCGCGCCATCGACTGCATGGCACGATGATCGCGCGCGTCTCGGGGCGAGACAAACGATCTTTGCGCATCGATCGCATGCGCTGGAAGAATGCGAATGCTTGGCGCCCTCACCCGCCTCAGAGCGCGGCGTGCAGCGCCTGGATCGAGTACGGAACGAGGTCGCGCATGTGCGCCATGCCGGTGGCGGCTGCGCGTGCACCGGCGAGCGTCGTGTAGGTCGGCACCTGGTCGGTCAGCGCGGCGCGGCGGATTGCGTAGCTGTCCTGGATGGCCGCGCGCTTTTCCTCGACGGTGTTCACGACCAGCGCGATCTCGTCGTTCTTGATCATGTCGACGATGTGCGGCCGGCCCTCGGCGACCTTGTTGACCGGGGTCACCGGAACGCCGGCGGCGGTCAGCGCCGCCGCCGTGCCCCGCGTCGCCACCAGCTGGTAGCCGAGCGCGACGAGCTGGCGTGCGATCTCGATCGCGCGCGGCTTGTCGCTGTTCTTGAGGCTGATGAACACGCGGCCCTGGTGCGGCAGCCGCACGCCCGCGGCCACCTGGCTCTTGAGGAACGCCTCGGCGAAGGTCTCGCCCACGCCCATCACCTCGCCGGTCGACTTCATCTCCGGCCCGAGGATCGTGTCGACGCCCGGGAACTTGATGAACGGGAACACCGCCTCCTTCACCGAGAAGTACCCGGGCACGATCTCGCCGGTGACGCCCTGGTCGCGCAGCGTCGTGCCGACCATGCAGCGAGCGGCGATCTTGGCGAGCGGCCGCCCGGTCGCCTTGGACACGTAGGGCACCGTGCGCGACGCGCGCGGATTGACCTCGAGCACATAGACGACGGGACCGAGGTCGCGGTCGTTCTGGATCGCGAACTGCACGTTCATCAGGCCGACGACCCCGAGCTCCTTGGCCATGACGACGGTCTGGCGCCGCAGCTCGTCCTGCAGCGCCGGCGACAGCGAATACGGCGGCAGTGAGCACGCCGAATCGCCCGAATGCACGCCGGCCTGCTCGATGTGCTCCATGATGCCGCCGATGACGACATCGCTTCCGTCCGACACCGCGTCGACGTCGACCTCGATCGCATCGTTCAGGAAGCGGTCGAGCAGCACCGGGCTGTCGTTGGACACCTTGACCGCCTCGTTCATGTAGCGCTCGAGGTCGCGCGGCTCGTGGACGATCTCCA